>CP067346.1:2555000-3925358 GCA_021561035.1 Clostridioides sp. ES-S-0054-01
TATATCTATAAATCTTGAATAGGATGATTGACTTTCCTCAAGTTTTATTTGAGATATTTTTCGAGACGTTGTATCACGTATCACAATAATAGTTTTATCAGTCCCAGCATTAGTATACTGAGAAAAACTCATCTCTACGTACTTTACTTCACCATCTATTACATATCTTTTTTCTATACTTTCTTCACTTTTACATACTGCTGAAAAATCAATACTTTCTAATTTATTTTTAAAAATTTCTCTACATGCATTATTAACGTATATTTTGTTATTACCTTCAAGTACTACTATGCCATCTCCAATACTTTCTAAAAAATCTCTGCTTCTCTTATTTGCTTCAATAAGTTTGCGTTCATATTCCTTTTTCTTGGTCTTATCTTCTAGTACACATAATACCCCTTCTGTTTGTAAAGCAATAATTAAAGGAGCAAATATAGCTTGATAAACTTTATTATTACTTGTATTAATAAGTTTTTCTACATTCTTCTCATGTACAAACACATAGTGAATGCTTTCTATTAAATCGTTGAAGTTTTTTATTTTATCAGTCAATTTATCTTGTTCTTTATAATCTCCAAAAGTATTTCTAAAACTCTTATTTGCGTATGTAATATCTCCATCTTTGTTAAATACAACTATGCTATTTACTGCTACATCTAATGTAGATTGTAGTCTAGATTCTCTTCTCATAAGTATTCCCTTAAGTTCCTCTATCTTTTCTGTCTCATAGATTAATTTTTTGTTCTTTTCTTTTAAACTTTCCGTTTTTATTGTCAATTCTTCATTTGTATCATGTAATTCTAGCGCTGTTTTATTAATATTCTTAGATACTATGTAATTATATAAATAATATAAGGCTACATTTATTATTATCTGTGATAATATCCTCTCTACACTCCTATCAGCAATAACTATATGCAATAGATTTGGAGCCCTTGATAAGATTATTATTACTATTATTCTATTAAAAATCTTTTTTTCATTATATTCCCATTTACTTTCATTTGAACTTGAGTTTAATTCAATTACACTAATAATAGAAATAATTATTGTGAATATAGATATTATAACTCCTAAAGTATATTGTGATGTACCATTTCCTAGATAGTCACAAATTTCAGATATTATGAATAAAGATATTATTGTTAATGTAACAGTTGCTATAAATAAAATTATACTTGAATAAATTTGTTTATTATCCTTAACAAATTTAAAACTTAAGTATACACCCAGTATAGGAAATAAATCTGTTATTGCTGATATCGTGCTATTAATCTCCATTACAGACTTAGTTCTAATTCCTAAGGAATTAAATAAATATATACACTCAAATGCTCCAGTGGCTATAAAAATTAATCCTAAAAATGTAGAAAATGAATCCACTTTAAATTTTGTAGTATTAAATATAATTATTCCTGTGGCTACTAAGAATATAGTATATATGGCATGTAATAGAGTTTCATACTTATCTGTATCTTTTATAATAAATAATAAAAGTACTGAGCCCATTATTATAAATAAAAGGCTCATGTCTTCTCTTTCTTTTATATCTGGTTTTACATCAGGTATTATATTCTTCAATACTTTACACTTCCTCTTAATTAATATTTTATAATAATTAATTATACGATACTCGACATTATAATTCCTTCTTTATACCTTAAAGCAAAAACAGACATTTTCTGCTAAAACAAAATTCTTTTGTTTTCTACTCTTTTAGTTATTTTGTTTCTATCGAAGTTTTCCAATATAATCATGCAATTTTTTCTACTAGAATCAATCAAATCTCTGTATTCTCCTAATGTTATTTCTTTATTTTCTTTTATATAATTTATCAAAGTATTCTTTGCATTTTCATAAATACCTTTGTCCATTATATACAAATCATCTAATTTCTCTACTTTATTACCTATCATTGACTCCAATACTTCAGCATAGTTATGATTTCCTTCAGAAACTTCATCTATTGTCAGTATAGAAGAAACTCCACATGATTTTAATCTTTTTTCTATTTTTTTTGCTATTTCTTTTTGTTTCTCATTTAAAATAACTTCAAAATCTAACAGAGATACTATATTATTTTCTATTTTTATGGCGTTTTCTGTAGATAATTTTTCTAATAAAATATCCATCTCCCTAGTTTTGAAATTGCTCTCTATCTTAGACCTTACTTCTTCTTTTAACATTCCTTTTCTAAGTCTATATTTCTTATGATACTCACTTAAAAGCTTTATTGTATTTTCCTTTAACTTATTGTATTGATTTATATGCATATACATATTTCCTATAATAAATACTTTATCTTCTGATATAAGTGTTTCAAGTGCTCTTTTTACATCTTCTTCATGAGCACCACTATAGCTCATTATTTCTTTTATATTTGGATAATTTTTTAGATTCCTTTTTAAATACTCTTCTATTATATCTTTAAGTTCGCCTTTTTCTTTTATTTTTAATGCTTCTATAACTTTTTCATCAAATTTCTTATGTTTTTTAGGGGATGGGTCAATTATTACACCTCCACCGATAGTTTCCATTGGAGAATAACGTCTAACTACAAATGTATCGCCTTTTTTAGATACTATACTTTCTTCAAGTCTTAACTGAACATATCCACTTTCTCCACTTTCAATCAATTCTTTATCTAGTGGAACTGCTCTACAAAGTATCTCTCTAGTTCCATGATACAACCTTAATCTGTCCCAATGTTTCAATCCTTTGTCTAAATGATTTACCAATGATAATTTTACATCTAACATCATTGATTCCTCTAATGAGTTTGGTGCAGCTAAAACATCCCCTCTTTTTATATCATCCACTTTTACATTTGATATATTGATTGCTGTTCTTTGTCCTGCATAAGCTGTATCTTTATTTTCTCCATGAACTTGTATACTTCTTATTTTTGTTTTTAATACTTGTGGATATATAACCAAATCATCTTCTATACTTATCTTTCCTTCTATTAAAGTACCTGTTATCACAGTACCAAACCCTTTTATTGAAAATACTCTGTCTATATTAAGTCTGGCTGGAGAGTTTTCATTTTTATCTTCTATATCATCACTCATTTTATCTATTTTTTCAATAAGGGTGTCTATACCTTTTTTAGATATAGAATCAACTTCAATTATTTCAGCATCTTCAAGAAAAGTTCCTTTTATTTTTTCACAAATATCTTCTTTTACTAACTCTCTAAATTCATCATCCACAGTATCAGACTTAGTTAGAACCACTATTCCATTTTTGATATTTAAAAAGCTTAGAATATCTAAATGCTCAACTGTCTGTGGCATAACCCCTTCATCTGCTGCTACAACAAGTAAAACTATATCAATCCCTGATGCTCCAGCTAACATGTTTTTTATAAACTTTTCGTGTCCCGGTACATCTACAATTCCAGCTCTTCTGTTGTTTGGTAAATCAAAATAAGTAAATCCTAAGTTTATTGAAATGCCTCTCTTTTTTTCTTCATCTAATGTATCAGTTTCTCTTCCAGTCAATGCTTTTATAAGAGTAGTTTTCCCGTGGTCAATATGACCTGCTGTTCCAATTACTACATTTTTCATTTTTTGCCCCCTCTGAACCTCTCATGACCAAAGTCACAAGTGTGCGTAGCTATTTTTTAATCAAAATTTAATACTTATACTTCTAAATTTAATATTTATTAAGTCAAATTTATTTAATTAAATGCTTTTCTCAATTCCTCAACTATTACATCAAATTCATCATCAAATATAGTTCTTACATCTAGTACATATTTATTATCATACACTCTAGCTATTATATGTGCTTCACCAAGTCTTAGTTTCTTTTCTAAAGATGAAACATTCATATGTTCAGGAGTTATTGTTATTACCTTTGTGCTTATAGTTTCAAGAGGCATAGACCCTCCTCCCACTTGAGAAAATCCATCTTCTATATTTATATTGGCATTTAAGTTCAAAGCAGTTATTTTTTCAAATAGTTTATTTGCTTTTACTTCTAATTCTTCAATTTTATACGTCAACATTTTTAAAGTAGGTATATTTTCTATAGCCTTTGTCTCATCCAAATACATTCTCAATGTTGCTTCAAGAGCGCATATTGTGAGTTTGTCGACTCTAAGTGCTCTAGTAAGTTGATTTTTCTTCATTTTTTCTATATACTCTTTTTTCCCAACTATAATACCAGCTTGTGGACCTCCAAGCATCTTATCTCCACTAAAAGTTACTACATCTGCACCTTGTCGTATAGAATCTAATACAGTTGGTTCATACGATAGACCATATTTTGATAAATCTATAAATACCCCACTTCCTAGGTCTTCTATTACAGGCAATTTATATTTTTTACCTAAATTAACTAGTTCTTCTATAGAAACACTCTCTGTGAATCCCATAATTCTATAGTTACTTGTATGCACTTTCATCAATACATTTGTATCTTCCGTAATGGCCTCTTTGTAATCTTTTAAATGCGTTTTATTGGTTGAACCAACTTCAACTAATTCTGCACCACTAAGAGACATTATACTTGGAATTCTAAATGAGCCACCTACTTCAACTAATTCTCCACGAGATACAATTGCTTCTCCTCCTTTAGCCATTGTGCTAAGTACAAGAAGCACTGCTGCTGCATTATTATTTACAACTAATACATCTTCCGCACCAGTAAGTCTTTTTATTGTACTAGTTAAATGGGAGTATCTTGAACCTCTTTCTCCATTCTCCAAATCGTATTCTAAATTTGAATACCTTGAAGCAGCACACCATAATTCATCTTTTATATCTTCACTAAGCAAAGACCTCCCCAAATTTGTATGAATAACTGTACCAGTTGCATTTATAACCTTTTTTAAGGATAATGAGTAATTTAATTTAACTCTCTCTATCGTAGATTCTATTATTTCATCAAATTCTATTGTTACAGAATTTGATACTTCTTCTTTTAATCTTAATATAAATTGTCTTTTAAAATCTATTATTTCTCTTACAGATTCTAAAACTAAGCTTCTAGGATATTCATCTATTATTGCTACAATTCTATTATCATTTAACACTTCATCAACTGAAGGTAACATTGCAAACAACTCTCTTTTGCTCAAAACAATCACTCTTTCTCTATAATATTTTATAAAACTGTAATATATTTTTCCCCTTTTGGAACTACAGAACCTATAATTTTTGCTTCTATTGCTCCATTTAATTTCATATCTTTTACAAGTTCCTCTGCAAGTTCTTCTTTTACTGAAATTAATAACCCTCCTGATGTTTGTGGGTCGTATAAAATATCTTGAACTGCAACTTCCACATCTCCTACAACTTCTACATCTTTAGATACATAATTCATATTTTTATACATACCAGCAGGTATAATTCCCATTTGTGCCATCTCTATTGCGCCTTCAATAATTGGTACATGTTTTGATTCAATTTCAATACTTACTTCAGAAGCTTTAGCCATTTCTAAAGTATGACCAAGTAAACCAAAACCAGTTATATCTGTAACTGAATTTACATCAAACTTATCAAAGCTCATTGCTGCATATTTATTTAAATGTATCATTATTTCTATTACTTTATCTGCTATATGTTGTTCTACCATACCTTCTTTCATGGCAGTATTTAATACACCTACTCCAATTGGTTTTGTTATAATTAATTTATCACCAGTCTTTGCAGTAGCATTTGACAAAACTTTATTTGGACTTACAATCCCAGAAACTGAAAGACCATATTTAGGCTCTTTATCATCTACAGTATGTCCTCCAACTAAAAGTGCTCCGCTTTCTTTCACTTTATCAAACCCACCTTTTAATATTTCTGCAAGCACATCCATATTATGACATGATGGAAAACAAACAATATTCATTGCAACCAAAGGTTTGCCTCCCATAGCATATACATCTGATAGTGAATTTGATGCAGCAATTTGTCCAAATACATATGGGTCATCTACCATTGGTGTAAAGAAGTCTAATGTTTGAATAAGTGCCATATCATCATTTAATTTATAAACTGCAGCATCATCTGCTGTATCTAGTCCTACTAATAAATTTTCTATATTATCATTTTTAGGCAATTGAGATAAAACTGATGCCAGAACCTCTGGCCCTATTTTAGCGGCTCAACCACCTGCTGTTGTCATCTCTGTAAGTTTTTTTTGTTCTTTTTTCATAAAAGTGCCTCCTTTACTAAATTTCCACATATACACACATATTTATAATACCATATCTATAAGTAAGTTTTGTATTATATTTTAGTCTACACAAATTAAATCTTTTATATTTTCATATTTTTTATCTCCAATACCATTTACATTTTTTATCTCCTCAATTGAATTAAACTGTCCATTTTCTTCTCTGTGTTGTAAAATTTTATTGGCTGTAGCTTCTCCAACCCCAGGTAGAGAATCCAATTCTTCTATCGTTGCTACATTTATATTTACTTTTGATTCATTAGATATATTTTTATTATCTTTATTTTTAGACTCACTTCTTGACTCGTTTTTTTGATTTAATTTATTGGAATCATCATTGCTTGTCACAGATGTTGCTTCACCTATTTTAGGTATTATGTAATGTTGTTCGTCTTCTAACCTCACTGATAAATTGACTCCATTTAAATCAGCTTCTTTTGTTGTTCCTCCCAGTAATTCTACGGCATCATAAAGTCTCTTATCTGACTCTATAGTTACAATCCCTGGTCTATTTACTGCTCCACTTATGTATATAGTTATTTTATTATTTTGAAAATTTTTATCTATGTCTTTAACTACTTTATTTTGACTATTATCTTCATTTTTAATTTCTTTCTCTACAGCATGTGTTTTTTCATTAGGTGAATTTTTTTTACTTACGACATAAATATCATCTTTAAAAATATGTGATTTATAAATGATTACTGATGATATTATTAAAATAAATAAAACAAAAAACGAAATAAATTTTACCTTTTTTTTCATATATTAATCACTCCTTTCTTTTAATTATTGACAAATATGTGCTATACTAAAAGATGAATTTAAAATTTGGAGGCTCACAATGAAAAGAAATTTATCACTTTTATTAATCTGTTTATTGATATTTACTTCATTTTTAGGAAGCTCTAATATCTCTTTTGCAGATGATGAACCAGCTATAGTTGCTAAACATGCAGTTTTAATGGACTATGAATCTGGCAAAATACTATATAATAAAGATGGAAATTCTAAGCTTTATCCAGCTTCAACAACTAAAGCATGGACAGCTTGCCTAGTTCTAAAGGAGGTTAAAGATTTAAATCAAGTAATAGAAATTAAAAACTTACCTCAAATAGATGGTTCTAGTATGTATCTAAAAGAAGGAGAATCTTTTACTGTAAAGCAGTTACTAAATGCTCTTTTAGTTCATTCCGCTAATGATGCTGCCTTTGTATTAGCTAGATATGTTGGTGGTGGAGATGTACAAAAATTTATTGACCTTATGAACTCTGAAGCAAAGAAAATTGGAGCTAATAATACTCATTTTAATAATCCTCATGGATTACCAGACCCAAATCACTACACAACAGCTCATGATATGGCTCTTATAGCTAGAGAAGCTATGAATAATAATACTTTTAGACAAATTGTAAAAACTAAGTCACTTAAATTTGAAGCTACAAAAGCATATCCCTATGAGAGATACTTTATAAACACTAATAAGTTTTTAACATCACATGATAAGATTACATATAAAGGTCAACCTATAAATATAAAATATGATATAGTTGATGGTATAAAAACTGGATATACTGATGCTGCTGGTAAGTGTCTTTTATCTAGTGCTGTAAAAGATGGAAGAAGGGTTATCGCTGCTGTATTTAATTCAACTAATGCTGATTTATATTTAGACTCACGTATTTTGATTGATTATGGATTTGATAACTTTAAGTGTGCTACTATTGTTGATAAAGAAAAATATACTGATACTAAAAAAGTATTATTTACAAAACAACATGAATTGATTTATGGACCAAAAAATAGTTATAAAATATTCTTAGAAAAAAATGAATCTCAAGGAAACTATGATACTAAAACAGAGCTAAATAAAATTGATTTACCTATAAAAAAAGGCGCTAAGATTGGTACTTTAAATATATATAATGATGGTAAACTAGAAAATAGTATAGATTTGATTGCAAAAAATAATCTTGATAGCAGTCTTCCATTTTTAACTGGAAATAACACTTTAACGACTTTTGTTAAGATTGTTGCAGGTATTTTAATCCTTTTAATTTTATTTATAATAGCTTCAAATATTAAGAAGAAAAGTAGAAAAAAGGTTAGAAGTAAAAGAAATATGAAAAAGTAGCAATTATAATAAAAACTTTATAATATACTCATTCTTATAAATTTAGAGGTGTCTTAAAATGAACTTTTTAGTTCATGAGGCACTCTTTTTTATATGAAATCAAATATATCTTCATCATTTCAGCAATGAAAAAGAAGCTTATCTCTATTTTGAGACAGCCCCTTTAATTTTATGTTTATGTATTTTTTATACTTATATATTTTTTTGTTTATCCTTAAGCTTACATTTTGAACAGTTTCCTAGACATTCATCGACCATGTCTAGACATTCATTAAATGCTACCTTACTACTATTTTTATGTCTTACGATTAATATATCTTGTTTTTTAGCTTGAGACTCAACCGTTCTAGACATCTTATGTGAAACTGTTGATGTAAGTATAACAACTGCATCTGGTCTTCCTATAGAATTATTTAATTTAGATGACATAGTAGTGTACACCTTTGTCTTATAACCTTTTTTCTTGGCCATAACCATATAATCTTTTTCCATTCTTTCATGACCACCAATCACTAATAAGTTCATTAGATTTCCTCCCATTTATTTGATATTGATTTTCATTATTATTTATATCATATATAATAGTATCTAAAAATAATTTTGTCAATACTTATTGATATTAATTATCATTTTAATAATAATTTTTTTATTTATATATATTTTAAACATTACTCCTTTTAAATTTCTTGCTTTTATATAATAAATTTTTACACAAAAAATAAATCCCAAATTCAAAACAACCTGGGATTCTTATATAATAATTGTATGCACTAATCCGCTATCTACAGCATTTTGAGCGTTTTTCATTATAGCAGTTCCAGAAGATATTCTTTCTGAACAAAACCTCTGCCAACGTAGCAACATTTGCATCATTATTTAAGTAACTATCTTGAGTTCATCGCTTAAATACTTTCCAATATTAAAGTTTTCAAATGGAAGGTTTAGTGTCTATATATCCATTAAAAGGGTCTACAATTGTTATCAGTTGAGCATCAGCATCACTTATTCCAGCATATAAAGTTGCCGTTTTATCATTGTGCCTTACTAATCCTCCACTAAATACCACATCAACTAAGTCTGGTCTTTTTGAAGGTCCTTCTAAAAAATCTTTTCTAGTTGCTATTAATTGTATATCAGTAGTTTCATTAGTTACTGGGTTTAATATGAATACCATTGGATAATAATGTCTACCCCCATTGTTATCAAAGCAAGCAATATGTCCTAACACTCCAATTCTTCCATCTTTTAATAAATGTGCTTCATTCGCTCCACCCCACTCTAAATCAGTAAATTGATTTTCTAGTAACGGTGCATCTTCTATAACATCTACAGTCAAATCTTCTATTTTATTAACTATTGTAAATCCTATTTTACCTCTACCACCTTTGTTTCCTTGTGGTCTAGTCAAAACTCCTATTTTTTTATCCTTTAACTCGACGAGTCTTAAATCTTTCATTCCATCAGGACCCTTGAAACATTCTTCTAAAGAGTTTATATCTTTACCTTTATAAAATACGGTTCTCCATCCTAATGAGTTTTCTATAGTTGGATGTTGGAATATTTCCACTCCACCTAATATCAATTCTCCATTTATAAAAGTAAAAAATGGGTCTTGTAAAGTAAATTTTTTAGTATTTTCTCTTTGTATCCATTTTCCATTTCTTTTAACAAAAAAGTGAATTTCTGAATGTTCACTATCTCTAGACTCTACTCTTCCTGCTATTACTAATTCATTTTCATCCATAAAGGGTGCACTTATATTATATACATCTTTTTCACCAACATTTTCGAATTCTATTTTTTCTTTGCCATAGAATTTTATATCTTTTGCATTATATTCATTTAATAATTGTTCGATTGTTTTTAAAGTAGACATATCTTACCTCTTAATTATTAGTTTATTATTTTTTATAATTTACTCATATATATTGAGAAATCATATGGTTTTAATATATTGTTTTCTGATGTGTTTAAAAGTTCTATTTTATCTATTTTGAGAGTATAGTCCTCCTTGCTAAAGTTAATTACAACGTCTACAACTATATCATTATATTTTCTTTTAAAGCTTAATACACCGTTTTCTAACTTCAAATCCTCATAATCCCCATATAATAGTGCTGTTGTATTACATCTTATTTTTATTAATTCTTTGTATAAGTTTAATAAACTCTTATTGTCCTTTATAGCTTTTTCAACTGTTGTTTTATCTTTCTTGTCCTCTATATTAATCCAAGATTTGGTTTTACTAAAACCATAATTGCTATCACTATTCCACTGCATAGGGCTTCTGGACTTATCTCTAGAGCTTTTATTTGCTGATTTTAACGCTTCATACTCTGACTTACCTTTTGCTATTTCTAATTTATATTTAGTTATTCCTTGTATATCATTCATTTTATTAATATCATAACAAACCAAGTCTTCCATACCTATTTCTTCACCAAAATAAATAAATGGAACACCTTTAGTTGTCAAAAGTAAAGCTGCTATAGCTTTTTCAATACCATTACAATTCCCCTTCGGATTAAATCTTGTTATACTTCTTCCCATATCATGACTATTAAAAAATATTGTAGGTATCTGATTTTCATCATATTCTTCATTCATACATCGTATTTCTTTATATACTTTCTCTATTGAAAATTCATCTATACTACCTAGGTTAAAGTTAAACACAACATCTAATAAATTTTCACTACAATATGGTTTTAATTCATTAAAATATTCTGTACCTACTTCTCCCACAAGAAAAGCATCTTCCTTAATGTTTCTAACATCTTTTACTAATCTCTTTATTATGTCTAATACACCATCTTGATCCTTATCATATTTATGTATTTGTTCACCATTTTCATCAAACGGATTATCAACCTTTAAATCATCTTGTATTGTTAAGAAATTTATAACATCAAACCTAAATCCATCAACTCCAAAGTTTAGCCAGTACTTCAATACATCTTTCATAGCTTCATAAACCTTTGGATTTGACCAATTCAAGTCTACTTGCTCTTTTGCAAATGCATGATAATAATACTCTTTTGTATTTTCATCATATTCCCATGCTTCTCCACCAAAAAAAGATTCCCAATTATTTGGAATACACTTTCTCCAAATATAAAAATCTCTCTTCTTACTATCTATCGATGATTTTGACTCTTTAAACCAAGGGTGTTCATTAGATGTGTGATTAAGAACTATGTCTATTATGACTTTTATATCTAAGTTATGAGCCCTGTTTAAAAATTCCTTAAAATCTTCTAAGGTTCCATAATCTTTATCTACATTATAATAATCCAATATATCATATCCATTATCGACTTTAGGAGATGGATAAAATGGTGTCAGCCAAATCCCCTTTATTCCTAAATCTTTTAAATAATCTAGTTTTGATGTTATTCCTTTGAAATCTCCTATACCATCACCATTTCCATCCTTAAAACTAGGCATATATATCTCATAAAATACAGATTCTCTCCACCATTTATTTTGCATATATTCTCCTTCCAAATTTCATTTTAACAGCTAGCTCGTTCTATCACATCGACACCCATAACTAAATTTTCGGTCATCTCTTTTTTATTGTTTAATCTCCAAAGTAATCGTTTAACAGCTTTTATTCCCATAAGTTCTTTATTTACTCTTACTGTAGTTAATTTTGGAACTAATAGTGAATTCATAGCTATATCATCAAATCCGACTACTGCGATATCTTTTGGAACGTTATATCCTAAATCTGTCAATGAAGTAATTAACATAATAGCTGCATTATCATTAGAGCATACAAATGCATCTGGTAATGCACTTACATTTTTTATAATTTCTTGAATTTTTTTATGTTCTCCATTTAATATATACTCTTCTATATCGCTTAAAATTGAATATTTATGTATAGTTTCTTTTACATTAATTTCTGTAGGTGCAAATTTTTTAATAGCCTCTTTATATCCAAAATATCTTTCCTTAACACTCAAAGAGTATTCTAAGTCTCCAAAAAATCCTATTTTTTCATATCCTTTATCAAAAAGTAATTTCGTTATTTTAAAACTACCCATTTTATTATCAGTCAGTATGCTATCAGTATTATAAAGTAATGATGTATGGTCAACTAATACTACTGGAATATTGTATTGTTTTAGTTTGAATAAGTAATCATCATCTATAGTTCCTATTACTACTACCCCACAGACCTTCTTTGTTTCTACACAACTAGGAATATTTTTTGAATCATCTTTTATACAGGTTATAATATCATAGTTGTTTTTACTAGCTTCATCACTTATTCCTTTCATTACCTTAGAATAAAAAGTATTATCTTCAAAGTAAATTTTTTTAATAATTACGCATATATTTTTTTGTGCATATGATTTTACAAATTTAGGAGATTTCTCTAAATATCCTAGTTCTTCCGCTACATTTAATACCATTTTTCTGGTCTCTTCGCTCACACCCACCTTGTTGTTTAAAGCTAAAGATACTGCATTTATAGATATATCTAGTTTATTTGATATATCCTTCATTGTTACTCTTCTCATAAATTAACGCTCCAAATTCTATATAATTTAAGACATTGGTCAACAAATTAACCAACAAACTTAGATTTCATTAAACCTCTAACATTGCAAATATTTCTTCAATCTTTATATCCGCTCTACAAACCTTATCATCTGCTGCACCATAATATATCTTTACAATTCCATCTTCAAATATACATCCACATGTAAATACTACGTTTGCAAAGAATCCTTCCCTTTCATAATCTGCATCAGGCTCTAATATAGGCTTATTTGTCTTCGCTAATATTTTACATGGTTCATTTTTATCAAGTAGAAATGCTCCTAAACAATATCTATTATTCTTATCTGCCGCATGGTAAATTTTAACCCATCCTTTTTCTGTTAAAAATGGCACTGCTCCACCACCAACTCTTCCATTTTCCCAAGAGTCTTCATTTGTTACACCATAAAAGTATCTTTGCTTACCCCAGTGCATTAAATCTGGAGATTCTGCTATCCACATGTCAGGACCCCCTATTGCACAAGGCACAGGTCTATTGTATGCTATATATTTTCCATTTATTTTTTCAGGGAAAATAGTTACATCTTTATTTTCAGGTGCAAATATTATACCATGTCTTTCATAACTAATAAAATCTTTAGTAGATACTAATGACGTTGCTGCTCCATTTCTTGTTACTGATGTATAGTTTATGTAGTAAATTCCATCTATTTCAGTTATTCTTGGATCTTCAATTCCCCACTCTTCTTCTGACGCTATTGGTTTTATAAATGGCTCATCATCTATTATAAAGTTTTCTCCATCTTTTGACCTTGCTACTCTAATGTGTGATAATGATGTTAAGTACGCTATTTTTTTAGCTCCTCTATTATCTATTGTCCATAAAGAACGTGAGTCTGAATAGTCATATTGTGTATCTACATCTTTATTAAAAGATATTACTTCTATAACATCTTCTCCATCCTTATTAACTACTATAGGAATTTTTACTTCCTTATTTGAATCAACTTTAACTGATTCTGCTATTCTACAAAGTAATATATACTCATTGTTGTATTTACAAACCCCACAATTAAACACACCATCCACTTTAAAATCTTCCCTACTTGGTCTTACATCACTTGGTTTTATTAATGGATTATTTTTACTTCTTATTACATTTATATTATTCATTACTTTTCCCCCTACTATTTAAGCATAAAGTTTATCCCTTCTTTAAAGTGTTTAGAGAAACACAAAAACATAATTATTATCGGTAATGTTAATATTACTGAAGCTGCATACATTGGACCTGGTAAATTTCCCATTGGTTTAAATTGAGTAGATATTAAAACATTTAATGTTTGCATATCTACCTTTGGTGAAATTAACATATCCCACATAAGTTCTCCCCATCTACTCATGAATGTAGATAAGAATACTATTGTTGTAACTGATTTTGTTACAGGAAATGCAATGCTACCTAGTATTCTTAATTCTGAAGCACCGTCTATTCTAGCTGCTTCAAATACATCATTTGGCAAAGATTTAAAATAATTTATGTACATGAATATTCCCCAAATAGATACTGACAAAGGTATTATCATTCCTATATAAGTATTTGTTAATGGTTTTGTTAGCATGTATCTTGGCACTAATAGTATTATTACTGGGAAGAACATTTGAAATAAAAGTGTGTTCATTATAAATTTTTCACCTTTAAATCTTTTCATTTTAGATATAGAATATCCAACAAGTAATCCTACTACTACTGACATTATTGCCGTAGGCAAAGAGACTATAAATGAATTAACTAATGCTTTTATCCACATACTTACAGTTGCTCCACCAGCTCCACCTAGCAAGTATTTATAACTACTTAAATCAAAACTAGTTGGTATTATAACTTTATCAACTTGATTCCATGAAGCAAATGATTGAATTATCATATAGTAATATGGGAATAAAGACATCGCTAATATTATCAAAGTTGCTATTATAACTAAAATCTTATTTACTTTCTTTTTATTACTCATATTTTTAACCTCCCCTTATTTTTATGCTCCATACTTAGCATTAATTTTATCCATAACTACATTTAATATCTTAATAGTTATAAATATATGAACCGCATTGGCTATTGCTATAGCAGCACCATATCCTGATTGGAAATTAGTGAATGATGTATTGTATATTTCTAGTTGCCAAGTTGTAGTTGCTAAGTTAGGACCACCTCCAGTTAATAAATATGGCTCAGTAAATATCCCAAACGCTAAACCTGATGCTAAAACTAAAACTGTTGTTAAAGTAGGTAGTATCATTGGTAATATTACACATGTAAACTTTTTAAATCCATAAACTCCATCTATTTTACATGCATCATGTACATCGTCTGGTATAGATTCTAATGCTGACAATATAAATAGTGCATAATAACCCGACATTTTCCAAACAATTATTCCTATAATTATGGCAAAAGCCCATCCAGAATCTCTAAACCAATCGATATTAATTCCATTATCCCTCAAAAATATACTTAAAGCGGAATTGTAACTAAAGAAATATCTTACCACTACTGATACTGCTACCCCTGAAGTTAAATACGGTATAAAAAATAATACTGCTGTAAAACCCTTTATCTTATCTGGTAAGTTATAAACTAATAATGCAATAATCATTGCAACAATAAATGATAATACAACAATTGGTACTAAATATTTAAATGAATTAAAAAAAACTGCCTTTATTTTTGAATCACTAAACAATCTAATAAAATTATCTATTCCTACAAAGTTTTTATTGATAGACATTAAATTCCAATCTGTAGCTGATAACCAAATAGCCCATCCTAGTGGGATTAAGAAATATATTAAAGAGTAAACCAAGTAAGGTATATTGAAAAGCCACCCCAGAACTCCACCTTTATTACTTAAACCTTGTATTTTTTCTTTCATCCATCATCCCTCCTTTATGATAAAGCGAAAATAAAGTATTTTATTTTCGCTTTACCTTTTTGACTTTACTCTAATCCACCAGCTTGCTTCATAGCATCAAATGCTTTATCAACATATTTAGTTGCATCAGTAGGTTTTAA
This sequence comes from Clostridioides sp. ES-S-0054-01, assembly GCA_021561035.1. Classification (NCBI taxonomy): domain Bacteria; kingdom Bacillati; phylum Bacillota; class Clostridia; order Peptostreptococcales; family Peptostreptococcaceae; genus Clostridioides; species Clostridioides sp. ES-S-0054-01. The sequence goes on from CP067346.1 coordinate 2,570,903, forward strand.
ACTAGTTGACCCTAATGTGATTTCAATATATTCTGCTAAAGGTCCACCTAAAGCTTCTTGAATTTCAGCCATTTTTCCATGTGGCATACATGGAACTGCATTTGGTACTTCTTGTGCTAATACTTTTAATTCAACATTTTCATCTAAGTAAGTTTTGAATGTATCATTTTCTACTAAATCTCCTCTAACAGGTAACATCGTTGTTGCTTGAACCCACTCTAAATCAGTTTTTGAAGAATTTTCTTCACTGTATAACCACTTAACAAATTCCACTGCACCTTGATGTATTTCATCTGTAATATTTGCATCTTTGTATAAGACTAAGCCTTTTGAATCAGCGAAATTGTATGCTGTGTCACCTTCATTTTTCACTATCATTGGACCAAATACATAATCCTCACCATATATCTTACCGCCTTCTCTAAGAGCATTTATTTCCCATGGTGCTGCTATAGAACACAATGCTTGAGGTTTTTCTTCTGCCCATAAATTAGGTATTTCTTGAGTTAATAAAGTATCTCCCATTGTTCCAAAGAATTCGAATACTTCTTTTGTTACTTCTTTATCTAGAACTAATTTATTACCTTCAACCCATGGTTTTCCTCCACTAAATGATAAGTAAATGTTTTGGAAATCATTCCATCTATCCCACCAGAAATCTGGTCTTATAAGTTGATTTCTATACATAACACTACTTACACCAACTTCTTTCATCTTGTCTTTATTTGCTCTAAATGTTGTTATTAATTCCTCAAATTCTGCTTTTGTTGCTGGAGGATTGTCATATCCTAATGCTTTTAATCCTTTTGAATTCCATTGTAATACCATTGGGTTAACATATTGAGGAATAACATATTGTTTTCCTTCTATTTGCCAACCTTCTATAACATCTTCGATATCCTTATTTTTTACTACATCTTTAAACCATTCTTCTTCATCTAAATTGTATATCGCATCAGAATCTGCTAATGTTGCTGCAAAACCTCTATTTACATTTTCTGATATTGCTGGAACAGTATCTGTTGCTAGAGCATTTTGTATTCCCGCTTCTGAGGATGGTGTCTCAGGCATTTGTTGTACTTCTACCTTTACAACCTTATCATTAATTCTTAATTCTTTACTATTAAATTCTTTTGCCTTACCTTCCCAAAAATCATATTGAACCTTTTGTGGAGATGACCAAAAACTTACTGTAATCTCATCTGATGAACTTGCATCATTTTTAGTGCAACCACTCAATGTTCCAATCATAATACTTGATAACGCTAATAAAGCAATTCCCTTTTTTACTTTTTTCATCATATAATCCTCCCTATTATAAATACCTACCTAGTGATATCTCACTTTAAAATCACTTTAATTTAAACTTTAAACCAGCACTTCTTGCAAACCTTTTCATATTTATTTTAAATCTAATTCACTTTAATTTCCATTTATTTTTACTTTAATTTTTATTTATTTTACACTTTAATTTAAACTTTATAAAATATTTTAAATTTTATATAACTGATTAACCATAAAAGGGGCTGTCACACTAGAAAATAGTGATACGTCCTTTTTTGTACAAAAAAATAAGAAGCTATCGCATGAGCAAATTAAATTTGTTATGAGATAACTCCTTTAGAAATCCAATATATTATTTTAAATTCTTTTTTATTCCTTTATTTAAGATACTCTCATAATCAATAAAATCATAAATATCTTCCTTAAAGGCATATGAGAACTTATGTAATTCTTCTAATGTTAAATCTTCTATTGCCTTTTTATTGTCTTCACAATATATAACAATACTTCCCACTATACCGTGTGCATCTCTAAAGGCAACATTATTTTTAACTAAATAATCAGCAACTTCTGTTGCATTTAAAAAACCATTTTTTACTGCTTGTTTCATTTTATCCTCATTTACCTTTAATGTAGCTATCATTCTATCCATTATTTGTATGCACATTTCAAGAGTATGTACACTATCAAAGAAACCTTCTTTATCTTCTTGCATGTCCTTATTATATGCTAATGGTATTCCTTTCATTACTGTAAAAAGACCAAATAAGTTTCCATATACTCTGCCAGTCTTACCTCTTATAAGTTCTGCACCATCAGGATTTTTCTTCTGAGGCATTATACTACTTCCAGTTGTATATAAATCATCTATCTCAACAAATCCAAATTCTTGAGAACTCCAAAGTATCAACTCTTCACTTAATCTACTTAAGTGCATCATTATAATTGAAAAGTCACTCATTAACTCTAATAAATAATCTCTATCACTTACTCCATCCATAAAGTTATCTACTACTTTTTTAAATCCTAATTGTTCACAAGTTATATTTCTATCTATATCATGCGTAGTTCCTGCTAAAGCCCCACAACCTAAAGGTGATTCATCCAATATTTCTATAGCATTTTTTATTCTTTTCTCATCTCTATCAAACATACTGTAATATGCCATTAAGTGATGCTTAAATGTCACTACTTGTGCTCTTTGAAGATGAGTATAACCTGGCATCATCACTGGGTTTTTGTCAGCAACATCTTTTATAGTAGCTTTAAACTCAGATATTAAATCCACCAAATCATTTGCCTTTTCTTTGGCATACAGTCTCATATCAACTGCAACTTGGTCATTTCTACTACGTGCTGTATGAAGCTTCTTGCCAACATCTCCAATTCTTTGAATTAAATTTATCTCAGTAAAACTATGTATATCTTCATACTCTCCATCCAATGCCAACTTTCCATTTTTTACATCTTCAAGTATCCCTTTTAATCCTTCAGTTATAGCCTTTCCTTCTTCCTCTGTTAAAAGACCACATTTTACCTGCATATGAACATGTGCTATACTTCCTTCAATATCTTTTTTGTACAGTACACAGTCATAACCAAAAGATTTATTAAACTCTTCCATAAGTTGATTTTCCGCTTTTCTAAAGCGTCCGCCCCATAATTTCATGCCTTTCACCTCATATTTTAAATTTTTGTATTTTAATTATAATATTTATACTTTAACTAAAAAATCTCCTGGTCAAAAAGACCAAGAGACGAAATATTCCGTGTTATCATTAGGCTCACACCATTCCTAACTCGCTGAGATTTTCTTTATATCTACTCTCTTCTTCACTGAATCTAAGTTTTTATGTTTTATCTATTTGTATTATAATTACTATAGACAAAATAGTCAATCTATTTTTTCCTGTATATACCGTTCTTAAGAACTAAGGGATTCTTTTAACTCTAAGAATTTATAAATTGCCTTTGCAACTCCACTATCTTGATTGGTAGCTGTAACATAATCAGCTTCTTGTTTAATTAATTCTTCTGCATTTCCCATAGCTACTCCAAGACCAGCAAACTTTATCATTTCTATATCGTTATAATTATCTCCAAATGCAATTATATCTTCTCTATCTATGTTCAGTTTTTCAGCTAAAATTTTAACTGCATTACCTTTATCAACACCTTCATTCATAACTTCAATATTATTTGGCCATGAAGAAGTTATCTTTATTCCTTGAACTTTTCTTAATTCTTTTCTTATTTCATCCAAAATAGATGGGTTTTTTTCTTCTATAATTACAAATTTTAGTATATCTTTTTTAAAGATTTCTTCTCTCAAATCATCTTTTATAATTACTTCTGTCTCAGAGCCTAAAAATACACTTAATCTCTCTTCAATTCCTTCTATTTTTTTTGAAAGCATAGAATCTATACTATTACATTGATAGTAAATATCGTATTTATCTAATACATCTAAGATATTTAAACATGTTGTTGTATCAATCTTATTTGAATATATTATATTTCCATTTTGCTCTCTTATTAATGAACCATTACAAGCTATTATTGGCATGTCTTCTTTAAGAAAATCTACATTGCATTTAGCTGAATCGAAGGCTCTTCCTGTTGCTAAAGTTACATTAACACCACTTTTTATAACTTTTTGTAGTGCAGTTTTATTTTCATCTGTAACTTTATGATTATTGCCTAATAAAGTTCCATCCATATCTGTTACAATTAATTTATATCCCATAATCCAACTCCATAACTTTTTATTGTATACTTATATTTCCTTAATATAGTCTAAAGAATTACCCTTATTAGATTATATCATAACTTTATACTTAAACCATTTCAATTTACAAAATTAATAACATTCGTTTAACTTATTTTAAAAGCAAAATAAATCGTTTCTTGTAGTATTTTTCTGAATATTTTCAATTTATAGTCTTATAATGCTAGAAATTTTACAATATATGATATATAATCATATTAAATAAAGTGAGCTATTATAATATTTATATTCATTTTTTACTATTATATATTTTCATAATATTTTAAATCTAGCGACTTTTATAACATTTATTATTGACTAAATAAGGAGTGATAAACTATGAAATTAAAAATTAACAAAGCCATTGAAATGCAGTTGAAAAAAAGTTATGCAATAGAATCCGGACATTCAGAAGATGTATTTGAGATAGACTGTGGAGAAGGTATAAATACAGTGTCTTACTCAAAAAAAGCTGTAGAAGCTTTTAATGCTTTAAAATTTGATATGATAAGAGGATATCCTCATTCAATTACTTTAAAAGACAATATAGTTGATTATTGGAAAGATTTCACAACATTAGATACGAATAGAATTTGTTTGGCAGATGGTTCTATACATGTTATTTACCTTTTAAATAGACTGTTTATTGAAAAAGGAGACAAAGTTTTAGGATATTCACCACAATTCTCAGAATATGAAACAGACATAAAGATGCACGGTGCTACTTATGATTATGTTCTTTTAAAGAAAGAAGATAATTTTAAATTTAATGAAAAAGAATTCATTGAAAAAATAAATCCAGAATATAAAGTAATTTACATTGATAATCCAAACAATCCTACAGGACAAATTATACCTTTATCATCAATTGAAAATATAGTAAAGGAAGCAGATAAATATGATATAGCAGTTATAGTAGATGAAGCTTATGGTGAATACATGCCAAAAGAAAATTCAGCTGTCAAACTTCTAAATAATTATGATAATGTAATTGTTTTAAAAACATTTTCAAAAGGTTTTGGTTTAGCAGGACTAAGAGCAGGATATGCAGTTCTTCCAGAACAACTTGTTAGCCCTATTAAAAAAATTTCTACTCCTTACGAAGTATCTGAAATATCTCGTACTATTGCAGCCAATTTATTGGATGATGTTCAATTTATAGAAGAATTAAAGGAAAAAACAAAAGATATAAAAAGTCAATTATTGATTCCATGGAAAAACCTTAATATAGCTGAAACTAGTGATACTGTATCAATAATGACAGTTGAACATAAGAACAGGGAAATAGATTTACAACAAGAATTTGCAAAATTAAAAATAAGAGTTATATCTGGAAGTGATTTCACTGGACTTGATAAAAATTTCATAAGATTTAGAATGCCTGAAGAAAAAGAACTACCTGAAGTTATAAAAGCATTCCAAATAATTGATAATATAGAGTAAATTAGATTATCTATAAGGGACATATTATTAAAACTAATATGTCCCTTTAATTTTTTAATTATTTTATTTCACTTCTATTTATTAATTTGTTAAGTTCCATTAATATTGATGAAATCAACGCTAGACCTAAACAAATTCCCAATTGGTATAATCCAAATGTTGTTGGTATAGAGAATATTCCTCTTAACACTGGTATTAGTGTTAAAGAGTAAAGTCCAAAGCAAACTACAACTGCTCCTATAACATATTTATTACTGAAAAAACCTAATTTTATTACTGTTTGATTATTAGAACGTGCAGGTAATGTTTGCATTATTCTAGCTAATATCAATGTTGAAAATGCCATTGCTACTCCAAGTTCTGGAGATACTTGTAAACCTACATACTGTGCAATTATTGTAACTATACCTATTATACAACCTCTTATAACAACTGCCTTCATTGTTCCTCCTGCTAGTATACTTTCATCTGGATGTCTAGGAGGTTTATTCATTATATTTTTTTCTGACTTTTCAAACCCTAGTGCAATTGCTGGTAAAGAGTCATTTACTAAGTTTATAAATAAAAGTTGTAAAGCTGTAAATGGATTTGACCAACCTGCAAATACTGCAAATAATATGGCCACTATAGCTCCTAAGTTTCCTGCAAATAGATACGTAATTGATTTTATTATATTACTGTATACTGTTCTACCAACTTCAACAGCCTTTACTATACTTGCAAAGTTATCATCAACCAATACCATAGCAGAAGCATCTTTTGCTACATCAGTACCACTTCCCATACCGATTCCTATATCTGCTTGTTTTAATGCAGGTGCATCATTAACACCATCACCAGTCATTGCTGTTATATTATTCTTATGTTGCCATGCCTTTACTATACGAATTTTATTTTCTGGTGAGACTCTGGCATATACACTTATATTTTCTAATTTTTCATATAGTTGTTCTTCACTCAAAGCATCAAGCTCTTTTCCAGTAAGAGCTAAGTCTCCATCTTCCATTATACCAATCTCTTTTGCAATTGCTGCTGCTGTTGTTTTGTGGTCACCAGTTATCATAACAGTTTTTATACCAGCACTCTTTGCCTCTTTTACAGCATCCATTACTTCTTCTCTTGGTGGGTCTATCATTGCCATTATTCCAACCAATGTCATATCATGCTCATCATCAATTGAAGGTGTAAAATCTTCCTCTGGGACATCTTTTATTGCAAAAGCTAATACTCTAAGTGCTCTATTTGAAAACTCTTCATTTTTATGTTTATATTCTTCTATTATCTCATCTGTTATATCTACTTTTGAACCATTTTTCAAAGCATATTTACATCTACTAAACACAATATCTGGAGCACCTTTTGTAAACATTATATAATCTCCATATATACTATTTACAGTAGACATAAGCTTTCTATCTGAGTCAAATGGTATTTCATTTATTCTGATATACTTACTTCTTAATTTATCATAATCTAAATCATTTTTACTTGAGTAATTTATTAAAGCTACTTCTGTCGGGTCACCAACTTCTTTACCGTCACTAGTTATATGAGAATCATTACACAACGTAGAAACCATAGTCAATAATTTAGCATGATAAGAATAGTTTACCTTTTCTTTATTTAACTCATCATTATTAGTTCCATACATATAATAATCAACAACTGTCATTTTATTTTGTGTAAGAGTACCTGTTTTATCAGTACATATCACACTTGTTGAGCCTAAAGTTTCTACTGCTGGTAATTTTCTTATTATAGCTTGTTTTTTTGCCATACTATTTGTTCCAACAGCCAATACTATAGTAACTATTGATGATAAAGCTTCTGGTATAGCTGCCACTGCTACTGCTACAGAGAACATGAATGAATCTAAAATAATTTGTGTCATTTCTCCATTTCCAGCTATAAAATAATTTCTTGCTACTTGAATTATAAATATTAAAATAGCAAGTACTACAATACCTACACCAAGCTTTTTACTAAAATCCTCTATCTTTTGTTGTAACGGTGTAAGTTTATTTTCAGCACTTTCTAAAAGTCCAGCTATTTTACCCATTTCAGTATTCATACCTGTTCCAGTTACTACAAAAGAACCTCTACCATAAACAACTACAGCGCCACTAAATACCATATTTTTCTGGTCGCCTAAACTTACATCTTCACTTATTTTTTCTGTATGCTTTAAAACTGGTTCTGATTCTCCAGTCAACATACCTTCTACAACCTTGAGAGATTGTGCTTCTATAAGTCTTCCATCTGCTGGTATGTAATCGCCAGCTTCTAAGAATACAATATCTCCAACTACTAAATTTTTTGCTGGAATTGTCATTTTTTTATTGTCTCTTATTACCTTTGCGTTTGGTGCAGATAAATTTTTCAAACTTTCTAATGAACTTTCTGCTTTTTTTGTTTGTACAACACCTAGAACAGAGTTTATAATAATAACTGCAAAAATTATTATAGACTCCACGGTTTCACCTAAAAATATTTGTACTAAGGCAGCTATCAATAGAATTATTACTAATGGGTCTTTAAAACTTTCTAAGAAAAGCTTATAAGTAGGAATTTTATCTGCTTCTTTTAATTCATTAGCTCCATTTTTTTCTAACAGCTCTTCTGCTCTTTCATTGCTCAAACCAGATAAGCTTGAGTCTAAATTTTTAATTACTTCTTTATAAGTACTTTTGTAAGACATTTGTTGCCCTCCTCTTTAATAAATTTATTTTATGTTTGGGGACTCTTATGTATACTTGAAATTTAAATTTTTTTAAATAAAAATTCCTTGAATAAAAAAAGACCCCAAAACAAACATACCTAATGCTTATTTTGAAGGTCTTGCTATCAAGGAATTCCTTGCTAATTAACCGAGTATTTCTACTGTCTTGACGATTAATTACCACTTTCGTGTAAGCTACTCCCCTTCGAGTAGTTATCTTAAATTGTATTTACATTATATCACTTTACACAATTAATAGTCTAGTTTATTTTTTATTTTAACCTAATTTTAACAAACCATCTCTTAATTTATATGTAAGTATTCTTCTAAAGTCAAGTTATTCATTGCAAAGTTTTTGCTATGTTCAGTTCCAACATATCTATAGTGCCAAGATTCATACATATATCCTGTTATATGCTCTTTACCTTCTGGATATCTAAGTATAAAACCATATTTATATGCATTTTCATACAACCACTTAGCTTCTTTTGTATTGTTGAACTTTTTATTTGCCCAACAAGACTGGTCATCTCCTCCAATATCAAAAGCAAGTCCAGTTTGATGCTCACTCTCTCCAGGTTTAGCTGAAAATCTATTTGCTTCTTTTTCTCCATGTTCTTTTACATATGACTTAAATAATCTATCTTGATATTCATAGCTTCTATATGTACTAAAAGCTTTTAAATTTAATCCTGATTTTTGAGCATTTTTATTCATTCTATAAAAAGCATCTTTCGCTTCACTATTTTCCTGAGGAGAATAGTTTTCAGGTAAACTGTATTTTTTATTTGCTACTATAATATTATTTATTGATAATACATTTACGCCTCTTCTGTATTTACTTAATTCATATGCCATAATTTTCCTTCCTTCACTAGAACTATCAATAAACATTTTTACAAAAACTATAAATAGAGCAAAAATTATGGCTACACAAATTTTCTTTTTCATATACTACACCTCCATAATTGGAATTTGATACAGAAAAATTCTAAGACACTTTTTCTCACATTATAATCATACCACTAATTTATTGCAATTTCTTTAAACAATTCTTAAGAAACTCTTAAGTTTCTTCTTTATACGATTAAAAATAACAACAAATTTTTCAAAAATTTCATATTATAGTGCATATATTGATTTTTTTTCCAAATGATGTATAATATATTTATAGAAACTTATAGGTACTATATAGTACTTAATGTTTTTGTATGAAGGGAGATAATAAAGTGACAGACAAACAAAGACTTATTATAACTATTGCAGAAAGAATTTTTGACCAAAAAGGTTTTCAAAATACTTCAATACTAGATATTGTAAAAGAGTGTAAAATGTCTAAAGCTACTTTTTATAAGCATTTTGAAACTAAGGAAAGTTTTATCTGCGAAATAATCAATTATTATGACGAAAAGTTTTTAGAAATTATACATTCCATCAATGAAAATAATGACATTCCATCATCTGAGAAGTTAAATAGAAAGATAATTGCTGTATGGGGAAATATTTTTTCTAGAACTACCATAAATACCTATATAAGAGAAAATTTTTCTGAAGTGCAACGTAAGGCTACAAGTAAACTGCAAAAAAAATCCCGAGCTAACTTATTGAATGAATACAAGCTCAGCTTATTCGATAACTATGGGGATAAAATAGAAAACATCATATTTGATTTAGTTTTCTTATTAGATGCTCTAATTCACCAGTTTATATACATTATTCATGTACAAAAAAGAGAAATAAATGTATACTTTATTGCTAAATTTACTATACAAATTCTAGATTTAGTTGTAGAAAATATGGATAATCTAAACCCTTTAATTAAAAAATCAATGTTTTTACATGAACAAGAAGATGAAGCTTACTTTTCCATTCATAATAAATCGCTATTTTTTAAAACGATACAAGATATAGAAGAGCTAATCAAAACGGACACTTATCTCCTTGAAAACCCTAAGTTACTACAAGCAACAAAAAAATTATATATCGAGGGCAAAAACCAGCAATATGATTCTTTAATTATGGATGCAATGATTACATACTTAGAAAAAGAAGACATTTTGAGACCAAAGGTACTTTTATTGAACAGCATTAAAAATCAATTAAAAAAGGAGACGTTATAAATTATGGAAACCCAAAGTAACAATAAAAAAGGAAATTTAATAATAGCAATCGTAATGACTGGTGCTTTTATAAGTTCTCTTAGTCAAACACTATTATCAACAGCATTACCTAATATAATGTCAGATTTTAAAATTACTGCTGATGTCGGTCAGTGGTTAACAACAATTTATCTACTTATTGCAGGTATTATTGTACCCACAACAGCTTATTTAATAAATAGATTTAGTACTAGAAAATTATTCATTACATCAATGACTATATTTTCTCTAGGATGTGTCATTGCACTTTTTTCTAATAGCTTTTCAACTATGCTAGTTGCTCGTGTATTACAAGCAGTAGGTTCTGGTTCTTTAATGCCACTGTTACAGGTCATTATACTCTATTTATGTCCTGTTGAAAAACGTGGTTCAGCTATGAGTTTAGTCGGTATTACAGTAGGATTTGCTCCAGCTATAGGACCAACTTTATCTGGATGGTTAGTAGATTCATTTGGTTGGCATAGTTTATTTTTACTTCTTTCACCTATTGCTGTATTAGATGTTATACTTTCATTTATTCTACTAAAAAATGTTGGAGAAGCTCAAAAACTAAAATTAGATATACCTTCAATAATACTATCTTCTCTAGGTTTTGGTGGTTTGTTGGTTGGATTTACTAATCAAGGTAATTATGGATGGACTAATATTGCCACATATTTACCAATAATTATAGGAATTATATCATTAATTTTATTTACACTACGTCAATTAAAAGCTAAAGAACCGTTTTTAGAATTGAGGGTTTTTAAAAACAAACCATTCCTAATTTCTACAGTATTAATTATGATTGTATATGCTTCAATGATGTCTGCTACATTAATGATTCCTCTATACGTTCAATCTGTAAGGAGATTTTCTGCATTATCTTCAGGTTCATTAATGTTGCCTGGTGCTATATTGATGGTTGCATTAAATCCAGTTGCAGGTCGTCACTTAGATAAATACGGACCTCAAGCTTTATCAATATTAGGAACTGGCTGTTTATTTTTAGGAACTTTATCTTTTGCTTTTTTAGGTCAAGATACATCTTTAATTTATGTATCACTGATGTATTGTATACGTATGATTGGTATTTCACTAGTTCTAATGCCATTAACTACATGGGGACTTAAAACCCTAGACAGAGAGCTTATTTCTCATGCTACAGCAATCAATAGTACACTCAGACAAATATCCGGCGCTATAGGCTCTGCTGTACTTATTACTATAATGACTGCTGCCACTAAAAAAGCTCATATGAGTTCAGCTATTCTGTCTAACATACACGGAATGGATGTTGCATTTTCAACAGCTGCTACGCTTGCATTTATTGGTTTAATTATCTCTATATGTTTTATAAAAGAACATCAAATTGTTAGAAACTAATATAAAAAAGGAGTTGTCATACGAACAATCTAAGTTTGCTCTGTGATAACTCCTTTTCACTTATTTTAACCAGTACATTTTTAATTATTCTATATTTTTCCTATATAGCACCTATATTAAACACTCATTTATCTTTACCATTCCAATTAATAGGGTAAAAGACTCGAAAAACATACCCAAATATTAAGTAGAAACCTTTTCTTCTACCCTTCTATCTTAATTCTGGCCAATATTCCTTATTAACTTCTATCATTTCATCCAAAATTTCTTTAGCGACATTCATACTTGGAACAGTTTTATTTAATGTAAATGCTTGTAAAGCTTTTTCATAACTATTTTCAATATAAGCTTCTACTATCAATTTTTCACTGTTGAGTTGTTGCATCATTAATCCTTGTTGGAATAGAGGTATTGGACCTCGAGCAATAACTTCTGGACCATCTTTACCAATGTATGCTGGAATTTCTACCATTGCATCATATGGCATGTTTGGGATAGCTCCACGATTTTCAGTTATAACTAAAAAACGACTACGTGTATCATTTTTAATTGAAACTGCCAAATCACTAATCCAATCTCCATGTGAGCCTGCATAAAATGCTTTTTCAGAAATTTCTCCAGTTTCTAAGTAATGTCTCACACCTTCAAATAAATCTTTTTCACGGCTCTCCATAACTTCATTTGCACGAGTACGATTTATATTTGAATGTTCCACTGTTTCTTTACTTAAAAGATAGTATGTTAAATAAGTGTTTGGCAAATATTTTGGGAAACTTTCTAACATTGTATAAACAGATTCCCAAACATGTATCCAGCTACTTACAGCATGGCGATTTCCTGTACTACGACTTTTATTTAAGTTTTCTATATAAGATTTTGGTAGTAATATTTTATTTTCTTTTATGTATTCCTTAATCTCTTCCATTAAGTCTCTATGTTTATAATCTATTGAAGTAAACCATCCAAAATGATTTAGACCAAAATAATCATAGCGTATATTATGAACGTCATTGATATTTAATGACCCAGCTATCATATCTATAATAGCTATTGGCATATCACAGATATTTATAATCCTTGCCTTTGGTCTTAACTTACGACAAGCTTCAGAAACGATTGCAGCAGGATTAGAGTAATTTAATATCCAGTAATCTTTTTTAGCATATTTTTCTACATCGTCAATAACCTTTATCATTGGTTGTATTGTACGAAGTCCGTATGCCATCCCCCCACAACCACAAGTTTCTTGACCCACACAACCATATTTTAATGGAATTTTTTCATCCTGCTCACGCATTTCGTATTTACCAACACGCATTTGTGCAAATATAAATGTAGCATCTGTATAAGCTTCTTTTTCACAATTAGTTACAGTTAGTTTAATATCTGTTTTAACATCTTCTTTTAATATCCAGTCGACAACTACAGCTACTTTATCTTGACGTTCTTTATCAATATCGAATAAGCGAATTTCATCAAGCTCTAACTCTTTTTCTCTTAATGCAATCGACTTAACAATACCTGGAGTAAATGTACTTCCTCCACCAACAATAGTAATAATCATAATAATTATTCCTCCTCTATAAACTCTATATAAATTATATGTATCTTTAATAAGCTTCTAAAAAATCTTCTACTGCACGTCTTACTTCATGCACATGAAGCCCAAAAATTATTTGTATATCTTTTCCTTTCCTTACAATTCCACTGTTTGGTGTTAAGTTAATTATATCTTCATTAATCTTACTTTCATCTTTTACATTAACACGTAATCTAGTAATACAATTTTCTACTGTATTAACATTTTCTTTTCCACCTAACCCATCAATTATATTTTCTATATCTGTATCTAAATTAAGTGGTTTTGATTGTCCTTTGTCTGTCGCTGTACTCTCATCTTCACGACCTGGTGTTTTGTAATTAAATTTCTTAATTAAGAAACTAAATACTACAAAGTATACAATAATTTGTACAAGCCCTAATATCATCATTACTGGCCAGTGTGTTTTTTCTATACCTACTGTAGTATTCATTATAATTGACACTAATAAGTTACCTCCACATAATGCAGTAACATCAAATATTTTTAATAAAGCTATAAAAAGCCCAGCTATAACTGCATGTACAAAGAATAAAAGTGGTGCACAGAATACAAACATAAAATCTAATGGTTCTGTTACAGAGGCTAATACTGCTGTAATTATTAGTGGAATAATCGTTGCCTTGACCTTCTTTTTATTTTGCTTATATGCAGTATAAATAAATGCAGCTCCTATACCTATATAGCCAAACATCTTTGTAAATCCAGTTGCCATGTAGTATATACTATCTGAAAAGCGCTCAACTGGTAAATTCATTTCTGTCATAACTATAGCATAAGCTCCTGAAACTGTATCTGCACCAACTTTAAGTACTCCTCCTAAATCAGAGAATTGAAACGGTGTATAGATTAAATGGTGAAGCCCAGTTGGTACTAATATTCTCTCTAAAAAGCCATATAAGAATAAACCAAATGTACCTGTATCTTTGATGACATTTGCAAGAGAGGCTATTCCTTGTTGGGCTAATGGCCATATGAAGTTACTCACAACGCCAATTAAAATAGATACAAAGAACATACATATAAAACTAAAATTTGCTCCAGAATATATCTGTAAAGCTCCTTTAAATGTTTTGCTACTTGTACGATTAAATACATATCCAGCTATACACCCTAAAATAATTCCACCAAATACACTTGTGTCTACAACTTGAATACCTAAAATAGTAGCTTGTCCAGTCCCTATCAATCCAAGCATTTTGCTTTCTTTCGCTAGTTGACCTAGTGAGGTCAACATAGTATTAGACGCTGTAAGGTATATTATATAGCTCATAAAGCCTATTAATGCTGCTTTGTGCTTCTCTTTTTTTGCTAGTGCAGCTGGAATACCTATAGCAAATATAACAGCAAGATTATTAATAATAGCCATTATACAGTTATAAATTAAGTTTCCAAATATTTGAATTGGTTCCCATTTAAAAAACGGAAGTACTCCTAATAGCATATCGTTTGTAAGTAGTACCCCTACGACCATTAATATCCCTGCACTTGATAAATACATTAATGGTTGAACCATTGCTTTTGCAAATGTTTCCAATCCTCCAAGTAGTTTCTCTTTCAATCTTATACCCCCCTAAAATTATATATATTTCTATTATTAATTCATTTCATTCCTATAATATTTTTGTTAGGTGTAGTAGTAAATAAATTTTTTCAGGTTTATCTAATTTATATCTAAATTCTTTTTCAATATATACATTTAACTTTTCTAAATATTCTTTATTTTTAGGATGATTGTTAATTAAATAATCATACATCTCAAGCATTTTATCATCCTGACAAATTTCATTCTTAAAAATTCTTTGGGCAAGAAATTTAAGATGAGTTCTAAAACGTAATGTACTTAAACTAGATTCATCTAATTCTAATCCATAACATTCTTTAATCAAATCCACACTACCTTTTACAAATTTTAAAGTATCATATGCCAAATTATCATTTGATTGTAAATTAACAAAATGTAAAGCTATGTAACCTGCTTCATCTTCAGGCAAATGGATATGACATACTTTGTATATAATGTCTAAAGCTTTTACTCCCAATTCAAATTCTTTTGAATACATCATCTTTATATCCAAAAGCATTAAATTAGGTAAAAAAACATTATTTTTCATCCTATCTATTGCAAAACTAATATGTTCTACTAAAGATAATATTCCTTTATTATTAAACTTCCCCTCATTTCCTGGTATAAGACTTATAATTTGTTGCGAAGCATCCATCACTTCTGGGCTAACATTTTTTAACAATTCTAAGAATTTCGTCTGCATATGGTCTTGAACATAATAAATCTTTTCTATTTTATCTTCATTAACTTTATCTCCTGGACGTTTATTAAAACCTATACCAAGACCTAGTAAAATAGCATCTTTTCCGTCGTTAGTTACCGTAGATAGTGCATTATTATTAAAGATTTTTACTACTCTCATATTGAATTAATCCCTTCCTATTATTTCATAATTTCAATAACAGTATCTTGCCCAGCAACAACCTCATTCTCTACTATGCAATTTATTTTCGAGAATTCACTATGGTTTAACACAACCATTACTATTGTACAATCAATTCCCTTAGAATTTATTTTTTCTCTTTCAAAACTTATTATTGGATTACCTTTTTTAACAATATCTCCTTGAGACACTTCATTTTTAAATCCTTCACCCTGTAAATTAACTGTATCAATTCCTATATGGACTAATATTTCAACTCCCTCATCTGAAACCATACCAAATGCATGCTTTGACTCTGTAAGCACAGTTACTTTACCATCACAAGGAGCTACAACAACATCACTATTAGGAATAATTGCAATTCCATCTCCCATTAACTTTTTTGAAAACACGGAATCGTTTACTTTCTCAATATTAATGCTATTACCACTCACTACTGCATGTACTTTATAGTCTTTATTTTTCTTGAAAAAATTTAACACAGTATTTCCTCCTTATTAAATAAATTTTTTAACTTTCAATACAAAAAAGGCATGAATCCTAAAGATAAAAATATCCAAGAACTCATGCCTAATTTAATAGTTACACGTTTCAAATTATATATTCATTATAAAACCTTCTCAAAAATATTGCAATATTTATTTTAATTTTATTTTTTAACTCGACAATATTCATCATAGCTTTTTAAGCTTATGATTTATTTTTTATATAAAAAAGCTGAATCACTAGAAGATAGTGCTTCAGCCTTTTTAAATTAAAAGTATTGTATTCTTATAATACAGCTATTACTTCTATTTCAACTTTAACGTCTTTTGGTAATCTAGCAACTTCTACACAAGCTCTTGCTGGTTTATTTTCTCCAAAATATTCAGCATAAACTTCGTTTATAGCTCCAAATTCATTCATATCTTTTATAAACACTGTAGTCTTAACTACATTTGAAAAATCAGCTCCGCTTTCAGCTAATATAGCTTTAAGATTTTTTAAAGATTGAGCAGTTTGAGCTTGTACATCTCCTTCAACTACTTCCATAGTCTCTGGTACAAGAGGAACTTGTCCAGATACAAATAATAAATTTCCAGCTTTTATAGCTTGAGAATATGGTCCTAAAGCTGCTGGTGCATCATTAGTATGTATTACTTCATGTTTCATTTTAAAATCCTCCTAATTCGTTAATCTAATACATATAAAATGTATCTTCATACACTATTATACTATTTTTCTTATATATTATATACACTTTTCATTATAATTCTATAATTTTAAAACCTTTTTCTTCTATAGCTTTCTTTATTCTAGCTATATGTTCATAATCTATTGTCTCTAATATAAATTCCGCACTTTGTTTTCCTAGAGCTTCCCCTGCTGATAATTTACCTTGATTAGCACTTAAAATGTTTCCACCATTCTCACTTATTATTCTAGTTAATTCAGCAAAGTTTCCTGGTTTATCTTCCATAATTGTACTAAATGAATATCTTCTTCCTTCTTTAGCTAAAGCAACACCTATTATTCTATATAATGTATTTATGTCTATATTACCACCAGATATTATACAAACTACATTTTCATCTTTTGCTGGTACATACTTACCACTTAATATAGCAGCCGTACATACAGCTCCAGCACCTTCTGAAACTATCTTTTGACTTTCCATCATAAATAATATTGATTCTGCAATTTCTGTCTCTTCAACCACTACTATTTCATCAACTAATTCATTTATTATCTCAAAAGTTAAATCTCCTGGAGTTTTAACAGCTATACCATCAGCTATTGTAGTATCATTAAATGCTGTTGTTACTTTTCCATTTTTTATTGACTCTTTCATTGAAGGTATATTTGCAGTTTGGACACCAACTATTTTCACATTAGGATTTAGAGCTTTTGCTGCAACAGCAACACCAGAGATGATACCTCCTCCACCAACTGGACATAATATAGTATCAACTTTATTGTCTAATTGTTCAAAAATCTCAAGAGATATAGTTCCTTGTCCTGCTATAACATACTTATCATTGAATGGATGTAAGAAAGTTGCTCCTGTTTCTTTTTGTATTTCAACAGCTTTTGCATATGCATCATCATAAACCGTACCATTTAAAACTACTTCTGCACCATAACCTTTAGTTGCACTAACTTTTGCTAAAGGTGCAGTTGCTGGCATTACTATTGTAGATTTTATACCAGTCATTTTTGCCCCTAATGCAACACCTTGAGCATGATTTCCTGCACTTGAAGCTATAACTCCATTTGCCTTTTCTTCATCTGTTAAACTTGCTATTTTGTTACAAGCTCCTCTTAATTTAAAAGAACCCGTTTTTTGAAGGTTTTCACATTTATAGAACACCTTCGCACCTGTTTTTTCGCTAAGTTTAACGCTTTCAAGTAAATCAGTTTTTTTAACTATGTCCTTAATGGTCTCTCTAGCTTTTTTTACATCTGTTAAGGTAACATTTATCATTTTATTCCACTCCCGTAAATCCAATTTTTGTTTATTACTTTCTATATAATTCTATATCTTTTTTTTTGAAAAATCAACATGTAAACGATTTTTATAATTTTTTAATTAATCACAAAAAACCTAAAAATACAATAATTGAATACAATAAATATGTATCTTCAATTAATTTAAATTACATTAAATGATAATATAAAAATATTTTTTACATTTTTATCAAAATAACAACATATACTTTATTATTTTTGTTAAAATTTGTATTTTATATTATTTTATTTATTCAAAATCTATTTTTTTTACTTTATTTAACATTATTAATGTTAACAAAATAATAAAATATACGTCTTACTAAACAACTTCAATATAAAAGAAAGTTTTACTTTATTTTTATTCAAAATTAGAAAACTATACATATTAATAAAATAAAAAACCAAGATGCTAATTAAATTGAAGATTTATTTTATATGGCAATCATTTTTTATTAAAAAGTATTTTTTATTTTAATACATATTTAATAAGGTTAAATACAGCTATTATTTTAATTTCATACTTTACTTTTTCTATAAACCTATTATAATTAAAGTATAATCATTTTGCCAACTTGTTTATTTTATTATAAAAATGTGAAACTTATTACATAAGGAGGAATTTAAAATGAAAAATCATACTTATAAAGAAATCAAAAACATATATGGAAAAATAAGCCCTTTTGAATTTAAGGACAAATTAATAGATATCGCAAAATACACCGCAAAAGAAAATAACAGGGAATTACTTGATGCAGGTCGTGGAAATCCAAACTGGACTTGTTCAACTGCTAGAGAAGCCTTTTTTACTTTTGGTCACTTTGCCATTACTGAAACTCGTTCTAATTGGGATTTAGGTCACTTGGCTGGAATGCCTCAAAAAAAGGGTATTAAAGAAAGATTTTTTAAATTTATAAATGAAAATATAGATATGCCAGGAGCATATTTAGCTAGAGATATTATAAACTTTGGTATAAACGAACTTGGATTTGATGGAGATGAATTTGTTCATGAACTAGCTGATGGAATTATTGGTGATAATTATCCACTTCCAGATAGAATGTTACCTCATATGGAAAAAATAGTACACGATTACCTAGTTCAAGAAATGAAATACGATATATCAGGTAAATATGGTGATGTAGAGATTTTTGCTGTTGAAGGTGCTACAGCTGCTATGTGTTATATATTTGATTCATTAATGGCAAATGAACTTTTAAAAAAGGGTGATACCATAGCCTTAATGACTCCAATATTTACACCTTATCTTGAAATACCTAATCTTCCTCGTTATGACTTTAAAGTTGTAAATATAAATGCTAATGAAGTTGACGAAAAAGGTGCTCATACATGGCAGTATACTAAAAAAGAATTAGAGAAACTTCGTGACAAATCTATTAAAGCTTTATTCGTTGTTAACCCTAATAATCCTGCATCTATAGCTATGGATGAGACATCTTGTAATAATCTAATAGATGTAATTGAAAATTATAATAAGGATTTAATGATAATATCGGATGATGTCTATGGAACTTTTGTAGAAGATTTTTCATCATTGATGTCAAAACTACCTTACAACACTGTTGGAGTTTATTCTTATTCAAAATATTTTGGAGTTACAGGATGGAGACTTGGTACATTTGCACTTCATAAGAAAAATGTTTTTGATAAGAAAATAAATGATTTAACTGGAGAGCTAAAAAAATCTGTTGATAAGCGTTACAGTGATATGAGTCTTAATCCTTCTAGTCTTTCATTTATGGAAAGAGTTGTTGCTGATAGTAGACTTGTTGCTCTTAACCATACTGCTGGTCTTTCTACTCCACAGCAAGTACAAATGGCATTTTTCTCTGCCTTTGCATTGATTGACAAAGTTGATGCTTACAAAAAACTCAATATGAGTATCTGCCATAGGCGTCAAAAACTATTATTTGAAGCCTTAGAACTTCCAATTAATGAAAATAAAAATAATGCTGCATATTATACTCAGTTTGATATTGAGGAATGGGCTAAATTAAACTACGGAGAAGATTTATTTAAATTTATAAGTAAGAATGCATCTCCAGTAGATGTCCTTTATAAATTAGCTAATGACTATTCAGTAGTTTTACTAAGTGGAAATGGATTCTATGGCCCTGAATGGTCAATTAGAATATCTCTAGCAAATTTATATGATGAAGCTTACACTAAGATAGGAAAAGCCATAAGAGAAATACTAAATGGTTATATTGTTGAATGGCAAAAAATTAAAAAATAATTATATTACACTGAAATATCTAAATTATATGAATAAAAGAGTTTAGGTAGACCTTAACTACTTTTTTTGATATAATCCTATCGGAATTATAAATTTTATTTATGAAAGGCAGAGAATAGTATGAGTATTAAGAAAAAAGTTGCCATAGTTTTTACTGGTGGAACTATATCCATGACAGTAGATGATAAAGTCGGAGCTGCTATACCAACTTTATCAGGTGAACAAATATTATCAATGGTTACCAACATTGATAAAGTTGCAGATGTTGAAGTTTTTAACTTTGATGAAATTCCAGGACCTCATATAACACCTTATAGAATGATGGAATTAAAAAATTATGTAAATGATTTATTAGCAAGAGAAGATATTACAGGAGTTGTAATAACACATGGTACAGATAGTTTAGAAGAAACAGCTTATTTTCTAGACCTTACAATTGACAATATCAAACCTGTAATAGTGACAGGTGCTATGAGAAGTAGCTCTGAACTTGGATATGATGGTTCAAGTAATTTATCTGCATCAGTTTGTACTGCAGTATCCAAAGATGCTATGGGCAAAGGTGTCCTTGTAGTTTTAAATAATGAAGTATTGTTAGCTTCTGAAGCTACTAAAACAAATACTCTTTCTCTAAATACATTTAAATCTCTAACTAGTGGCCCATTGGGAATAATTGACTGCAATGAACTTGTCCTTACAAGAGATATTGTAAATAGAACAATTATAGATACTGATAAGGTAGAATCTAAAGTTGCTTTATTTAAAGCATATGTAGGAGAAAATGCTGATTTTATAAGATTTGCTGTTGATAGTGGATATAAGGGTATAGTTATTGAGGCAATGGGTAGAGGTAATGTTCCTCCTCAAATGCTTTCTGGAGTTGAATATGCTAGAGAAAAAGGACTTCCTGTGGTTATAGTTTCTAGATGCCATTCAGGTAGAGTGTTCGATAGTTATGGTTACTTTGGTTCTGGTAGAGACCTAAAAAACCTTGGATGTATATTTGGTGGAGACCTTCCAGGTCAAAAAGCTAGAATAAAACTTATCTTAGCACTTGGAAAAACTGATAACCTTGATGAAATCAAAGACTTCTTTGAAAAAGGAATCTATTGTTAAACAAAATAGCTTCTATTTAATTATTTAGTTCAGTTTACAAGAAACTACACACAAACCATAAAATGGGATGTTGACAACATAACAGACAGTATGCTCCTGTAAAAGGTAACATACTGTCTGTTATATTGTCTGGATTTCTAAATGGTCACCCTTTGACACACGACTTTGCTATCTCCTTGGTAAACTGGAAGTTTGTAATCTAAAATCCTAATCCATCTCTATAAAATTTAATTGACTTCTCCATACTTTTTACGCCTAAATATATAAAAGTAATTTTATTCACTTAATGACCTCCATAATTCCCAAATTAGCTATTTGGAACTTAACTAAAAAATCCCAATATAAGGGCAACTATTATAATGGCAATCGGAATACATACTGTGTAATCCTGTTCCATAGAGTCATCATCTGAATGTAGTTTTACAATTCGCAATTTAGCAATCAGTTTGAAGCAGAAATAGCCTATTATTGTTCCAATTACATTCGTGAGTAAGTCGTCTATATCGGTTGCTCTGTGTAACGTAAAAAGCTGAATAGTTTCGATAAAGAGAGATAATCCAAAACCAATCAAGAATGTATTTCTCAAACGTTCAAAAGTTTTGCTGATAAGCGGACATAAAAAACCTAATGGGACAAAAAGTAAAATATTCAAAATAAAGCTCAAACTAAATCCATCACTAAAAGGAATAAGATTTATGTTTGGATTAAAGAACGTTTCTCCTAACTGTGAAAGTCTTATACATTCACTGAGTGTAGGGATACCAACAATATGCGATAGTGCTACACATAAGTAATAATACATTGCCAGTGATAAAATAGATGTTTTGACCTTTGGAATATCACTATTTTTCTTGAATATTACAACTAAGGAAATACCAATCAAGATAGTTCCCAACAAGAAAATAGGATTAATTAACAATAAATCTTTGATAGCTTCAAACAGACTGAGTTGAATTTCTACACCTGATTGATTATTTGATACAATCTCCATTTGTACATACCTCCTCATAACATTTCAATTATTTCTAAAAAACAAAATAGCAGATAAATCTTAAAATCATTCTATCAAAATTCTTAAAATTACCTTTAGCATTTTATACCATCAGTTAATTCCTGTCTTACTTCTGTATGGTATTCTGGGGATTCTTTCATCAAATTAGAAAAAAATGGTCACCATATCAATAAACTGGTTACGCTCCATATCTCCCAAAGCAACCATATTCTGAGAATAAATCCGTATCAGATTTATCAGGCGTTGGAAGTTTTTATGCTCCATAAGACGGTTGAGAATCTCCACATCTACTGCACCTATCACAAGTTCTTTGATAACATTCTCAGACAATCCCAACTTGGATATATCAAGACACCCATTAGAATAACGCTGCTGACCATCCTTGTTTTCCTGCTGATAATTTTAATCAACTGGGAAGTGGAAACGCCTATCTTTTTTGCAAGTTCCTTTTTAGAAATATGGTAGCTATTATATGAATCTGAATTTCGTTGTCTGGGTGTTTCAGATAAAGCCATAGATACGCACCTTTTTTGTCTATTTTTATTATATAAAAAAAATTTCAAAAATACAATAATTATATTTTTTCGTCTAAACTTAGAGTAGTTCCTCCATGAACAACACTTTAGAAACTGAATGATTTACATACCACTTAATACATTAACGCGATTTAATATTAATTATAATAATGTTTAAAACAACAATTAAGGTGTATAAGAATGAACTTTTTAGTTCTTTAATCATTTTTTGTATAAAATCAAATCTATTTTCATGATTTCAACAATGAAAAAAAGGCTTATCTCTATTTTGAGACAGCCTCATTTATTTTATAAATTTATATTTTTGTTTATATTTTTGAGTTATTTAACAACTACATTTACTAATTTTTTAGGTACAGCTATAACTTTAACTATAGTTTTACCTTCAACTAATCCTTTTATTTTTTCATCTTCTAAAGCTACTTTTTCCATCTCTTCTTTAGATATATTTGAGTTAACAGTTAATTTTCCTCTAACTTTTCCATTGACTTGTACAACAACCTCTATTTCATCTTTTACTAAAGCTTTTTCATCATATTTAGGCCAGTCTATATCAAATACACTTCCCTCTTTACCTATCATAGTCCATAATTCTTCACCTAAATGAGGTGCAAATGGTGCAATTATAGTTACTATAGTTTGTACACCTTCTTTTATAACTGCTTCGTTTATATTATCCAACTCTTTATATTTATACATATCATTTATTAATTCCATAAGAGCTGATATAGCAGTATTAAATCCGAATTTTTCACTCAAATCAGCAGTAACTTTTTTAAGTGTAGAATGTATAGTATATCTCATATCTTTATCTTGAGAATTTAATTCTCCAAACTCTACATCCTTTTTAACCACATCTGCTAACTCATCAACCAATCTATAAACTCTATTTAAGAATCTAAAACATCCATCGACACCTTGCTCTGACCAGTCTAAATCTCTTTCTGGTGGTGCTGCAAATAATACGAAAAGTCTTGCAGTATCTGCTCCATACTCATCTATTATATCTATAGGAGATACTGTGTTACCTTTAGACTTACTCATTTTAGAGCCATCCATAAGAACCATTCCTTGAGTAAGTAAGTTTTTAAATGGCTCATCGAAGTCTATCATACCCATGCTCTTAAATGCTTTTACAAACCATCTTGCATAAAGTAAGTGCATTATAGCATGTTCTACTCCACCTATATACTGGTCTACTGGATGCCATCTATTAACTAATTCTTTACTAAATGGTTCATTTTCATTATTACTATCCACATATCTTAAGAAATACCAAGAAGAATCAACAAATGTATCCATAGTATCAACTTCTCTTCTAGCTGGTTTTCCACAATGAGGACAAGTTGTTGACATAAATTTTTTTGAAGTAGTAAGTGGAGATTCTCCTTTTCCAGTAAATTCAACATCTGTTGGTAAAAGAACTGGTAAATCTTCCTTCTTAACTGGAACTATTCCACATTCATCACAATAAACTACAGGTATAGGACAACCCCAGTATCTTTGTCTTGAAACTAACCAGTCTCTTAATCTATAATTAATTGTTCTCTTTCCTCTACCTTCTTTTTCTAACTTATTTATTATTCCTTCAAATCCTTCTGAAGCATCTAATCCATTAAACTCTTCTGAGTTTATCATTTTGTTATCTTCTGTTATTACATCAATTATGTCTAAATTATATTTTTCAGCAAAATCTCTATCTCTTTCATCATGTGCTGGAACTGCCATTATAGCACCTGTTCCATACTCAACTAATACATAGTTAGCTATCCATAGAGGAACTTTCTTGCCATTTAAAGGATTTATAACATATCTACCTATAAACATTCCTTCTTTTTCTACATCAGCTGCTGTTCTTTCTATTTCTGTCATAGTATGCATTTTTTGAACAAAAGCTTCAACATCTGCTTCATATTCAGTCCCTGCAACCAATTCTTTAACTAATTCATGCTCTGGAGCAAGTACCATATAAGTAACTCCATAAGTTGTGTCTGGTCTAGTTGTAAATACTGTCATAGATTTATCAGTTCCATCTATATCAAAAACTAAATCTGCTCCTGTACTTTTACCTATCCAATTTTTTTGCATTGTTTTAACCTTTTCTGGCCATCCATCTAATGTATCTAAGTCATTAAGTAATTCTTCTGCAAATTCAGTAGTCTTAAAATACCATTGTTCCAAATCTTTCTTTAATACTGTTGCTTTACATCTCTCACATGCTCCTTGAACAACTTGCTCATTTGCAAGAACAGTTTCACAAGAAGGACACCAGTTAACATAAGATTTCTTCTTGTATGCAAGCCCATGCTCTAAAAACTTCAAAAATATTTCTTGAGTGAATCTATAGTACTCTGGAGTTGAAGTTGCAACTTCCTTATCCCAATCATAACTAAGCCCTAATAAATTTAATTGCTCTTTCATTTCTTCTATATTTTCCATTGTCCATTTATGTGGATGTATTCCATGTTTTATAGCTGCATTTTCAGCTGGTAAACCAAAAGAATCCCATCCCATTGGATGAAGTACATTATACCCTTCCATTTTTTTGAATCTTGCAACAACATCACCTATAGAATAATTTCTAACATGTCCCATATGTATCTTTCCAGATGGATAAGGGAACATTTCTAGTGTATAATAATTAGGTTTTTCAGTTTGTGCAGTATCCATTTTATATTGGTTATTGTCTTTCCAAATTTTTTGCCATTTCGACTCTACTTCTTTAAAATTATATACGCTCATATTTTACCTCCTATTTTTAGTTGTGTATAATTACCTTATTTAGTATTATTTACTTATAATTTCCAAATAATTCTTTGAAAATAAAAAATCCTCGTCACTAAACTTACGTTTAGGGACGAGGATAAATCTTCGCGGTACCACCCTAATTAGCCTACATTAATATAGACCCTCTTAGATAGCTTTTAATCCAGCTATGGAGAATAGATTTTAATCTAGTAAGTTCAAAGTTACATAATATTAGTTCTCACCTACCACTAACTCTCTGAAAAAATATAATCTTTTACTGCTCTAGTCTATTCAATTTAATATAATTTTTTAAATTTTCTAATTATAATAACATATATTATCATGTTTATGCTAATGTGTCAACATCTATATAAGGAGCATCTTTCCATAATTTTTCTAAATTATAAAACCCTCTATTTTCCTCATTAAATACATGAACCATTATGTCTCCATAATCAAGAAGCACCCAAGTTTGAGTTCCTTGTCCTTCTTTACCTCTTGGTTCTAATCCTAGTTTTGCTAATTCATCTTCCACATTATCAGCAATAGCTTTTACCTGTCTCTGAGAAGATGCTGTAGTAATAATAAAATAATCACACAAACTAGAAACTTTTCCTATATTTATTATAACTGTATCTTGACCCAATTTATCTTCTATGGCATCATATGCTATTTTTGTCATTTGTTCCACTGTCATATAAAAATTCCTCACTTTCCTAATTAAAATGCACTTAGTTATTGTAACATATTAATACGATTTTGTAACATAGTCAACTTTAAATTTATTAATATGTTTGCCTTTATATAGGTTTTTTATAATAACTTTTCTTTAATTAGATAATTTCTTGCCATAATTGTTCTTGGATGTATCTCTTCTTTTTTATTGATGACAAACATTAAAGTATTATTAAAAGAAGTTAAAAGTGCTTCATCAAGCTTGCCTCCATATGCTAATTCTCTTAATGTATCTACAACCGGGAATTTTCTCCCTTCTTCAATTAAATCAGCTATGTAAATTATTTTTTCTAAAAGAGACATATCCTCTCTTCCTGTTGTATGATATTTGATTGCATTTATAATATCTTCATCTTCTACTTCAAACTCATACTCGCATATGTACGCCCCAATTACACTATGAGACAATGAACGGTTTCCATCCTCTATTGGGTCTAAATATATTTCATACTTATTGACATAATCCTCTATTTCCTTGTCACTTAAATACTTTGCACAATCATGAATCATTCCTGCTAAGTAAGCTTTTTCTTTGTCACATCCATAAATCTCACATAATTTTTCAGCACATTTTGCAACATTTTTTGAGTGGCTAAGCCTCCCCATTGGTAGCATTTGATTTAGTCTCTGGTTAATATTCTCTAAGTTCATTTAATCATCTCCATATTGATATAGTTTATTTTCATATAAATAATTTTCTACATTTTCGGGTACTAAGTAACGTATTGACTTGCCTTCATTTAGCTGTTCCCTTATATATGTGGACGATATATCCAGTGATGGAACATAAACTGTTATAATGTCAGCATTATACTTTTTAGTTAGTTTTTCTATAGTCTCTTGTGACCTTAACAAACTAATTCCTGGTCTAGTTGCAGCTATAAAAGTAGCTAACTCAAAGTTTTTCTTTACATCTTTCCACTCTTCAACACTACAAATCGCATCTGCACCTGTTATAAAATAAATGTCTGCATTTTTGTATTTCTTCTTTAAGTATTTTAATGTATCTATTGTATAAGTCCTTTTTTTTCTTTCGATTTCTACTTTTGAAACTAAAAAATCTTCGTTGCTTTCAGTTGCTAGAAGTGTCATATTATATCTATCATACTTGTCTGTAGTGATACATAATTTATGTGGTGGATTTCCTGATGGTATAAAGATAATTTTGTCAATGTCATACTTGTCTCTAATAAATTCTGCTGTTGCTAAATGAGCATAGTGTATAGGGTCAAAAGTACCTCCCAATATACCTATTTTAATTTTGCCTTTATGGCGATTAAATTTCTCTAGTTTTTCAGTATTTTTCAACTCTGCCATCTTAACTAGATTTTCACTTCTCATATTTTGTCTCCTTTTAATGTTATAATACTATTGTACCATTATTTTTTATTTCTTAAAGCTTATAATTTGTTTTTTGGGGTATATAATTATATTTATATGCTAAAAAATACTTTAAAAAATAATTATTTAACATGACTTTACTTTACTTTTTAATAAAAATAACTTTTTACTATTTTGTCTTAATTTTGATAAAATATAACATATAAATATAAGTTTTTTGTTAAATTTGATTAGTTGCTTTTGTTAATATAATTACATATAAAAAAGGAGGATTTATGAGTATAATTACAAAAATAGAACAACAAAAAAGAAAGGATGATAGAGTTAATATTTATGTAGATGATAAATTTTTTATTGCTATATTTAAAGAACTTGTTTATACATTTAATTTAAAAAAAGGGGATGAAATAAATGAGGAGGAATTAAAAACCATTTTAGATGATGAGATGTATATAAAAGCTAAAAATAAAGCACTAAACATTTTATCCCATGCTGACCAATCTGAAAAAAAAATAAAAGAAAAGCTATCAGTAGAATTTGATGAAAACATAATTGAGAGGGTTATGGATTTTCTTAAAAGTTATAATCTAATAAATGATAGCATATTAGCTCAAAAAATAGTTAACACAAACGTTAACTTAAATAAATGTGGTAAAAATAGAATTAAGCAAAACCTATATAATAAAGGTATCAATAGAAGTACAATTGATGAAGCAGTATCTGAATTAGATAAGGATATTGAATTTGAAAATGCTATGTATCTAGCAAAAAAAAGATTTGAAAGGGTAAAGAAAGAAGATAAAAAGAAAATATATCAAAAAATTTCTCAACATCTTTCCTATAAAGGCTTTGATTATGATATTATTAAAAGAGTTTTGAACAAACTTTTAAATTTTGATGAATACGATATATAAGTGTAAATACTAAGGAGGTAAATTATGAAATTAATTATTGGTGTTTTAAGCTTTTTATTAGGATTATATAATATATATCAATTATATAGAGAAGATAGTATGAGATAAATATTATTTTTTAGATGTAATATTTATTATGGAGGAGAAATAAAATGAAAAGTCAAAAAAAATTTAAAATTTTAGACATTGATGTATACTTACAACCATTTGAATCTGACATAAAAAAACGAATGAAACATTATGAAGATGTTAAAGCAAAACTATTAACCAACTATAAAGATTTTAATTCTTTTGCAAATGCTCATCTTTATTATGGCTTTCATCAAACAAATGATGGATGGTTTTACAGAGAATGGGCTCCAAATGCAGATAGTTTATCATTAATTGGTGACTTTAATAATTGGAATAGAAAATCTCATCTTCTAAAAAAAATTGGTTCTGGTAATTGGGAAATATTTATTCCTGGTCAAAATAGCTTGCCTCACAAATCAGAGGTAAAGCTACAAGTTACTGCAAATGGAAAAACATTTGACCGTATACCATTATATATAAAAAGAGTAATTCAAAAAGATTTTGGTGGATTTAATGGACAAATATGGCAACCAAAGACTCCATTTATCTGGACTGACAATGATTTTGACTTAAAAAACATAACTTCTCCACTAATCTATGAATGTCATATAGGTATGTCTACTGAAAGCGAATCTATTGGAACTTATAATGAATTTACTGAAAAAATACTTCCTAAGATAAAAAAAGCTGGCTACAATACCATTCAGCTTATGGCTATTATGGAGCATCCATATTATGCATCTTTTGGGTATCAAGTTTCAAACTTTTATGCAATCTCCTCTAGGTTTGGTACTCCTGAAGACTTAAAAAATCTCATAAATACTGCTCATTCTATGGGAATTGCTGTTTTATTAGATTTAGTTCATTCTCATGCTGTAAAGAATACTTTGGAGGGAATAAATGAGTTTGATGGAAGTGAACATCAATTCTTCCATTCAGGTTCAAAGGGAAATCATCCTGCTTGGGGTACAAAGCTCTTTAACTATGGTAAACCTGAGGTAATACATTTTTTGCTTTCAAATATAAAATTTTGGTTACATGAGTACCATTTTGATGGTTTTAGGTTTGATGGTGTAACTTCAATGTTGTATCATAACCACGGTCTTGGAGTTTCATTTGATAGTTATGAAAAATATTTTAGTATGAATACAGATATTGAAGCTATAACATATCTCCAATTTGCAAATGAATTGATAAAAGAAATTAAACCTAATTCAATAAGTATCGCAGAAGATATGAGCGGAATGCCTGGTATGTGTATACCTATAAAAGATGGCGGAATTGGATTTGACTATAGACTTGCAATGGGAGTGCCTGATTTTTGGATAAAAACTATTTCTAACTTATCTGATGAAAACTGGGATTTGGGTAAAATGTGGTATGAGCTTACAACTAGACGTCCTGGTGAAAAAAATATAGGATATTGTGAATCTCATGACCAAGCATTGGTTGGCGATAAAACAATTATTTTTTGGTTAGCTGACAAGGAAATGTACTGGAACATGGAAATAAACTCAAATAATCATGTTATCAATAGAGCAATGTCTCTTATTAAACTAATTAAATTAATAACTTTTTCTCTAGCAGGTGAAGGGTATCTAAATTTTATGGGAAATGAATTTGGGCATCCTGAATGGATTGATTTTCCACGAGAAGGCAATAATTGGAGCTATAAGTATGCCAGAAGACAATGGAGCCTTTCAGGAGATAACAACTTAAAGTATAAACAATTATTAAGTTTTGATAAATCTATGCTCGAACTTACAAAATACAGTGATATTTTTATCCAAAATAGTCATGAACTTATACATATGGATAATGATAAAAAGATTTTGGTGTACAGTAAGGGCAAATATTTATTTATATTTAATTTCCACCCTAATCTAATACAATCAGTTGATATTTCAAAGTTTCAAAATACAAACTACAAAACGATATTAAATACTGATATGGTAGAGTTTGGAGGAAACACAAAAAAAGAAAACTTAAGAGATTATGATGTATACTTTAGCTCAACTCCTCCTTCTTCTAAAATGCCTATTGCCTCTCGTACAGCAATAGTACTTTTAGATAATGGTATTTAAATATGAGCCAAATATATTAGGAAACTGCAAATGTAGTCCAGTATAAGGCAAAAAAATAAAATAATGAAAGCATGGCAATATACCTGTTCAACATGCTAAAAAGACACATTGACAAATCAGTATTAAGCCTTTTAGCTCCCGAATATGACATTATGATAATCCACACTCTAACAGTTTGTTGGTTTTTCTAGTATATAACACTCATATTAAAATAAACACTAAAAGCCAAATAACAATTTAAATACAAAATGTTATTTGGCTAATTTGGTTTAATACTATTTAACTATCTTTTACATTCAGTTCTATAATTTCCAACTTTTAATTTGTGGTATTATATTCATCTTAACAGTTCCTAAATACTCAAGCCACCATTTATAGATATTGGTAATCTTATATTTATAAATTTAGTTGCAATAAATACTAATGCTATTAATAGGGAAGTTTCCAGCATGTCTTTCGTTGTAAATTTTTGCTTAGTTGTAACTTCCATGCTATATACCCCTATCTATTAAAAATAATACTTATTAAATAAGTTTAACAAATTTCCATTTCCTTTAAATCCTAATGCATTTAAACTTTTATCCAAAACATTTAATACATGCTCTATTTTATTTAAATTTGCATTTTCTCCCATATGACCTATTCTTAAAATAGTATCCATATATTGATTTAGTGATGTTGCAACAAGTGTATTATAATTTTTAAGCATGTAATCAGTAAGCTTTAAAGCTCCTATACTTTCAGGAATTTTTATAGCTGTAACTGTGTTAGAATACCCTTCTTCTAAAAATAATTCTAGACCATATTCCTCAATAGCTTTTCTAACACTATAAGCTATTTTTTCATGTCTATTTAATACGTTTTCTATTCCTTCTTCTAATATATTATCAAGTGCTTTATCAAGCCCCATTATGTCACTTATTGGCATCGTGTAAGGGAAGTATTTTTTTTCATAATAGCCTTCCCATATATTTAAATTACAATAAAAACCTATTACATCAGTTTTTCTATTTTTTATACAATTTTTTGCATCCTGACTTATTCCAATTATAGTAAGTCCTGCTGGTGCAGAAATAGCTTTTTGTGAACCACCTAATATTATATCTATTTTAGATTCATCTACACTTAATCTTTCTCCTACCATACCTGCTACAGAATCAACTACAGTTAATATTCCATATTCCTTAAGTAATGGACATATTTTGCTTACATCATTTAATACACCAGTTGGAGTATCACAATGCACTACTGTTGCATATTTAAAATTACTATCCTTATCTAAAAATGCTTTCAATTCATCAATATCTATACTTTTAGTATATTCACTTGAAAAAAGCACATGCTCCCCACCATACATTGTTACAAAATCTTTAAAACCTTCTCCATATATACCATTGTCAATTACAAGTACTCTATCTCCTTTTTCGGTAAGTGATGCACATGCTGCTTCAAGCCCTAATATTCCTTCACCACTCAATATGTAAACATCGTTTTTTGTTCCAACTATATTGCCAAACTTCTCGCATGTCTTTTTATAAAATTCAACAAAATCAATATCTATATCTGGATTTGTTGTTTTTTCTGCTCTTGCTAATCTTACATTTTCCCTAGTTTCAGTTGGTCCTGGTGCATAATTAATCTTCTTATTCATATATATCAGCTCCTATTTATTTTCTATACGAT
Organism: Clostridioides sp. ES-S-0054-01; assembly: GCA_021561035.1. NCBI lineage: Bacteria > Bacillati > Bacillota > Clostridia > Peptostreptococcales > Peptostreptococcaceae > Clostridioides > Clostridioides sp. ES-S-0054-01. Next base: position 2,603,675 of record CP067346.1, read on the forward strand.
TATTATACAAAATTTTCATTTTATATGGTACAATTTTATACTTTTTTAGAATTGTACCGATACATTTTCTAACATGAATAATATCAGTCTATTAGATATATTATTGTTTACATAATAAAATACAGAGCAAACATCAGTTTAAATTGTTTGCTCCGTGACTATACTTTAACCTATTTAATTATGAATCTCTTTAACTATATTTTTTATATGCTTTTTTCTAGTTAAACTAACCATAAATATTTGCATTTTATTCACTGTATCTTACTCTATCAATAAGAGATTCTTTATTAAAACTTCGTCCTATCAAATAAATTGTTATAAATTGAGCTATAAGAATACACACAATCATCAACAAGATTGGTACTATTGGCAAAGAATATGTTGCATAAGATAATCCAGTCTTTTTTAGAAGTATAACAGCAATATACCCTAATATACCTCCAAATAAAATACTTCCTATCATCATTCCAGAAGTGTAATACATTGACTCTGAATTAAGCATTTTCACTAGTTGTTTATTAGTAAGACCAATAGCTTGAAGCATGCCAAGCTCTTTTTTTCTAGTAACTATGCTAGTTATCATTGTGTTGACAAGATTCATAAATCCAATCACACCTATTATGCCTGTTAGCGTGTATCCCATTATCTTTATAAATGAAATAGTAGCCTTATTTGACTCAATTCTACTATCTATAAAATCGGTCTCTAAAAATCCATTATTTTTAGCAATCTTCTTGATACTATCTTTGATTTCTTGATACTTTCCTTCTTCTGTATATATTCCCAAGCTACTAGTTGAATCGTATTTCAAAGTTCTATCAATAAAATCTTTCCCTATGCCAAAACTTGGAACTCCCATAGCTATTGCTTGAACTTTAAATTCTTTTTTTATCTTTTTATCTCCATCATATAAAGTTAATCTTATTTTATCTCCTGCTTTTACTCCCATTTCCTTTGCTGTATCAACATGAGTAATTACTATTTCATCTCCAGTTTGCAGTCTTTCAAGATTTACTTTTCCATCTATTAGATTCTTATTTAATGATTTTACATCATTTTCATTTATACTTTGTAAAAGGTCATACTTAAATTCAACATCATAATCCTCCATACCAATTTTTACACTTCTTGCAGACTCTATTCTTTTAATTCCTTTCATGTTCTTTATTTGATTAAAAAAAACTTTACTTAGAGGATTATCCATTTGTAAAATATTTAAATTATTTTTAGGGTTTTTATCACTGTCCATTTCATAGCCAGATAGTCTAACTTCTATATCATAAGGAAAGTGTTCTCTTGCCATCTTCTCAGCATCAAAACTTTCTAAAGCAGTTGATACTGTTATAAATATAGTTCCACTAAGTATAAGTGATGCCAATGTCATGTAAGTACGTTTTTTATTTCTTTCTAAATTGGCATGTGATAATCTCTTTAGATTTATATTTTTATATCCTTTTCTCTTACTCTTATTACTTATTTTATTTCCTGTATATCTTACTGCGTCAACAATGGATACTTTTGATGCTACTTTCATTGGTTTTAAAAGTGATAAAACAACAGATATAAAGCTTATTACCACAACCGATAATATAACTGGTAATCGTGATGATTTTACATCTATATCCATAAATGATTTTATTATAATATTTGCAAGTACATAGCCTAAAATTATTCCTATTGGTATTGCTATTCCGGCTAATATAAACCCTTCCTTAAACACTATATTTTTTATTTGTTTCTTAGTTGCACCAATTGCTCTAAGTTTTCCAAATTCTTGAACTTTTGTAACTATTGAAATATAAAATATATTGTATATTACTAAAATACTAGATAATACAATTACTAATCCTACAAAACCTCCACCCATAATCGTTTCCATATCTGGTTTTAAAGCATTTATATAATTTTCATTTACAGCAGTATTAATAGTATCAAGTCCTATATCATTAGCAATTTTATCTAATTTTTCTTTTGCTTGCTCTATTGATAAATTACTTTTATCATTAAATTTTACATAAATATTAAAATCTTCTTGTGACATATCTCTAGTATTTCTCATATATAATTCTGATATAATAGCATAATAATATTTACCTGCTTCAGATATTTCGCTAGTTTTTAAGATTCCACTTATAACGAACTCTTTTTCAATTTTTTTATCATTTTTATAGTCATTATAAGATATTTTTATCTTTTCACCTAAGTCTTTATTTTTATAACCAAGTGCCTTTAAAGCTCCACTATCTAACACAATTTCATTCTCTTTTGTTGGCAATTTTCCTTTGATAAGTTCAAAACTATTTAATTTCAAAGCATCTTCATTCATGTATGCTAGAGAAATATTTGAATCATCTTCCAGTTTTTCAACACCTACTCCATTCATTTCACCAGTTAATTCAACATCTGCATGATTACTCAATATATCAGCCTGTTTTTCATCTACATTTGCTAATATACCTTGATAATTACCTGAATACTTTATAGTATTTTCTTTTTGATATGCTCCTGCATCAACAATATAAATTCCAATAGAAGAAAGCATTAAAGTAGAAAGTATTATAGTGATTATTATTAGAATACTTTTTGATTTATTTTGTTTTAAATTACTTTTTGCTATTTTAGTAGTATTAATCATTTTTATCACCAACCTTTGACACCCTGCCATCTTCTATGAATATAACTCTATCAGCCATTTGGGCTATACTGTCATCATGAGTTATCATAACTAGAGTTTGACTGTACTTCTTAGACATAGATTTTAATATACTCATAACCTCATCAGATGTTTTAGAATCTAGGTTTCCAGTTGGTTCATCAGCAAGTATTATAGCTGGTCTTGTAGCTAATGCTCTTGCTATTGCCACCCTTTGTTGTTGACCACCTGATAATGTATTTGGTAAAACGTCATGTTTATTTTCAAGTCCTAATGATTTCAAAAGTTCTTTTATAAAAGATTCATCTACTTCTCTACCATCTAGACCGATTGGCAACACTACATTTTCCCATACATTAAGAGATGGAATTAAATTATAGCTTTGAAATATAAACCCTATTTTTCTTCTTCTAAACACAGCTAGTTCTTCTTCTTTTAATGTAAATATATTTTTATTATCTATATACACCTTCCCAGATGTAGGTATATCAAGACCTCCAATCATATGTAAAAGTGTACTTTTTCCAGAACCTGATTTTCCTATTATTGCAACAAATTCACCTTCATTTATTTCTAAGTTAACATTGTCCAAAGCTCTTACTAAGTTTTCTCCTTTTCCATAATGCTTTGATAAATTTTCAGTATATAGTATTTTCATAAAATTATCCCCTCATTCTAAGTTATATTACCCCATATTTTATTAATTTTTTATTTCTGGAGCTGTTTATACTTATATAATAAATGTAGAGGCTTACATTTTCCTTTCATTTAATATTACATAGTTGTAAGAAACAAAGAAAACTTGCTCCCTATCCCTACTTTTGAAGAAACTATAATATTTCCACCTTGTTCTTCTAAAATCTTTCTACTTAAATACAATCCTACCCCACTACCTTCTACAGATTCAATTTCATCAGCAGAACCTCTATAAAAACGTTTAAATATATTATTAAACTCATTTTTTTCAATCCCTATGCCATTATCCTCTATTATAATTTTAAAGAAATTAGCAGTTTCTTCTACAGATATATTTATTTCTCCATTTACCTGTGTGTACTTTACAGCATTATCTAATACATTAAAAATACTCTCCTCAGTCCACTTTTTATCATGTGGTATAATTCTACTGTTAAATTCATTTAAATTTAATGTTATACTTTTGCTCTTAGCCTTAGGGGTAACACTTTTTACTGCATTTAGAATAGTATTTTTTATATCATTATCTTCTTTTTTTATGTTTATCATGCTAATTTCTAACCTTGATATGTTCACTAAAGAATTTATTAAATTTTCTAATTTATTTATAGAAGCCTTATTGGTTAATAAGAACTCGTTGGCTTCATCTTCTTCTAATTTTTCTTCTATAAGTAATGTATTGTATAATTTTAAGGATGCTAAAGGAGTTTTTAATTGATGGGAAATATCTGTTACTAATGATTTTACACTTTCTTTTTCTTTTTCTAATTTAATAAACTTTATCTTTAAACTTCTATTAAGCTCATATAGACAGTTATTTATCTTACTAAATGTACCTTCTTTAAAATACTCATTATATTCTACTAGATAACCAGTTTCTTCTGACTCAGTAGTGTCCTTCAAGTAGTTTTCTTGTGCCATCTTATCTACTATAAAATAAATTTTACTCAATCTTTTATTTATGTATCTTATAAAATAATATATTATACCTATAACTACTATAAACATCATTAAAAAAATAAAAAATGATTCCTTAAAAAAAGATTTTAAGTATAAACTAAAATTTTTATCATTTGACATTTTATTTTCCAATCCATAGCCAAATTTCTTAAATGCCTTTTCTCCAGTAGACACCTTACTATAATCGGAATTATAAATAGAATTTACTATATCTATTTCATCATTAGGATATTTTTCAATCAATATTCCAGCAATATTTTGAGTATTTTTTATTTGATGTTCATACAATTTATGTAATCTGCTATATTCAAAAAGTATAAATACAAGGGTTACTATTAGTACAGATAAAACAGAATATACAATAACTCTTCTCATTATATAATCATCTTTCACACTTAAACCATCTTTGAGGTTCATATTTTTTAGCATTTTTTTATACTCCTTTCTCCCCACATATATCCAACCCCTCTTACTGTTTTTATATATTTAGGTTCAGATGGATTTTTTTCAACCTTTTGTCTAAGTCTTCTTATATTTACTGCAATCGTATTATCATCTACAAAATTACCACTACTATCCCATAAAGATTCTAACAGTTGTTCTTTAGTCAATGTCTGCATAGAATTTTCCATCAAATATTTTAATAGTTTTGTCTCTGTCTTACTTAAAATTATCTCTTCTTCCTTATCATCTGTTCTTATAATTAATTTATTTTCTATATAATAAAAGAATAAATCATCACAAACTAATAGAGTATAATTTTTTACTGTATTTACTCTTTTCATAAGCGCATTCACTTTTGATATTAATACCATCAAGCTAAAAGGCTTTGTGATATAATCATCTGCACCTAAATCATATCCTGTGACAATATCCACCTCTTCATCAAGAGCTGTCAACATTATTATGTAAACATCACTTTTCTTTCTAATCTCCTCACAAAAGTCAAAACCACTACCATCAGGTAGACCTATATCGGAAATAATTAAGCATATCTCTTCTTTTGCGAAAATATTTTTTGCTTCTTCTATACCAAATGCACTAAAAACATTGTATCCTTCTTTTTTTAATTTAAAACTAATTCCTCTATTTAAAGATTTGTCATCTTCCAAAAGTAGTATATTATTCATCCCTATATCCTCCATTATCATACATACTAGATAAATTATATCATACTAGTAAAATCATTTTTTTATCAATTTGTAAATATATCAGAAGTTGTTAATATGATTTCATTTACTTGAATAAAAACTAAAAATAGCCATAATACTATACCATTTAGTGTAATTATTTTTCATAACATACAATTTTATTTAAAAGTAATCATGTTAAAGCATAAAAACAAAGGAAATTAATATTTATATAACCAATTTCCTTTGCTGTTTACTATTATCTAAAATTAAATTACTATCTACTAACTTTTGCTCATTAATTTTTATTTTGATTTTTTATCCTTTAACTCTTTTTGATTAAAATTCAATAAACATATTAATGTACTTGAAACTATAAATATAATTATACTATTTGAAAAACCTAAATCTCCTGTTTTAGGAGATTTTTCTTTAGCTTCTCTTTTAGATATTCCTAGATTAGAACTTTCTCTAGCACTTGTTTTATCTAAGCTTTTATTTTTATCACTATCAGAGCTTTTTATATTATTAGATAGATTCTCTTCATTATCATTGATACTTTTTTCATTTTCACTTAATATCAAATCACTCTCATGATTCTTGCTTATTAACTCATCTTTAGATTTAATACCAATTCTTCCATCTACAATTTTTGATATTTCTTTTTTGTACTCTATATATTCAATGACTGCACTCTCTAAATTTCCAAACTCCTTTAGTACTGGCTCTTTTGAAAAACAAGGAAATTCATCTCCACCTGAGGCTATATAATCATTCGTTGCAACTACATACTTTTTATTTAAATCTAATGGCTTTCCTTCTTTTTGAATACCTGTTATTCTTTCACCTTCTTTTTGTTTAGGATTAAAGTAATATGAAATTCCTCCTACTTGTAAAAAGGCTGAACTTTTTTCTGGATAAAGTTTTACTCCATGCTCCAACACATCTTTAATCTGTGCTCCTGTAAGCTCTTTGGTAACTATAGTATTGCTAAAAGGAAATACATCTACAATATCTCTTCTTGTTATATTGCCTTTTTCTATCGTATCTCGAATATTCCCTCCATTAAATAAAGAAATATCAGCATTAGTTTTATCTAGTAAAATGTCACTTATTAAATTACCTAAATTAGTTTCTTTTATCCTTACATTTTCATATGAACCATCCAGAGTATTTGTAGTTACACCTATAACTTTATCTAATATTTTTTCTTGTTGTTCTTTTATTTTATCAACCTTTTTACTTACATCAAAGTCAAGCTTATATCTTAATGCTTCTTCTTTTCCGATTAATCTAGCTGATTTATTTTCTATTTTTATATTTTCTATATCATTAGTATCCAAAGTTAATTTTACCTCACCAATGTTCTCTAAATATTGTCCAGTACTTACAATCAATGTATCACCCACCTGTTTACCATTTTCAAACTTAGTGTGGCTGTGCCCATCAATAATCAAATCAATTCCTTGAACCTCATTTGCTATGTCTATACTATTCGGCTTACTTAAACTGTTTGTACCAATATGACATATTGCAACTATTACATTGGCACCTTTTCCTTTTAATTCATTTACTTGTTCTGTTGCACTTTCTATAGGATTTTTAAACTCTAACCCTTCCACATTTTTAAATCTAGTTTTGCTCTTTGTTTCCTGGGTTGAGAGTCCAAAAAATCCTATTTTTATTCCATCTATTTCTTTTATATCATTACTATCAAAAACTTTTTTTCCATTTTCAAAAATATTTGATGACAAAAATTTTAAAGTATTCTCTCCTAAATTAGCACTTTTAGATAACTCAAACAGTCTATCTTTTCCATAATTAAAGTCATGATTTCCAGGAGTAATATAGTCATATCCAGCACACTTAATTAATTCAATTGCACTTTTCCCTCTATCCATATTTACTATTGAAAGTCCATGCAAACAGTCTCCTGCATCTACTAAAATTGAGTTTGGAGTTTCTTTTTTCAATGTGGCTAGATTTCCTATTTGTATATGGTCATCACCTTCAGCATATCTTCCATGTATATCATTAGTGTGAAAAATAGTTATTTCTTCAAATCGCTCTAGTCCATAAGAAATAAAACTCTGACTTGTTGTAATTAGAATTATAATTACCAAAATTAAATACCTTCTAATCTTCAATATAAATTAGCCTCCTCAAATTAGTTTTAGCTTTAAGATAAAATTTATATTTTACATAAAACTTTTTAGATAAATATTAAACTATAGTAAGATTGATTAGTGTAATTTTTAATATTTATCTATCAATTTAATTTTGTCCATATCCAATTAGTTTTAATCTAATTACATTTTTTCACATCTATATTTTTCTTTTATTATATAAAATTATTATTTTAAAATCTTTTCAACTGGTCTCTTTTAAAAGTCCATTGAGGTACTTTTAAATCACCTTGTTATATAAAAACTCTATTTGATAATATTTCTTGACTCAAATACACATTTATTGTTATATTTAATGTTAAAATAATTATAATAGGATATCATAATAAAAACAAACAGCAGACTTGTGTTAATTTTAGAAAGGGGAAAAAATGATAGATTTAACTTTACTTGGATGTGGTGGAAATGTACCTACGCCAAACAGATTTCTATCCTCTGTATTTATAAACTATAAAGGTAGAAAAATACTAATTGACTGTGGAGAAGGTACTCAGGTATCTATGAAGCTAAAAAAATGTGGCTTTAAAGATATAGACTTAATTTGTATAACCCATTTACATGGTGACCATATATTTGGACTTTTAGGACTTTTATCAACGATTGGAAATAGCGGTCGTACAAGTGATTTAACTATAATTGGCCCAGTTGGAATAGTCGATTGTATTCGTTCTATGAGAAATTTAGTAGAATATATACCATATACTTTAAAAATTATAGAAAATCCTCAAGGCAATTTTTCTTTAGATAATAAATTTTTAAGAAATTTAGAAATTTCAACAATCAATTTAGAACACTCCATAGAGTGTTTAGGATACAGTTTTAATTTTAAAAGAAACCCTAAATTTGATATAGATAAAGCAACTAAAAATGAAGTTCCTAAAATGTTATGGAATAAGCTCCAAGAAGGTCAAAGTATAGTTTTAGATTCAAAAAAATACACTTCAGATATGGTCTTAGGAGAATCGAGAAAGGGAGTTAAGATAAGTCTTACAACCGATACAAGACCTATAGAATCAATACCAGACTTTATAAAAGATAGTGATTTATTTATATGTGAAGCCATGTATGGTGATGATTTAGATATATCAAAAGCTGTTAGAAACAAACATATGACTTTTAGAGAAGCTGCGAATCTTGCAAATCTAGGAAATGTTAAACAACTTTTACTGACACATTTTAGCCCTTCTCTAGATACACCTAGTATGTATTTAGAAAATGCTACTAATGTTTTTGAAAAGACCATTCTTGGAGAAGATAGATTAAGTCTACATTTAAATTTTGATGAATAATTTAATGTAATCTTTATTATCAAAAATTTAGAATAAAAATTTAGGAATGAATTTTACCTTGATAAAAATATTTTAGGCAAATTCATTCCTTTAATTGCTTGCAACTATATTAACTATAATCTAAATACTATTATTTAGATACATTTCCAGCTACATTTAAAACATCCCATGTTCTTGCAAATGGTGGAGCATAACACAAATCTAACATTCCAAGTTGCTTTGTAGTCATTTTTCCAAAGATAGCAGCTGCCAATACATTTGCTCTTTGTACAGCATCCTTAAAACCTGCCACTTGTCCACCTAAAATAACTTTTGTATCTGCATCATAAATAAGCTTTACATATATTTTATTTCTTCCTGGGTAATAATGAGTTTGATTATAGTCAGAAATAAATTTAGATTTGACATTTATGCCTAAATCTTTAGCTTGTCTTTCTGTAATTCCAGTTGAAGCAGCTTCCATATCCATAATCTTTATACAACTTGAAGATAGTGAACCTTGATAAGAAACTTCTCTTCCTGCTAGGTTTTCTCCTACTATCCTACCCAATTTATTAGCTCCAGTAGCTAAAGGCACATATACATTTTCATTACTTACTATATTTTTTATAGTTGCACAATCTCCAGCAGAGTATATATCCTCTACAGAAGTTCTTCCATACTCATCAACCACTATAGCCCCATTTTTTAGCATTTTTATATTAGTATTTAACAAAAACTCTGTATTAGGTCTTACACCAGTAGCAATTATTACTACATCTGTATCTATTTCGCCTTTATTTGTTATAACTTTTTGTACTTTATCTTCTCCATACAGTTCTACAACCATTTCATCCAAGTGCAGTTTAACATTATGTCTATTTATTTCTTCTTCTAATACATCTGTAATTTCCTTATCAAATACTTGTGGTAATATTCTATCTTCCAACTGAATTACATGTACATCTTTACCTAATTTCTTACATGCCTCAACTGCTTCTAATCCTATAAAACCAGCACCTATTATTGTCACTCTTTTATTTTCTTCATTGCTTAAAAGTTTTTTTAAATATTCCCCATCATATAAACTTTTTAATGTGGAAACATTCTTCAATTCTAAATTTTTTATAGGAGGCATAATACTTCTTGCTCCTGTTGCTATCATCAATTTATCATAGTAATCTTCATATATTTCACCTGTTTTTATATTTTTTACTTTTATTTTCTTAGATTCACTATCAACCTCAATAACCTCTCTAAATATATTTAAATCAATCCCAGACTCTCTAAGTTTTTCAGGTGTTCTTGCTAATAAGTCATTAGCATCATCAAAAAATCCTCCAACAAAGTATGGTAATCCACAGGCACCAAAAGATACTATCTCTGTTTTTTCATAAACAACCACTTCATACTCAGGTTTTATTCTTTTTAATTTTGCTGCAGCACTCATACCAGCTGCAACACCACCAATTATTATTACTCTCATTTTATCTCTCCTTTGATGTCTAATTAATTTCTTTACTTATTTTGAGCTTTTCATTTGATATATATTCTATGTACACATCTTTATAATAAATCAAAGTTATTTTTTTAACATTTTTTTATTTGAAATCAAATTTTATAAAAGCTGTTTTATCTTTTCTTACCCTAAATTAAATTCTTTGACCATATATTATACCCTATTTTTCTGTATTTAATCACATTTCTGTAAATTAAATTAATTTATCCTATTTCAGTAAATTATGATATAATATTGACATTTTTTTAATATATTGATATTATTTAAGCTTAGAAAAATTTATTTTTAGATAAAGGAGAAAAAATATTGGAAAGTTCATTCTTATCACAATTTCTTATGATTACAGATTTTAAAACAATTTTTTTCATAATCTTGCTTCTAGGTACATTCTTTATTGTTAGACAATTTGAAAAGAAAAAAATTAAATTTTCATTGAGAACAATATATGCTACAATACTAGGACTTATATTAGGAATTATAATTCAAGCTTTTGCTGGTTTTCCTAATGATACAACTCAAGTCACTTGGCTACAAGAAGTAAGTAAATGGTATAGCCTATTTGGCTCTGGATTTATGGACTTATTAAAAATGTTAGTAGTACCTTTAGTTTTCTTATCTATCATAAAAGTAATTATTAATATGAAAGATAACAATCTTAAAACTCTGACATTTAAGTCTTTAGGTATGCTTCTTACTACTACTGCTATAGCTGCAATTGTTGGAATTGTCGTTGCAAATATAATGAAGTTAGGTGTAGGAGTCAATCTTCCTACTTTAGAAGTAAATCAAGAGCTTAAAGAAATAAATTCTCTTGTCGATACTTTAAGAGGATTACTACCATCTAATCCTGTAATGGCTATGGCAAATGGAAATATTGTAGCTACAATAATATTTGCTACATTTATAGCTACATCAATAAAGAGATTAAGTAAAAAACATTTTGAAACAATAAAACCATTTATAGATTTTATAGAAGCATCTTATAAAATAATTGTAAGTGTATCTATGACTGTTATTAAATTTATGCCCTATGCTGTTGTTGCTCTACTTGCAAACACAATAACTTCACAAGGTATTAACTCAATAGTATCTGTTTTACATTTTATATTGGCTCTTTATATATCAGTTGCAATATTGTTTGTTATACATTTAATTTTTATAACTTTAAATGGTTTAAATCCCATTAATTATATAAAAAATTCAATTGAAGCTCTACTTCTAGCATTTACTTCTCGTTCTAGTTTAGGAACATTGCCTGTGACTATAGAAAGTCTAGTACAAAATCACGGAGTTGATGAGGGTGTATCAAGCTTTACAGCAAGTTTAGGTGCAAATATGGGTATGAATGGTTGTGCAGGTATATATCCCGCTTTAATGGCTGTAACACTTGCTAATATGGCTGGTGTAAACATGGATATGAGCTTTTATGTTATGTTGTTAATAGTTATAACAATTAGTTCTTTTGGAATAGCAGGGCTTCCAGGAACTGCTACAATGGCAGTTTCAGTTGTTATATCTGGAGTGGGTCTTGGCTCTTATTTCCCATTAGTTGGTGGTATACTTGCAATAGACCCTATACTAGATATGGGACGTACAATGATAAATGTTAATGGTGCTATGATATCGTCAATCACTGTAGGAAAATCACTTGGAAAAGTCGATAAAGAAGTGTTTAACAAGAAAAATATTTCTTAAAATAAGTATAAAAATAAATGGCTAATTTTTAATCAGTTAGCCATTTATTTTTTATTTTATTAGAAAATTTATTGACACATTTATTCACAAAATGGAAAAAATTCTTTTACAAGATTCTGAGGATATACAGATATAAAAACAAAGTCGTAGTCTTGAGACTTTGCATATTCTAATATATCTCCATCATAATATCTAGGGTCTATCATATCTATATTTGAACAAACAGAGGAAAAGAATGCTGCTGTTGGTACGATTAAAGAGTCTTTAACAAATAGCACTTTTAATCCTTCTGGATTTTCTGTATTTTTTATTTTAACTAATGGTCTATTTCCCAATAAATATGTAAAATACTTGTCTGATTGAGCATTCATTAAATTAAGGTCTGCATTAAAAGGATATGATAATATCAAACTCTCTTCAAATCTTCCTTTTAATTCAAATTTCTGTGATTTAGAATCTGTATAATATGTATAATTGGTCTTAAATTTAGGATAAATTAATGTAAAATCATCTATCCCGCCATATAAAATACCAGTCTTCCTTCCCATAGAACCAAGAAATGACTTAGGGTATAGAATTGAATTATAATTTTCCTTATCTCTATAATAATGATTTTCATCTAAATTCATACTGTATTTTTTATTGAGTTGCTCAACTAACTCTCCAAAAGCCCAAAAAGAAGTTTCTACTTTCCAGTGATGGTCTGTTTTAAAAAATAAATCATCTTTTGGAATACCACTTTTTAAAATATTTTCCCTAAAATCAATATAGTCAACATTGTACTTTTTTAGTTGATTTAAAAAATTGTCTGCTGTCTCATTACTATAAGAATACGGTATGCCTTTTGGAAATTTTGTCACTCCTTTTATGTACTTATCTGGAGTCATTAAGTAAACTAATTTCGTGTTTTGTTTCTCCATTTCCTCAGAAAATTTTCTTACCCTATCTGCTAGTACACCAACTTGATTTGGAGATTTAGCAAAATACGTATAATGCATCTTACCAGAAGTATCCTTTACAACGCTAAACTTTGAAAATTCATTTTTACCCATTAGTTTTTGTAAATATCCATAAGTTTCAATAAATGTATTTTTATATATTACTTTATCATTTACGGTATTATCAATAGATGATATTGTCTCTTTTAAACTACTTCTCTCAGAAACTGAATTTTTTATTTCCTGTATCATATCTTTTCCAGAATACCAAATATTAAAGATAGAGAAAGCGAATAAAACAATTAAGAACATAATTGCAGTTATTAATCTTATTTTGAAAAATCTACTCATACTTTTCCTCCTCCATTAAAAATTAAAATAAATAAATGGATTATAGCTTCCAGTTACTAAATATGTCACAGAAATAAAGAACAATAAAATAGCTGAGATTGGATAAAATACATTAAATATCATACTACATCTAGCTTGTTCAACAACAAATTTATTGATTTTCTTCGCAATAGGTATACTAAAAATAAATGCAAACATAAAGAAAATCCAGTATTCTTTTAAAAACATATATGTATAATCACTCCATATAATTCCATTTCCTCCAAACATAGCTTTAAAATAATTATGTGCTTCTTTTAAATTGGGGGCTCTAAATAATACCCATCCAAAATTAACTGCTAATAAAGTATAAATATGTTTTATAAAATTGTGATTTTCAATCTTTTCAAACATTATAAAACGCTCTATAATTAAGAAAACAAAATTTAAAATTCCCCAAATTACAAATGTCCATTCTGCTCCATGCCATATTCCAGTAAATAACCATACTATAAACATGTTTCTAATCATAATATCTTTATTTGCTACTCTAGAACCTCCAAGTGGAAAGTATATATAGCTCTTAAACCACATTCCCAAAGAAATATGCCATCTTCTCCAAAACTCAGTGATTGATTTTGATATATATGGATAATTAAAGTTTTCTTCAAATTTAAAACCAAACATAAGACCTAATCCTATAGCCATATCTGAATAAGCAGAGAAATCAAAGAATATTTGCAGAGTATAAGCTATAGAACCAAGCCACGCAAGCGATACAGCTATTTCTCCTTGACTATTCATAGTATAAATATAATCTGCTACTATAGCCATGTTATTTGAAATTAATACTTTTTTGCCTAGACCTGTTATAAACCTACAAGTTCCAATAGAAAATTTATCCCACGTTTCTTTTCTATTAAGAATTTGCTCTGCCACACTTTCATATCTAACTATAGGACCTGCTATTAATTGTGGGAAAAAGGCTATATATAGTCCCACATAAAAAGGATTCTTTTGAACTTCTCCATGTCTACGATATACATCTATAACATAAGACATTCCTTGAAATGTAAAGAATGAAATTCCTATAGGTAGAACAATATTAGGTATAGTCAATTCAGTACTAATAAGTTCGCTAATATTTCTTAGTGCAAAAGCTAGGTATTTAAATATAAATAAAACTCCTATATTATATGCACACATTAAAAACAAAAAAATTTTTACTTTTATTTTACTTTCTCTATATCTATCTACTAGTAAACCAAATATATAATTCATTATTATAGAAGCTATCATAATAACAACAAACTTTGGTTCTCCCCAAGCATAAAAAAATAAACTAACAACAAGTAATATCATATTCTGTATCGTTCGATTAAACCTAAATACATAATATAATACCAAAGTTATTGGTAAAAAATAAAATAAAAAAATTAAGCTTGAAAATAACAAAATATAACCTCCTCTCTTTACTTAGTCTTTGATTTTTTTTTCCAATATAAGTATATTCCTAAAAACATTGCTACTAAAGACATAAATAAAATTCGAATAAGTGTTATAATATTATTCATAAAATTTATTTCTTTCATGTCTTGTACTGTCGGTGATTGCTCAGGAGATACTAATGTATATGGAACACCATCCTTATCCTTTTTATTAATACTCCAAGATTGAGTCAATGTTATTTTCTTTCCAATTTTAAACTTATCACCAACATTAACTTGTAAAATAATTTGTCCAGGTTTGGCTTTACTGTTTAATGTTAATTTACCTTTTTGAGATATAGTTATATTATCTTGTTTTTCCATAAGTGAATACTTGACATCTGAATTATTTTCAATCCCTAATACTTTGTACTGACTTATGCTCTGACCCAATACAGGTATTTGTACTTCTTCATCACCAGTTATTTTAGTATTATGTAAAGATTCTAATTGCTCTTGAGACAATAAGGATAACTTTCTTATAATAACAATATTATGTTCTTCATTAGATGGAATAAATGTAATCCCCCAACTAACAATATCTGAAAGTCTATTAAAATCTAATAACATATTATTTTTATCATTTATAAAACTATTAAAATTCACATAAATTTTTCCTTCAAATTCTCCTGGTACTTCTATACATCCATCTTTTATTTTATCTAAATAGATTATATTTTTATCTTCAAGAAAAACTTCACTACCTTCTTTTAACCTAAATTCAGTCATACTTTTACTTTGTATACTTAAATTTATTCGTTGAGAGCTTTTATTTTTATTTTGAATCTCAATATAAAAATTATGGTACATACTCCAATTTTCTTTTATATTTTGGTAAACATATAAATAACGTTCTTCATCATCTTTAGAACTATCTGTTTCTATTTTTATACCTTTATCTTCATGCGTAATTTTAGAACTTAAATTATTCTCTATCTTTTTAAAATATAAATCTAAATTTTTGTTACTTATTGCTAAACTTACAAAAGTAGCATTTATAAAAAAAATAAACACCAAAATAAAATATTTTAAAGAACAAAAAAATACTTTTAAAGTTTTCATTTCATCTCTCCTAAATATATTCCATGGGTTCAAACTCATCTGTACTTTTTTCTTTCTTTTTACTAGGTTTTGAAATAATAATTGTCTTATTTTGTAATATCCAATCCATCATCTCATCTCTTAAAAAGAAATTTTGCATTACACTATCAATGTTATTCACTTTATATAAAATACCTCTTTCATTAGTTTTACCCTCACATAAATTACATTCTAGGGCAATATTATCATTAATTTCTAATTCTATTTCTTTAGGATAAGTATTTATATTTTCAAAATTTAATAATACATATTGATAATTAAAATTTACTATTCTTAATTTACCTATATTTTTTATATCCATCTGAAAATTCATATTGATTCTTGGACTTCTTCGTGATAATGTTCTAGTTTTCTCGATACGTTTTTTTACATTAATTTGCAAATCATCAAAGAAACCTAGTTGATTAGATATTGTCATTGGTAAAGTAGGTATTCTATCATGAACAATACACATCCAGTTATCTATTTCACTATCTTCAATATGTGTAATATAAGCTGCATATTTCCATTTTGAATCCACTTCAACAACATTAACAATCTTTGCCTTCATATTAGCTATATACATTTCATTTCCTGATTTTTCTCTAAACTCTACCTCAAATTCCTCATCTGGAGAAATATATTCTGGATTTTCCAACAAAAATGCAAATCCACTTTCTGATATATCAATTGTTTTTGAAGAAAGAACATAAGAATTTTTCTTTAACTTAAAATCAATTTCAGCAATATAACGCTCAGACTTTCTTAACTGTTGTCTTCCTGATATAAATAATGTAGCCATAACAAGATTGAAAAAGTTTCCAATTAACCAAAATAGTACAACTGAATATGTCATTGAACTCATTTCAAATATTGCTATAAACATTTTTAAAATTCCTATTATAGATAACACTATATAAATAAAATAAGGTATTCCCTGTAAAAATTTATACATTTTACTTTCTTCTAATTTATTCTTATTTGTTACTGAAAATTTATTTTTGGATATTGCGAACGTTTCAAGTATTACTGCTGGCATCAAAGACTGAAACATTATAGTTTCATATATATTGCTCCATCTAGTATTTCTTATATTTTGAGAAAATATTTTAAGAGATAAACTACTTAAAATATACATTGGTAACCAAAACACCAATACTTGAAGTAATGTACATTTTACTACAATCACATTAAACACAGAAAACAAAATAGGTGCCATTATATATACAAAGCGTTTTATACTTGCATACCAATAAGTAATTGAAGAAATATAACTTATTTTCTGCCAAAATCCTAAACCTCTCCTAAACAAAATATTTAGACGTCTACCAGTTTGTATGCATCCACGTGCCCATCTTTCACGTTGCTTAATAAGACTTTTTAAATCAGTAGGAGATAAACCTGATGCATGTACTTCTGGAATAGCATAGCATCTATACCCCTTACTTTGAATTAAGATACCTGTTGCAAAATCTTCCGTAATAGAATAAGTGTAAAATCCATCAACTTCTTCCAGAGCTTCCCTTGAAATAACTGTATTACTACCACCATAAATTACAGAATTTGTCCTATTTCTAGCCAATTGAATATCTCTGTAAAAATAATCTTGCTCATTTGGAATTCTACCCTCAGAGTGCAGATTAAATTGAAACAAATCTGGATTATAAAAGCTCTGTGGGGTTTGTACAAAACCAACCTTTTCATACTCCTCTTTTTCTCCATCTTTCTTAGCCTGCTCATTTTTCAAAAAGTATGGTACTGTAGCAATCAAAAAATCATGCATTGGTATCATATCTGCATCAAATGTAGCAATCAAAGGGGAGTTTGTATGTTGCATTGCATTATTCAAATTTCCAGCTTTTGCTCCTTCTCTTTCTGTTCTAGTTATATAATTTACACCCATTTTTTCTGCTAGAATACGCATTTCTTCACGATTTCCATCATCACATACGTATATATGTACCTTTTTCTTATCTGGATATTGCATATGTATACATCCATTTATGGTTTTTCTCACCAAATCAACAGATTCATTATATGTTGCAATAAATACATCTACATGTGGATAAAGCTCTTCACTTATAATTGGTTTTTCAGGATACTCAATATTTGACATACCATAATAATGTACAAACATTTCCATCATGCCTATTATCTCTACAAAAAGCAGTATTATAGCACATATTAAGGCAAACATACCTTCTTCTTTAGGTACTGTATAAAAAATCCTCCAAAAAATATATATGATATTCGTAATAATAGTTAAAATTATAAGTATCTTTTTTGAATTTTTCTTCATAAAATCACCTCTTTTCTATTAATGCGTTTAATATATCTCTATCCCAAGTACCTTCAATTTGATTGTATATCCCAAATCCAGAAGCAAGTTCCCAATAAGCCCATGAAAAGTTTCGTTTTTCAGCTTCTTCTCTTACAGCTTTTATCCAAGCTTTTCTTGAAGCTTCTGGTGCCTCTTTTGTTATTCCAAATTCACCCAAAAAGACTTTTACTTTATTTTTATTTGCCCATTTTTCCACAGTATCAAACCTTTTCTTTAAATAATCCATTTGTTCATTTGTTCCTTCCCAAGTAATATTACTCAAGTGCTCAAATCCCTTATGATAGATATTTCCTTGAAATGCAAAATCATTTGGTTCATAATAGTGAAAAGAAACTATTATATTAGAATCTTTAGGAATATTTAATTCATTTAAATAATCAATTTGATAGAAATTATATGGTCCCACTATAAGTGTTCTTTTAGGATTAGTTTTTCTAATTATATTTATTGCTTCTTCAAGGTATTCATTTAGTAACTGTGAAGATAGATTTTCTTTAGGTTCATTTAATAATTCAAATACCAGTTTTTTATCATATTTTTGATACCTATTAGCTATCTGTTGCCATATTTTTAAAAACTCTTCTTTATGAACTCCTGGTTCTTTCATAATTTCCTCAAAATGATGTAAATCCAACACAACTATTAAGTCTTTATCCAATGCATAATTTACATATTCATCAATCTTTTTAAAAAATTCTTCGTCAATTTTAAAATCATTAGAATCTGACGTATAATCAGAAAACCTTACTGGTATACGTACTGTGTCAAAACCTGCATCTTTTATATCATCAAAAAACTTATTTGACATTTTTACATCCCAGGTAAAATCCTTAGGTGATTCTAGTGCATTACCTATATTTATCCCTCGTTGCATCTTAATTGTATCGCTGTTTCCTCTTATTACAAGATAAAATCCAATAAAAGCTATACTTAAAAAAAACATTATAATAATACCTATTCTTTTTATCTTACTCTCCTCCCAACAATATTGTCTTCCATATAATATTACTTAATCCCTATTATAACAAATTAAAGTACATCATGTTATATATAATTATTGTCATTTATAAACTTTATAGTGTTTATAATTGTTTTAAAACATTAAATACAACTAAAAAAACAAAAGGGTGTCTCAGAATAGGGATAAGCCTATTTTTCATTATTGAAATAATGAAAATATATTTTATTTCATACAAAAAGAGTGCCTCATGAACTAAAAAGTTCATTTTGAGGCACCCTTATGTTTTTTTATAATCTATCTAACAACTCTAATACATATTTTTTAACTTTATCATATGCACAATTATCTAGTGAGTATCCTAGTTCTATATCTCCAAAACCTTTAATCTCAGCATTTTCTTTTTTATTTAATAATTCTTGCATAATCTCAACTTCTATATACTCTCTTCCCTTTTCTTTTTCTAACATGGTAAATAGCTCAAAATCCTGTATCCCAAATCTTAAATTCTCCATTCTAACACTTCTAACTGGCTTTAAATCTTTTCCAGGATAAACAAAAAACATATCTCCAGCTTTCCAAATAGGGAATTTGTAACTTGAATCTTTCCAAGGGTCTTCTGTCCATAAATTATAGTCCCATCTTAAAAATCCATCAAGACCAAAATAATAAGTATACCATCCTATTATTCTATTTTCTACAAAAGGGGAACTTATAAAACTATTTGGTTTCTCTGGAAAACAGCATACAAACCAAGTCAATATTCCACCTTTGTCGTTGATTTTTTTCTTTAGATTTTCTATATCTTTATAATTTTGGATAGTAAGTTTTAAATTTATTGACATATCATCAATTTCATCTTTAGCTCTATCTAAAAAATTTTGGTCGTGAGTTGCTGATTTATATTTAACTCGATGAGTGCTTACAGTAGAATTTATAAATTCTATACACTCTTTGACTACTTCTGGATTATTTGGCTCATCAGCTATAATCCTTACTCTATCCCATAATCCACATTCTATTAAATGATTTAACACTAATCCTATATATTCTTTTAAATCATTTGTATTATTTATAAATTTAAATACTTTATCACTTTCATCAAAATATCTTACTCTTATAGGGTCCTTATAGCCTTCTACAGGGTTTCCAAACTCACCAGCACACCAATTACCTAATAGACCAAATAAATCTATCTCCTGAGCCATTTTATACTTATCAGCTATACTTATATACTTATCCATACTATCAAAGTTACATTTAATCTTTCCATCTAAACCTTTTGATACACTTACCATGTTATATTCATATAAGTTGGATGGATTTTTATAAACTTTATAACAACTTTGTCCTGCCCATGGATAATCTGAAACTATAACTGTTGCAACTTTTTCTCCTAAATAAGCCAGTTCTTTTAAATAGTTATCGATTATTTCAAAATGAATATCAGACCATAACTCAACTTTATACATTCTAGCTAAACAACTTGGATGTTGCCATAAATCTAAAAAGAATTTACTTTCATCCAAAGGCTTTAATACAACATTTTTTACCTCTACAGGAACATCAATTGTACAAACTTTTTCTTCATCTTCATATCCAAAGCTTTTAAATATATCAATACCTATATTAAAGTTATTTTTTTCAAAATCTTCTGGTACTTTACCTTCAATCCAAAATGTTTGAGGTAAATATTGCTCTACTAATATATCTTTGTCCCTTAAAATAGCATCATTTACAAATGCTTTTGTGTCATCTTGAACATATCCTAATATATTTATACTAAAATTATTTTCTAAGCTATTAGACACATTTAATGCTAATCTTACTCTATTTCCCAGACCTTTCCATGATATAGCATTGCTTTTATCAATTGTACAATTAAATTCTTCTGTTGCTTTTAGCATAATTTGAAATGCAAATTTTTCACCTTTAGCTACTACAATATCTAAATCCTTAGCTTCCCAAGTTTCAGATTCTATAACAGAATATTTATTGTGTTTGAATGTGCAATCTTTCAGCACATATGAAATTTCCATAGTTTAAATTCCTCCATATTTATACAATTTTATTCTATATTTTAAAATCGGACTATTTAACCTTTTATACCAGATAAAGACACTCCTTCAACAAATTTACTCTGTAAAATCAAATAGAAAATAAATGGAGGTAAAAATGTTATTGTCGCTCCTGCCATCATTTGTCCATAATTAGTTATCTGGAATGTTTTAAGAGTAGATAATCCAACTGTTAATGTTCTCATTGCATCTTTAGTTGTTGCTATAAGAGGCCACATAAACTCATTCCAAGCTCCCATAAAAGTAAATATTGCTAGTGTAATTAATGCCGGCTTAATTAGAGGTAATACTATTTGTATTAAAATCCTAAAATCTGAACAACCATCTATTTTTGCTGATTCTAATAGCTCTTTTGGTACTCCTAAAATAGCTTGCCTCATTATAAATACACCAAATGCAGTTGGTATTGGCATAATAAGTGCAAGATAACTATTTATCCATCCTAAGTGCTTCATTATTATATAAAGTGGTATCATTGTAACTTGAGATGGTATAATTAAAGTCATTATCATAAATAAGAATAACTTATCACTACCTTTAAAATCCATCTTCGCAAAAGAATATCCTGCTAATGTACTAAATACTAAATTTAATAATACACCTGAAAAAGATACTATCGCTGTATTTAAAAAATATTGTGCAAATCCTTTTTTAGTAAAGATATCTATATAGTTTTGAAGAGTTACTGTTGAAAAAGATATATCCAAACTATATGAGTTGTATGTTATCTTTAATGATATTATCAACATGTATATAAAAGGTACTAAACTTGCACATGCTATAAATAAAAGTAAACCATCACTCAATAATCTTCTTGTTGTTTTCATATTATACCTACCTTTCTAAAAATCTGAATTGTCTCGTTTTACAAGCTTGTTTTGTAAAATCGAAACTACTGCTATTAACAAAAACAATACGTTTGCTACAGTCATTGCATATCCAGAATTAAAGTTTTTAAAGTTTAAGTTAAATGCATGCATAACTATACTCATAGTAGATATACCTGGACCTCCACCTGTCACAGTATAAACTAAGTCAAATACTTGTAATGACCATATCGAACCTAAAAATACAACCATTATTGTAGTTGGTTTCAATAAAGGTACAGTTATTTTTATAAATTCTTGAAATTTTGTAGCTCCGTCAACCTTAGCCACTTCATAACAGTGCTTTGGTAAATTCATTATAGCTGAAATATAAATTACCATAAAATATCCTATATTTTTCCACATGGATATAAACATAAGCGTAGGTAATGCTGTCTTACTATCTCCTAAAAGTTTAGATGACTCTATTCCAAAAGTACCCAATATCTGATATATAATGGAACCTTCCCCATTCAATAAAGCCCTCCATACCATACCTATCAAAACCATAGATGATAATACTGGTATAAATATAGCACCTTTAGCAAATGAAGCTATTTTGCTACTTCCTTTTCCTGTAATCCAAACTGCCAAAATCAATGATAAGATAGTTTGGCAAGGTACTACAACAACAGTAAATTTAATAGTATTCATAATGGATACTTTTAATATTTCATCTGTAAATAATTTTTTATAGTTTTCTAAACCTATAAAGGTAGCTGGGCTAATAATATTATACTTTGTAAAACTAAAGTATATTGACATTATTATTGGTAGCACATAAAATGACACCAAAATTATTCCTAATGGCAATATATACATATACGGTTTAATATTTAATTTTATTTTTTTCCTTTTTGAATTCTCTTCAAAATCTCTAACTAAGTTTTCCATTTTATCCTCTCCAATATAAATATTAGCATTGTATTTATAAATACAATGCTAACTTTAATCTGTAAACTACTTTACAACATATTACAGCTTTAAACTTTTATTGTGCTAATAAATCGTTTGAATATTTTGCAGCATCATCTAATGCTTGCTTTGGAGTTTTATCTCCCGAAATCATAGTTTGAAGCTCTTTCCATAAATATTCATATATTTCAACTCCATGAGGACCTACTACCAGTGGTCTATATACATCTTTGTCATTTTCTACCATTTCCTTGAATCTTTCATCACCTTGGTACGGTTCACCTTTTGTTATTGGTGCTCTTGGTATTGATTTATGAAACTCTGTCATTGATTCAACACTCAACATATGTTGTATTAACTTGTATGCAAGTTCTTTATTTTTCGCTGTTGACATTAAAGATAGATGGTCTACTGCTCCAAAAGTTGCTGCTTTTTTATCTTCTAGCCCAGTTACAAATCCCCAATTTAAGTCTGGGAATGATTCATCAAATACGCTTGTTGCAGCAGAAGATAGCATTACTGTAAATGCTGCTTTTCCTGGTCCAAATACACTTTCTATCATTTCATTACTATCTTTGGATAAAGAATCTTCAGGCACATATGCTTGTAATTCTTTTAAGAAATTAGCTGCTTTTAAACCACTCTTATCATTAAACTTAACTGATTTTAAATCATCATTAAATATATCTCCACCAGCTTGCCATAAATAAGGATACCAGTTCCAGTTTAAATTACCAAAAGTTTTAGCCCCCCATCCTTGAGCCAATCCCCATTGGTCTACCTTTCCGTCACCATCAGTATCCTGTGTTGCTTTTTTACAAATTCTTTTAAAGTCTTCCCATGTTTTAGGAGGTTTTTCTCCTATTTTATCTAAAATATCCTTGTTATAGTATAATACACCTGGATTAGCTGCTTGGAATGGCATACCATACATTCCACCCATCATTTCAGATGTTTTTATATAAATAGACTGTTCTTTATCTTCTTTAGTTGCATAGTTAGTTAAATCTTCTACTGCTCCATTTTCTATAAACTGTGGATACATTTCTGCATACATATATCCTACATCTGGACCTTCACCAGCACTTATGGCTGTTGCAAATTTTTCTGAATAATTATCCCAAGGAATTATCTGTAAATCTACTTCACAGTTATTTTTTTCCTCAAATTTATCTAAAATAGGGTCCCAAACTTCCTTCATATTATTTTCTACTGGTGGCATCCAAAGTACTAACTTTTCTTTTTTGCCATCCTTTTTTGAATCTTTTCCATTTCCACTTGAACACCCTGTTATAAGTGTTGTAGTCATAATTGCCACCATAGCTAGTGAACATAACTTTTTTAATATACCCACTTTTATTCCCTCCATTTTATTTTCTTTTTTCATTATAATTCTACATATTTTTATTCCATTTAAAATATTATCAAAGCATGTATTTATTGTCTAATCAGTTTTTTCTATTTACTTTTTTTTAATATAGTTTTTTTCTATGACAACGTTTACAATATTTCTAACGGATATTTTCCAATCTATTTTCACATATTTTAAAATTAATTACTCATCTTTTTCAATACACAACAATAAAAGCTGTAGATTCTTACCTACAGCTTTTAAGTGATAGTACTACTTATTTATATTATTAATATGTTTTAACATTTATTAAAATACTTTCCTTACCTTAGTATTCATAGTGAATTACACCTTTATACTCATTAAAAATATCCTTATTTAACTCATCTCCGCCATCTATATTGGCACTATAGAAAATTGGTGGATTCTTTAATCCTCTATTAACTAATTCCTGAGTAACTTGAGCTATAATAGAATTCATCACAGTAGTTGCTATTACAGTAGAAGTTGGACTAACCCTTTGATTTAATCCATCTATTTCTACACAGGCATCTCCCTTTTGACCATGATTATCTATTACTAAATCGCATACTTCATAAAGATTTTTTCCTGAAGAATGTCTTGAAGATACGCTTTTTGAGTAACTTAAATTAGTTATACATATTACTATTGCCTTATTTTTTTTAGCTTCCATAGCAAACTCTATACTTACTGGATTTCTACCAGATACTGAATGAACTATAACTACATCTCCTTTTTTAATTGGGGTCTTATCAGCCAAAGCTGTACCATATCCTTCGAGTCTTTCCATTTTGCTGGTATGAGTTATAGGTGCTGTATCTAACATTAGAGATTTTGCAAATACTGGATTTATAAGGACACATCCACCTGCTCTATAGAATAATTCTTCTGTTAGTATTCCTGCATGTGAAGCACCAAATGAAAATATAGCTTTTTTGTTTTCTATTGCTTCAACAAGGATTTGTACTGCTTTTTCCATATTGACTTTTTCTTCATTTTCTATTATATCAATTAATCTTCTTATCTCATCTATGTATTTAAATTTCATATCTATAATATTCCTCCAAACAATGAACCTATAATCTTACTGATTATACCAAATAGTGAAAGGTCATTACCACCAAATATTAGTATCCAATTTTGAATAGTTCCTGAATAAATTACAGCAGATATTCCTACTAAAATTACCATAAATATTGCAGATATAGCTGTACCTATTATAGCTCCACGTATACCACCTTGTGATTCCCCTATTACAGCTGCTGCTCCACACTCAAAGAAGGAAGTTATAACAAGTGGTATAAGTAATAAGTCAAATACATTAAAATAGTTACATATTAAAATCATAGCTGTAGATGTTAACATAGCAACTAAGAATCCTATTAATACAGCATTTGGCTTATAGTTAAATAATATTGGACAGTCAAAAGCAGGTAGTGCATTTGGTACAACTTTTTCTGATATTCCTTGGAAGGCTGGCATTATTTGATTTATTAACATTCTTACCCCATGAAGCATTATTATAAGACCTGCTCCAAAAGAAAGACCTTGCTTTATTGCATACGTTCCAATAAACTCATTACTATCTTTAAATGCATCTGGTATTACTATACCAACAACTATAAACATTAAAAATACTGCCATTCCACCACTTATAGATATTTCTCTAAAAAATGATAAACTTTGAGGTATGTTTATATCTTCTGTAGATTTTTCTTTATTTCCTACTAATTTAGCAACAAATCCTGATATAAGTGCTAAACAACCTGATGGATGACCTAATGTAAAAGAATCATCTCCTATAACATCAAATACGTATTTTCTTAATAGCCATGGCATTATTGACCAATAGAGTGCTGATAATACTGCTGCAAAAGCTATTAATACTCCACCATTTAATCCAGCTTCAACTCCTGACGCTACAAATATAAATGGGAACCAGTAAAGCATGTGACCTGTTAAAAAGATTGTCTTAATAGGAGTAAATCTTGCTATCATTAAGTGAAGAGCTAAACCTACAAACATTGCCAAGCCTATAATTCCACCATAACTTGCAGTAAAAGTAACATCACTTAAGCCTTTTGTTACTGCACCACCACTTATACTTTGGAAAGCTCCATTAATTGGTGCTATTGAACTAACTAACATACCTGTTCCAGTCTCCATAATTATAATTCCGAAAGCTGCAAGTAGTGACCCCTTTATAACATCGGATGCTTTCTTTTTCTGTAAAATAAGACCAAACGCTGCTATTAATCCAATTAGCATAGACGGATTACGTAAAATATTATTTGAAATAAAATCAAGCATTATATTTTTTAATGATAGTTTAACTGTTTAAGTTTTCTATCACTAAATTCCTCCTCTCCCTATTACTATTTTTAGTTTAGTAAGTTTTTATTTTATGTCGGTTAACTTAATCTACTTTTTAAAATTCATATTATTTCTTATCATTTAAAAAAGTTTGAACAACTTCTGTGACTTCTGCTAAGTCCATATACTTTTTAACTGGATATACCACTACACTACAAGTTCCTTTTAATTCATTTAATAATTCTTGACTTGTAAATATACAGTCACAGTCAGCACCTCTAGCTGAATTTATATCTGTATTTTCTACTTCACATTCGATACCTAACTGTTTTAGTGCCTTTTGTATCGTCATTTTTAATACCATTGATGAACCTACACCAAAACCACATACTGCTAATATCTTCATTTTACACTCCTCCTAATTTTGCTTATTTATAAGTTCTAATATTGAACTTTTATCGCCATTAATTATTAGTTTTACATTTTCTTCCTCGTACATCATCTCTGACAGTGATGCTAATGCTCTAATATGAGTAGTATTATCTATAGCAGCTAGTACCATAAATATATTTACTGGCTTTCCTAATAAATCAACTTCATCTTCTACTATAAGTAAAGACATGGCAAGCTTGTTTACGCCCTCTTTAGAACTTGCATGTGGTAGAGCAAATCTATCAGCCAAAACAATATAAGGTCCATATTTCTCAACTGACTTTATCATATTTTCTATATATAACTCTTCTATAGAATTATCTTCTAACAATGGCTTTGAAGCTATTTTTATTGCTTCTTTCCAATCTTTAACATTTCTTATTATGTTGACCCTTTCTGCATTAATTAATTCCTTTAACATCGGTTGATACATCTCTCCTTCATCTATCTTATGTATTATGTTTAATAAATCATCTTTTAGTGCTTCTTCATTATTAATAACTCCATTTTTTCTTATAGCTTGCATTATTAGTTCAAGATTGAAATACTTCTCATTTTCTTTTACACTTATGAGTTTGTTCATAAGTAATTGAATATCTGATGCTGTTAAAAGAGGATTTACAACTATTACATTACTTATGTTTTGTATGTTTATAGTCGTAATTATATAATCATAGTATACATTTACATCTTTTAGTTGCTTAATAGATACTATACCGACTATTTCTATAGTTGGTATGTATTTGTATAGTTGTATTTCCAAACTCTTTGATACCATAAGCCCATTAGGGCAAACCAGTAATACTTTATTTCTTCTCAGACCATTGTCCCTAGACCCTCTTAAGTATCCTCCAAAATATGCTGCTATAAATCCTATCTCTTCTTCCCTTATTCCCTCAAATACAGGAAACTCTTCTTCATTTTCTATAATTGATTTTATAATTTTATAAAGTGACTTATGTTTATACTTAGTCTCATCTAACATAGGGTTGCTAATAGGGAACTTAAATCTTATCCTATTATAAGAAGAATTTAGATGCCTTAAAATATTTTTCTTAAACTCATGTTTACTTTCTAATTTTATTGCTGTATTTACTTCAAACTTGTCTATAAGTTTATCTACATATTCTTCAACAAAATCCTCCTTAACCTCACTATTTAAACTAGGAAGTGAGCTTACATAAGTACACACATAAGCTTGTTCATTCTCATTAGCCTCTTCACATAAAAGGTCTTTACATCTATTAAAGTAGCTAATCTTTTTAGCTTCATTTAGATATTTATAGGAGTATAATGTTTTCCCATCTCTTATTCTTTTATTTAAAAATTTTATAAACTTAGTTAGATTTAATAATGAATAATCTGTAAGATTTACGTGTCCCTTCGTGTCAAATCTACTTACTTCCTTACTTATAGAATTAATTTCTAGTACATTTTCTTGAGTAAGTATTAAGAATAATTCTCTAATAACATATTCATCACCTATAACCTTGTATTTTCCCTTGTACTCTAATTTTAGACCCATTGTTTGAAGATACTTCTTTACATCAGTTATTGTTTGTACTACTGTATTTTTTGAAAGTAACATTTCATTTGTTAGTTTTTCTATTGATATTTTTTCACCAAGTAATATTTTGTTTAATATAAAAGTTTTTCTATAGTCACTATCTAAAAATTTATCTTCTTCAGCTGAAATTATTTTTCTTGCATTACTTAAGTTACCTTCAAATATAAATTTGTGTTTTACATTTTTTATATTACCACTTTTTCCTAGTTGTTTGTTTATAGCTAGGATATCGTAATAAATAGTTCTTTTTGATACGTCAAACTTTTCTTGTAGTTCTTGTGATGTTACATTGTTATTTTTAATAATAAAATCTAATATTTTTTTAGCCCTCTCCTTCATACTACCTCCTTAATTTTATTATCTACATTTTACATATATAATGCCATACCAAATAATTGCACATGATTTAATATTATTTTATAAATTTGCACAGTTTAACTCTAATCTAAAAGATATATAATTCTAAAGGTATTTAAAAATGTGAAAATAACCCATATCATTTATACAAAGAAATAAGCTAATTTTAACAAATAAAAAATTAAACTCTTTTAACCAGTATCAAAAAACAAGATATAATTAATATAAAAAAGCAAGATTAATTAGCAAATAATTTCTATAATAAAAGAGAGCTCTCACACATCAATTTAGAATTTTTTGTGCAACAGCTCCGTTTTTATTCATTTAAAATTTATTTTTTAGGTCTAAGCTCATCCTTATCTCTTTTTACTTCTTCTAATATTTCTTTCAAATTGTACTCAACACTAGAAAGCACATCTTCCGCATACTCAATTGACCCAAGTCTTATTTCATTTGCTATTCTCTCAGCCCTATCAACTATATCCTTAGCTCTTTGGTCTGCTTGAACAACAGGTTCACTAGATTCTACATATGCTTTTACTACATCTTCGGAATTTTTCTTTAATTCTTCTATATTTTCTTGATATTCTTGTTGTATTCTCTCAGCTTCCTTTTTTGCTTGTTCAACTATATTTGCAGCATCTTGCTTGGCTTGACTTATTATTTTATTTCTTTCTTTATTAATCCATACTGCTTGTGTTACTTCTTCTGGTATCAAAGTTCTTATATCATTAATTATTGCCAAAACTTCGTCTTTATCTACTGTGCATTTATGTGAGAAAGGAATTGTAGAAGCACTTCTAAATATCTCCTCTAACTGCTCAAATAGTTCAACCATTTCTAAATCTATCTTCATGTATCAATTACCTCCACTAGTTTTTTTCTTTAATTCTTCCAAAACAATCTTTGGAACCAAATTTTTTATATCAGCATCAAAGAGCAAAACCTCTTTTATTAAAGATGAACTTATAAATGAATATTTTGTACAGCTTGGTAAAATTATAGTCTCTATATCTGGATTAAGCTCTCTATTCATATGTGCCATTTGAAGTTCATAGTCAACATCAGCACCACTTCTCACACCTCTAACTAGTGCTCCAATCCCATTTTCTTGACAGTAATTTATTAACAAACCATTAAAAGTCACAACTTTTATATTATTTAAATGGCTTGTACTTTTTTCTATAAGCTTTACTCTTTCATCAAAGCTAAATAGACCCTTTTTATTAGGATTATTTAATACTCCTATTTGTAATTCGTCAAATAACTTCGAAGCCCTGCAAATAATATCTAAATGTCCATTAGTAATTGGGTCAAAGCTTCCTGCAAATATAGCTTTTCTAAGTTTATTTTCCATATTACTCCTCCATCTTATAAAAAGTTAATGTAGTATTTCCATATTTCTTATCTCTAGTTTTCTCTAATTTACATATTTTATCTGGAAATAAATCATTAGTATCATGTTCTACAACTATTATTCCATCTTCGTTCAATAGATTGGAATTATCAATTTTTTTAATAGCTTCTATAAACATATTTTTATAATATGGAGGGTCCATAAAAATTATGTCAAACTTACTATTTTGCAATTTAAGTTTATCTATGGCAGTTTTAAAATCAAGGTTTAAAATAATACTTTCATTTTCAACTCTTGCCTTTTTTATATTAGACTTAACAATATTTATACTTTCCTTACTGATATCTACAAAAGTACATGCCTTGGCACCTCTAGATAAGCACTCTATTCCTAAAGAGCCAGTCCCAGCAAATAAATCCAGAACTTCACTTTCCATTATATATGAATTTATCATATTAAATAGAGACTCTTTTACCCTATCTGTAGTTGGTCTTACATCTTCATTTTTTGGAGTATTTAGTTTCAATCCTCTCGCTTTTCCTGAAATTACTCTCAATATGACAATCTCCCTTCAGCACATTATTACATTAGTAATATTTTAACATAATTTAAAATTAATTTAATGAAATTTCTTTCAATGTATCTTTGAATTTATCTATAATTTCTTTTTTGAGTGCCATGTTTTCTTTTAATTGTAGATTATTATCTTCACCCAATATATAGCGAGCTTCTTGCTGTGCTAACTTCAATATTTTTATATGCTTAAACAGGTTTGCTACCTTAAGTTCTGGAAGACCATGTTGCCTTGTCCCAAAAAATTCTCCAGGACCTCTTATTTCTAAATCTTTCTCTGAAATCTTAAAACCATCATTGGTCTCTTCCATTATAGCCATTCGTTGCCTACATACATCTGTTTTAGAATCATAAATTAGTACACAATACGATTTATGACTACCTCTTCCAACCCGACCTCTAAGTTGATGTAATTGTGCAAGTCCAAATCTCTCTGCATTTTCTATTATCATTAATGTCGCATTTGGCACATTGACACCGACTTCTATAACCGTTGTTGAAACTAAAATATCTATTTCTTTATTTTTAAAACGTCCCATTACTTCGTCTTTTTCACTTGACTTCATTTTACCATGAAGCAACCCAAGCCTTAAGTCATGGAAATATTCAGCTCTTAATTCCTCAACAAGTTCAACAGCTGATTTAGCTTCTATAGCTTCACTTTCTGCTACCAAAGGACATACAATATACACCTGTCTTCCTGATTCAACCTCTCTTCTTACAAGGTTGTTATATGCTCTATCTCTCTTACTTTTTTCAATAGCAAGCGTTTCTATTGGCTGTCTTCCTGGAGGAAGTTCGTCTATAATAGAAATGTCTAAATCTCCATAAAGTATAAGTGCTAAGGTTCTCGGTATTGGCGTTGCTGTCATTACCAGTATATCTGGATTTACACCTTTCAATGAAAGTTTACTTCTTTGCATAACACCAAATCTATGCTGTTCATCCGTTATAACTAAACCAATTTTATTAAATTCAACCTTATCTTCAATTAGTGCATGTGTACCTATCAATATATCAATTTCATTATTTTTTATTTGTTCTAATACTGTATCCTTTTGCTTTTTTGTAAGACTACCTATTAGTAGACCTACATTTATTCCAAAATCTTTTAGAGACTCAGTAAGCGAAATGTAATGTTGCCCTGCTAATATCTCTGTAGGAGCCATCAAAGCACCTTGATAACCATTTAAAACACAATTTGCAAGTGCTAAGAGAGCTACTACTGTCTTACCACTCCCTACATCACCTTGAACCAATCTATTCATTATTTTCTCTGAATTCATATCTTGTATAATTTCATCTAATGCTCTATTTTGAGCTTTAGTCAGTTTAAATGGTAAAGCACTCATTATTTTTTTTAAATCTTTACTTGTTTCAAATTTTATTCCATTTTCTTTATTTCTTCCACTTTTAAATACAAACAATCCTAGTTGTAGTATAAGTAATTCTTCAAATACAATTCTATATAAAGCTATTTTTAATGATTCTTTATTAATTGGTGAATGTATATTTCTAACAGCAAAATCTATACTACATAACCTATATTTCTCTATAATTCTCTGTGGCATATATTCTTGTATAATTAAGTCTTTATCTTCAAGCACTGTTCTAATTATACTCATAATTTCTTTATTTGTAACACCATATGTAAGCTGGTACACAGGCATAAATCTACATGTATTCTTAGGTGAATTAGTAAGATATTCTAATTCACATGATGTAAGTTCTAAATAATTAAATTTTTTCTTAACCTTCCCAAAAACTAATATTGAATCTCCTGGACGAAATGTATTTTTTATATAGCTCTTATTAAAAAATACTAATTTAGCTAAGCCTGTCTCATCTTTTACATCAATTTTTGTTAAAGTCATACCTTCTTTTGGACTAAATGTATTTATACTTGATATTACTGCTTTTATTGTAACTTTCTCATTATCCTCTAATTGTGCTATTTTCTTTAGATTGTTTCTATCTTCAAATTGTCTTGGAAAATAATACAATAGGTCTTTTAATGTAAATATACCCAATTTATTTAGCTTATCTGCTTTTTTAGGTCCTATTCCTTTAACATATTGAACATCTTTATATAAATCCAACAAATATATCACCTACTACACAAAAATCCTGTACAACCAATTTTATAAAAGCTACTTGGTCATACAGGTTCTTATAATCATTATTCAACTGAAATTAAGTAATAATAAAGAGGTTGTCCTCCATAATATAACTCTACATCTACATCTTCAAATTTTTCTTCTAAAGAAGTACGTAGTTCATTTGCTTGAGATTCTGTAACATCTTCACCAAAGAATAATGTTATTATAGCAGTATCTTCATCAACCAGTTTTTCAATAAGGTTTGATGTTACCTCATCCACATAATCTCCTGCTGATAATAAATTCCCTTCTGCAATTCCAATTATATTACCTTCTTTAACATCAATTTCATTCATCACTGTATCCCTAACAGCAAAAGTTACTTGACCTGACTTAACTGAGTTTAAAGCGTTCATCATAGCTTCTTTATTTTCATCTTCGCTTAATTCTCCATTAAAGGTTACTAATGCAGCAAATCCTTGAGGTGTGTTTTTTGTAGGTACAACTATTATATTTTTATCGCTCAATTCTTTAGCCTGATTAGCGGCCATTATTATATTGCTGTTATTTGGGAAAATAAATATGTTTCTAGCATTTATATTCTTTATGGCATTCATAAAGTCTTCAGTACTTGGATTCATAGTTTGACCACCTTCTATTATATGGTCAACTCCAAAATCTTTAAATATATTTGCCAATCCTTCACCCATAGAAGTAGCTATAAATCCAAACTCTTTTTCTTCCTCTAAATTTTCACTACCATTTTCTTTCTTTTCTTCTACATCTAATAATGTATTTTCATGTTGTAACTTCATATTTTCTATTTTTATAGTTAATAACTGACCGTACTTTAGAGCTTCTTGAAGTACATTTCCTGGGTCATTAGTGTGTACATGTACCTTTATGACTCCATCATCTCCAACTACCGCTAGGCTATCACCATAAGCCATCATTATATCTCTTATTTTAGTATCTTCTATTTTAGAACTTTCTAGTATAAATTCTGTACAGTAGCAATATTTTATATCATCCGTGCTAGTAGTACTTTTTGCAAAGTCCATGCTTGCTGAAATATTAGTATCTAAGTCAGCATTTTTTATTTCTATATTATCGCCTTTTATAGAAGCTAACATTCCTTCATATATAAGTACAAGACCCTTTCCACCAGAATCAACTACACCAGCTTCTTTTAAATTTTTTAGAAGGTCTGGAGTTCTTTCTAGTGAAGAATTAGATTCCTTCACAAGCATACTTAAAAACCTTACTATATCTTTCTCCTTTTTTGCAGTTTTTATTGCAAACTCTCCACTCTCTCTAACTACAGTAAGTATAGTTCCTTCAATTGGTTTTATTACAGCTTTATATGCTGTATCTGAACCATTTTTAAAAGCTTTTGCTAAATCTTCTGTTGATAATTTACTTTTTCCTTCTATAGATTTAGCTATACCTCTGATTATTTGTGAAAGTATAACTCCTGAGTTTCCTCTAGCTCCCATTAAAGAACCTTTAGACAATGCTTTTCCGATATCTGATATATTATCATTTTCCACTTTTGCTAATTCTTTTAAGGCATAAGATATTGTTAATGACATATTAGTTCCTGTATCTCCATCTGGTACAGGGAATACATTTAACTTGTCAACTAAATCTTTATTGTTTTGGAGATTGTTTGCACCTGAAATAAACATCTCTCTTAACCTTTTACCATCTATATACTGAATCATTTGTTTCCTCCTATGAAATTACTTAACTCTTATTCCTTGTACATTAATATCAATTCTAGTAACTCTTACGCCAGTCATTTTTTCAACTACATATTTTACCCTATCTATTATATTATTGGCAACAGTAGATATATTTGTACCATATTGTATTATAACATAAAGTTCTATTGCTATGGCATCTTCTTCTACTTCCTCAACTCTGACACCTTTAGTGGCATTCTCACCTTTTAATAACTCTACTATTCCTTTAGACTTATATGCTAAACCTACTAAGCCATAACTTTCCATTGCAGCTCTATATACGACTTGAGCTATTACTTGATTATCTATTTCTATACTTCCATATTGATTCGTTACCTTTGCACTCATGGTTGACCCCCTTAAGCTTATTTTTATTAAAAACATTTCTTAATTTATTTTTTACTATTTTTACTTATTTATTATATAAAATTATAATCATATCATACTATAAATATGGTATAATTTAAACCTAGAAAAGTTTTTGGATAAAATTTCTTCTATAGTATATATATTCAAAGAAAAATAACAATTATTTTCCAAATATATTTACTTTATATAAAATTATATATATAATTTTATATGATAATAAGAAATTCTTCAATATGTGTAAGGCAAATATATATTTCTATTGCAAATTTTTGTTATTTATGATAATATAAATATGTTTTTAGTCTTTAAATAGTTATCATTTTAAGGAGGTGTGCGTAGATGGCAAAAGTATGTAGCGTATGTGGTAAAGGTAAAGTTTCTGGAAACCAAGTATCACACTCAAATAAACATAATAAAAGAACATGGTCAGCTAACTTAAGAAGCGTAAGAGCAATTATAGATGGAGCTCCTAAGAGAGTAAAAGTTTGTACTAGATGTTTACGTTCTGGTAAAATTGAAAGAGCTTAGTAACCACGTTTAAAAGCCTACTTCCGTAAGTAGGCTTTTTAATTTAATCATTTTTGCTCTTTCTCATGAATTTTAGGATTATATTTGAAATCCATTTTGGCAATTTTATTGTTACTACTTTCATCAATACTCACCCCACACTTTATAGTTAAAACTATTTTAACAAAAAAATAATAATGCTCCACATCCAATAAGTATTAATGCGGTAAGTGCTGACCAAATCCAGCCAGGAAGCAACATTGACAGAATTACAGCCATTCCTGTTGCCAAACATAGTATTCCTAGCAATACCTTAGACTTGTTATTTCTCATGGAACACCTCCACATAGAACCTGTATCTACAAATATTTTCATATTCAAGTTTATGCGACAGTTTCCCATTTTAGACCAATAAACATATTATGTAATTTTAATTTTTCATACTAGAATTATTACTGCACTCTGATATAGATTCTACAATATCCAAAATTCCTTTTTTTCTACTTAACCTTTCAGGTCCACTATATAAAACCACTGGTATAACTTTAGGAAGTTTAAAATTTTTATCTTCTATTTCTTCAAGACTCTTTTTCATAATGAAGCTTTTCCAAATTTGTTCTCTATACGATTTCAATCTTGGGACAATATCAGTATCCATTTCTGTTTGAAATTCTAACACTATATAATGTGATACTTTACCTTTTTTAGAAAATACTTTATAAATTATATCAACTTCCTTTCCTTTATATTCACATATAAAAGATGTTTCTAACTCTATATTTTTAAGAGTTAATTCTTTTGCTATTGAGATACTTGTAAAATTTTGAATCAAACTTAAAAAACTTTCTTTATCTGAATACATTCTTCTATACTCTTCTCGTTTTTCGTTGCTTCTTTTTAAATTCATACATTTCCTCCCAGATTATAGACTTTCTATATTTTAATAAAGACAATCTATAAATTTTATTTTTTAATTTTCACTAGTGATTATTGACACTTGTGTGTAAAATATCCAGTAAAGATATTTTTTTATATTTTTATTAAAAGATATAAATTTTTATATTTTAATATATTGATATTGACGTTACGTAAAAGTGTATATTTAATTTATAGGAGGTATTACTAATGGAATATACAGTTCAAAAATTAAGCAATATAGCTGGTATAAGTACCAGAACACTTAGATATAACTAGCCAACCTTTGACAGCCTAAGTGCATTAAAAGAACACCATAATAAATTACTAGCTAAAAGAAAACAAATTGATTTACTTATAGAAAATGTAACTAAAACTATAGCTCTAAAGGAGGGAAAATACGTTATGACAGATATAGAGAAATTTGAAGGTTTTAAAGAAAAGATGATTGATGAAAACGAAAAAAATTATGGAACTGAAATTAGAGAGAAATATGGTAAAGATACAATAAATACATCAAATAAAAAACTTAAAAATATGTCTAAACAAGATTATGAAGATTGGCAAAATCTAAGTGTCGAAATAATTAGTAAACTTAAAAAAGCTTTTAAAACTGGTGATGCCTCTAGTGAACTAGCTCAGGAAGTTGCAAGATTACATCATAAATGATTGAGTTACACTTGGAACACATATTCTAAGAAAGCTCATGCCTCTTTAGCACAGATGTATGTATGTGATGAACGCTTTACATCATATTATGATAAAGAACAGCCCGGACTAGATATATTTTCATCATTTCAACAATAAAAAAGAGACTTGTCTCTGTTTTGAGACAGTCCCTTGTATAATTATATAATCGATATACAATAATAACAAATAATATAAAAATTACTTATACTATTTATGTTGCAAATAAAAAATTGTTTTATTGAATTTTTATAAAACTTATGTAATACAAAAATCTATATTATAGACTTGATTATGGAAAGAAAGCTATCAAAATCATTACAATTAGATATACTATCTCTAATATCATTGTCATTAATTATCTTTAAAAAGATATCATAAATGGAGTTTATTTTTGTATAATCATCTTTATTTATAGCTAACATCATAATCAGTTTAACAGTAGAATCTTTGTTCCAATATATTGGTTCATTTAATATAGAAATACAAATCTTAGTTTTTATAGAGCTTAATTCCATAGGATGAGGTATAGCTAAAAAATCATCTATATTGGTAGAAGATAAACTTTCTCTATAAAACACAGATTCAGTAAATGATGGAAACACAATTTCATTTTGAGTTAATTTGTTACACATCAAATTTATAAGCTCATCCTTATTTTTAATTTTAGGATTAACAATAAATAAATTTTTATCAAAAAAATTGTCCAAAAGATTACTATAAGTATGAGAATCATTAATTATTGATTTAGATATATTCTCAATATCTTTTTTTAATAGTTTTAAATCTACTAGTACAACAGGTATACTATCATGGTTTAAGGGAATCGTTGATATTATTATATCTACATCTGACAATTTACTAGCTAAAAATTGATTAAATGATAGACATTGAAGTATATTTATTTTATCATGAAAAACTTTATTTAATTGAACCTCTAATAATCTACTTGAACCATACCCTGAACCACATACTAATACTACGTTTTTGCACTTAATATTATTTTGAAAAAATCTCTCAATTCCAGCACCTATATGAAGAGATACATATCCAATTTCATCTTCTGTGAAAGAGTAAATACTTTTTTTAAAAACTTTTTCTATAGCATTTAAAGTTATTTCAAATGCTAAAGGATAATTACTCTTTATTGTATTTATAAGAGGATTCACCTTGTTTAAATTATAAGATTTAGAGTTAAGAATTGATTTAAAGTGGAGTACTAAATCATTAAATAATACGCTATCACCCCTAAGGTCAAAAGTATATTGATTGTTGATTACTTCTAAAATTTCTTCAACATACTCCATAATTTTAGTATCCACCCCATTGGAAACGTTATCCAAAAGAGAACTTTTAGTTATAAAATGATTGTATAGATAAATTCTGTCTGCTTTTGAAATAATTACAGTATATTTGCTCTCAATATAATCAAATATATTTTCAACAGCAGTATTCAATTCAAAATTTGTTAAAACAATATCTAAGGCATTATCTAAGCAGTAATCATCAAGTATTCTACTTATAGTGATAGCTAGATGGATAATGAAGTTTTTTAGATTAAAATCCAAGAAATTGATATTAAATTTATTAATTTCACTTAGTACTATCTTTTGAAGTTCTATTAAATCTACATTATTAAATAATTCTATTTCTTTATCTGTAATTCCAATTATATAATTCTGAACCTCCCATGACTAAAGTAACAGGGTTCCTGCTTCATAAAATCTTACATACTAAAATATGTATTCTCCACAGTCTATCCCCGTAGTTCCTACGGTTCTTACATAAGTTATCTATTTTAAACTTTTATTAGTCTTAATCCTTCTTTTAATAAATTGTCCACAACTTGAGATACAAAATTCTTTAATTCCTAAATCTAGACCTATCTGATTATTAGTATTTTCAAATGCTTCAATATCTACATCAGTACAGCATAATGATACATAATATATTGTACTAAATATACATATCTGAGTCACTTCAATTTTTCATCACCCATCCTAATATTAACAAGTGCAATTTTTTTAAACAAGTATTTTGAAGAATTTTATATTTATTTTTAAATAACATATACAAGAACCATAAGTCTTAAATTTTATCATTTTTGAGGTTGTCGTTCACATAAGTCCGCTACTACCTATGCAGTTCTCTTATGAACTTCTTACACTTTCATGTAAGCACAGACTATATCTTATCCTTCGGCATTATCCGTTAAGGTCTACCCACTTCCACTACCAATAGCTTGTAGTGTACTTCCCTCAAGAGGAATAGTCGTTGAAGTTTCTCCTATTCGGAGCTTACCTGCTGATTGCCCATTTTAAAGTACTTAGGGTTTAACCTTATACCATCTAACCAATTTTTTCTACTTTCGTAACTTTCACACTTAGGTTTATTTCATCCTTATGTTTTAGTTTGATTAGCTTTAGGGGTTTTTAGCAATTCAAGTAGTATTGGATAGGTTCTATCCTATCTCTACATATAAGTTTCCCTATATGCTGACTATTTTAGCTACTAACTCATGACCAAAGTCACAAGTGTGCGTAGCTATTTTTTAATCAAAATTCCTATTTATCATGTTATTAGAAATACATCTTCGAATATCTATTTCTTTCCCTTCAACTTTCACTCCATAATATGGCTTAGAAACTAATATTAAATTATACTTTGACAGAATAGACTTTATTCTTTTTATATCATTTAGTATTGTAACCTTGCTTACGTACAAGCTATTAGCTAAATCTTCTAGTTTTATATATGTATTGTTATAAAGAATATATTTTAATATATATTGATTTCTTTCCATAGGAGAATCTGGTATTTCACTTGAATCCATAATATCATCAGATATTAATGCTAGATACTGTTGGTATAATGCTAAATTAAGAATCTCTATATAATACCCTTCCCCTTTTTTTATTTTAATAATAGCACCATTTTTCTCTAAAGTTTTATTTATAGAAGTAATATCAGTTCTTATAGTTCTCTCACTCACTTTTAAATAATTACTTAAAGTTTTACAAGTAATTTTATCATCACTTTCATTTAATAGTTTAAACAAAGCGAGTAATCTCTTATGCATAAATATCCCCCCTTATAGAATTTCTTCTAAATTATACTATTTTCATTCCTATAATACAATTAATCTAATAAAATTGTATGATAATAATTTATTTCCAGTTTAAAGTGGAAATTAGTTATTATCATAATATAAATTTCCATGTCGAAGTGGAAATTAGTTATATTTAATTTAATTGGGATAACGATTACAATAGAAATATAAGTTAAGACAGTAAGAAATGGAGTGGAAAAAATATATGATACTACAAGAAAAGAATATATTTATAGATAAAGACCTAAAAAGCAAAGAAGAAGTGCTAAATTTTATTGCAGATAGAGCTTATATACTGGGCATTACAACTAATAAAGATGCTCTTCTAAAAGATCTTTTAAAAAGAGAAAATGAATTTCCAACAGGAATACGAGATGGATTTGCAATACCTCACACAAAAAGTGCAAATGTAGAAGAACCCTCTATACTCTATATTAAAACAACTCATGAGTTAGAATGGAAAACTTTAGATGATAGCAAAGTTAGATATATATTTAGTTTATTAGCTCCACATGAAAATGAAGGAAATATACATTTAAAAACTTTGTCTAAATTAGCCACATGTTTAATGGAAGATGATTTTATAAGTGAAGTTAAAAATGCTAGTGATGCAAATCATTTAGTAAAATATATAACTAATAAAATGAAGGAGGAATAATTATGAAAATAGTAGCAGTAACATCATGTATAGCAGGATTAGCACACACACCTATGGCAGCAAAAGCTTTAGAACAAGCTGCATCAAAAATGGGTCATGAAATCAAAGTAGAACAACAAGGTGCTATGGGACAAGTAAATGCTATAACAAAAGAAGAAGCTCAAAGTGCAGATTTTGTGCTTATAGCATCTGACCAAACTATATCCGGAATGGAAAGATTTGATGGTAAAAAAGTACTAAAAGTTAAGATAGGCGTTGCGTTAAAAAAACCAGAAGCCGTCTTAACAAAGTGTATAGAAGCTATCTCTTAATAAAAAAATCTCACCCTAATATAGAATGAGAAAATAAAAAAAAATAAAATTGTCTAATGTAATTATAACATATTATCAAAAAATATAACAAACTTATATAGGAGGAATTAAAAATGAGTAAAAAAAATAAATCTCTTTTAAGTGAACTTAAAAGTCACTTGATGACAGGAATTTCATATATATTACCACTTATAATAGGCTCATCTTTAGTTGTAGCTATACCAAAGCTTACAGCTCTAGCAATGGGAATAACAAGTTTAGATGTTTATGAAAATGTATCAGGTTTTTATCACATTCTTTACTTGATGGAACAGGTAGGTTGGACTGGTATAGGTCTATTAAATACTGTATTAGCAGGGTTTATAGCATTTTCAATAGGTGAAAAACCAGCTATGGGTGCAGGTTTCATTGGTGGACTCATAGCAAGTAATACTAACGCAGGATTCTTAGGAGCAGTAATAGCAGGTTTCTTTGCTGGATACATCTGCAAATTTTTAAAGGAAAAAATTAAAATATCTGGTTCAGCAGCAGGAATGATGCCACTTATAATAATGCCACTTATAACAGTTGGTTTAACTGGTTTTTTAATGAGTGTCATATTGGCAGGACCTTTAGGAAACATAAATACTTCATTAAATGCTTGGGTAGCTGAAATGTGTCAAAATGGAACAAATTCGGTAGTATTAGCTTTAATTTTAGGTGCAATGATAGGATTCGATTTAGGTGGACCAGTAAATAAAGCAGCCTGGATGGCAGGAAATGCATTGATGTTAGAAGGCATCTATCTACCAGCTATATTAGTAAACTGTGCAATAGTTATACCTCCATTAGGATATGGTTTAGCTACATTCATAAGAAAATCAAAATTCTCTAAGACATTAGCTGAAACAGGAAAAGGTAATATAGTTATGGGTATAATTGGAATAACAGAAGGTGCAATTCCCTTCACTTTAACAAATCCATTAAAATTAGTTCCTGTTAATATGATAGGATGTGCTTTGGGCGTAGGACTATCAGCTTTATTAGGTGTACACGCTATAATGCCTCCAGTTGGTGGGTTATATGGATTTATATCAGTAGGTTCTGGATGGGCTTACTTAGTAGGTGCAATATTCGGAGCTTTAGTAATAGCAATATTAGCAACAATTTTAGTAGACTTTAAGGAAGATGACACTACTGAAGATGCAAAATTTGATGAAATAGAATTAGATATAATGTAAATTAAAAACTTAATTTTGAGTAATTGAGAATTGAGATTACCCTCAATTCTCAATTAAATTTTGGGAGGGTTTTATGAAGAAGACAAAAGTACATGTAGTTCCACACAGTCATTGGGATAGAGAATGGTATTTTACAACATCAAGGTCAAAAATATATCTAATGAAAGATTTTCAAGATATACTAGACACATTAGAAGAAAAAGAAGACTTTAAATACTTTACTATGGATGCACAAGCTTCTCTATTAGATGATTATTTAAAATGGAAACCTCAGGATAAAGATAGAATAAGAGATTTAGTTCAAAGAAAAAAATTAGTTGTAGGACCTTGGTACACTCAAACAGACCAATTAGTTATATCAGGAGAATCTATAGTTAGAAACCTTTACTATGGAATAGATAGATGCAATGAATTTGGTGAACCTATGAAGGTTGGATATGTACCAGATTCTTTTGGGCAATCAGCTCAAATGCCACAAATATATAAAGGCTTTGGAATAGATAGTTCATTGTTTTGGCGTGGAGTTTCTGATGATATGGTAGACACGACAGAATTTATATGGAAAGGTTCAGATGGTTCAAAAGTATTAGCAGTTCAAATACCATTTGGTTATTACTATGGAGGTAATATACCAGAAGATGATTCAGATTTAAAAGAATATCTAGAATATACAATTGGAAAACTTAAAAGTAAGGCCTCTACTAACAATGTATATTTTCCAAATGGATTTGACCAGGCACCGATAAGAAAAAATCTTCCTGATATATTAAAAAAAGCTAACGAAATAGATAACGAAAATGAATACGAAATAAGCAGTATAGAAAACTATATAGATTCAGTAAGAAATGAAAGAAATGAATTTTCAGAGCTTAAAGGAGAGCTTGTAAATGCTAAACATATGAGAATACACAAATCAATATTCTCCTCAAGGTCAGACCTTAAGATAATGAATAACAAGTTAGAAAACTATATTACAAATGTACTTGAACCATTATTAACATTAAGTTATTCACTTGGAAATGAATACCCTCACCTAGTTATAAAGGATATATGGAAGCTTATGTTTGAAAATGCAGCTCATGACAGTATAGGTTCTTGTAATAGTGACACGACAAATGAAGATGTATATACAAGATACAAACAAGCTAGAGATTTAAGTATAAATTTATTAGATTTGCATATGAGACTTATAAGTACTCAAATCAAAAATAATAATGAAGAAATAACATTAACAGTATTCAATGGATTACCAGAAGTTAGAAATGAAGTTGTTGAATTTGATACTTATATCCCAGGTCAAGATTTTGTGATAAAGAATAAAAACGGAGAAACTCTTAATTATATAGTAAAAGAAAAAGAAGATATTACAGATTACGTATTAACTCAAACAATAAGATTAAACCCAAGTAAAAAAATATATATACCAGAAACTGTATATAGAGCAAAAATTGCACTTTCAATAAAAGATATACCACCAATGGGATATACTCAACTAGTGTTTGAGTTGGATACTAAGAATAAATGTGAAGTAAAAACAAGTAATTGCAAAGAAATAGAAAACGAATATTACAAAATAACGGCTAATGAAAATGGTTCCGTAGAAATATTAGACAAAGAATCTAATAAAACTTATAAAAACCAAGCTGTAATTGAAGACAATGGAGAT
This sequence comes from Clostridioides sp. ES-S-0054-01, assembly GCA_021561035.1. Lineage (NCBI taxonomy): Bacteria > Bacillati > Bacillota > Clostridia > Peptostreptococcales > Peptostreptococcaceae > Clostridioides > Clostridioides sp. ES-S-0054-01. The sequence continues at coordinate 2,648,032 of CP067346.1, forward strand.
GATGGAGATTCATACAACTATTCTCCACCAAGAGAAGATATTTATGTATCATCCTTAGATTCTGTATCTTTAGTAGAAGTACTAAAATCAGATGTTCAAGAAGAAATGATACTTAAGTATTCGTTAACCATACCAGCTTCACTAAAAGAAAGGGCTAGAGGTAAAGTTTCTGTGAAAATGCCAGTAACAATGAAAATTACATTAGAGCCTAAAGAGCAAATAATTAAGTTTAATGTTAATATAAAAAATGACCAAGCATTATCTCATAGAGTAAGAGTTTTATTTAATACTGAAATAGCATCTAAGTTTTCTATAGCAGACCAACAATTTGGAATAATACAAAGACCAACAGTATTAGAAAAAGATATTGCATTATGGGAAAGAGATAATCAATCTTGGCAAGAAAAACCTATAACGATTGAACCAATGCAAAGTTTTGTTACTCTAGAGGATGGACAAAGAGGTATAGCATTGATGACTGATTGTGTAAGAGAATATCAAATAGTCGGTACTAATCTAGACACAATCGCATTAACACTATTCAGGTCATTTGGATATATGGGAAGAGAAAATTTACTTTATAGACCAGGAAGAGCTTCTGGAGAAAAGATAATAGCAACACCAGATGCACAATTGCTTAAAGAGTTAAACTTTGACTTTGGTCTTTACATCTACAATAGTAAATTTGATGAAGCAAATGTAGCTAATACAGCTAAGAGATTCTTAACACCTATACAAATATATGAATACGCTGATTTTTTAAATGGTAGACTTATATTTGCATTTAGAGATGAAGAACAAACATATGAAAATGAATACAGTTTAATAAATGTAAATAATTCAAATTTTACTGTAAGTGCAATAAAGAAAGAGGAAAAAGGAGACGGAATTGTAATTAGAATCTTCAATGGTATGAAAAATAAATATACTAAAGGAGGTTTTAGTATTAATAAGAATATTACCAGTGCTTATAGTGCAATGCTGGATGAAAGCTATGATAACGCTAACCAGTATGAAATAAATGTAAAAACTGTAGAAATAAATTCTTTATCACATTGTAAAGTACAAACAATCGTAATTAAATAATATAAAACGGCTTATATAGGATTTTATTCTTTATAAGCCTTTTTATAGATTATATAAAATACTAATAGTTATTGATATAATATATACAATAAAATCCGAAAATTTATATTATGAAAAATATGAGTACTACACAAAACATAGGAGGAAAAATTATGAATTATTATATAGGTATTGATATAGGTGGAACCAACATAAGAGCTGCTATATTGAATGAAAACTATAGTATGATAGATAAAATTAAAATACAAAATAATGTATCAGAAGGGCCATGCAAAAATATAGGTGACTTATGTAATTATATAAAAAAAATATGGGGCAAATACAACATAAAATCTATAGGTGTAGGATGTCCAGGTCCACTAGATTTAAGACAAGGAAAAATTTTAAACCCTCCTAATTTATTAGGTTGGGAAAATTTTGAGATAAAGAAATTTATAGAAACTGAGTTTGGTGTTCCTGTAGCTGTTAACAATGATGCTAATGTAGCAGGATATGGTGAAGCTAAAGTGGGTTCAGGAAAAGATTCAGAAAGTGTGTATTATATTACTCTATCAACTGGTATTGGAGGTGGATATATATATAAAGGAGAAATTGTAAATGGGTTTAATAATGTAGCAGCAGAGTTGTGTAATATGATTATTAATGAAGATACTTACTCTCATTCTGGACTAAATAAAGGAGCCCTTGAGGGTCAATGTAGTGGAATTAATATATCTAGAATTGCCACTGAAAAATTAAACAAACATATTTCTACAAAGGAAGTTTTTGAACAAGCTCAATTAAAAAATCCATATTGCAAGGAAATTATAAATAACTGGGTAATAAATATCTCAAAAGCAATAGCCAATATTATAGTAATAGTAGACCCAGAGGTTATAGTACTTGGAGGCTCTATAATACTACATAATAGCACTTACTTAAAAGATATTGTGTCCCAAGTTAAAAAAATGGTTTTTGAAACAGTTAATGTTAATATAAAGTTAGCAGAAATAGGAGATGATGCAGGATTAATAGGAAGTGCCATATTAGCAACTTCATTGATTAATGAATAAAGTATTAAAGTGATATACATAATATGTTTTATAAACTGAAAAAGGTGAACCCAGTATATCAGGATTCACCTTTTTATTTGTACAAATTAACATTATATTTCAAGACAACTTTTACAAAATTTTATTTTATAGATTTTACAGTTGTAACCTGTTATAGAAGTCTAGTCTATTTTTTATTAAAAGTAATTGTAACTTTAAATAAATCACCATCCACACTTATATTCATCTTACCATCCTGTAACTCTACAAAACTTTTTGCTATTGCTAGACCAAGCCCAGAACCTTCTGTATTACGCGACTTATCTCCTCTTACAAATCTCTCCATTATATCATTTACGCTAAAATCAATCTCAGTTGCAGACATGTTTTTAAGCATGATAATTACTTCATTATCTGTTTCTAAAATATCAATATACACTCTTGAATTTGGCATTGCATACTTACTTATATTTATTATAAGATTTTCAAATACTCTAAATGTACGCTGACTATCTAATGGTAATATTATTTTTTCACTAGAAAAATTATTTTTTAATATTAGAGATGAGTCTGAAAGTTTGTCATCTAATTCTAAAAGGGTCTGTTTCATTAGAGATACAATATCCACATTTACTATATTCAAATGAACATCTCCACTATTCGCCTTACTTACTTCGAACAAGTCTTCTATTAAATGCTGCAATCTTTGTGACTTTCTATCTAATGTATCAATATACAACTTACGATTTTCATCTGTTATACTTTCATCTTTTAATAAATCTATATAAGTGATTATAGATGTTAAAGGTGTTTTTAAGTCATGTGATACATTCGATATAAGCTCCGTTTTCATCTTTTGACTCTTAACTTCTTCATCAACAGCTTTTTTAAATCCAGTTTGAATATTTCCTAGTTCATCTTTTATAGGATTAAAAAATCCTAAATCTTTTTCCATATTTACTTCTAAATTTCCATCTGAAATTTTCTTTGTAACATCTAAAAGTTGATTATATTCACAGACTGTCTTTTTAGAGTAATCTGATAGTATTTTAAATAAAACTATTGAGTAAATTAATGCAAGTATTATCCCGAAGAACCACATACTACACATTATAACTATAATTAATAAGTTTATTCCCAGAATTATAACTATAGTTTTATTTGGTTTTTCTTTTAAATCTATTGTTCTAATATGATTAATAACTTTTTTTCCTGTTTTTTTAAACCATACAAAAAACATTCCTGTTACAGTATTCTTTATAAAATACTCTCTTATTCCAACATTTAAAATATGTTTTAAAAGTGTTATAAATACAAATATTATTGAGAAGATTACAAACCAATAAGTTAAATTCATTAAACTTACCAATATACTAGCCGTCTTATCACTTATGTCATTGTTTATTAGATACTCCACATAATTTCCATTCAAGGTATCACTTATTATACCAGTCGGATATAAATCTACAATCCCCTGTACAATAGAAATAGCAATAAAAAGTATCTCTAGTGGTATTCTTGATAATGTATCAAATCCTAGTAACTCCTTAGATTTTCTATATGGGAATACTAAAGATACAATCACAACTATAGCTAATATAATTTTTAAAATCATTTCAGAAATTTTATAGTAAGAAGTATTTTCTACGTTATTTATATATGAACTTATATTATCATTATTATAAATACTTCCATAACTATACTCTCCACTATCACCTTTACTTATTACTTTAGGTACAGCATATACTAGTGTCATGTTTTTTATTGGAGATAACTTATATGAAATCGAATTTCCACCTAAATCCGTATCCATTAAATCTTCTCTTGCTTTAGATAACAACATTTGATTAATAACTTTTTGATTTACTCCATAAGAATCCACAACATTTACTTTTCCATCTTTATCAAAATTCATTACAATATAGAATCTATAGTTTTCTTTTATATCCGTAATCTTTTTTTGTCTTTCCTCATCATTTATTTCTGTGTTTTTTAAATGATTTCCATCAGAATTTTCTTTTGAGGCATCATTCTTTGTTGTATCAAGTGCTCCTAATTCTTTATTATCATTAAAAAATTCAAAATTACTTCCTTTATCAACTAAATAATATTTTAAATTTTTTCCTGACTCTTTAATGAAAGACTCCCAGCTTTCAAAGTTTTCATTAAAATCTGCATTAATACTATCATCCGTATAATAAACCTCTGAACCACCATAAGAATCTTTTTCTTTACTTACATTTTTTATATAGTTCATAGTTTCTTCACTTATAAAAAGTTTTGATGGTTGTATCATCTTACCTTCTTGTTCTTCTTTCATATTATGATATAAAACATAACTTCCTTTATATATATTATCTACAAAACGTTCTTGTTCAAATGGGTTTTTTGCTCCACCCTTAGCACCTGCTTGTATGGTAGAATATTGACTAATCATACCTAATGATGCTGATAACATAAGTATAAAAACTATAATAGTAACTATATATTTATCTTTAAATTTTTTCAATTTTGTATCCAACACCCCACACCACCTTTAAATATTTAGGATTTTTTGGGTCAATTTCTATTTTTTCCCTTATATTCCTAACATGTACCATAACTGTATCTGTATTCACAGCATTTTCATTCCAAACTCTTTCATATATTTCATCAGCAGAAAAAACTCTTCCTGCATTTCTCATAAGTAAGCTTAGTATTTTAAATTCTATAGGAGTTGTTTTTATATACTTTCCATCAATACTAACTTCTTTTGTATTTTCATTTAATTCTAATCCACCTATTGCAAAGATACTATCGTTAGTTTCTACATTTTGCTCTTTATTTCCAATCAGGTTTAGATACTTAGTGTATCTTCTAAGTTGTGAATTAACTCTAGCCAATAACTCTAATGGCTTAAAAGGTTTTGTTACATAGTCGTCTGCTCCTATATTAAGCCCCATTATTTTATCAACTTCTTCTGATTTTGCAGATAGCATTATTACTGGGAAATTATGATTTTCTCTAAGCTTCATTGTAAGTGTTATTCCATCCATTTTAGGCATCATTATATCAACTATTGCTAAATGTATTTCTTGTTTTTCTATAACCTTAAGACCTTCCAGTCCATTGTACCCCTTAAAAACATTATATCCTTGATTTAATAAGTATATTTCTATAGCATCTGCTATTTCCTTTTCATCTTCTACCACCAAAATATTATATGAATTCATTTTAATCTCCTTTATATCAATTAGTTTGTAAATTTTCTTTATATCTATGATTATACAATATGATAGAAGTTTTTCCATTTTTATATATATTTATATATTTTTATTTTAGTTATTTGTGCTTAATTCCCATTTTGAAGACCTCCTTCTAGTATACGTTTAGTATTGTTTCATTTTGTTTATATACTTAATATTAAAGTTAAAAACTTAAGATATTATATATACTTTTCTAAAGATTTTCTAAAGATTTAAATATATTCAAAATTAATATGCACAAAAAAAGTAGCTCTTATTGTATCAATTAAATCAATGCTTTGAAATATAATATTAATATCAATAAAATCTACTTTTTAATTTTTAAGATATTTATTTTTAATTTATTTTGTTTTTAGAATGTTATTACTTTTTATTTTATAAATGTACATATTTCTTCTACTGGTTTTTTAGATGGGCTCTTTAGGTTATCCTCTGGTACTCCAAGAGCTAACATTGCTCCTAAAAAATACTCTCCCTTTTCAAATCCAGTTTCTGCTTCTAAAACAGCCTCTATCTCATCTGCTGCATAGTTTTGACTTGTCAACCAGCAAGAACCATATCCAAGTTCAATTGCTGATAGTGTAAAGTTTTCAATTGCAGCACCTAAACTCTGCATACCTGGATTTCTTATGAATAATTTATCTATAGTCTCCTTAGATGCATCTATAAGCTCTAATTCATAATATCCTGATGGATTATATACCTTTGTAAAAACTAATACTAAAACTGGAGCTTTTAAATAAAATAATGTAAAGTTTGGCACAAATTTTCTAAATCTATTAGCCTTTTCTTCTGAAACTTTATCCATTTCTACAAGTATTTCTTCTTGTTTTTTAGTTATCACATCTGCTATCTTTTCCATCAAATCACGGCGTTTTATAACTACAAAATGCCAGTTTTGAATATTCTTTCCTGATGGAGCTGCCCCTGCTGCTTTTATCATTTTTAAAATATCTTCATCTAAGACATCTTTATTTTTAAACTTTCTTACACTTTGTCTTTTAAAAATAGTATCTTGTAATTCCATTTTTAAATCCCCCTATAGCTTTTTATTTATTTTAATATAATTTTTAAACTCATCTTATTTTAATATATCATGTTCTAATAAATCTTTAAATGAGTCTATAAAATAATCATATACATCCACATTCCCAAATCCATATTTCGCATATATAAAAGGTATACCTACAAACTTAGCACTATTTGCATCACCTTGCGTATCTCCAACATAGATTGGGTTTATTAATTTATTTCTTTCAATTATAAGTTTATTATTTTCCCCTTTGTGTAAACCAGTATTTCCTGGACATTCAAAGTCTATAAAATACTGTTCTAGCTTATGTGCTTTTAAAAAAGATTCTATATATCCAGCTTGACAATTACTTACTATAAATAATTTATACTTTTTAGAGAGTAACTTAAGAGTATCTTCTATATCATCAAACAATTTAGCCCCATTTTCAGATAAATATTCACATTCTTTTAAAGAACATTCATTCAATAAATTCATTCTTTCCTCTTCATTTAAATTTGGAAATAAACGATTTGCTATTTCATCAAAAGAAAGCCCCATAACACTTCTAAATAAATCTTTTGTGACATTTAAATCGATTTCTTTATGTTTACTTAAAACATCCTGCCAGACCTTGCATACTTCTTCAGTTGAATCCCATAACGTTCCATCTAAATCAAAAATAATACTATCTACCACAAAAAATCCCCCTTATGTCAAAATTTATTATCTATCTATAATTATATACTAAAAAGCAGATACAATCATAAATATATTTTACTTGATTGTATCTGCTCTGTAATATAAAATCAATTGTCAAAATCAACTTTTATAAATTTCTAACTACAAGTACACAACCTTGCTCTACTTTAATCTTACAAGAATTACTCAACATAACATTTGATATTCCAATAGGTATAGAGTATTTCATATAATAGTTGTCTAGAGGGTATTCTAAACCAGTAAGTGTTACACTTTTAGCGTCACCTTTTATAGCTATTACAGAAATAGTGTCACCTGAATTTCCATACAATGTAATTTCCTCATTTTCAACTATATACATCTCTTCTTTATCAGAAAGTATCCTAGAATATATACCATCTTCTTTTAAATAATATAATAGCTTTATATTTGCAAGAGTATGGTCAATCCTTCCACCTAAGGCACCAAAAAAATCAATATGATTTGCTTTAAGGGTCTTAGCTAAAAAAAGACAAAGTTCTGTATCAGTCTCATCTTTCTTAGATGGAAATTTTTCAAATTTAACACCTTTATTTTTATAGAAGTTTATCTTATCTTCTTCTACTGAATCTAAATCTCCTAATATATAATCTGGCATTATTTCCATTTTATAAGTGTGATTTGCCCCTCCATCTGCACATATTATGCAGTCATAACATTCTTTAATTATAATATCTTTTGTAACTTCATAATTTTCAATTTCACCATTTAAGACAATACAGATTTTCATTCTTAAACTTAAACTAATTCTTCAAGGGAAGAATTCTTTCTAAATAAATTAACTGTTTCTTGAATGTCATCACTTCCAAATATTGCAGAACCTGCTACTATCACATTAGCTCCTGCTTGTACAACTTCAGCTACATTTTTAGGGCTTATACCGCCATCGACTTCTATATCGATATTTAACCCTTGACTATCTATAATAGCTTTTAACTCTTTAATCTTATCTAAAACACAAGGTATAAATGATTGCCCTCCAAATCCAGGGTTAACAGACATCAATAATACCATATCTAAATCAGGTAGTATATGTTTAATAGTATCTATTGGTGTAGCTGGATTAAGTACTACACCTGCTTTTATTCCATGTGATTTTATATTTTGTATAGTTCTATGTAGATGAACACAAGCCTCCTGGTGAACAGTTATTATGTCACATCCTGCTTTTACAAACTCTTCAATATACTGGTCTGGATTTTCTATCATAAGATGAGCATCAAATACCATATTTATATTTTCTTTCTTTAAACTTTTAACTACAAGTGGTCCTAATGTAATGTTTGGTACAAAGTGTCCATCCATTACATCAATATGAAGATATTCACATCCTGCACTTTCTACCTTTCTTATATCCTCTAATAATTTTGCAAAATCTGCTGATAATATTGATGGTGCTAATTTAATCATGTTTCTAATACCTCCTACTGTTATTTTGTCTTATTTCATTTAGTAGCTGTATATAACTATCATATCTTTCTTTAGATATTTCTCCATTTGCGACAGCTTCTTTTATAGCACAATTAGGTTCATTTTCATGAATACATTTTGAACCAAACTTACAATCATTAAATTTATCAAATTCTATAAAGTAATCTTTAAGTTCTACTTCCTCTATATCTTCAAGTGCAAGTGAACTAAAACCTGGCGTATCTGCAACCATTCCACCAAATTCCAATTTTAAAAGCTCAGCATGACGAGTAGTGTGTTTTCCCCTTTTTATTTTATCACTTACCACTCCTGTTTGAAGTTTAAAATTTTCATCTATTTCATTTAGCAAGCTTGATTTTCCAACTCCAGATGGACCTGCAAATACTACGACATTTTCTTTTAGTTCGTCTTTTACTTTATCTATATTTAACTTAGTAATATTGCTTACAGGTATTACCTTATATCCACTAAGTTCATATATATTTTTAACAGTTTCTAATATATCATTATCATCTAAATCTGCTTTTGTAAGGATTATTACAGTTTCTAAATTTTCTTTTTCTGCCAAAACTATAAATCTATCTAAAAGAGATAAGTTTGGTTTAGGATTTTTTATTGCAAATACTATTAATGCCTTATCTACATTTGCTATAGGAGGTCTTATAAGTTCTGTATCTCTACTATCTATTTCTTCTAAGATACCTTTTTTTCCATCTTCATCAACAATACTTATTTTGACTCTATCGCCAACTAGAGGTGTTATTTTCTGCTTTCTAAATATTCCTCTAGCCTTACATTCATAAATGCCATTATCTGTATCTACATAATAAAATCCACTAATCCCCTTTATAATTTTTCCTTCTAGCATCAAATGCCTCCCTTTATAAAATTTGTACAAACATATACTATTTATGAGTAGTATATCGTGTTATTCTCTCCTATTTTTATATAATACCATATTTTTTTTAAATAACAAATCCTCCGTTTGGACTAATTACTTGACCAGTGATAAAATTTGATTTATCTGATGCCAAGAAAATAGCACAATTTGCTATATCTTCTGAAGTTCCTAGCCTCATTAGAGGAGTTTCTTCTACAAGAAAATTTATATCTTCTTCATTATATCCAGACAACATGTCAGTATTAATAACACCTGGAGCTATACTATTTACTCTAATATTTGATGGACCTACTTCTTTAGCTAATGCCTTTGTCATTCCTATTATACCTGCTTTTGTTATAGAATAATGCACTTCACAAGAAGCACCTGATATACCCCAAATTGAAGATATATTAATTATATTTCCTTTTTTTTCTGATATCATGTATTTTAAAGCAACTTGTGAACAATAAAAGCTTCCCTTTAAATTAATATTCATCATATTATCCCAGTCTTCGTCAGTTATATCTGTAAACAACTTATCTTGACTTATAGCAGCATTGTTCACAAGTACATCCAAACCTCCAAATTCCTTTACACAATAATCTATCATATTCTCTACATCTTCTCTATTTGAAACATCAGCCTTAAAAAGTTTTACAGAAAAATTTTTTTCATTTAATATAGTAAACAACTCTTTAGCTTCACTTTCTGACTTATTAAAATTTATTAATACATTGTAACCTTCTTTTGCAAAAGCTTTAGACATAGCTTTACCAATACCTCTAGAGCCTCCTGTAATTAAAACTGTTTTATTTTTCATAGATACTTTTCTCCTTATATTATAACCAATTCAATATTTTATACAAAACAAACTGCCCTTTAAAGAAAATATTTTCTATAAAAGGACAGCTCTTATTTTACTAAAATTTATTCTGTTTTACCAGTATTTCCACCAGTGCCTGATGGAGTTTCTCCGTTACCTCCTGAACTTGAACCTCCTGAGTTTCCTCCATTATCTCCTGAGTTTGAGCCTCCTGAACTTGAGCCTCCTGAATTATCCCCATTATCTCCTGAATTTGAACCTCCTGAGTTTCCTCCATTATCTCCTGAGTTTGAGCCTCCTGAGTTTCCTCCATTATTTCCTGAGTTTGAGCCTCCTGAATTTCCTCCATTATTTCCTGAGTTTCCTCCACTAGTTCCTGAATTTGAACCTCCTGAATTTCCTCCACCGTTTCCTGAGTTTGAACCAGGTTCCGTTGTAGTATTATCATCTGGTGTAGTTGGTGTTTTATTTGGTGTTGTCGGAGTCTGTGTATATGACTTCTCTGAACCTTTACTTACATATAAGTTTATCTCATCACCTTCTTGTACTCTTGATGAGTTAGCTCCTGGACTCTGGTTTAGAACCGTACCTTCTTTATATATTGAACTATATTCATACTTAACAGTTCCCACTTTTAAGTTGTTTTCTTCAATAAGTTGTTTTGCATTACTTAAAGTAAGTCCCACTACGTTAGGAACAGAAGCCTGATTTGAACCTTTACTTACAACAACATTTATAGTATCACCCTCTTTGACATTTGTACTTCCACCTTCAGGTGTCTGTGATATTATACAATTTTCATCAACTTCACTACTATACTCTTCACTTTTTACACTTAAGGATAATCCTTCTTTTTCAACAGCACTTTGAGCTTCTTCTAATGTCATATTTACAAGATTAGGGACAGTCAAAGATTTACTGCCAAATCCTCCAGCAAATAAAAACTTATATGCTAAGAATACTTGAGCACATAATATCAATATTAAAACAGCTGCAATTACTTTTAATCTTCTTCTAGATTTTGGGCTTTCCTGTTTTTTCTTCTTTTTCTTAGTTCTCTTACTTGGAGTATTCTTAGGTCTTTGATTCTTTTTAGCTCTCATTATCTCTTCCTCTTCTTCATCTTCATCTTCTTCATAAAAATCATCATAGTAATCTTCATCATCATCCAAATCAGCTACTTCAACAGGCTTAACCACTCTTTCAGGAGCTGGTTTTGCAAATGTTGGATTTACAACCTTATTAATTTCCTTTTCATCAATTTTTTTAGTTGCAAAATCATCATATTCTTTTATAAAATCTAAATCAATGTTTTTTTCTATATACTCTATATCTTCTATCAACTCTTCAGCAGTTTGATATCTATCTGCACTAGATTTTTCTGTAAGCTTTTTTATTGTAGTTCTTACACTTTGAGGAATTCTAACTTTTTCTTCTGATGTAAAGTCTATATCATCATTAATATGTTGAAGGGCTATAGAAATTGGGCTATCTCCCCTAAACGGAACTTTTCCTATCAACATTTCATATAAAACTATACCTAAAGAATACAGGTCAGCATTATTAGTTACAAATTTACCTTTAGCTTGTTCTGGCGAAAAATAGTGCACTGAACCTATTATACTACCAATATTTGTCATTGTTGAATTTGAAACAGCTTTGGCTATACCAAAGTCAGCTACTTTTACTACTCTTCCTTCATTAGATATGAGAATATTATGAGGTTTTATATCTCTATGTATAATCCCCTTTTTATGTGCAGCACTAAGTGCCATAGCTATTTGTTTTGTTATATCTAGTGCAGTATATTCATCTAATATACCTTCATCTTGTATAATCTCTTTTAAATTCTTCCCATCTACAAATTCCATTACAATGTAGTGAACTTTTCCATCTTCACCAACATCATAAACATTTACTATATTTGGATGGGAAAGACTTGCTACTGCCTCTGCCTCTCTTTTAAACTTTGTTAAAAATTCATCGTCATCTACAAATTCAGGTCTAAGTACCTTAAGTGCAACAGTCCTGTTTAATAACCTGTCTTTAGCCTCATATACAAAGGCCATTCCTCCATCACCAATCTTCCTGATGATTTCATATCGATTTCCTAAAATTGTATCTCCCACAATATCACCGTCCTAATTATACTTTTATCACTATAACCGAAACATTATCTTTACCAGAAACATCATTGGCCATACTTATCAATTCTTCACTTATATTACTAATTCTCTCATATTCATAATCTAATATTAAATCTCTTATATCTTCATCATTAATAAACCCAGTTAATCCATCTGTCGCAAGAAGTATTATATCACTTTTTTTGATTTCTTTCTTAAAAATATCTACAACAACCATATCATCTGTTCCAATTGCTCTAGTTATTCTATTCCTCTGTGGATGTCTTCTCGCCTCTTCTTCTGTAATAACGTGGGCCATCATAAGTTCTTCAACTACGGAATGGTCTATAGTTATTTTATCAAATTTTTCATCTGTTAACAAATAACATCTGCTATCTCCAACATTTGCCACATATAAGACATTATTATACACTATAGCTGTAACTAATGTAGTTCCCATTCCTTCAAATTCTATATCTTCCATAGATTTTTTGTGCACAATTGAGTTTACACTATTATAAGCCTGTTTTAATATATCATCTATATAGTCTATTTTTACATTATCATGTTGTAATAAGTTTTCTTTTAGAAAATCAATTATATTTTCTACTGCTAATTTACTGGCGACTTCACCTTTTTTATGTCCACCCATTCCATCAGCTATGGCAAATATTCCTATTGGACCATGTTCTGTATCTATAACTTCTCCCTCACAATAGTCTTCATTGTTTTTTCTTATTTTTCCTATATGGGAGGCACAACTATAAACCATACGACTTCCTCCTTACAAATTACTTGTATTTTCTTCTCAATTGCCCACAAGCTCCACTAATATCAGAACCCATAGACATCCTAACTGTGGCAGGTATATTATTTTTCTCCAAACTATCCCTAAACTTATAAATAAATGCTTTATCTGGCTTTTCGTATTCTCTTTCTTCAACTTTATTTATTGGTATTAAATTTACATGGCACAGCATACCTTTTAGGAGCTTAGCTAATGCCTTTGCTTCTTTTTCTGAGTCATTTACTCCTTTTATAAGAGAATATTCAAATGTAACCCTTCTATTTGTCTTTTTTATATAATATCTGCATGCATCTAATATTTCTTTAATAGAATAGGCATTTGCTACAGGCATAATTTTTCTTCTTTCTTCATCATAGGGCGAATGAAGTGATAAAGCTAAATTTATAGCTATTTCTAAATCTGCCAACTCATACATTTTAGGTACTATTCCACAAGTTGAAAGAGTTATATGTCTATACCCTATATTAAGACCATTTTTTTCGTTAATTATTTTTAAAAATTGTTTTGTATTTTCAAAATTATCAAGTGGTTCACCACTTCCCATCAAGACAAGATTTGATACCCTCTTGCCAGTATCTTCTTGAATTTTAATAACTTGGTCTAAAATCTCCCATGGCTCTAGGTTTCTAATCAATCCATCCATTGTAGATGCACAAAAATTGCACCCCATCCTACAACCTACTTGGTTAGAAACACAGACAGTAACTCTACTATCATAATCCATCATCACAGTTTCTATTATATTTCCATCATCTAATAAAAACAAATATTTTTTTGTACTATCTACCTTAGATTCCAACTTTAATTCTATATCTATATGACCTATACATGAAACCTCTTCTAATTTATTTCTCAAACTTTTTGGTATATTATTCATATCATCAAAAGTTTTTGCACCCTTATATATCCAAGAGAATATTTGGCTTCCTCTAAAGGGTTTTTCATCTATAGTTTTCATAAATTCTTTAAGTTCAACTTCAGTAAAATTCTTTAATACTACCTTTTTATTTTCCATTTTCTCACTACCTTATTCTTTTTAATTTTGCTATGAAAAAACCATCTGTACCATGAATATTAGGATATATCTTTAAGTATCCTTTATCCTGATTGTCTAAATCTACATTTACTGTATCAATCGGAGTAAATTCAAAATTGTTATTTTCTTCAACAAAAGAATTAACTATATTTATATTCTCCACATCTTGAATTGTACATGTACTATATACTAAAGTTCCACCAATTTTGACATACTTAGATGCATTTTCTAGAATTTTCTTTTGTATAAAAGTGATGTCTTTTAACTCTTCTTCTTTCTTATATTTAATCTCTGGTTTACGTCTTATTATACCAAAACCAGAGCAAGGAACGTCTGCTAAAACATAATCAAATTTACTTATACTATTTTTATCAATCTCAGAAGCATCAAATCTTTCTATACATACATTTTTAAGTCCCAATCTGTTTACAGTAGACTTTATAAGCTTTAGTTTATGCTCAAAAATATCTCTAGCTACTACTTGACCAGTATTGTTCATTAAAGTGGCTAAGTGGGTAGATTTCCCTCCAGGAGCACTACATACGTCCAAAACAAATGAACCTTCTCTTGGATTAATTACTTTCCCTACTATCATAGAACTTATATCTTGAATTGTAAATAAACCAGCCTTAAATAATTCATTTTTTTCTATATTTTTCATTTTTTCGACTTTAATAGCTTCTTCTACCATAGGAATTTTTAAACATAAAATGCCCATTTCACTTAATTTTTTAATAAGTTCTTCTCTACTTATTTTAAGTGTATTTGTTCTTATATAGATACTAGGCTTTTCATTGTTCGCTTCCAACAAATCTTCAGTAAACTCTTGTCCAAATTTCTCTATCCAATTTTTTATAATCCAAGAGTTATAGGAATACTTTATAGATAAGTATTTTACACTATCTTCCTCAGTTATGTCCATTATAGTATCCTTACTTCTTATTTCATTTCTAAGAATGGCATTTATGAAACCAGAAGACTTTTTATCATATTTCTTAGATAGTTTTACAGTTTCATTAACTGCTGCATAATCAGATATACTATCTAAAAACAAAATCTGATATGTTCCCATTCTTAAAAAGATTTTAACATAAGTTGACATTTTTTTTACTTTTATTTTTGAAAGTTTATTGATTATATAATCTAAATAATACTTATTTTCTATTACTCCATATATTAATTCTGTGGCAAGCCCTCTATCCATGTCACTCATTTCTAAGTTTTTAAAATGTTTATTTATTGCAATATTTGAGTAATTATCATTTTTTTCTATATCACATAATACTTTAAATCCAATTTCTCTTGCATCCATATAAATTTCTCCCTTATTATTAAACATAAAAAAGGGTTGTTTCTAAACAACCCACTTTACTTTTAGTCATTTCTTCTTTGAGCTATTAGTAACAATCTAAGTAATTGAAGTATTGAAACCAATGCTGCTGCAACATATGTTAAAGCTGCTGCTGAAAGCACTCTTCTACTTTGTCTTGACTCACTCTCATCTATAATACCTAAATTTCCAAGTTGGACGATTGCTCTACTTGAAGCATTAAATTCTACAGGCAATGTTATTATTTGGAATAACACTGAAGCCGAAAACAATAGTATCCCAATTTTTAAAAATGGACCAGCCATAATAAATCCTATAAGTATTAAAAACCAAGATATACTTGAAGCAAAATTTACTACTGGTACTAAGCTACTTCTTATTTGAAGAGGTGCATAACCTTTAGCATGTTGTATTGCATGACCACATTCATGTGCAGCTACTGCAACAGAAGTTATAGATGTTCCATAATACACATCTTCTGACAATCTTACAGCCTTTCTTCTTGGGTCATAATGGTCACTTAGATGCCCTCTAACCATTTCTATACTTACATCATACAAACCATTTGAATCAAGTACTCTTCTTGCTGTTTGCTCTCCAGTATATCCTCTACGTGTATTTACTCTTAAATACTTATTTGTTGTTGAACTTACTTTAAATTGTGCATATAAAGCAAATAATATAGCTGGAATTAATACAACCATCGTTGGGTCAAATCCCCAAAAACCGCCATATACAGGGTACATAAATAACACTCTCCTAAAATATATTTTTATTATACATCCTCTTAATATTCACATAACTTAAAAACAGTTTAATTACAAGCTAATATACTTTTTCCTGTTAAAAAGTCTATAGTTTTTTCAATATCTACCATATCTACATTAGTATTTACACAAGGCCCATTAGGTCTTTTGTTAAATACACCTAAAACAGGAATTTTTTTAATATCTTGTATTCCAGATGTCAAATCTCTTTCACATGCAACAGCTACAACAGCTTTAGGTTTATTGTCTATTATAATTTTTCTAGCTAAAGTTCCTCCTGTAGCTACAAATATTTTTACATTAGTTCTTTCCTTTAGCTTAATTAGTTCTCCTATGTTGCATCTTCCACATTCTTTACAATTATCTATATCATTAGTAACTTTTAATTTACAACTATTCTCTTGAATACAATGAGGTATTAAAATTATTATATCCTCTGGATTAAAATTATATTTATTACTGTATATATATTCATTATTTAACTTTATATATATTCTTCTAATCTCACTTTTTGACATACCAAAGGATGATGCAATGAAAGATATAATAGGAAATAATCCACTGACAATCTTAAAATTTATTTTCATTATATTTGAGTTAACATTCTTTCCTTTAATTACTCTATAAGTAACTGCTGTTGAACATAGTATTATAAGTATTAGCGACATTATTATAACATTTATTATTAAAGAAAATATTTGAGTCAAACTTATTATAAAAAAATTTACAACTCCTACCAAAATCCCTAATATTAGAATTAAAATCCCAACACTTGTTAAATACTTCTTTATATCTGTCATACTTTTCACCTAACCCAATACTAAACCAGTTTCTATAGTATTCCCTTTTATATATTCACCAACCAACATTCTCTTTTTATTTGGCATCTGAATTTCTTCAATTAAAAGCACCTTATCTATAGTGCTTACTTTTATACCCTCTTTGCTTACATCAATTATTGTACCTGCACCTTTGGTGCTTTTTTCATCTAACACTTTAGTTTTCCAAACTTTCATTATAACACCATTATAGGTAGTATAAGCACTTGGCCATGGATTTACACCTCTAACTAAATTATGTATTTCCCTAGCACTTTTTGAAAAGTCTATATTACCTAATGATTTATTCATTATTGGAGCATAAGAAAATTCCTCATGATTTTG
The DNA here is from genome assembly GCA_021561035.1 of Clostridioides sp. ES-S-0054-01. Taxonomy (NCBI): domain Bacteria; kingdom Bacillati; phylum Bacillota; class Clostridia; order Peptostreptococcales; family Peptostreptococcaceae; genus Clostridioides; species Clostridioides sp. ES-S-0054-01. The sequence goes on from CP067346.1 coordinate 2,665,514, forward strand.
TACTTCTCTTGGAGCAGTTCCTTCTTCAATTAACTTTAATGTTTCTTTTAATGTTTCTGCTCCTATATTCATCATTTTATCATGAAGTTCTCCTGCTGTTATATTATCATCAAGATTTACTTCTGTCTTTAGTATCATATCTCCAGTATCTAGACCTTCATCCATATACATAGTTGTAACACCAGTCTTTTCTTCACCATTTATTATTACCCAATTTATAGGTGCCGCACCTCTATATTTTGGAAGTAAAGAAACATGAACATTTATACATCCAAGTCTAGGAATCTCTAATATTCCTTTTGGAAGTATCTGCCCAAAAGCTACAACCACTATTACATCTGGATTTAAAGATTTCATTGTATCTATAAATTCTTTATCTCTAGCCTTGATTGGTTGATATACAGGTATATTATTTTCAATTGCCAGTTCTTTTACTGGACTCATACCCAGTTTTTTACCTCTTCCTTTTGGTTTATCTGGTTGAGTTACAACACCTAATATTTCATACTTCTCATCTATTATTTTTTGTAAACAAGGAACTGCTATATCAGGAGTTCCCATAAATACTATTTTCATTAAATCAACTCCTACTACTTTTCTATTCTATCAACAAATAGAATTCCATCTAAGTGGTCTATTTCATGACAAAATGCTCTAGCCAAAAGTTCTTCTCCTTCTAACTCTATTGTTTTACCATTTCTATCTAAAGCTCTAACTTTTACATAATTTGGTCTTCTAACATCTCCAGCTTCTCCAACAACACTTAAGCACCCTTCCTCATCTATTTGCTCCCCAGATGTTTCTATTATTTCAGGATTTATAAGTTCTATAAGCTCTTCTCCAATATCTATTACTACTACTCTTTTTAAGATTCCAACTTGAGGTGCAGCTAATCCAACACCATCTGCATTATACATAGTTTCTGCCATATCATCTAATAATTGTATTATCTTTTCATCAATTTTTTCAACCTTTTTTGATTTCTTTCTTAATACCGGTTCTCCTATTTGAACTATTTGTCTTAAAGCCATTATATTTCCTCCTAAATTTATAATACACTGTTTGGATTAATATCTATAGATACATTGATATTCTTATCAAATATCAAATCTCGTTTTGTTATACATATATATTTTATTATACCCTTTAACAGATTAATTTCAATATTTTCATCTTTAAAGAGTATCTGCCACCTATAATTTTGATTTATTTTTGATATTGAACATGGATTTGGACCTAATATAAATCCTAAATCATTTATACCCCTTTTTTCTAATAAATAAATCAATGATGCATGCATATTTTTTATGTTTTTTACTACTAATTGCTCATCTTCCCCACTAACAACTACACTCAACATGTTATTAAAAGGAGAATATCCAAATGCTTTTCTTATTTTTATCTCATCTTCATAAAAACCCTCATAATCATACTCAATAGCATGTTTAATAGCATAGTGTTCAGTATCATAAGTTTGAAGCACTACTTTTCCTTCTTTATCAGCTCTCCCTGCTCTTCCAGAAACTTGAGTTATCAATTGAAATGTAGTTTCAAAGCTTTTAAAATCTGGAAAATTTAGTATCATATCAGCAGATAAAATACCTACCAAAGTTACATTTTCAAAATCCAGCCCTTTACTTAACATCTGCGTTCCAATCAGTACATCCGCTTCTTTATCTTTAAATTTATTTAGTATCTCATCTAAAGTACCTTTTTTTGAAGTTGTATCCTTATCCATTCTCAAAGTTTTTATATCTGGAAAAATATATTTTAATTCCTCCTCAATCTTTTGAGTTCCAACTCCAAATGGCTTAACATAGTTACTTTTACATTCAGGACACTCTTTTGGGATTTCTTTCTCATATCCACAATAGTGGCATCTTCCAATATTCCTTTTCTTATGATAAGTTAAAGATATATCACAATTTTCACATTGGAACACATATCCACATTTTCTACAAGATACAAAATTTGCATAACCTCTTCTATTTAAAAACAGTATCACTTGACTATTTTCTTCAATCGCACAACTTATTTCTTTTTGTAATTTCAAACTAAATATGCTTCTATTTCCTTTATCTAGCTCATCTTTCATGTCTACCACTTCAATATTTGGAAGAGGTTTATCATTTGCTCTACTCTTTATATTTATAAGTTTGTATTCTCCAGATTTTGCCCTATAATACTCTTCAATTGAAGGTGTAGCTGAACCTAAAATAAGAGTTAGATTATTTTTTAACGCCATAAATCTAGCCACTTCTATAGCATTAAACTTTGGATTCTTCTCAGACTTATATGATGACTCATGACATTCATCAATTATTATCAAGCCTAAAGAATTAAAAGGTGCAAATAAAGCCGACCTAGCTCCAATTAGAACTCTTACTTTACCTGCTTTGACAGCCTTATAAACATCATGTTTTTCTCCTTCAGATAGTTTACTGTGAAATACTCCAACTAAATCTCCAAACCTACTCTTTAGCCTATCTATTGTTTGAGGAGTTAATGCTATCTCAGGTACTAAGAATATACTGTCTAAACCTTGGCTTAGAGCAAATTCTATTATTTCTATATAAACTTCAGTTTTTCCACTTCCAGTTACTCCATGAATTAAGTATGGTTTTTTATCATCCAAAAGCATATTCGATTTTATCTCATCAACTGCTTCTTGTTGCTCATTGTTTAATTTTATATTTTTTAATATGGATTTGTAAATACTTTTTGGTTCTCTATAATAATCCTTAAATTCTAGGGTTATTAACTTTTTCTTACTTAAAGAGTTTATACTTTGTTTTGAAGCATTTAATAAATCCAATAAATCATTTATCTCTACATTTTTATTATTTTTAAGAAAAGTTAATATTTCTTTTTGTTTACTTCCTACATTTATTTTATTTTGCTCTATATAATCGTCAATTTTATCACTTTCCAAACTCAAAGATATATAACATACTTTCTTCTCATTTTTGTGATTTTTGTATTCCCAACATAATTTTATAATTCCATTTTTATTCATTGCGTACAAAGAACTATTTAGATTTGGTATATATTTTAACTTATCAACCTTAATTTTACCTTTACTATCAATTACTTTTTCTACTATTTCTCTATTTTTATCACTTAAAGTTGATATTTTTTCCTTCAATTCAATATCGTTTAATCCACTTAAATTTTCACCTAATAAGACTACTTTATAATTATTTAGTTTGTATCCTTTTGGATATATCAAATTTATACATTCTATATAAGTACACAAATATCTATTTTTCATCCAATAAACCAATTCTAAGTCTTCTTTTCTAAATATTGGATTTTCATCCAATATATCAATAATTTCTTTTATTTTTATTTTTTCATCTAAGCTATCTGTAAATTGAAATACAAAGGCTTCTGTTGGTTTATTACCTTTTCCAAATGGTACTAATATTCTATGTCCAATTTTTATAACATCAGATAAAAATACAGGAATTTGATATGTAAATAAATTATCTGTGTATATAGTATTACTTCTAACTATTACCTTTGCATATTTTTTCATTGTAAAACCTCTACTTAAATTTAATCTACTGTTCATATTTTAATATATTTTACAAAATATCAAAATTTCAGCATTTATAAAAAATTTCAAGTTAATAATATTAACTCTATATTAATAATTAACTATTAATCATATTTTATACTTTATGACAAAATAAATGCTGAAAACTACAATTTAACTGACATTTGCGAGTTTTTACTCGCTAAAATTAAATTGCAGCTTTCAGCCACTTTAGCTGTGATAAAATACACAAATATCATATTTAAAAAGGTCTTATTTCTCAAGCAATGCTTTAACTTTATCTAAAATAACATTGGCTACTTCTTCTTTTTTCATTTTAGGATACTCAGTAATATTTCCTTCTACATCTATTATTTTTACAATATTAGTATCAGCTCTAAAACCAGCACCCTCTTTGGTTAAATCATTTGCCACAATAAAATCTAGATTTTTCTTTTTTATTTTTCCTTTGGCGTGTTCTATAAGGTCATTAGTTTCAGCTGCAAAGCCTACTAATATCTTATCTTCTTTTATTTTTCCTATTTCATAAGCAATATCGTAATTCCTACTTAGTTCTATTGATAAATCATCATTCTTCTTTTTAATTTTTTTCTCAGAATAAGTTTTTGGTTTATAATCTGCAACTGCTGCACTTTGAATTACGATTTTATTTTCACTTAAATTTGATACTACTGCTTCGTACAAGTCTTGTGCTGACTCTATTTGAACAAACTTTTTAAGATTTTGTGGAATAGAAAGATTTGTAGGGCCTGATATTAATGTTACATCAGCACCTCTAGATATAGCTTCTCTCGCTATAGAATATCCCATCTTCCCAGAAGACCTATTAGTTAGATATCTTACTGGGTCTATACTTTCTACAGTTGGACCAGCTGTAACTATTATGCTCTGACCCTTTAAATCTTGCTCTTTAGTAAGGTTTACCAAAACTTCATCCACTATTGCATCTGGATTAGCTAATTTACCTGCTCCAATATCTCCACATGCAAGTCTTCCACTCTCTGGTTCAATAAATTTATATCCAAAATTCTTTAAAGTTTGTATATTTTTTTGAACAATTGGATTTTCATACATATTAGTATTCATAGCTGGTGCTATCAGAACCTGTGCTTTGGTTGCCATAACAGTAGTTGTTAACATATCGTCGGCTATCCCATTTGCAATCTTTCCTATAACATTTGCACTTGCTGGTACTATTAAGAATAAATCTGCTTTTTTTGCCAATGATATATGCTCAACTTCCCAAGTTTTTGGTTCTTCAAACATATCTTCTACTACATAATTTTGACTTAGTGATTGAAATGTAAGTGGTTTAACAAATTCTGTTGCTGATTTTGTCATTATAACATGGATATTTGCATTTAGTTTTTTTAACTTACTTACAACATTACAAGCCTTATATGCAGCTATTCCTCCGCTTATGCCAATTACAACAGTTTTATCTTTTAGCATGACTTTACTCCTCTTCTGAAATTTGTTGATGTTGCTCAGCATGATGTCTAGCTTCTTCTATCTCTATTTCTTCTTCTGTTAGTAATCTATATGTTATTTTTCCACTTGCAACTTCTTTAGTTGCTACACATACAGGCTTCTCCTTAGCTTTATTTGAAACATATGGCTCTTCTCCATCAATTAATTTTCTTGCTCTCTTTGAAACAGTCCCTACTAAATAGTATCTGTTGTCTATTTTTTCTAGTACCTCATTGATAGATGGTTTTAACATAATTATAATTCCTCCTTGAATTTCTCTATTATAATATTTTTATATCTGCTAACTTTATTCTTTTCAGATGATATTATACCTTCTATTTCTTTAGCAGATGTTTTTACATCTTCATTAAGTATAAAATAATCATAATCCTTAATCATTTTAATTTCTTCATATGCACAGCTAAATCTCTTCTCTATTTCAGCTTCTGTTTCTGTACCTCTTCCAACAATTCTATTTTTTAGTTCTTTAAGTGATGGTGGTAGTACAAATATAAATACTCCCTCTGGGCAAACTTCTTTTATTTGTTTTGCTCCTTGCATTTCAATCTCCAATAATACATCCTGTCCATTTTCTAAACATTCCATTATTGCTGCTTTTGGAGTTCCATAAAAATTATCATAAATTTGAGCATACTCCAAAAACTCACCTTTTTTTATCATATCTTCAAACTTTTCCTTGCTTATGAAGAAATAATTTACTCCATCAACTTCTCCAGTTCTGGGTTTTCTTGTAGTAGCTGATACAGAAAGTTTTATTGTATCATTTTCTTTAAGTAGTTCTTTGCAAATAGTACCTTTTCCTGCACCTGATGGTCCTGATACAACTAGCAATAATCCTTTTTTCGCAAACATTTAAGCATTCCCCTTCTAATATTGTATTCTTACTCTATATTTTGTATTTGTTCTCTTATTTTTTCTAATTCGCTTTTTACTTCCACTACTAAATTAGTTATATTTATATCAGATGACTTCGAACCTATAGTGTTAGTTTCTCTATTCATCTCTTGTATTAAGAAATCTATTTTTCTACCTATAGAGTCGTCTTTAAATATAGTATTTTTAAGTTGCCCTATATGACTTTTAAATCTAACTATTTCTTCTGTTATACTGCTTTTATCTGCATATATTGCAACCTCTTGTGCTAATCTATTCTCGTCTATTATACTTGGGTCATCCAATAATTCACTTATTCTCAAATTTAATTTTTCTCTATAATCTTCTACAACACTGCTTGAATATTTTTCAATTTCTTCTATATGATTTTTTAATAAATCACATCTCATGGTAATATCTTCAGCTAATTTTTTACCTTCTTCACTTCTCATTTCTCTTAATTTGATTAATGCATCTTCAACTGCTCGATTCAACATTGACCACAATAAATCTTCATCTTCTTCTTTTTCTTCTATTTTCACAATATCAGGAAACTTTGCAACATTCATAACACTAATATCATCTATAATGTCAAATTTATTTTTTATTTCTCTTAGTATATCTATATATTGAGATGCTAATACCTCATCAAAGTTTAAGTTTACATCTTCTTTGCCTAATAAGTCAAATTTTATGTATAAATCTACTCTTCCTCTTTTTACATAATTTTTTACTAAATTTCTAACCTTATCCTCTAAAAATGAAATTTTTCTTGGAAGACGTATGTTTATATCTGAATACTTATGATTTATCGTTTTACACTCTACTAAAAAGTAATAATTATCATCCTTGTATTCTCCTCTTCCAAAACCAGTCATACTTATAGCCATTAATTAAACCTCCAAAACACCTTCACATATTTTTACTGCTGAACCTGTCATATAAGAGAAATCTCCTACATCTATTTTAACTGTTCCACCTTGAGAAGTTACATTTACACTACTTTCTACCATATTAAGTAGATTGCACACTATTGCTGATGCAGTCATACCAGTCCCACAACCTAGAGTATATCCACAACCTCTTTCCCAAGTATAAACATGTATATTATACTTATCTTCTACCTTTACAAAATTTACATTCGTTTTTTCAGGAAAAATTTTATTATTTTCAATCTCTTTTCCATATTTACAAACATCATCTACATCTAGCTCATCTACTATAACTACTGTATGAGGAACCCCCATCAACATAGAAGTAACTTTAAATTCTCTATCTAAAACTCTTATACTTTCTTGCACAAAACGTTCTTTCCCTGCAAGTACAGGAACATCCTTAGCTCTAAAGCTTCCTTCTCCCATGTTGACTCTTATAGAGTTTATTTCTCCATTAATAAGATTTATTTTTATATCTTTTATCCCATCTAATGTATCTACTGTAAAATTTTCTTTTCTGACTATACAATTATCATAAACAAATTTACAAAAACATCTAAGACCATTTCCACACATAGCTGCTCTTGAACCATCAGAATTATAATATACCATTTCTACATCTGCAACTTTTGAATTTTTCACAACTAACAATCCATCCGCTCCTACAGAAAATCTTCTATGGCATACTTTTTTTGCTAAAACAGTATAATCAGATGGGTCTATTTGGTCGAATCTTCCATCTACTGCTATAAAATCATTCCCTATTCCATGTAGTTTCCAAAATTTCATAAGTATCGCTCCTTCGTAAATTAACACTTAAACTATTATAACATAAAAAAATTCCCATAAACTTATAATTTATGGGAAAAGTTTTGTAATGACAACTATAATTTGAGGATGTGAGGGAGAGTTGCCATTACAATTAGGGTAATTATATTATGTTTTTAAGCTAGTTCTTTCTATGTTTATATAATAATATTTCTATATGAATTTTATGTATGTTTTATTTAAACTATCTATGAATTTTTTAATTAAATATCTAATAACTAGCTATAATTCTTTAGTAGATACCTACTAACATACACCGATTAATTCTTTAAGTGTTTTTAAAACATAGCCTAAATCTTCTTTAGTAATATCTACATGAGTTACAAATCTATACTCACCATTTTCCATCTTATTAATTTTTATGTTTCTTTCAAAAAATTCTTTTATTAGAACCTCTTCTTTTATAACGTCTTCACCCATCTTAAAGAACACCATACTTATGTCTGGATTAACATTGTTTACTTCAATGCCATCAATTTTATTTAATTCACAAGCTAAGTATTTTGCATTTTCATGGTCTTCATTTAATCTTAAAGTCATTTTTTCAATGGCAATTATACCAGCAGCTGCAACTATACCTACTTGTCTCATTCCCCCACCCATAACTTTTTGCTTTCTTCTAGCTTTTGCTATAAATTCTTTACTTCCAGCAAGTATAGAACCCATTGGTGCAGCTAAACCTTTTGACACACAGAACATAACACTATCACAGCACTTTGCTATTTTTTTAGCTTCTACACCCAAAGCTAATGCTGCGTTAAATATTCTTGCTCCATCTAGATGTACTGGTAAGTTATGTTTCTCAGCTATTTTTTTAATTTCTCTTAAATTATCAAGACTCACAACAGTTCCACCTGAATATGCATTTTCTACACATATAAGCCCTGTCTGTGGTTCATGTATATCATCTCTTCTAATTGCCTTTTCAACAAGTTCAGGATTAAGAGCTCCATTTTCATCTTCATCTATAGTTCTAAGCTGAACTCCAGCTATCACAGCAGGTGCTCCAACCTCATGAGTTACAATGTGATATCCTTTACCAATAATTATTTCTTGCCCTCTTAGACAATGAGTGAATAAGGCTAATTGATTCCCAAAAGTTCCACTTGGAAGGAAAATAGCATCTTCTTTTCCAACTTTAGCTGCTGCTAATTCTTCAAGTTTATTTACAGTAGGGTCATCTCTAAAGATTGAATCTCCAACAGGAGCCTTTGCCATAGCTTCTCTCATTTCATCAGTAGGCATAGTAACAGTATCACTTCTTAAATCGATAAATTTCATTTTTTCAACCTTCTTTCATATTAGATACTATAAAACTTTAAAATTGATTTATTTTTGCAAAGTTCATATACTTTCATAACTTATACTTTACACAATAATTATACTATATTTATTTTACATTTAAGCCACTTTAAATTATTAATTTTAAAAATAATGTTTCGTTCCTATAAGTATAAATAGTTATACAATTTAAATATTAATCTCTATTGTTTAAATTTCCCCTAGTCACAAGGCGTATATTATGTGTATAATTAATTTACTGGCTCATTTTGGTCAAAGAAAGGGGTGCTATATATGGCATTAGATGGATTAGTTATACATTCAATAGTAGATGAATTATCATCAAAACTTACAGGTGGAAAAATAGATAAAATACATCAGCCTGAAGATGATGAGGTAATTTTTAATATAAGAAATAATAAAGAAAATTTTAGATTGGTTTTGAGTGCAAGTGCTTCAAATCCTAGAGTTTATCTTACAAGCAATTATCAAAAAGAAAACCCACTAAAAGCACCTATGTTTTGTATGTTACTTAGAAAATACATACAGGGTGGAAATATAGTAGAAATTTCTCAAATAGGCTTTGAAAGAATAATAAAAATAAGTGTTGAATCTTTAGATGAATTAAAGGAAAAGACAATTAAAAATATTATGATTGAAATTATGGGAAGACATAGCAACATAATAATAACCCATGGTGAAGAAAATAAAATTATAGATTCTATAAAAAGAGTACCTTTTAGTATAAGTAGAGTTCGTCAAGTTTTACCGGGTCATGATTATTCATTACCACCAGAACAAAATAAGCTTAATCCTCTTGATAATATACCTAAGGATTTGTTTATCAATAGCCTAAGTGAATCTGAAGGACCTATCTTTAAGTCCATATATTCTAAGTTTCTAGGTATAAGCCCTACTATATCCAAAGAAATTTGCTACCGAGCAGATGTAAATCAAAACACTATCATAAGGGATATATCTAATGAACAATTTGATTCTTTATACAAAGAATTTTGTAATTTATTCAATGATATAAATGCTAATAAATACTCACCTTGCATTGTCATAGATAAAAAAGTAGATAAGGTAGTTGATTTCAGCTGTGTAAATCTTACATTATTTAGTGATTTATCCTATATAAATAAGGAAAGTATGTCCCGTATACTAGAAGATTTCTATAGAACTAAAGATATTAAGGATAGAATCAATCAACGTTCATCTGACTTAAAGAAGAGTATATCTGTTAAACTTGATAGACTTTATAATAAACTAAAAAAACAGGAAGAAGAATTGTCAGAGTCTGAAAATGCAGATATTTATAAGATAAAAGGAGAATTGATTACTTCATATATCTACATGGTAGAAAAAGGTATGGAAAGTATTGAAGTTGCTAATTTTTATGATGAAAATTGTAAGAATGTAATAATAGAATTAAATAAAAACTTGACACCATCTGAAAATGCTCAAAAATATTTTAAAAAGTATAACAAAATGAAACATGCTAAAGTTGAAATATCTCATCAAATTTCATTGAATAAAGAAGAAATAGATTACTTAGAAAACATAATTTTAAGTATTGAAAACTGTGAAAATTTAGCTGAATTACAGGATATAAAAGAAGAACTTGCTAAGGTTGGATATATCAAGACTCAAAAGAAAAACAGTAAAAAGGATACTATCCCTTCTACAAAACCACATGAATTTGTGTCTTCTGATGGATTTAAAATATTAGTTGGTAAAAACAATAGGCAAAACGACTATCTTACACTAAGACTTGCTGATAATGACGACTTGTGGATGCATACAAAGAATATTCCTGGTTCTCATGTAATAATAAAGTGCGCTGGTAAGGAAGTCCCTGATAATACTATATTTGAAGGAGCTATACTGGCGGCATTCTTTAGTAAGTCAAATCTTTCTTCTCAAGTGCCTGTAGACTATACTAAGAGAAAAAATGTAAAAAAACCTAGTGGTTCTAAACCAGGTATGGTTATTTATGAGACTAACAGTACTATTTATGTTACTCCTGAAGAAGAAACAGTAGCTAAACTTAAGGTTAAATCTGAATAAACTCTGTACTAAGTACAAAATGAGCATTAGATAATAATACATTATTATTGTCAATGAAAATAGTGGCATTCTTATAAAATCCAATATGAATGCCACTTTCTATTTAACTCACTTTTAATTTTCTAACAAAGTATTTTTATGTTTTAATAGCTATACTTATATTCCCAATAAGCATTTTTAGTCTTCTTATATAGATATAATTAAAAAGTTAATATTAAAAGCTATTTTTTAATTTGATGATTTGTTTTAGTAACTCATTGTATTCTGATTCGTACAGTTCTTTTTTTAGACTATCCTTTTCTATAGATAGCATAGATATAATAGTTGTAAGTTTATTTTCTAATACTAGAAGATTTTCTTTTTTAACTTTATCTTCCCTACTAGGAGTTTTTTTATTTCTGCTAATTATATATTCATCATAATTACAATCAAACTCCCTTATTTTAGTATCTCTTATCTCTATAATATAGTTACAAATATGTGATATAAACACTCTATCATGAGATACTATAAGCATAGTTTTATCAGTGTTTATCAATGCTTTTTCTAGTGCCTCCATAGATTTTATATCTAAGTAATTTGTCGGTTCATCAAATACTAAAAAATTATTATCTTCCAATATTATTTTACATAATGCTATTTTTACCTTTTCTCCACCACTAAGTACTTTTACTTTTTTGTAGACATCATCTCCCTTAAATCCAAATAGGTTTAAGTTTATCCTTATAAAAGATTCATCAAATGAACTACTGACTTTAGTATTGTATAGAACACTCTTTTCCTCATCTAATAAACTTTGATGTTGGTCAAAATAACCTACTTTCACCTTGTTATTTATTTTTATATTGTCATTTCTATTAGTCAATATTTCTTTTATCATAGTACTTTTTCCACACCCATTATCACCTAATAACGCTATCTTTTTACCTCTTTTTATTTTAAAAGAAACATTATCTAATAGGAGTTTATTTCCTGCCTTTAGAGTCATATCCTTTATCTCTACTAGATTTTTACTAATTATCTCCATTCCATCTTGAATCTTAATCTTCATTTCTGCAGAAGTTTTAGGTTTATTCTTTACCTCAAGTTTGTCAATTCTACTTTTTATGGCCTTCACATTTGAGTCTAACTTTTTCTTATTAGTTTGACCACCCATTTTGTGTAATCTAGCTTCTGAATTACCCATTCTTTTTGGTGTTTTCCTTATACCATCGCTTAAAGCTTTTTTATATAAAAGAGCTTTTTCAAGTCTTTTTTTCTCTTTAATATATTCCTGATACTCAAAATCAGCTCTTTTTACTTCTTCATCTTTTTGCATTAAATAATCAGTGTAATTGCCTTTGTAAGCTTTTAATTTTCCATCTTCTAGTTCTAATATAGTTGTACATAACTCGTCTAGAAAACGTCTATCATGAGATATTAATAATAATGCTCCCTCATGCCTTTTAAACATATCTTCCAAAGTCCCAATACTTTTTTTATCTAAGTTTGAAGTTGGCTCATCAGCTATTATGATGTTTTTCTTATCACTCAGTGCATCTGCTATTTTTAGTTTAACTTTTTCCCCTCCTGATAAGTACTCTTCAAACCTATCTGGAGCATTTAAAAGACTCTTCTCTTTACTATTACTACATGTTTCAATATTATTTTCACTCTGACTTATATAAGAATAGCTGTCTGTAAGGTAAACATATCCTTCGTCAATTTCTATTTCACCCAATATTGCCTTTAATAATGTTGTTTTTCCTTGACCATTTGAACCTACTAGACCTATTTTATCATTTTCTGATACTTCAAGCTTATCTATATCCAAAATTAATTTGTCAGCATAATATTTCTTTAAATTCTCTACCTTTACTAACAACATAAAAAAATCCCTCCTTAACACACTTAAATATAAGGAGAGATTATATAAATAGGCATAACAAATAAACGTATAGACTATAATCTACTCTCCTTAATTTAAGCATCGCAAATAAAGCCACCAAAATAGGCTTTTCAAAAATTACAATACTTTAAATTATAAAAAATAGATTATATTCTCATTGTCCCAGTTACCTTGCCCTTTCTTTCATTTATTTTTAATCATTATATCAACAATAATTACAAATGTCCATAGAAAATTAATTATTTAAAATTATACAAGATACAATTTATTATTCTTCAACTTTAAAATCTTGATTATTTAAAATTCTATTTAATACAATTCCAACAATTGCAGCTAAACTAAGACCTGTTATCTTTACTGTACTTGTTATAGGTATTCCAATAGAAATACCTTTATTAGATAAATATGTTGTTCCAAGACCTATTAGTAATATAACTGCTATTATTAACATATTTATCTTACTTTCTACACAAGAACTATCTCTTATAGTTTTTAATCCTACATAAGTTATCATTGAAAATAGCATTATACTAATTCCACCCATAACTGAACCTGGTATACTTTGAAGGAATCCTCCAAACTTGCCTACACACGCAAGTAATATAGCAAATACCGCCGTACGTCTAAGTATTGAAGGGTCATAGTTTTTTGTTATAGCAAGTACTGCTGTATTTTCTCCATAAGTTGTATTAGCTGGTCCACCTAAACAACCTGCAACTATAGTCGCAAATCCATCTCCAAGTAGTGTTCTATTTAACCCTGGATTTTCTATAAAGTTTTTACCTACTACAGCACCATTAGTAGTCATATCTCCTATATGTTCCATAAATACAGCTAACACAACTGGAGATATAATAACAATTGCTCCTAAACTGAATTTAGGAACTGTAAAGTTAGGTATTGCAAATAAACTTGCTTCTGTAATTGTAGTCACATCTACTAACCTTAATATCAAACAGATTATATACCCAGAAAAAACAGCTATTAATATTCCTAATTGTTTTGTAAATCCTCTACCAAACTTATTAGTTAAAATTGCTATTGCTAAAGTTATGAATGCTATTACAAAATTGGCTGAAGCCATACTAAAAGCTGTTGGTAATAAATTTAAGCCTATAACTACTATCATAGCTCCTGTAACTTGTGCTGGAAAATATAATTTAATTTTATTTACTCCAACTATTTTTACTATAATCGACATTATAATATAAATTAATCCTGCTACTATTATACCACCTTGAGCATATGCTAAATCTCCTCCATACACATCTTTAGCTGCTAGTATAACTGGTATAAATGCAAAACTTGAACCTAGAAAGGCAGGTACTTTTCCTTCTGTACAAAAATGAAATATCAATGTACCAACACCAGCACAGAAAATTGCAACTGACGGATTAAAGCCTGTCAAAATAGGAACTAATACGGTTGCTCCAAACATGGCTAATAGATGTTGTAAAGACATTATTGTTTTTTTCATAAAAACCTCCAAAATTATTATATATAAATAAATCCTCTGTCTAATTAATATCTTTTAATTAATTATCATTCCCTAGATTCTATTTTTTAATCTCTATATGCTTATTATATAACTTATCATTATTTTATATTTTACGACAAAAAAACTCAAACAAAGGAGAATAAAGACTACATTAAGACACACATCCATAAAATTATAATATTTATTTTGTGCAATCTATGTAAGCTTTATCCTCCTCCCTGACTATTCAATGCTAAGCTTTTATATAATATTTAAAAATAATTATTCTTTGATTGTAACCGAATCTTCTCCATCAATTTCTAATAAACTAACAGCTATAATTTCATGTCTAGAAGTAGGTACATTTTTTCCTACGTAATCTGCTCTTATAGGCAACTCTCTATGACCTCTATCTACTAACACTGCTAATTGTATTGCTTTAGGTCTTCCTATATCGATAATAGCATCCAGTGACGCTCTTACACTTCTTCCTGTATATAAAACATCATCAACTAGAACTACTGTCTTATCATTTACATTGAAGTCTAAGTATGTTCCCTTAACTACAGGGTCAACATCAATTTTTTCCAAATCATCTCTATACAAAGTTATATCAATATCTCCTGTATCTACTTTTGTTCCTTCTATTTGTTCTATTTTTTTAGAAATTCTATTTGCAATTGGTACACCTCTAGTCTTTATTCCAACTAAAACTAGATTTTCTACACCTTTATTTCTTTCAATTATTTCATGACTTATTCTAGTAATTGCTCTTGCTATTGCCTTTTCATCCATTAATTGAGCTTTTTCTACCATATCCTAATTATCGCCAAAGATATAATATATCTCTTTGACAAATATACCCCTTTCTTTTAATTTTTTATAACTTTATCTTTACTTAAAATTTCAATTTAAACAGCAAAAAACTCCTCATCACAAGACAAGAAGCTCTTATATAAAAATATACAGTCTAATTTAGCAATTGTCTTACGATATCTCCGTATCGTTTAAAGATAATTTTTTAATCTATTAACTCAAATTATATATTTATATTTCAAATTTTTCAAGCTTTTTTAAATAAAATACTTTAATGTGAAATATTTTACTTAAATTTCACTAAATTTATCACTTATATAAAAACAAACACATGATTTATAAGTATTATACAAATACCTATTTTATTTTTCTAATAACTTCCTTAAAATACTCAGGTAATTCTGAATTAAATTCGATATATTCCTTAGTAGTAGGATGTATAAACCCCAACTTCTTAGCATGTAAAGTTTGCCCTTTTAGTTTAAATTTATTTTCTTTTGGACCATATACACTATCACCTAAAAGTGGGTGATTTATAGACAAAGCATGAACTCTTATTTGATGAGTTCTACCAGTTTCAAGCCTAGCTCTCATATGAGTAAATTTATCAAATCTTTCTACCACTTCAAAATGAGTGATTGCATTTTTTCCACCTTTTACTACAGCCATTTTTAACCTATCCTTAGGATTTCTTCCTATAGGTTTGTCAATAGTTATTTTATCTTCTTTAACCACACCATAGCATATAAATTCATACTCCCTAGTTATAGTATGTTTCTTCAATTGTTCCGCTAGAAAATTATGTGCATAATTATTCTTGGCTATCATAAGAAGACCAGAAGTATCTTTATCTATTCTATGAACTATACCAGGTCTAATAACGCCATTTATTGATGATAATTTATCTTTGCAATGATACAAAATTCCATTTACCAGCGTATTTTCATAATTCCCAGGGGCAGGATGAACAACCATATCCTGAGGTTTATTTATTATTAATACATCATCATCTTCATATACAATGTCTATTGGAATATCTTGAGATACAACTTCTAATACTTTAGGTTTTGGTATCTCTATAACAATCTTATCCTCCTCTTTAACTAGATATTTGGCCTTTTCTACTTTATTATTAACCTTTACTTTGCCATCTTTTATAATTTTTTGTATATAACTTCGTGACATATCACCTAATTGTTCTGCTAGGTAAATATCAAGTCTAACTTCTTCTTCCTCTTCAAGTACTAAAAACTCTTTTACTTCATCCATTAAATCACCTACTTTTACTTTCAAAAAATAAAACATATATACATAAAAATACAGTTCCTATAACTACAAATACATCAGCTACATTGAATACATATTCCCATATAATCCTAAAGTCAAAATAGTCTACTACAAAGCCCAACCTCACTCTATCAATCAAATTTCCTAAAGCACCAGATATGACTAATATAACCCCAAACTTGCCAAGTATATGTACCTTTCTTGTATTAAGATAATACAATCCAAATACGGTTGCAAGTAATGCAACTATTATAAATATCCATTGATTGTTTTGTAATAATCCAAATGCTGCACCTCTATTTTCGACATATGTCAAATGAAATACATTATTTATTATTGGTATAGTTGATACACCTACCAAATTATTCAATACCCATATTTTAGACAGTTGGTCTAATCCTATAAGTAGAATTATTATTAATACATAGAACAATGATTTTTCCCCCTATAAATTATTTAAAAATCAACTTTATCTGAAATACACTATTACTATTATACAAAAAAAATACTCTAAAGAGCAACTTTATTAAAATTGTATTCTTTTAATAAAACTAGCACAAAATTTAAAATAATACTATTTTTTTATATTATAAATTATTACAAATTTAAAATCTTATTATTATGTATAAAAAATTTAAAAGTGCTATACTACTCAATACTTTTTATGTATTTTATAGCTTAAAGATTAATGATACTTGTATTTAAATTTACAAGTACCACTAACCTTCAAACTAATATTTTTATTTTTGTACTTGCTTATTTTTATCTAAGTGTTGTATAAGTTCAGATACTGTTACGAATTTATATCCTCTCTCTTTTAATTTAGGAATTACTACTTCTAAAGCTTGTATAGTTTGTGACTTATCGTTTCTTTTAGTATTATAATCATGCAAAAGTATTATATTACCATTTTGGACTTTCGTAAGGATAGTATTTATAATTGTATCTACTCCGGGATTTGACCAATCTCTAGGGTCCAAGTTTGACCAAAGAATTATATTCATATCTTTAGAAACTATAATATCACACACACTTTTACTCATGGCTCTATATGGAGGTCTAAATATTTTTGGTTCTACTCCTATTACATTTTTTACAAGATTTTGTGTATCTGTTATTTCTTTTTCTACATTACCATAACTATTTTTTGCAACATTTATATGTGTAAATGTATGATTTCCTATTTCATGTCCCTCGTCATGCTGTCTTTTTAATAAATCTTTGTTGCACTTTACTTTTTCTCCAACTACAAAAAAAGTTGCTTTTACATCATTTTTCTTTAATATATCAAGTACTTGTGGTGTAAAATCCTCATCTGGACCATCATCGAAAGTCAACGCTAGAATTTTTTCATCCTCATTTCCTTTCTTGATTATTACATCTTCATAATCGTCTTTTATATTGTCATTTAAACTATAGGTTTCTTTTAAACTATTTTGATTATGTGTATTATGATTATATGTATATACACCTACTATAGATAATAAACATATACATATAGCCAATATTGCTTTCTTCATGTCATTACCTCTTTTCTAATTCATTCTAGCAATATATGATGTCAGCTTTTTAATCTCTCAATGTTCCATTCTTATTTAAATCAGTTAAATTTGTTAGGTCTTCTGAATAAAAGTTAGAATCTTCTACATCAGGATTTTGCATTGCATCACCTAATAAAGTATTTTCTTTTTTTGCACAATTCTTGCACAAACTTGTATCAGGTAATATATCTAATCTTTCTAAATCGATTTGATTATGACATAAATCACAAATTCCATACGTTCCATTTTCTATTTTAGATAATGCTAAATCGATTTGATATAGCCTTCCTTCTTCATGATTTATTAAACTGTTTTGCATATTTTGCATATATAAATCCGTTCCCATATCTCCTATATGATTATCATAACTAGATAATTCTCCTGATGAATATTTTTCGCTTGTATGTTTAGTTGTATCTCCAAATAAAGTATTATCTTTCATATCCTCTACTAAATTAGTTAAATTTTCTCTTTCTTTTAATAATTTATCTTTATATTTTTTAGTATCCATTTTTAACACCTCTAATTTTAATATTTATATCATAAAAATAGTATGTGGAAAAGTAAATTAAACATACAATAAAAAATAAGATTTGATTCAAAAAAAGAGAGTGTCTCAAAATGAACTTTTTAGTTCATGAAACACTCTTTTTTCTACTAAATTAAATATATTTTTACTGTAAATTAGATACATAAAAATAAATTCATTTAATTATATAAATTTAAAAAATATTTTTTTGATATATTATTGACAATTTTCATTATAAGAGTTAAAATTAATTCATAAATTACATATTGGGCATAAAATGTGATGTATACATGTTCGAAGTTAGTTCAGAAGGCTATGGTTTTCTGATTTTTTTATGCTCAGTAGTGATATGCAAAAAAGACAAAGTTAACATCAGTTAACTTTTACCTTTATTCTACTTTCCCCAAAGTAAGAATAATCTAACCCCTTTGAGATGAGCAAAAGCTCATCTTTTTTTATCACAAAAAGAGAGAGAATATTGTATTAATAACATTCTCTCTCTTTCCTAACATATACTTTTTATTAAAATTTATTTACAACATAAAGATAAATAATACAATTAATATCTTCTCTCTATAAATCCAACTTTTTTATAGACTTTTCTAAGAGTTTTTCTAGCTTGTTTTTCAGCTTTTTCTGCTCCCATACTATATATTTTTTCTAAATAATCTTTATTATTAAGAAGGTCAACATATCTTTCTCTTATAGGTCTTAAAGCTTCTGATACTACTTCAGCTACATCTTCTTTAAATACGCCATAACCCTTTCCTTCATACATGTTTACAACCTCTTCTACACTCTTTTTACTTAAATTAGAATATATATCAATTAGATTTTTAATACCAGGTTGTTCATCAGTGTATTTTACAACACCTAAAGAATCAGTAACACTTCTTTTTATCTTTCTCTTTATAGAATCTGAATCATCTGCTAATAATATAAATGCATTTTCATTTGAATCAGACTTACTCATTTTCTTAGTTGGTTCTTGTAAACTCATCACTCTTGCTCCACCTTTTGGGTAATATCCTTCTGGAACTACAAAAGTAGGTGAAAATCTATTATTAAATCTATTTGCTAAATCACGAGCTAATTCTAAATGTTGTTTTTGGTCATCCCCAACTGGAACTAAATCAGTTTGATACAACAATATATCAGCAGCCATAAGAACTGGATATGTGAATAAACCTGCATTTAGATTTGCTTCACTCTTTTGTGATTTATCCTTAAATTGAGTCATTCTACTTAATTCACCCATATAAGTCATAGTATTTAATACCCACATAAGTTCAACATGCTCTTTGACATGTGACTGTATAAATATAGTATTTTTTTCTGGGTCTAATCCACAAGCTATATATTGAGCAAGCAATTCTATAGCATTAGCTCTTAAAACTTTAGGGTCCTGAGGTACTGTTATTGCATGTAAATCAACTATACTATAATAGCAATCATAATTATCTTGAAGTTCAGTCCAGTTTTTTATAGCTCCTAAATAATTTCCTAAAGTCATTTTGCCTGATGGCTGTGCGCCACTAAATATAACTTTTTTTTCACTCATTTTATTTGTACCTCCTTATATATTATATTGATTTTAACATATTTAAAACTATATCTTTAGAATTATTAGCAGCATCATGTACAAATACATCATACGTAACATCAGCACTGCCATCTGCCTTATCAGACATTGCTCTTATTATTACGAATGGAGTATTATTTAAGTAGCATACATGAGCTATAGCTCCACCTTCCATTTCTCCACAATATCCACCAAAATCATTTACTAGTTCTTCTTTTAATTCTTTAGAATTTATAAATTTATCTCCTGTAACTACCCTTCCTTTCAATACTTTGTGAGTCTTTATTCTCTCTCTAGAAGATTTATAAGCAGCATCTATAAGTCTTTCATCTGCTTTAAATACAGAAGTCTTCATTCTTGGTATAACTCCCTTAGGGTCTCCAAATGCTGTAGTATCTACATCATATTGTATAGCATCAGTTGATATTACTATATCATTAACATCAAGGTTTTCGTTTAAAGCTCCTGCGACACCTGTATTAACAATAGCATTAACTTTAAATTCGCTTATTAGTATCTGTGCACAAAGAGCAGAATTAACCTTACCTATGCCACACTTTACTAATACTACATTCTTACCTTCTAAAGTTCCCTTATAAAATTCTAAACTAGCTTTTTTTATAGTCTCTTTAATATCCATTAAATCAACTAAAATACTAACTTCTTCATCCATTGCACCTATAATTCCTATTACGTTCATTTTTCCTCCTAAATTTTCTATATTAAAAAATCCGTCCTAAATCAATAGGACGGATATATTTTCCGTGGTACCACCTAAATTTATATACACTCAAAATTGAATATATATATCTTAATATATGCTGTAACGTGCATACACGATATCAAATACTCTGTAATCTTTCTTAAATTACATTTCATTTTACTCCTCAAAGACCCATTCAATAAATACTTTTTATTAAGTTCTCAGCCACCTTAATTCTCTGTACAAAAATATATTTATTTACTATTTCTTATCTCAGGATTTAATTTATTAATTTCTTTATTTTATAATATTCCTTACACTATAAATTGTCAACTATATATTATAATATCCAAAAGAAATTTTTAAAATACATTTTATTTAGCTGTTTTCTTTTCATATCTATTCCATAACCATAAACCAGATAATATAACTAGAAGACCTCCACCAATCATCTCTATCTCATATATAATATTTTCAGCAAATGTAGGCATAACTGGTGCTGCAGATAATAATATACCAACTACAGTTACAACTAAAACCATTTTGGCTAAACCTATACAAGTACTTGTTGATTTTGCCATAGTATAAGGTCTAATTTCATCTGGTCTCTCTTTTCTTAGTTTAATATAAGAAGCATATAATAATACATATGGGAATAATGCAGTTAATGCTGTCATAGTAACAAGAACATTGTATATAGCATCAACAGAAGGCATTAATGTAGTCACCAATAGTATTATAGTAACTATTATTGCTTGAAGTATAACTGCTTTAGAAGGTATCTTATGTTCATTTACTTCTACCAAACTATCAGGAAATACTCCCTTTTTAACGCTACCAAATAACATTTTTATTGGTGATGCTATATAAAGAACTATTGCTCCTAATATTGAAAAAGCTATACCAAAAGCTATCAGTTGAACCAACCAAGAACCTATTCCTAAAGATTCACAAACAGCTGCAAGTGCATCTAGCACACCTTTAGAAGCAGTAATTTGGTCTGGTGGTATTATCATTGTTATTGCAATTGAACCTAATACATATAATGAAGCTACTATTCCAGCTGATATTAATATAGCCTTAGGGAAGTTCTTTTCAGGCTTATCTATTTCTGTTATGAAGTTAGCTGAAGTTTCTGCTCCTGCTAAACCAAACATTATAGCTGATATAGCAACAAATGCATCCATATTAAGTTTTGGAGTCATTGAAGCTACTGTATATGTTGAAGCTATATCATGTTTTTTAAGTACTAATACTGCTACAAATGAAAATATTATAAGTATAGCACTTGGTATTGTTGAACCTAATGCACCTGTATTAGTGAATATCTTTGTAAAACTTATTCCTTTAGTTGCTATAAGAGATAATGCCCAGAATATTATTAAAGATAATATAAGTACAAACATCTTATTGTCTGCAAGTGCTGGATTTCCTATTGTATAAGAAACATTTACTGCTAAAAAAGTTAAGAATGAAGAATACCAAAATATTTTAGCTGTCCAGTTTAGCCAAGAAACTAAAAATCCATATTTTTCTCCAAAGGCTTCCTTAACCCAATCGTACAGACCTCCATCACCTTTTTGATATGTAGAAGCTAATTCAGCACAAATTAAAGCTCCTGGTACAAAGTATATAAATGAAAATAATAACCACATAGGTATTGCACCTAATCCTAAACCAAAGCTTGATGCTGTAGACTTAGCTATCCATCTTATACCGTATAAAGCTGATACATTCATAAATACCAAACTCCATAGGCCTATTTTTTTCTTTTCCATCCTAATTTAAATTCCCCTCTCTATTAATTAGTAAAAAATTGATTTCAAAATTGATAAAATAGATTCATTGTCATCAAATCAATAATCTTCATAATATTCACATTATTAAAAGCATTACTGATAAAATCTAAATGCTTTGAAATCAAATTTTATTAAAAGTGATACATCTCAAAAACTCTACCACTTTAATTTTAATCATACTAAATTTTTAAGATTGTTTCAATATTATTTTAATATAAAATTTTATTTATTATTTTTCATGATTATGTAAAAAGCCTAAATACGTGGCTTTATAAATTTTATTTACTATTTTTATAATATTTTCACAATAAAATGTCATTTTATTTCTATTTTAATGTAAAAACAATGATTAAATTTAATATAAAAAATATATACCAAAATTTTTTTATATTTCTAGAAGAAAAGTATACTATTTTTTGTTTAATAGTGCTAAAATTGACTTGTATTGAATTTTGATTAGGAGGAAATTATTATGAAAACTCAAAGATTAAATGCTGTACTTGAACAAATGAAAAAAGATGATATTTCTCAAATGTTAGTAAGTGACCCTACTTCGATATTTTATCTGACAGGGGTACTAATCCATCCAGGTGAAAGATTACTATCATTATACTTAAATTTAAATGGCAATAATAAATTATTTATAAATGAATTATTCCCAGTTGCAGAAGATTTAGGTGTTGAAATGGTTTGGTTTAATGATACTCAAAATCCAGTAGAAATAATAGCTGAGCATATAGACAAAAATGCTACTATGGGTGTTGATAAAAACTGGCCAGCTAGATTCTTATTAAACTTAATAGAATTAGGTGGAGGAAGTAAATTTGTAAACTCATCTTATATAATAGATACTCTAAGAATGTGTAAAGATGATGAAGAAAAAGAACTAATGAGAATAGCTTCAAGATTAAATGACAAGGCTATGGAACAACTTAAGGCTACTATTTCTGGTGAACTTACAGAAAAACAACTTGTTGGTAAGTTATCTAAAATATATGAAGACCTAGGTACTGATGGATTTTCATTTGACCCTATTATAGGCTTTGGACCTAATGGAGCTAATCCACATGGTGAACCTGGAAATGCACTTGTAAAACCAGGAGATGCAATAATATTAGATATAGGTTGTATAAAAGATAATTATTGTGCTGATATGACAAGAACTGTATTCTATAAAGAAATACCTGAAAAAGGTAGAGAAATATTTGAAATAGTTCTTGAAGCTAATAAGAGAGCTGAATCTATTGTAAAACCAGGAGTTAGATTCTGTGATATAGATGCTGCTGCTCGTGATTACATAACTGAAAAAGGCTATGGACAATACTTTACTCATAGAACTGGTCACTCTATAGGACTTGAAGTTCATGATAAAGGAGATGTATCTTCTATAAATACAGATACTGTACAACCAGGAATGATATTCTCTATAGAACCAGGTATATATTTACCAGGTGAGTTTGGAGTTAGAATAGAAGATTTAGTGCTTGTTACTGAAGATGGTTGCGAGATATTAAACAAACTTGATAAAGAAATATGTGTAGTTGGTTAATTCTAAGATTAACTCAAATAATATTAAAATAATTGTTTCAACGTCTAATGAAAGTACAACGTGTTTATAACACATGTATCTATTATAATCAAAATTTGGATTTTGGTTTTTAAAAGAACAATTATCACATAAATTCGGGGTTCTTATGAACCCCTTTAATTTTTCAACTCATTATTTATATTGCAGTTATTAAAATTGCACCTTTTGAAGTATATGTACCCATCACTGAACCAACTTCACAGATTACAACATCTTTGTATTTTACATCCTTTTCCATAACTTCCCTTACCTTTTGAGCCTTTTCAGGACAGTTAGCATGCCCTATAAATAAAACCTTTTCTTCTTTATCATTAATTTTTGACTCTACTAAAGTAATCAGCTTTTTCAAGCTATTACCTTCGCCTCTTGCCTTATCTATAGGAGTTACAATGCCATCTGCAACTTGTATTATCGCTTTAAAATTCAAGGTATTTATAATTTTTCCTGCTATTGGGTTTATTCTACCGCCCTTAATAGCATTTTCTAAAGTTTCAAGAGTTCCAAAGAATGGGGGATTATCTTTATATTTATTTATTATTGAAACAATCTCTTCAATTTCTTTTCCTTCTTTTATTAATATTGCTGCTTTTAACACTAATTGTCCTATTCCAATTGACCCACTAAGTGAATCTATAATCTCAATTTTTTTGTTATTTCCTTCCTTTTCAAACATATCCTTTGCCAAAAGTGCACTATTATAAGTTCCAGATAATCCTGAACTTATATTAATTACCAATACACTTTCTTCATGACAATGATATGCTTCTAAAAATTTATCAGGTGAAGGACATGATGTTTTTGGTAGCACTTTACTCTCACTCATTTTTCTATAGAAAGTTTCATTATCTATTTCCTTTCCAGATATATAACTTTCTTCTCCAAAAGATACATTTAAACCAACAACTTCTATGTTGTATTTTTCTATTATATCATCAGGTAAGTCACATGCACTGTCCACTATCAATTTTATTTTATCCATATTAACCTCACTATAAGATATTATTTTATTTATTCAGTCGGTCGTACGACCGATTTAATTATTATTTTATATTTTGAATGAAAAAAAGTCAATAGATATAGATTCTCGCTTTGTTGACAATAAATATTCATAAGCTTATAATGTTATTAATTTGTTATAAATATACATGGAAAGGTAGGTTTTATGAAAGCAAATAATATGAAACAGGCTATTTTATCATCTGCAACCAATTTAATAGCCAAAAATGGAGTTCAAAATACTAGCCTTGCTGATATTGCAAAAGATGTAAATATAAGTAAAGGTACTTTGTATTATCACTACGCATCTAAAAATGATATTATATATGATATTGCGGATACTCATTTAGAAGTTATAACTAGTGCTATACTAAACTGCGTAAAAAATGTCAAATCAAAAAAATCTCAAATAGAAATGGTTAACTTAATCTTAGAGAAAATCTCTACTATAGAAAGTCGTGGTAGGGTACATATGTATCTTATTTGTGAGGCGATTACTTCAAATGATGATTTAAAAGAAAGAATGAGATTAAAATATATTGAATGGAGAACTACTCTTAAATCTGAAATTGTCGAATCACTAGAAAAATATAATAGTAGAGAAAATGAACAGGATGCTGAATCATTTTCTTTCTTACTTATGTCTATAGTTGATGGTTTGGTTGTCCAAAGTTTATTAAAAACAGAAAAAATACCTTATGAAAATATAGCTTCTTTTTTAGTTAATCATTGGATTTAAATTTAATACTTATATAATTAATAAAAGTGAACTATTAAAGTTATTTGCCTTAACAGTTCACTTTCTTATTTACTATCAATAATTTTTACTTAAAATATTAAATTTTTATTTAAACCTTCATGGAATTACAAAATAAAAATCTTTTTATGAATTTTAAACATTTCTATTTATATTCATGCGTATGTCCATCTAAATGTTCATGACTTCTTACTACAAATCTCTCTCTTAACATATTCTTATACCTCATAGTATATTATTGAGTACTTCATGTACTCCATTAATTACAGTATACATCTAACTAGGCATAATCTCAATACACATGACATTTTTTAGCATCTATAATCTTAAAGAAACTTATCCTTAAAACCTCCTCCTTTTACTTCTTCCACATTATTTACAGAAATAAAAGCTTCACTATCCATGTCGTAAATTAAATCCTTAAATTTGCCTATTTCATTTGCAGATATTATGCAATAAATCATCTTTTTCTTATTTTGTGTATATGCACCTTCTGCCTCCAAAAAAGTAACTCCTCTTCCCATCTTGTTCATTATTACTTTTGATATTTCATCATATTTATTTGATATTAAAAGTATGGATTTTTTTCTATCAAAGCAATCTTTTCCTATGTCCATCGTAAAAGAAATTATATACATAGCAATTAAAGTATACATTACCAACTTAGCTCCAAATAAGAAAGCTCCTGCACATACTACAAAGAAATTAATAAATAAAAATGTATTTTTCATAGGTATATCGTACTTTCTTTTCATTATGGCTGCTACTATGTCAAGTCCTCCAGCAGTAGCTCTTGCTTTAAAAGTCAACCCCATACCTATACCTGTTAATGCACCACCATAAATACACTGTAGCATAGTATCATCTATTGGGAAATATTTAGCAATGTCTTGCGTTAACCCAAGTGATACAGAAAATAGTAACATATTGACAAAACTTATTAACAAAAATTTATTATCAAAATACTTTCTAGCTATAATAAATATTGGTATATTCATCAAGAAACTTGATATTCCTTGATTTATACCAAATAATTTATATAATATGACACAAATTCCAGCTACTCCTCCACTTAATAACTTAGCTGGTGCTAGATATAAATTTATTCCTAAGGTTGATAGAATCATACCCAATATAATAAGACCATATTGTAAAAATATGTTATTATCAACACTTAGCTTTTTGCTTTCACCATACATCTAAACGCACCCCTTTGCATAATAAATAAACCACCCTGCACAACACACGATAAATTTATAAATAAATTTATCAGAAGTAGTTTACTCTAAAATATTATTCACCCTCACTTAAACGTTTATTCACTAATATTCTATCACATGCTATAAATAATTTATATGATTTATACATATTTATTTATTGTAAGTTTTGGAATATTTCAACATTTTATTGAATAGAAAATTATACTGTATTAAAAAATCCCTATAGAAATTTATGAACTAATTCCTATAGGGATTTTAATTAACTAACTATTATTTTTATTTTCTTGTAACTTTTATACCTGTCATATGGTCATTTAAATTTTGTTCTTCTAAAGATTTATCATCTACTCTTTTTATTTCTAAAGCTAAAGTTTCAGACTTGATATATTCATCAAAATGTTCAACAGCCTTAGCAATTTCATCATCACCACAGTATTCTATTGCTATATTATCTAATACTTCAAAGTTATTAGATTTTCTCAATTGCTGTACTTTAGATATAAATTCTCTAGCATAACCTTCGTCAACTAATTCTTCAGTTAACTTAGTATCTAGTATAACAAAAAGATTATTTTCAACAGATACATTAAATCCTTCCTTAGCAGTTATACCTATTAACACTAAATCCTTATTGAACTCAAAAGCTTCACCATCTAAGTTAACTGTTAAAGTCTCACCTTTTTCAAGCTTATTCACAGCTTCATGAGCATTTAATTTATTTAATGCTCCAACGAATAAATTCATCTTAGAACCTAACAATGGTCCTGCTTCCTTAAAGTTTGGTTTTAGACTAAAGTTCATATACTCATCTAAGTCCTTAGCAAATACTAGCTCTTTAACATTAAGCTCTTCTTTTATTAAATCAACTACGTCGCTTATTGTATCTTCAAACTTACCATCTATTAACACTTTTTGTAATGGTTGACGAACTTTTATTCTTTCAACTTCTCTTGAAGCTCTACCTAAAGTAACTAGGTTTTTAGCTAAATCCATTTTTTCTTCTAACTTAGTGTCTACTAATTCTTCATTAAATTTAGGATATTCAGCTAAATGAACAGATACTTCTCCTGTTAGGTTTCTATACATTTCTTCTGACATATATGGCGCAAATGGAGCTATAGCTCTACAAAGACCATGTAATAATTCATAAGTTGTATTGTACACTGCTTTTTTATCTTCTGTTAATTCAGTTGCCCAAAATCTTCTTCTTGAACGTCTTATATACCAGTTAGATAAATCATCATTTATAAAATCTTGTATCATTCTTAAAGTTTTATTTAACTCAAATATAGCTAAATTTTCTTCTACATCTTTCATTAAATTGTTGAACTTAGATAATATCCATCTGTCAAGTTCTGGTCTATCTTTATATTCTACAAAGAATTCAGTTGGATTTATATCATCTGTGTTTGCATATAAAGTAAAGAAATTATATACATTCTTCATAGTACCTATAAATTTACTTTGGATTTCTTTTAAGCCATCCATATCAAATTTAGTTGGAGTCCATGGTGGAGAAACATATAATAGATACCATCTTAATGCATCTGCTCCATATTGATCAAATAATTCCATTGGATTTACTGTATTTCCTCTTGATTTACTCATTTTCTTACCATCTTTATCAAGTACAAGGTCTGGAACTAAAACACTCTTGTATGGTGCTTTTCCTAATACAAATGTTGACACTGCAAGTAATGAGTAGAACCAACCTCTAGTCTGGTCTATACCTTCTGATATATAATCAGCTGGGAACAGTTGCTCGAAGTTTTCCTTGTTTTCAAATGGATAGTGGTGTTGAGCAAATGGCATAGACCCACTATCAAACCAACAATCTATAACTTCTGTTACTCTTGTCATTGGTTTTCCACATTTTTCACACTTTAAGTGTATATCATCTACATATGGTCTATGAAGTTCAACTGTTTCTGGATTTACATCTTCTATAGCTTTTTCAGCTAATTCAGCTCTTGAACCAACTGAATCTGTATGACCACATTCGCATCTCCATATAGGAAGTGGAGTTCCCCAATATCTAGTTCTTGATATTGCCCAGTCATTTAAATTTTCTAGCCAGTTTCCAAATCTCTTTTCACCTACAAAACTCGGGAACCACTTTACACCATTATTATTTTCTATTAATTTATCTTTAAGTTTAGTCATTTCTATATACCAGCTTGGCTTTGCATAGTATACTAGTGGAGTTTGACATCTCCAGCAGTGTGGATAATTGTGAACTACTTTTTCTTTACTATATAATTTATTTTCAGAAGCTAGCCATTTTATTATTTCAACATCTAGCCCATCTTCCATTACAAATCTACCTTCCCAAGGAGTAGCTGTAAATTTACCAGTTTCATCTACTGGCTGAACAACTGGTAAATCATATCTTTTACCTGTGTTATAGTCGTCTTCACCAAATGCTGGTGCTGTATGAACTATTCCAGTACCATCTTCAGTAGTTACATAGTCTCCTACTGTAATAAAAAATGCTTTTTTATCAACTTCTACAAAAGGCATTAACTGTTCGTATTCTAACCCTTCTAAGTCTTTACCTTTCATTTCTTCTAAAACTTCATAGTCTTCACCTAGTACTTTATCAGCTAAAGGCTTAGATACATAATATACCTCATCACCTTTTTTAACTTTTAAATAATCTACATCAGCATTTACTGTTAATGAAACATTTGATGGTAAAGTCCATGGAGTTGTTGTCCATGCTAAGAAATACTCATCAGCATCTTTTTTCTTAAATTTAGCTATAACTGTATTAGTTTTTACTTCTTTATATCCTTGTGCAACCTCATGACTAGCAAGACCAGTTCCACATCTTGGGCAATAAGGAAGTATTTTGTGCCCTTCATAGATATATCCTTCTTTATTGAATTTATTCAGTATCCACCATACAGACTCTATATAGTTATTATCTAAAGTTATATATGGATTATCTAAATCAACTTCATAAGCCATTCTCTCAGTCATTATTCTCCATTGTTTTTCAAATGAGAAAACTGATTCTCTACATTTTTGGTTAAATTCAGCTATTCCATACTCTTCTATTTGCTGTTTACTAGTAAGACCTAATTCTTTCTCTACTTGTATTTCAACTGGTAATCCATGTGTATCCCAACCAGCTTTTCTTTTTACTTGATAACCAGACATTGTTTTATATCTACAAACTGAATCTTTAAGTGTTCTAGATAAAACATGGTGTACACCAGGATTTCCATTAGCTGTTGGAGGTCCTTCATAGAAAACGAAACTTGGGTCATCTTTCCCCTTTTCTAAAGTTTTTTCAAGTATATTTATGTCTTTCCAATAATCAAAAACTTGTGCTTCTGCTTGTTTTACAGAACTGTCTACCAGTGGCTTAAATTTCGCCATGTAAATCACCCTTTCCTATAAATATTATAATTCCAAAATTTTTTATTTTTCACATAAATTTAAATACTAAAAAACTCGCCCCCTTTAAACCAAAGGGACGAGTTATAAATCGCGTTACCACCCTAATTCTATATGTGAACTAAATACTAGCCACATATAACACTCTAATAGTATAACGGTACTGACCGGCACAGCTTAATAGAATTTAATCGTTCAGCCTGCAGCTCAAGAGTGATTTTTATCTTTATAAATTCATTGGTTCTCAGCATCTCCAATTCTCTGTAAAATTATCTAAAGATAAATGTCTCTATCAACGCTTTTAAAAATTTATCTGTGTTTATATGAAATTCTATAACAAATAATTTGAATAGTCAATATATTTTTGAAAAATATAATAATTTCTATTTTTCTTACATTTTTATCCTATTTTTAATCTTTGTTATAAATTTCTCAAACTTCTACAACTATTCTACCTAAAAAATAAATAAATTACAAGTTTATTCTAGAGTTGTAGCAGCTTCATCATTACTATAATTATACACTGTTGTTCCTTCAAATGCATTTACACATTTTTCATCTACATCATAAAAAATCTCATCAACACTTCTTATTTCATCTTCTAGCAGTGATTTAAATTTATTTCTAAATATCTTAAATTCTTTGACTAAAGCATCATACTCTTTTCTTATCTCTATAACACGATTATTAGCTTGTTCTATAATTTGTCTAGCTTTTAAATCGGCTTCTTCAACAATTATCTTAGCTTTTTTATTAGCCGCACTGCAAGTATCTTCTGCTGCACTTTGAGCAGTTATTAAAGTAGCTTTTAGTGTTTCTTCAATATTTTCATACTTGTTTACTTGGTCTTGATATAACCCTAATTTTTCTTTAAGAGCTGTATTTTCCCTACATAGAGATTCATAGTCTTCCTTGATGATATCTAAAAATTCATCAACCTCTTCATCTCTATAACCTCTTAAACCTTTTTTAAACTCTTTATTTTCTATCTCAATTGGAGTTAGCATTACATTTCCTCCCAGCTATAATTTAAATTAGTCCTTATACAATTAATTTTGCTTGAACTTTTATTTTCCCTTTTTTAGTAATATCTCCTATTTGTGTTACTCTAGCTCTTCCTTTGCCTTTAGTAGAAATCAAATCGTCATTTTTTACTATTTTAGAAGTTGAAGTTATCTTTTCATAATTAACATGGACTTTTTCTCCATTTATGTATTTTGCACTATCTTGTCTAGATATATTGTAAAGACCACTTATCACACAATCTAACCTATCTGAAGATACTGTAAATGATACTTCCTTATATTTTAAAGAACTATTAACAATATTTTCTCTGGAAATTTCCTTTACAATTACATTATTTCTTGAAACTTTTTCTAAATTTACAATTATAAAATCGCAAATATCACTACTTACAACCACTTGACAAAAGCTATCATGTATAATTATATCTCCAATTTTTTCTCTTTTTATACCTAGACTCATAATTGACCCTAAGTAATCTTTATGAGATATATTTTTAAATTTAAAATTTCCTTCTATTTGTAAAAATCTAAGAGTATCTTCTATATCTTCATATTCCATGTAAAATGGATAAATAAATACAGTGCTTCTTTCAGCTTGTTCATAACCTCCATCCACACTGTATTTTATTTCATTTGTAGAATTTAATATTGCTACAGCATTTTTTACTTCATATGGATTAAGAAACTCAGTAGACTTAACATCATAGTTTTTTATACAACTATTAGCCTTGTCTATTACTTTAAGCATTTTATTTTTCAAGTCTATATCCTTTATGTGATTTGTTAATTTTAATTTATCCATCCTATCACCTTAGAATATAACCAATACTAATTGTCTCAGGAACATCAATAATACTATTGCAATTAAAGGAGAAAAATCTATAGGTCCATTTGTATATTTGTACATTATAGACCTTATCGGTCCTTCTATTGGCTCTGTAAGATTTTCTAAAATCTCAAAAATTTTACTTTGTCTTCCATTTGGAAACCAAGTCATCAAGCTTTTTATAACTATCATCCATGCTATTATATCTAAAAGATAATAAAGTGCAATTCTTATTGTTCCCATATATTAACCGCCTTTTTACTATTTATTTTGCCAAGGGAAGAATGCTTTACTTTCTAATTCTTTTTTCATATTTGCATCTATATCCACATTATTAGGAGCTAGTATAAATATTGATTTAGAAACCTTTTGTATACTTCCATCTAAGACATAAACTGCTCCATTCATAAAGTTAAATATAGATTTACGAACTTCAGAATTAGTCAATCCTTCCAAATTCACTATAACTGCCCTTCTTTGTTTTAAATGGTCTGCTATAGTTGCAGCTTCATCATAAACCTTAGGTTCAACTATTACGACTTTCATTTGGCTAGTTGTATGTAAATTTACAATTTTATTTGCTTTTGCAGTACTAAATCCACTGCTCATTTCTTCTTCTTGAACTATATCGTCCATGCCACCTTCATATTCATCTTCAATATAATCTTCTTCTTCATCAACTATCCAATTCTTAAATTTAGATATTATTCCATTTGACATTATTAACTTCCTCCTTAGAATTTATTCAAATTTGAGTAATTATTTTTTATTGTAATTTCTTTCTCCAAAGATTGATGTTCCAACTCTGACAATGGTAGCCCCTTCCTCTATAGCAATTTCATAATCGTGACTCATTCCCATTGATAAAACATCCATTCCTACATTAGGTATGTTTAGTTCTTTTATTTGTTTTGATAAATCTTTAAGACCTTTAAATACACCTCTTATTTTATTTTCATCTTCTACAAAAGGTGCCATTGTCATTAGACCTTTTATTTTTATATTTTTATATTTTTCTGACACTTCTTTGACAAAGTCTACAACTTCTTCTTTATCAAGTCCATGCTTAGATTCTTCTTTAGATATATTCACTTGTACTAAGCAATCTATTTCTCTATTTATTTGTTCTGCACGTTTTTGAATTTCTTCACATAATGCAATTCTATCTAAAGAATGTATCATACAAACTTTATCGATTATGTACTTAACTTTATTTGTTTGCAAAGTTCCTATCAAGTGCCAGTTTAATTTGTCACCTATAATATCATATTTTCTAGCTAATTCCTGAGGTTTATTTTCACCAACAGAAGTGATTCCCTCCTGCATTGCCTCATTGACTAAGTCAACATCAACAGTTTTTGTGACTGCCAAGATGGTAATTTCTTTGCTATCTCTATTTACTTTTTTTGCAGCTTTATCAATTTTACTTCTTATCTCAGATAAATTATCTTTAATAGAACCCATTATTATCACCTACTTTATCCTTATATTTGTGTTTATACTGTTAGGTCTTAAAATTATTTTGTCATATAGATTAACACTTGTGACTCCATTTATGTCATTTTTATAATAATCCACAAATACAGAAGATTTATTCTCATAAGTTATCCCTTCTAATATGACAAATTTTACACTTTGTGATTGTTCATCAATTACATATACACCACGTTTATTGTCTTTTGTTTTTATAGAAGTTTTAGGTATTTTTAAACATTCCATCTGATTATATATTATATCAAATTCTTCGACACTTGTATCCTGATTTGTAACAATTTGGTTACTTATTTTTAATTTTACCATTATTTTATTATTATTTTCATATATTTTGTAAACTTTTGCATCTATTTTTTGCTCACGATACTCAATTATTACATTTTGATTTTTTTTTAAGTTATTAGACTCTTCTTTACTGATGTATGTCGATAGATAACTACTTTGGTCATTAGCATCTTTTTCTATAGTCCCTTTTACATTAATCTTTGCATCAACTTTTTCACTTTTTAGTACCAATGTATCTACATTTTTGCTAATTATCATTACTAATACATTAAATACTAAATATATAAGAATACCAAGTATCACTAATCTAGTATATTTAACCTTTTTCAAAGACTCTCCCCCTATAAAATTTCTTTCATTATAAGTACTTCTTCTAAAAAATGTTTATTCCTTTTTTATAAGCTAATATTTTATGCTCTAATAATTGTTTTTTTCATATTAAATTTATTTTTTATCAATCTTCCTATACAAGACTGAATTATTTATATATAATTGTATCATAAAGTATAAGTTTAATTTACATTTTACATATTGAACTTACTTTATATACTTTTATAGTTATTTTTATTTTTAGATACAATATAAAACCAATTAAAATTTAAAATTACTTTTGTTCTGTTGTCATTAATTAGTTAATTATCTACACATTAGGATAACGTTATCAAAACAAAGGTTTATATCCTAAAAAAAATACAAGGAGGATTTTCTTATGTCAGAAATTTTATTAGGAACAGGTTTACTTTTATTGGTTCTATGTTGTTTCACAATTTTTAGTTACAAAGCTCCATATGGTATGAAGGCTATGGGAGCTCTAGCAAACGCTGCATGTGCTACTTTCTTAGTAGAGGCATTCAACCTTTCTTTACTTGGTGATGTTCTAGGTATGGAATTTTTTAGAAGTGTAGGAGCTGCTAATGGTAGTCTTGGTGGAGTTGCTGCTGCTATACTTGTGCCTTTAGCTCTAGGTGTATCCCCAGTTTATGCAGTTTTAATAGGATTATCTTGTTTAAAGTTTTCTATATTATCTGGATTCGTTGCTGGATACTTTGTTTCTTTCTTAATTAAATTTATAGAGAAAAAAGTACCACCTGGAGTAGATTTAGTAGTTGTAATCCTTCTATGTGCGCCGCTATCTCGTCTTATAGCATTAAATGTAGACCCATTAGTTAATAATACACTACTACAAATTGGACAAGTTTTAATAGAAGCTACAAATATTAGTCCTATAATAATGGGAATTATACTAGGAGGTCTAATAACAGTAGTTGGAACATCTCCACTTAGTTCAATGGCTCTTACATCTATAATTGGTCTTACTGGTCTTCCTATGGCAATAGGAGCATTAGGTGCTTTTGGTTCGGCTTTTATGAACTCAACGCTATTTACAAAATTAAAATTAGGTTCTAAGAAAGATATTATATCTGTTGCTATTGAACCATTGACTCAATCGGATATAATTTCAGCTAATCCAATACCGATATATTCTACTAATTTCTTTGGAGGAGCTTTTTCTGGTATC
Source organism: Clostridioides sp. ES-S-0054-01 (assembly GCA_021561035.1). Taxonomy (NCBI): domain Bacteria; kingdom Bacillati; phylum Bacillota; class Clostridia; order Peptostreptococcales; family Peptostreptococcaceae; genus Clostridioides; species Clostridioides sp. ES-S-0054-01. The sequence goes on from CP067346.1 coordinate 2,701,285, forward strand.
ATTGTAGCTTTGATGGGTCTTGTAAACATGACACCAGGTACAGCTACACCTGTAGCTGGATTTGCTATAATGTTTGCCTATAATCCAGTTCAGCAAGTTCTTATAACAGCTGGTTTATGTGCTTTATTTAATGTAATTGCAGGATTTTTAGGTTCAAAAATATTCAGTACCTTTAAGGTTCTTACTGCCAGTGAAATACGTGGTACTGATATAAAAGAAGAAATTGCTTAAAAACAATAAGATTTATAAATTTATATTTTAAATAGTAGAGTTTTATATTGTAGGCAATTTTATTAATTGCAAGCGTTTTATTTTTTATTTATATTTATGATTATTATGTGTGTTGAATATTTAGATAAATTTTTATTTTTTAATTGTTATTTTGATTAGCTTTTTATTTGATTGATATATTAGAAATAAAAATTAATATAACTTATTATTAGATAGCATAACTTTTTAGATACATAAAAATTTTATATTAATTAGATATTCTTAAAATAAAAGCGATACATGACTTTAAATATTCATGTATCGCTTTATTGTTATCACAATCTTAACAACTAATTTTTTAAATTTATTATCTTTATTATAATATTTAAATATATAAACTTCTTTAATTTAGCCATCTAAATCTTTGTTTAAATATTATTATATGTAACGCACTTAGTTTTTAAATGAATGTATAGGAGCTGGAATTCTTCCTCCTCTTTGAGTAAATAGTTCAGATGAATTTGTATTTATAGGCATCACTGGTGCTCGTCCTAAAAGTCCTCCAAACTCTACCATATCACCTACATCACATCCTGGTGCTGGTATAATCCTAACTGCTGTAGTCTTATTATTAATCATACCTATTGCTGCCTCATCAGCTATCATAGCTCCAAGAGTACCTGCTGTAGTATCACCTGGCACAGCTATCATGTCAAGACCTACAGAACAAATGGCAGTCATTGCTTCAAGCTTATCTATACTTAAAGCACCTTTAATAACAGCATCAATCATACCTGCATCTTCAGATACTGGTATAAACGCTCCACTAAGCCCTCCAACATGTGAACATGCCATTACTCCTCCTTTTTTAACAGCATCATTTAAAAGAGCTAATGCTGCTGTAGTACCATGAGTACCAACAACTTCAAGACCCATTTCCTCTAAGATGTTCGCTACTGAATCACCAATAGCAGGTGTAGGAGCTAATGATAAGTCTATTATCCCAAACGGAACATCCAATCTACTAGAAGCTTCCTTTGCTACAAGTTGTCCAACTCTTGTAATTTTAAATGCAGTCTTTTTAACTGTTTCTGAAACAACATCAAATGGCTCTCCTTTTACTTTCTCTAAAGCTCTCTTAACAACACCAGGACCACTTACACCGACATTTATAATTCTATCAGCTTCACCGACACCGTGGAAAGCACCTGCCATAAATGGATTATCTTCTACTGCATTACAAAATACTACTAGTTTTGCACAACCAAAACCTTTTGCATCTTTTGTTAATTCTGCCGTTTCTTTTATGATTTCTCCCATTTCTTTGACTGCATCCATATTTATACCACATCTTGTAGAACCTACATTTACTGAAGCACATACTTTATTAGTACTTGCTAGAGCTTTTGGAATTGACTTAATTAGTATCTTATCACCTTTTGTATATCCCTTTTGAACTAATGCTGAGAATCCCCCAATAAAATCTATACCTAAATCCTCCGCAGCCTTATCCAACGTCTGTGCAAACTTTACATAGTCACTTTCATCTGTCGCACCTGCAATAATGGAAATTGGAGTTACTGATACCCTCTTATTTACAATTGGAATACCAAATTCACGCTCTATATCCTTTCCAACCTTTACTAAGTCTTTAGCAGAATTCATAATCTTATTGTATATTTTTTCTCTAGCTTTATCTCCATCAGGGTCTATACAATCTAATAAAGAAATTCCCATAGTTATAGTTCTTATATCTAACTGTTCTTCATTTATCATCTTAATTGTTTCAAGTATATTTCCTACATTCACTGTTATCACCTCCCCTTACTACTTACTACAGATTATGCATTGAATTAAATATTTCTTCTCGTTGAATTTTTACATCTACTGATAATTTATTTCCTCTTTCAATTAAGTCTTCAACCGTTTGCTCAAAAGAATTTAATGATTCCTCTAAATCAACTATCATAATCATGGTAAAATAATCCTGCAATATCTTTTGTGATATATCTACTATATTGATGTTTTGCTTGTATAATTCATCACTAATTCCTGCTACTATACCTGGTTTATCCTTTCCAATTACTGTTAAAATTGCTTTCATAATAATATCCTCCCTTATTTTTTTATAAATCTTATATTTTTACAAATTGAACTATGTATTAACATATGTTTCATTTATTTGTTAGTAAATCACTTTTTATGTATATATTTAATATATTTTAATACCTACATATTCATTTGTCAATTTTTTTTCAATATTCTATTATTTTTATACTATTTAGAAAATTCATGTATTATGCATGCTTTCTCAATAATAAACATATTTTTCATAACAATGAAAGTTATTACTCAGTAATCTCACAATTCCCTAAATAACCCCCTCTAAAAATTATTTTTTTACTTCTATGAATTCAACTATATTTTTTCTTGTATCAGGATTTACAACCAATATAGAAGCAATCATAAGACTTTTTCATTCTATACCTAATAGAGTTTTTTTAGTTTTAAAACAGTATTAGCGAAAAATATACTTTATCCATTATAATTTTTCTATAATTATTAATTATTGTAAATTTATATAAATACTTTTAGTAACTTTTATAAGTAAAAAGCTACTTACTAAAGCAAACAAACGTTTCACTTTAATAAGTAGCTATACTTTTATAACAAAATAGTTATAATATTAGAACTTCCTTCATTTACAATTTTTTGTAAAGTCTTTTGCATTTTAACTCTTATCTCTTCTGGCATAGTATATAATTTACTTTGTAATTGCTCTTTTACTAGGTCATGAAGTGACTTGCCAAACATATTTGATTCCCATAAATCTGCTGGTTGCTCCTCAAATACTTCCATAAGATATTTTATCATTTCTTCACCTTGATTTTGATTTCCAACTATTGGAGAAACCTCTGTAGATATATCTGCTTTTATAATATGAAGTGATGGTGCATTGGCTTTTAACTTGATACCATATTGTTTTCCTTGTTTCATTATTTCTGGTTCTTCTAAACTAAGTTCTTCTAAGGAAGGTGCAACTACTCCGTATCCTTTTATCTTGGCATCTATTAAGGCACTTTCTATTTTATCATACTCATTTTTAACTTTAGATAGTCTAGTTATCAGACTAAGCAGTTGATAATCTCCTTCAATTTTAAATCCACTCTTTTCTTCAAGGACATTATAGAATAAGTCTTGCTTTGTCTGCAAATCAATATTTATAACACCTTCTCCTAACTCTACATTATCAACACCTGTATCTTCCAAAAACTCTAACTCAGAAAATCCTTGCATAATACCTTCTATATCTCTTATTTTACCTATATCTATAATGCTTTGTTTTAATGTTGTTATTATGCTACTTTTTATCCAGTGATTTCTCTCGAGACCTTCAACCCATTTTGGTAAATTAATTCTTATTTCTGTAAGTGGAAAATCATATAATACAGCTTCCATAACTTCCTCTATATCATCTTCTTCCATTTCAACCACATTCATCGGAAGAACTGGAACTTCATACTTTTCTTCCAATTCATTTCTAAGCATACTCGTTTCCTCACTTTTTGGACTTAACGTATTTAAAACCACTGCAAATGGTTTTTTAAGACTTTTCAATTCCTGTATAACTCTCTCTTCTGGATCTACATAGCTTTTTCTGTCAATACCAGTAACTGAACCATCTGTCAGAACAACTATCCCTATTGTAGAATGGTCTTTTATAACTTTTTTAGTTCCTATCTCTGCTGCCTTTTCAAATGTCATAGCTTCTTGAGACCAAGGAGTGGATACCAATCTTTGTTTTCCACCCTCTTCATGCCCTAAAGCACCTTCAACTATGTATCCAACACAATCTACCATTCTTACTTTTAAAGATACTGTGTCTTTTATTTTTATTTCTACACCATCTGCTGGTACAAATTTTGGCTCTACTGTCATTATTGTTTTACCTGAACCACTTTGAGGTATCTCATCTCTTGTCCTATCCTTTTTAAATTCATTGTCTATATTAGGTATAACCAACTTTTCCATAAATTTTCTTATAAAAGTTGATTTTCCTGTTCTTACAGGTCCAACTACTCCAATATATATATCCCCCTGAGTCCTTTTGGATATATCTTCGTATATGTTATTATTCATATTATTCCTCCTATACATCTAATCTTATTAAATTATATTTAGATTTCGAGGTTAATATTCTTAAAATAGAAAAATAAAGACCAGCAATATTAATTTAGTTCACAGATAGAAATTCGTAAATTTCAATGTAAATTAAATTATATCGCTGGTCCAAATAGTAGTGTGCTATATTAGCTGACTTTAGTAGTATTCTTATTTGACTTACTATTCATTTCAATAAGCTCTTTACGTCTTTCTTTAGTCATGTTCATCCATATAAATGTAAACACCAATCCAATTATGGCTACTATAGTAAGAACTATAAAGTAATACTTATATCCAGTCACACCTGGAAATGCATCTAATATCTTTCCTGCTGCTAGTGGACAAAGTACTTCTGGAAGATATCCTAATGTAGCAACTATACCTATAGCAGTTCCTGATATTGATAATGAATAATTACCTTCTTCAAGTAATGAATAGTGTAAACCTTGAATTGCATACATAGATACATATATTGCAACACATCCAATCAATAATATATAAATCATAGATGATTTTGTCGGTGTAAATATTACACCTAAAAGACCTGCAATCATAAGTATAAATCCATAAGATATAATCTTTGATGAACCAACTTTATCTCCAAGTAATCCAGAAGTAGCTGATGCTACTGGTCTACAATACTGAGCTAATATTGATATTGCAGATGCAAATACCACAGTTGTTCCAAATGCTTCAGTTGAATAAGGTGTAAAATAGTAAAATGACATATTAGCTGAATATGAACAAAACATTATTATTGTTATTATCCATGTATGAGGCATTTTTATTACTGCAAAGAAAGCTTCTTTATCAAATTTTGCTGATACCTCTTTTTCATTATCCTTTAACTTGAAAAATACTAATACTCCAACTATTACATTTATGGCTGAATACAGCACTATAATTGTTGTAAGACCAGATTTATCACTTACTTTTGATGAAATATACCCAAATAGTATTAAGACTAGAGATAGATGAATTGCATTAGTAATTCCACGACCACTTTCCATAAATCCAAAAGCCTTTCCTTGTTCATTTTCAGATGCTAACATCCTAACAGCTTTTACAAGAGCTGGCCAAAAAGTAAGTATTGTTGTTATCCCCCATAAAGCATGGATTAAAAACACAACGATATATGGAGGATAAAGTATTAATACAAGACCAGATACCCCTGTAATAATTAAAGAACCTGAAAGTAATTTTCTGGCTGAAATACGGTCTGCTAAAAAACCACCAAAAAGATATGATACCATTGCGAGTAGACCATAAATACTTCCTAAACTTCCCATTTGTGTATTTGTAAGATTAAATGCTTGTGCAAAAGTATCATAATAATAATTCTTTAAATATGGTAAAGCATATATAAATGCTCCTGATACAAAGAGTATTATCAAGACTTTGAAATTTTTCCAAATGCTTGGTTTATTTACTTCAACTGACATACTTCCTCCTTATGTAAATCCCCGTAAATTTTTATAATAACTAATTATTGTTTATTTGATTGTTTATTCAATATCTCAATATATTTATTAATATATTAGATTAATTTATTTATAACTTTTGGTGAGCTAAAAATAAACTCTTTTAGCTCACCAAAATAATTACATTTTTATTTGTAGGAACGTCCAGAATTATTAGATATCTTTTTTTCATAGTTATTCCAAAGCATTAAACCTGTTACTATAACAAAAAGACCTCCACCTATCATTTCAATCTCATAGACTATATTATCCTTTAAAGTCTCCATAACTGGTGCTGTTGAGAAAAGTATCCCAACTACAGTTACTACAAGTACCATTCTGGCAATATTGACACAAGTTGAATCACTTTTTGCAATTGAATATGGTCTTTCTTCGTTTGGTCTTGTCTTTCTAAGTCTGATATAAGATGTAAAAAGCAATACATATGGGAATAATGCCGTTAATGCTGTCATAGTAACAAGAACATTATATATATTATCTACAGATGGTAATAAATTTGTTCCTATAAGAAGTAGACTCACTATTATAGCCTGAATTATTACTGCATTTGATGGTATGTTATGTTTATTTGTAACAGTTAATTGCTTAGGAAATACACCTTCTTTTACATTTCCAAAAAGCATCTTTACTGGACCCGCTATATAAAGTATTAACGCTCCAAGTACTGATAAAGTTATTCCAAATGCTACTACTCTTATAAACCAACTTCCTATACCTAAATCTTGTGCAACTTTAGCTAGTGCATCTAGTATTCCTGTAGATGCTGCAATTTCATCTGGAGGAAGTATCATTGTTATTGCTACTGAACCTAGGATATAGATTCCTCCTATTAAAACAGCCACTGTTAATATAGCTTTAGGAAAGTTTTTCTTAGCATTATCCATTTCGGTTATGAAATTAGCAGTCGTTTCAGCTCCTGATAATGCAAATATTATAGCAGATATAGAAACTAGTGAATTTGCATCTATTTTTGGTATTATATTTTGGATTGTATATACAGATGCTGATGGAGCTTTTTTGAGAATAACTACAGACATAAATGCCATCACTATAAGCAATATAGCAGGAATTGTAGAACCTAATGCTCCTGTATTCGTAAAGAATTTTCCAAATGCCATCCCACGAGTACTTACTAGGGACAACATCCAAAATATTATTAGTGAAAGCGATAAAATAAACATCTTATTGTTTGATAAATCTGGATTTCCAAGCATATATGCAATATTTATAGCTAGGAATGTCAAGAAAGAAGAATACCAAAATATCTTTGATGTCCAATTTAACCATGACACCATAAATCCCCACTTCTCTCCATAAGCCTGTTTAACCCATTCTCCAAGTCCGCCATCTTTTGGATATGTTGCAGCCAGTTCTGCACATATAAGTGATGCTGGAACAAAGAATATAAAAGCAAACAATAACCAAACTGGTATAGAACCAAGACCCAATCCAAAGCTAGAGGCAGTAGATTTAGCTATCCATCTAATCCCAAATAGTGCTGATATATTCATAAATACTAAATCCCAAAATCCAATTTTCTTTTTCACTGTAATTCCTCCAATTTCAAATTTATTTAAACCTATACATAATGTACTAATTTAAATATCAAGTATAAGTTCTTCAACACTTCTTGGATAATTAGTTATAATTGTAGAACCATTTTTACCTACTATTGCTGTATCTGAGTGTCTAAATCCTCCAACTCCAGGTATATATATTCCTGGCTCCATAGAAAATACCATTCCTTCTTCTAATATTAATTCATTGTCAAATCTTAAATACGGCTCTTCATGTTCTGATAAGCCTAAACCATGACCAATCCTATGATTTGAATATAACTCTAGACCATACTTTGCAACAACAGCTCTTGCTGCTTCATCCACCATTCTTGCTGGTATACCAGCTTTTATTGTATCTAATCCAGCTTGTTGAGCCTCTACTGCAATCTTAAATACTTCCTTTTGTCTTTCTGTTGGTTTACCTATGATAAAAGTTCTTTCATTTTCTGCCCTATAGTTTTCATACCAAACCTGTCTACTATGTATTACTATGTCTCCTCTTTGAAGTATTCTAGTATTAGAATCTAAATGTGGTTGTGCTGTTCTATCAATACCTGAACAAGTCCAGTTGGCAAATCCTATATATGTATCAGGATAATTTTCAGATACGTATTTTAATAAAGCATTGTCCCCTGCAACATCAAATTCCAACTCACTCATACCAACTCTAACATTTTCCAAAGACCCTTTTATACCTATATCAGATAAATAACCAGCTATCTTCAAAAATTCTATCTCTCCTGCGTCTTTTACATATCTCATTTCAAATATTTTACTTCCAATATCTTTAATATCAAATGATTTATCAGTTATATATTCTGAGAAGCTTGCAGACACTATATCTTTTTCTATTCCAACAATTGTTCCTTTAGGATACTTACTTAAAATTACATCTAAATAATGCTTATGTGATATTCCATGTTTTTTCATTTCTGGTATTTCATAATATACATATACATTATCAACTTTTGCAACTTCTTTAGCATGTAATTCTTCTAATCCAGGTACTATTAGTTCTATTTTATCTTTAGTTACTACTGTTACAATTGGTCTAGAATAAGTTATTGCTTTAAATCCACTAATATAAAATTGATTATCTGGTTCAAATATTAAACCAATTTCAATATTTTTTTCATTCATATACTTTCTCAATCTTTCTAGTCTCATGTTATTTGACATAGTACACCTCTTTCTTAATATTTAGATAATTTATTCAATACACCAGTGATAAATATCTCATTTTTAAAGTTTTTAATATTTTAATCCTTGTTGTATTTGTATGTAACTCAAATTTATTTGTGATTATTTTATCATAATCACGATTATTTTGTCAATCATGATTAGATTTTTAAATATTTTTTATCTTAGTTTTATTTTAAATTATCTAAAAAATAACAATCTATATTAAGTTTTAGAACATTATTCTTGATTTATGGTAAATTTAATGATAAAATCACGATTATATAAACTATATTGATTATTTGTGGGTGAATAAAATGACAAATAAAGAATTACAAAAAAAAAGGATATTAATGTATTTCATAGAAGCTGCCCAAAACATTATGGAGAATGAAGGTATAGAAAATATTACACTTCGTAAGGTTGCAGATATGGCTGGTTATAATAGTTCAACTCTATACAACTACTTTAAAAATTTAGACCATTTAATATCATTTGCATCTATAAAATATTTCAAAGATTATAACTTGAACATTTCAAGGTGTATAGAGAATGTCAATGATGAATACAAGAAATATATAATTATGTGGAAATTATTTTGTAAACATTCTTTTGATAATGCTCAAGCTTTTTATCAGGTATTTTTTAACTTGTCTAGTGATGAACTTGGTTATATAACAAAACAATATTACGATATGTTTCCAGAAGATTTAGGTATTCATGACAGTGATATATCTTTAATGATTACAGGAAAAAGTATAAAAGAAAGAAATAAAATACTCTTGAACAATCTTGTAGATACTGGATATATACCATCTAAAGATTTAGACATAATCAACGATATAATTATTTCTTTTTATCAAAATCTATTATTCTTAAAAAAGAACACAGGAAAAAATTCTGATGATGATGAATTGACTATGAAAATGATTTCTTCTATTGAATACATAATAAAACATGCTAAGTAAAATTAAAATAGGGGCTGTCTCAAAAAAAGAGTGCCTCACAAACTAAAAAGTGTACTGAGACCCAAAAGTTGGACTTTATACAGGAATGGAATTTTCATTCCTGTTTTTTTACTTTATGTAACTTTAGATTCATATTCAAGTCTATATTTAACAGGGCTACGCCAATTTAATTTTTCTTTAATTCTTTTGTTATTATAATAGTAAATATATTCTGTTATAGCTGTCTTTAATTCGTTGAAACTTTTATATGTTTTTCTATAATACATTTCTTGCTTCATTATTCCAAAGAAATTTTCCATAGGAGAATTATCAAGGCATGTACCCTTACGAGACATACTTTGAAATATTTTATTTTTCTTAAGTGTTTTGCCATACTTATTCATTTGATATGCCCAACCTTGGTCTGAGTGAAAAGTTCTTCTATAAGGACAATCTTTTGTAATATTGATGGTTTCATTTAAAGCATCACTTATTGATTTAAAATTAGGTCTATCTGAGATACTAAATGATAAAACTTCTCCATTAAACATATCTAAAAATGGATCGAGATATGCTTTTTTTATAATTAAATTTCCATTTTTATCAGTAGTATATATTTTAAATTCTGATGTATCAGTTGTTATTTTCTGATGTGGAATTGATGTTTTAAATCTTCTATTTATTTTATTATTTTTTACCTTACCAATTGTACCTTTATAGGAATTATATTTACGTAATTTACGAGAAAATGCTATGCATTTAAGTTCTAATTTTCTCATAATACGTCTAACTTTCTTTTGATTAATAAGGATACCACTATTTTTTAATGTAGCTGTAATTCGGCGATAGCCATATCTGCCATTGTGTTCTTTAAAAATAGACATGATTTTTTCTTCAATATCTTTATCTGGATTTTCAATATCAAATCTCTTCTGGCAATACATATATGTTGATTTAGGAAATTTAGTAGCTTCAAGAAGAATGGAGAGTTTAAAGTCCTTACGAAGATCATAAATTACTTTTGCTTCGTATTGTTTTTTAACCTTTCGGGAACATTCATCCCTGAAGCACGCAACTTTTTTAGAAATGCAAGCTCCGCTTTTAAAAGTTTATTTTCATATTCTAATTCTTGTTCTCTTGTTAATTTATTTTTTTCTTTAGTGTTTTTGTTTTTATTCATTGATGGTCTTCCTTTCGTTTTAGACAAGGCATCGACACCACCATGTAAAAGTTTTTGTTTCCATATTGCTATAAGTGTACTATTGTTCATTCCAAAATGGTTAGCGACTTCTTGTGCACTAGATTTAGTTGTTATCATATAGTTTATAACATCTAGCTTGAACTGTATAGTATAAAAAGTATTTTTATTTTTTCTTTTTAGTCCATCCTCTCCTAATGTATTATACGTATTAACCCATCTTTCAACTTGAGAATGGCTAGCAACTCCATATTGTTTTGCTATTGAAGCATATCCTCCTTCTCTATTTAAATAGGACTTAACTACTTTTAATTTGAAATTAAAATCGTATTTAGCCATATAGAAACACCCCAATCGTTAGATTTTTAGTCCAACAATTGGGGTGCAGTACAAAGTTCACTTTGAGACACCCCTAAAACAAATTTATTATTTATTGTGCAAGTTTATATATCATCACCTAAAACTACTTCTTCCATTTCGTGTTTTTTGCTTCTCATCATTAGTTCTATTCCAACTTCTTTAGAATTTGAACCATTCTTTATTACAGAGTATATAGCATTAGTTATTGGCATATCTATATTCAACTTTTCAGCAATATCATGTGCTACTTCAGTAGCGGTTATCCCTTCTACAACCATCTTTACTTCTTTCAAAGTATCTTCTAAGCTCATACCTTGACCTATAAGTATACCCGCTCTTCGATTTCTGCTATGCATACTTGTACAAGTAACTATTAAATCTCCAATACCTGAAAGCCCTGCAAAGGTAGACATATTAGCTCCCATAGCAATTCCAAGTCTACTCATTTCACTAATACCTCTTGTCATAAGGGCAGCTTTTGCATTATCACCGTACCCTAATCCATCACATATCCCAGCTCCAAAGGCTATAATATTTTTTAATGCTCCTCCAAGTTCTACTCCAACTATATCTGGATTCGTATAAACTCTAAGCTTAGGGCTCATAAATAAATCTTGTATCATCTGTGCTATTTTTAAATCTTTAGAAGCAACTACTACTGTAGTAGGAATATCCCTTGCTACTTCTTCAGCATGAGATGGACCGGATAGTATTACATATGGATTTTGTGGCAATTCTTCTTCACATACTTGAGATAATCTAAGACCAGTACCTTTTTCGAGACCTTTTGCTACATTAACAATAATTTGTCCCTCTTTTATAAATGGTTTTATTTTTTTGCAAGTACTCCTTACGGCTTGTGATGGAACTGCTAAAACTATCACCTTACAATCTTTTATAGTTTCTTCTATATCAGTACTTATAGTTATATTATTGGGAAATAATACTCCTGGTAAATAGTCTGTATTTTCTTTAGTTCTGTTTATTTTTTTAGCTTGTTCTTCTTTTCGAGTCCACATGCCCACATCATTACCTTTTTTTGCAAGACCTAAAGCTAATGCACTTCCCCAGCTTCCAGTACCTAATACACATACTTTCTCCATGTTTAACACCACCTGAGTATAATAATATTTACTATTCTTTCTTTTGACCAATTTTTCTCTCTGTCCCATTTAATAATCGCTTTATATTTGCTCTGTGATTATATATTACTGATGCAGTTAAGAACAAAGCTACAATTAAACCAGCTTTATTTTTTACTATAAGCATAAATATTGGCGAACATCCTATTCCTACAACAGAGCCTAATGAAACATACTTTGTTATAGCTACCACCAATATAAATACTGCTAGACACATTAGCGTTATTACCGGATTTACAGCGAGCATTGCCCCTAACGAAGTTGCAACTCCTTTCCCACCTCTAAATCCTAAAACTGCTGGCCAATTATGACCTGCCACAACACATATAACTGCCAGATATCCAGCTAAAAGAGTATCTATACCAACCAATCTTGCTGCAAACTCTGATATTAAAACAGCAATTACACCTTTAAGAACATCACCTAAAAATGTCATTGCTCCTGCTCTTTTTCCAAGTGTCCTAAGTACATTTGTCGAACCTGCATTACCTGAACCTTGAGTCCTTATATCAACCCCTGCAATTCGCTTTGCAACTATGTATGAAGTCGATATATTGCCTAAAAGATATGCAACTACAGCAATAATTATATAACTAAATATCTCCACTGAATTTACCCCCTTTAGTTATATTTTAGATATTTATTTTTTATTCTTCTGTCTATACTCAAACTTTATGGAGGTTCCTTCAAAACCAAAATTTTCTCTTATCTTATTCTCAAGGTATCTTTGATATGAAAAGTGAGTTAAGTCCTTATCATTTATAAACAATGTAATTTTAGGAGGTCTAATGTCGGTTTGAGTTCCATAGTAAATTTTTAATCTTCTACCTTTGTCAGATGGTGGTTGGTTTAACATTACGGCTTCTCCAATTACTTCATTTAGTGCTGAAGTTGATATTCTCTTAGAATGTTCATTTGACACATACTCAACTGTATCCAATATCTTGTTCATTCTTTGATTAGTCTTTGCAGAAACAAATACTATTGGAGCATACATCATAAATGGAAATTTTTCTTTTATATCTTTTGTATAATTACTCATAGTCTTATTATCTTTCTCTATTAAATCCCATTTATTGATTACAAATATGCACCCTTTACCTTCATCATGTGCTATACCTGCAACTTTTGTATCTTGTTCTGTTACACCTTCTAGAGCATCTATTACTATCAACACCACATCTGCTCTATCTACAGCACTCATAGCTCTTATTACACTGTATTTTTCTATTGTCTCATATATTTTACTTTTTCTTCTAAGACCTGCTGTATCTATTAGAAGAAATTTCTGTCCATTCTTTTCAAAATAAGTATCAATTGCGTCCCTAGTAGTTCCTGCAATTGGACTTACAATTACTCTTTCTTCTCCAAGTATCTTATTAAGTATAGAACTTTTTCCTGCATTTGGTTTACCTGTTATAGCTACTCTTATTATATCTTCTTCATACTCTGTATCTAATCCTGCTGGAAAATTTTCAACTATCTCATCTAATAAATCTCCAAATCCCATACTATTGGCTCCTGAAACTGCAAAAGGCGTTCCAAATCCCAATTCATAAAAATCGTATATATTGTCAAATTGACTCTGACTATCAATCTTATTGACCACTAAGATTACTGGTTTTTTTGTCTTTCTAAGCAATTGTGCAATTTCTTTATCAGCAGATGTTATTCCAGCCTTACCATCAACTATAAAAAGTATTACATGTGACATGTCCATTGCAAGCATCGCTTGATTTCTCATTTGAGATAATATTATATCTTCGCTATCAGGTTCAATTCCTCCTGTATCTACTAATGTAAAATATTTATCTAACCATTCTACTTCAGCAAATATCCTATCTCTTGTAACTCCAGGTGTATTTTCAACTATTGATATCCTTTTTCCTGCAAATTTATTAAATATTGTAGACTTACCAACGTTTGGTCTCCCAACTACAGCTACAACTGGCCTGCTTATACTCATTTTATTTCTCCTTCCATCTTTTGTTTTCTATTTTAAGATTTTATCCACAAAGTCTTTTCCTTCATTCAAACATGGGATAATTTTTATTTTCATAAGTTCTTCTAACTGATTTAATTCAATATTATCTAAGAAAATTTCATCATCTGCTTTTAGCATACTTCTTGTTATATAAAGAGCTTCTCCTAATTCTTTATTTTCAAGTTGCTCTTTTAAATCTTTAGCTGTCAAAAGACCTGATACAGTTATTGTCTCTCCAAAAAATTTATTTTTTATTTCATATACATTTACTTGAAGATTTTTAAACTTGTCCATCATAGCATATGCCATACTTTGTATGAATTCATATGCAGAATGACCAGTAGCTATTGATACTTTCTTTTCCCTTTTAAGAATATCCTCAGACAATGTATTTAGATACTCTTCAATCTCTGTTTTTAACTTACGTATCATACCTACACCATCTTCAAACTGTAAAAAACCTTCATATTCTTCATATTCAGGCAATTCACTATTAGATAATATATAAAATTCATCTGATAAAAATGCAAATCGCGTACCTATTTTCTCAAGATATTTCTGTTGCATTTCATGTATTTGTTCTATAGTTTTACTTGCACCCTTATCATCAAATATATTTAATTCTACTAGATTTTCTCTATGCTTTGTAATCCCAACTGGAACTATAGCAACACTATTTACATACGGATAAAGTTGAGCTAATTCTTTTATCGTTCTATCCAATTCCTTTCCATCATTTATACCTGGACATAAAACAATTTGACAGTTCATTTCTATATGAGCATCTGCCAATCTCTCCATTATACCATATAATTTTCCTGCAAATTTATTGCTTATCATTTTTTGTCTTAATTCTGGATTAGTAGTATGCACAGATATATTTATAGGACTTATTCTATATTTAATGATATTATTTATATCTTCTTCACTCATATTTGTAAGTGTGACAAAATTTCCTTGTAAAAAAGATAATCTCGAATCATCATCTTTAAAATAAAGAGTTTCTCTCATACCTTCTGGCAATTGGTCTATAAAACAAAACATACACTTATTTCTACAGCTTTTAGCTTGGTCAATTATTGGATTTGTAAATTCAACACCCAAATCTTCGTCATAGTCTTTTTCTATCTCGTATATGTAGACTTCACCATCTTTTTTTTGTATTTCCACTTCTAAATATTCATCACTTAGTAAGAATCTATACTCTATTATATCATGTATTGGCTGTTCATTCACAGATATAAGTAAATCTCCTACTTCTATACCTATTTCTTCTGCAATACTATCTTTGTAAACCTTACTTATAATATTATTTATTTTTTTTACATTTACTTCCAATATTTTCACCACTCTTTTTATTTATCAAGGCTTATTATAATATATTTTTATATATAATTTGTTAATTTATTATATTTTGTAATAGCATTTTTAAGCATTTCATGTCATAATAACACATTTTAATTCTAATAGTCAATATAAGTAAATAGCTATAAAATAGATTAAAACAAATAATATTCAAATTTAAGTCTCTTAAAAATTTGAATATTATTTGTTATTAAAAATTTTATAATTTTAATGTTTTACTATGATTAACGTCCCATTTGTCATATCATGAACCATTCCACCTACACACTTTGACATGAGCATCGCCTTATTTTGTAAGTCTTTCTCATCATTTGCATAAAATATTGGACAACCTCCACCATTTTTCATATTCTTGTCCAGTGTAACTATAGCTAGGGTATATTCATTTAAACCTATATCCATTCCCATCTTATACACTTCCTTTCTTTTCTATTTTATATTTTTTTAGTGATAAGTTTTTTCCTTTAGAGCTTGAAAGTATTGGACATGACTTTACAGCTTCCATTACTTTTTCTACATTCTTATCCACTGGTAAATAAGCAATCATTATACTTTCATCCTCTTTATTCCTTCTAGGTAATGGTACAAATGAAGGTTCTCCATAATCTCCATATAAGCCTAACCTTGAATATATATTGTATACTATTGCCTGTCTTTGACCTGAATCAAATAATATTCCTGCATTAGCATAATCTTTATTTTTAGGAATTATTTGTATTCCTACACCTCTATTAATATATACTTCTCTATCACTTTTTAGACCTATATTTGTTATACCTTTTAACTCTCCTATCTTTAATATAGACTCGTCCACAAAACTAATCTCAGCAGGCATTACATCGGCTATATCTCCAATACTTTTTCTAGTAAGGAGTTTTTTTAGTATAAAAGCTAATAATAGCCCACAAATTGAGCTTATTACCAAACTCATACCTTCACTTATTTTTGTCTCTGAAAGTATTACATAATATAATCCTATTGTTAAAAAAGATGTAACTATACACATATAATTTCTTACTTCATAAGTTCTAGCTATCTCTTCTATGAAGGCAGCTCCTCTCTTTACAAGTTGAACTTCCTCTAAGTTTTGTAGTGTATTCCTTCTATTTGCTCTTACTTGTCTAAATTGCTCTGCTGCTAGAGACAAAAATGTTATAGATGTATAAGAACGGTTTATAAGAGCTGGAACCAACAATGCTCCTAATGAAGATGCAACAAAAGCTAATATAAGCTGAGATAATAAAACGTTTGGTTGTGTCGGGTACTGTTTCTTGTCTAAATTCAACATTATAACTCTAGATATAATACCAATAATAACTGCAATAAAAAATACTCTATCCATTAAATCACTCCTAAAATATTTAATTTAAAATATTACATTTAAATCTACAAAGTTTTTCTAGAAAAATCACTCTGTTTTCCTTTTGATGTCTCTATAATAGGTGTACTCTTCACTACATCTATCATGATGTCTATATCTTTAAGTATTGGTATATATGGTATAACTACAGTGCTTTTTTTTAAGTTAGTCTTAGATATAGCTACAATATCAACCTCATCTACATCTTTATCTATACCCATATGAATAAATAGATTATGTATTATAGCTTGTCTTTGTCCTAAATCATTTACTATTCCAAATGCACCTAAGTCTCTTGGTATAATTTCTATAGCTAAACATTCATTTCTATATCTTTCTCTTGTACTCTCTAAACCTATATTAGTTATTATTACTCCATTTACCATTAAAATAGGTCCTTCAAAACTTATTTTCGCAGGAACTATATCCGCTATATCTGCTATACTGTTTCTTCTTAAAAATCTTCTAAAAATTAACCCTACAAGAGCTCCTGACACAATAGCTAGTACTGTACAATAAAAAAAGCTAAGGTCATACTTTCTTGCAAAAACAATATAAACTATAGAAGATACTAGTGCAGAAAAGAGACTTATATAACTTCTAGATTCATACGTAGATGCTATTTCTTCCACATAAGCATCACCTTTTGGTACTAATTCTTCATTGTCGATATTCTTTAATGTTATTCTTTCTTGTTCTGCAAGACCTTGAAATTGTTGTATTGCTATTGCAAAAAATGTCAATGCTGCAAACTCCTTATCTATAAGTGCAGGCAACGCTATCGCACCTAATGAAGCTGAAAGCCCAGATATAATTATCTGTTCCAAATAATCTTGTGGTCTTGATGGGTATTGTTTGTCTGTAACTCTTAAAACTAATCCTCTACATAAAATTCCTACAACTAATGCAACTATAAAAGAGTGTCTAAATAAACTTGCATTCAATAAACTTTCTTCCATTTTCTCAGCTCCTTCTCTTATATAGTTTGTGCAAAAAACAAAAAAAATTCCCTTCTATTTAAGGAAATTTTTTTGTAATATTGTAACTATGAATTCGCTACCAATACCAAGTTCACTTTTTACTTTTATACATCCATTTAGCGATTTAACTATATGCTTTGTTATAGCCAATCCTAAACCCGTTCCTCCTACATCCCTACTTCTTGCTTTGTCTACCCTATAGAATCGTTCAAATATGCGTTCTACATCTTCTTTTGGTATCCCTACACCATTATCTATAACTTTAATTACTATTTTTTCTTCATCTTTTAACACTACAACTTGTACAATCCCATTATCCTGAGTATACTTTATAGCATTATCAACTAGGTTTAAAAACACTTGCTTTATATAATCTTTATTAGATAATATACTTATTGACTTATCATCACATTTATATAAAACTTCTATATTTTTTTCACTAGCTGAATGTTGAGTTATTTCATACACCTCTTTAAATACATCATATACTACAACATTTTCCATAAGAAGAGTATCTTTATTTTCTACAAATGATAATAATAATATATCATCAATCAATCTTTTTAATCTATCTGATTCACTTTCTATTATTTCTAAGAATCTATTTCTAGTATTCACATCTATATTTTCATTTGACTTTAGTGTTTCAACAAATCCACTTATAGATGTAAGAGGTGTTTTAAGTTCATGACTTACATTTGCAACAAAATCACTTCTCATATTTTCAAGCTTAACTTTTTTAGTAATATCTTCTATATTTACTATCGAACCTATTATTACATTGTTAGTATTTTGAAGATAAACTGGGTCTACTTTTATTTTATATACTATATCATCTTTAGTAGTAATATTGGCAGTTTCATTATCTTTAGAACCAATAAATCGAAGTATCTGTTTTAATATTTCTTCATCTTTTATTACAACATTGATGTTGTGACCTTCAACCAGCTGATTTGGTTCACTTTTTATCATTTCTTTTGCCTCATCATTTATCAGAAGTATATTTCCATTCACATCTATAGCCAGAATTCCATGAGATATACTCTTTAATATAGACCTTAACTGTAAATGCTTATATTGTACTTCTTCTAATGTCTTATCCATATTCTTTATCATATGATTAAAATTTCTAGCTAATTCTCCAAGTTCTCCTTTGGCTGATATATTAAGTCTAGCATGATATTCATTATTACTTACTTTTTTTGAGACGTATATAAATTCCTTTAAATATTTTCTTAACGTTATTGTATATCTCACAGCTAATATCACAATAGCTATAGACAACATAACAATAAAAAAATATATACTATTTAATTCTTCCACAAGATAACACTCCTAAAATATAACCTTTTTAATCTATTTTGTATCCTACACCTCTTATAGTCTCTATATATTTTTCTGATTTATCTTCATCTTCTATTTTTTTTCTTAAATATCTTATATGAACATCTACTGTTCTAGTTTCTCCATAGTATTCATACCCCCATATTTTATCCAATAGATAATTTCTTGAAAGTACTTTTCCTTTATTTTGAATTAATAATTTTAACAATTCAAATTCCTTAAGCGTTAACTCTATCTTTTCAGAACCTTTAGTAACTTCATGCTTTGATAAATCTAGTTTTAAATTACCTGTAGTAAGTATATTATTTTCTTCACCTAAGCTAGTCAAGTTATATCTTCTTAAAACAGAACTAATCCTAGCTAACAACTCTTTTATACTAAATGGCTTAGTTATATAGTCATCAGCACCTATTTCAAGCCCTTCAACCTTGTCATTTTCCATGTTCTTAGCAGTAAGCATTATAACAGGAATATTTTTTAAATCTTTGTCACTTCTTATTTTTCTCAAAACTTCTATTCCACTTATATTTGGTAACATCCAATCTAAAAGTATTAAATCTGGTTTAATTTCCTTAGCTTTTATAAACCCATCAAACCCATCATATGAATAACTAACTTCATAATTTGACACCTCCAAATTGAATTTTAATAGCTCAACTATATGCATTTCATCGTCTATAACAAGCACTTTAGTATTCATTAAAAAGCTCCTCTCTATTTTATCTGTAGTACCGTTCCTATTCGTTCTGATACCTTATTATGTTTTCTATAAGAGTGGAATTCATCTGCCCTACAACTAGTGCATAAATTTAAATTTATTATATTTTCTTTTTTAACTCCACTACATCTCAGCATATACTCATTAATTTTCCATAAATCTAAATAGTAACTTCCCTCTTTTATTATATAGAACTTTTCATCATTATTTGTAAGAATTGTGTTAAATTTTTCTACTAACTCCTCAGATACTTCATAACAGCAAGGTCCAATTGATGGTCCAATTATACATACTAAGTCTTCAGGAACTGTTTTATAACATTCAGACATTAATTTTATTGTTTTATGACCTATATTACTAAAAGTACCTCTCCAGCCTGCATGAACCAGTCCTATGGCTTTATTTTTAGCATCTATGATTGATATAGGTACACAATCTGCTGTAAACAATAAAAGTGGTACTTTTTCTAAGTTTGTTATAAGTGCATCTCCATCTATTCTTTTCCCTATAGTATCTTTATTGACTATGTTAACTATGTCTGAATGTATTTGAGAATTACTAGTTAAGTTTTCAAATGTTAAATCACATTCTTTGCATACTTTTAACATATCTTCTCTATTTTTTGCATCTATATTCTTACATGTTATAACCAGATTTATAGAATTTAATTTTTCATCAAGTTCTCTACAATTACCATTTAAATTAACATACTCTTTAATATCTTGTACATTTTTTATATTTATATAATCTTTCATCATTTGTCTCCTTTTTCTATCAATATACTTTTAAGTTCATTTACAAAAGTATTTATGTCTTTAAACTGTCTATACACAGAAGCAAATCTCACATAGGCAACTTCATCTAAATCTTTCAATTTATCCATTACCATCTCACCAATTTTTTTGGTTTCAATTTCTTCTATAAAACATTTATTTATTTCATTTTCAATATGTACAACAATACTTTCAATCTCTTCAATAGACACAGGTCTTTTTTCACATGCTTTTAATAACCCATATTTTATTTTTTCTCTATCAAAATACTCCCTGCTATTATCCTTTTTAATGACCATTAGAGGAGTTGTTTCTATTTTCTCATACGTAGTAAATCTCTTTTTGCATGATTCACATTCACGTCTTCTTCTGATAGATTTTAAATCTGTATGTCTAGAATCTATTACCTTTGATTCTTTATAATTACAATAAGGACATTGCATCCATATTCCTCCTTTGTTTAACTATATCTCAAACTCATCTAAGCTTAATTCTGAACCTATATTTACTATTATTGTATCACAACCTATTTTAAGTATATCATTCCAAAATATAACTTCTTCATCCCCTCCTCTTGAAAAAAAACTTCTATTTCCATCTCCAAAAATGGTAAATGAGACTACTTTACCTTCATGAATATCCATATCTATGTCTATTATAAATCCCATCCTTTTTCCATTTTTTACATTTATAATTTCTTTTTCCATTATATCAGAAACTCTAATCATATTATACTCACCCTTTCTTTAAAAATAAATATGTATTAAAGTAAAAAAAAATGACCTATATAGGTCATTTAAATTAAAATAATGTTTACAGTCCATGGATTACTTATACATATTTTCTCATATTTTTTAAAGCATTCTTTTCAATTCTTGATACTTGTGCTTGAGATATACCGATTTCATCAGCAACTTCTATCTGAGTTCTTCCTTTGTAAAACCTTAAATCTAACACCAACTTCTCTCTACTATTTAATTTCTTAATAGCTTCTTTAAGTGATATTTCTTGCAACCAATTTTCATCAGTATCTTTTTTATCTTGAACCTGATCCATAACGAATATTGCATCTCCATTGTCTTGATATACTGGATCAAATAAAGATATCGGGTCTTGTATGGCATCAAGTGCCATTACAACTGACTCTACTTCTAATTCTAATTCTTTTGCTATTTCTGATACTGTAGGTTCTTTAGAATTTGTTCTAATTAATCTTTCTCTAACTTGTAGTGCCTTATATGCTATATCTTTTAATGACCTGCTTACCCTAATTGGGTTATTATCTCTTAGATATCTTCTAATTTCTCCTATAATCATAGGAACAGCATAAGTTGAAAACCTTACGTTTTGACTTAAATCAAAATTATCTATAGCTTTTATAAGACCAATGCAACCTATTTGAAATAAATCGTCTATATTTTCTCCTCTGTTGTTAAACTTTTTTATTACACTCAAGACTAATCTTAAATTCCCTCTTACAAACTGTTGTCTGGCTTCTTCATCACCATTTTTTATTTGTAATAAAAGTTCCTTCATTTGCTTATTTTTAAGAACTGGAAGTTCAGATGTATTAACACCACATATTTCAACCTTATTAACTTGCATATATTTTCAGTCCTCTCTCAAAAGTATTCATCTATTGAAATTATTTACATTTCCAATTTTTTTATACTTTTTAAGAAGAATTAATTTAACATTATACAAATTTTTTCATTTCTTTTTGCAATCTTGAAATTATTTTCTTTTCAAGTCTAGATATGTAGGACTGAGATATTCCAAGCATTCCGGCAACTTCTTTTTGTGTTTTTTCTATACCTTTATCTATAAGACCAAATCTTAATTCCATAATTTGCTTTTCTCTGTCACTTAATCTGTCAAGTGCCATAACCAATAAATCTCTGTCTATTTCTTCTTCAATTATTTTGTATATTTCATCATTTTCTGTACCTAAAACATCAGATAATAAAAGTTCATTTCCATCTAAATCTATATTTAAAGGTTCATCAAATGATACTTCTGTTTTCTTTTTATTATTTTTTCTTAAGTACATTAATATTTCATTTTCTATACATCTTGAAGCATAAGTTGCCAATTTTATATTTTTATTCAGTTTAAAAGTATTAACTGCTTTTATCAAACCTATAGTTCCTATTGAAATCAAATCTTCTACATCTATACCTGTATTTTCAAATTTTCTCGATATGTAGACTACCAATCTAAGATTTCTTTCTATTAAAATTGACTTTACGCTTTCATCTGTTTCTAGTTTTTGTAAAAGCTCCATTTCTTCTTCTGGTTTTAATGGAGGAGGAAGTATATTTGCCCCTCCCATATAGTATATTCCCTTTGGCTTTATTATTTTTAATTTAATACCTAACATAGTAATAAAGCTTATAATTCTTTCTTTCAATCGTAACATTCCTTGTCCCCCTTAAATTTTCACCTAAAATCCAGGCAATATATTTGGATTCATTATTGCTCCATACTCCCTATCATTAAAATTTGAAATACCAAGTATTATATTTCCTATCTTTTGCTCATCTACTTCTACATAGTCAGCTTTTAAACCTATTATTATGCTTGTCTTATTACTTCCAGCATGTTTATAAGGTATTATTCTAACTCTACCTGAAGTTTTATCATCTAAACTTCCTATAATCTCTTGTGCTTTTTTCATATCTATATCTTCATAATTAATATTTAATAGTTTTTCTGGAATAAATCCTTCTAACACACTTGACTTAACTATTATTACATCACTTTGACTTATTGGGTCTTTTAACAAATTTCCACTATCTACTAAAGCCTTACAGCAAAAACTTTTTTCTAGTAAATTTATATTTATAGTCTTTGTAAGCTCTTTAATGTATTTAAGCATCTTCAAATCTTTATAAATGTATTTTAATAATTCGCAACTTACATAAGTACATGCAATTAAGAAAGATATTTTTAAATGACTTATTCCCGTAAAATAAATTATAAAATAAGTGCTTCCAGAAATAAAAATGTTTACTAAGTAAAAAACTAATGCTACACGAGCATAATCTTTTTTGCTCTTACTTCTAAACGAAATTAAAGTTATTATACTCATGATTATTATTTTAAATGGTATAGTAAATAGTATATTCATTGATGGATACAAATAAGCAACAGAATAGGCACCTCCTAAACTAGCCCCCAATAACTTATTTTTTTTAGGATTATATCTTTTAGTAAGAATAGAAGTACAACTTATAATAATATAATTTATTACTAGGTTTTCTATAACATAGTACTCAATATACACCATGTATCCCCCCTTAAAACCTTTAAACATATTATAAGATAGTATGTACAAAATTTTATGTCACTTTTGATGGTCGAATCCAAAACAAATTCTATTTAAAAAGAACAATGATATATGTCTTATACTTTATGTCGCCAAAAGATATTTTTTTAATATCAAACAAATAGATTTTTTTGTAGAATCCAATATATCTACGTAGAAGTTATTCGTTCTACTTTTGGTATATTTCCATAAAAAAAGACTACACAATTTAATAATATATCAAGTAAATCTTTTACTTATATAAAACCAAATTATGTAGTCTGTAAATTCAAATATAAATTTAAATTATTGTGCTAATAATCCATTTGCATATTTTGCAGATTCATCTAGTGCCTGTTTTGGAGTTATATCTCCAGCTATCATCATTTGAAGTTGTTTCCATAAATATTCATATATCTCTACTCCATGAGGTCCAACTGTCAATGGTCTATACATATCTTTATCTCTTGTCACCATTTCTTCAAATCTTGGGTCTCCTTGGTATTTTTCACCTTTAGCGACTGGGGCTCTAGGTATTTCTTTGTGGAAAGCTTCCATTGATTCTTTGCTTAACATATATTCAAGAAGTTTAAATCCAAGTTCTTTATTTTTACATGCTGACATTAATGTTAAATCATCTACTGAAGCAAAACTTCCAACTGTCTTATCTTCTAAGGATGTTACATATCCCCAGTTTAAATCAGGGAATGATTTATCAAACGTACTTGTAGCGGCAGAAGACAACATTATAGTAAATGCCGCTTTTCCTGGCCCAAACACACTTTCAATCATTTCATTACTCTCTTTTGATAAAGCATCTTCTGGAATATATTTTTTCATATCATTTATAAAGTTTGCAGCTTTCAAACCTTCTGCATTATTAAACTTAACTGATTTTAAATCATCATTATATATATCTCCACCAGCTTGCCATAAATAAGGATACCAATTCCAATTTAAACTTCCAAATACTTTAGAACCCCAACCTTGTGCAAGACCCCACTGGTCGATTTTTCCGTCTCCATCAGTGTCTTTTGTTGCTTTTTCACATATTCTTTTAAAATCATCCCATGTTTTTGGAGGTTTCTCTCCTAATTTTTCTAGTATATCTTTATTGTAGTACAATACACCTGGATTAGCAGCTTCTATAGGTAAGCCATAAATACCACCCATCATTTTTGCATCATCTAAGTATAGATAATTATCTGAAGTTCCTGATTTTTCTAGATAAGGTGTCAAATCTTCAACTGCACCCATTTCTATAAATTGAGGGAACATTTCTGCATACATGTATCCTATATCTGGACCTTCACCTGCACTTATTGCAGTTGCATATTTTTCTGCGTAGTTATCCCATGGCACTATCTGGAATTCAATTTCGCAGTTGTTTTCCTTTTCAAATTTTTCAAATATCGGTTTCCATGCGTCTGCATCATGATCCGTTAATGGTGCAGACCACACAACTAACTTTTCTTTACCATCTTTGCCTTTAGAATCTTCTTTTTTTGAACACCCTACAAGAATTGATACTGATAGAATACCTATCATTACTAAAGAAAGAACCTTTTTTAGTTTAATCATGCTTAATCCCCTTTCAGACTTTAATTTGTCTTTTTCCTCAAATATTTACATTTAATTCAGATTTAATATTAACAAATAAGACTACCCTTGTCTAATCACAAAAAACTATACTAGCTCCTATAACTATCTTTTTTTTCTATACATATTAATTTCCATTTTATACTAAAGAACTTGTTTTTGCATTTTAGCAATATTTTAATGTATTTTTAAAGTCCAAACACACCTAACCATTTAAATTAGGCAAAATAAAAAGAAGTCTATTGACTTCTTTATAAGCTTACATATTATCTTCTTCTTCTTAAGAATGTAGGTATCTCCATGCTCTCATCATCATCTTCTTCAATTATACTTACCTTTTTAGGAGGCTCTATTTTTTCCTCAGCAATTACTTCTTCTTCAATTTCTTTTACAGCTTGTTTTACTGTTGTATTTAATGAAGAACGTATGCTTGATTTAGGCTTAGTATCTAAATCTAAGGCACCATTTTGTAATCCCTCAAATCCTGTGGCTATTACTGTAATCATTATTTCATCACCTAAATCTTCTTTTATAGAAGCTCCGAATATAACATTTGCCTCTGGGTCACAGGATTCCATAACTAAAGTTGATGCTTCATTAACTTCAAATAATCCTAAGTTAGGACCACCTGTAACATTAAGAAGTACTCCTTTAGCTCCTTGTATTGATGTTTCTAGAAGCGGAGATTGAATAGCTTGTCTAGCAGCATCGATTGCTCTAGTTTCACCGCTAGCACTACCTATACCCATATGAGCAAGCCCTTTGTCTTTCATTATAGTAGTAACATCTGCAAAGTCCAAGTTTATTAACCCTTCAACTGCTATAAGGTCTGAAATTGATTGTATACCTTGTTTTAATACATCATCTGCAACTGCAAAAGCATCTAACATTGATGTATTTTTTTGTACTATCTGTAAAAGTCTATCATTTGGTATTGTTATAAGAGTATCTACCTTTGATTTAAGTTCTGCTATTCCACCTTCAGCGTTCTTCATTCTTATCTTACCTTCAAATGCAAAGGGTTTTGTAACTACACCTACTGTAAGTATGCCCATTTCCTTTGCTAAGCCTGCAACCACTGGAGCAGCTCCTGTACCAGTACCACCGCCCATTCCTGCTGTTACAAAGACCATATCAGCTCCTTGAAGTAACTTTACTATCTCATCTTTACTCTCCTCAGCAGCTCTTTTTCCTACCTCTGGATTTGCTCCTGCTCCAAGTCCTCTAGTTAATTTTTCTCCTATCTGAACTTTATATTCAGCTTTTGATGTATATAAAGCTTGCTTATCTGTATTTACCGATATAAATTCAACGCCTTTTAGTTGAGCTTCTACCATCCTATTGACAGCATTGTTTCCACCGCCACCTACACCTATTACTTTAATTTGTGCACATTCTTCTAATTCTACGTCAAAGTTTAGCATCATAAACCCCCTTCTCTCATGATTCAAAGTTATCGTATGTATTAATTATATCATTTTCTTCTTTTATTTTGTTAACCTTTAAGTAACATATTCCACAAAAACGTAAATTTTCCTTTTTAAATTTCTTACTTATATTGTCAAATATTACTCTTTAAGTATAAAATAATTTATGTATATATTAAATACTCTTTAATTTCTACGCTTTTTATTCATAATATTACTAATAATATATCGCCTAATTATGGATAAATTATTAAACAATCTCATACCAAAAACTAATACAGCAACATAATAAAGAGAAACTCCTAGTTTTTCTCCTATATAAGTCAATAATATAGCCAATATAGCATTACCTATGAAGCCAGTAACAAAAATTACATTATCATAGTTATCTTCAAAACTGGATTTTATCGCTCCAAAGATAGAATCCATTATTGCAAGAATAGCTACTGACATATATATGGAATAATCCATAGAATATGTAAATGGAATATAGTAACCTACTACTACACCAAATGCTAATCCTCCTAAAACCCATAACATAAATCTTCACCTCTTTATTTTACTTTGAAACACAACTATATTACAATCCTTTTTATTAATTTTTTTTACTTTTTCTTTATTTTTTTGTATTTTTCGTTTTATTTTGCAAATAAATTCACTTTATTTCCATTATTTTCCTGTATTTTTACATTGATTCCATAGATATCCTTAAGAGACTTAGCATATGATTCTGGAGAATTTATAGCGGCACTCAATAAATCTATATCTCCTATAGCTTTTATTATAAATGGTTGTCCATATGTAGTATCATTTACTGTAATAGTAGCTCCTGAACATTTTATCTTACTTGTTGCTAGTACTCTTTCCCCATTTATAGAAATTGCTTTTGCACCCGCCTTTTTTAAATCATTTAAAACTCTTAAAATATCTATATCATGTATAATCAAATCATTTGGATTCTGACCATCTTTTAACTCTCTCTCACTATCCTTCATAGTAATAGTTATGCCTGGTCCTGTAATAGTTGAGTAACCACTTAATTTTTTAACTTCTTCAAGCTCTTTTTGCATAAGTGTTTGAATAGATTCATTTCCATTCTCTTTTGCTTCTTTATATTCATTCAAAGTTTTTTTGTTGTTTTTAAGCGTTTCTTTTAAATTTTTTATTTCTTTTTTTGTATTTTCTACCTCACTCTCAATACTTTCAGTTTGACTTAACGTTATGTACACCCTATTGGGGTCTAGTGATTTTGTATAGGTTGATATGAAAACGCCTAATATGAATGCTCCTAATATAAATATTTTCTTTTTCATACTATTATTTCCCCTCTACTTTGTTTATATCACTATGCCCATCTATTTCTATATTATCTTCTTTAGTCACTTTTACTTTAGCATTATAATACGTTTCTATTTCCCAGACAATACCATACTTTATATTGAGTGCAGAAGCCAATGTATCAGAATCACCAATTGCTTTTATTATAATTGGTTCTTTTATAACAGTGTCATTCATATAAAGCTTGTCTTCTTTTAAATACATATATGTATTAGAAACTATTCTCTGGTCGTTTATGGATATGGCACTTGCTTGTGCGGAATTTAATTTATTTATCATTGATAATAATAAATCATAATTATATAGTACACTATCGTTCTTATCAAAGTTTCCTAAGTCTTTTGTAGAATTTATCTCAATTTTTATACCTGTTCCTTCGACATCTGTATATCCAGCTAATGTTTCATATTTTTCTATCTCTGACTTAAGTATATCTTGTTCGCCTTCATTATTTTTGCCTCTATAAGTCTCTATATCTTTCTTCACACTATTAACTTCTGACTGTAAATCCTCTTTTTCTTTTTTTAAAGATTTAAGTTCTTCTGTAAGTTGCTCTCCTCTTTTAAAAGTTGTCATCCCTCTATTTTCTATATTAATAATTTTAAGTTGTAAACTAACAAGAACACCCAATACAATACTTCCTATGACTATACTTTTATTTATAAATCTTTTTTTCAATACATCACTTCCTTACAATTGTCTATCCTTCTGGACTATACACTGCCAACTTCCCATAATTAAGATTTATAGTCCCTCCATTAGTATTTTTATTTTGAAGATCAATTAGAATTTTACTTACCCTAGATATATTATAATCTAAGTTATCATCATTAGAAAGTAAGATTTTTATATTGCTTCTTGTAAGTATATCTATATTGCTTTCTTTCCTTAAGTTTACATAATTTACTTTTCTATAAAGTCCTTCTTCTTTTAAATAATTTAAAGTTTTGAATACATTCTCCTTAGTTTTATAATTTTTAAATTTTATAGATTTAGTCTCATCTACACTATAATCTACATCTACTATTAAGTCTTTTTTACTTTCATTAGAACCTCTAAGTTCTTCCAACAAGTTGCCTTTTTTATCTATATAACAATAATTATCTTCATCTTTTAATACTGCAAATATTTCTTTTTCTTTTAAACTTATAATTATCTTATTGGGAAGTTTTCTTTTTATCTCCACATTTTCTATATATGGATTTTTTATAAGTTTACTTTTCATATCTTTAAAATTGTATGCAAATATATTTTCATGTAGATTTATATTTAGTTCTTTCATTATATTTGATTTAGTTACCCTCTTATTTCCAATTACATCTATTTTCTTTACATCAAATAAATCGCTTTTTACAATTATACATATACCAAAAGATAACATAAGTATAAAGACTAAAACTATCATGACATTATTCGTATTTAACTTTCTTCTTTTTTTCAAATATAATCAACCCCTTTGGTTAATAAATACACCTTTAGAGCTTATTTTTCCTACAAAAAAATTATAATATTTAAAGTCAAATTTTTTCATTTTGTTACATAACATCCAAATAAAGTATTAAAAATTAGAAATAAATCCATATTTCATCAAAATAAATATAGTATGATACATACTTTTTATATATTTAAATTTGTATACATACAAATAAACCCCTAATTTATAATAATTTAGAAAATCTAATATATTATAAATTAGGGGTAAATATTTATTTACCTTTTCTTTATTCCTATTACCTTAGCTTGACTTTCTATACTCGGAGTCGTTTCTTTTTTTATTTCTTTTACTTCCTCAACAATTTTTTCTTTTTTTGTTTTTTTAGAAGTTGACTTTTGCGTTAAATTGTATACTTTTATTATCTCATCGTATATAAGGTCTATGGCTTCAGGCTTCCCTATAGTTTTACTTGCATTTGCCATATCAACCAAAAGTTCTCTATCTCCTAAAAGTTTAAATACTGCTGTATTTAGGCTTTCTGGAGTTAGATTTTTTTCTAAAATAGCAATCCCTGCTCCTTGCTTTTCTATACTCTTAGCATTATACTCTTGATGATTTTCAGCAGTATATGCTTTAGGTATTATTATAGATGGTTTTCCAAGAGCTGTTATCTCAGCTAATGAAATTGCTCCTGCACTACCTATAACTAAATCACTTGCTGCAAGTGCATTTGCCATATCTTCTAAGTAAGGTACAACCTTTTGGTATGGCTTAAGATTTATATCGCTAATACTTTCCATAAATTCATCATAATAGCTTTTGCCTGTGGCAAATATAAAAGCTATATCTTCATTTACCATGTTCTTTATTACAAGTCTCATTGCATCATTTATTTTTCTTGAGCCTCCACTACCACCATAGCAAAGTACCATTCTTTTTTCTTCACTTATTGATAGATTTTTTCTTGCAATATTTTTTCTTGATAACAAAATTTCTTTTCTAACTGGGTTTCCTGTGAAAACTAACTTTTCTTCTGCTGCCTCAGGAAATCTTTTATGTGAATCTTCAAAACTTGTAAGTACCTTTGTAACTGTTTTGGATAAAATCTTATTAGTTACACCTGGAAAAGAATTTTGCTCATGTATTATGGCTGGTATTTTCCCCATAGATGCATTAAATAAAACAGGTCCACTAACATATCCACCAGTTCCTATAACTACATCTGGCTTAAATTTCTTAACAATCTTTCTTGATTGTTCCAAACCTTTAAAAAGCTTAAAAACTCTTTTTACATTATCGAAGTCTATTTTTCGCTTAAAACCTTGAACTGTTACAGTCTTTAATTCAAATCCATACTTAGGAACTATTTCTGACTCTATCCCTTTTTCCGTCCCAACAAAAATTATCTCGGCGTCTGGATGCTCATCTCTTATTTTGTTAGCAATAGCTATAGCTGGATACACATGCCCTCCAGTTCCACCGCCTGATAATAAAACTTTCATCAAATCATCATCTCCTGTTAATTAATTTTGACATGCTTTGAGATGTTTAACACTATGCCTACAGCTCCCATAAAGATGGTGAGTGAGGTTCCTCCATAACTTATAAATGGTAGTGCTACACCTGTAGCTGGCATTGATGATGTTGCAACTGCTATATTTAAAGCTGCTTGTATTCCAATTTGTGCACCTATACCTATGACAACCATACAAGCAAATACATTAGAAGTCTTCAAAGCTATTCTTACACATCTGTAGACTAAAGCTACAAATAGCATAATAACTATTATACAACCAATCAATCCTAACTCTTCTCCTATTATAGCAAATATAAAGTCATTTTGTGGCTCTGGTATATAAAAATACTTTTGTTTACTCTTTCCTAAGCCTAAACCAAACAATCCACCTGAACCTAGTGCATATAAACCTTGTATTACCTGATACCCCTTACCAAGAGGGTCTTGAAAAGGGTCTAAAAATGATGTAACACGACTAAGTCTATAGGGTTCAGCAATTACTAATGCAGCAAATAAAGCAGCCCCACTTCCTATCATAGCAAATACAATTTTCATATCCATTCCAGCAACAAATATCATTACAAAAGTAACCAGAATTACAGTACCTGCTGTTGACAAATTTGGCTGAAGTATTATCAACGCAAAAAATATCCCTGGAACTACGAGAAGTGGTACAACACCTTTTGTCAAAGATTTTATTTTATCATAATTTTTTTCAATTAATTTTGCAGTTAATATTATTGTAGCAAACTTTGCTATTTCTGCAGGCTGAAATGTTAAAGCACCTATTCCCAACCATCTTTTTGCTCCATTTGCTTCTATCCCTAAAGGGGTTAAAACCAACAATAATAGTACTACTGCTATAGCTCCAATCGCTGTAGCATTTTTCTTCCAAAAACTATAATCTATTCTCGATGTAATAATCATAACTATAAATCCAAGTACAGCATATATTACATTCTTTTTTAGAAAATAGTACGCATCATTGTGTTTAAATGAAGATTGTATAAAACTTGCACTAAACACCATAACTATTCCTACAAATACTAAAAGCATAGTAGTATAAAACACTACTCCATCAAACTCAGTCTTCATCCTTATGTCAATTTGTTTTTTCAAATTTTCTTTAGGCATCCAACTAATCTACCTCCATTCTTCCATTTAAGTAAGTTTAGAGGTAAGAGATTATTTTAAATTGTTTACATTATCTTTGAAGTCTTTTCCTCTTACTTCAAAACTTTCATACATATCCCAACTTGCACAAGCTGGTGAAAGAAGCACTATATCTCCACTTTTTGAAATTTCATAAGAAGTCTTAACTGCTTCTTCCATATCTTTTACTATATGTATGTCATTAAATCCTTTATTTTTAGCACAATTTTCTATATTTGATGCAGTTTCTCCTAATAAGACCAATGATTTAACATATGACTTTGCAGTTTCAAGAAGTTCATCAAAATTACTTCCCTTATCCATTCCTCCTGCTATAAGTATTATAGGTCTATTGTAAGACTGTACAGCTTTTATAGTAGAATCTGGATTAGTTCCTTTTGAATCATTTACATATATTACATTATCTAAGTTTCTTACAAACTCTTGTCTGTGTTCCACTCCTTTAAATGTCATAAGTACATCCTTTATAACTTCTAAGTCAACTTTACAGACATATGCTATTAATATAGCTGCCATACAGTTTTCTAAATTATGACCTCCAGGTAAACTTACATCATCTTTATTTAGAAATTTTATTTTTTCATCTATATCTATTATTATGTCATTATTTTCTAAATATACTCCTCCATTTACTTTTTGAGTTCTTGAAAAGTAAATTACTTTAGCATTGCACTTATCAGCTAGTCCTTTTACTATCTCATCATCATAATTTAATACACAGAAATCCTCAGCAGTTTGATTCATAAATATATTTGCCTTTGCTTCTATATATTTTTCCATAGTATGGTGTCTATTTA
Source organism: Clostridioides sp. ES-S-0054-01 (assembly GCA_021561035.1). NCBI lineage: Bacteria > Bacillati > Bacillota > Clostridia > Peptostreptococcales > Peptostreptococcaceae > Clostridioides > Clostridioides sp. ES-S-0054-01. Next base: position 2,734,641 of record CP067346.1, read on the forward strand.
AATGGTCTTCTGTAATATTTAATATAGCACTTACTTTAGGTCTAAATTCATCTATACTCTCAAGCTGAAAACTACTTAGTTCAGTTACAAGCACAGACTCTTCATTTGAAGTTTCTATAGTATCTATTACAGGATTTCCTATATTCCCAACTACATATGTATCTCTTTTGGCTCTTGAAAAAATTTCTCCTACCAAACTAGTCGTAGTTGTCTTGCCATTTGTACCTGTAATTCCTATAAAAGTTGGATTACTTGATAATTTAAAAGCTAATTCTACCTCACCAATTATATACTTGCCTGAATTTTTTAATTTCAATATGAATGGCAAGTCTAGTGGTACTCCTGGAGACACTACAACCATATCTATGCCATCCACATCTTCTGGATGATGCCCTAATATGTATTTTATGCCGTTTATAGATTTCAATTCATCAAGTATGTTTCTCAATTTATTTTCATCTTTTATATCATTCACTATTATACTCGCACCCAATTTATCTAAATGTTTAATTGTAGATATACCAGTTTTTGCAAGTCCTACTAATAAAACTTTTTTTCCTTTTAAGTCCATTTTTCATTCCCCCTAGGCCTAAAATACTGCTATTATACTTATCCAAGCTAAAACAACTGTAATAATCCAAAAAATAAATACAACTCTTGTTTCTGGCCAACCACACTGTTCAAAATGATGGTGTATTGGAGCCATCTTAAAGAATCTCTTTCTTGTTGCTTTAAAATATCCAACTTGAATTAAAACTGATAGAGCCTCTGCAAAATAAATTCCTCCAATTATAGGTATTATAAGCACTGAGTTAGTTAGAACTGAAAATGCTACAACTGCACCACCTAATGCCATTGAACCTGTATCTCCCATAAACACTCTAGCCGGATATGAATTAAATCCTAAAAATCCTAAACATGCTCCAACAGTTGCTGCTGCTAAAACTGCAACTTCTGTATTTCCAGCAATAGAACTTGCAAATAGCATAAAGAATACAGAAACTATTAAAGTTACTCCTGATGCTAATCCATCTAACCCATCAGTCAAATTTACAGCATTTACTATTGCTACAATTATAAACATCATTATTGGTATATATAATATTCCAACGTTTATTACAAAATCCGTAAATGGTATCATAAGTTGTGAAGCACTTGATGATGATGTATACTGATAAAAAGCAACATAAAAAGATAATGCAACTTGAAGGATTATTTTTTGATATGCTTTTAGTCCAAGTGACCTTTTTAGCTTTATTTTTATAAAATCATCTAAAAAACCAATAAAACCAAAACCAGCGATACATATAAGACCAACTGCCATATCATGACTGACCTTTACTCTTGTAAGCCCAGTTATTAAAATTGCAACTATCATTATAATTCCACCCATAGTAGGTGTTCCATTTTTGGCTAGATGCGTTTGAGGTCCATCATCTCTAACTGTCTGACCAAATTTAAATTTTCTAAGCATCGGTATAAATATTGGTCCTATTATGATTACTATTAAAAACGCAATCAATGCGGTATACGTAAGCTCTGTTATTCCTAACATCATAAAACTCCTCTCCCTTGTCAATCAACTCATTAGTTTAAGCTTATTTATTTAGATATTCGACTATTTTTTCTAATCTCATGCCTCTTGAGCCTTTTACTAAAATAGTGTCTCCTGTTTTTACTAATTCATTTAACTTGTTAAATACATCTTCTTTATTCTCAAAGTGATATATATTGGCTGAATTGAATCCTAATTGTTTTGCCTCTTCTCCAATAAACACTGAGTTTTCACCTATAGTTATTATAATATCAGTATTATTTATAGATGATTTTCCGACTAATCTATGACCATACTCTGAAATTTCACCCATTTCGAGTATATCTCCAAGTATTGCTACTCTTCTCCCTTTATATCTTCCAAGTATCTTTAAAGCAGCATCCATAGAATCTGGACTAGCATTATATGAATCATTAATTATTGTCAATTTTTCATTTTTTATTATATCTAGTCTCATTTTTGTCCCTTTAAAGTTTTTTAAACCTTTTTTTATATAATCTAAAGAAATATTTAGACACAAACCAACCAATATAGCAGACATTGCATTATATATATTATGTTCTCCTATTGTTGGTATAAATATTTCCTCTTTTTTTCCATTTATAAAACATGTAAATGTCAAACTATCCTCTTCCATAGTATAACTTTCACAATAAATATCATTATTTTTATTGAAGCCAAATGTTTTTAACTCATATACATGTTCTTTTTCTTTTAATGTAGATAAAAACTTATCATCTCCATTTACAATTAAAGTATTTGTTTCATCAAAGTTTGAAGTAATCTCCATCTTTGCTTTCAAAATACCTTCTTGTGAACCTAGTTTTTCTACATGTGATAATCCTATATTCGATATGACTGCAATTTTGGGATTTACTATATCCACTAGATATTTTATTTCATTAAATCCAGACATACCCATCTCTATTACCGCACACTCATGTTCTTTATTTAGATTAAATAAAGTCAATGGAACTCCAAAATGATTATTTAAGTTTTTTTCATTTTTTAGTATATTTAACTTTGCAGATATGGCAGAAAATATCATATCTCTAGTAGTAGTTTTCCCTACACTACCTGTAACACCTATAAATGGAATATCAAATTTTTCTTTATAATATCTTGAAATATCTCCTAGAGCCAAGGATGTATCTTTTACCTCTATTAAATTTATATCCGAACTTTCTAATTTTATTCCATTACTTTCATTTTTTATAAAAGTTTTACATCCACTATCATATGCGGACTTCATAAATGTATGCCCATCTAAATTTTCTCCAACTATGGCTACAAATGCACTTTGGGCATTTGCTTCCCTGCTATCTATAACTATATCACTTACACAGTCATTATAATCTCCATATATTAACTTCCCATTAGTTGCAAGTACTAACTCTTTTATTGTTAAGCACTCCATTATTAAACTCCTCCTTTAAAACCTTAGCTATATTCTCTTAGCAACAAAAGGCAATGTATACCGTTATATATACATTGCCTACGATAACTCTTAACTTTATAATTATATACTATATTTCTGTTTTTTTGAAGATGTTTATGGGTATATGTTAATTATCTGTTACTTTTTAGTTGTCAAAATATAGGGTTATACTTGAGTCTTCATTAACTTTTACTCCAGGTTTTGGGAATATGTCTTTTACCTTTGTATCTTCTGGAAGTTCTATATCTGCATCTAAATCTGGTTTTAACTTCACATCTTCCAATGCCTTTACAGCATCACCGATTTTTAGATTTCTTACATCTGGCACTTTAACTTGTTTCTTTTCATACTCAGCTTTTTCTTCTTTTTTATACACTGGTTTAACTCCTAAATATTTTAAAGAATCATTCATTATTTCTTTCACTATTGGTCCTGCTGTAGTACTACCAAACGCACTTACTCCTGTTGGTTCGTCAACAATAGCAAGAACTACTATTTGTGGGTCATCACAAGGTGCTATTCCAACAAATGAACATATATACTTTCCTGGAGCATACTTACCATCTATAACTTTTTGAGCTGTACCTGTCTTACCACCAAGTCTATAACCTGGTATATATGCTATCTTTCCTCCACCTTCAGTTACAACTGACTCTGCAATTTCTAACATTTTCTTAGATGTTTCTTTAGATATAACGCTTCTTACTTTTTTTGGTTTTACTGTTTCAGTTATATTACCTTTATTGTCAGTATAAGATTTTACCACCCTTGGTTGCATTAAATCTCCACCATTAGCTATTGATGATATAGCTGTTATAAGTTGTATTGGAGTTACTGATATAGATTGACCAAATGATATTGTAGCCAATTCAACTGGACCTACATTTTTTTCGTTATACAATATTCCCTTAGCTTCTCCTGGTAAATCTATACCTGTCTTATCCATAAGACCAAATGATTCTATATAATCATACATTTTTCCAACACCTAATCTACTTCCTAGCTCAACAAATACTGGGTTACAAGAATTTTGTACTGCTTGTTTAAACTCTTGTGTTCCATGAGGTCTATAATGTCTCCAACATTTAATCTTTCTTCCTCCAACAGTTACACTACCTGTACATGTGAATTTTTCTCCATCTTTAATTACTCCTTCTTCAAGAGCACTGGAAGATGTAATAAGTTTAAATGTAGAACCTGGTTCATATGTATCACTTACTGCTGGATTTCTCCACATTTGATAATATCCTTTTATTTTATCTTTATCATTATACTTTTCAAGCTCTTCTTGATAATATGGATATATTGGCGTTCTTGAATCATTAGGGTCATAATCTGGTTTTGATGCTAGAGCAAGTATATCACCAGTTTTAGGGTTCATAGCTATTGCAGTAACTTTTTTTGCATTATTTAACTCATACGCTTTCTGTACTGCTTTTTCAGTATAGTGTTGAATTACTTCATCTATAGACAACACAAGACCGTTACCTTGTACAGGCTCATAATATTTTTCCATTCCTTGTGGTATTTCTCTTCCTGAAGCATCAGTACTTACTATAAGTTTTCCAGGTTTTCCTTTTAATTTTTTATCATATTGCATTTCTATACCAGATATACCCGTTGCATCTGAAGAAGTATGTCCTAGTACATATGGCGCAAAATTCCCATATGGGTAATATCTTTGATTATCTTCTGCTACCCATATTCCACTTAATTTAGCATCTCTTATTTGACTTGCCTTATCATCATCTATCCATCTTTTCACTTTTACAAGAGCCATATTTTTTTTGCTTATTAAAGCGTAAATATCTTTATAATCTTCGTCCAAAATATCAGCTACCTTTTCAGCTGCTTCCTTTTTATCTTCTACTTCTACAGGTTTACACCAAACAGTATACTTAGTTACGCTTACTGCTAACTCTTTCATATTTCTATCATATATAGTTCCTCTTTTGGGTTCTATTGGTATATCTCTTGTTTGTTGTTCTAGAGCTTTTGTACTTAACCAATTTCCTTTCATAAGTTGTAGGTACCCAGTCCTAATAACGAGGCAAAAAAACAATGCACATGCTAGAATAAGAACGAGTACTAGTCTTTTCTTACTTATTCTCTTTACTTTTCTCAAATCTATTCCCCCTAGTTATCCACATCTATATACTTTATTTGTCCATCTTTTGGATAGTCCATATTGAGCAATTCCTTTGCCTTTAGCTCAATTTCTTTTATCGATGTTTTTTCAGTTTCTTTTGCCTTTAGTTCCTCTAATACTATCTCCTTTTTTCTTAAATCTTTTTGTAAATAATAAATATCGTACCTCATTTCTGAGATTTTTGAATAACCACATAGATTTAATATTATTACTGCAAAAATTGCAATCAATAAAATGCATTTAACCCCTATTTTTTTATTATTTCTCTTTTTATAATTATTCTTTTTCTTATTTTTATATTCATTTAGATTATGTATTTTATAATTTTTTTTCAAATTATCACCCCAATAGTATATAGTTTAAATTTTCCTCTATACTATATTTGTTGTTAATTATATTTCCTCCTCTAAAATTTCATCGCTAAATTAATACACTATTGCACAATCTAATTGTATTTTTTTCTATACACAACAAAAAACCTATAAATTCACTTATACTTTTATATTGAATCTATAGGTTAGCTATTAATTTTTATTTAATTTTATCACTTATAGTATCTTTAGATAATTTCTTCCATAAATACAATATGTAACTATTTTATCTATTTTCGATTACTAAGCCCTTTATCATATTACATAATATTACCTATATATATTTTTTATGTCTCAATCTTCATTATACATATCAATAACAAGTAACTGTTGCTCACACTTCTTATAGTATCAATTATTTTATAATTACCTTACTAGTACAACAGAATATATCATAATCTTTAATTTATTATAAGAAATCTTATTTATATAGTACTACTCTTTAATCTTAAATTCTATAAATTATATTTTTTCTACTACTCTTAACTTAGCACTTCTTGAACGTGGATTTACTTCTATTTCTTCCTTACTAGGTAATATTGGTTTTCTAGTTATTATTTTTACTTCAGATTCTTTGTCACATTGGCATATAGGCAAATGTTGTGGGCATATACAATCTGATGCTAGATATTTAAATGCATTTTTTACTATTCTATCTTCTAATGAATGAAATGTTATTATACAGATTCTTCCACCTTCATTCATTATGGAAGAAGCATCATTTATCATGTTTGTAATTACTCCAAGTTCATTATTTACCTCTATTCGTATAGCCTGAAAAGTTCTTTTGGCTGGATGAGGTCCATCTATTCTAGCTTTTTTAGGGATAGCCTTTTTAATTATATCTACCAATTCACCTGTAGTTTCTATTGGTTTATTTGCTCTTTCTTCAACTATAAACTTGGCTATTCGTTTAGCCCAGTTATCTTCACCATAATCTTTTATTATCTTAGATAGTTCCTCTTCTGTATAAGTATTTACAACATCATATGCAGAAAACTCACACCTAACATCCATTCTCATATCAAGTGGCGCATCCTGCATATAAGAAAATCCTCTATCAGCTTCATCAAGTTGATGAGATGAAACTCCCAAATCAGCTAATACACCATCAATCTTATAAACTCCTATTTTTTCTAATTCCTCTTTTATATTTTCAAAATTACTGTGAATAAACTTCACTCTACCTTCATATTCACTCAATCTCTCTTTTGCTGTACTTATAGCATTTTTATCTTGGTCAAACCCTATAAATAATCCCTTATCTGACAGTTTTTTTACTATTTCTTTAGAATGTCCTGCTCCTCCCATGGTACAGTCAACATACACTCCATCTTGCTTTATATTTAAATTTTCTATACACTCATTCAAAAGAACTGATACGTGATGAAATTCCATAGTTACCTCCTTAAATTCACTTTTTAAACTATTCTTCATTAATATTGTTTTTATTTTTCTTTAATAAATAGATATGTGCAATTATACCTCCAATAACCCCGATTAGACTTATAACTTGTGCCATTCTAAGTGGACCTAACATTAAACTATCTGTTCTTAATCCTTCTATAAAAAATCTTCCAATTGAATATAAAGTTATATAAGTGACTATAACTTGACCTTCATATTTTTTATTTTTTCTAAATAGTAATAAAACTATAAATATTCCAAAATCCCATATAGACTCATATAGAAAAGTTGGATGTACCTTCACTCCATCAACCATTATTCCCCAGGGTAAATTAGTAGCACCTCCATGTGCCTCTCCATTAATAAAATTTCCCCATCTCCCAATAGCTTGTGCTAAAGGCATTCCAAGTATAACTGTATCAGCCATTTTTAAGAAATTAATATTTTTGACCTTAGTGTATATATAACCCGCTAATATTCCACCAATTAACCCTCCATGTATAGCAAGTCCACCACCTCTAAAATTAAATATTTGAGACATATTTTGAGCATAATAACTCCAATTAAATACTACATAATAGATTCTTGCACAGATTAATCCAACTGGTATTGCTATTATAGCTATATTTAATACATCATCTTCTTTAATTCCTACTCTTTTTGACTCCTTTATTGCTATTAAAGTCCCTAAAATCATTCCACATGCCATAAGTATTCCATACCACATGATGTCTATTCCAAACAGTGTAAATGCTACTCTATCCATAACGTCACCTCTTTGTATAAATTGAAAATATTTCCAAATAAATATGTCATAATTACAATTAATTCTGAAACTCCCACGCCTAAAGGCATGGGGTTCTTAGGTACTACATGAATTTCTATAATACTCTCAGTTACAATAAATCATAACCTACAACATATTATCACTAATCATATTCCCTAAGACTTTTATTAACAAAGTATCTGTTGACACCATTAACATTAATATTAGGCTCGTTTCTCAACCTATATGGTTTTTATATCCCCATACTAGATATTAATTTATAACCATTTAATTTTAATTTCTTTAATCTACTTATTTCTTTGTCATGTAATACTTTAAAGTTATCATATGTCTCAATACACAATTCTCTGTTGATTGATTTTAAATATTCATTAACATTCATTATTAAAAATGCAGAATAGCAATCTCTTTGAATATCCACACCCTTATTCCATCTCTCTTTTAATTCCTTCTTATTGTATTCATCTGAAAAGTGATTATATTGACTAGCTCTACATTTAGCAGTATCTATCTTATATAATTTTTCACCATTATATTTTAACTTATTGTCTAACATAGTCAAAAACATTGATGATGCTTTATTTGCTTACTAAAAGCATTAAAACATCTTGTGGCTATTTTCTGAGATATAGCAGAATGTAATTTATAATATTTACAAATAGGTTTAACAAAATTATGAAGTGAATACTCTGTCAAATTATATTTCTTAGTAATATCATTAAATATTTTATTTCTATCTTTACCCTTATATTTACAATTTGCTTGATACTCCTTAGATTCTATCATGTGGTTATATCTTTTAAATAGTTCTGATAAACATGAATTATATACTTTTCTATACTTATCAAAAGTATTACATATAATATCTTCTTGAAACTTTTCTGTCTTTAATTGTAATGTTAATATATAATTTAACATAATATTCACCTCACTTTCTAATATCTTGTTTTCTGATTTTCTACATATTTTTTAATAGTTTCATTGCATACATTTTCTGCTGTAGATACAAAATAACTTCTAGTCCATAAACTAGGCATTTTTGATAATTCAATAAATTCTTCTCTTAATATTTTACTTGTATAACCTTTTATATTTTTCATTATATCAGAAGGACTTAAAGTTGGAAGACTATTTAAAAACATATGTGTATGGTCTTTATCACATTCTATTGCAATAATTTCAATATCCATCTCCTTACACTTATTTTTAACCAATGTTTTAAATCTATCTTCTAAACCTTCTATATTAAATACTTTTCTTCTATATCTAGGACAGAATACAAAATGATAATTAATTAGACTAACAGTTGTTTGAGTTCTTCTATATTTATTTTCCATGTATTTATATTAACATTATACGTGTATGTGTCAATACCTTTTATACATTATTTGTTTATACACTATTTGTGCTATCCATCCCACACCTAAAGGAGTGGGCTTTCCACACTAGGTTGTAAAATTCTTTGAAATCAAAAAGATTGGTGCATGTATACACCAACCTCTTATATATTTTATTTATACTTATTAAATTTTTCAACTTAATTTATATAAATATATTTTACAAGTCTATTTCTTTTTAGAATAAATATTTAAACACACAATATAAAATTTAACTGGTTATTCTTATTATAGTTAAATTTCTATTTAGGCTCCACAATAGAAATAACACAATATTCTTCTTTAAAATGTTCCTTTAACCTTTCTTCAACTTCCTCAAAAGTAACATCTTTAATAACATCTAAATAATCCAAGATATTTATGTCCTTAAATACATAAGATATAAAACTATTTCCTATAAAGTTTATAGAATCAAAACACTTAATAAATGACCCTATTTTTTTCTTTTTAGTTCTTTCAAACTCTTCTTTTGATAATCCTTCTTTTTTTGATTTTTCTATATACTCAAGAATTATCGCTTTTACTTTTTTAGGTTCTTTAGAATCTCCAGCTATTATACTAAAAGCATAATCCACTTGAGACGAAAATCCAGCTCCAAAATTTTCATTTATTAACCCTTGCATATACAAATCTTCATAAAGCTTACTTCCTTTTTTAAATAGCATACCTACAAGAATATCAGTTACAATCTCTTTACGCAAAAGTTCTTTCCCTTTTAAACCTACATTACTATCTTTAAAACCTATATTGAACATAGGAATAGATATAGGGAATTTTTCTATAACTTCTTTTTCTTTTACACTTTCTGGTTCTTCTGGATAAAATCTCTCTATACTCTTAGAAAGTTTATCTACTTCGTAATTGTTTGATTTTTTAGTTACCTCTATAACTTTATCTACATCTAGGTCGCCAACAACAAATAAAGCCATATTCCCTGGATTATAGAAAGTGTTATAACATTTATATAGTTCTTCTTTAGTTATCTTATATATACTATCTACTGTACCAGCTATATCAATTCTAGTGGGATAATTCACATACATTGCCTTCAAACAATTAAAGTATACATTCCAATCAGGGTCATCATTGTACATTTTTATTTCTTGTGCTATTATACCTTTTTCCTTTTCAACATTTTCATCTGTAAAATAAGGCGTTTGAACATAGTCGATTAGATGTTCTAAACTTTCATAAAAATTCTCAGTAGCAGAAAATAAGTATGCTGTCATTGTAAAATTAGTAAACGCATTTGCGTTTACTCCTAATTTAGAAAATTTATCAAATGCATCTCCTCCATCAGGTTGCTCAAACATCTTATGCTCTAGAAAATGTGCAATTCCTTCATTCACTCTAATTTTTTTATCTTCCCCAATTGGTACAAATTCCAAATCATTCGAGCCATAATTAGTAGCCAAAATAGCATACTTTTTCATAAATCCTTTTTTTGGCATAAAATATACATCCAGTCCATTTTGCAATTTCTCATAATAAACTTCTTCTCTCAATATATCATTAACTATTTTTTCCATAGACATCTCCTCCATTAATTTCTTAAGAAGTATATAGTATCAAGTTCTATATTTTTTATAGCTTCAACTATATCCTTTTTAGTAACTTTTTCTATACTAGATATTATGTCCTGCACTTCAGAATTTGTCTTTGCCATAGACTGAGAAAAAACAAAATCAGACATACCACCTATATTATCAGTTATAGATTTCATAGAATTAACTAAAGCAAGTTTACTATTTTCTAATTCTTCATCAGATATATCACCTGCTTTTACACTTTCTACTTGTTCTTTTATCAATTCCACAGCTTTATCATAATCCTTAGTTTCTATACCAGATGATATAAACATGATACTTTTGTACTTCTCTATTGAGGAGAATATATAGTAGCATAAGCTTTCTTTTTCTCTTACATTAACAAATAATTTAGAGTGTGGTCCACCACCTAAGACATTAATTCCAACTACTAGAGCATAATATCTATCTGTATCTGCATAATCCACATTTGCTCTATAACCCATAACTAACTTACCTTGAGTTATTTCCATTTGTTCATCTATAACCTTTACCTCATCTACATTTTTTATAAAATCCGCTTTTGGTATATCTATAATTTCTTCTCTTTCAAACTTTAAATTTTTACTTATTATATCTAAAACTTTATCTTCATCAAAATTACCTTCTACAACTATATCTATTGGTGATGTTTTAAGTATGTTTTTATAATGTTCATATAAATCTTTTGAAGTTATACTATCTATTTCATCTTCATAACCAAATTCACTTACACTATATCTCTCACCTTTACACATAGCCTCAATACATTTATCTTGTGCATATTCTTTTTTATCATTTATTATTGACTGTATTTTTTCTCTTAAATTTTCTTTTTCAATATTTAAATATTCTTCTTTAAATCCACCATTTACAACAAGTGTGTTATTTATTACTTCATTAAAAAACTCTACTACGTCTTCAAATATACTTTCATCTAAATATTTTTCACTTATATTGATTATTTTAAAACTCAATACTTGACGTTCTCCACGTTTTACAGCATCAGCTCCCATAGATGAACCATATAAATCATCTAATTTATTGGATATTGCTCTAGCACTGGGATATTTCGCACTTCCACTTGCTATTATTGATGGTATCAGAGCATTTTTTGTAGTTTCTTTTTCATCCAATAATCTCTGAACATATAAACTTATAAGATTCGATTTAAACTTTTCTGTTTTTATCAAAGTAAGATTAATATTATTACCTAAATTTATTATTTTTTTAGTATTAACCATATGTACCTCCTATTTTCATTTAAACATCAATTTTTGAATTGAAATTTATTTATTTTTTAATTGTATACACTTGCATATAAAAACCTTCTATTTAATTATATCCTTTTTATTATTTTCTAAAAGCAATATTTTTATTTAAATTAAATACAAATATTATTTAAGTCAATATACTTTAAAGTCTAGTTTACAAGCTTGATATATATGATGTATAATTAATATGTATGCCTATAATTAAAACAATTTTGTAATCCCACAGATTGATTGTTTAAAGTTATATAAAGAATATAAAAAGAATAAGAGAGAGGACGATTAATATGAAATTAGGTATAGTTGGTTTACCGAATGTAGGTAAAAGCACACTATTTAACGCAATAACTCAAGCAGGTGCAGAATCTGCAAACTACCCTTTTTGTACAATAGACCCAAACGTTGGTGTTGTATCTGTTCCAGATGAAAGATTAAACAAATTACAAGAATTATATAATTCTGAAAAAATAGTTCCTACTGCTATAGAATTTTGTGACATAGCTGGTTTGGTCAGAGGTGCTTCTAAAGGAGAAGGTTTAGGAAATAAATTTTTATCACATATAAGAGAAGTTGATGCAATAGTACATGTTGTTAGATGCTTTGAGGATGAAAATGTTGTACATGTAGACGGTTCTGTAGACCCACTTCGTGATATAGAAACTATAAACTTAGAATTAATTTTCTCTGATATAGAAATTCTTGAAAGAAGAATTCATAAAACTCAAAAAGCTGCTAAAGCTGATAAAACTTTAGGTTCTGAACTTGATTTATTAAAATCAATTATGGCTACTTTAGAGGAAAGTAAGTGTGTAAGAACTATGCAATTTACAGAAGATGAACAAACATTCGTAAATTCATTGGATTTACTTACATCTAAACCTGTAATATATGCTTCAAATGTATCTGAAGATGATTTGGCAGATAATGGAGAAAATAATAAATATGTTCAACAAGTTAAAGCATTTGCAGAAACAGAGGATGCTGAAGTTGTTGTTGTATGTGCACAAATAGAAGCAGAAATTTCTGAGCTTGATTCTGCTGAAGAAAAGAAAGAGTTTTTAGAGACATTAGGTCTTGAACAGTCAGGGCTTGATAAACTTATAAAATCATCTTATGCTTTACTTGGTTTAATTTCATTCTTAACTGCTGGTCCAAAAGAAGTTAGAGCATGGACTATAAAAGTTGGAAGTAAAGCACCTCAAGCAGGAGGAAAGATACATTCTGATATAGAAAGAGGATTTATCAGAGCTGAAACAATAGCTTTTAATGATTTAGTTGAGCATGGTACTATGGCCGCTGCTAAAGAAAAAGGATTGGTTAAATTGGAAGGCAAAGAATACATAGTTAAAGATGGAGATGTGATATTATTTAGATTTAATGTTTAAAATGATTAATCGTATAAACTTTGACTATTGTAAGTATTATGATTAAATGATTATAGTTATAATAATAAAATTTTTTATTATCTTGTAATAATAATATATTTTTTTTAAAAGAGAGAGTTATTCCAAATGATTTATAATAATCACAATGAAAAACTCTCTTTTTTATATGAAAAAGTGAACATTAATTAACAAAGTTCACTTTTTATAAATTTTTATGTTATGTTTTGTAGATTTATTTAATTTATTTCTTTTCCTTTTACACTATATCTATCTAATATTAATTTTTCATATTCTCCTATTGGCATTGGTCTAGCAAATAAAAATCCTTGAGCCATATCACAACCTATAAATCTTAAAAACTCTGCTTGATCTAAGGTTTCAACCCCTTCTGAAACAACTTTTATATCAAGTTGCTTTGCCATTTGAACAATACTTGAAACTACAATTTGGCTCTTCTTTGTATCTCCAACTGTTATAAAGAATTGTCTATCCAATTTTAATACATCAATTGGCATATCTTTAAGCATATTTAAAGAAGAGTAACCTGAACCAAAATCATCCATAGAAATTCTAAATCCAACAGTTTTCAAAGTATGCATTATTTTAAATAATATTTTTGTGTTATCAAAAATTGCACTTTCTGTCAATTCAATCTCAATTAAATTTGGTTCAATTCCATATTTTTTTGTTATGTTTTTAAGCTCAGATATAAAACCTGGATTCTCAAGATGTACTCTTGATAAATTTATTGATATAGGAAATATAGGTAAGTTTTCATTCTCCCAACGTTTGATATTTTTACAAACTTGAGTAAATACAAACATATCTAATTCTGTTATAAAACCATTTTTCTCAAAAATGGGAATAAATACACCTGGACTTATTAATCCCTTTTTAGGATGTTGCCAACGTACAAGGGCTTCAGCACCTACAATTTTAGTAGTTGACAACTCAATTTTAGGTTGTAAGTAAACTTCAAATTGCTTATTTTTTAAAGCATCATGCATTTCTTGTTCAATATCACGTTCTTCTATGAGAATTTCTTTTAAATTTTCGGCATAAATCTCATAAACTTTTAAATATTTTCTTTTTACTGCAGTTTTTGCAATCATGGCTTTATCAAGACAAGTAGAAATATTTGTTTCTTCATCTTCAACAAAATATACACCTATAGATGGAATTAAATTGAGTTCTACTCCCAAACTTGTTTTTATCATTGACAACCTCTTACGTATAAGTTCACATATTTCTATAATTGACTCCCCATCCTTTTTCTTTTCAAATATTATAGCAAAATTGTCATTTGAAATTCTTGAAAATACAGATTGCTCTTTAAATATATTCTTAATTATATCTGCTATTTCTTTTAATACTCTATCTCCTTCTTCATACCCAAACCTATCATTTACTAGCTTAAACTTATCTACATCGAAATAAATTAAAACTAGATTTTTTTTGTCATGAGAGGATAAAAACTTTCCTCCTTCAAGATTAAATTTATTTGAATTGCCAATACCTGTAATGTTATCCTTAAAAGCAAAGTCTTCTAATTTTTCCTTACTCTCTTTTTGTATAAATAATATATAAATTGTTAATGCCGTAAATATTATAATCAAGGCTACACATGCTGATAATGTAAGCTTTATAATAGCATATGATTTTGCAGATATAGCAGTTTTAGGAACTTCAGAAAAAAGATACCAACCATTGATTCCTATTGGGGCATAACTTAAATAATATCCACTTCCAGACATATTATAACTTAATGAACCTGATTTAAAGTTTTTTATATTTGACTTCATATCATTAAGGGTAGATTTTGATAGTACATAACTTTTGTCAATGTAAGAAAATAAATTTTCTTTAGTAGAATTGGCGTTTTTACTACTTGGATTTAAAACAATATCACCATTACTATTAGTTATATAAGAATATCCTTTTCCATTAAATGTAGGTACAGAAAGTATTTTTTCATACAGCTTTGTGCTATGTGTAGCAAATATAACTCCTTTAACCTCATTATCTTCATAAATTGGTACAGAATACACATTAATATCACTATTGGTATTTTTATCATTTTCTATTACATCTTTTAACTTTCCTGTTATAACCACTTCTCCTTGCATTGATTTTAAGAAATAGTCTCTTTTAGATAAGTCTCCTATATAACCATCTGTGGTGTATGCTGTACCATTTGGTAAAATAACTCCCATTCTTTTGAATGAACTATTAACAGCTTCTCTTTTCAGTATAGAAAGGATACTATCTACCTCAAAAGACTTTTCTCCTTCAATAAATATTGAAATTGACTCTAGTAACCTTATATCTCCATTAATTTGTTTTTTTAATACATTTACGCTTTGATTTGCTATTTCTGAAAGATATTGATTCGTTTCTTCACCTAATGTCTTATTCAACCTTGAACCATAAATCAAACAGGAAATTGTAATTACTAAGATACTTATGACAGCAATTATGGACAAACCATGCCTATTATTTTTTGCATCACTTAACATTATGCTTCCTGCCTTTCTAGAACCTGTATGTATATAATTATTATCTTATGTCAATTATTGTAAGCATTTTATAATGATACTTATTTTTCCATATTTACTGTAATTATACAAAATTATAAACCTTATTACAATAATAAATTAATTAATGTGGATATTAGAATTTATATTATCATATTATCTATTTTACAATAATTTCCATATAGAAAATAAGAATGTAATATCAAAATAAAGTTTGATATTACATTCTTAAGTGACACATTTTATTGAACTCTCATATTACATTTTACTTAAATATTCACCTGCAACCTCTTTATCATCAAAATGATGCTTAACTTTACCTATAATTTGATAATTTTCATGTCCCTTGCCTGTTATAATCACAACATCATCTTTTTTTGCCATACCTATAGCTTTTGCTATAGCCTGTTTTCTATCAACAACAATATGATAATTTTCTTTTTTCTTATCAATTCCTTCAAGTATATCTTTTATTATTGCTTCTGGCTCTTCGGTTCTTGGATTATCAGAAGTTATAATACATAAATCAGAATATTTTTGTCCAATTGCTCCCATCAAAGGTCTCTTTTCAGTATCTCTATCTCCACCACATCCAAATACAGAAATTATTTTTCCTTCTGCAAATTGTTGAGTTGTCTTTAGTACATTTTCAAGTGCATCAGGAGTATGAGCATAGTCTACAATTACACTTATACCTTTATCATTTGGAACTGTTTCAAATCTTCCTGATACTCCATTAGAAAGTCTAAGACCTTCTTTATATACTGGCTTAGGTATGCCAAGTACATAACAAGCAGCTATAACTGCTAAAGTATTATATACTGTAAACATTCCTGGAACTGGTATAAATATAACTTCTTCATACGAAGGCGTTATCAATCTATAAGATACTCCATCTGAATCTGATTTTATATCTCTAGCCATAAAATCAGCTTTAGTATCAACACCATAAGTGTAACAAGGTACATTTATATCTTTTATATTTTCGTATATCTTTTTTCCACCTTCATCATCTATGTTTATTATATTTGCCATAGTAGTCTTAAAAAATAATTTTTCTTTGGCTTTTCTATAATCCTCTAAATCTTCATGAAAGTCTAAATGGTCTGGTGTTAAATTCGTAAATATGCCTAGCTTAAAGTCTGTTTCATCAACTCTATTTAATGCCAATGAGTGTGATGAAACTTCCATTGCACAGTAGTCACATCCATTATCCAACATATTATTAAAATGATATTGTAAATCTATACTTTCTGGAGTTGTTGAATTAGAAACAATGTCTTTTTTTCCATCAAAAATTTTTATAGTCCCTATAAGACCAACTTTATTTTTATTTAAAGTTAATATCTCATTTAGTATAGTAGTTATACTGGTTTTTCCGTTAGTACCTGTAACTCCTATAACATTAAATTTCTGAGATGGATGATTGTAAAAATTATCAGCTATTTTTGCCATATCTTTTCTTGTATCTTTTACCTTTATAAATGTATATCCTTTTATTTCTACATCTTCTTCAATAATAAAGGCTCTTGCTCCCTTTTCTATGGCATCTTTTATATACTTATGACCATCTGATACAAATCCTTTTATACATATAAATAATGTACCTTCTGTGACCTTTCTTGAATCATATTGTACATTATTAATATCTATATTTAATTCACCTTTGACATTGATTATATCCAACCCCTGTATAATATCATTTAGTTTCATAAATGCTTTCCTCCCTTTAAACTCTTTCTGCTAAAATTACACTACATATAATATTATATTAAGAATTTTTTACTATGTGAATGGTTAAAAATGCTTGAAATATTGCAAAAAATGCTCTATAATTTTCTATAATATAACTGAGGAAAGGTCTTTTATAAAAACTATGGATAATAAAATCGGGTACTTAAATGATAACTTTAAAATATTTAATATTAGAGATAAAAAAGATATAAAATTTGAATACCATAATCACGATTTTAATAAGATAATTATATTTATAAATGGAAATGTAACTTATTTTGTTGAAGGTATTCCTTATAAACTAAAACCATGGGATATACTTTTTATCAGCAATAATGAAATCCATAAACCAGTTATAGATTCAAATGTATTTTATGAAAGAATTGCAATATGGATTAGCCCAGAATTTATGAAAAAAAATAGTGATACTACTAGTGATTTAGAAAAATGTTTTAAAATAGCTACAGAAAATAAATGTAATAGATTGCGTTTAAATATACATGATATTGAATCCATTAAGACTTTTATTGAACAAATAAATATTTCTGAATCCAATACTGAATTTGGAAATGAAATATTGAGAAATGCATTATTTATACAACTTATGATATTCTTAAACAGAATTTTCCTAAAAAATGAAAATATAGAATCAACAGAAGATGTTTTTTATGATGAGACTATTAAGAAAGTATTAAACTATATAAATTCAAATATAGATAATAAACTTTCAATAGATAGTATATCTTCAGAATTTTTTATAAGCAAATACTATCTTATGAGAAAATTTAAATCTCATACTGGAACATCCATACACAATTATATAGTGCAAAAAAGATTAATTTTGGCAAAATCACTAATAATTAATGGTCATCTTATGAGTGAAGTTTGTAGTAAATGCGGATTCAACGATTATTCTAGTTTTGTAAGGGCATTTAAAAAATACTATGGTGTATCTCCTAAAAATTATATAAACAATAAAAATCCTTTAGATGTTACTCTTTTAGATGAATAAACAATTCATGTAAATTTTATTTTGATAAAAACTTGAGGTATTAGTATATTTTTCTTACTAATACCTCAAGTTTACTAATATTTCAAAATATAAGTTTATATATTTCTATCACTTAAAACATATATTAACTAAATTGGATATTAACTAAACCTATTCATATATATTTATTAAATTTAACATAAATTTTAATTACATTATCATGTATCTATCCTATTTTTTCAATATCATCTCTTAATATACTCACTCGATTTTCCTCTTTTGCTGTAGTTATTCCTTTTTTAATATTTAATTTCTGATTTTGCTCTAAATTCGTAAATACTACAGGACTTATAGTTGATAGACCATTTTTCTCAATATACTCTAAGTCCATTTTAACTAACTTTTCTCCTGCTTTGACTTCATCTCCTACATTCACGAATACTTCAAATCCATTTCCTTCTAAGTTTACAGTTTCTATACCTAAGTGTATAAGTATTTCTACTCCACTTTTGTTAGATTTTATTATTATTGCATGTTTGGTTGGAAATATAACTCCAATAGTTCCATCAACTGGTGAATAGATTAATCCATCACTAGATTTAATTGCAAAGCCATCACCCATCAATTTGCTTGAAAATACAGAGTCTGGCACTTCTTCTATATCTAATATCTCTCCATTTGTTAGTGAATAAATCTCTTCTTCTAATAAAGTATCTACTATCTTGTCAACCTCTGTATTATTTTTTTTCATTTTATTTTTATCAATATTTTTATTAGCAGTATTTTCAACCTTTGTTTTTCCCTCTATTATATCTTTTATATCAGACTTTATTGCATCCGATTTTGGTCCAAATATAGCTTGAACATTGTTCCCAATAACCATAACACCTGCTGCTCCAAGTGATTTTAATTTTTCTTTATCTACTTTATCTATATCATTTACAACCAATCTAAGTCTTGTTATACAAGCATCTAGACTCTTTAGATTTTCTTTATTTCCTAAAGCAATTAAAATCTTTGATGCTAACTCATTTTTAGACATCTCAATAGCCTCAATATTAGTTTCTGACTCATCTTCTCTTCCTGGTGTCTTTAAGTTAAACCTTCTTATCATAAATCTAAATACACTATAGTATAATACTGCAAATCCAAGACCTACTAAAATAGCTAAGTACCATGGAGTTCTATTAGGAAGAACACCAAATAACAAGAAGTCTATTAATCCTCCTGAGAATGTAAAACCAATTTTAACACCTAATAGTTGCATAACTGCATATGATAAACCTGAAAATAGACAATGTACTGCAAATAATGCTGGTGCAACAAATAAAAATGCAAATTCTATTGGTTCAGTTATTCCTGTTAAAAAAGAAGTCAATGCTGCTGATGCCATTATTCCTGCTACAAATTTTTTCTTTTCTGGTTTTGCTTCATGCACCATAGCAAGAGCTGCTGCTGGAAGTCCAAACATCATAAATGGAAATGCTCCTGCCATAAAAGTACCTGCTGTGAAATTTACTCCATCTTTAAGTTGAGCAAAGAATATCTTTTGGTCACCCATTACAAGCTCACCAGCTTTATTTACATATTCTCCAAATTGATACCAAAATGGATTATGGAAAACATGATGTAAACCAAATGGTATTAATAGTCTTTCTAAAGAACCTTCCATAAATGCTGCTAGTGTTTGATTTGCTTCTATAACATTTTTTGAAAAACTAAGTAATCCCTCTTGTATTGGTGGCCAAACAAAAGCTAATATAATTCCTATTGCTATAGAAGCTAATGAAGTAACGATTGGCACAAATCTTTTACCTGCAAAAAAACCTAAGTACTGAGGTAATTCAATTTTATAAAACTTTTTGTAAAGATAAGCAGCCACTATCCCTATAATAATACCACCAAATACTCCTGTTTGAATTGTTGGTATTCCAACAATACTTGCATACATAGAATTATCTATCATATTTTCTGTAACACCCGCCATGACACCCATAGATGTATTAAGAATTAAAAAACCTACTATGGCTGCCAATGCTGCAACACCTTCTCCTTCAGTCAAACCAACAGCTACCCCAACTGCAAATATAAGTGGTAAGTTATTAAATATAATTTGACCTGAACTTTCCATTATACTTATTATAAGTTGAAATGTAGGATTCGCCAAAGCTGGAAAATGAGCCAACAACGCGTCTCCTGCTAAAGCATTACTCACACCAAGCAATATACCTGCTGCTGGAAGTAATGCAACTGGTAGCATTAGAGATTTTCCTACCTTTTGTAAAACACCAAATATTTTTTTCATTTACTTTTCTCCCCTTATTATTTTATATTTTTTTAAATAAAAAAGACTTAAGTTTATAAAAAATTACATTAGTACACTTAATCCTAAAATAAAATTTATGCTAATATAAATAGACCTATATTAACTTAATCTTAGAATTAAAAATAAACTATTATAATTTTTTTATAAACATAAGTCTTGCCTGCATTATCAGTAACAATCTTAATGTTTTAAAATTATTATTTGATATTAAATTTTAAACAATATATTAAAATTAAACATAATATATTAAACTCATATACTTTGCATTAAATTACTCTTCATTATAAATTTAATACAGATATAACTCTTTTGATATGTAATGTTAAATAAAGTAGTTCATCTTGACTTACATAGTAATCATAATTATTTTCTACATGAGTTTTTATTTTATATGCACAATTATAATCTTTTTCATACTTTACTTTGATTATATCTACAATTTCATTATTTGTATCATTGATTTCCTCTCTTTTTACTAATCGATTTGCAAAAAATTTTAAATGAGTAAGAAGCCTATCATAATTTATATCATCTTCTTTAAATTCAACTCTATAGTAGTATCTTATAATATTGAGTATGTCTTTTACAATTTTAGTAATTAACAGTGATTCTTTTGAACTTCCTTTATAATTTGAGTTTACTATATGCATTGCTATAAAACCAGCTTCATCTAATGGAAATTCCACATTAAATTCTCTATTTATATAGTCTACAGCCCATTTACCAATCTCGTATTCTTTTTTATGAATCCTTTTTATCTCATGTAGTAAATCATTCTTTATAGTTATATTTTCATTATACCTTTTAATTGCAAATGCAATATGGTCAGTAAGTGCCACATAAATATATTCATAAAGTTCAGTATTCAAAATGTTTTCTGCATAAGCAATTATATCTGTGCTAATCTCAAAAAACTTCTCATCAACCTGGCTTGCTAGTTTTCCAATTTTATCTACAAAACTTTCATCTTGTATTACAAAAGTTCTTTCAATTTTACTTTCGTCTATTTCTTGACCTTTCTTTTTTTGAAACCCAATTCCACATCCTGTTAGTATTAATTCTTTTTTTATATTTTCATCTAGAACTAATACAACATTATTATTATAAATTTGTTGAATAATCATAATCAATATCTCTCCCA
Organism: Clostridioides sp. ES-S-0054-01; assembly: GCA_021561035.1. Taxonomy (NCBI): domain Bacteria; kingdom Bacillati; phylum Bacillota; class Clostridia; order Peptostreptococcales; family Peptostreptococcaceae; genus Clostridioides; species Clostridioides sp. ES-S-0054-01. The sequence goes on from CP067346.1 coordinate 2,756,692, forward strand.
AAATACAAATTCCCTTATTCATAAAAAAACACCTAAATTAAGATACAATTCACCTGTATATCTTAACTTAGGTATTGCCTGCTTTCCAGTAACAATCCAGTTTGTTAATAATCATAAATATTGTATTCAATTTATGATTTTATTCTATTATAAATAAATATATATGTCAAGTAAATTATTGAAAACTATTTCCTATTTTTTTAAATAAATGTTTTATAGATTCTAGTTTTAGATAACTATCTACATTAAGTAGAATATGTTATCCCTTAATTAATATGTAGTTGAAAAATTAATAGTTCACTTTAAATAAGATTGAAATTTTTCATTTTTTTCGTTATTTTAATAACATATTATAAATTCTTTTTATTAAAGAAATCTATAATAAATTTAAATACATACTGGTCCACATGGCTATAACGTTCTTTTTTAGGTCTACATAGTACAACTTTCCACGTAATAGGATGATTAAATGGTTTTTCTATAATTTTACTATTTTCAAAGAAGTCATGGACTGGTGATGGTAAAATGGTTATAAAATCAGAATTTGTAGTTGATAGCAATAAAAAATCCCATGAGCCAGACATAATATACCTTTTTAACTTAACATTTTCATCAGCGAACTTTTGTATTAGTTTATGGTGTATCATAAAAGTGGGGTTAAATATTGCAAGTAACTGCTCATTCAAATCATTCCAATCTATCTTATTTTTTTTAGCAAGTGGATGATTTACATTTAAAAAGGCTGTTAGTTCATCTTCTTGAAGTACATGTTCTGTTACCACACTTTTATCAATTTTATGTGGATGTAATAGTACTGCATAATCTAATTCTTGTAAGATAAGCATCCTACTTAAATCATATGCTCCCTTCTCTACTATATCAAATTCTATATCTGGATTGTTTGCAACTAACTGTGCAACTACATCTGAAAAGGCTATTCCAAGTATAAGCGGAGGTATTCCTATTCTAACTTTTCCCTTAAATTGAACTGAATCTTCTCTTAAATCTTCCATCATATTTTTGTATTCATTTATAATATGTTCTGCATTTACATAAAATCTTTCTCCTGCTGGTGTTAATCCATTTAATCTGCCTTTATACCTTTCAAATAAATACACATCTTCACACTCTTCAAAATTTTTTATAATTTGACTTAGTGCTGGTTGGGATATATGGAGTGTCTTAGACGCTATTGACAAATTAAAACCAGACTTAACTATCTCAACAAAATATTTTAACTGTTTTATATCCATTTTAAACCACCTTTCTTAAAAGTATAGTTTAGATTATATTTTTTCTTATAAGAACATTTTATAGGAAAATCAACATAATTTCATTAATATTTTAACAAAATATTTTTCTAAATCTTCTCTAAATTTTTATCCTATAAATTTTTCTTATACACTATATAAAAAATTAGACTTAGACAAAACGCTTTTTTCGCCGTAATCTATAATTAGAAACAGGAAAACCTAAAGCATTAGGAATAAAAATAATTGAAATACTTAAAAACAAGCTTGTATTAAAAGTAAATTATAGAGTTCCTTAATTTTTTTATTCAGAAAATTTTTAATTATCATTCAAGAAAGGTAACTATTAGATATGAAAGATGTAGTAATCGTATCAGCAGTCAGAACACCTATAGGAAGTTTCGGAGGAGTATTTAAAAATACCTCTGCTGTTCAACTTGGAACTATAGCTGTTAAAGAAGCGATATCACGTGTAGGGCTTAATTTATCTGAAATAGATGAAGTAATAATTGGAAATGTACTTCAAGCAGGACTTGGACAGAATGTTGCTAGACAAATTGCCATAAATTCAGGTATACCAAATGCTGTCCCAAGTTATACAGTAAATAAATTGTGTGGTTCAGGGCTTAAAAGTGTTCAGCTAGCTGCTCAATCAATCACATCTGGTGAAAATGATGTAGTCATTGCAGGTGGCACTGAAAATATGAGCCAAGCTCCTTATATTGTTCCAACTGCCCGTTTTGGTAATAAAATGGGAGACATAACTATGGTAGATAGTATGTTAACAGATGGTCTTATTGATGCTTTTAATCAATATCACATGGGAATAACTGCAGAAAATATTGCAACTAAATTTGAATTTACTAGAGAAATGCAAGATAAATTAGCATTAGAAAGTCAAAATAAAGCTGAGAAAGCTATAAAAAACAATCGTTTTAAAGAGGAAATCGTTCCAGTAGATGTTTTAATACGTCGTGGAAAAATGGAAACTGTTGACACAGATGAATATCCTAAATTAGGTATTACATTTGAAGATTTATCTAAACTTAAGCCTGCATTCAAAAAAGATGGTACTGTAACAGCTGGAAATGCATCTGGTATTAATGATGGTGCAGCTATGTTGATATTAATGAGCCAACAAAAAGCAGACGAACTAGGAATTAGACCACTTGCTAAAATAAAATCATATGCATCAGCTGGTGTTGAACCTGAAATAATGGGTACTGGTCCAATCCCTGCAACTAAAAAAGCATTAGAAAAAGTTGGGCTTAATATCAATGATATAGACTTAATAGAAGCAAATGAAGCATTCGCTGCTCAAGCATTAGCTGTCAAAAATGAACTTCAAATAGATTCATCAAAGTTAAATGTTAATGGCGGTGCAATAGCATTAGGACATCCAATAGGGGCAAGTGGTGCTAGAATACTTGTTACTCTAATTTATGAAATGCAAAAACGTAAAGCTGAAACTGGTCTTGCAACACTTTGTATTGGTGGTGGTCAAGGAATATCAATGGTGGTTTCACGATAGGAGGAAATATGAATAAAATAGTTAGCATCGATGAAGCTCTATCTCATGTAAAAGATGGAGATACAATAATGGTTGGTGGATTCATGGCTAATGGTTCACCAGAAAATTTAATTGATTATTTATGTAGTAAAAATATAAAAGATTTGACACTAATTTGTAATGATACTGGCTTTATTGACAAAGGTGTTGGCAAAATGGTTGTAAATAAGCAATTCAAAAAGATAATTGCCTCTCACATAGGATTAAATAAAGAAACTGGAAGACAAATGAACAGCAATGAAACAGACGTTGAATTAGTTCCTCAAGGCACTCTTGCTGAACAAATACGTGCAGCTGGTTATGGTTTGGGAGGTATACTAACACCTACTGGTATTGGTACTCTTGTTGAAGAAGGAAAACAAAAAATTGTTGTTGATGATAAAGAATACCTTCTTGAAAAACCACTTCATGCAGATATTGCTCTTCTATTTGCATCAAAAGTTGATAAGGCAGGTAATCTAGTTTATAAGGGTTCTATGAACAATTTTAATAATTTAATGGCTTCTGCTGCCAAAATTACAATAGTTGAAGCAGATAAAATCGTTGAAATTGGTGATATTGACCCAAATGAAGTTAATACACCAGGTATTTTTGTGAATTACATCGTTGAAGGAGGTAATTTATAATGAATAAATTAGAAATGCAAGAATATATTGCAAACAGAGTATCTAAGGAATTAAAAGATGGTTCTGTTGTAAATCTTGGTATAGGTTTACCAACCAAAGTAGCAAATTATATTCCAGATGATGTAAACGTTATCTTACAATCTGAAAATGGTTTCTTGGGTTTAGGAGCAGCTGAAGATGGACATTCAAGTGATGAAACTATTGTAAATGCAGGTGGTCAACCAGTTACTATACTTCCTGGAGGGTGTTTCTTTGATAGTGCTACTTCTTTTGGAATAATCAGAGGAGGTCATGTTGATATAACTGTTCTTGGTGCCCTTCAAGTTGACAAATATGGTAACATAGCAAATTATATGATTCCAGGTAAGATGGTTCCAGGTATGGGTGGAGCTATGGACCTAGTAACTGGAGCTAAGAAGGTTATTGTAGCAATGGAACATACTTCAAAAGGTTCAGCAAAAATATTAAATAGTTGTACTCTTCCACTTACTGCAACAAACGCTGTAGATTTGATAGTTACTGAAATGGGAGTTATGGAAGTAACATCAGATGGAATTTTACTTAAGGAAATAAATCCAGCTTTCACATTGGACGATGTTATTTCTGCTACTGAAGCACCTTTAATATTATCAGATTCATTGAATGGAAGCACATCTGTTGTTTAAGGTAATTAAAACTAGAAAATAAAAATGTATTAGATATAAATTTATATTACTTAAAATATTAATATAAAAATAAAACAAAATTGGAGGAAATAAAAATGGTTAAAGACAAAGTTGTATTCGTAACAGGAGCTGCAAGTGGAATAGGTAAGCAAATAGCTGAATCATTCTTAAAAAATGGTGCTAAAGTAATGTTCTCTGATATAAATCAAGAAGCCTTAAATAAGGCTACAGCAGAGTTACAAAAAGAAGGTTATGATTGCATGAATGTAAAGTGTGATGTAACTAAAGAAGAAGAAATTAACCACGCTATAGACAAAACTGTTGAAAAATATGGCAGATTAGATATATTAATAAATAACGCTGGGCTTCAACACGTTTCTATGATAGAAGATTTCCCAACTGACAAATTTGAATTTATGATAAAAATAATGCTAACAGCACCTTTTATAGCTACTAAAAAAGCGTTCCCTATAATGAAAAAACAAGGTTTCGGTCGTATAATAAATATGGCTTCAATCAATGGTGTAATAGGATTTGCTGGCAAGGCTGCTTATAACTCAGCAAAGCATGGGCTTATAGGATTAACAAAGGTTGCTGCTCTTGAAGCTGCTGATTCTGGTATAACAGTTAATGCTTTATGCCCTGGATATGTAGACACTCCACTTGTCAGAGGTCAGTTTAATGACCTTTCAAAAACTCGTAATATACCATTAGAAAATGTCTTAGAAGAGGTTTTATACCCACTTGTACCACAAAAACGCCTATTAGATGTCCAAGAAATTGCCGATTATGCTATGTTCTTAGCAAGTGATAAGGCTAAGGGTATTACAGGACAAGCTTGCCTTCTAGATGGAGGATATACTGCACAATAGTTATTATATTTAGGGCTTGAAGAAATTATTCTTCAGGTCCTTCTACTAAGGAGGGATATTTATGAGTATTATCGCACCAATTGGTATAATTGTTGGTATCATAGCTATTATATATTTTTCAATTAAAGAAATTCATATAACTATAGCTGCTCCAATAGCAACTTTAATAGTTGTTCTCTTAAACAAAATGGATGTTGTAACATCAATGCTAGGTGCTGACAAAAACAATTATATGGGAGCACTTGGAAACTATATAATGAGCTATTTTGCAATATTCTTATTAGGCTCAATACTTGCTAAATTTATGGAGGAAAGTGGAGCTACTGTATCCATAGCTGATTTTATTTTAAATAAATTTGGCTCTAATCATCCTTATAGAGTTTTAGTTGCTATATTTATAGTAAGTTTTATATTAACATATGGTGGTATAAGTTTATTTGTAGTTATGTTTGCAGTCATTCCACTTGCAAGAACTCTATTTAAAAAACTTGATATTTCTTGGAACCTTATTCAGATACCTCTTTGGCTTGGTATTGCTACAATTACTATGACTATAATTCCTGGAACACCAGCCATTCAAAATGTTATCCCTATTCAATACCTAAATACTTCTCTTACTGCAGCTACTATACCAAGTATCGCAGGTAGTATAGGTTGTGCTGTGTTTGGACTTATCTACATGAAATATGCTCTGAACAAAAGCCTTAGAAAAGGTGAAACTTATGCAACTTATACTTCAGAATTAGAAGAAGAATCTTTAGATAGAGAATTACCAGGATTTTTTGCAAGTATTTTTCCTCTATTAGCACTTGTAATTATAGCTATAACTGGAAGTACTTTTGGCTCAGAATTTATGAAAAAAAATGTAATTTACATAGCTTTAATAGTTGCAATTCTTTTATCTGCTCTTTTATTCCGTAAATTTTTGTCATCTAAAATTCAGACATTGAGTATAGGTGCTAGTGGTTCTATAGGTCCTATATTTGCTACATCTTCTGCTGTTGCATTTGGAGCGGTAATAATGGCTGCACCAGGTTTTAATGTATTTAGTAAACTTATAATGTCAATACCAGGTAGTCCACTTATAAGTCTTACTGTTTTGACTTCAACAATGTCAGCAATAACAGGGTCATCTTCTGGTGCATTAGGAATAGTAATGCCAAACTTTGCAGATTATTATTTAAGTACTGGTCTAAATCCAGAGTTAATTCACCGTGTTGCTACAATAGCTTCAAATATACTAACTATAGTTCCACAAAGTGGTGTTTTTCTTACATTCTTAAGCTTATCTAAGTTAACACATAAAACTGGATTTAAAGAAACTTTCATTGTAGTTGCAGTTGGCTCATTAATAGCAGAAATCATTGTAATTACATTAGGATTATTAATGTATTAAACTAAAACAAATTAGAATTTATAGTATAAAATGAGTGTCTTAAAATGAACTTTTTAGTTCATGGCACTCTCTTTTTTGTATGAAATAAAATATATTTTCAGCATTTCAATAATAAAAAAGATGCTTATCTTTATTTTTAGACAGCCTCTTCTTATTTTAGCCCCTTCTTATTTCTTAAAGATTTGAATAATTATAATTTTTTACTAATACTAAATCATCTATTTAATAAATTTCACTAAATATATAAAAAAATTTATTATAAGTATAAATTTACATTATAGAATTATTATAAAAATATTATTTGCTCCAAAGTAGTAATTCCATACTACACAGATTTTTAATACAAATTTCCAGACTCCTGAAATATACCTATTTATTCCATATATATATTTTTTACATATCTTTACAGTAAAAAAATGCTTGTTCTTATGTTAGTATAGATTCACGGGTACCCCCTACACTAAAGGTTACAAATTAGTAACATTTTTAGAATTTTTAGATTGAGAGGTGTTTAATAATGAGAAAAAATATACCAACAAAATTAAAAACTATATTAGCTTTAGGAGTGCTAACCTTAGCAACAGCTTCCAGTGCTGTTACTGCAAGTGCTTCATCACTTGAAAATAATGTAAATATAAGTAACAAAAGTTTAGTATACAGTAATACTAAATACAAATTTTCTGCAAAACCAAATTGTTCTGTAAAACCAGAACTTAAGCCTGATAAAGATAATTCTTGCAAAGATAAGAATCATAATGACAAGAATTGCAACAACACTAATAAACCTGAGGATAACAATAATTCAGGCTCTACTAATAAACCTGATAACAATAAACCAGAGTCTAATAAACCTGAAGACAACAATAATTCAGACTCTAATAATAAGCCTGATAACAATAAACCAGAGTCTAATAAACCTGAGGATAACAATAATTCAGGCTCTACTGATAAACCTGATAACAATAAACCAGAGTCTAATAAACCTGAAGACAACAATAATTCAGACTCTACTGATAAGCCTAATGATAATAACAACTCGGGTTCTACAAGTGAAAATTTTTCAGCTTACCAAAAAGAAGTTGTTGACTTAGTGAATATAGAAAGATCTAAAGCTGGATTAAATCCTCTTACTCTTGATTCTTCTATATCAAATGTTGCTACAAAAAAATCTCAAGATATGATTGATAACAATTACTTTTCACACAATTCTCCAACTTATGGCTCTCCATTTGACATGTTAAAAAAGTTTGGAATAAGCTATAAAACAGCTGGTGAAAATATAGCTATGGGTCAAAAGACTCCAAAAGAAGTTGTAAATGCATGGATGAATTCTGAAGGTCACAGAAAAAATATAATGAATCCAAATTTCAGTAAAATAGGTGTTGGAGTAGCACAAAAAAATGGTGGTTCAATTTATTGGACACAAATATTTGTAGGATAAAGTACTCTTTTTCCATACATATCAAAAGAGTATCTCTCAGTGATAAAAAAAATCACAAATGAGATACTCTTTTGTATCTATATTTAAAATTATTAAATCCAAGTATACATACCATAAATATTATTTAACAGTATATCCTTTAAAAATCACTTATAAAAAAATAAAAACTTCCTTATAGGTGCCATTAAATTTCTTCTATTATATACTAACAAAAAAAGAATAAAATAATATGATAAATTAATTTGATTTCATACAAAAAAGGGTGCCTCATGAACAAAAGTTCACTTTGAGACACCCCTTTTTATCAGTTTTATATAAGCATTATAATACTTTAATATTATTCAGCTAATTTTTTGTATCCTTCATATCTTTCTTTAGCATCAGCTTCAGCCTTAGCAAATAATCCATCAGCTTCTTCTGGGAATTGTTTAGCTATAGCAGAATATCTTACTTGTGCAAGTATGAAATCTCTGAAGCTTGCAGTTGGTTCTTTAGAATCTAAAGTGAATGGGTTTTTACCTTCAGCTTTTGCTTCTGGATTGAATCTATATAAATGCCAATATCCGCAAGCAACAGCTTGTGCTTCATTAGCTACAGTTCTTCCCATACCTTCTTTTAATCCATGGTTTATACATGGAGCATAAGCTATTATTAAAGATGGTCCATCATGTTTTTCAGCTTCTATAACTGCTTTGATAAATTGATTTTTATCAGCACCCATAGAAACTTGAGCTACATATACGTTTCCATATGTCATAGCCATCATTCCTAAATCTTTCTTTCTAGATTTTTTACCTGAAGCAGCAAACTTAGCCATAGCAGCAGCTGGAGTAGCTTTAGATGCTTGACCTCCTGTATTTGAATAAACTTCTGTATCAAATACAAGCACATTTACATCTTCACCAGATGCAAGAACATGGTCTAATCCACCATAACCGATATCATATGCCCAACCGTCTCCACCTAGTATCCATTGAGATCTCTTAACTAGATAATCTTTTCTATCTTTTATAGCTTTTACTAATTCTTTAGCCTTTGCATCTGTACAATCACAAGCTGGTTTTTCTAATAATTCAACAACCTTAGCACTTGCTACTTTAGAAGCTTCTCCATCATTTCTAGAATCTAACCACTCTGTAAATACTGCTTTAGCATCTTCACAGATATCCATAGAAACTAACTCTGTCATAGCATCTACTATTTTATTTCTTATTTGCTTAACAGCTGTATACATACCAAATCCATATTCAGCATTATCCTCGAATAAAGAGTTTGCCCAAGATGGACCTTTACCTTCATGGTTACAAGTATAAGGAATTGATGGTGCAGAAGCTCCCCATATAGAAGAACATCCAGTAGCATTAGCTATCATCATTCTATCTCCATATAATTGTGTAACTACTTTAATGTATGCAGTTTCTCCACATCCAGCACATGCTCCTGAAAACTCCATTAATGGTTGTCTAAATTGACTTCCTTTAACAGTGTTTACAGGCATAACATCACCTTTTGGAGCTACCTTATCAGGATTTACTGCAAATGCCCAATTATCTAACTCTGTGTCAAGTTGAGTATCTATTGGCTTCATAACTAAAGCTTTTTCTTTGGCTGGGCATATATCAGCACAGTTTCCACATCCTGTACAGTCAAGTGGACTAAGTTGAATTCTATATTTTAATCCTTCTAATCCTTTACCTAATGCTTTTTTAGCTTCAAATCCTTCTGGAGCATTAGCTAATTCTTCTTCAGTAACCAATACTGGTCTTATACATGAATGAGGACATATAAAAGAACATTGGTTACATTGGATACAGTTATCTATTATCCATTCAGGAACATCAACAGCTATACCACGTTTTTCATAAGCTGCAGTACCACAAGGGAATGTTCCATCTTCTATACCATTGAATGTACTTACTGGTAAGTTATTTCCTTCTTGTGCAGTCATTGGTCTTAGTATATTTTTTATGAATTCTGGCTCTTTAACTTCTTCTTTATCTGTATCAACAGCATTTGCCCAAGAAGCTGGAACTTCAACTTTAACTAAAGCATTTATTCCTGCATCAACAGCAGCGTAGTTCATGTTAACTATTTTTTCACCTTTTTTACCATAAGCTTTAACTATAGAATCTTTTAAGTATTTAACAGCATCTTCTTCTGGTATTATTTCAGCTAATTTAAAGAATGCAGATTGCATTATCATGTTTATTCTATTTCCAAGACCTATTTCTTGTCCTAGTTTAACAGCATTAACTGTATAGAATTTTATATCATTTTTAGCTATATATTGTTTCATATGAGCTGGTAAATGTTCTTCAATCCCTGCTTGGTCCCATATAGTGTTAAGTACAAACGTACCACCTTTTTTAAGACCTTTTAATAAATCATATTGATAAACATATGATTGTTTATGACAGGCAATATAGTCAGCTTCATCTATTAAATAAGTAGCTCTTATTGGACTATCACCAAATCTTAAGTGAGACATAGTCACACCACCAGATTTTTTAGAGTCATAATCAAAGTAAGCTTGAGCATATTTTTCAGTATAGTCACCGATTATTTTTATAGCTTGCTTATTAGCTCCAACAGTACCATCAGAACCTAATCCCCAGAACTTACATCTTATAGTTCCTTTAGAAGCTATTTTAATTGATTCAGATGGAGTTAAAGAAGTGTTAGTTACATCATCAACTATACCTACTGTAAATCCATTTTTAGGTTGTTCTGAAACTAAGTTATCAAAAACAGTTTTTATATCTGAAGGAGTAGTGTCTTTTGAACCTAATCCGTATCTTCCACCTATTATCATAGGAGCATTTTCTTTTCCATAGAATACATCACGTACATCTAAGTATAATGGTTCACCAGTTGAACCTGGCTCTTTAGTTCTATCAAGTACACATATTCTTTCAACAGTAGATGGCATAGCATCTAAGAAATGTTTCATTGAGAATGGTCTATATAAATGAACTTTAACTAAACCATATTTTTCTCCCTTAGCATTTAAGTAATCTATAGTTTCTTCAATTGTTTCTGTTACTGAACCCATAGCCACTAATACGTATTTAGCATCTTCTGCTCCATAGTAATCAAATAAACTATGTTTTCTACCTGTTAAATTACTCATTTTTTCCATGTATTTTTCAACTATACCTACTATATTTTGATAGTATTTATTAGAAGCTTCTCTAGTTTGGAAATATATATCTGGGTTTTGAGCAGTACCACGAGCAACTGGATGATTTGGAGATAAAGCATTATCTCTAAATGCTTGAACTGCTTCAAAGTTTAATAAACTTGCATAATCTTCATTTTCTAATAATTCAACTTTTTGGATTTCATGTGAAGTTCTAAATCCATCAAAGAAATGTATAAATGGTAATCTACCTTCTATTGCAGCTAAATGTGCAACAGGCGCTATATCAGCTACTTCTTGAACTGAACCAGAAGCTAATAATACACATCCAGTTTGTCTAGCAGCCATAACGTCTTGATGGTCACCAAATATTGATAAAGCTTGAGATGCTAAAGCACGAGCACTTACATGGAATACTCCTGGTAATAACTCTCCTGCAACTTTATACATGTTAGGTATCATTAATAATAAACCTTGAGATGCTGTAAAAGTAGAAGTTAAAGCTCCTCCTTGTAAAGAACCGTGGAATGTTCCTGATGCCCCTGCTTCTGACTGCATTTCAACAACATTAACTGTTTGTCCAAATATATTTTTTCTTCCTTGTGACGCCCATTCATCAACTACTTCAGCCATAGTTGAAGATGGTGTGATTGGATATATAGCTGCTACATCTGTAAACGCATAGGCAACATGAGCTGCAGCTGTATTTCCATCAAGTGTTTTCATAAACTTAGCCATAATATGTATCCTCCTTGATAGCTACAATTGTACTTGTTTATAACAAGTCTATTTTTTATATTTACATATAATTTACACAACAAAAATACAAACACACATATAGTCGCGCAAATACTCTATCTTCTAATATAATACTACAGATTAGATAAAATTCCTTTGAAAATTGTAAATTAATTACATATTTAAGTAGATTTTTTTTAAAATTAAATATGTTAAGTTTTTTTCATAATTTTGTATACAATATATAATAAATTAAGTTAGACTTTTCAAACTTTTTTATCTATTTGTTTGTATCAGTATAAAAATTAAAATAGTTATCTTCATTATATGTAAATTTTTATATTTATAATTTTACCATATTACATCATATTTTTGTAAGTTTTTATTACCTTTTTTATAATACCCCTTTATTTTATAAATTAATCTAATAGATTAATTTTATCCTATAGAAATTTATTACATTTAAAAATATGCTAGCAAATAAAATATCTACTAGCATAAATTTAATTTATAATATTAATCAACTATTAATTCTACTAAATCTCCGTTTTTAACACCTGCTGCATTTCCTTCTTCCATATCAACATGCATCTCTAAATTAAAGCTATCACTAGCTCTTACTAATACATTTTCAAATACTAATGCTCTTGGTCCAGATGTTTTAACCTTTACTATTTGTTTATCAGTTACACCAAATTTAGCAGCATCTTCATTGCTCATATGTATATGTCTAGAAGCAACTATAACTCCTTCTTTCATTTCAACTTCCCCAGCAGGCCCTACTAATTTAACACCTGGAGTTCCAGCTATATCACCAGATTCTTTTATTGGTGCTTTTACTCCTAATGGGAAACCATCTGCTAAAGATATTTCAACTTGAGTATGAGCTCTAGCTGGCCCTAGTACTCTAACTCCTTTTAAAGTTCCTTTTGGTCCTACTAAATCCACTTTTTCTTCACAGGCATATTGTCCTGGTTGAGATAATGGTTTAAACTTAGTTAACTCATGACCTGCTCCAAATAATATGTCTATATCAGCTTGACTCAAATGAACATGTTTGTTAGATAATGCTATTGGTAATTTCATTGAAATTCCCTCCTTTTAATTATTTTAAATTATTGCAATACAATTATACATAATATTACCTACAAAATCAAATTATATTGAATCAATATATATCTTTAAATTTTTATATATTATATCTTTAAATTCTTGATTATCTATATAGGATACATTATCTGTATTGTTTAAATATATATTGTGTAAAAGTTTAGTATTTATACTCTTAAAGAAAAAGTCCATAACAATCTGTCCACCTTTAAATTGTGAGTCATATGATTTACTACCCCCCACTGCAATATACATTCCTATCCGTTTCTTACTTCTATCAATTGAAGGTTTATTTAATACATATTTACTTGCATATATAGCTTGAGTTCTATCAACAACAGTCTTTAATTTAGCTGATATTGAATCAAAATGTACTGGGCTTACTACTATAGTTCCTTTTGACTCGTCAAACATTTTATATAATGGTTTCATATCATCATTAAACTTACAATATCCTGTTTTTTCACAAAACCCACATGCTGTACAATATTCAATATCCATATCGTATATATTAAATATTTTACAACTTAATCCATTCTCTTCTAGCATAGATTTTACTTCATTCGCTATAAAACTGCAATTTTTATTAATTCTTGGACTTCCATTTATTATCATAATCTCTGGACTTTTAAGTTCTTTTTTATCATTCAAACCCATAATCAATCTACCTATCCTTTAACATAACTATTAAAATATCATCATCATAACTATCTTTTGATGAGAAGTTCTTTAAATCCAATTTTAGATTCTCTACTATTAACTGTTGATTTAATCTAAAGTTTTCTTTTAGAAAGTTTTCTAATCTGTTTATACCATACTCTTCTTTTGATGAATTCTTTATCTCTAAAATTCCATCAGTATACATACATACCATTGCATAATCTTCCATTGAAAGAGTATTATTTTCATAAGTAGCATCTTCCATTATTCCAATAGGTATACCCTTTTTACAATTTAAATTAGTTTCTATTGTACCATCCTTCTTTACAACTACAGGACTATAGTGACCTGCATTAGATATTGTAATAATATTTTCTTTAGTATCTATAATACCTACCAAGCATGTTGTAAATACCCCCATTTTGTCAAACTCATCATATAGCATTCTATTTAAATTTGTCATTATTTCTCTTGGTGTATTATATTGATTACATAATACTTTAAAAGCACCTTTTATCATTGCGACAACATAATTTGATACCATTCCATGTCCCATTACATCAGCAACAATATAAACTATATGTTCATCATCTACTTTTGTAGCATAATAAAAATCTCCACCTACTACCCTTGCTGGTTTATGGTAAAAATAAAGTTCTTTCTCATCATTGCAATCCATTTTACCCTTATCCATAATAAGCTGTTGTTGTTTATTTAGTATATTCAACTCATTTTCAAGAACTTTGTGTTTTACTTCCTTTTCATTATATTCATATAATTGCATCCCAACAGAAACTTGTTTGGACAATATACTAAGAATATTTAAATCATCACTAGTATAGCTTTTACTATTTGCACAAACTATACATCCTATAGTCTCATTTTTATCCTGAAGTTTGTAATATATATAACTTTCCAAATTTATTCCCTTTTTTGAACATGGTTTTAAGTTATTTAGGTACCCTCCTAATGATTCTTTCTTTAAAAATGTATCAATCATAGGATATAAATTGGTTTTCTTTTTTTGCTCAACATTGTAACAGCTAAATATAGTATCCTTATTACGATGACCAGTTATAATTATTAAAGCTTCTTTACTATTAGTAATATTGCACGCTTGTTTACTTAAATTTTCTAAAAACCCATCAATACTTTTATTAAGATATAGTTTTTTCGTAGCTTCATTTATAGCACTTATTGAGCCTCTTAACTTATCAATTAAAATTTGTACATTATTATTTTTATTAGTTATTTCTATTGACAAACTTAGGAGTGATGCAACAGAGGATATAAAATCTATATCTTGTTCTGTTAAATAATCATCCTCTTTTAAAAAGCAAGTCATAAATCCAACAACTACATTATTTATTATAAAAGGAAAAACGATTCTCCCAATATAACCTTCAGCTTTTGCTAAATCTCGTTCACCTTCTGCCCTAGAATCTTCAAATACATTTTCCACATATATTATCTTTTTTTCATTTACAGCTTCATGTATATACTCTGGATACGTGTCAAAATCAATTTTTGCACCTTTAAGACTATTTATTGGAAAAATTTGAGGTACATATTCTAAGGTTTGTGAACATACTAAGTAGGCATATTTAGAATCATTTTTATAAAATAGATTTACACATGCCTTTGTGGGATGAACAACTTCTAACATTTTTTCTATTATGTCATCTTTTATATTAAAAAAATCTGTAGATTCAGTCACCATAGCGGATATCTCCACTAAATTCTTCATTTTATAACTGCCATTAGTCATACTCAATTTCTCCCCCTATATATTAAACTATTTATTAGTATTTTAACATACATTCTTTATAGTAAAAACAAAAATAACGACAAAACTAGCAACTAATATCCAGTTAAATCCTGTCAATAATCCTATAAGTAGCAATGTAATTAATGCATTTAGACCTGTTCTCCCTTTTTCATCCATAAAAGTAATTTTGGAAATGTCGATATTATTCTTTACATTATTTATATGCTCTTTTACTTGTTCTTCCATATTTCTTTTATAGAGAATGTAAACTACACCAATTAAAAACACTCCTATACCTAATACCAAGTTTAAATTGAATGCTACCATAAGCAATATTGAACCAAAAGCTAGCTTTAAGAGTTTAAAAAATACACTGTCTATCTTTAAAGTTATATTTCTAATTTCTTTACATTCATCTCTTAAGGAATATCCACTTGAATCTAAATTATTAATCTTTGTTTTTACAATTTCTGAATAAAAAAGTTTTATTATCCCATTTAACATTTTCATCACTCCTAAATATTTTCTAAATATTTTACATATACTTGTAAGTTTTACAATTATAATATTTTTTATACTTGGTAATAATAAAAAATAACAAATATTTTATGATTTAGTATTTATTGTAAATAAGTTATTGAAGCTTTATTAGTTAAGCATAGATTTTTTAATAAATATTTTTATAATTAGAAGGAAGTGGTTTTGTGCAAATAGAACAACTTGATTTAGAAACGAGAAATAAAATATACTGCTACACTAAAAAAATTCTTAGAAAATACCAAAAAGGCATAACATCTGGAAAATTAACAGCAGATAAATTTGCAGATAATATATTATCTCATGATTTTATCGGTAGTATAGTTGATGAAAAAATAGTTAATGAATCAGAATTTAAGGCATCTTATATAGACTATATCGAAACTTTAATAAAGATTCAGAATGAAAATTTATTTAACCTAAGAAAAAAATCTACTAAAACTGCAAAGTGTTTCAATATCTCTCAAGTAACCCAATTAAAAAACTTACTAAATAGTACTGGCTATAACTTATTAATTCCATATAAATACTTAACTTCTAAAGATATAGAAGGAATCGTTACTCTTATTAATACTGGGTCTATTGAACTTGGAAATGAGAGAATCTATAATTATATATCAAAAGCTTGATAATCTAAATTTATTATAAAAAGGCAATTTATTTAATAAAAAATACTTTTAATATTAAATAAATTGCCTTTTTAATTTTGGACTAAACAATACTATCCAAGTGCCTTTTCTAATTTAGATAAATGTTGTATTGGATAATACTTCAATAGTTCTTTAAATTGTTCTACTGATAAACCTTCTGTTGTTGTATATATTCTTATTTTTTCATCTAGGTCACTATTAATAAATTTGTTTTTTAAATCCTCAAAATTTACACTACTCATTTTACATCACTCCTTATGTAACATATTCATTTGTATTATTTTATCCAAATCCATAAAATTTATTACATAAAAATGTATCTATCTAAAATTTAATAAAAAAAAGCTATCTCAATTTAGAAATTACTTTCTATATTTGAGATAGCTCTAGCTAAACTAATAGCCAATAGTTATAAATAATTATTTATTAACTATCTGTTGCTTTTTCCAGCCATTTGTTGTTCAGCCATTTCAACTAATTTTTTAGTCATGTATCCACCTACATAACCATTTTCTCTTGCAGTAAGGTTTCCTTTATCAACTTGTTGATAATTAGTCATACCAAGTTCATTAGCTATTTCTAATTTCATTTGGTTTAAAGCTTCTTTTGCTCCTGGTACTACTGTTCTGTTGTTGTTATTGTTACTTGCCATGTTGATTACCTTCCTTCTGTTTAATTTATTTTGTGTTGCTGATAATATTATGTGATTTTAAACATTTTTAATTCAGGTAATTTTTAGCAATTAAAACCTGCCAAATATCCAGTAGAAAAAGCTATTTGCAAATTGAATCCTCCTGTATATGCATCTATATCTATTACTTCTCCAGCAAAAAATAAACCTTCTACTAATTTTGATTCCATAGTACTTGAGTTTATTTCATTTACTTTTACACCACCAGAAGTTATTATAGCTTCATCAATAGGTCTATATCTCTTTACTGTAAACTTTAAATTTTTTAATAAATGGACTAAGTTTTTTCTCTGCTCTCTAGAAATTTGATGAACAACTGTATCTGGATTAATTTCACTCAATTTTATTATTACAGGTATAAGTTTTTTTGGAAGTAAATCATCCAATGCTTTTTCAAATTTTTTATTTGTATACTTCTGAAAATCTTTTTGAACTCTTTTATCCAATTTTTCTTCATCTAATGCAGGTTTTAAATCCAACAATATAGTGTAATTTTCTTTACTCGTATCTTTCATTCTACAACTTGCAGACTTGATTATAGGTCCATCTAAACCAAACTTAGTAAATTCAAGTTCTCCAAAATCACTATAAACTTTCTTTTTTTTGCTATTAAATACTCTTATCTCAACATTTCTCAATGATAATTTTTCTAAATCTTTCGTAAAATTTTCTTGTACTTCTATACCAACTAAAGATGGTTTTGTATCTACAATTGTGTGTCCCTGTGAAATTGCAAATTTATATCCATCACCAGTAGAACCAGTAAGTGGGTAACTTAATCCACCAGTTGCCACTATAACTGAATCACACTTAATTTCTTTCTTATTGTTTAAAATTACTTTCTCAATTTTATTATTTTTAGATATTATTTTTTCTACTTTCGAATTTAATAATATATTTACTTTTTTAATTTTGAGTTGTTTTTCAAGAGCCTTTACAACATCAAATGCTTTATCACTTTCTGGAAAAACTCTTTTCCCTCTTTCTGTTTTAGTTTTTACCCCAAGATTATTAAACATACTTATTACATCATCATTTGTAAAAGTATAAAAAGCGCTATACAAAAATTTTCCATTTGTAGGAACATTTTCTATTAATTCCTCTATATCACAAGCATTAGTGATATTACATCTACCTTTCCCTGTTATTGCAAGTTTTTTTCCTAATTTATGGTTTTTCTCAACTAATATTACATCACAGCCTCTTTCACATGCAGTTGATGCAGCTATCATTCCTGCTGGTCCACCACCTATTACTACTACCTTCTTCAAATAATCACTCTTTTCTACCCTTAATATTTTTAATTTAAACCATTTACCATATAACTCAAATCAATTTAATTTCAAAAGTTTAAACAGTGCAGGAGCTCCTGCTACTCCATAAAAAACAACCACTGTATTCTTAATAAAATTCATAAAAATTATACTAATACTAGAGTCACTTATATTTAAAGTGACTATTAGCATTGAAATAAACAACTTAATGCCAATATATAACATTCCTATTGTTACTATCCCAGTCAAAAACCTACATATTCTTGAAAAAATTATATTTTTACTCTTCTTGCTTTTACTACTAAAGTTAATTTTTTTGTTATTATTATCTGTGTTAAATTTAACAAATCTATCCTCAACTATATATCCAAACACAAACCCTACTATAATACCAAACTTTTCAAAATATTCTGGGCTATTTAGAAATATAGCTACTATTACAAATGGTACAAGTAAAGCTACAAGTAAAATATAATTTTTATTATCATCAATATAGTCAAATATTTTTACAAATATTACTGTAAAAAATATACCTAATATCCAACCAGTTATCACATCTATTGGCCAATGAACAGCTAAGTATAGCCTAGACAATCCTACTCCTAAAACCATTACTACACCTATTAAATGGATATATCTCCTTTTAAATATAGTCATAATACTAACCCAAAACGTGGTTGCAGTTTGAGTATGAGCACTTGGAAAAGAATAACCTCCAGCCGTAGAAACTCGAAGTGACTCAAGCCCCTTTATTCCTATTGGTCTGGG
Organism: Clostridioides sp. ES-S-0054-01; assembly: GCA_021561035.1. Classification (NCBI taxonomy): domain Bacteria; kingdom Bacillati; phylum Bacillota; class Clostridia; order Peptostreptococcales; family Peptostreptococcaceae; genus Clostridioides; species Clostridioides sp. ES-S-0054-01. Next base: position 2,775,847 of record CP067346.1, read on the forward strand.
GGCTTTTACAAACTCTTTGATACCTAAATTTACAACAAAATTTCCAATTATAGCAAACAGTATTTTCTGTCCATATTTTTTATTTATACACCAGTATATGATTGTTGTAATTAATATTAATAATGGTGCTTCTGTACTTATCGTGAATAAAAGAAATATAAAGTTTAAAATTGGATTTCTCAAATTTTGGAAAAATAATAATATACTTAATTGAATATCCATACAGTATCTCCTTTACTAAAATTTTATACACTTAACCAAAAAGCACTAACTCCCTTAGAGATTAGTGCTTTTGATTCACATTTAAGTCTATTCTACATCCTCAACTATACCTATGTAAGGTAAATTTCTATACTTCTCAGCATAATCTATTCCATAACCAACAATAAACTTATCTTCTATAACAAATCCAACATAGTCTACAGGTATATTAGCCTTTCTTCTTTGAGGTTTGTCAAGTAGAGTACATAGTTTTAAAGATTTTGGATTTCTAGTTTTTAAAGCTGCAACTAGATTACTTAATGTTAAACCAGAATCTATTATATCCTCTACAATCAACACATTCTTTCCTTCAATATCTACATCCAAATCTTTTAATATTTTAACTGTTCCAGAAGACTCTGTTGAGTTTCCATAACTTGTAACACTCATAAAATCTATATTTACATCCAAATCTATACATCTTATTAAATCTGAAACAAATACACTAGCTCCTTTAAGTATACCTACCACTAGTAAATCTTCACCTTTAAAGTCTTCTTCTATTTCTTTTCCTAATTCATAAACTTTTTCTTTTATTTGTTTTTCTGTCAACATTTTTCCTGTAACTTTGTACATTTTGTATCCTCCCGCTTTCCTTCTATTAACTTATATATTATAGCATACCAAAATATCAATTAAAATCTTTTTCAGGATTTTTAAATCTAAATTAACAGCTTATCCATACTTTCTTGCTTTTTCCATTAAAAATTTGGAATAAATATTCCTTTGTATTATAATCTATATGTACACATATTAATCAGCTATTTTTATCAATTATATAATTTTATTTTTGGAGGTACTTTTATGAGCACAAACCATGGAGCTAATCTATATAGTTTATCTAGTAAATATGGCTTTTCAAAAGAAGAATTTATGGATTTTAGCTCAAATATAAATCCTTTTGGTACATCAAATTTAGCCAAACGATACATTGTAAACAATATGGATATAGTATCTATGTATCCTGACCCTGATTACATAGACTTAAAAACTTCTATATCCAGTTACTGCAAATGTTCTATAGATAATATAGTACTTGGTAGTGGAGCTACAGAACTAATTTCATCATTTATACATACAATTAATCCTAAACATGCTCTTTTACTCTCTCCTGCTTATTCAGAGTATGAAAAAGAGCTATCCAAAATTAATTGTTCTATAGATAAATACTTTGCCAAAGAAGAAGATAATTTTCATATAAATTTGGAAAATCTTATAAAGACTATAAACGCTAAAGATTATGATTTGGTAGTAATTTGTAATCCTAATAATCCAACTGGATTTGCATTTACTAAAGTAGAAGTAATAGAAATTTTAAAAAACACAGACTCATTTTTGATGATTGATGAGACTTATGTAGAGTTTACTGATACAGATATATACTCTTGTACTCAAGTAGTTGATGATTATTCTAATTTATTCGTTATAAGGGGTACATCAAAGTTTTTTTCAACACCTGGCATAAGGCTTGGATATGGTCTTATATCTGATACTAATGTTAAAAATGAAATAAATAAAAATCTAGATTTATGGAATATAAACATAATAGCTTCTAAAATGGGAGAAATCATGTTTAGTGATTTAAGCTTTATATCAAGTACTATTTCTTTAATGAACACTGAAAGAGATTACTTACTTAAAGAACTTAAAAATATAAAAAGCTTAGATGTATATGATACTAAGGGTAACTTCATACTGTGTAAAATTAAGACAAGGGAATTGACTGCTAAATCTCTTCGCGAGAAACTAATTCCGCAAAAAATAATAATAAGAGATTGTTATTCATTTGAAGGGCTAGATGAGTATTTCTTTAGGGTATGTATATTAAAACCTAATGAAAATAAATTACTAATGTCATCTCTTAAGGCAATTTTTAAATAAAAAATTACTTTATTTTATAATTTTTTATATTAAATCAAATATATTTTCATCATTTCAACAATGAAAAAGAGGCTTATCTATTTTGAGACAGCCTCCTTTTTCATTATTTACAAACTAAACACTTTGATTTTCTATATTTCCTTTTTTACTCATTCCATCATTTATTTTATCTACTACTGCTGCTATTGCATTATCTCCTGATACATTACATGCTGTACCAAAACTGTCTTGAGTTAAGTATAAAGCTATCATTAAACTTGCAAGACCACCATCTGATGGTATTCCAACCATTGGTAAGAAAGGAAGTGCACTCATTATAGCTCCACCTGGTGCTCCTGGTGCTGCAACCATTGCTATACCTAACATTGCAATATAAGGGAATAATACATCTACGCCATGTGGCATACCATTCATCATCAAAACAGCTGTTGTAAATCCTGTTATTGATATCATACTACCTGATAAGTGTATTGTTGCACAAAGAGGTACAACAAACTCTCTTATTTGCTTACTTACTCCGTTTTTTTCTGCACAACCAACATTAACTGGTATAGTTGCTGCTGAAGATTGAGTACCTATCGCTGTTAAATATCCAGGCACTTGATTTTTTAACATTTTTACTGGATTTTTTCCTGAAAACATTCCTGCTGCTGTAAATTGACATGCCATGTATACAAAATGTAAAGGGATTACTACTAAATATACTTTCCAGAATACCCCTAATATTGTCCATACTTGTCCTGCTATAGTTATATTTGCAAAAGTTCCTGCTATATATAAAGGTAATAAAGGTATAATTACTGTTGACAACGTTTTCGTTACGATATCTTGGAATTCTTGGAAGAAATTAAATAAAGTCTCTCCTTTTCCGTGATTTCTTAAAGCTGATATTCCAAGTCCCATTACAAATGCAAACACTATTGCTGCTGTTACATCTACCATAGGCTCTAATGGAATTGTGAATATTGGAGCTAACATTCCTGCCTCTGGGTCTCCAATTTGACTTGCAACACTTGCATCAATAAAATTTGGGAAGACTAATGTAGATACTACAAATGACAATAATCCCGCTATTAGAGTAGAACCATATGCTATTGCTGTAGTTATTCCCAATAGCTTTCCTGCACCTGTTGCTAAATCAGCTATACCTGCTGTTACAAAACCTATAATTATAAATGGTATAACAAATTTTAGGAATGCTGAGAATAAAGTACTAACTGTTACTAATATTTGTACAATTATTTCTGGTGCATAACTTCCGATTAAAATACCGACTATGATACCGATGATTAGTTTGGGCACTAAACCTAGTTTTTTCTTCATAATATTTACCCTCCATAACTTTTTTAAATTAAGTATCCTTGTACATTGAGTACTTAGTTAAATATTGTATATCCACTTATTATGATAATAGAGTTTTACCTCTCCGTCAACAATTTAACCATTTTTTGTTAATAAAAAAAAGAATAACAGATATAAATTGTTATTCTTCTTCATCTTTTATAGAAAAGTCGACATTTTCAATTATATTTGAATGTTTATCCTGTTTTGCAATAACTCTATACTTATTAATTTCTTCATTCACGATACCTATACTCCAAATTAATACTATAGCATCATCTATAAAACCAAATGCCCCTGCAATCATCTCAGGAATTATATCAACTCCAGATACAAAGTAGGATATAGTAAAAATTAATACAGAAACTACTTTTATTTTATTAACTATATTAATTCTTTTATCTGTCATAAAATCCGGTAGTTTAAGTAAATCAAATACAAAAATCAAACCAAATTTAGCATCTTTAAATCTCACCAAAATTTTTTTAAGAACATCTAAAATTATATTAATAACTCTTTTTAGAAAATCCATATTTATCACCTCTTATAATTATAGGTTATTCTACATTATAACCGATATAATTAATTTGATGAATATATTAGATATAAATTTTATCAATTAATTTACATTTAAATTATAATAACTCAATTCCTGCACTACTACAATTTTTAATCATATCCTGTGGCCATACTCCAACTTGTACTTCTCCTATATGAGCTTTTTGTAAGAAATACATACATATTCTTGACTGACCAATTCCTCCACCAATTGTATATGGAAGCTCACCATTTAAAAGCATCTTATGGTAGTCAAACTCTTTTCTATCTTCACATCCAGCAAGTTTTAATTGTCTATCAAGAGATTCTTCGTCAACTCTAATTCCCATTGAAGATAATTCTAATGCTGAATCTAAAATAGGGTTATAAAATAATATATCTCCATTCAGTTCCCAATCATCATAATCAGGGCTTCTTCCATCATGTTTTTCTCCTGATATTAATGTCTTTCCTATTTGAGTTATAAATACTGCCTTCTTGTCTTTTACAATTTTATCTTCTCTTTCCTTTGGAGATAATTCTGGATACATATCTTCTAATTCTTGTGATGTTATAAAAGTTATTTCTTCTGGTAATATTTCTTTTATACCTTCATACATACTACATACAAATATTTCAGTATCTTTAAACACTCCATACAATCTTTTTACAACATCTTTTAAAGTCTTTTCATTTCTGCTACTTTTATCTATAACCAATTCCCAATCCCACTGGTCTACATAAAGAGAATGTATGTTATCCAATTCTTCATTTTTTCTTATTGCGTTCATATCTGTATATAAACCACTACCAACTTCAAAACCGTATTTTTTAAGAGCTAATCGTTTCCATTTTGCAAGTGATTGAACAATTTCTGCATTTTTATTCATAAATGGTATATCAAAACTTACAGCCTTTTCTCCATTTAAATTATCATTTGCACCTGTTTCTGGCAATACAAATAATGGAGAAGAAACTCTTATAAGATTTAATTCATTGCTTAGTCTCATTTCAAAAAAATCTTTTAATTTTTTTATAGCTATTTGTGTATCAATTACATTCAAACTACTTTTATAATCCTTTGGTATTATTGTGCTCATATTATTCACTCCCTAATTTATATATTTTTCCATTAAAAAAACCCTTCATCCCTATATAAAAGGGACGAAAGGTTGCTTTTCCGCGGTACCACCCTGATTAGCTTGAAATAAATCCAAACCCAGCTCATAATGTACAGATATTACTCGATACATCCCAATATGATAACGGTTTGGTTCCGACTAAGCCTACTCTTTTAAAATTTCGGTTAGCAACTCCAGGATGTTCTTCACTATAGACTTCATATTGGTCTCACACCATCACCAACTCGCTTTAATTACATTCTATAACTACTCTTCCTTTCAACGTCTTTAAGAGTTTAATTCAGTAAAATTTAGCTCTCTTATGTTTTCTATTTATTCATAATAGTATGATAAGTGATTAGTTAAAATTTGTCAAGTTTATTATTTTTTTATTTTTAAACACTTTAGAACTTTTTACCTATACTTTATAAATTTTCAAATGTAGTCTTTAATCTATCCATACATTCTTTTAATAAAGACTGTGGACATGCTACATTTATTCTTTCAAATCCTATTCCTTCTTTTCCAAATATATAACCTTCGTCAAATAATACATTAGCTTTTTTAAACATTAACTCTTCAAGTTCTACTTCATTTAATCCATAAGCAGTAAAATCTAACCATGCTAGATACGTTCCTTCTGGATAAATAAGTTTTACTTTTGGTAAATTTTCTTTTAAGTATTCATCAATAAATTTTATATTACTATCTAAATATTCATTCAATTCATTAAGCCAATCTTCACTTTCATTATATGCTGCTATTGTGGCTACAATAGCAAAAGGATTTGGTGAAGTTGCAACTCCAACAGCTGTAACCTCTTCTTGATATTTCTTTTTTAATTCATCATTATTTACTATTATGTTAGACAATTGCATTCCAGCCAGATTAAACGTTTTACTTGGAGCTATACATGTAACTATTTTATCTTTGTACTCTGGACATAATGATTGTAAAGGAGTATGTTTAAATCCTTTTCTAATTAAATCAGAATGTATCTCATCAGCTATTATCCACAGATTGTATTTTTTACATATTTCGACAACCCTTTTTAATTCATCTTCTCTCCAAACTCTTCCCACAGGGTTGTGAGGGCTACAAAGTATAAGTACTTTACTACACTTAGCTTTTTCTTCTAAATCATCATAATCCATTCTATAAGTCCCATTCTCATATACTAGAGGATTGTTTATAACTTCCCTATTATTGCTTTTTATCTTAGCTTCAAATGGGTAATACACTGGCTTTTGAACTATCACACCTTCATTAGAATCAGTTAATATTCTTACTAAAATAGCAATAGCTGGTACAACACCTGGACTAAAAATAATATCTTTTCTATTTATTTCCCAGTTAAATCTCCTTTTATACCATCCACAAACTGCATTGAAGTATTCCTCACTATCATTAGAACTATATCCAAATATTTTGTGGTCAACTTTTTTATATAATGCTTCTATTATTGGTTCTGCACATTCAAAATCCATATCTGCAATCCAAAAAGGTAAGCCATCTTTTTGCGCTTTTGGTGAACAATTAGTTCTAAAATCCCATTTTATACAATCTGTTCCTACTCTATCTATTACTCTGTCAAAATTATATTTACTCATTTTACCCCTCCTAAAAATACAAATTATATAATTATTAAGTCTATTACTAGATGAAATTTAGCATATTTTTACAATTATACATATTATAATAATAACACTTTTTTGACCAATAGGTTTAAAATATAATTATTTTTATTAACATAATTTTTTTCAACATTGCAAAAATAATTTCACTATATCAAAATAAAATTGCTCATATTAATTGTTTTTCAATTAACATAAGCAATCTTTTTCTATAATTTATATAATTTTAAATAGAGAATTATTAGTTTGGATATTATCCTAATCTCTTTTCAACCAATCTACACCATATATCTACACCATATTCTAAAGCTTTTGTATCAAATGTTACATTTGGATTATGGAATCCTGGTGTAGCATCAGCTCCCAATCCAATATATGTAGTTTTACACTTTAGTTTTTGTGTATAATAGTGGAAATCTTCTCCTCCAGAATTTTTAAATATACCTATTGATGCATCAGTTCCCAATACATCTTTTATAGTTTCTTCAGCTAAGTTTACAAGCTCTTCATCAAATTCGGCTGCCGGTACTCCATCCTTTGAAAGTAATACAGCCTCTGCATTTATAGAACTTGCAGCAGTTTTTACAGCATGTATAGCTTTTTCTTTTAATTCCTCTATTATATCATTACTTTCTGCCCTTATATCTAAAGCCATAAATGCTTCATCTGGTATATTATTATAAGTTTCTCCTTTAACCGATACATTTGTTACTTTTATAGAGTTTGGTACAGCTGGATTTACTCTTATAGCATTTATTGCATTTACAGCTAAGCAAACAGCATCTACTGCATTTACTCCCAAATGTGGTTTAGAACCATGACAAGTAATACCTTTAATCGTAAATTCCATTATACAACTAGCACAATGATACATTGCAGGTATAGCCTTCCCCAACCTACAATCTTGTCCAGGTCTTAAATGCATGCCCACCATTTCTTCTACATCATCTAACAAACCAGAATCAATTACTCTTAATGCTCCATATAATTTTTCTTCGCCTGGTTGAAAAAGTATTTTTAGTTTTCCTCTCTTTACCAGATTTCTTTCTTTTATTAACTTTGCAGCTGTTAAAAGCATAGAAGTATGACCATCATGACCACAAGCATGTATCATTTTCTTTTCTCCATCTATTATAAATTCCAACGCATCCATATCTGCTCTTATAGCAAATACTGGCCCTTCTTTTTTAGAGTCTATGGTTACAATAATACCAGTTCCTGCAATACCTTTATTAATATTTTCAAACCCCATTTTTTCAAGCTCTTTTAAAATAAACTCTGATGTCTTGTATTCTTCAAATCCCTTTTCTGGTATAGTGTGTAGATAGTCATACACTTTATGTACATACTCAATATAATCTTTGGTAGTTTCCATAATATAATTCCTCCTTAAAATTTTAAACCTTAAATTTATCTTAAATTTTTATTATAATTACCTATACTACGAAATAATTCATTATAAGCATTGCAATACATCCGTTTAAGGTTGCTATTACAAACATGTGTGGATAGTATTTTGTCTTTAATTCAGCTGTTCCTAAAAGTCTACCCATAAATTGTATCTGAGCTCCTGAAAGCAATAACATTGGTAAGAGAATTGCAACATGTGCTTGGTTTATCTGACCTGCTGTAAACAAACCTGCTATTACTCCAGATGCTCCTCCCATTGATATAAATATTGTCATTATAGCAGTTGCTGCAACACCTGGAAGACCAAATATGCTCATTACAGGTGTAAATATTGTACCTATTAAATCTAAAAGACCTGTTAAATTGAATACAGAAATTATAGCAAAACCAAAGATAACATTTGGAGCCATTGAATTTGTACTTATTTGAAATCCATTTCTAGCTCCTCCAATAAATGCGTCTATCACATTTCCTTTTTTAACTTTTACTTCTTTTTTTGCTACCTCACTCATATTAAGCTTCCCCCTTGTCAAATTTATTTAAATATAATCTAAGTAAGTTTGCCCCAACAAATTTCATAATTAATATTAAAGCAAGTGGTATAAATATTGGTACATCTCCTATAAATGGAAATAATGCTGCTCCAGAGGCAAAGAAATTTGTTATTGCAGATGCACCTGAAAATTGAAATGCACAAAATACAGCCTTTTGTTTTTCATCTATATATCCATCATCCTTAAGTTCTTTGGTCATAGATGCAGCTGCATCTGTAGATTGCAGACTAGCTATTAAAGTTAGCCCTGCAAATCCAGGTAATCCTAATAATGGTTTTAATAGTGGACTAAGAAGTTTTTGAGCTGCCTTCATTCCATCTAGATGGTCTATAACTCTAACTACTCCAAGTGCAAACATAACTGATGGTATTAGTGTCAATGCATATAACCACCCATCTCTAGGACCAGTACCTCCATCTCCTCTAAAGTTTGCAGCCAATGTACCTACACCATCATTAACGGTTCCTAGCGTTCCAAAAGAACCCAATACATTGTTAAAGTCCAATACCTTTAATGGACCTGGTGCATCTTTAAATATTCCTGAAAAAAATAATGCACCCAATATTAATGCTACGTATCCATACCATTTTACCTCTACTTTTTCTGTTGTTGATTCCAATTTGCTCATGTAAATTCTCCCTCCTATTTGAATAAAATTTATTAGTACATTTATTCAATAAGCAAAACTTGTGCCAATACTTTAATGATAAGGGTTTTTTATTTATATTTTTACTGTAAATTTATTCCAATAATCAAATAACTTATAATTACTAACTTCTTAAATTTATAAGTAGATTATTTTTTTTGTTACTTACCAATATAAACCTCACAATACAGAAAATCACCTTACTTATCTTTCAAAATACACTTATAAATAGGTTTTTATAGGATAAAAGCCTAAAAAAACCTATTATTTAATCAAATCTCTAAATTTATTCTATTATTTGTTGTATAATATAACTTATCTTATACTTTAAAGAAAAATAAATACTACTTTTCGGGGAGAAACAAAATGGACAAAAAAAAATTAATTCTTATAACATATGATAAATTAAACAGTGACCACTACAAAGAAGAGTTGATAAGCTTTTTTGGAGATGAAATAATCATAGAAACACAAAATATACTTGATGGTATAAAAGAAAATTTAGAGGGAGATGTAGTTCTTTCTCTATCACCTTTAACTAGTAATTTTTTAATAAAGCATTTTAAAGAAGACATTGAAATTATTCATGGAGCTAAAGCACTTTCAAAACTTGGCTATGAAAAAATGATGCAATTACCTCCAGGTACAAAATCATTGCTTATGACCACCAATAAAACTTCAGCATTTGAGATGGCTACTTATCTATATAAAATTGGAATAAATCATATAGATTTTGTACCAACATATCCAGATTGTGACGAAATATATGATTTAGATACAGCCATAACACCAGGTCAGATTAGATTTATACCAAAATACATAAAAAATATTGTTGATTTAGGATGGAGAAAAATTTCATTGGATACATATATGTCACTATTAGTGGTACTAAAGCTAAAAAACGAGAAATTCATAGAAAAATTATACAAATTATCTAAAGAGACACTAAGTCATGACTTCTTGAATACGTCATTAGATAATATATCTAAATTAAAAACTATACTTTACATGACTATTGATGAAATAGGTGACGGTCTAATATTTTTTAATACCTTTAACAAAGTTACTTTTGTAAATAAATCTTTGCTTAGTATGTTGGAACTAGATAAAAAACTTATAAAATCTCCCTCCTTAATGGAATATCTGCCAAAGAGTTTCTTAGATAAAATTACAAAGAATTTAAATATAGATAATATGATTATATACATAGATGAAATAGATAAAAAATTCATACTTTCTAAAAAACCATTTTATCTTTATAAAAATATAGAGGGTTGCTTAATTACATTAAAGGATGTGAACAATATAGAAATATTGGAACAGAAAATAAGAAGTGATTCTGTTAAAAGAGGTTATGTAGCTAAATATAAATTTAATAATATCATTGGAAACAGTGCTATTATAAAAGATTGTATTAAAAAAGCAAAAAAAATGGCTCTCACAGATAATCCTGTATTAATAACAGGTGAAACAGGGACGGGCAAAGAAGCTTTTACTCAATCAATACACAATCATTCAAATAGAAAAAATAAACCTTTTGTAGCAATAAATTGTGCTTCATTACCAAGTGAATTACTTGAAAGTGAACTATTTGGATATGAAGATGGTTCTTTTACTGGGGCAAAAAAAGGAGGAAAAAAAGGATTATTTGAATTAGCCCATACTGGCACTATATTTTTAGATGAGATAGGAGACATGCCACATAATTTGCAGGTTAAACTTTTAAGAGTCTTACAAGAAAAAGAAATCAGAAAGATTGGTGGTACAAGTATCATTCCAATTGATGTGAGAATATTAGCTGCCACAAATAAAGATTTAGAAAAATTAATTATAGAAAATAAATTTAGGATGGATTTATTTTATAGAATAAGTATGTTCACTTTAGATTTACCTCCTCTTAGAAACAGATTAGAAGATATACCTCTTCTTTTAGAATCATTTTTAAAAGAACTTCCCTATAAAAACATCAAGCTCGATAAAAGTCTTTTAGAAGCTCTAAATTCATACACTTGGATGGGTAATACTAGAGAACTAAGAAATTGTATTGAATATATGGCTTACATGGGCTCTAATTATCTTACAATAAATGATTTGCCACAAAATATAGCTTCAAAATTAAATAATCATCATCTGTCAAATGATGTATCTATATTCAATGATTTAAGTCAATATGACAAAAACATATGTATTTCTATCCTAAAATCATTGTACATGAAACCAATGGGAAGAACAAAGCTAATGAAATTTATGGAATATAATGTTACAGAATATGAAGTAAGAAATATGCTAGAATATTTAACACTCAATGGATACTTAATTTCTGGTAAAGGAAGAAAGGGTTCATCTATAACTGAAAAAAGCATAAAAATAATAGAAAATAATATAATTTAAATCTATAGTAATTCATCTTTACTTTATCAAATTTTATATCTATAATTATAAGGTTTTATTTTTCTATAAATTTTTTTAGAAAAGAATAAAACTTACTTATATCAGAAAAAGCTATGAAATTAGCATTTTATTACTAATTTCATAGCTTTTAATATTAATAAATTAATTGATTTAAGATTATTGACTGATAATTATAAAGTACGTCTGTTAAAGGTGTAAATTCTGAACCAATTCCAAATTTTAATTCTGCAAATGCCTCTAAATAGTCTGGGTCACATACATCTTCTTGCGTTAAGTCTTGCTTTACCATTTCAGTAGCAAGATAAATTGCTAGTGATTGTATAAAAGCATCCGTTGGCATAGGATATCCGCCAAGTCTATTTGACATACCAAAAGCCTTAGCCTTTTCACTTATCATATCGTTTATTTTATCATAATTTTGAGCATCTTTTTTAGATATTTTTAAGCCCATAACACTAGGATACGTTTGTATTGGTGATGGATTACTTTGCTCTGCAACTATATACTTTAATTCTAAAGCCTTAGTCAATATAACTTCATCCATATACTCATTTACACCAAATACATTTATATCTTTTCCATATTTTTTAACTTGTTTTTCAATATCTTCATTTAAAAACTGCTTGACTTTGTTTATATCTTCTTCAGTGTTTATATTTGGTGTATTAACTTGTACAAATTGCAACCCTATATTTTTACAAGTATCCTTAATCTTTTCTAGTCTTTTAGCTATATTAGCATCTTTCAAGTCATCCGTAGAAACATAATGAATAAAAGCTTTTGCTCCCATTTCTTTTGAACGTTCAGCTAATACCTTTCCTCTTTCTTCTGTATCAATTCCTAAGTTTACATCAACATATTGGCTTAATTGGTTTTTGTCATCTCCCATAGGTGCAGAAATAGTTATTATTTCTGGGCGCTTTTCCTTTACCTTTTGTAAAGCAGGCAAAAGCCCTGCTTGGTCAGTTGATACTACAATCGCCTGAATTTCTTCATCATCAGCCAACTTTACTATCTTATTTATAGAACTATCTATATTAGAAGTAAAATTTGATGGTAATACAACATGTTTTATAGTTTGTTTAACTTTAGATTCACCATCTTTTTCTTTATCAATTTCATTAGCTTCCTCATATTCTTTTACCATATCTTCTACCATATTGTATTGTACTTTATTTTCAGATAATGGTTGAGTTACTACCGCAACTTTAAAGTCATCTATAATTTTCTTTTTATCTTTCTTACCTGCAAGCAAACTACAGCCTGTAAGTCCAATGATTAAACATATGGATAGCATAAATGCTGTTATTTTTCTAAGCATTAGTTAAAACCTCCTAAATTTGTACTTTCTTATCACTATTACTAATTTTATCATACTTCAAAGAAAAATTATATTATAAAAAATTATATGCATACTATTCTAATCCAATCTAAAAAGTACTATGGGTAGGTTTTAATTAAACCTAGCCATAGTACTAAAAAATTATATATTATAAAATTAAATTAATTACAAATTATTATGCTATTTGTTTATTGCTTTTTATAAAGTTACCAACTATTCCACCCAATATAGCTGGTACTACCCAGTTAAAGCCCAAACCCGCAAATGGTAAGATTTGCATAAATGGAATATTTCCTGTCATTCCATTTACAGCTGATAATACGCTAACCACTAACGTAACATATGCTGCACCTTTAAATGCATTGTCATTTTTTATACTCTTGCCAGCCAACTCCATGATAACTATTGCTAATAAAACAGGATATATAGTTTGTAAGATTGGAACTGATATCGCAATTATAGAGTCAACACCTAAATTTGATATAACCATACTAGCCACACATATACCTATAACTAGTTGTTTATAAGTTGCTTTACTTATTCCTTCAAAATAATTTGAAATCGATGCTGTTAGACCTGTAGAAGTAGTCAAACAAGCAAGTGCTACAATTATACCTAAAATTATCTTTCCAGTCTGACCATACAATAGTATACTGGTTATCTCAACTAATAAAGATGCTTGAGGTATGCTAGTATCATATATAGTTGAAACTGTTGCTCCTAGATAAGCAAGACCACCATATACTATTGCTAAAAATATGCAAGCTATAAAACCAGCTTTAATAGTCATACCTATTTGGTCTTTATCTGATGTATATCCTTTACCTATTATAGACATTAGCATTATTGTAGCCATAGATGCTGCACCTAGGGCATCCATTGTCTGATAACCTTGTGCTATACCTTCACCAAATAGATTTTTATCTATCATATGCTCTGGACTCATAGGTCCTGCTGGAGAAATTATACCTTTTACTATTAAAACAAATAATACTAATAATAACGCTGGAGTCAAATATTTACCTATTATGTCTATAACCTTAGAAGACCTAATAGTAAATGCTAAAGTTAATCCAAAAAATATTACTGAAAATACTGCTTTAGCTACTGTACCATGGTCTCCAAATATAGGTATAATACCCATTTCATATGTTGTTGCACAAGTTCTTGGTATAACAAGAAGTGCTAAACATGCTAGAGCAGCTACACTCATTACTCTCGCTAAGCCTTTACCAGCTCTCCTAAGTACATCATCCATGCTTCCCTTACATCGTGCAGTTGCTATAATAACAAGCATTGTTATACCAGCATCCGCAACAACAAAGCCAACAAGAGGAATTAACCAGTCTTTACCGGATTCCATTCCTAGAAATGGAGGGAACATAAGATTTCCTGCACCAAAGAACATAGAAAATAAAGCAAAACCAACTATAAAAATATCTCTCATCTGCTTACTCACACTAAATTACCCCCTTTGAAAATATTTTGAATATTAAGATAATCTTACTTTATTTTCAGAAAAATGTCAATCTAGTAAAAATTCATACATTGTTAACGTTTTCCCAATATATTTTGTGAATTTTTTTTCATTTTATAATAATTCCCATCAATTTCGTTAAATCAATTGCTTGTGACACATCAAAAATTGCTCCTCTAATATCATTTATCCCAACCTCAAATCCTTCAATATTATTAGTAGCAAAATCTACACCAGAAAGTTTAGTTCCATTAAAGTTTGATTTTTTTAAGTTTGTATATTCTAATACTAAATTGTCGCTTTTTACTTCTTGGAATACAGAACTTTCAAAATTTGAATCTAAAATAGAAACTATCTTAAATTTAGAGAACGAAAAGTTAGAATACTTGCCTAAAACATCCTTGAACAAAACGTTTTTAAGTATACAATCATCGAATCTAACTCCTATCAATTTACTATTTTTAAATTCAACTCTATATACACTTCCTCCATCAAAAAATGTATTTGATAAATTACAGTTTTCAAATACCACATCCAGTAAATCAATCTTTTTTAAGTTGCAATTCTCAAAAGATACATTTCTAAATATACAAGATTCAAAGCTAACTCTTACAGAATCTAAATCACTTATAACTTTATTTTCTATAATTTTATTAAATATTTTTTCATCATTAAATATATCTTCAATCATATCCTCAATATTTTCAATAGTTTCTAATTCTCCTGTAAATTTAGGTTTTTGTACTTTAATAATTTTAGTCATTTTCCCCTCCACTATAAATTATATTATTTTTGACATTATTTTTTTTAATATATTAACTTAATATATGTATATTTGATATATTAAAAAGTTTTTACGAAATATCCGTGTATTCAATACTTTTATAATTATATCACAAACTTATTTATAGTAAACTTCCATTAATAGTATAAAATATTATAAACATAATGGACACTATACACATACACATTTTATTATTGAAAATAATAATTTCTGATAGTAAATATCCTTAAATTTTTATAAAATTGACAAAAAAACGAATAATTTTATTATATTTATTGTAAATAATACAATATTACGATATAATACAACAGAAAAACAAATAGAAAATATTCATATAATATTAGTAATATGGTCTAATAGTTTCTACAAGCCTACCTTAAATGGGTTTTCTATGAATAGAATGTCAACTTTGAATATATATTCTATTCTATCTATATGAATATATATTTTTTGTTTATATCTTAAAGTTTTTTGGAGGTAAAAATGGTACCAAATACTAAAAACGTACAACCAGATGGAAATAATTCATCATTAAGCTTTTTAGACAAAATGTTTAAATTTAGCGAACGTGGCTCTAACCTTAAAACAGAGGTGATAGGTGGAGTTACTACATTCTTAACAATGGCATACATAGTTTTTGTAAATCCAGCAATATTATCTGAGACTGGAATGGATAAAGCCGCACTTATAACAGTTACTATACTAGCTACAGCTATTGGTACACTTATATTTGCACTTTTAGGAAATGCACCATTTGCTCTAGCACCTGGTATGGGATTAAATGCATTTTTCACATACTCTTTGGTTATAGGGGCGGGAATCTCATGGCAAACAGGTCTTGGGGTAGTGTTTTTATCTGGATGTGTATTCTTTACACTCGCAGTAACAGGTCTTCGAAAGACAATTGCAGACGCAATTCCTAGAGAACTAGCAGTAGCATCTTCGGCAGGTATAGGACTTTTCCTTGCTTTTGTTGGTTTAAAAAATATGGGTGTTATAATAGCAAATCCAGATACTATAGTTTCACTTGCAGATTTTACACCGACAGTTTTAATAGCTCTTTTTGCTCTTATCTTAATGGCAATACTAGAATATAAAAAAGTTAAAGGTGGAATATTGATAAGTATAGTAGTTGCAACAATACTATCTATTATATTTGGATTTGTAGATTTACCAACAGCTATAATTTCAGCACCACCTAGTATAGCACCAATTGCTTTTAAATTAGATATTGTAGGTGCATTGAAATTCTCATTAATTGGACCTATATTCTCTTTCATGTTTATAGACATGTTTGATTCATTAGCATTTCTTATTACTTGCTGTAAACAAATGGGTCTTGAGGATGAAAATGGCGAAATAAAAGATTTAGGAAAAATGTTATATGCAGACGTTTCTTCTACTTTAATAGGTTCATTCTTAGGAACTAGTACAGTTACAACATTTGGAGAATCTGCTTCTGGTATCGCAGCAGGTGCAAGAACTGGACTTGCTTCAATAGTAACAGCAGCATTATTCTTAGCTACACTTATATTTACACCATTACTTGGCATAGTTCCTACTTATGCTGCGTCACCTGCACTTGTTATGGTTGGTGTATTCATGTTTGAAAGCATAAAACAAATTGACTTTGCCGATAGCAAAATAGCAGTACCTGCTTTTGTTACAGTTTTGTTGATGCCTTTAACTTATAGTATAAGTATTGGTTTATGCTTTGGATTTATTTCATATATAATAATGCATGTTGTAGCTAAAGAAACTGATAAAATCAGTATTACACTTTGGGTTATAGGTTTACTTGCAGTTATAAACTTAGTTCTAAGTTAATATTTTAAATTCTATAGAATAAAATCTTATTTATTTTAAATTTATAAATAGCAAAATCAAATTATATATAAATTGATTTTGCTATTAACTTTGTATAGAAAATCTATTATCATAATATATAGATATAAAAATACATAGAAAAGGAGTGGTATTTATGTCACAATTACTTATAAAAAATGCATATCTAATTACTATGAATGCAGATAGAGAGGTGTATGAAAATGGAAATATACTTATTGAAAATAATATTATAAAAAAAGTTGGCAAATTTGATATTAATATTGCAGATAAAGATGCTGAGATATACGATGCTAAAGGAAAAATACTAATGCCAGGACTAGTCAATACACATGTTCACTTATCTCAACAATTAGGACGTGGTCTTGCAGATGATGTTGTACTTTTAACTTGGCTTAGAGAAAGAATCTGGCCATATGAAAGTAGCTTCAATTATGAGGATTCATTGATTTCATCTACTGCATGTTGTGTTGAATTAATAAAATCTGGTGTTACTACATTTTTAGAATCTGGTGGTCAATATGTAGATGCTATGGTTGAAGCTGTTGACAAAACTGGGCTTAGAGCATGTTTAGCTAAATCAGTTATGGATACAGGAGATGGTCTTCCTGAGGCATGGCAAAAAACTACTGATGAGGAAATCAATACTCAATTGGACTTATTTCATAAATTTAATAATACATCTAATGAGAGAATTAAAATATGGTTTGCATTAAGAACTATTTTTAATACAACTGAAGAATTACTTGTTAGGACTAAACAGTTAGCTGACAAGTACAATACAGGTATACATATGCATATCGCCGAAATAGCCGATGAAATTTCATTTGTAAAACAAAACAATGGAGTTGGAACAGTTGAATATCTTGATAGATTAGGTGTGCTAGGACCAAATCTTTTAGCTGCTCACACAGTTTGGCTTACTCATAAAGAAATTGATTTATTTAGATTACATGATGTAAAAGTCTCTCATGACCCTGGTTCAGCTATGAAGGTGGTTCTAGGTTTTGCATCAATTCCTGAAATGTTAGAAAAAGGAATACCTGTTTCAATTGGCACTGATGGAGCACCTTCAAATAACAGAATGGACCTTATGAGAGACATGTATTTGACTTCATTAATACATAAAGGTAGAACTTTAAACCCAACAGTCGTCCCAGCTGAAGAAGTATTGGAAATGGCTACTATAAATGGAGCAAAATGTGCTTTATTAGAAAAAGAAATTGGTAGTCTTGAAGTAGGAAAAAAAGCTGACATGATTATTCTAAATCCAGATACAATTCATTGTTTACCAATGCACAATCCAATTGGAAATATAGTTTATTCTATGACTAGTGAAAACGTAGACTCTACTATTTGTGACGGTAAATGGTTGATGAAGGAAGGAAAAGTATTAGTTGTAGATGAAGCTGAATTATTAAATAAAGTTAAGGAACAAGCTTCTAAAATAAAAGATAAGGCAGAAGTTAAAATTCCATCTAAATTTAAAATCATAAAATAATATAAATTTCAATTGTTTTGTAAATATGAATACATAAGTATATTTATGCATCATATATACAAAACAATTTTTTATTTTCTCTTCATTAGCTTTGTTCATAAAACTTAAGGTATTTAAATTTTTCTACATTTCAACCAAATAGTACCAGATATTATTGTTTACAACCTAATTTATAAACAATTTATAAAAGTCTTAGTTTATAAGTTTTATTTTACTTTTATCTAAAATCATCTTTAGAGAGTTTTCAACCGTTTCAATTACATCTTTATAACTCAAATACACATTTGCATAAATATAATCTTCATACAAATTATATTCAGTTACTCTACAATATAATAGTTTTCCTCCATCTAATAAATTGCTCAAAATATAGTTTTCTTTTCTTGGAACATAACCTATTACATATCCAGTTTCGCCAACTATTTTAATAGCTTTTTCATCATATAAATTATCTTTCTCTCTAGTTAAATAGTACATATTACTCTTCTCCAATTCTTTTTCAAGACATTCTCTATTTCTAAATATTGAACCAGCAACATCTATTGAAGTTAAATAGATATCCTTACCATGAGCATCTACTTTTATTTTTTCAATATTTACAAATTCTTTCTTTAAATTATTACTTTCATATAATACTCTTCTCAATTCATCCTTCAATATGACATTTTTTTCTTTTTCGTAGGCTTCTTTAACTATCTTTAATTCTTCAATAGATAACTTCTCTCTATATCTTTTTAAAATATTTATGGATTCTTTTCTTACCTCATTTATATTTCCAAATATTCCTTTTAAAGATATATTCTTTCCTTCAGGATATAGTGATTTACTACCTTTAAGCACAATAAAAAATAACATATCATCATAATACTCTTGAGTTAATTTATCTTTTTCTATATCTTCCATTTTCCCAATTAAATTATCTATTTTAAATGTCTTTTCAAAAAAATTTAATAATTTTAATCTAGAACTTGTCACTCCCTTTTTAGATATATGCCAATATACCTCAAAATCTCTAATGTCTCTACTCAAATACGGCAACAAATCATCAAAAGACAAATTTACATCATAAATTTCTGACAATCTTATCATATCTTCTGTTTTTCCACTAGCATCTCTTAATGCTTTAAAATATGTATTTTTCCATTTTTCACTAAGTAAAATATTATTCATTTCTTTTTCAAACTCAACCTTATTGCACTCTATACTTTCATCTTTTAAGATATTTATAGCTATTAAAAAAATCGAATATAAACTTTCAAAGTTAGTTCCATAATTCACTACAATCGGTAAAAATTGATTTACTAGTTCTAATTTATTTCCTATGTATTTAAATTCTACACTTAGCAAATAGTTACATATAAGATATGCCAAATTATTTATCTTTTCTTCATCTAAATCTCGCTTTTCAAGATATTCATTCAAATCGACAATAGAAATAATATAATTCATCAATAATTGTTCATATTTTGTATCTTTATAACCATCTTCAATTAGATAGGAATTTATCTTAGAATCCAAATTTTCCATATTAATAATAGCAAATACTTTTATTGAACCTGTAGCCTTTTTAGATAAATTAAATAGATATGTATTGTAAAATTCAAGCCTTTTAATAGTATTACTCAAATAAAATATGTATTCTCCAGATTTAGAAAATGTATCTACAACTTCTCTTAAGTTTTCTACATCTAGATATTTCTCACTTAAAACTAACCCAAGTTTGACATACTCAACTTTTTTACTTTTATATATTAATTCTTTAGTTAATTTATATAACCATTTCTCATCAATAATCATTTCTTTTGCCAAAGTATTTATCTTTTTCATAAAAATTTCAAAATAGCAAATTAAATCCTTAGTATTATTCTCCAACAAATAGATTTCATTAGATTCACTTCTATACATATTTAAAATTCCATCCACTAGATTATTTGCAAGATTTACTTGTTTTCTTAAAGGTATATTTTCATATATACATAGGTAATTCATTTCAAATGATTCTTTGTATCCATCATAACCTTTAACTTCCTGCAATTGCTTAAAAACATTATCCACTAATTTCTCCTCCCTTACATGATGTAATTTATATTGATTATACTACTTATTTCGTCAAGTTTACATTTCTATGCAAAAAAATATTACTAGAAATTTAAATTCTAGTAATATTAATTATGTAAATACCCTATCTTCTAACAGTAAATAATATCCTTATTAGTTTTAATTTTAATTATTTTTAATATAAACCTATTCTAAATTTAAAATTGTTTATCAAATTCAGTTAATTTTACAATTATTTCTTCATAAATTTCTTTTACTATCTTATTATATGTATTGATAATATACATTTGTATATAGAAGTATCTCCTCCTTTATTTTTTATAAAATAAAAAAATCTATACTCTTAAAAGTATAGATTCCTAACTGACAGTCGGCATCCGAGTCTCAGTAATTATCGTTATATAACAGCAACTGAATTCAGTTCCTGAATAACTAATCTACTTATATAATAACAGATTTTTTAAAACTTGTCAACTCTATCTACCGCATTTTTTCAAGCCATGGCCCAACAGGCTCTATAAGAGGAACTTCTTTAAATCCCCAATTTCTTATATCATTCGCACTAGTTGGAGTGTATATTTTATTTCTTACAGATTTAAATATTTTATTTTTTTCTCCATATTGAATACACTTTGGATTAGCTTCTATTAACCCTCTTCTTGCCCTGCTAAGAGGATTACATAAAATATCTGCTATTTCTAAACCTTCTCTATAATATGCATCTTCTTTTTTAGCAATTATAAAACCCTTAATCTTATCTCTTAATTCTTCATCTATATCTAAGTATATTGTTCCATTATTAAACACATCAAAAAATGCCTTTTGTACTTTTAAGTTTGAAACATCATCCCTTGATTCTATAACTATTCTTGCAGATTCTACAGTTTCATTATTTACAAACGAATAAAAATTCTGAAGAACATGTATAAAAGCCACGACATATGGTTCCTTTGAAGGTACATAATATTTCTTTAATCTAGCTTTATCTACTGTTACTGATATTATAGTACATTCTAGTCTAGATAGAAATAAAGGCAACTCATCATAGAATAACTTAATCTGTAAATCGTCAAACTTTTCAAATGCTCTTGATTTTCTTGATATATCTGTCAAATGTATTCCTATGTTGCTAGTTCCAAAACAGTGTTCTTTAAATGCATCCATTTCTTTCCTTAAAGAACAAGTACAATCTCCTTGACTCACTGCATATTTATACTCAAAAATTACTCCTGTCAATGTAAATGGCTCTTCATGATTTATATCAGCTCTTCCACTTTCATCAATAAACATTATATATTTTTTCTTTATAATCTTACTCACCTTCTTAACATATGATGATACCATCTATATTTATTTTATATGAGTTTTAAAAATATTCCAAGATTTTTATATAGCTTAAACTTAATTTTACACTAAAAAATTGAGATGTAAAACAATCAATCTTCTATCGATTGACTTTCACATCTCAATTATAATTATTTTTCAATATATGGTTTTACTATTTTCCAAGAATATCTATTAATTTATCCATTACTATATAAGATACTCCTCCTCCTATTTGATAAGGAGTTTCAACTTTTTTATTTGCAAAGACTCTTTGTTGCTCTGATGATAGTCCTGAATTATCCATTAAAACTATTGGTGAATGTAATCTTACGGCTAATGGTCCAGCTGATAGGGCATCTACTAAAGCATCTGATTTACTAACTAATACAGCCTGTAAATCAGTATCTTCATAGAATTTTTCTATTACTTTAGCATTAGTATCTACTCTACTATCTCCATATATTCTATTTCCTGAAATATCTTCAGTAGTTATCTCATTCATTTTTGCTATTGCTGAATCACTAATTGCACTTGGTCCACCTATAAAGTATGCATTTTCTAATTTTCTTTCTGTTAGCCATATATAAGATTCTTCTGTAATTCCATCTTTATTAACTAATATTATAGGTTGCTTTTCTTCTCCAGCTTTAGAAGCTACAGATAAAGCATCAGCTTCTCCATTTCCAGAAACCATATAAGCAGTTTTTATTTCTTCTCGATTTCCAAGTTCTTTAGCTATTCTTATAGCAGTTTGATATCTATCTTGACCTGCTATTCTCTTTGTTTCTGTATTGAAAGTAGTTTTTATTTCTTGCTCTAGTTTAGAACTTATTGCGCTTTCTCCACCTATCAAGATTACTGTTTTAGGTGCCAATAACTTCATTTCTTCAACAGTTTCAGCTGGTAACTCATCTGTATTAGTAAGTAGTATTGTTGAATTATAACTACTTGCTAAAGGCGTTGCTGTTATACCATCAGCTATTGCATTACCATTTACTAGTATTACAGCATCTGAACTATCAACATTCCAGTTTCCAACTGAACTTATCTTCTTAGCTGTATCAAATCTATTTGTCCCTATAATTGTGTCCCATGTAGGATTTATAGTTCCATCTTCATTAAAAGTATAATCTTTTCCATCTATTTTTTGAGTATCAGTTAGCATCTTTCCATCTTTATCTAAATAGTAAGATTTACCTTCTATTTGTTGCCATCCTGTCTGCATTACTCCTGTTTTATCAAAGTAATACTTATTACCATCTATTTCTTGCCATCCTGTTACTGATAGACCGTCATCTCCTAGATAGTATTTATTTCCATTCTTTTCCTGCCATCCTGTTTGCATTACTCCATCTGAATTAAAGTAATAAGTTTTTCCATCTATTACCTTCCATCCAGATACTCTTACCCCATCAGTTCCTAAGTAATATTTTTTGTTATTAATTGTTTTCCATCCTGTTTGCATTACTCCTGAATTATCAAAATAATACATTTTTCCATTTACTTTTAACCAACTATTCTTTTGGTATGTTCCATCAGATTTTACATAATACTTCTTGCCATTTTCTGTTTTCCATCCTGTTTGGTTTAAATTTATCTTATATTTTGCTGCTATCTTTACATAACTGTCATTACTATAATCTATAATTACATCTGAACCCACAGGAACTTGGTCAAATAACCATCTAACTTCTTTATTATGCATTCTTATACATCCACCAGAAATATGCTTTCCTATAGAACTCTCATTATTATTTCCATGTATTCCATATGTATCTCCATAAGTTCCTTTTAATGCTAATCCCATCCATCTATCTCCTAATGGATTTCTTGGGCTTCCTCCAGGTATATTCCCTTTATAATATGGTCTATTTTTTATCTTGTTAACTACTCTTGTTTTTCCTGTTGGTGTTTCTGACCCCTTTTTACCCGTTGCAACTTTAAATTCTTTTACAAGTTTACTATTTACAAAGTATCCTAAAGTATTTTTTCTTGAGTTTACTATAATCACATGTTTGCTAGCTGCGTTTGATTCTGGTACTCCACATGCAAATACTAAAACTAAAGTCATTACTAGTACTAAATACCTTTTTAGACTTTTTTTCACTATAACTTCCCCCTCTTTTAGAAACATTACTACATGTGTCTAATTATAACATAAAACTACCAATACCTTATATTTACAAATTTGTTACATTTATACATATATATTCTATTCCTCATATCCATTTGGATTCATGCTTTGCCATCTCCAAGAATCCTGACACATCTCTTCAAGTTCATATTTAGCTTTCCATCCAAGTTCTTTTTCTGCCTTTGATGAATCTGCATAACACATAGCTACATCTCCAGCTCTTCTTCCGACAATCTTATATGGTATCTCTTTTCCACTTGCCTTAGAAAATGCTTTTACTAAATCAAGAACACTATATCCCTTTCCAGTACCTAAATTATAAACAACAAGCCCTGGATGTTCTTCTAGTTTTTGTAGTGCTTTTACATGACCAGCGGCTAAATCCAATACATGTATATAGTCTCTAACTCCAGTTCCATCATGTGTTGGATAATCATTTCCATACACACTTAATTCTTTTAATTTACCTACTGCTATTTTTGTTATATAAGGCATTAGATTACTTGGAACTCCATTTGGTTCTTCACCTATTCTACCACTTTTATGGGCACCAACTGGATTAAAGTATCTTAAAAGAGCTATATCCAATGACTTATCTGCTTTTGATATATCTACTAACATCTGCTCTACCATAAGTTTAGTTCTTCCATATGGATTAGTTACAGAAAGTGGGAAATCCTCTAATATAGGACAAGTATGTGGGTCTCCATATACAGTAGCTGAAGAACTAAATACAAATTTTTTAACACCATACTCTCTCATTAATTCAAATAAATTTAATGTACTTATTAGATTATTGCTATAATATTCAATTGGTTTTTCTACTGATTCACCAACTGCCTTTAAAGCTGCAAAATGTATAATTGATTCAATATTATTTTCTTTAAATACAACATGCATTTCATTTTTATTTCTAATATCAATATTATAAAATTTTACTGGTTTTTTAGATAATTCTTTAATTCTATCAACCACTACTGAGTTGCTATTACTTAAGTTATCAACTATAACAACTTCATAACCTGATTCTAAAAGTTCTATTGCTGTATGGCTTCCTATATATCCTGCTCCTCCAGCTACTAAAACTGCCATTGTAATTACCTCTTTTCTAATATTTATTTTTCACTTACTTTTTTTCTCATATAATCCATTAAGTCATCTTTTAGATTCTCTCTCTTTAAAGCAAAGTCTATTGTAGCCTCTAAAAAACCAATCTTATCTCCTACATCATATCTTTTACCTTCAAATTTATAAGCATAAATAGCCTCTTGTTTTCCAAGAGTTTGAAGTGCATCTGTCAATTGTATCTCTCCACCTTTACCAGGTGTTTGCTTCTCTAATATGTTAAATATTGCAGGAGTTATTATATATCTTCCAAGTATGGCTATATCTGATGGAGCCTCTTCAATTGCAGGTTTTTCAACCATATCTTTAACTTTATATACTCTATCTTCTATATGTTTTACATCTAATATACCATACTTATTAGTATCTTCTTTAGCTATCTTTTGAACACCCAGTACAGTTGTTTTATACTCATTATAGGTATCTATTAATTGTTTTAGGCACGGAACATCTGAATCTACTATATCATCACCTAATAATACAGCAAAAGGTTCATCACCTATAAAACTCTTCGCACAGAAAATTGCATGTCCAAGACCTTTTGGCTCTTTTTGTCTTATATAATGAATATTTACCATATTCGATATATCTCTTACCATTTCTAACATTTCTGTCTTACCTTTTTGCTCTAGTTCTAACTCTAATTCAACTGATTTATCAAAATGATCTTCTATAGATTTTTTATTTCTACCTGTTATTATAAGAATTTCTTCAATTCCCGATTCTATAGCTTCTTCTATTATATACTGTAAAGTTGGTTTATCTACTATAGGAAGCATTTCTTTGGGCTGTGATTTTGTTGCTGGTAAAAATCTAGTTCCTAGCCCGGCTGCTGGTATTATCGCTTTTTTAACTGTCATCTGCATTTTTTCACCCTTCTTCGTAAATTTTCTATTGTACCAAATTAATATACCATATTTATACTTTTTCTTCAAACTCTATATTATCCCAATACTTAATGCCATAAGACAATATAAGGTAGATGAAATTTCATCTACCTTTAGTTTTATAAGTTAATATTGTATTGTTTATATTTTATCTAAAACTTATACAGGTACTAAATTTCATCCAATATGCCTTTTATATCACTATCTATATCCTCATCCAGATAAGAATCTAAATCTTCTAAATCAACTTCTAGTTCTTGATATGTCATATCAACGCTGACATCTTCATCTATATCCATCTCTGATATTAATTCTCCTAAAATGCTATTTTCATCAGAATCTAAATCATCATCTATATCTTCATCTATATAGTTTTCATTTAAAATTTCATCTAAATCAATCTCGTAATAAACTTCATTATCTTTTTCATCACCTGAGTTTAATCCTAAAAACTCATAATTAAAATTCCAAACATTGTATTTACTTGACATACTTTATTCCTCCTGTGAAAAACATATTCTCATCTAGTTTATTGGTTCCATAGTCAACAGAATTATATATTTTTTCAATTATGTCTTTTCTTCTTTCTTTTGTACCATTGTTTAATGTCAATTGTTTAAATACATATGTATTTGTTATTCTCTCGAATAATATTTCTTTTATACTATCATCATCAATATTTCTATAGTTTTTCCACAATAACTCAAATAACTTAAACATTTCCCTACTAGTTTCATCCACATAGTAGGGATACATATTTTCTACTAAATGGTCTAATCTCGATATAGCTTGTTTTAAAAATACATCAAGACTTGCACTTTCACTTTCCTTTAACATTCTATAATTGTATTTCTTCTTATCTTCTCCTGAAATTACAAATATAATATTATCTAAGCTTTTTTCAACTTCATTTAAATAACTACTTATATTATATGATAAGTCAGACAGTAAATTTTTAATCTGTTTAAATACATGTATATCAAGTTTAGCATTATACTTTTCAAATAAATCTATTTCTTGATTTTCTAATATTCTTGGCATATATGCTGACAATAAATCTAAATTGTTTCTTTGTTCTTGTATTTGCTTATAAAGTGAATTTATAACTTCTATTCTTATTTCATCATTTAATTCTTTTTCTAAAATCTTATCAAATTCAGATTTCATATAATAAATACTTCCAAAAAAATTAAATATTATCATATCATTCATAGCTTTAGACCAATTCTTATATATAACTTCAATAGAATTCTCTTTGAGTAAAGGTTGTTTTGCATATATAAAGACATCTTGCATAAGTTTTTGAACCATATTTTTACTTAAATTTAAAATCATTTTTTGATTATTAAATTTTATTTCTGTTTCTACAAAATTAGAATTTTCATTTTCAAGTTCTTTATTAATTACAATATCTTTTACATCACTATTTTTTATAGATATGATTTCTTTTTGAAAAGACTTTAGAATAGTCAGACTATCGAAATCCTCTTGAATAAAAAATGGAGCATGTTTTAATGTATATCCTACTATTTCATTTTCTATATCTTTTAAATCATCTATTTGCATAATCTCTCTATTTTTATCATTTATATGTAGGTTAAACACATTTTTATTATCATATAATATTGTATCTTCTTCCAAATTTAACTTTGAAAAATTATCTTTTACTGACTTTACAATAGTCTTCTTAGACTTCTTATTTATAAAAATTAATTGGTCTTGATATTTCACTAAAAGCATATTTGTATTTTTATAATCAAATCCATCTATATTTCCTGATATCTTACAGAATACTATATCACAATCTTTAGGAAGGTTTCCTATTTTTTTATTATCTTTAACCCTCTCATTTAAATCAGATGGGATTACACTCGCTATATTGTTATTAAATATATATACAGACCTTACTATAATCCCCTCTCTTTCCATATGAAAATATCCCTTTAAAGACACTTTTTTATCTTCTAAAATATATCTTTCTATATCGTCAAAGTTTATCTCAAATCTATTTTTCCCACTGATAAATATGAACTTCTCATTATCTTTATTAATTCCACCCATATAAAACTTATTGTCATCCAAACTTAATATAGTCATATTATCCTTTAGGTAAAAGATAAATTCCCTTTGGCTTTTGCAGATTAAATCATATTCATCCAAAGTTATTTTCATGGTTAAATTTGCTGTAACATTCTTACTTGAATTTTCACTTTTTATGTAAAAAGGCAAGTTATTTCCACAGACAATTATTTGAGAATCTTCTAAAACTGCTTCTAATTTTTCTTTATTATCTGAAAAACTATATATATATTTTACCCCTGTATCATTATTAACTTCATCTGATTTGCTAATTATTATATTTCCTAGATTTGTTATATGAAGTTTTTTATATTCTTTTGAGTATCTACTGATACCACTAAGCTCAAACCCATCTGAAAGCTCATATATGATTTTTTCTCCTAATTTCAACATACCTTCACCACCTAAACAGAATTATAAGTATTTTCTAAAGGTGAACAAAATGCCTCAAAATAAATAATATCTTTTAATACTCTTTATTCTGAGACATAATTTCTCCTTTTTTATAATGTTCTAAACACCTTCAACTATTTCTTCATAAAGTTTATCTAAATGTCTAACATATTCACTATATCCAGACTTGTTCTTTAACTCACTTCTTAAATCTTCATATTTTTGTTTAAGTTCTTCAGCACTCAACGAAGGAGCTGATTCTTTCAATTCTTCTAATTTATAATCATAGTACTTATCATACATTGCTATATATGTATCAATAGATTTCTTAGCTAGTTCATTACATTTTTCTTGTGCTTCTCCATATTGAGAATAATCACCTATTTTTATCTTATAGTATCCATTTTCTTGAATTATTGTTGAAGAAATACCTTTAGCCTCATATTCTTTTGCTGTTTCTTTCGCTGTTTTTTCAACTTTAAGTGAACCTGCATAAATAGTGTAATATACACCTTTACCATCTTTATATGCTTCCATTTCTTTCGCTTTCTTTTCAGCTTTTTCTTTTTCTTGAGCCTCTTTCTCAGCTTTTGCCTTTTCTTCTGCCTCTTTTTTATCTTTTTCAGCTTTTGCTTTTTTCTCTTCTTCAGTTAGTGTGTTACCTGCTTGTTGCTGAGTTAATGTTTTTGTAGTATTATCTTTGTCATTTTTCTTATTATTGCCTACTGTTATAAAGTATCCCACACCAACAATCGCCACTATAACTACTGCTATAATAGTTTCTTTTAATCTACTCTTCTTAGAGGTAACCTCTTTATCATCTATAGAGTCATCTTTATTTGATACATAATTTTTCATTTCTGTATTATGTTCTCTAGACTTGTCCTTAGAAGAATGTTTCAATTTTTTATTACCTTTTTCTTTCTTATTAATAGGTATTACTATTGATTTTTCATTTTCTACTTTTTCTTCTTTTGTTTCTTTTACTTTTTCCTCTTCTAAATTCTTACCTTCTCTTTCATGCTTAGATTCACTATTTAAAGATGCTTTTTCATCTAAGTTATTATTTATTGGTTTTTCTATTTTTACACTACGTTCTTCCTCTATATTTTGATTTACTTCTTTTTGCTTTATTTCTTGTAATTTTTCTTGATTATTTTCAATCGGTTTATCTAAAGTTACATCAGAATAAATGTTATTTAAATTATTATCTTCTTGTTCAACTTCTTCATTATCTTTTTTAATGAATCCAAATAATTTATCTTTCTTTTTACTCTTTTTATTTTCTGACTCAATTATATCTTCTTTATTGATATTGTATTCTCTATCTATATTATTTTTATCTTCTACCGCATCACCTATATTTCCATTATGACTAGTTACTTCTTTTTTAGCCTCTTCTTCAATATCATCTTCTATGGAAATACTACTTCTAAAACAAATATCTTTATCTGCATTTTTTATCATGTAAATGTATTCTTCAATATCGATATCTTTTTTTCTTCTAGTCCTTTTTGATGCAATCTCATGATTTTCTAATTCATTATAGTTATCTTTTATTAAGTTATGTGCTTTATTCCACGTATCTTCACTAATTTCTGTTTTATTTTTAATTACATAGTCCACAAAGTCCTTAAAATTTTCAGAACCAAATTCTCCAATTATAGTCAGTCTCATTGCACCTTCTATAAGGTCTCTATTTCTTCTCTTTAGAAATTCTAATACGACTGTTGCACAAGCAAAATCCTTAATAATTTCTTTACCAAAACCATATCCTTCAACATAATGAAGTTCTTCTAATCCACACAGCTTCTTATATTCATTGTGTATTGTTTGAGATATGCTTTCATTATTTAAGCTATTTAACTTATCCATAAACTTCGATTCTACATCATTTGACTTTGATTCACGTTTTACTTTTGAATTTTTAATTTCATTTAATAATATATCATTTTCTGAATTATCCTTGCCTAATTGTAGATCTTCAATTTCTGTTGCTTTTATTTCTACTCTATCTTTTTCATTATTTGCTTCCACATTCTTAGGTACTACATCTTTATTGCTAGCTAATATTTTGTTTACACAGAATATGATTTCTCTTTTTAATTCTCTTTTAGCATCTGCCTGATTTTTAAGAAATAAACCTCCACATTCTTTCTTTTCTAAACTTATTTTTCTAAGAGATATGTTAAGAAGGTCTTTATATAGATTTAAAACCTTATAATCCTTTTCTAAACGTCTTCTTCTCTCTGATAGTTCCATTTTATCATAAGCTAAAAAACTATTTAAATCATTGGCTTTTAGAGAGTCTAACCCTTCTTTCATTGCATTATTTACATACTTTCTACATTTTGCTGTAGTTAATTCTAAATCTTTTTCTAATTCATCTATTTCAGGTATGTACTTATCTACTATCCATTTACCAATAAGTGGTTCTGTATTTCTTGCTAATGTCTTATAAAACAATATATTAAATTTTAAAAGCTCAGCATATTTTGCTTCATTAAATTCTACTTTTTCAAATTTCTTTTCCAAAACGCCATCTAGCTTTTCATTTATTTTAGACTCTTGTTTTAAAAAACTTGCTGTGACATTTAAAACAGTGTTTCTTATTATATTATTTTCACTCAAAACCTTCACTCCTTAAATCAATTATTTTATTGTAATATTTACATTGTGTAAAGTTGCCAATTTAATTATGATATTTAAACAATTATTTACTAAATTTGCTACATCTTATATCATATCATATTATTTACATCATTTTACGTTTTCTTTTTATATATATCTTATATTATACCATTTTTAATATCTGTACTAACTTATATTACAATATTCCTCAAAATTTTAAAAGTAGATTAGACAAATTTACAAATAAAAAAACATCAGTTTAAACTGATGTTTTGACTATCAAAATAGTTAAGCAAGTCTGTAAGCGGAGTTCTGTATTAGATAATCATCTTTCTAGGCCTATTGTCACCAATAAGCTCAAGCGACCTACCTACCGGAGAGTACGAGCAGCACTCTTTATTCCTATCTTGGTCTTGCTCCAGGTGGGGTTTACATAGCCAACTAGTCACCTAGCTGCTGGTGAGCTCTTACCTCGCCTTTCCATCCTTACCACATAAGTGGCGGTTTATTTCTGTTGCACTATCCTTAGGATCGCTCCCACTAGGCGTTACCTAGCACCCTGCTCTATGGAGCTCCGACTTTCCTCATGTAAGACTACATGCGATTATCTGGCTTACTTAATATTTATTTTACTTAGTTATGTTAACATAAATTCTTTGATATGTCAAAGTAATATTATACTAAAAATTTAAATTTATTCAAAAATAGTGTAATATAGGTATATAAACTATTTTTAACTTGAGGTGATATATTGAAAAAATTATATAGAGTAATAATTAACATTATGCTAATATTAGTAATATTTTACAGTGGATTTAATATATACTCGAAACTTACCAAATACAATCATGACACTAAAACATCCTCAGAACTTCAAGAAAAAGAATATAAAAAAGAGGACTTATCAAAAATTAACAGTGATTTTAAATTTTGGCTTTCTGTTGAAAATACAAATATAAACTATCCAGTTGTACAATCTAAAGATAATTCTTACTATCTTGACAGAGATTTTTATAAAAAAGAATCCATTTCAGGTACATTGTTCATGGATTATAGAAATAAATCTTTTGATGACCAAAATGTCATAATATATGGACATAATATGAAAAATAAAACTATGTTTAATAATCTAAATAAGTTTAAAGATGATAAATTTTTTAAAGAAAATAACCAAATAAAAATTATAATTAATGAAAAAGAGTTTTTATATGATGTTTTTTCTGCTTACATTGTAGAATCAGATTATGATTATTTAAAAACGAGTTTTAACAGTGAATCAGATTATCAAAATTACATAAAAGATATTACTTCTAAATCATTACACAAATCACCTATCAAGGTAAACGGTAATGATAAAATAGTTACACTTTCTACTTGTACTTATGAATTTGATGATGCTAGAATGGTTATTCATGGTAAATTAGCTTCAAATTAGGAATATTTTTAATATGTATTTGAACATTTTATTTAAATCTCCCTGCATTTAAAACTTCTAGACACAGTTTAAAATAAAAATTTTAAACTGTGTCATCATTTATGTCTATAACTTGTAAAGTACTAAAAATATATAATATAAAATAATAAATCTATTAGACAATAAAAAAAGACTATGTTAAGAACACAGTCTTTACTGGAGCTGGTGATAGGAATCGAACCTACAACCTGCTGATTACAAGTCAGCTGCTCTACCGTTGAGCCACACCAGCAAACTTATTATATAGTAGAACTAATTTTTTAATTAACACTCTAAAAACTACACATATATTTTACTGAATAAACATCAAATAAATATTGGTCAAGTCCTCGACCTATTAGTATCGATAAGCTAAATACATTACTGCACTTACACCTTCGACCTATCAACCAGATAGTCTTTCTGGGGTCTTACCCTTGCGGTGGGAAATCTTATCTTGAAGTTGGCTTCGCGCTTAGATGCTTTCAGCGCTTATCCATTCCGTACATAGCTACCCAGCCATGCCCTTGGCAGGACAACTGGTACACCAGAGGTACGTCCATCCCGGTCCTCTCGTACTAAGGACAGGTCTTCTCAAATTTCCTACGCCTGCGACGGATAGGGACCGAACTGTCTCACGACGTTCTGAACCCAGCTCGCGTACCACTTTAATGGGCGAACAGCCCAACCCTTGGGACCTACTACAGCCCCAGGATGTGATGAGCCGACATCGAGGTGCCAAACCTCCCCGTCGATGTGGACTCTTGGGGGAGATAAGCCTGTTATCCCCAGGGTAGCTTTTATCCGTTGAGCGATGGCCCTTCCACGCAGAACCACCGGATCACTAAGTCCGATTTTCATCCTTGCTCGACCTGTATGTCTTGCAATCAAGCTCTCTTTTGCCTTTACACTCTACGTACGATTTCCGACCGTACTGAGAGAACCTTTGAGCGCCTCCGTTACCTTTTGGGAGGCGACCGCCCCAGTCAAACTGCCCACCTGACAGTGTCCCAAGACCAGATTCATGGCCTATGGTTAGAGTCCCAGTACTACAAGGGTGGTATCCCAAGGATGGCTCCGCCAAAACTGGCGTCCTGGTTTCAAAGCCTCCCACCTATCCTGTACATGTAGTACCAAGACCCAATGTCAAGCTACAGTAAAGCTCCATGGGGTCTTTCCGTCCTGTCGCAGGTATCCGGCATCTTCACCGGAATTACAATTTCACCGAGTCTGTTGTTGAGACAGTGCCCAAATCGTTACGCCTTTCGTGCGGGTCGGAACTTACCCGACAAGGAATTTCGCTACCTTAGGACCGTTATAGTTACGGCCGCCGTTTACTGGGGCTTAAGTTCACTGCTTCGATTGCTCTAACAGATCCCCTTAACCTTCCAGCACCGGGCAGGCGTCAGCTCCTATACATCGTCTTGCGACTTAGCAGAAACCTATGTTTTTGGTAAACAGTCGCTTGGGCCTATTCTCTGCGGCCACCGGATGGTGGCACCCCTTATCCCTAAGTTACGGGGTCATTTTGCCGAGTTCCTTAACAACAGTTCTCTCGCTGGCCTTAGGATACTCTCCTCACCCACCTGTGTCGGTTTGCGGTACGGGTACCTTTAACCTCGATAGAGACTTTTCTTGACAGTGTGAAATCAGCTACTTCGCTACTAAATTTCGCTCCCCATCACATCCCAGCATTATCAAAGCGGATTTACCTACTCTGACTGCCTCAATGCTTGGGCACACATAACCAACAGTGTGCTTAGCTTATCCTACTGTGTCATCCCATCTCTCAAACGGTTATCGGTAGTACAGGAATATCAACCTGTTGTCCATCACCTACGCCTTTCGGCCTCAGCTTAGGTCCCGACTAACCCAGGGCGGACGAACCTTCCCCTGGAAACCTTGGGTTTACGGCCTGTGGGATTCTCACCCACATCTCGCTACTCATGCCAACATTCTCACTCCCATACTGTCCACATGTCCTTACGGTCATGCTTCAACCCGTATGGGAAGCTCCCCTACCCATCATAATGATGCCGTAGCTTCGGTAGTAAGTTTTAGCCCCGGAAATCTTCGGCGCAGGATCACTCGACCAGTGAGCTATTACGCACTCTTTGAATGAGTGGCTGCTTCTAAGCCAACATCCTGGTTGTCTGTGCAATCCCACATCCTTTACCACTTAACTTACATTTAGGGACCTTAGCTGACGATCTGGGCTGTTGCCCTTTCGACTATGAATCTTATCACCCACAGTCTGACTCCCAAGTATAAGATGACGGCATTCGGAGTTTGATAGTCTTCGGTAGGTGCAATACCCCCTAGGACATTCAGTGCTCTACCTCCGTATCTCTCACCTTGAGGCTAGCCCTAAAGCTATTTCGGGGAGAACCAGCTATCTCCGGGCTCGATTGGAATTTCACCGCTACCCACAAGTCATCCCCGAGCTTTTCAACGCTCGTGGGTTCGGACCTCCACGAAATTTTACTTTCGCTTCATCCTGCTCATGGGTAGGTCGCCCGGTTTCGGGTCTACGTCAAGTAACTGAACGCTCAGTTAAAACTCGCTTTCGCTACGGCTCCACACCTTAAGTGCTTAACCTTGCTACTTAACGTAACTCGTTGGCCCGTTCTACAAAAAGTACGCGGTCACACAAGAAATGTGCTTCCACAGCTTGTAAGTGCAGGGTTTCAGGTTCTATTTCACTCCCCTCCCGGGGTTCTTTTCACCTTTCCCTCACGGTACTATACGCTATCGGTCACTAGGTAGTATTTAGCCTTGGAGGGTGGTCCCTCCTGATTCCCACAGGGTTTCACGTGTCCCGTGGTACTCTGGATCATATCTGAAGTCTTCTCGTTTAACATACAGGACTATTACCTTCTGTGGTGGGTCTTTCCAAACCTCTTCAATTACGATACCTCTTCGTTATGATATGTCCGCAACCCCAATAAAGAAAACTTTATTGGTTTGGGCTAATCCGCGTTCGCTCGCCGCTACTTACGGAATCGAATTTCTTTCTCTTCCTTCAGGTACTTAGATGTTTCAGTTCCCTGAGTTCCCCTCATTAAGCTATGTATTCACTTAATGATACTTAGACATTACTCTAAGTGAGTTTCCTCATTCGGAAATCTTCGGATCAAAGTTTACGTGCAACTCCCCGAAGCTTATCGCAGCTTATCACGTCCTTCATCGGCTCCTAGTGCCAAGGCATCCGCCCTGCACCCTTAATAACTTGACCAGTTAAAAAGGTTTGATAGATTAAAGTCTATCAACTTGATAATTTTAAAAAGTTATCAGCTTTATATATTACAAATTAGATGTCATATCACTAAATATATATGCAGTTTTCAAAGTGCTAACGGATAAATTCCGTTGCTTAAAGTGCTAAAGCACAGCGCCAACGAATAAATTCCGTTGCTTAAAGTGCTAACAATGAGTATTCGTAAAAACGAACCCTCAAAATTAAACAGTAGGTAATTCTCCTTAGAAAGGAGGTGATCCAGCCGCACCTTCCGATACGGCTACCTTGTTACGACTTCACCCCAGTTATTGATTCCACCTTCGACGACTTCTTCCAAAAGGTTAGATAATCGGCTTCGGGCGTCTCCAACTCCCGTGGTGTGACGGGCGGTGTGTACAAGACCCGGGAACGCATTCACCGCAGCATTCTGATCTGCGATTACTAGTAACTCCAGCTTCATGTAGGCGAGTTTCAGCCTACAATCCGAACTGAGAGTAGCTTTAAGGGATTAGCTCCACCTTACGGCTTGGCAACCCTCTGTACTACCCATTGTAGCACGTGTGTAGCCCTAAGCATAAGGGGCATGATGATTTGACGTCATCCCCACCTTCCTCCAGGTTATCCCTGGCAGTCTCTCTAGAGTGCCCAACTTAATGATGGCAACTAAAGACAAGGGTTGCGCTCGTTGCGGGACTTAACCCAACATCTCACGACACGAGCTGACGACAACCATGCACCACCTGTCACCAATGTCCCCGAAGGGAACTCTCCGATTAAGGAGATGTCATTGGGATGTCAAGCTTAGGTAAGGTTCTTCGCGTTGCTTCGAATTAAACCACATGCTCCGCTACTTGTGCGGGTCCCCGTCAATTCCTTTGAGTTTCACTCTTGCGAGCGTACTTCCCAGGCGGAGTACTTAATGCGTTAGCTGCGGCACCGAAGGGGGTAACCCCCGACACCTAGTACTCATCGTTTACAGCGTGGACTACCAGGGTATCTAATCCTGTTTGCTCCCCACGCTTTCGTGCCTCAGCGTCAGTTACAGTCCAGAGAGCCGCCTTCGCAACTGGTGTTCCTCCTAATATCTACGCATTTCACCGCTACACTAGGAATTCCACTCTCCTCTCCTGCACTCAAGTCTCCCAGTTTCAAGAGCTTACTACGGTTGAGCCGTAGCCTTTCACTCCTGACTTGAAAGACCGCCTACGCACCCTTTACGCCCAGTAAATCCGGATAACGCTAGCCCCCTACGTATTACCGCGGCTGCTGGCACGTAGTTAGCCGGGGCTTCCTCCTCAAGTACCGTCATTATCTTCCTTGAGGACAGAGTTTTACGACCCGAAGGCCTTCATCACTCACGCGGCGTTGCTGCATCAGGCTTTCGCCCATTGTGCAATATTCCCCACTGCTGCCTCCCGTAGGAGTTTGGACCGTGTCTCAGTTCCAATGTGGCCGATCACCCTCTCAGGTCGGCTACTGATCGTCGCCTTGGTAAGCCGTTACCTTACCAACTAGCTAATCAGACGCGGGTCCATCCTGTACTGGCTCACCTTTGATATTCAAGAGATGCCTCTTAAATATGTTATCCCGTATTAGCATACCTTTCGGTATGTTATCCGTGTGTACAGGGTAGGTTACCCACGCGTTACTCACCCGTCCGCCGCTCTTTACCTAAGTAAATCGCTCAACTTGCATGTGTTAGGCACGCCGCCAGCGTTCATCCTGAGCCAGGATCAAACTCTCAAATAAAAGTTTATCAGGCTCAGATACTATTGTTATCAAAATATCTGGCTTTATGGTTTGTTTTTTAATATAAATTAACCTACTGTTTAATTTTCAAAGTTCATTTCATTCAATTAACTTCTTTGTGCTTGTCATTTTGTTACTTCTTGTTGAGCACATTTACTATAATAACACCTTCTCACAGTATGGTCAACTACTTTTTTTATTTTTTTCATTTTTTTATTTATTGATTATTCATACTTTATCATACTATTGTGACTTTATTTTTGAAGATGTAACTATTATTAATAATAGTTTACAATTATAATAATACTATATGTAATTGTTATTAATTCAGAAAGGAGCTTCAAAATGTTTAGAAAGGTATTATATTTTTTAACACTACTTTCTATATCTATTTTTTTTATTGTTGGATGTTCAAATTCACAAAGCAAGCAAAACGCAAATCGAAATAATGAAACACAATTACAAGAAGATACTAAAAAAATAGATAGTGATAAGGATACTTCCAATGTGGTCGTTTCAGACGGAACAGATAAACCATCAAAAAACACTAATAATAATGATAATAACAAACTAGATGTATCCTCTTTAGATAACACTGCTCTTGATTGGTTTTATATACCAAACAATAAACATCAAACACCAGAAGTAAATACTGAGATTGGATTTAAATTTTCTGACTATGATGCTATATACAATGGACCTACAAAGGATGGTCAGAAAACATTATATCTTACATTTGATGAAGGCTATGAAAATGGATACACTTCAAAGATACTCGATATTTTAAAACAAAATCAGGTTAAAGCGGTTTTTTTTGTTACATCTCCATATATAAAAGAAAATAACGATTTAGTAAAAAGAATGGTTTCTGAAGGGCATATAGTTGGAAATCACAGTAAGACTCATCCATCTATGCCAACAAAAACAAGTAATTTAAAAAACTTTAATGATGAATTCTATGATGTTGAAAAACTATATAAAGATGTAACTGGAAAAGATATGGTTAAATTTTTTAGACCTCCTATGGGAAAATACTCAGAAAAAAGCTTGGCAATGACTAAAAATTTAGGATACAAGACTGTATTTTGGAGTTTTGCATATAGAGATTGGGATACTGAAAAACAACCATCACACGAAGAAGCAACACAAAAAATAATGGATAATCTACATGATGGTTCTATATTGCTACTACATGCAGTTTCCAAAACTAGTACAGAAATTTTAAATGATTTTATATCAAATGCAAGAAAACTAGGATATGAATTTGAACTCTTAAAGTATTAATATTTAGAATTACACATAAAGTCTACAAACTAGTATAGTTAATATAATATAGATAATAAAATAATAAATTAAAATTAGAGTTTTTGTTTGGTAATAGTATAGGTAAAAGAACTTGTGATGCCTTATATATGTTGGTAGGGCAAGCAATAAAATATCAGGAAATTTGGCAATATACTAAAATAGATAATAGTATTTTAGATATTATATATAATATAATAAAAAATATTATTCTATTAAATAATACTAATAAAAATATCAATAAAAATAGATGTATGGCTTAGAATTAGCAAAACCGTTATGATAAATTATAGCTATACATCTATTTTTAATTTGTACAATTAAAGGTTTATTTAATTTATTAAATAATAAACATTGCTACTATGGTTGTTACAACCAACCCGGTTATAACTGGAACAAAATTTCGCTTTGCCAATTCTATTGGACTAACTCCACAAATTGCGGCTGCTGAAATAAGCCCCCAAGGAACTAGACATCCTCCACCTACCCATATACCACTGATTTGTCCTAATGCAGCTAATGCACCAACACTTGCATTGATAGCAGTTCCAAATACAGAGGCAAGTGAACCAACTAATGAAATTCCAGAAAATCCAGAAC
Organism: Clostridioides sp. ES-S-0054-01; assembly: GCA_021561035.1. Classification (NCBI taxonomy): domain Bacteria; kingdom Bacillati; phylum Bacillota; class Clostridia; order Peptostreptococcales; family Peptostreptococcaceae; genus Clostridioides; species Clostridioides sp. ES-S-0054-01. The sequence continues at coordinate 2,815,568 of CP067346.1, forward strand.
CATCAAGCCCAGTTATTGCTCCTACTACAGTTTCTATACCTGATACAGCAAATTTATTAAGTGGTATTGTTTGAGAAAGAGCTATACCTATATCAGATAATAAACCTTGTGAACCTGGTGCTAATACTTTTCCAAATACACCTATCAAAGGTGCAACTTCACCCATATAGAAAAATGCTGCTATTGGTATAATTGCCCCAAATATTTTTATACCAAATACAAAACCATCTATTATATTCTCACATACATTTTCAAAACTACCTTTACCAAAATTTATAGTATTTATAATGATTATTAAAAATACTGCTGTTCCACCCAAAAGAGCTGATGCATCCCCTCCTTTTAGGTCAAACACATACATAGCAATTATATCAGCGAGAAATCCTAAAGCTACTAAAATAGTTGCTATTTTAGATTTTCCATTAAACTCTTCTACTTCTTCCCTTACAAAACCTTTTAGTTCTTCTCTAAACATGCCTTTGTTAATGTCTCTTTTCAATGTATAAAATGCCATAGATATGGTTACTATTCCCATAACCCAAAACAAAATCATACCATCATTTATAACATATGATACTGCAACTCCTGCTGCCCCAGCTGTTATACTTGGAGCTCCTTGAATAACAAAGTCTGTAGACAGGGCAAGACCATGACCAAATAAATTTAATGCTACTGCAACACCAATTGCTGGTAATCCAGCTCTCATAGCAACAGGTAAAAATACAGCTCCAACTAAGGCGACAGCTGGAGTTGGCCAGAAAAACCAAGAAAGAACTAACATAACAAATCCAGTTACAAAAAATGCTGTATTAGAATTTTTTATAACCCTCGAAAACGGTCTTACCATATACTGTATAGCATTATTAGCTTCTAAAGCTTTAGATAGCGCAACCATAATAGCTATAATTAAAATAATTGGTCCCAATTCATTTAAAGATATAATAAAAGAGTTAAATACTGCTGTTATAGCACCAAAAATATTTTTTTCAAAGAACAAGCCCATAAAAAAAACACCTAATATACATGGTACTATTGTATCCTTTTTCATAATCATAGTAATTAATATAATTACCATAAATAGAATGTAAATATAATGTGCTCCTGTCAAAACCATATTATTATGTCCCCTTTTTTTAAGATAATAATATTATATGGTCTTGTAAGTAAACTTGTTACTTGCTTACAGGTACACAATAGTCAGTTACACAATATACAATTTAAATTTTTAAGATTCTTTTACTGGAATAGATATTTCAATAGAAAATTCTTTATCATCTGAACTTACATTTATACTTCCATTGTGATATGCAACTATTTTCTCACAATTCTTTATACCAATTCCAAAACTTTCTACATTCTTAGAAAAGTTGCTTACTCTATTTTTTTGTATAATTAATAATTTAGAATCTTCCACTTTAATTAAAAATAATACAGGCTTATCTCTCCTAGCATATTTTATTATATTAGAACATAAATTATCAAATATTCTTCTAAATTGTGTAACATCTACATAAATATGATATTGGTTATAAAGCTCATTCTCTATTGTTATATGAAATCCTTTCTCTTCTAATGTATATGAACTATCTAAAAGCAATTGAAAAATAAATTCATTAGCATTTATTTTTTCATACCCTTTTGAAACTTCCTCTCCAGAATTAACAAAATGGGTAAAAAGGTCATCTGTTAAGTCTTTTATTTGATATGCTTTAGACCTTACATTTTTTATGTATTGTTCCAATTGTTCAGGACTATTATATTTATGGTCTTTAATTAAATCTAAATAACAAATTACTGATGTTAATGGAGTTCTAACATCGTGTGATATTGAAGTTACTATATCTTTATTTTTATTCTTCATCTCTCTTTCTTTTATAAGTTGATTCTCCAATGTATGACTCATCTCATTAATACTAGATGCAAGTGATGATAATTCATCATTACCTTTTACTGGAATTCTATACTTTAAACTACCACTCTCTACTATCTTTATACCCATTTCTATTTTTCTTAGATATTTTATCTTTCTACTAAACAATAGTAAGAATGTTATAATAAATGTAAGCGCCATGAATGTAATAGAAATTGCTTCTATAAAATTTTGAAATCTAAATCTAAACAAAGCTACTACAATTATATTAGTTTTAATATCAGAAAATTGTATCTCATAACTTCTAGCCATGGGGCTACTATAAAATTCATTTTCCTCACTCTTATCAGGCACTTCATTAGGATAGTACAATGTATCATAAAAAACCTTATTTCCTTTATATATCTTCATAGAAACAAACCAATTATCACCATTCCATTTTGCTATATCGTCTCCATCATCTGAACTTATAGCATTGTCATTCACATAAATTTGGAAATTATCCATAAGTTGGTCTACTTCTTTTTTAAAATACACTTTTCCTTCTGATACATCTTTTACTATAGATTCAACAGCAGAGTAAAATGGTATATTTAAAATGAAAGCCACTGCAGCTGAGATTACTACATATATCAATAGTATAACTCCCAACTTTGATGGCTTAATTTTGCTAATCAATATAATACCCCTTTCCCCATGCAGTTTTTATATATTGTGGATTTTTTTGGTCTTTTTCTAATTTTTTTCTTAAATTTCTAATATGAACCATTATTGTATTATTTGCTGTATAAAAATACTGCTCATCCCAAATAGTTTCATATAAATTTTCAGATGAAAAAACTTTTTTTCTATTTTTCAACATAAGAACTAATATACTATATTCTATAGTTGTCAAAAACACAGCTTCTCCATTTAGTGTAACGTCTTGAGTATCTAAATTTACACATAATTCTTTTGTTTTTAATATGTTTACCTCTCTTTCCTTTTCCTTTCCCTGATATATATAATAACGTCTAAGTAGTGACTTAACTCTTGAAATTAATTCAGAATATGAAAAAGGCTTTGATAAATAGTCATCTCCTCCTGCTGAAAATCCAATAACCTTGTCAGAATCTTGAGTTTTTGCAGTCAAAAATAATATTGGGGCTGTCGTTTTTTCTCTAATTTCATTACATGCAACAAACCCAGTCTTTACAGGCATAACAACATCCAAAATAATTAAATCAATCGTACTATCTACTAAGTTTACAGCTTCTTCTCCGTTCGTTGCCATAATAACTTCATAACCTTCACCAGTTAAAAGTATTTCTACGATTTCCCTAATTTCAGGATTATCATCAGCTACTAAAATTTTTTTTGGAATCTCTTTATTCATCGCTAAGCTCCTTTTTTTGCTATATTTCTTAAATATTTCAAACTATATAAATATTATACTTTATTAGCAAAAGCTTAGCAATGTCATACATTTTAATACTTTCTACACTTGTAAACATATTTAAAATTCAATTAAAATGTATACACAAATTGATATATTAATAAAAATAATCTACATAATATTTCTTATATAAGCAACTTTTTTTACTGATTTTACTCTTTCAGAAGATTTTACATGTACTACAATACATATCAATCCACTTATAGCTACAAATGCATAAAAACTTATTCCTCTACTAAGTAACATCGCTGGAACTAGTAAATTGCCTGGGAAAAATATATTAAATAATGTCATAAAACTATTTTCAGAAGCCCCAACAGCTCCTGGTAATGGTAGTGATGAAACAGCAATATTAAGTAGTGATTGTATTGCTAATATCTCAAATACAGTATATGTTGACAGATGGAAAGCTTTGTATACAAAGAACGGTACTAAAAACATAGCTGTTATTTGTATAATGGTTATGCCTAAAATTTGTATTACAAGTTTTGGATTCTGCTTTACATATTGAGCGCCTTTTATATACTCTTCAATTTGAGAAGTTATAACTTTTCTAGCTCCCTCAACATCTTTTATTATTCTTAGCTTACCTAATAAGTTTGTTATTGATATTATAAAATTATTTACCAATTTTTTTGAAAATATAATTGCAATTACTCCAATTACAAGAGCAAAATTCGTTATTACACCATATATTAGTAAAATATTCATTCCACTTACGTTGTTTAGTATAAATTCACGCTCCATAATGAACATTATTCCGCTATATGCCAATATAACTACTTGATGAATAACAACAATAACTAATAGTATAAGTGAAGAATAAGAAATATTTATATCGTCTTTTTTCATATAATAAACTTGTGCTGGTTGACCTCCTGATGCTGAAGGTGTAATTGAACTAAAATAGAATCCAATAAAAGCATATCCCATACATTTTAAAATAGTTGTTTTTTGCTTTAACGCTTTTATACCTAAATATATATTTATACCTTCACAAACAACATATATAATCATCATCGCAAATCCAATTAGTATAAACATAGGACTTGCACCTTTTAATGATTCTATTAATGATTCAATTGATTGTCCTCTAAAAACAAAATATCCTGTTATGCCCATTAGTAAAACTAAAAAAGCTACACTACCTAGGCATTTATTTTTCTTTTCAGTTTTACTTATCATAACTACATCCTTTCTGGTGTTACAAATTTAAAACCACTATCTTTAAGTTTTGGAATGGCTATTTTCAAAGCTTCAATAGTACGTTCAGGTGCATCTACTGCACCTCCTGAATTTTCACCTGCATCATGCAGGCAAATTATAGAATTTTCTTTTGTTCTACTCATCAACTTGTTTATAATAATCTCTACAGTACTATCTTTACTCCAATCTTCTGCCATTACATCCCATAAGGTCATTTTTAGATTATATTTTTTAACAAAGTAGTTTGAAAATATATTAGTATGCCCCCACGGTGGACGATAATAGTTTATATCTACACCTAAATTTTTTATTATATTTACACTTTCCATAAAATCTTTTTTAACATAATTGTAACTGTAAAGCCATGCGTTTTTATGTTCCAATGAATGTAAACCGACTATGTGATTTTCTCTTAACATTCTTTTTATAATTTCAGGCTCTTTTTCAGCATTCTTTGCAACCACAAAAAACATGGCTTGTATATTATTTTCTTTCAGCACATCTAGTAATTTTTCTGTATATCTCTTATCTGGTCCATCATCAAATGTAAGTGCAATTTCATTTTCTCCAGTCATATTCTTTAATACCTCTTTATTTAATAGTTTATTATAGTATGTAGGTATAATTGAATGGGCTAAAAAAATCAATGCAACAAATATAATTAAACCTACTACATACATTCTCTACACGCTCCTTGTTCATCAAATGAAAATAAAATATTTTCTAAGGTATTATTATCAAACTGTTTTTTTAATTCTTTCATATTGCCACTCATTTCTTTGAGAGTAGCATCATCATAAATTAAATCTTTTATCTCATCTACATAGTATTTTTTATTTTTACCAAGTATTCTCCCAATCTCATTGTTTAATATAAAGCCAGCATTATCTATTTCTTGTTGTAAAAATGGATTAAATGCTAATATTGGAAGTTCTGAATAAATAGTCTCAAATAGTGTTATTCCACCTGGTTTAGAAATAATAAGGTCAGCATTTTTCATATATTTATATACTTCATTAGTGTAACCTACTACCTCTATATTTTCATATCTACCACATAGTTTATAGTACATTTTTTTATTATTACCAGTTATTACAGTAGTTTTTACTCCTTCTAAATCATTTAACTCTCTGTAAAATTGTTCTGATTTAGGTAGTAATCCTAATCCTCCACCCATTATGAGAATATTTTTTTTAGTTGAGTGATTTACATGTCCTATTCTTTTAAATTCTTTTTTTACTGGAATACCATTAACTTTAACCTTAGTTTCATCTATTCCCTTAAAAACAAGTTCTTCCTTAGTAGATTTACTAGCTACTAAATAACAATCTGTATTTTTACTAATCCATTCTGAGTGACTACTTATATCTGTTATACATGTTATTAAAGGAAGATTTGAATTGTACTTTTCCTTATATCTTGATACTAGTTGAGAACAGAATGGAAAAGTTGAAATAACTACTGTTGGTTGTACTTCATTAAGTAAATTATCTAATTTAGTTAAAAAATAATCTGAAAAAGTAAATTTTATATCTTTATTTCCATTTTCAGTACATTTATAAAACAAATTATAAAGACTACTTCCCCGATTTACAAGAATAGAAAATGTCTTGTACATTTTCTCTGAATAGTTAGGCATAATGTATTCAAATATATCTTTAATTATTATTTCTGAATTGTTAAATTTTGCTTTTATATCTTCACTTAAAGAATTTGAGGCTGAGTAATGACCCATGCCAAATTTTCCTGTAAGAATTAATACTTTCATAAGATTCCCTCCTCATTAAAGTCTTTCTTTTCCTCTAATTACTATATTTATAAGTATAGACTTTAAATCTTTAGAAAAACCTAGTATAATTCTTAAGAAATCTTAAAGTTTTAATTAAAAAACACAAAGGGGCTATCTCAAAATAGAAATAAGCATATTTTTCATTATTTAAATGATGAAAATATATTTGATTTCATACAAAAAAGAGTGCCTCATGAACTAAAAAGTTCATTTTGAGACACCTTCTTCATATCCATATATTCAAATACATATACAATCATTGTAATTATTTAAATGTATTTTACTTAATTATTCTTTATAATTAATCCATAATATTATATTCTTCATATAAAGGATACTTTTCAGTTAAACCAACAACCAATGTTCTAGCCTTAGATTCTTCATCATAAGTTAAACATAGGTCTATAGCCTCAGCAATTACCGCCATATCTTCTTCTTTCATACCTCTAGTAGTTACAGCTGGAGTACCAAGTCTTATTCCACTTGTAACAAGAGCACCATTTGGGTCAAATGGAATTGTATTTTTATTAGCTGTTATATAAGCATCATCCAATCTTTTTTCTGCTGCTTTACCAGTTATGTTTTTATTAGTTAAATCTAATAGTATTAAATGATTATCTGTACCCCCAGAAATCAATTTAAAATCTCTTTTAATAAGTTCTTCAGCTAAAGCTTTTGCATTTTTAGCAACTTGTATTTGATACTTTTTAAATTCCTCACTTAAAGCTTCTTTAAAACAAACTGCTTTAGATGCAATTATATGCTCAAGAGGTCCACCTTGAGTCCCAGGGAATATTGCTTTGTCTATAGCTTTAGCATATTTTTCTTTACAAAGAATAACACCTCCACGAGGTCCTCTTAAAGTTTTGTGAGTTGTTGTTGTAACAAAATCAGCCACTTCACATGGATTTTGGTGAAGACCAGCAGCCACAAGACCTGCTATATGAGCCATATCTACCATAAGTAATGCTCCAACCTCATCAGCTATCTCTCTAAATTTTTTAAAATCTATCTCTCTAGGATACGCGCTTGCTCCTGCAACTATCATTTTAGGTTTTACTTCATGTGCTATTTTTCTAACTTCATCAAAATCTATAAGTCCACTGTCTTTATCTATACCATATTCATAAAATTTATAATATTGACCAGAAATATTAACTGGAGCACCATGAGTTAAATGCCCACCTTGAGATAAATTCATTCCCATAACAACATCACCTGGTTTTAGCATAGCAAAATATACGCCAATATTTGCATTTGCTCCAGAGTGAGGTTGAACATTAGCATGTTCTGCTTTAAATATTTTTTTGATTCTATCTATTGCAAGAGTTTCAACTTCATCTATGTACTCACATCCACCATAATATCTTTTGCCTGAGTAACCTTCTGCATACTTATTTGTAAGATGACTTCCCATAGTTTCCATTACTGGAACTGATACTATATTTTCAGATGCTATTAATTCAATATTTCTTTGCTGTCTTTTTAACTCTCTTTTCATACTTTCATAAATCTCAGGATCTGCTTTTTTCAAGTTCTCAAACATATTACTCCTCCTAGTTATTATTCAAATTTTATTTTTACAGACATTTCATAATTTTCGTTTTTATCAATATGATAATTTATTATTATAGTCCTTTACTAACTAATAGTCAAGTGTTTTCCTATTTTTCCATATTTAATATAGTTATTTTCTTTATTTTTAAGTTAAAATATAATAAATAATATTGTCTAATTCTTTTAATTGGATATAATTTAAATGTGACTATTTTGAAATAAAAAAAAGATAATATATTTATATATATATTAAGGAATATTGCTTAAAAATTTGATATAATTTCAATATTACGTTTTTTAATTTGGAGGTGAATTTATGAATCAAAATGAGGAACTTGAATATAAGAAAAACATTCTAAAATTAGCTCTATTTGTAGGGGAACTTATGATAAAAAATGGAGCTGAAACATCTAGGGTTGAAGACAGCGTCCTTAGAATATGCAGGTCAAGAGGATTTTATCATGTAAATATTTTTACAACTCCTACAGTAATAATTATTTCAGATGAAAAATTTGATGGTTTTTCGTTTATGAAAACGATTCAATCAAGAGGTATAAACTTAAATAAGATTTCTTTATTAAATAGCTTTTCTCGAGAATTTGTTAGTGACAAAGAATATGATATTGATAGTGCTATTGAACGTCTTTATGAAATCCAAGATGTAAAACCTTATCCTTTATGGTTGTTTTACTCTTGTACAGGAATTGCATCTGCTTGTTTTGCTTGTTTGCTTGGAGGGAATTATGTATTAAATTTTATACTTACATTTATAATAGCAATTTTTGCTGCAATTACTTACGATAAAACGATGAAAATAAGTGCTATATCTGCGTTTTCCTGTTTAGTATCTTCTTTTTTAATTGCACTTTCAGGAGTTCTACTAGTTGAAATAGGCATTTTAGACGACCCTAAAATGCTTATAGTTGGTGCCATAATGCCACTACTCCCAGGAGTTGCTTTTATAAAAGCTATTAGAGATTTAATTTCAGGTAATTTAATATCAGGAATTTCTCGTGCTTTTGATGCTGCTATGATTATTATTGCAATTGCTTCTGGAGTTGGTTTTGTTCTTGATACATGGTATAGAATTGGAGGTCCTTTCTAATGACTGATATGTCGATGATTTTACATTTTTTATTTTCAGGTATTGCAACTGCTGGATTTGCTGTTTTCTTTAATGCCCCACTTTATCTACTTCTTCCAGCTGGAATAACTGGAGGAGTTGGTTGGATTGTGTATGTTTATTTATTTAATTTTACTACAAATGCAGTTTTTGCAGGTTTTATAGCTGCTGCTTTAGTTTCAGCATGTAGTGAGACTTTGGCTAGAAAACTAAAGCAACCAGCTATTGTGTTCGTAATTCCAGGAATTCTTCCTCTAATACCAGGAATTGGGCTATACAATACAATGTTATCTTTGATTCAGAAGAATTATTCTCTGGCTATGTCAAAAGGTACAGATGCACTGTTTCTAAGCGCTGCAATATCACTTGGTGTATTAGTTGTAACTTCTTTTGTAAGAACATTGAACCTTTTAAAAATCAGAAAAAACTTTCTTCCTTACAGAAAATCAAAATAAAAATATAAAAATAGCAATGTACTAAAACTTTACAAATACACATTGAGTATTTATCCAAAAGGTACATTGCTGTTTTTAATTATAATTATTTTAAAGGTCAATTAATATTCTTGTTATTACTGGTATAAACTCTCTACTATCTCTGAATTTTTTGTCATTCTTCTTTAAGTACAAATAACAAAGTATTGTAAGGCAAATTCCAACTAGTCCACTTACGGCTTCAACCCCAGTTGTCATCCCAATTGCCCCCAATATATAATAAGTCCCTATTGTTCCAACAAGAAGTGCTATAAGAGGTATTATATAGGCCATTACAGCTGCTTTTAATACATTCATATTATCCATACTCACTTCTACATGGTCACCAACTTTTGCACCAATTGTGTTATCTACTTCTACTAATATTTCTTTTGACTCTGCTGAATTTGTAGTAGCACATTTTCCACAAGCAGCACAAGCTGAATGTCTTTGCATTTTTAATTTTGCAGTTTTATCATCAACAATTTCCATAATAAATCCTTGTTGATTCATAACTAACCGCCTCCTTATTTCGTAAATTTATTTATAGTATCCATAAGTTCTTTTATCATCTCTTCAGTTTGCTCACCATCATCATGCTTGATACTTTCTGCTACACATCCTTTTATATGGTTCTCCAAGATAATTGTGCCTACTCTATTTATAGCAGACCTTATAGCGGATATTTGAACCAATATATCAACACAATAACGTTCTTGTTCTACCATCTTCTGTATACCCTTAACTTGACCTTCTATTCTCTTTAATCTTTTTATGAGAGCTTCTCTCTCATTGCTTTGTGCTAGTTTTCTCTCTTTCATAAATTCACCTCATACTCTAATGATGTCTTATACAAATGTGCTCTACTTACCAACTTGTTTAAAAACTTTGCCTAAATTATTATATGCTCTAATACTATTATACCAAATAGATACAAAAAACAAAAATAAAAGGAATAATTTTAGCTATTTCTTTTACTTCAATGTGTAGTCTATAATAAATTTATAATAACAATTAAATAATATTATTTAATTCAATTTAATTGTTATGTAATCTAAAATAAGTCAAATTTATATGAGAGGTTAAAATGAAACAAATGGAATTAGCTATTGTAAGTTTAAAAAAAGATGCTGGAGAAATTTATGAAAACCAAATAAGACAATTCTTAGGTGATAATCTAAAAATAAACTTATACTCATTTGAAGAGGGAAATTTAAAGTTTTTTAAAGAAAAACTTATACTCCTATCTGCTTATTTAAAGTATGATGAAATAGTAAAATTATCTCACTATGATGCTCAAATTATTGTTCCTAAGTTAACATTTGAAAAGAACAGTATTGATATGATATCTAAATTAGAAAAAGATAAAATTATTTATGTATATAACTTAAGTAAGGATATGGCAATAGAAACAATTTCTTTAATACATAGACTAGGAATAGATAATATCAATATCTTGCCTTGCTATCCAGAGATTGAATTTACTCCCACAGATGCTGTAATCCTGACTCCTGGTGAGAAAATATTACCTAAATTTAAAAATTGTGAAGTTATAGACTTAAAATACAGAATAATAGATTTAAGTTGTATTGTTGAAATTGCTACAAAAACTAAACTAAAACATCTAATAAAGGATGACTTAATAAAAAAATACGTTGAGAAAATAATTCCTACAAGTTATAGTACAGGTGAATTATTATTAGATGCAAATAAATTTGAAAGACAGTTTGATTTATTATTATCTATAATTGATGATGGAATTATATGCACAAATAATTATGGGATAATTCAATTCTATAACCATATGGCTAGAAAAATTTTATCTATAAATGCAAATGAAATGATTGACTCATTCATTGGTGATTGTATAAAGGACATCAATTTCCAAAACATATTGACCAATAAAACTCCATTTTTTGAGAAATTGATTAAAATAAATCATATTGATATAAATTTAGAAATTAAACACATACAATTAAATGTATTTGATGGATTTATACTAAAGATGACAAAGTTCTCTCAATTAGAAAAAAAGCAAGCTAAGTTAAGAGCACAATTAGTAAACTCCGGTAATATCAGTAAATATACATTTGATGACATATTAGGTTCTAGTATACAAACTATTAATACAAAAAAAATTGCTAATAAAATGGCTCAATCAAACTCATCTATTTTGATAATTGGTGAAAGTGGTACTGGTAAAGAATTATTTGCTCAATCCATTCATAGTGCTTCTAGGAGAAAAGATGGACCTTTTGTAGCAGTAAATTGTAGTACTTTTCAAGAAAATCTACTGCAAAGTGAATTATTTGGCTACGATGAAGGTGCTTTTACTGGTGCTAAAAAAGGTGGAAAAATTGGTTTATTTGAATTAGCTAACAATGGAACTATATTTTTAGATGAAATTGGAGAAATGGATTTAAACTCTCAATCTAAATTACTGAGAGTCATACAAGAAAAACAAGTAAGACGTATTGGTTCTAATAATGTCATTGATATTGATGTAAGAATAATTGCAGCTACTAATAGAAATTTAAAGGAACTTGTATCTAGAAATATGTTTAGAAGAGATTTATATTTTAGGTTGAATGTTCTTCCTCTTAAAATACATCCTCTTAGAGAAAGACCTGTTGATATATTTGAAATTTTTGGCTCATTAAAATATGATATTCCATGTAATTTTAGTCTAAGTGAAGAAGTAAAAGAAATCTTTAAAATGTATAAATGGGAAGGAAATGTAAGAGAATTAAGAAACTTAGGAGAATACTTCTGTTACTTGGGAAAAGATATTATAGAAATATGTGATTTGCCTGAGTACATATTGGATACCATAGATTCAAATTATAGCAGAACTATCTGTAATAAAGTGACTGATAATATAGGAAAGTACCAATTCAACATTAACAAAGAAAAAAACTTTATAAAATACGACTATAATTTTAAAAGGTCTCTAGATGAATACATATTTATACTGGATAATTTAAAAAAAGCTTATGATTTAAAAGAAAGAATTGGCAGAAAAAGCTTATATAAAATAGCTTTAGAGGAAAATAGATTTTTGACGGAACAACAGATTAGAAATATACTTCTAGAATTACAAGACTTTGGACTTGTTGACATACTTGTTGGTCGTGGTGGCTCAATTATAACACCAAAAGGAGTTGAATTTCTAAAAAATATAAATAGGTCTAATAAGTTAAACAGTTGAACCATTTAAACCTATTTAATTACATTTTCATATATCTGAAAATTTATTAGAAATAACCTTTTCCACAAACTTCTAAATATAGTTAATATTTTTATCTTATCTATACTCTGGAATTACTTAGTATTACATATTAACTTATGGATAAATATTTTTTATTATCAATCTTGGCATGTTGTTTGCTTAATATTATTAACATAAAATTTAAAATTACTGGAGGTTTTTATAATGAATTATAATTTTAACGAAATTGTTGATAGAAGCAATAATTTTTCATCTAAATGGTCAGAGATGGAAAAAAAGTATGGAACTAATGATTTGCTTCCTATGTGGGTAGCTGACATGGATTTTAAAGCTGCACCTTGTATAATTGATTCCTTAAGAAATAGACTGGAACAAGAGATTTATGGCTATACAACAAGACCAGATTCTTACAATGAATCTATAGTGAATTGGCTAGATAGAAGACATAATTGGAAAATAAAAAGTGAGTGGTTAATTTATAGTCCAGGTGTAATACCAGCCATAAGTCTTTTAATAAACGAACTTACAAAAGAAAACGATAAAATAATGATACAAGAACCAGTTTACAGCCCTTTTAATAGTGTTGTAAAAAATAATAGTAGAGAATTGGTTATAAGCCCATTACAAAAACTAGAAGATGGAAACTATGTAATGAATTATGAAGACATTGAAAACAAAATTAAAGATGTAAAATTATTCATACTTTGTAATCCCCACAATCCAGTTGGTAGAGTATGGACAAAAGATGAATTAAAAAAACTAGGAGATATTTGCCTTAAGCATAATGTAAAAATAATATCTGATGAAATACACAGTGACATTATATTAAAAAAACATAAACACATTCCTATGGCATCTATTTCTAAAGAATTTGAAAAAAATACAATTACTTGTATGGCTCCAACTAAAACTTTTAATATAGCTGGCCTGCAATCATCATATGTAGTACTACCAGATGAAAAAGACTATAAATTGTTAGATGATGCCTTTACTAGAATTGATATAAAGAGAAATAATTGCTTTAGCTTAGTTGCAACAGAAGCTTCATATAATAATGGTGAGCCTTGGTTAGAATCATTTTTGGAATATTTAGAATCTAACATAGATTTTGCTATAAAATATATAAATGAAAATATGCCAAAACTTAAAGTTAGAAAACCAGAAGGTACTTATTTATTATGGGTAGACTTTAGTGCACTTGGATTAAGTGATGAAGAACTAGAAAGTATACTTGTAAAAAAGGGGAAGGTTGCTTTAAATCAAGGAAACAGTTTTGGCATTGGAGGGAGTGGGTATCAAAGAATAAACTTAGCTTGTCCAAGAAGTATGCTTGAAGAAGCTCTTATAAGAATAAAAAATGCAATTAACTAAAAATATTTAAGGAGAATTTGTACTATGAAAATGGATACAGAAAGAAAAATACCTTCATTTAGATATTCCTTGTTAGTAATGCTTGCAATAATAGCTTTAACATCAGTTGGTATAGTTGTATTTAATGCTTCTATAACTACAATGTTTTTACTTTCATGGCTTATAGTAGTTCCTGCAGCTATGAAGCTTGGTTATACTAATGATGAAATAGAAGCTTTTGGATTTGAAGTTGGTAAAGATGCCTTTCAATCAAATTTAATTATACTTTCTGTTGGTGTACTAATAGCAGCTTGGATAGCTGCTGGTACAATACCAACAGTAGTATATAGTGGTCTAACAATAATAACACCTAAATATTTTCTACTTACAACATTAATAGTCTGTTCACTGACTTCTGTTGCTACTGGTACATCTTGGGGTACTCTTGGAACTTCTGGTATAGCAATGATGAGTATTGGTACTAGCATGGGTATTCCTCTTGGTTTAACAGCTGGTGCAGTCATTTCTGGTGCTTTCTTTGGAGATAAGATGTCACCTCTATCAGATTCTACAAACTTAGCTGCAGCAGTTTGTAAGACAGACGTAATTACACATATGAAGCACATGGTTTACACAACAGGACCTGCATATGCAATATGTATAGTTCTGTATACAGTAATCGGATTCAAGTATTCAAATAATACTATCGACTATGTTCAAATAAATCAAATCAAAGATGTATTAAATTCAAACTTTCATATTGGTTTAGTAGCAATGATTCCAATATTATTTTTATTATTGCTTTTATTATTACAAAAACCACCTATTATATCTATACTAAGCTCAGCTATCATGGGACTTATTATAGCTGTATTTCAAGAAGGAGAAAAAATAGGTGATGTTTTGAATTACATGTTATCAGGATTTACTATAGATACTGGATTTGTGTATGCTGACAAACTATTAAATCGTGGTGGAATAATGAGTATGGCTGAAACCGTTTTACTAGTATTTGTAGTTTTCGTTATTGCTGGTATTCTCCAAAAAACCGGCTTCTTAGAAGTACTACTTCAACCTCTTATAACTAAAATAGGAAAATCAAGAACTAAATTGGTTGGGTCTACTTTTATAGTAAGTTACTTTGCAAATGCATTTAGTTCATCAATGATGTTCACTTCTGTATTTGTCGGAACTTTAATGTCTCCAATATATAAAGAATTTAAATTAAAACCACAAAATCTATCTAGAATTATAGAAGATACAGCTACACTTGGTGGTCCATTAATACCATGGAATTCAAATGCTGTTTTCTGTGCTCAGACTCTTGGTGTAAGCCCACTAGAATTTATTCCATATTGTTTCTTAAGTTGGATTACTCCTATAATTTCATTTATTTATGGTGTAACTGGATTTACTATGCTTACATATACAGATGATGAAATTGAAGAGTTAGAGATATTTGACACTGTTAAGAGAAGAGTTGATTGAATATGAAATTTGAATACTATTACTTAATTCAAGATATTACAGGTATATTGTTGGCATTTATAGGACTTAGAATGTCTCTCATTGGATTTAGAATACTTTCTATGAAAGGAATTTCTATAAATGCACTTTTAATTATAATGAAATATTGCTTATTTACTATAGCAGGATTGAATTTATTAATATCTAAATTTGGAATTAGGCATTGGATTTTAAGTGTTTGTATGTTGGTAATATGCATAGTAATAAATCCTAGAATTAAGTTATCAAAATAGAAATAATTATTAAATACAATATTATAGAACAATAAAGAGATTTCTCTGTATATTAAAAGTTCTCTTTATTGTTCTACAAATTTATTTAAAAATCTAAGTCATATTGACTATTCTAAAACATTAATAAAGTACAACCTTATTCTTTACCAAAGGTTTGGAACTTGTTTAAGCTTCCATATCTCTTCATCAAAATACTCCATTCAGACTCATCATAAAACTCACACTTTCCATTACCATAGTATTTTGCTACTTCAACAACAAATCTACCTGCACTTTCTAAATCAGAATAGTTACTTGCTCCAGTTGCACAACCTGCAACTGTCGTTTCAGTTGTTATAGCTACACCTACTACAGGTGCTTTTGTAGCCACAGATGGCTGAAGAATACTATTTATATGACATAAATCATTTCCATATGGAGTTATATCTTGTATTGACACAGGAAACACATAAGGAAGTTTTCCTGTAGTGGTCTGCATTATATTTAATAAATCATTGCTTGTTTTTAGTATATATCCTTCTTTTATTGTAGGTGATATAGCAAATCCTCTTGTATTTATCACTCTATTTCCTTTAGTTGTATCTATTGATAATATAGCATCACAGTTTAAATCAACTTCGTTTTCATTCATGGTCTTCATATCAATTGGAGAATCCATAAACGGAACTGGCTTATGTTCTTTAGTAGGTGCATCTGGACATATATGAGTTGAAACTATTACATCTCCCTCAAGAAAATCCATCTTATTTTGCATATCTAATAATTTTGCTCCAACTGCTATTGCTACTAAAGCACCGTCAGCATCTGAAACCATACCTATCATTTCAGGTCTGGCTCCAATCCCTCCTAATCTTCCTAACACACCTAGTGTCTTAGCCGTTCCTCCTGAGGATTTTCCATTTTTACCAGGTATTGTAAACTTTACTAAATCAGTAGAGCCTTTTTCTGTACTCAAAGTTTTTACTAATATATCTTTTCCGCCATAACTTTCTAAATATTTTTTTACACATTCCCCATCAACTTTTGCACTATCAACAATATCATAAACTTCTAAAATTTGTTTTAACATCATATTTGCTCACCATCCAACTTTAGTTTCTTTTGTTTGTAATTTTCCTGTAATATTTATATTGGTACAAACATTTTATTATTTTTTTATTTATATTTTATAAATTTTTTACTAAGTACGTGTTTATAGGCTCTCTACTTTTTTAAATTTAATTAATTCTAATGCTTCAAGCAATTAAACTACTATATACATTAATTAAATGCAATTATCTCTTTATCTAATATATCCTCTATATCTTTTAGCAGTTCTTCCTGTTTCATCGTTGTTGAAAGTTTTAAATTTTCTTTAGAAGTTTTTATTAAAATTATCTCTTGTCCTTCTCTAATTTCTGCTGATGTAACAGGCATGCTCGTATTTTTATCAAAAGTCATAATTAAATCTGGAAACGTTGCAATTCTACTATTATCTTTTTCTATTGTCATATATTCATTCCAAAAAGTTACCTCGCAACCGTTTACAATCAATTTACCTACATCAAACCCACCTGTAGTTTCTAACTCTAAAACTTCTATTACCCCTTCTGATACTATCTCTCCATCCAAAAATTCCACAACTTTATTTATTGCCTCATCTTTTGATATTGCTAAACCTAAGTAAAATACTCTTCCCAAATCTATAGCATGACTTATTCCTCCTATCGCAGCATTTTCTTTTACAATAGAAGCTTTTACAGGATTTCTAGCCACTGCTACTAATCCTTCTGCAGCTACAGCACATTGTCTAACAATTCCCGAAGTCTTATCTAAAGACCCCTCTACAAGCCCCTCTACATGATTATCAAGTTCTGGATTTCCTCCAGACACAGCTTGATAAGACTTATATGTTCTATCTCTATGCAACCCAAGACTTCCCATAAGCCCTGTTGGATGAGCTCTTCCATTACAAGGAGCATCTATCAGTGGTATTTTAAGTACAGAAGACTGAAGCCATCCATTAATCGTTGCGCATCCTCCATTTTCATTTGTAATAATACCTTGTACATTTAATCCTAATTTATCAACAAAAATTTTTACTGTATTTATATAATCATTGCTATCGGCATACTTAAGTGGTGCAGCTGGAGCTCCTACTGCTGATACATTTAAAATAATTGCATCATCATGTAATTTATCTATACTTATTAGCTCTGGAAATCCATATTCCAAAGCACATTCTCCAAGCTCTCTTCCACTTTCCTTTGCACCTCCACCTCCTCCACCTAAAATTGTACCTCCTATTAGAGCATACTCCAATATTTCCTTAGTCAACTTCATATTAAATATCTCCTTATATTAGTTAGATTATGCAAAGTGTATTAATAACTATTTAAATAACTTTTTGATATATTATAGTTTATTATACAAGTTTTGTATTATAATGTATAATATATAATTAATTATCAAGTCTATATAACTAAGGTTATATTAAAAGAGGTGTATTTTATATTATGGACTTATTGCATCTTAAGTATTTTCAAACTGTTGCTAGAATGGAGCACATAACAAAAGCATCACAAAAATTAAATATAGCACAACCAGCTTTAAGTAAAACTATCTCGTCCTTAGAAAAAGAACTTGGAGTTCAGTTGTTTGATAGAAAAGGGAGATACATTGTTTTAAATGAGTATGGAAGATTGTTTCTAAAAAGAGTAGATATCATTTTAGATTTAGTAGAAAGTTCAAAAAAGGAATTACAAGATACTTCTTTAGAAAATACAGGAGAAGTAAAGATATTATCTCCTGCAGCGGCTAATGTGCTACCACCACTTTTGAGTAATTTTAGAAAACTATATCCTAATATTACTTTTAATGTGTCACATACTTTGCCATCATCTTATAAAAAAAGTGATTTTGATTTGTACATATCTTCTTCATTTACAAAACTAAACTCAGAAAATAGTATAACTTTAACATGCGAGGAAATATTATTAGGAGTTTCAATAAACCACCCTTTATCCTTAAAGGATGAAGTATATCTAAGTGAAGTTTCAGATGAAAACTTTATAGTTATAACGAAGGGTGAGAATTATAGAGAGGTAATAGATATTCTATGTGAATCAGCTAATTTCAAACCCAAAATAGCATTTGAATCTGATTCACCATATACAATTTATGCTCTTATAAAATCACTTCAAGGAGTTGGGTTTATATGTGGAAAATCATGGGGATTATCTCAAGACCCTGAAATTAAATTGTTACATATCAAAGACATTGAATTTAAAAGATATTTAAATCTTTCATGGTTCAGTGAAAACTATGAATCTAAAGCCGTGTTGTTGTTTAAAAACTTTCTTATCAACTATTTTAAAAATATTTAAATCAAAGTTGATAATATTAAAGAGGATATATCAACTACAATAAATTTAGCCTTGACGTTGATACATCCTCTTCTTGTTATTTTATATTAAACTTGTATTATAGCATAGAATTATATGTTATAGCTGATTTTTCTGTCTTTCAAATATGGGATATCTTCCCTATACTTTTTTATTTCATCTAAATCAATCTCTGATAAGACATATTTTTCTCTATATGTATCTAATTGAGTTATTACAGTGCCTCTAGGATTGCATATTTTACTCTTCCCAAACAGTATTAAATTAGAATCATTACTTACTAAGTTTACACCTACTGTGTATATAGTATTCTCTAAGGCTCTTTGAGATACATTTAAATCCCACATATCTTCATCCTGTATTCTCCATGCAGATGGTATAAATATTATTTCAGAACCTTTTAATGTCAATTCTCTAGATACTTCTGGAAAACCTGCATCATAACATATCATTACACCAAATCTACCAAAATCAGCATCATATACCTCTACTTTTTCCCCTACTTTAAAGTATACTGCTTCTAATGACCATAGGTGATTTTTACAGTATTCTCCCATAATCTTACCTTTTCTATCAAATATAACTGCTGAATTATAAACATGTGTAGATCCTTTTTCTAAAGTTCCATACGGAGATATCAGGTATACATTATTTCTTTTAGCGGCTTCTGACATTGATTCTTCTATGTATTTGTTATGCTCTCTTATTAATTCTAATGTTTTAACTCCACCTAAAGACTCTAAATTATATCCTGTAGCAAATAATTCTGGTAAACAAATTATATCTGCCCCTTGTTTTCCTAAATCATCTATCATCTCTACTGCTTTTTCTATATTTTTTTTAACATCTCCAAGTACACTGTGCTGTTGAATTATACCTATTTTCACCTTACGACCCATATCATTGCCCCCTTTATTTATTTTTGATTCCAAAGCATTTCATTGATATATAATAAATAATCATACTCACTACAATTCCATTTATTGGTGGTATTAAGAAATTTATTTTTGAACTATAATATGATGCTGCAAAACCTATTAGCCAACTTATTACTGCAATCCAATTTATTCCATCTCTATGCTTATAAGTTCTTCCTTGTATAAAATAATACTCACACCACATAATTCCTGCTATGGCTGGAACTGCTATTCCCAAGAAAGATAAAAATGATTGAAATTTAAATATTATACCAGTAGCTGCTATTATTGTACCTATTAGACCTGCAGCTAAAGTCAAAATATTTCTTTTTACATTCGGAAAAATAGTTTTTAGTGCTAATCCACCTGAATAAGCATTTGATACATTAGTTGACCAAGATGCAAGTATTAAAATGACAAATGCTACCCATCCAAAACCTAAATTAGCCAATACTTCGGTTATATCCCAAGTAGGTGCTCCCATAGACATTACACCAGCTGCAACTTGCTGGAATAATGAAATAATCCCTAGACCTAAAAAACCAATAATCCAAATATCTTTTACTCGTCTCGTATATCTTAACTGGTCAGGTGATATAATTGCACCAACTATAATAAGACCTACTACAATATTAAGACCTTCAACCATACTCATTGTTGTTTGAGGAGTATAGTTGTAAATAGCTTCGACCCCATAAGTGGAAAAAGCTTTAAAAACTCCCCATACCATTAATATTATAAGTGGTGGTATAACTAAGTAATTAAACTTAGCCATAGCTTTAAAGCCATACAATGCAAAAACTACCATTAATAATCCAAGTATAACCGTAACTAGTGTTAGATTTACACTTGGGAATATCTTTTGTACTGATAATCCTGCAACCCCTGCCTGTACACCAAACCATCCAAAACTAGTTATACCAAGTAATAGAGATATAAGATACTTTCCTCCTATCTCTCCAAATGCCCCCTTAGCTAATACGTATGTATTTAGTCCCTCTTTGTAACCTATATAGCCTTGTATCATAATGATTGCAACTAATATTAAGTTCCCTATAATTGATGTAATAATCATATTAGAAAGAGTCATTCCTAAAATTAAAGTACCTCCAACCATTAGTTCAGATATAGCTATGTTAGAACCAAGCATATTAAATAATGGGGCTAACCATCCAACTCTTTCCTCTTTTGGAACTGGATTTAAAACTAATTCTTCTCTCTCTTGCAATATTATCCCTCCCTTTCTTTATAAAAGAACAATTTCTACTTTTTTCTACTTTTTTTTCACTGTTAGTAGAATTTTTTCTTTATATAATTATAATTCTACTCTACAAAAAAGTATAATATCTAGTTTGTTATCAATTTGATATAATTTAAGTTATAGATAGATAAATAGTCTAAAATTATTATTTTAATTTAACCTATTAAAACATATATTAGATTTATTCCAAATTTTTTACATATACACCTTTTAATTAAAACATTATAATTGTTTTAAAAACTAGTTTTATAACGATTATAATGTTTAAAAACTAATATATAATAAAATTCTTAAATATAGTATTTTCATTATATTAGACAAGAATATAAGGATAATATATTAAAATATGGCTAGAAGAGCAAAGATAAAGACAGTCTTAATAAACAAAAAAATCTGAATATAAATACACTTTATACCCAGACTTTTTATATTTTAACTTCTTAATAATTACATATTATTCGTTGTCTTTTATATCGACCTTTATACTTAATTCTTCTAATTGCTCAACTTCTGCTAATGTTGGAGCATTTGTCATAGGGCAAACAGCATTTTGATTTTTAGGGAAAGCAATAACCTCCCTTATATTATCGGCTCCTGCAAGTAACATAACAAGTCTATCAAGACCAAAAGCTAGTCCAGCATGAGGAGGAGTCCCATATTTGAATGCTTCTAGTAAATAACCAAACTTTTCATTAGCTCTTTCTTCTGTAAAACCAAGTGCTTTAAACATTTTTGATTGAACATCAGAATTTGATATTCTAACACTGCCTCCACCTATTTCATAACCATTCAATACAATATCATAAGCTTTAGCTCTCAAAGATGCCTTGTCACCTTCTTCTAGCTTATCTAAATCTTCATCCATAGGTGATGTAAATGGATGGTGCATTGCTGAGAATGTACCTGTTTCTTCATCTTCCTCAAAAACTGGGAATTCTGTTACCCACAATAAATTATAGACGTTTTTATCTAGTAGATTAAGTCTATTTGCTACTTCAAGTCTAACTTGCCCTAAAGCATCAAATACTATTGAATTTTTATCAGCTACAAATAAAAGTAAATCTCCTACTTCAGCATTCATTCTTGTAAGTATAGCATTAATTTCTTCTTCATTAAAGAATTTTGCTATTGGAGAAGTTACTCCCTCTTGTCCTACTTTCATCCAAGCAAGACCTTTTGCTCTATATGTCTTAGCATGTTCTTCTAGTGATGATATTTGTTTTCTAGTAAAATCATCAGCTTTTCCTTTTACATTTATACCCCTAACACTTTTTCCTGGTTGTGTAGCATCAGCAAACACTTTAAACCCACAATTACAAACAACATCAGATATGTCTGTTAATTCATATCCAAATCTAGTATCTGGTTTATCTGAACCATATCTAGACATAGCTTCTGCATAAGTTATCTTAGGAAGCGGAAGTGTCAACTCTACATCTAAAACTTCTTTAAATATCACTTCAAGCAAACCTTCAATCATGCTCATAACATCTTCTTGCTCAACAAAAGACATTTCACAGTCTATTTGTGTAAACTCTGGTTGTCTATCCGCTCTTAAATCTTCATCTCTAAAACATTTAACTATTTGGAAATATCTATCCATACCACTTACCATCAATAATTGTTTATATAATTGTGGTGATTGTGGTAACGCATAAAATTTTCCTGGGTTAACCCTACTTGGTACAAGATAATCTCTTGCTCCTTCTGGTGTTGGAGCTATTAAAAATGGTGTTTCTATTTCGCAGAATCTATTGTTTGATAAGTAATTTCTTGTAATATTCATTACTTTATGTCTTAATTTTAAATTTCTTTGCATAGATGGTTTTCTTAAATCTAAGTATCTATATTTTAATCTTAGTGCTTCAGAAACATCATCATCATCTTTTATATAAATAGGTGGAGTTTCTGACTTGTTTAAAAGTCTAAGTTCAGTTGCAAATATTTCTATATCTCCAGTTGGCATATTAGGGTTTTTAGATTGTCTTTCACATACTTTTCCTTTTACAGCTATTACAAATTCAGACCCTAATTTTTCAGCTTTTTCAAAAGCTTCTTTATCTACATCTGTATCAAAAACTATTTGACATAAGCCACTTGTATCTCTTAAGTCAACAAATACAAGACCACCTAAATTTCTTTTTTTCTGTACCCATCCCATAAGTACAACTTCTTCATTTATGTTTTTTTCTCTCAACTCTCCACAGTAGTGAGTTCTCTTTAAACCCTTTAAAGTTTCCAAGATACTACCTCCATTTTATTTAATTTTAATGCTATATATTTATCTAATACACAAAACATCATACTTTCTTATTTTACAGCTTTTGCTTTAATTCTTCAACTAATGTACTTAATTTTACAGTAGTTTGCTCTGATGTTTTCATGTTTTTTAATGTTGCAGTGTCGTTTTTAAGTTCATCATCGCCAATTACTATTGTAAATTTTGAATTTATTTTATCTGAATATTTAAATTGTGCCTTGACACTTCTTTCTATATGGTCTTTATCTGCACTTATATGATTTTTTCTCAGTTCTTTTAATAGTTTAAAGCTTTTTGTATTTGCTTCTTCACCTATTGTTACTATAAATATATCTGTAGACTGTGGATTTTCTATTTCAATTCCATTGCTTTCAAGCGTAAGTAAAAGTCTTTCGACACCTAATGCAAATCCAATTCCGCTTATCCCTTTTGGACCTCCTAGTTGCTCAACAAGACCATCATATCTGCCTCCACCACATACAGTACTTTGTGCACCTATATCATTAGATATAATTTCAAAAGCAGTTTTTCTATAGTAATCTAAGCCTCTAACAATTGTCTTGTCAATTACAAAGTTTATATCCATCTCTTTTAGGTATTCTTGTAATTTCATAAAATGAGTTTTACAATCATCACATAAGTTGTCTGCTATAAATGGTATATCTCTAATATTTTCTTTACATGTAGGATTTTTACAATCTATAACTCTCATTGGATTTTTTTCTTTTCTCTCATTACAAGTTTCACATAACACACTTGCTTTTGAATCAAGATATTCTTTTAATAAATTATTATATTTTTTTCTACAAACTGGGCAACCAACTGAATTTATACTTACCACTAAGTCAGTTAAACCAACTTCATTAAAAAATTGAACGGCTAATGCTATTATTTCAGCATCCATTGAAGGTGTATCACTTCCAAGTGCCTCTATACCAAATTGATGAAATTGTCTTTGTCTACCAGCTTGTGGTCTCTCATATCTAAAACAAGGTGTAACATAAAATAGTTTAGTTGGTTGAGTATCTGCGTATAGTTTATTCTCAATAAATGCTCTAACTGCACCAGCTGTACCTTCTGGCTTTAGAGTGATTTCTCTATCACCTTTATCTTTAAAAGAATACATTTCTTTTTGAACTATGTCTGTAGTATCTCCAACACTTCTCTTAAAAAGTTCTGTATGTTCAAATATAGGTGTTACCATTTCTTCATATCCATATAAAGCACATATTTCTCTAAATTTATTTTCTACATAACGCCATTTATAAGCCTCTTTTGGAGTTATGTCTTTAGTTCCTCTAGGAGCTTTAGTCAACATTTTTATATACCTCTTCTTTCTTCCTTTTTATCATTTCATCTACTCTTTCAATGTACTGTTCAACATTTTTTACATTTTCTACTCTTTCAATTCTATCTTCATCTACATAAACAAATTTCGATATAGCACCTGCACCTAATGCATAGTTACTTTGTTTTTCTTCCATAATCTGTATATTATAAATGCACTCATATCCTTCTTTAGCATAACCTATATTCTCTAAATTTCCTAACATATGTTTTTGTCTGTACATATAATATGGATTTAGCCCCATATCTTTTGCATATTTCATTGATAAATCTATCATTTTCACCATTTCTTCATACTGTGTTAGATGTTCTTTATACTTATCCATATTTATATTTAAGTTGGAAGCTCTCTTTATGGCTAATGTATGAACTGTAAGACTTTCAGGAGAAAGCTTTTTTATTTCCTCCAATGTGTTCTTTACCATATTTAAGTCCTCATCTATAAGCCCTAAAATTATATCCATGTTTATATTATTAAATCCCATTCTACGAGCCATATTAAAGCAATCTACTAAATCAGAGACTCTATGCTCTCTTCCAATTTTCACTAAAGTCTCATCATTCATAGTTTGAGGATTTATACTAATTCTACTAACATTGTGTTTTTTTAACACTCTTAGTTTTTGCTCTGTAATAGTGTCGGGTCTACCTGCTTCTACAGTAAATTCTCTAATTTTACTTAAATCTAATTCATTAAATAATGAATCTATAAGCAAATCTAATTCTTCCTCATCAAGTGTAGTTGGAGTTCCACCACCAATATATAGAGTTTCAATTTCCTTATTAGTCTCCTTAATAATCTTGGCAAAACCTTTAATTTCTTCAATCAATTTATAAACATACTCTCTTTTCAAATGCCCAAATTGCTTTAATGAATTTGAAGGAAATGAACAATATACACATCTAGTTGGACAAAATGGAATACTTACATAAAGAGAAATTTTATTTTTATCTATAGGATACATAAATACTCGCTCTTTTTTGGCGATTTCCAGAGCTAAATCTATTTTCTCATCTATTATAAAATAATTATCTTTTAGAATGGTTCTTATACTATTATCATCTAGCTTTTTATCCATTAGATTGTGGACAATTTTGACTGGTCTAATGCCAGTCAAAATTCCCCATGGTACATAAGAATTAAATATTTGTTTAAGCACTATAAACATGCTTTTTTTGATACTTTCTTTACATAACTTTTTAAAGTTTCTCTTACTTTCATTATCTAACTTATTCAAAAAACCTTCAATTGATTTGCTATTATCAAATCCATTTAAAAATTCAAGATTCATATTTTCTATATTTTGTATTGATTCATACTTTAAGTTTCCATCTTCACAACACTCAGTACTTGAAGACAATACACCATTTTCATAAATCAATCTATTTATTAAATACATTGACTCCATATTATTACTACATTTATCAGAGTCAGTAAACTAAATTCATTAGTAAACAATTTTATAAGTTCTGCTACTTCATACTTATAATCGTGTCCTTTTAAAAAAACATATAACATCAACTTAACTCCTTCTATTTAACAGTAGAAGAACCCCATCTCTAATACAGTTATTAAATGTTTGATACATTATTTAATACTACTATAAAATTACATATAAGGATTTGTCTTCTTTTCAACCCCTAGAGTACTAGCTGGACCATGTCCTGGATATACTCTAATAGCATCTTCATATTTACATAATTTCTTAAGTGATTTTTCCATTTGATGAAAGTCTCCACTATACAAATCAGTTCTACCAATACTTCCAGCAAACAAAGTATCTCCTGTGAACATTTCATCTTCAACTCTTATGCACATACATCCTTGAGTATGTCCTGGAGTGTGCAAGAAAGTCATTTTTAATTCACCAAGTTCAAGCTTGTCTTTATCATTTACATATATATCTGCATCAAACTCCTGTGCTCCACATCTCATTGTATAGCTTAAATTTTTATTTTTATCATTTAATAATTCTTTTTCATCAATATGTGCAACTACCTTAGCACCAGTTTTTTCTTTAATATCTTTAACATATCCTATATGGTCTCCATGCCCATGAGTAAGGATTATATATTCGATATTTAATTCATTTTCTTTTACAAAGCTTAATGTATCTACTAAACTTCCACCTGGGTCTATAACTGCACATTTTTTAGTCTTTTCATCACCTAATACATAAGTATTTACTCCAAAATAAGTATCTACAAATTTTTTTATAATCATTAAAGTTTTCCCCCTTAAAAAGATTTACTTGAGTCTAATAGTATTGTTACTGGACCATCGTTAGTTAATTCTACCATCATATGAGCTGCAAATTGACCTGTCCCAACTGTTACGCCTTTATCTTTTGCCTTTTTTACAAACTCTTCATAAAGACTATTTGCAAGTTCTGGTCTAGCTGCATTACTAAATCCAGGTCTTCTTCCTTTTCTGCAATCTCCGTATAAAGTAAATTGAGATACTACTAAAAGCTCTCCACCTATATCTATTAGAGATAAATTCATCTTGTCATTTTCATCTTCAAAAATTCTCAGATTCAATATTTTGTCAATCATATAATCTACATCACTTGATTTATCATCATGAGTCACTCCTAACAATACTAGTAACCCCTTATTTATTTGACCTATAGTGTTTTCATCTACTGTAACTTTAGATGAAGATACTCTCTGCACTACTGCTCTCATAGCTTCCTCCCTATTATTTTAACTCTAATTTGTCATTCTATAAATACTTTCTACACCAGGAATTGCTTTTAATTTTTTCATTAGAATTTTTAATTCCTCTGTGTCATTAACTTCTACAAGTAAGTTTATACTTACAATACTATCCTTACCTTTTCTTGCATTTATTCCATTTAAACTAAGTTTATCCATTGCAACAATATGAGTTATTTCATTAACAATTCCTCTTCTGTCAATAGCTTTTATTTGAATCTCTGCTTCAAACTTACCTTTTCCTGCTGAACTCCATGAAACTTCCACCAATCTATTCTGGAAAAAATCTCCATTATTATTTGCATTTGGGCAATCAGCTCTGTGTATCGCTACTCCCCTACCCTTAGTAATATATCCTACAATTTCATCTCCTGGAAGAGGATTACAACATTTAGCAAATCTTACTAAGATATTATCAAGCCCTTTTACTATAATCCCTTGTGATGCATTTTTCTTTCTTTTTTTACTGTATTCTGTTTCACTTATATTGTGTTTATTCAAATCTTCCTCTTGTATCTGTTGTTCTTTTTTAGCTTTTTTAATCTCTTTTAAATATAAGTCTTTTACTTTAGATACAACTTGAGATGACATTATACCACCATAACCTACAGTAGCAACTAAATCCTCAACACTTGGTTGATTAAATTTCTTAGCAACTAATGCCATATATTTTTCAACAAGAGGGTCTTTTTGTGGTATATCATGCTTCTTAAATTCTCTTTCTAATATTGTATTTCCACGGTCGACATTTTCTTCTCTTCTTTCCTTTTTGAAAAATTGTCTAATTCTACTTTTTGCGTTTGGGGTCTTCACTATATTAAGCCAATCTCTACTTGGTCCATTAGAGTTAGATGATGTAAGCACCTCGACAATATTACCATTTTGAAGCTTATAATCAATAGGAACTATTCTTCCATCAATTTTAGCTCCTACACATTTATTACCTACATTTGTATGAACTCTATATGCAAAATCTATAGGTGTTGATTCTGCTGGTAATTCAATTACATCTCCTTTTGGAGTAAATACATAAACCTGACTATTAAATACATCTTCTTTAAGTGCATCCATAAACTCTTGTGGGTCTTTTAAATCTTTTTCCCACTCCATCATCTGTCTCAACCACTGAAGTTTTTCTTCGACCTTAGATTCTTTACTAGAGATACCTTCTTTATACTTCCAATGGGCTGCAATACCATTTTCAGCTATATTATGCATCTCATGAGTCCTTATTTGTATCTCTAAAGGTTCTCCATCAGGACCTACAACAGTAGTATGCAGTGATTGGTACATATTTGGTTTTGGCATTGCTATATAATCTTTAAATCTACCTGGAATAGGTCTCCATAATGTATGAACTATACCAAGCACTGCATAACAATCCTTTACATTATCAACTAATATCCTTACAGCTGTTAAATCAAAAATCTCTTCAAAAGTCTTATGTTTTTTTTGCATCTTTCTATAAATACTGTAAAAATGCTTTGGTCTACCATATACATCACATGGTATACTTAAATCTTTAAACTTATCTTTAAGAAGTTCAACAATCCCTTGTATATAATCCTCTCTTTGACTTCTCTTCATTGACACTCTATTCACTAAATCATAATACCCTTCTGGGTCCATAAATCTTAATGCTCTGTCTTCTAGTTCCCACTTTATCTTGGAAATACCTAATCTGTGTGCTATACCTCCATAAATTTCAAGAGTCTCTTTTGCCTTATATTTTGCTTTTTCTGGAGGCATGTATTTTAATGTTCTCATATTGTGCAATCTATCGGCAAGTTTTATAAGTATAACCCTTATATCTTTTGCCATTGCCAAAAACATTTTTCTTAAGTTTTCAGATTGAGTTTCTTCTTTTGAACGATATTTTATTTGACCAAGTTTTGTCACTCCATCAACTAAATCCGCCACTTCTTTGCCAAATTCTTTTGTTATGTCTTCATAGGTATATTCCGTATCTTCTACAACATCATGAAGTAAACCAGCTGTTATAGTTTCAATATCTAATTCCATCTCTATTAAAATATTCGCTACTGCTAATGGATGAATTAAATATGGCTCTCCAGATTTTCTATATTGTCCTTCATGCGCTTTTTTTGCAAGATTATAGGCTTTTTCAACCATTTCAAAATTTGCATTAGGTGCATAAACTTTTATTTTTTCAATTATTTCTTGTAATTCTTTATCATGCATATAACCACCTATTTTGTATAAAATTTTAATATATATGAAAATAGTTGGTGCTATACCAACTATTGTAAAAATACTAGTATTTTATAAGAGAATTAACATCATAGTTAGATAATTTTTCTCTCCCATTTAAGAATTCTAGCTCAATCAAAAATTGCATAGAAACTACTTCTCCACCTAATTTTTCTACAAGCTTAGCAGCAGCTTCCATAGTTCCACCAGTAGCCAATAAATCGTCTACTATTGCCACTTTTTGACCTTTTTTAATTGCATCTTTATGTATTTCTAAAGTATCTGTACCATACTCTAAGCCATACTCATAACTCTCAACTTCTCCTGGTAATTTTCCAGGTTTTCTAATTGGAACAAATCCTACTCCTAAAGCATATGCTACAGGTGTACCCATCAAAAATCCTCTTGCTTCTGGTCCTACTACTAAATCTACACCTTTATTTTTAAGTTCTTCAACTATAGAATCTACTGCATATTTAAATGCCTCTCCATCTTTAAATAGAGTTGTAACATCTTTAAAATCTATACCTGGCTTTGGGAAATCATCAATATTCCTTATAAAGTTTTTTAAATCCATGGGAAACGCCTCCTAATAACTGCTATTGTATTGTTTTTCTAAATTTTTTAGATTATTGAGTATTAAACTCTCATTTAAGTCTAATTTTTTCTGTGGTTTTGGCAATATTCTTATGAGTACAGAATTTTTTTCATAATTTAAATTAAAATCAAGTAACTTTAATTCTCTAAATACATTCAATATCGTAAAAAACTTTAATGGAATTACATTAAAAGTTCCCCTTATATTTACCATATCCAAATCAATTTCTTTTTTTATGAGTGCTTGTTTATAAATTGTTATAAATTCATCTCTTGATGGAACTATATTACTAACTACATTCTTTAAATATAATAGGTCTGTTTTATTATAATATTTTATAATTTCACTTTCTTCTCTTTTATTCTCATATATATACGAATATTCGCCTTTATTGTATAAATAATCATAAAGAATAATATTATTATATCTTTTTAAGTCTATTTTATCAATATTAGGAGAAAATATAAGTTCTAATTTATCAGTGTTTTTGCTAATATCTTCAATAATATTGTAATTTATGTTAAAATCCAAATCTATAAGTGATATATCTGATACCGCTCTATAAAATCCATTTATAGAATTAGATATTATTAATGTATCTTTTGCAAAATAATCAAATATATTTATATCTGTATTTCCATCAAATAATTCAAAGTCAGATACAGATATATTATACAAGTTTTGTGTATCTTTTGGTATTATTTTTGACATTAATTTTAGTGAAAGTTTGTCATTACTTGCATTTTTAGGTCGAGCTAATCTTATATCTTTAAGTAAAAATTGTACTTTCCTATTTCCCATATAGTTATTTTCATCTAATTGGAACAATACATCTACTTTGTCTCCTACTTCATACAATGATTTTAAATGACCCATATTGAATCCTATACATTCATAGCTTTTTTCTTTTTCTATACTTAATTTCAGATGCTGTTGATTTTTACCTATAATTCTTAAATCTTTTAAAATATAATTCCTAACTATAAATCTAGGATTTGGATTATTTAATCCAAAAGGTTCTAACTTATGTAATTCTTCTACAAGATTTAAATTTATCACCTTTTCTTGTAATTCAAATTCAACATTTATATTCTCTATCATATCATCTTCAGTCAAATTATAATCTGCAAACTTATTTATTTCATCAGCCAAAATTTCAACATTGTTTGAGTTTAAAGATAGCCCTGCTGCTTGTTCATGACCACCAAATTTGTTCATTAAGTCTTTGCACTTTACAAGAGCTTCAAATATATTAAATCCTTTTATTGACCTTGCTGAACCAGTAGCTTCTCCATGTTCTATCCCTAAAAGAATCGTCGGTTTATAGTATTTTTCGGTTAGCTTTGATGCTACAATTCCTATTATTCCATGTTGCCAACCTTCTTTGGCTAAAACCAAAACTTTATCATCATTATATCTACTATTAGACTTTAAGATTTCTTCAGCTTCATGATACATCTTAGCTTCTATCATCTGTCTTTCATTATTCTTTTCTTCTAATATATTAGCTATTTCTACCGCCTCTTCTTGCGATTGAGTAGTAAACAACTCTACTCCTAAGTAAGAATATCCCAATCGACCTGAAGCATTTATTCTAGGACCTATTGCAAAACCTATATGAGAAGAACCTATTTTATCACTTTCTACACCACAAACTTTTATAAGTTCTCTTAATCCAATATTTTTGCCTTCTTTCATTGATTTTAAACCATTTTTTACAATTATTCTATTTTCATCTATAAGTGGAACAATATCACAAATAGTTGCCAAGGTTACTATTTCTAAATAATCATACATACTAGTTTTAAATTCTTCTTTTGGAGTCAACGCTTGAATCATTTTAAATGCTACACCACATCCACATAGTGAATCAAATGGATAGTTACAATCTTCTTGTTTTGGATTTATTACTGCAAAAGCTGATGGAATTTCATTCTGACATTCATGATGGTCTGTGATTATAACATCTATGCCTAAATCATTCGCTATATTGACCTCAGATACTGATGTAATTCCACAGTCAACACTTATAATCAAGTCACATCCCCTAGAGCTTATAAGCTTAATAGCTTCCTCATTTATACCATACCCTTCTTCTAATCTATTAGGAATATAGTAATCAACATGATAACCTATACTCTTAAAATATATACACAAAATAGAAGTAGATGACACACCATCAACATCATAATCTCCATAAATCCAAATTTTTTCGTTCTTCTCAATAGCTGACTTTATTCTATCAACAGCTTTTTGCATATCTTTCATCAAAAAAGGGTCTCTTAAATACTCTAATGATGGATTCATAAATATTTCTGAATCTTTTTCAGTGCATATACCTCTATTTTTTAAAATTTGGCAGATTTCCGGGGAAATATTAAGTTTTTTGCTAAATTCACTTTCCTCTATCTCCCCTTTATATTTCAATATCCATTTTTTCAAATTTAATTCCCCCTAATCTTTTTTGTATTTTGACCTAACACTCCTTATAACTAAGCAAAGCCCTATTATAAAAGAAATAAAGAAACCTGCTATAGCAGTAAACTTTATCCATATATTATTTTCTATATTTGGAGATGCAATTATAAGAGAAGAACCTACTATAATCGATGCCAACACCAAACTCAGAGATATTTGAGATGTTAACTCTAGTATACAATTTTCTAATCTTGTCATTTTAACATCTTCAATTTGCATTTTTATGTTATTTCTTTCTATATTTTTTAAAATTGCTTTTAATTGCTTTGGAATAGTTTTTACATCTAGTAATATTTCTTCTACATTTTGTCTTGAATTTAAAACAACATTTTTAGGATTAAATTTACTCTTATAATGATGTTTCATAAACTCTTTTCCCATAGAACTAAAAGAAAAATCTGTGTTTAAAGTTCTACTTGTCCCTTCTAATGTTATGACCGTCTTGGCAAGAGTTACAAGTTGTACAGGCATGACTATTTTGTACTGTCTAAAAAATCTAAATAGTTCATTTAATATATCTGTTACATTTATTTTTTCTATAGAAATATCATAGTAGTAATGTATTAGATAAAGTAAATCCTGTCTAAGCCCTTTAACATCAGCCTCTCCATTTAATGCATCCATTTCTATCAATAGATATATTATTTTGTCAACATTCTTTTCTACACCTGCTAATGCAATTTCATTTAATTGATTTAAAGTTTTATTATCAATAATTCCAATCATTCCGAAATCTATATATGCTATCTTATTTTTAGCAACTACGAATATATTACCTGGATGTGGGTCTGCATGAAAAAAGCCATGAGATAATACCTGTGTAAAAAAAGACCTAACTCCTATTTCAACAATAGTTTTTGTGTTATAACCTAGCCTCTTTATTTTTTCTACATCACTTAACTTTGTACCATTAACTTTCTCCATTACTAAAATTTTCTTAGTATTATATTCTGAGTAAATTTTAGGTATATATACTTCATCACTATTTTTAAATATCCTAGAAAATTTAGTTGCATTTATAGCTTCAAATGTGTAATCAAGTTCCCTCATTAATTGAGTTTGAAATTCTTCAATCATTTGTACTAAATCTAAATTAAAATCTTTTTTTAAATCCTTTAAAGTATTTGCAATTGTTCTAAGAATTTCTAAATCAGATTTTATTATTTTCTCTATATTGGGTCTTTGAATTTTTACAATTACTTCTTCTCCAGTTCTAAGTACACCCTCATAAACTTGACCAATTGAAGCTGCTGCTATTGGTTCTTCTTTAAATTCTAAAAATATTTCTTCTATACTTGAACCCACTTCTTCTTCAAATATCTCAATAGCTATATTTGAGTCAAATTTTTCTACATCATCTCTAAGTTTTGATATCTCATCAATTATATCTTGGTCTAATAAATCTTTTCTTGTACTTAATATCTGTCCTATTTTTATATATGTAGGCCCTAGTTCTTCTAAAACTCTTTTCATTCTCTCACCAGTTGTCATATTTTTTATTTCTTCTGGTGGGTCAAATGGTGGTATTTTATAGGCAATTCCTTCTATATTTAGTCTTTCTACAATAAAACTAAAACCATACTTTATTAAAACATATCCGATTTCTCTATATCGCTTTAAATTTCTATAACTTATTCTCAAATCTTTTCACTCCTAAGATAGGTATACCCAAAAACTTACACCTTAATTTATCATATATGACATCATTTCACCAATTGATATTCTAATATCTTATATCCTCTTTAATATTTAATTTTATCACATATACTAGCAATTTTATTAAAATTATTTAACTCAGTTGATTTTTATTTTTGACATTTTATATCTAGCTTAATCAAATACTCTTTAAAAAGTAAAATATCAACAAAATCTAATAAAATAAATTAGTGGTTGTCTCAAAACAGATTTAAATATGTTTTGAAACAACCACTCTTTAATTTAATATTTTTGATTTTGTGCTGCTTCTATATACCATTTATAGGATTCATCAATATATCTTTTATCTTCTTCTGTAAGTTCTCTAACAACTTTTCCAGGAGAACCCATTATCAAAACGCCTGGTGGAAACTTCTTATTAGAAGTAATCAATGTACCTGCTCCTATCAGAGTATATTCTCCTATTTCAGAATTATCCAATATTATTGAACCCATACCAATTAACACATTATCGCTAATTTTACAACCATGAACTATTGACCTATGTCCAACTGTTACATTATTACCAATTATAGTTTCTATATCTCCATGCACTATAGAACAATCTTGTATATTAGTATTTTCTCCAATAATTATTGGACCTTCATCACCTCTAACTACTGCATTATACCATACACTTGAATCTTTGCCTATTTTAACATTTCCAATTATATCTGCTGATTTTGCTACAAATACACTTTCATCAATTAAAGGCTTATCTTCTAAATACTCTCTAATCATATAAACAACTCCTTTAAAATATAAATTTAGTTGGTTGCTCCTTCTAACATCAACTTAGCTTGTATCATTATAGAACACTCTGTACGTTTTCTTTGCATTTCACAGCCTAATTCATATGGTTTTGATATGTCATTATTAAAGTTTATCGCATTTGCATGACATCCACCTGAACAGTAAAACTTATTCCAACATTGTTTACATTCTTCTTTAGTATATACATGAGCTTCTCTAAACATATTTTTTAAGTTTTCTGGAAGTACAATTTTTTCATCAAATATATTTGCCATTTTAAATTCTTCATTTCCAACAAATTGATGGCATGGATATATATCTCCATTTGGTGTTACAGAAAGATACTCATTTCCAGCCCCACATCCAGTTATTCTTTTTATTACACATGGACCTTGATTTAAATCTATCATAAAATGGAAAAACTTAAATCCATCTCCTTGTAATTGTCTATCTGCATACTCTACAGCAAATTTTTCGTACTCTTCAAATATCTTAGGTAAATCTTCTTCTCTAAGTGCATATGGATTACTTTCATCTCCAACGACTGGCTCTACAGATGTTAATTTAAATCCTAAATCTGCAAAATGCATAACATCTTTAGAAAAATCTAAATTATCTCTTGTAAAAGTACCTCTTATATAGTAATACTTGTCTTTTGCTCTTTTTTCTACAAGTTTCTTAAATCGTGGTAATGTAATATCATAACTTCCTCTATCATTTAAAGTTGGTCTCATATTATCATTAACTTCTTTTCTTCCATCTAAACTTAAAACTACATTGTGCATATTTTCATTTATATAATCTATAATCTCATCATTTAACAGTACACCATTTGTAGTTATTGTAAATCTTATATTTTTATTATAATCTTTTTCAATACTTCTTCCATAATCAACCAATTGTTTTACAACTTCAAAATTCATCAAAGGTTCTCCCCCAAAGAAATCTATCTCTAGGTTCTTTCTACTTCCTGAATTAGCAATCAAATAGTCAATTGCTGCCTTACCTACTTCAAAACTCATAAGTTCTTTTTCTCCTCCAAAATCACCTTGAGCTGCAAAACAGTATTTACATTTTAAATTACAATCATGGGCTACATTTAAACATAAGGCTTTTACTACAGGCTCTCTATGTACAAAACTTGGATGATATTGATATGTATCTTCTGTATATAAAAGACCTTCTTTTTCCAAATTTGATATTTCTTCATATGCTTCATTTATTTTTTCTTCTTGATACTTTGATTTTAACATCTCTAATATTTCTTCTTTACTTTTTTCTTTATAAAAATCTAATAAGTCGTATGCAACATCATCTAACACATGAACAGCTCCACCATTCACATCTAAAACGATATTATATCCATTCATAGAAAATTTATGTATCATACTCATACTCTACCTCCTAAATTACTATCTATGCTAAAGTTTTTTATTGTTTTAATTAAACTTTACCCTTCATTATATCACAAGTTTACCTAAAATACATAAAATACAAAAATGACTTACTCCCCGTAAGTCATTTCATTGAATACACTATATCCCCCTAAATTGGCGCACTAATATATTATCAAATAAGTATTAGGCTCCTATAAAATAAATAAAATAAATTTTGTACCCGATTTTATATGATTTTAACCTTATCAAAATATAATAATTTCTTTTTTATAATAATTTCTTTTTTATAATAATTTTGTATAAATAAGTGCTTTTGTTTAATTTATCTTCTTTAAATTACTGATTTCTTTAGGTACCTTAGGCTGATGTATAATCCATGGGCAAGTACTATTAGCTGTCAAGATAGCAGTACTAAGTGCCAATGAACTAGCAAACTTCATAAATTTTACAATAAATTTCTCCATAACTTAATTCTCCCTCATACATATTCTACTTATATTTTTAGCTTTTAGCTTACCTAATACTAACATCATAAAAATCCAAAACATAGCAAATACGCTATATATGAAATAATCTACAAATATACTCAAAGAAAAACTTAAAATTGTCATTAATGACACTACTGTAGATATAAGTATAGCAATTTTTTTGTAAACCAACTTCTCTCTATCACTTATAGGATTGTTCCTATGTTCTATTGGGCATAGAACACAAATTCCAACCCAACTAATACTAGCAATAACCATAATAATATTTTTAAATAAGTCTATATTTAGATTTTCTATAATTAATATTGTAGATAAAATTATAAAAACAAAAGTCAATAGACATCTAAAATAATTGTCTGCATGATACCCTCCTGAAAATTGTCTTATTGGACAATAACACATTAAAAAAAACAATACATATGTAAATTTACCAAATAAAAAACCTATAAACAATATGGTGGTTATATTAATTATGAAAGCTATCAATATTTCAAAGCCATAAGAATAGACTTTAGATTCATTATTATCTATCATCTTATTACAAATTAAAGTAGATGTCATTTTATCA
The DNA here is from genome assembly GCA_021561035.1 of Clostridioides sp. ES-S-0054-01. NCBI lineage: Bacteria > Bacillati > Bacillota > Clostridia > Peptostreptococcales > Peptostreptococcaceae > Clostridioides > Clostridioides sp. ES-S-0054-01. The sequence goes on from CP067346.1 coordinate 2,853,434, forward strand.
GCATATCTCTTAAACATTTTTACCTCCCAAAAAATTTTACATATATAGAGTACCTACTTTTTTGAGAAAATTCAATATATTTTACAAAACTAGTTGTTAAAATTGTAAAACTGGTCAAAAATAGACTTATATAATTTTCTATCTATTATTTATATAACAAAAAAATTATAATAAAACAGTTTTATTAAGCTTTATATGCATAAAGACACATAACTTATTACTATAAGCCATGTGTCTTTATTTATTACAAAATATCAATTTTCATTTATTTACATATATTTTTCTATATATTTTTACCTTTTTAACTTTGTTTTTGTTTTACATACTGTAGTGCTTTCCTATTCTGTTTCACTGCTTCCAAGCAAACTTTTTCTGTTTGATTATCAACAAATTCTAAAGCTCTATAATTTTGCTTTACCGCTTCTAAACATATTTTTTCTGTTTGGTTATTTACATATTTCAACATTCTATAATCTTGTTTTACTGCTTTTAAACAAACTTCTTCTGTTTGTTCTCTCACATATTTAAGAGCTTCATAACTTTGATTAACTGCTTCTAGGCAAACTTCTTCTGTTTGTTCTTTTACATATTGTAGAGCATTATAATTTTCTCTTACTGCCTCTAGGCATATTAATTCTGTCTGATTTTCTATATATTTAAGAATTTTTCCATTTTGCTTTACTGCTTCTACAAATATTCTTTCCGTTGGTGTCTTTACATAGCTTAAGATTTCTTTTATTTCAAGCTCTTCAAATGAACCTTTTATTGCTTCTATACATATATCTTCAGTCTGTTTTTTTACATATTGCAATACTTTTCCATTTTGTCTAACTGACTCCAAGCAAATTTCTTCTGTTTGCTCTTTTACATACTGTAATGCTCTTCCATCATTTCTTACTGCTTCCAAGCAAATTTCTTCTGTTTGCTTATTTACATACTGTAGAGCCATATAACTTCTTTTTACTGCTTCTATACATATTTTTTCTGTCTGCTCATTTACATAATACAATGCAAAATCATTCTGTTTTACTGCTTCTATACATATTTCTTCTGTTTGCTCTTTTACACAAGATAATGCACTATAGTTTTCCTTTACAGCTTCTAAACATATACTATTACTTTGTTCTTTGACATAAGCTAAAGATTTTCCGTCTTTTTTTACAGCTTCTAAACATATAGTTAGAGTTTGCTCTTTTATTCCTTTTAGTATCTCTGCAACATCATTTTTTGATGCCCTTTCTATAAATGCTATACATACATCTTCTGTCTGCTCTTCTACAAATTTAAAAACTTCCATAACATCGTAAGTTGATGCATTTTTTATAGCCTCAATTAATACATTTTCTGTCTTATTATTTATGTAATACAAAGCTCTGTAGTTCTGTTTGACTGCTTCTATACAAATATTCTCATTTTGATTTGTTATATACTTAAGAGCTTTATACGTCTGTTTAACGGCTTCCATACATACTCTATAAGTCTTGTCCTTTACAAATTCAATTATAGTACCATCCTGCTTTACTGCTAGCAGACACATCTCTTCTGTTTGGTTTTCTATGTCTTTTAACTCTCTGTAATCATATTTTACTCTGCTTAAATCATTTAAATGTACTTTGTTATCTTCCTTTAAATCTTCCTCATTATTTTCTATATCATACTCAAATTCTTCATCATCTAAATAGTCATTTTTTTCTGGTAAAAATATAGATTTAATTTTATTCTTTATATCCATAAAATTATCCTCCTTTAATATGATTCTATCATTAAAGTAAATCGTTTTTAAGCACTTATTTAATTAATTTTATATTAAGTTTCTTTAAAAGTCTATTCATTGTCGATAGATTATATTTTATATTAATAATTTTATCTTATATATGTGGGGTAATAAAGTTAATAGTGGACATTTCTCATCCCATTAGTATACACTATTTATATTTATCACTCATTTATAGTGATTTTTTTCAAATTTTTTCTTATTTACTATATCATATTTATCCGATTTATGATATTATTTAAATATAATATAAGTTTTATAAAGTATATTAAATATATTATAAGATGGAGGTCGAGTAATTTTGAAAGGAAACATAGTACAATATAATTTTGCAGATATAGAGGAAGAAGTATATTCGTTGGATTATGCTATAGCATGGAATACAGACGAGGAAAACGTAAACATAATACCATTTACAAATAAATTCTGTAAAGAATCTATAGAATCTTTTTGCCTAGGTAAAATTAATAACTTTGTTGAAATATTAAATGAAGGTTTTGTTGAAAATCATCATTATGTACATTTAGATAAAATGATTAGTGTTCCTAAGAAAAAAGTTAATTTAGTATATCAACAAGACACACATGGTTATCTTCTAAGAGATGATAATGACAACCTTATTCCTGCAAAAATAACTTCAGAGCAATCTAAATCTATATCAAGTAAGATGGAGTTATTCTGTGCTGGTGAAGAAAAATGTTTAATTAATATATTACTAAAGGCTGACCCATCATATATTTTAGATGTAGATAGTATAAAAGATAAAAACATTCTAAATCTAGGTTATGAGTCTATTGATAGATATAAAGAATACAATTTTGATGATGATAAGATTTTAATATTTTTTATAAATAAAAAACGTTATTCAGTGATTATGAAAAAAACAAACAACTCTGATAGTGATTTAGTTTCCAGAAACAATGCTATTAAAGAATTATTTACTAATAAAGCAGGAAATCTTAACTAGTATTATAATTTTAAATTATATTATTAATTAAATTAATAATAGTATACAAAGAGGCTGTCTCAAAATAGAGATAAGCTTCTTTTTCATTGTTGAAATAATAAAATATATTTAATTCTATATAAAAGAGAGTGCCTCATAAACTAAAAAGTTCATTTTGAGACACCCTCCTATTTATAATAAACAAATAAATCCTTAAACCTATCGAGTGGTTATAATTTTTAGATTGGGTTATCTTGCATTTTTAAATTTAAGGTAACTTTCTACTCTAAACTTTAATCTCTAATCAATATCATCAACTGTAACAACTTACAATTAAATCTTTAATAATCAAACTTTAGACTATCTATATTAAAACTCAAATTAGATTTAGGATTTATTTGGATATCACATTTATTTTATTAACTACTAATCAATTGTTTTTACTTATAAACTTATTCTTCCCTAATTCTATTATTAAATACTTTTAATTATTTTTCAATACCATATTTTTTTAATTCTTACTATTACATTACAAAATTATTATGTTACTCCATCACAACTACTTTTGATACCATTTAAGAATGAATCTTCATTTTAATAGTACTTTTATTGCTAATAACATCCATATCTACTATAGTCACAATGTAGTTTTGCTTTTTCACAAAACGACTATTACACAGATTAAGTAATTCTTAGTAATCTTTTATAAAAAAGAGATGCTTCAAATTTTTATTTTGAAACATATCCTTTTTAATTCGTAAAATATAATTTTGTTATTTAGAAAAATGAATTTTAGTAACTATATAATATTAATTATATATTAAAAGTCTTTTCTATATAGCTTTTTATTTCTTCAGCAGTACCCATATTAAGTACATCATCAGCTAATTTTTTCATATCTGACTCTTTAACTGAAGTTATTAACTTTCTAGCAGGAAGTATTGATATTGGAGACATAGAGAACTCGTCTAATCCCATACCTAAAAGTATTGGTATCATTTTTTGGTCTCCAGCAGATTCTCCACACATACCTGCCCATTTTCCTTCTTTATGTGCATTGTCTATAACAGTCTTTATAAGTCTTAAAACAGCTGGATTAAATTGATTGTAAAGATAACTTATCTTTTGATTCATTCTATCAACTGCACAAGTGTATTGAATTAAATCATTAGTTCCTATAGAGAAGAAATCTACATGTTTAGCCAATACATCAGATATTACAGCAGCAGATGGAACTTCTATCATCATACCAATTTCTACATCTTTAGCATAAGCCACACCTTCAGAATCAAGTTCTGCTAAAACTTCTTTTACAACTGCTTTAGCTTGTAATAACTCTTCTAAAGATGAAATCATTGGGAACATGATTCTTAATCTTCCATGAACACTAGCTCTATATAAAGCTCTCAATTGAGTCTTAAATATATCTTTTCTATCTAGGCAAAGTCTTATTGCTCTGTAACCTAAGAATGGATTCATTTCAGGCTCCATACTTAAATAACTTAATTCTTTATCTCCACCTATATCCAAGGTTCTTATAACTATAGGCTTTCCATCCATTCCTTCTAATACAGCCTTGTATGCTTCATATTGTATTTCTTCTGTTGGGAAAGAATCTCTATCCATGTATAAAAATTCTGTTCTATAAAGACCAACACCTTCAGCATCATTCTTTATTAGACCTTCTATATCATTAGGTGTTCCTATGTTACCAGCTAATTCTACATGTTTCCCATCTAAAGTTACAGATGGCTTTCCTTTTAATAGCTGTAACGCTTTTCTCTCATCCTCATACTTAGCCTTTAACTCAGTATATTTATTTATAGTCTCTTCATCTGGATTAACGATTACTTCACCTGTGTCCCCATTGAAAACTACAAAGTCTCCATCCTTAACTTTTGAAGTTATATCATTTAATCCAACGATTGCAGCTATTTCTAAAGTTCTAGACATGATAGCAGTATGAGAAGTTCTTCCACCTATATCAGTTAAAAATCCTAAAACCATTTTTTTATTCATAGTTGCTGTGTCTGATGGAGTTAAATCATGTGCTATTAATACAACCTCTTCGCTTAAAGCAGATAAATCAACAACTTTAATTCCTAATATATGTCTAAGTATTCTATTTGTAACATCTTTTATATCTGCCGCTCTTTCTTTCATGTACTCATTGTCCATAGACTCAAACATGCTAACAAACATCTCTTTTATTTCATTTAAAGCATACTCTGCATTTACACTTTCAGTTTTAATTTTATCTATTGCAGAACCAATTAATTCTGGGTCTTCTAAAACTAATAAATGTGCTTCAAATATTTCTGCTTCCTCTGTTCCTAATTCTTCAGAAGCCTTTTCCTTAACTTTTACTAATTCTTCTTTAGAAACTGCAACTGCATTTTCTAATTTAGCAATTTCCACTTCAATATTATCTATAGATTTTTTTTCAATTACTAATTCACTATGCTCAACTACTAACGCTTTCCCTAAAGCAACACCAGGAGAAGCACCTATTCCTTTGTAAGCCATAACCCTACCTCCTAAAAAATATCATCTGACGTATAAACTCTATAAATTTATATAAATACTTTATATTTTTATAGTTTTATTTCCCTAATAATTTTTTATAAAATTTTATAAACTACTTGTTACTATATTTTTACTCTGAATTTATGATTAAAAATATCTTATTTCATCTTCTAAAATATTTGTATTTTCATACCCAATTAACAATAGTCTTAATCTTCTGATTAAATAAACATGAAAGTAACAAAGAAATTAAATATCTACAAATGTTGGTCTGTATACGTTTAATACTTCTTTGTTACTTTAAGTAATAATTAGATTATAAATATCAAATTTTTAAAAATTATTATATCTATTCTCCAAATCCACTTTCAACTAATTCAACCATTGCCGCTAAAGCTACTTCTTCATCTTCTCCATTTACAACTAACTTTAATTCTTCTCCTTGAGCTAAACCTAAACTCATTATTCCCATTATTGATTTTGCATTTACAGTTTTGTCTTTTGCTACAACCTCTACTGTTGATTTAAATTCAGCTGCCTTTTTAACAAACATTCCTGCTGGTCTAGCATGTAATCCACTTGCATTTTTGATACTAACTACTTTTTCCATTTTTTAAATCCTCCTATAAACTTTACATTTTATATTTTTTAAAATTGTTTTCCTATTTTTTACTTTAATGGTACTTAGTGGTACTTTTTTGTCCTATGGTCATTTTTTGTTCCCACTAGTGCTACAAAAATATTATACTACTAATATACACTTTTTTCGAGCATAATTACAAATTTTTTTTTGTTTTTTATTTAACTTTGATTTTTTATGTCTTTTATAATACAATTTGTCAATAATTTTGTGTTTTTGTTCTTTTTAATACTAATTTTAGGTCTAATTTCAAAATTAGAAGCTAAATTTTTATTAGAATCAATATTTGTATTTACAACATCTATAACCTTGTTAAAATCATATAATTTTATCCTGTTTATACTATTTTCTTCAAGTTTTTTTTCATATATGCAGTAAAATAAATCTCTATATGAAAAGTCCTTTGGCAATCCAAGCACCTCACCAAGCTTTGGTATTACACTTTCCATAACAGTTCTAAGTGAAGCATCTCTTTTTATATTCAGTAAATTACAAATATATTGTATTGTTTCATTGCTCATACTTTTAAATTTATCAAAACAGTATTCTTCATTGTACTTATATTCTACATCAAAATAATACTTAATCCCAGTGCATCTTTCATATGCTTTCATAGTATCTAAATAACCCAATCGAATATTTTTTTCTACATTATCTCTATCTTTATTAAGAGAACCTCCTAGATACTCTGACGGTATTATAGTTTTTACATTTATATTCTGGTGTCTACTAAGATTTATTTTACCAATAAAATCATCAAGCAGCCTAATTACAACAACATCTTCATAACCTTTGTCTTCTAAAAGCCCAATTGGCATGTTATCACAAAACATTCCATCAAGATACAATTTATCATCCATCATATTCGTTTGAAAAATAGGCAAACTGGAACTAGCGATTAAATAATCAATCAGTCTTCCTTTCGGTATATCTTCAATATACAATGGATATGGATTAATCTTTTTATCCCACCAAACAGTAACAAGTCCAAAGTCTTTTTTTGATTTCCTTATTATGTCTTCATTTAATGTTGTTTCCATTAGTTGTCTTAAAGGGCTTATATCTATACCTTCATTTTTTCTAGCTTTATTTATAAGTTCAAACACTGCATTGATATTTTTAGTAGTGAAATCTACATTTTTAAATCTCTCATAGGTTTCTCTATCAATATTCATAAAATGAGTATAATCATAATTTAACCAAATATCTTCCATTACTTCAATATCATTTTGGATTATATATGCTCCATTTAAAGCACCAATTGATGTGCCAGTTACTCCTTGAAACTCTATACCAAGCTCTCTTAAAGCTTTATATGCCCCTATTTGGTAAGCTCCTTTTGTTCCTCCACCTTCTAAAACTAATCCTTTCATATTATCACCTACTATATCAAAAACATTTCTGATTTTTATTCCTCAGCAAATATTAATTCAAAAAACTATTTTTAGTTATTGGAGAAAAATAAAATTGCACAAATTCATTTTTATTTTATCAAAAAAATATTGAAAAGTATATATTTTTAATATTTTTTATATGGCTAACTTTTTATTTCTAAATTTAAATAAATAATTAATACCTTGTAATTTTTTTGTATTTACAGATGCTTATATACCCAAAGAATCCATTATTAAGTTATCTATTTTTATCTGCAATTTTTCTACTTTTCCTTTATCCATAGACTTATCTAATAAAATTGATATTATTTGCTTTGATAAATTCTCTATCTCTTCATAATTATTATCTTTAAAAATCCTTATCTTCATAACCTTATTAGGATAGTAATCATATATATTTTTACTCATTTTTTTAGCAGTTATTTTAAAGTATTTATCATAAATACTGGAATTTAAAATTCCAACTAGATATTCATATGAAAATTTGTTTAAATACTCTTCTTTTATGAAAAAAGAATATACATCTGCACTTGAAAAATTGTTATCATAATCTATAGCAAATCTATTTTCATTTGATTTATAAGGATACATTATCTTTTTTCTTTCAAAGAAAAGCTTTTCTCTACCCCATTGAAGTTCATACCATTTCCTTATTCCACTTTTACATTCTCTTCTGTTTTCTAACCTTGTCTTATACATCCCTATAATCTCATCTAGTATCCTTTTATTTGTATTCTCATTATCTATATCATTTGAGTATATCAGCCTATAATCACTTTTATCTACTACATACTTATTTATATTTTTACTTTTTATCCAACACTTTAAAAATTTATCATCTACAAGATTCAATTTTACATCATCTTTACTTAAAATAAATGCTTTGTCACATCCTGTGATTATTCCTTGAAAACTTATTGCTATATCTTCCAAACTATATTTACATTTTTCTTGTATCTTATTATAAAAAATTTCATCATCTTTATTTACAAGCATCCATTCGTCAGATAGTAAACTCTGATTTATATTAAAATGCTCAAATTTGCTACTGTTTAGAAGTTCTTCTAGTGTTTCAAATTTATTTACACATATATCCTCACTTTTGATTTTAAATACATCTATATGCGTATCTTTTGATTTTTTCTTATCAAAAGTGAAGATACAACTAGATACACCTATATTTTTAAATATATTTGCACCTAAAAAATCTACTATTTCTTTAACATTGACATTTGACTTAATATATTCTCTCAAATCTTTACCCGATAGACTTTCTAAGAAATATCTTGGAGTTATAACACTACCAGTTCCTCCTTGTTTTAAGACATCTATAATCTTTTTATAAAAACAAAAATATAAGTCAGCTTTATCCTTGTAAACTTCACTATATTTTTCTAGGAGAAATTTTTTATATTTCTTTTCAAGTTTTTTATGACCAATATATGGTGGATTACCAACTATGTAATCGAACTTATATCGCCATTTCTTTTTAAGACTATCACAACAAAATAGATTAATCTTTATATCAGAATCATCTAAATCGTTTATTACCTTTTTATTCCTTAAGCTATCTTTTAATATACTTATGGCTTTTTCATCAATATCAGCACCATATATACAATAGTTTAATATATGACGGTGTATGTTATCAATAGTCCAATAATTTTCATCATATTTCTTTTTTAATTCATATATATTTTCCTCAAATAAATCGTATAAAATATCGTATACTTCTAAAAGAAAATTTCCGCACCCACAGGAAATATCGAGTATTCGTGGATATGGATTTTTAATTATATCGTGATTTTTTAAAGTTTTCTTTACAATATAATCTACAATGATTTTAGGAGTATAATATATTCCACTTGCTTTTTTAGTATCTACATCTAAACTATTCTCATACTCTTTAGATAGTAGAAAATTATCTTGAGATATATCATCCATAACCGAAAACCTCCAATTATTATCATAGCTGAAAATTTTTTATTCTAGTATTTGTCTTATAGATTTTCTCGATAAAAGTTTATAAATTTCTTTTTCTATTTCTAGTAATTCGCGATTTAATTTACAACCTTTTAAGCAATTATCGCAATTAGATACATATCTCGTACATTTGTTTATATATATTTTTCCATCAATTACTTCTACAATAGTTCTTAGACTTATTGTATCCAATGATACATTTAACATGTATTTCTTGCCATCTTCTTTATTAAAAGTAAGAATGTTATTTGCACAAAGCTTTCTAAGCAATCTATATAGTGTTAGCATTGGTATATCTTCATTTTTTAATATCATTTTAGCATCTATTGGATTATCCTCTCCATTATTAAATATAGCTCTTATGATTCTTATTGAATAATCTACATCTTCTGAAATCATCCTTATTCCTCCTCAACTGCCATGCGTTTATCTAAAAGAGTATCCTCCAGATTCATATAATTTCTATCAATAAGAAGTCTTTTATAACTAATCTCATCTAAAGGTTTAAAAAACACATAGCCTTGTATGAAATTACAGCCCATTTCATTTAAAACGTTAACCTGATTCATATCCTCTACCCCTTCACATATAACAATTAAGTTTAAATCATGTGAAAGATTAATAATTGCTTTTACCATAAATTTTGTTTTTGTATTTGTAACTATATCTAATATAAGTGACCTATCAATTTTTATAATATCTAGTGGTATCCCCTTAAGATTGATAAAATTTGAATTACCTACACCAAAATCATCTAATGAAATATTCATACCTAAAGATTTAATCTCATAAAGCCTTTCACTTATAAAGTTTACATCTCTTAGGGCTGTTGTTTCTGTAATTTCTAATTCTATAAGCTCTTTAGGAACATTATATGTATTAAACATCAGTTTAAAAAAATCAACTAAATCATTTTTATATAGTTCTACTCTAGAAAGATTTATTGAAACTGGTAGGACATTTATGCCTTCTGCAATCCACTTATCAATAGTAATAAAAACTTCTTGAATTAGCCACCTACCAATATTATTTATCAGACCATTTCTTTCAGCTATAGGTATAAACTTATTTGGTCCAACCATACCTAAGGATGGATGTACCCATCTTATTAATGCTTCTGAACCTATAATTTTATTTGTATTTGAATCGACTTTGGGTTGATAGTGAATTACAAACTCTTTATTTTTAATAGCTAAAAATAAATCTCGCTCTATTTTCATAATTGATTGTATTTCCTCTTTCATCTCATTATCAAATTCTACATACTCTATATGCTTTAGCCCTTTTGATTTAATCCTTGCCATATCAGCATTATCCATAGCTTTTTTTATACTAATTTCATCATTATTAAATCTATAAATTCCAATAGAAGCCTCAATATTTATATCCATTTTAAAACTGTCAATCTGACTTAATGTCACAATTTTATTCTTAATAAGATTTACTAAGTAAGGAATCTTCTGTTCTCTATCTTCAAGCTTTATTATTAATATAAAAACATCACTTTTTAACTTTCCATAAACAGCCTCTTCTCTAAAATAATTTTTTAAGTTACTTGAAATATTATTTAATACTTCATCCCCTAGCTCATAACCATATATATCATTTATAAGTTTGAGTCTACATAAATCAAAACAAGCCATAACACAGTTTTCTCTCTTATTGCTGATGATATAATTTTGAATATGTTTTAGAAAATTCTCATCTTTAGTAATATTTATAAGCTTATCTGGATTATTTATTAATTCTAAATTAATTTTATCCTCATATAGCTTAATTTTAAGATATGAAATAAATACATTTATACTAAATAAGGTCAATAAAATTAAAATTAAAACTTTAATGTCTGTTCCAATGTGCCTTGTAAGTAAAACTATTCCCAAAATTCCAATTATGATAAAAATTATTTTATTTAAACTGTAAATTTTTGTCATACTATTTTTATTCATATAAATTCCCCTATTTTTTAAGTTATCTTACATTTAAACTTTTTATATATTAATTATAAAGCACAATTGGTAGCAAATCAATGTAAGTTAAAATCACATATAAAGAACTGCATTATACTATACTAAATTTATTTTCTTAAATTTCATAAATATCTATTTTTTGCAAAAAAAACTATGAAATTAGATATAGATATAATAATATCTAATTTCATAGTTTCTAAACTCAAACAACATTTTTAACATGATAAAATAAAGTTAACTTATTTATTCCCTTTAGAATCTAAGTATGAAAGTACACCTTGAACAATTCCTTCTGCAAGTTGTTCTTGATACCTTTCATTTATTATTTTTTGTTCCTCTGAAGGTGTTGTTAAAAAACCACACTCTACCAATATGGCAGGCATACTTGATTCTCTAAGCACTTCAAAGTTATTTTCAACTATGCCCCTATCCCTAACTTTAACATAAGATGCTATAGTACTTTGTACTGTCTGTGCAAGTTCTTTTGAACCATCTGTAGCTTTATTCCTATACCAAGTTTCTATACCTGTTGCTGTATTCCCATTTTCTTCTGCATTTAAATGAATGGAAACAAGCACATCAGCAGAACTATTATTTGCTAAATTAACTCTATCATTTAACGATATATACGTATCATCAGTTCTAGATACTACTACTTGAATATCCTTTTGTTTAGATAATTTATTTGCTAATTTTTTGGAAATCTGCAGATTTAGGTCTTTTTCATATCTATTACTAGTTTTACTTTGAGTCCCTTTATCATTTCCCCCATGACCTGGGTCTACAAATACAGTATATTTTTTATTTTTATTTTCATCTTCATTTCCAAGGTCAAATTGTTCTGAGTTAACATTTTGTTGTTGGCTAGTCTTATTACTTTTATCCATACCTTTTACCAAAGCTACTACACCTTGAGTAGCCTTAAATGCCATAAATAAAAATAACGCTGTAAAGCAAATCAACACTGCTAACTTTTTCTTATTTAATTTTCGCTTTTTTCTATTCGGATGGCTAGTATTTTTAGATTTGTTTCTTGAATTATTGTTATTATTGCCTCTTGACATTTCTTCACCCTTCTTGGTATAAATTTTTACACTTTCACATATTATTAGTGTTATTTTACCATCAAGAAGTTTTTTTTTCAATAATTTAAAACACTCTACAACCTTAAATCAGAAGCTTTTTAATTATCCGCCTAAAGTGACATCTTGTGTATCATACCAACTAAATGCATCTTTTATATCATCACTTTTAAAATCCGGCCAATAATTATCTATAACATAAAAGTCTGCATAAATTGATTGTACAGGAAGGAAACCGCTTAATCTCCTTCTTCCACCCCATCTGATTATCAAATCTAGTCTAGATACATCAAATGACTGTATGTAATCCTGTATATTATTTTTACTTACATTTTCTACTCCTGATATATTATTTAAGTCCCAATACCATCCATAATTTACCAGAAGATTTGCTTTTATTTGACCTTCTTTAGCTTTAATTCTATTAGTATATGGTAATAATTCCTCTGGGAACATTGGAGATTTTGTATTTCCAACAACGAGTAAAGCCGCACCTTCATCTATTAATATATTTGCAGCATCAATACATGCTTTTGTAAAAGCTTTTGTCTGCACTGATGGACGTCTTGTATTATCAGTTGTAAATCCATAAAAAGTTACTTCTTCACAACCTAAATCTCTACATAATCTATAAGATTCTAATCCAGGGTCTATTCCGCTTTTATATCCTTTATCTTTTGTCATACCATTCTGACTTGCCCATCTTCTGTTTCCATCTGGTATAATTCCTACATGTTTTGGTATTCTCATTTCTAATCACCTCTTAATAGGTATTATTATCAAAATATTACATTATTAATCAAAACTGTAACATTAAATACATTTATTTTTATATAATTATGTAGTAAACTAATTTAAGATGGAATTAAAAAAACTTGGAGGTTTATCATGAAAAAAATTTTAATATTGTTTTTTTCGATAATCTTATCATTAGGAATGGTTGGTTGTTCTTCAAGTGGTGATTACAAAAACGTTTCTACATCAAGAATTGAAAGGGCATTAAAATCTGCTGATTTACTTATAAAAGAATCAAAAATCTTTGATGCAAAGGAATTTAACTATTTCAATGATGTGGAGGAAGACATCATTCAAGGTTTTGTAATTAATTCTTCTGAAAAATTATCTCTAGAAGATATTATCGTTATAAAAACTGACGATGTAGATAAAATCTATAAAACTCTAGAAAATTATAAAAAAGACATGATACAAGCACCTTTTGGAGAAGGACATGGAGAAAAAAGCAATTCTGAAATAGCAAATAATACTATAGTTGAGAAAGCAGGCAAGTATGTTTATTTAATTTCAGCTGAAAATGCATCTCAAATAGAAGACAAAATACTAAGCATAATAAAAAAATAAATATCTTTAGCGGTGTTTATTAAATATCAACGTAATTTTATATAAATAAATTTATTTTATTAAAAATTACGTTGATATTTTTCATTTATTTAATTAATATAATTTAAACCTCTTTTAACTTTTTCTTTTTTCCTAAAGCTAAGCTTATTAATATCAAACCAACCATAATTACAGTCAATACCAGATATGTCATCCATGCTAATGTATATCCTCCAGACATATCATATAACCTTCCTGTAACAGCTGAACCTAAAGCTGCTCCTAATAAAACTACTGCATTTACTACACCAACTATTGTTGAATAATCTTTTTTTCCAAATATCTCTGATGTGATGAGAGCAGGTACAATAGTCCCCATACAGTTTCCAATTCCCCAACATATAATAAACACTATTATAGCTGGATACTTACTAGCAAATAATAAAGCCAATACCCCTAAAAATACCTGCAACCCAACAAGTATAACACCTTTCTCACATCCTACTTTATCAAACACATAACCTAGAAGTATTTTACCTAATATAACTACTCCCATGTTTATAGATATAACACTTGCTGCAAAAGTTGAAGGATACCCTATATCAGTCAAGTAAGATGCAATATGCATTTGTACTCCCATAGCTATTATTGTAATCAAAATCAGTCCCATAAGCATAATCCAAAATATTTTAGTTTTTATAGCATCTCCAAGCATAATTCCTTTTACAGAAGCATTTAAAACGTTTTCAGGAGAATTATTATGTCCATATGGCAATAGACCTTTATCACTCGGTTTTTCATACATAAATATCAAAACTACTGGTATAGTTGTAACTAATATTATTATTCCCAATACTAAATATGATTGTCTCCAACTATAATTTAAGATTATATAGTTAGCTATAGGATTAAATATCATACCACCTACTCCACTTCCCATAAAAGTTAAACCTAAGGCTAGCCCTCTTTTTTCTAAAAACCAATTGCTTATTATTATTGATAGAGGAGTTAGAGTTGTCATACCTAACCCCAAACCTGAAAATATACTCATTAAATAAAAAGCATATATACTGTTTGCATATGAATATCCTATATAACCAATTCCTGCCAATACACATCCTACAAACATTATATTTTTCAATTTAAATTTTTTTGTTAACTTCCCCATAAAGAGTGCTATTGCCATAGTAGATAAAGCAATTACTGTATAATAAAGAGAAAATTCAGACCTAGAAAAACCTAAGTCTTCTGTTACAGGTTTTATAAATAAACTTGCACAATTATTTACTATTCCATAAACAGATATCATTAATATTAGACCAGCAAATACAACTAACCATCCTCTAAAAAATCCTTTTTGTGACTTAGATATATTATTTGATTCCATTTTTTACCCCCTATTTTCAGTAAATTTAAGATTACTTTATTACTTAAACCACAGTTCTATTCTTAAAATAAAAATTATACCAATGGTTTATACTCAAATCCATCCAAAGATTTTGTAAATTCTTCTTTTGATTTTTCAAGCTTTTCTTTGTCCATTAAGATATCATATGCAGAACAAGCAAGCACTTTTGCTGCACATAGCATTGCCTCAAAACCTACATTAGAACCGGATGACGAACAGGCTTGCCAAGTATGAGCTGCTGTACCAATAGGCCATGCCGCCATAACAAACTGTGCAGTTGGTACTATATAACTTATATCTCCCACATCAGTTGAACCAGATACATTTTTGTATTTATAATCTTCAAAGTCGACAATATCATCATGTAGATATTTTTCTACTATATTAGGGTTACCTTGAAATGAAGTTGCTACATTTCGTCTTTCTTCTTTTGTAATTGTATTTGCTAATTTGTGAGCAAACTTTAAATCTTCAGCTTTAAAGTTTGGTACTCCTACCATCCTCATATTCTCAGATACAATATCTGTCAAACTTTGATTAGGTAAATAATCATACATTGCGTCTATAACTTCATATTCCATCTCTGTTTCTGTCATCATTGCTGCACCCTTAGCAACTTTTACTAATCTATCAAGAGTACTCTTTACATCTGATGCTTTTTTACCTCTTAAGAAATACCATGACTCTGCAGAGCCAGGAACTATATTTGGTCTTTCTCCTCCATTAGTTATTACGTAATGCATACGTATAGAATCCAATATGTGTTCTCTTAGATAATTAGCACCTACATTCATAAGTTCAACAGCATCAAGTGCACTTCTACCAGTATGTGGAGATTGTGCTGCATGAGAAGTAATTCCTTTAAATCTAAATTTCATAGAAAAATTTGATAAACTAGATGGTCTCCAGGGACTATTTATATCAAAAGGATGCCAACTAAATGCACAATCTATGTCTCTAAAACATCCTTTTTTATACATATTACATTTTCCTACTCCTCCTTCTTCAGCTGGACATCCAAAATATTTTATAGTTCCTTTGATATTTTCCCTCTCCATAACTTCTTTTAATGCTACTACTGCTCCTACTCCTCCTACTCCTAACAGATTATGACCACACCCATGACCTGCTCCAGATTCAGTTACAGCTTCTTTAGTTAAAGATACCTTTTGAGATAATCCTGGTAAGGCATCGTATTCTCCCAATATCCCTATCACAGGTCTACCTTCTCCAAACTCTGCTACAAAGGCAGTTTCTATTCCTTGTACAGTATTTACATTAAATCCATTTTCTTCTAAGTACTTCTTTTGTACACCGCTTGCAAAATATTCTTCATATGAAGTCTCTGGATTTTCCCATATTCCTTTTGCCATTTCTACTAAATCTTTTTTATATTTATCAACACAATTAATTAAATCATTTTTCATATTTAAAACCCTCCTTGGAATAATTAATTTTTACTTGTTATCTACTATATAAGCAATGATTGTGCCAAGTAAGTAAGTTTTAAACTCAATAAGTTTTACAATGCTTGTGAATGCTATTTTTTTTATTTTAGTTATTCTAATTAAACAAATATTATTATGAACAAAAAAAATAAATGGGATATCATTAAATTAATATCCCATTTATTTTCTATTTATAAGTTTTTATCAACCCATTTCTTGCCTTTTTCTTCAAGGTGACTCCCATTTCTCCCAATACTTTTATCTATATATCCCTCTGACTCTAAAAAATTCATAATTACTCTAACATTATGCTCACTTGAGTTTATGTTTTTTGATTGTAGTTTTTTTACTATCGCCCTTCTGCCACATTTTTCTTTATACAGGATTCTCATAATCTCAAATGCTACAATATTATCCTGCTGACTTAAATTCTCAAAATATATTTTACTATCTCTTTGTACAGTATTAGTATCTTCGTTAGTTTTTTCAAAATTTATATCATCAATAGTATTAATCTTATTTAGTATATTTTGATTATCTTCACAATTATTTTTACATAGATTTAGATTGTTTTCATATATATTTAAAGTAGGTTCTTTATCTTCATAATATTTATTTTTATAAGAGTCTTTGTATATCATAGGTAAATCGTCTATAGTGAGTAATTCTCCACCAAAATTTCCAACATACTCAATACAATTCTTTAATTCTCGTACATTCCCATCCCATTTATATTCATGCAAAAACTTTTTCAATTTACTATCCATCTTTTTATGTTTGTAGCCAATGTTCTCTAGAAAATAATTGCATAACACAGGTATATCTTCTTTACGTTCTTCAAGTGAAGGTATACTCAATATACAGGTACTGAGTCTATAAAATAAATCTTTTCTGAAATATTTAGAATTTCTAAGTTCATTTATAGTCTTGTTGGTAGCAGCAATTACTCTTATATCCAATCTAATTTTTTCATATCCACCAATTTTAACTATTTCCTTCTCTTGTAACACTCTTAAAAGTTTTACTTGAAATAACTGACTTGTATCTCCTATCTCATCCAAAAATATAGTTCCTCCATTAGCTATCTCAAATAACCCTTTTTTCCCTTGAGAGCTAGCACCTGTAAAACTACCGCTTTCATAACCAAATAATTCACTTTCAAGTAACTCATCTGGTATTGCTGTACAATTTATTGAAATAAAAGGTCTATTATTTTTATTTGAATAATTATGAATAGAATGAGCATATAATTCTTTTCCTGTTCCAGTTTGCCCCAATATTAAGACAGTTGAATCTATTTTAGAGTATTTTTTAGCATACTCTATAGCTTCTTTATTCTTTTGTGAGTTCCCTACTATATCATTAAATGTATACTTAGCCAAATAAGATTTATTTATCTTTCCAGTATTACCTTTATGTGCATCAAAGACTTCATCTATAAATATAGCCTCTTGATAATTTTTCCCCATAAAATCTATACTGTTTTTACTTACTATGAATTCTTTATTTAAAGTTTTATCTGAATAGTATATATTTTTCTTGAGATTTGTACGTTTAAATAGATTATATATATTTAGTAATAATTTGATTTCACTTAAATCTTTACCTACATTACTCTCTTTTATATTAAGTAATCTTCTTGCATATTCATTATATAACTCTATAGTTTTATCTTGATTTAAAATTATCATACCTATTGGTATTGAATTAATTAAATGATGTACTCTATTCTTATACATCAAATTTTTCATAATAGCTTTAATATCAATATCATCTTCACTATATACATTCTCTTTTACTACATCTAATTTAGCTGATACTTCATTTTGGGATATTCCTAGTTTTTTCAATATTTCTAAATAAGCATTATATACTATTTCTCTCCAACCAATGTCAATAAAGTTTGTAATAAAATCTGGAGTATAAAAGCTTTCACCCAAATAAATAGCAGTGTCCACATTTTCTATATATACTCCAAATAATTCTTTATGGTATGGTACAAATTCAATATGATTTATCCCCAAATTTTTCAATATAGTTATACATTCTAAAGCATATATCCATTCAGGAGTTATAATAAGTACTCTTTTTCCTCTTGGAATTTGTTTCAATTTTTCTATGGATTGTTTTGTGTACATTGTTTTTACTAAAACTAATTTTTCTGTATTTTTCTTCACCCATTTATCTACTATCTGTTCATCTAAATAGTTCATTGCTACTATGACATCACAATTTGACAAGTTTGAATCTTCTATATCATAAGTTTCTATTTCTGCAATTTCCCCCAATACATCTTCAAGTTGTAATTTATATGCTTTTTTTAACTTGTCATTTATACCAGCCAAAATAATCTTTTTCATTTAGACCTCCATCACAGATGGTTATCCAATTTTTATGACCTCTTTTATCTTATCTATAACACCATTTTCAGTATTTTTTTTTGCTCTGAACCTAGCAATTTGTTTCAAATGCTCATTTGCATTTTCCATAGCATAACTATGATAAGCACTCTTCATCATTTCTAAGTCATTTAATTGGTCACCAAATACCATAGTTTCTTCATATTTTATATCTAACATTTTTTGTACTTTTCTTATAGCACTTCCTTTATTTGCACCTTTTGCAGTTAAATCAAGCCATTCTACTCCAGAAATACACACTTGGGCTCTATCAGAAAACTTTTCAAAATAGATGCTATTGTTATGTTCTGCACCTTTGAAGTCAAATACAGCTATCTTTAATACATCACCTTCTACCTTAGTCAAGTCATCTACAACTTTAAACTTTTCATAGTAAGTGCTAACTTCTTCTATAAATGCTTCATCTTTACTTTCTATATAGGCATATTTTTTGCCACTCATTACAATTTTTTTCCCTTTTATACTTCTTGTCGTCTCTATGATTTCATTTACTAACTCTTTATCCAAAGGATTTGATAATATTTCTTTTCCTTTATATACTACAAGTGTTCCATTTTCTGAGATAAACATCATATCATCTTTTATATCTTCAAATTTTTTTATAAGATTTTGATACTGCCTACCACTTGCCGCAGAAAACATTATCCCCTTCTCTCTTAATTTTTTAAATACTCTATAAAACTCTGGATTTATTTCGCTCTTTTCATCCAATAAAGTTCCATCTAAGTCTGTTGCTATTAATTTTATCATACATTTTCTCCCCCAAATTATTAATTTATAATTATTTTTTATTAATTTTTATCAGTTTAAATTTTCAATTCCTATTATACACTAAAAATTTTAAATTACAATTTACACGTTTAACAAGATGTTATAGCCACATTTAGGAAAATATTTTTTTCAACACACACATCAATTTATAAAAATTTAAGTCTTCATATAATTATACTCCAAAAAAAATAATAATAACTATACACTTTCTTCTATAAAATATTATAAAAATAATTATATTCTGACAAACTTATGCTAATTTATTGCGTTTTTTATTGCTTATGTAACAATTTTTTAATATAATTAACTATGTGTAGTTAAAAAATTTAGAAAGTAGGGGATATTATTGTCAGGACTCAAAAAGTTCGTTATATTTCTAGCCCTTTTAGTTATAGCATTTCCTATTAGCATATATGGATATGTTTTTACTAAATTAAAAACTATCCAAGATGATAGTATAAATACAGAGGCGCTTAGTAGTAATGACTATAAAAACGAAGAAAATATCACAAATATATTATTGTTAGGTACAGATGCAAGACCAGGAGAAGAAGTTTCTCGTTCTGATGCCATGATGATACTGACTATTGATAATAAAAATAAAAGTCTTAAATTAACTTCATTAAATAGAGATACTTATGTTAATATACCAGGACATGGAGAACAAAAATTAACACATGCTTATGTATATGGACAAGCTAACTTATTAATAGAAACTATAGAGGAAAACTTCCAACTTGATATACAAAATTATGCTGTAGTTGACTTTTTCTCTTTTATGGATATAGTCGATGCTCTAGGTGGAGTTACTGTTACTGTCAATAAGAGTGAGATAAGAGAATTAAATAAATTTATACCTGAAACTTATAAATGGAATAAAAATGCTGACAAAGGTTCTCTTAAATATATAAGAAACTCCGGTGAACAAAAATTAAATGGATACCAAACACTTGCATTTTCTCGTATAAGAAAAAATGATAGTACAGATGAAAGAGATAGAAGACAAAGAAGTGTTATACAAAGTTTAATAAATGGTGTTAAGGATTTACCAGTTACTAAATATCCTAATCTAGTTAATACAATACTTCCGTACGTAAAAACTAATATGAACCCTAATGAAATAATATCTTTAGGAAAAGAACTTTTAAGTATAGGAAATTTAGACCTTAAATCCATGGAATTTCCTCTTTCTACTGAAAATGGTAGAAAAATAGGTAATGCAGGCTATGTAATACCTTTTGAGGAATATGAACTAGATGCAATGCATGATTTCATATTTAAAGACATTATGGTTGAAGATTAGAAATTCCAAAACAAACTAATAATTTGATGATAAATACATACCTCTTAAATGCAAATTACTTTGTATTTATGGGGTGTGTTTTTATTTTAAAATATAAATTACTTTTAAAAAATATATTATATATACTTTTAACTGTATATATAGGTCGATAAATTTTCTTATAAATTATATTATTGTCTTTTTTTTGTAACTGAAACAAGTATTGAATATATTTCAATACTTTAATATAATTAAGTGTATGCTATTAAAAAATATACAGGAAAAAGAAGAAAGAAGGGGTACTTTTGTCAAAATTAAAGAAATTTGTTATACTACTGGCTTTCTTGGTAGTACTATTCCCTATAAGTGTCTATGGATATTTTTATTATAAATTGTCTGCTATTCATGACTCAAGCATAAGTAGTGATTTATTAGATAACAATGACCATAAAAATGAAAATGGTATAACTAATATACTACTTATGGGAACAGATGCTAGACCAAATGAAGATTCTTCAAGGTCAGATGCTATGATGATACTTACCATTGATAACAAACACAATGATATCAAACTTACATCACTAGCTCGTGATAGCTATGTAGACATCCCTGGCTATAGTAAACAAAAACTTACTCATGCTTATGCTTATGGACAAGCTGATTTATTAATACAAACTATTGAAGAGAATTTTAATATTGATATTCAGAATTATGCTTGTGTTAATTTCGAATCATTTATGTATATAATTGATGCTATTGGTGGTGTTGAAGTTACCATTGAAAAAGGAGAAATACACGAACTAAATAAATTTATTCCTGAAACTTATAAATGGAATAAAAGTGATGATAAAGGTAGCATACAATACATTAGAAAATCTGGAGATCAAACTTTAAATGGATATCAAGCACTATCTTTTGCACGTATCAGACACAACGATACAGCCTTTGCTAGAGATGGTAGACAGAGACAGATTATACAAGCTATAATCAAGAAAACAGAAACTTTACCTGTCACTAAATATCCAGGTTTATTAGATGCTGTTCTTCCATATGTTAAAACTAACATGAAACCTAATGCAATACTTTCTTTAGGAGCTCAAGTTTTAAAAATGGGTGACTTAAATGTTAAGCAATTTGAATTCCCTATTGATGATGAAATTCACAGTACAGGTGGTATATATGGAAAAGCTGGATGGGTTCTTAGATTTGACCCAGATACTTTAGACATATTACATGATTTTATATTTAATGACATAGAATTTAAACAATAAGAAATTTAACATAAAGTTTACTGCAAATATAAGATTAAATATAAAAAAAGAACTATATCGCATAATTATTTTCAAGTTATTGTTTACACTTGATTGTAAAATGCATATAGTTCTTTTTTATTTTCTAATTTTTCTTGATAATTTTCATTTTAATCGACTTTTAATCTACATTCATAAAATAATCTATATTTTAAATTAACTTTTTTATTACTTAACTAAGTTTAAGAAAGTGTTTAATGTGTTTTGATTTATGCCATCTCCAACTTCATATACTAGAGCAGTTTTCTTAGGCTCTAAAGCTGTTTTTTGAGCAGATGTCACACTATTTCCAAGCATAACTACTGGTGATTTTAATTTAGCTGCTAAAGGTCCTGATGTTAATGCATCTACTAACTGATTACTTTTACTTACAAACATTGATGGATATTCAGCATTAGGATAGAATTTTTGTATTACTTTTCCATTTGTTTCTTCTCTATTTTCCCCAGCTATTCTATTTTTAGATACATCGTTTGTAATAACCTTATCTAATCTAGTTATTACTGAATCAGATATACTTAGATTACCACCTATAAAATAAGCATCTTTTACTTTTAAGTCTGATATCCAATTGTAAACTTCATCACTTACATTATCTTTTGATACTAGTACGATTGGCTGCTTTTCTTCTCCTGCTTTTGAAGCTATAGAAAGAGAATCTGCTTCACCTGTACCACTTGTTATATATAGTTTCTCTACTGGATTATTTTTTACTAATTCTTTTGCTATCATTAAAGATGTACTATATCTATCTGAACCACCAACTCTATTTATTGATACATTTGATAATGTATCTTTTATCTCACTTTCAACTTTATCTCCAATAGAATTATTTCCTCCAATTAGAACAACTTTATTGGGATTAAGTCTTTTTATCTCATTCTTAGTAGATGTTGGTATATTATCTTTATTTACCAATAGTATAGGAGCATCATTTGCTGTAGCAAGTGGTGTTGATGTTATACCATCAACTATAGAGTACCCATTTACTAGTACTACTGTATCTGAATTTTTAGCCCAACCTTTTTTACTTATTGATACTGCTGTGTCATATCTTTCAGCACCTCTTAATTTCTCCACTTTAACATTAGATGGTGGAGCAACTGGCTCTTCACTGCTGGAATATAGGCTCTTTAAATCCTTTTGTATAGAAGTGCTATTTGCTATATCTTTAGCTGAAAAATACATACTACCTTTTATTTCACTATACTTTCTATTTAATGTTACTTGTTGTACTATTTCTTTTGCTATATTTTGCCCATTATAACTTGATTGACCTTGCTTATATATGCCTTGTCCTATGTATAAATCTACGTCTGTTCCTTTTACTTCGTTAGCCCACCATGCCACTAATTTAGAATAATCTGCTGCTTTAAGACCAATTGGCCAGTAAAGCTGTGGAACTACATAATCAATTAATCCTTGTTTTATCCATGCTCTTGTATCTGCATATGTACCTACATAACTTTCATTTCCTGATGTATCTGAACCTGTTGGGTCGCTACTTTTGTTTCTCCATATCCCAGCTGGACTTACACCAAATACAACATTAGATTTTATACTCTTTATAGACGCTTTTACACCTCTAAGTAGAGTATTTACATTTTCTCTTCTCCAATTGTCTTTATTTTGTCCATTTCCATATTTTTGATATGTAGCAGTATCGTTGAAACTTACTCCTGGATAGAAATAATCATCAAAATGAACGCCATCTATATCGTAATTTTGAACTACCTCTGCTATACTATCCACTATGTACTTTCTAACTTCTGGTAAACCTGGGTCATAGTAATACTTATTTCCATGTTTAATTACCCAGCTTGGATTTTTCTTTGCCGGATGGTTTGCTGGCAATTTATCAATGCTCTCATCTGCCATAGTTATTCTGTATGGATTAAACCATGCATGGAATTCCATTCCCCTTTTATGTGCTTCTTCTATTAAAAATGGTAATGGGTCATATCCAGGGTCTTTACCTTGTGTACCTGTAAGATATTCAGACCATGGATTTATATTTGATTTATATAAAGCATCTGATTTTGGTCTTACTTGAACCACTGCTGTATTTATCCCTGAACTTTTTAATTTGTCCAATAAATCTGTGTATTCCTTTTTTTGCTTGGCTTCATTATTTTTAGTCTTAGGCCAGTCTAAATTATAAACTGTAGATATCCAAGCAGCTCTCATTTCCCTATCATTTGATGAATCAGCAAATGAACTTACACTACACATAGTAAGTGTCATTATCAATGATAATACTAATATACTTATTTTTTTCATTTCATCCCCCTTAATTTCTTAAATTTATTTTTTTATACAATATACTTATTACTAAGTATATCTAAAACTCACATTATCTGTCAAATATTGAATAATATAGTTAAAATTTATTATAAAAAAACAGCAAAGAAATTTACCTTCTTTGCTGTTTTTGTAACGTTCATCACTATTTTAATATTACTAAACTCTTAAATATCTATGTAAAACATTAAATGTAATTATACATACTTAATGTTAATATCCAATCTTATGTAAATCAATATCTATTATTATTATAAAACACGTGTAGCAGTTATAAGTCTTCTAGCATAATTAGTTCCTGGAGCCATGCTAGTAACTTTCACTACATCTCCTGTTTGTGGTGAATGTATGAATTTAGAATCCCCTACATACAACCCAACGTGATTTATTGAACCACCTGAACCAAAGAAAACTAAATCTCCTGGTTTTAATTCTGCTCTAGATACTTTCTTTCCTACTGTTGCTTGTGATCTTGATACTCTTGGTAAATTAACTCCTGCTCCATTTTTATAGACATAAGAAGTGAACCCAGAACAATCAAAAGAATTTGGTCCAGTTGCTCCCCATCTATATGGCTTACCTTGTTGTTTAAACGCTAAGTTTAAAACATTTTGTACCTTTGAGTCTACATTTCCACCTTCAATAGTTAAATAATCTCCATTTACCCATCCTGTAACATTGTCAACTGTTTTTATTTTAATCCATCCATTTGAATGTAATTCTAAAACTTCAACTTTGTCTCCTGTGTTTATCTTTCCCACTACTGCATCATTTGCACTAGCTCCACTTCTTACATTTAAAAAATCACACGGGTCTACTGTTGCACTCATAGGTGAATTAGTCAGTTCTGCTGCACTAGCTGTTATTGCTCCTGCTTCTACTGTTACAACTCCTGCTATTAACACCATAGCTATAAATTTTTTCAATATATGTTTTTTATTTTTAATATTCATCATAATCTCAAGTACCTAATCCTTTCGAAAATTTAACATTTTGTTCCTTCATTTCCAATTCCTAATTAACATTCTATCTTACATCAAAATAAATTGCAACCTTTTTTGTAATCTTTTTGTAATCTTTTTGTAATCTTTTGTTTCTTTTTAGTATATATTTGTTTCTTTTTGCTCCCCCTGGTTACAAATTAGAAATATATTCTACTTATCTCGAGTTATTGCAATTTCCTTGATGTTAGCATCTTCTGGTTTAATATAAGTTGGCACTAATTTTCTCATAATACCATCTATTTTTTCAATTTCCTCGTTATTAGTAATTTCTCTTAAAAGTTTTAGGTATTTTGTTATTTTTTCTCTATCGACATCTATTGGTTTACCAATAAAAATCTTTTTATGCTCTGTATCCAACAGACCTTCTTCCGACATAAGTAGTTCTTCATACAACTTCTCACCTGGTCTAAGACCAGAAAATTCAATTTTTATATCAACATCTGGCTCAAATCCACTGAATTTAATCAAATTTTTGGCTAAATCTAATATTCTTACCGGCTCTCCCATATCAAGCACAAATATTTCCCCGCCTTTAGCCATAGCTCCAGCTTGTATGACTAAACCTACTGCCTCTGGTATTGTCATAAAATATCTAATGATATCTGGATGAGTAACTGTCACTGGTCCACCATCTTCAATTTGTTTCTTAAAAAGTGGAATTACACTACCATTACTACCAAGTACATTTCCAAATCTAACAGCAACAAATTCAGTCTGGCTTTCAGAATTCATAGTCTGTATAATCATTTCAGCAGCCCTTTTAGTAGCTCCCATTATATTAGTAGGGTTTACAGCCTTATCTGTAGATATAAGGACAAATTTCTTAACTCTATATTTTGAAGATAATCCAGCTATATTTAAAGTTCCAAATATATTATTCTTTATAGCTTCACCAGGGCTTGATTCCATAAGAGGAACATGTTTATGTGCTGCTGCATGAAATACTACTTCTGGCTTATATTTATTAAATATTTCATCCATTCTTTTTTCTTCTCTTATTGACGCTATTACTGTCTTTAAATCTAACTCATTTCTATATTTTCTAAGTAATTCTTGTTGTATTGAATAGGCATTGTTTTCATAATTATCAACTATAATAAGCTCTTTAGGATTAAAACTTGCAATCTGTCTGCAAAGCTCTGAGCCAATTGAGCCTCCTCCTCCAGTTACTAGGATTACTTTTCCCTCAATATAATTGCTTATCTCTCTTAAATTTGTTTTTATAGGTTCTCTACCCAACAAGTCTTCTATTTCTACTTCTCTAATCTGTTTTATATCAACTTTTCCATCTATAATTTCGTAAATTCCCGGTATTGTCTTTATTTTGCAGTTAGTGTTTTTACATATATCAATAATTTCTTTTTTTCTACGTTTCTCTATATTTGCTATTGAAAAGATTATTTCATCTACATTATATTTTTCAACTACCTCTTTTATATTTGAAGTTGTCCCTACAATTTTTACGTTATGAATTATTCTTCCAATCTTATTTTTATCATCATCAATTATAGCCACTGCTACTTTTTTAAGTTCTGGATTTCTTTTTAATTCCTGTATAACCATTTCTCCTGCATCTCCTGCACCAATTATAAGGATATTTGAAACCTTTCCTCTAGAATATGTCTTATTTATAACTATTCTTATAGCTCTATAGGCTATTCTCGCACCACTTGTGAACATTATAATAAATATTGTATTTAGTACATAAAACATTATAGGATAATCAAACCCTAATAATTTATTTATTACATAAGCTGGAATTAAATAAACTAAAGTTGCTATAAAAATAGATATAATTTCTTCTTCTCCTGCATATCTCCATAATGTGTTATAACACTTAAACAATCTAAATGATACTATATGAAGTACTATATATATACAGGCTGAAATTGTTATATCATTAATAGTAAATACATTTAAATTACCTGTCAAACTCAAAGACATTCGAAATGCTACTAGCACGCTACAAATATCTAGAATTAATAATGTTAATTGTCTAAATTTATATTTTTTAAAAAGCTTATCAAAAAAGCTTTCTTTCTCTAAATCTATACTTTCTCGCATAACTAGAAGCCCTCCATTAAACAGCAAAAGCTACGCACCTAAGCATAGCCAACAACATCTATCTTTTGCTGTATTTTTTAATTTTATTTTTTATATTTATCAAATATAGAATCATAAATTTTTTCTATATCATTAAAGTTCAAATTAACTTCATAATTTTCTCTAACAAATTGACGACCTTTTTTACCCATACTAAGTCTAAGTTCATCATTTTCCATTAGTTTTATTATAGCATTTTTTATTTCTTCTGGTTGTTTTGGTTCTACAATTAAGCCAGTTTCATTTTCCCATACAGATTCTGGATGTCCACCTACGTTTGTAACTATGACAGGTACTTCACACGCCTCTGATTCTATAGCTGCCACCCCAAATCCCTCTCTTAAAGAAGGAAATACAGTTACGTCAAAAGAATTAAAAGTCTTACTGACATTTTCTGGAGATATTCTTCCCAAGAACTGAACATCACCTTCTATTTCTAATTCTTTAGTTAAATTTATTAGGTTGTCCATCTGACTTCCAGAACCACCTATTTTAAGAATTATTTTCTTCTCTTTATATTCATCTTTTAGCATCTTAAATGCTTGTATTAAATATTCTATTCCATATTTTTTTTCTAGACTCTTTATAATTCCTATTACAAAAGCATCTTCTTTTTCTACTTCCATAGGCTTAAACCTATCCATATCTACTCCAAAAAAGGTTACATCTACATGTTTAGCTGTATATTTATTAGCCTCTTTAGCCATATCTCTACTATTTGAAAAAATATAGTCTGCTTTTCTAAAGTTATGTTTTATAATTTGTTTTTGTATAAAACCATTGTTAGGAAAATCATAAATATCAGTACCCCAAACAGAAATAATATATGGATGATACCCAAGTAGACTTCCTATAAATCCATAACTACTTGCATATTGTGCATGTAATATATCTGGTTTTATTTCATTTACCAGCTTCTTTATTTTCTTTACTGAACCTAAGTATCCTGTTTTTTTAGAAATATTTTCATTTTTTAGTTCTTCTACATTAGAACCAAAGTCATAAATTTTTATTCCTTCCATGTAACCTCCATTTAAAGAAATTACATGAATGTCATATCCTTTATTTTTAAAAAAACTACACCATTTTAAAGTATGAGGATTTGACCCATCAGCTAAATAACAAACAGTCTTCATAATATTTACCTTCCTATCGAATAATACTCAATCCCTAACTCTTCCATATCTTTAACCTTATAACAATTTCTCCCATCAAGAACTAAAGGATTTTTCATCTTTTCCTTATACTTATGTATATCATAATTTAATACATCTTTCCATTCTGTCATTATAAAACATATCTCTGCATCTTCTATCGCATCATCTACAGAATCAGCATAAAGTATAGAGTCACCAAATATTTTCTTAGTATTGCTTACACCAATTGGGTCGTATGCAGTTACTCTTGCCCCTCTTTCTAGCAAATATTTTATATTTGGTATAGATGGAGCTTCTCTTATATCATCAGTGTCTGGTTTAAAAGTCAAACCCAAAACGGCAACCTTCATGTCTTGAAAACTCTCTACTAGTTTAGATGCCTTTCTAACCAATTTAAGTTTTTGGCTTTCATTCACTTCTATTGCAGCTTTTACTGTTTTCAATTCATAACCATTATGTTCTGATAGCCAGTGAAGAGCTTTTGTATCTTTTGGAAAGCAAGAACCTCCATATCCTATTCCAGCCTTTAAAAACTTACTTCCTATTCTATCATCATAACTCATTCCTAAAGCTACATCTTCTATGTTAGCTCCAGCTATTTCACAAAGATTTGCAATATCGTTCATAAATGATATTTTAAGAGCCAAAAAGTTATTTGACGCGTACTTTATCATTTCAGCACTATTTCTATTTGTAACTATTATAGGTTGATTAAAAGGCTTATAAATTTCCTCTAATATATCTCTAGCCCATTCACTTTCTACACCTATAACGATTCTTGAAGCATGCAGAGTATCTTTTACTGCTGTTCCTTGTGATAAAAACTCTGGATTAGATGCAAGTTCTACTTTTACATCATTTTTTAGGTTTCTATTTATATAATCTTCTATTTCTTCATTTGTACCAATTGGCACTGTAGATTTTATTACCACTAGAGTATCTTTTGTTACAGTTTCAGCTATTTGTTTTGCAACTGACTTTATATAATCTAAATTAGCTGAACCATCACTTCTCTCTGGAGTACCTACAGCTATTAATATTACATCTACATCTTCATACGCTTTTCTATAGTCAGTAGTGTAATCTATTCTTCCTCTGTTGTAATTTTTAACCATAAGTTCTTCTAGGTCTTCTTCATATATAGGAGCTCTTCCAAGCTTCATTGATTTAACTTTTTGTTCATCTACATCGACGCATACTACATTTTCATTACCTACCTCTGCTAGACAAACACCTGTAACCAATCCTACATAACCAGTCCCAGCTATAGCTATTTTCATTATTTTTACCTCCAAGTATATAAAACTTATACTCTTTTCTTGATAGCATTAAAAACATAGAAACAAAATACATATAGGGTTTTTGGTAAACTTAAATTTTCAACATTTCTATAAGTATTCCAAGTTCGTTTTAATGCTTTTATCTTATTGCTTGATATAGAATTTCCAACTAGCCTATAATTCACTAAATCTTTCTGAATTCCATATGCATATTTTTCCTTTTTAAGTAACTGTAACCAAGTTGCAGTATCTTGTCCTCTTCTTACTAAAGGCATACTAAATTCACCTACGATATTCTTATCAATGACTACAGTAGAACACCCTATTATAGTATTTCTAAGCAGTCCCTCATAGTCAATCTTTTTAGGTGCTTTTGCAACTTTACTCGTTTTTTTTCCATCTTGTCTCATATATCTATAAGATGTAAAAGAAAATCCGATATTTTCTTTTAACATATATTCTATCTGAATTTCTAACTTTTTACTATCCCATAAATCATCACTATCTACAAATGCGATAAATCGACCTTCCGCATTTTTAATACCAACATTTCTAGATACTGCAGCTCCAGAATTTTTTTCAAGCTTTATATATTTTATTCTAGCATCTTCTTTTTGAAAACTTTTTATAATTTCACTTGAATTGTCCTTAGAACAATCATCCACTAATAAAAGCTGCCAATTTTTATAAGTTTGATTTTGGATTGACTTTATTGTCTCTGATAAAAACTCTTCTGAATTATATACAGGAGTAATTATCGATACTAAAGGCTCATTCATATTTTTACTCTCCTTATATAGCAACTAGCAGTACTATACCAACAAGTTTACTTAGATACTAATTTTCTTTGTCCAATATATTTGTAATATCCTAATGGGAATAATGCTAAATACAAAAATTTATCAGATATTTTTTTGATTTCGCCAAAATAATGACTATCAGATAATAACGAGTATCTGGCTAAATTTATGTAATTTTTTATCCACATATATGGATATCTACCTAAGGGATATGTATTTTGATTTATTAAATATAAAAACTCTAATGCTCTACCTTTTAATGCATTTTTATTTAATATATTCTTAGTTAAACCATCATCCAAATAATCTCTTATTATCATAGGTTTGTTTACACATTTAACTTTATAGTATTTAGACATTTCATTCCATACTACACTTTCTGGTAAAAATTTCACTTCTTTTCTTTCTGGAAAAGGAAATTTTATAAGCTCATCAGTTACAAATACTATGCTTTTATCTCCCTTAACTCCATACTTAAAATATAAATCTGCAAAGTGACATATTTTCTTATCTTCAGGCATTTCTGTCCCTATCAACTCTCCACTTGGATATACACAAAGTCCAACAACTCCGCTAAAACCTTCTTTATTCTCTACAGAATTCCACTCGTTATTAGCAATTTCAAGAGAATCTTTAACTAAACCATCATCACTATCTACAATAAAAAATAGCTCTCCATCTGCATTTTTTACACCTAGATTTATTGCAGTATGTTTTCCTCCATTTTCTTTGTATATATATCTTATATTTAATTTATTTTCTGATATAAATTTTTCAACTAATTCTTTAGTACTGTCGCTACTTCCATCATCAACAATTAACCATTCAAAATCATCAAAGTCATAAGTTTGAGCTTTTAAATCACTGTACAAATTTTCAAGTAAATGAGCTCTATTATATGTTGGAGTAAATACAGTAAATTTATATTTATACATTAATTAAATCTTCCTCTCTATCTAACTTTTTTTGATTCCATTTATTCCATAATTAATAAAGTAGTATATAGCTTTGTATAGAGGTATTTTTTCTATATTTCTATATATATTCCAAGTCCACATGGCAGCTTTTATTTTGTTACCACTAAGTGAATTACTAGATTTTCTATATAATGCTAGAACTTCATTTATTCCGTGGGCAATATGCCCTTTTTTCAATATAGATAGCCATAAAACATAATCTTCATGTCTTACACCACTCATTTTGATTTCAAAATCTAGTTTAGACTTATCAATTACAACAGTAAGACATCCTAAGATATTTCCTTTTAATAATCTTTTATAATCTACATTAGGTGGTACTTTTATTACTTTGTTTAATTTTTTATCATTTTCATCCATCAGTTCATATGAAGTAAATGAGATTACATAGTCATTTTCTAACATAAAGTTTACTTGTTTTTCTAACTTACTACTATTCCATTGGTCATCACTATCTAAAAAAGCTATAAATTGTCCTGTTGCCTTACTTAGTGCTAAATTTCTAGCATTAGAGACCCCCTTATTAGTCTCTGTCTTTATACATCTTATTCTACTATCCTGTTGCATATAAGATTTGACTATATTAGGACTATTATCTGTTGAGCAATCATCAATAATTAACATTTCCCATTCTTGATAAGTTTGGTTTAATACTGATTTTATGGTTGCTTCAATAAATTTTTCAGAATTATACATGGGAGTAATTATAGATACTAAATTCTTCTTCATATTACCTTCCTCATCATTTATAAAATATTTATTTAATTTTACTTATTACACAATCATATATCCTCTTGCAGTTCTTATTGTCATTATATCTGAAAAACTTATTTCTTTCATTTTTTTGGTTATCCATAACCTCAAAATTATTTTCAATAATATCAATAAGTTTATTCACAGCTTCATCATTATTATAAGCCAAAGACCCAAACATTTCACTTTTTAAATCTATATATGAGTCAACTTTTTCCATATACTCATCCAAGTCAAATTGGTAAAACAATATAGGTCTATTCATATATAAAAAGTCTATGGCTACACTTGAATAATCAGTTATATTTGCAGCTGATTTTCTGATTTCATTTGCTAGAGTTACCCCTTTATCTAAAAATACAATTTTTTTTCCCGTTATATTTTCTTTTATATCATCTATAAACTCATGCATAAGATGATGCATATAAATTTTTACATTTATATCTTTCTCATCTAATATTTTATTTAATTTATCATCATTCAAAAAATTCATTATATTTTTAAAATAATCTGTATCTGTAAATTTTCCTGAACTAAATTTTATCCAATCTCTCCATGTAGGAGTATATAATATATCTCGAGTTTGTGCAACTTCATTTGTTGGTAAATTGTCATATCTTGCATTTCCAATTATATAAACTGAGTCATCTAACATTCCCCAATCATTTACCATAACATTTCTTTCAAACTCAGAACTTGCTGTAACTATATTATAACTTTTATATAGGTTATCTATAATATTTTTGAACTTTTTATTCATTGGTTTTCTCTTTTTAAAACTTATAGTCCCATGATTTAAAAACACTTTTATCGTCTTTTTATGAAAATAATTAAGAACAGGTACAGCAAAATTATATGGTGCTATATCTGCTGATGGTGCATGTGAAAATACTATAGCTTTTGAATTGTAATAATATAAATAGTTTTCTACGCTTCCTCTTATTAATTTTTTGCCTGGAATTTTATCAAATACTTTACTGTCTTTATTTACTACCCAATAAGTTTCTACATCATTATGTTCTTTCAACATATACTCATAAAAAAACTTTGCATTATCATTGTATATATCTCCTGAATGTCCACCTATAAGCCAAATATTTCTACCATTAAACTTATGCTTACTAAATGGATATATAAAAAAAGCCAAAAGCATATTTATTAAAAATTTAACCTTGTCCATAAACACCATCCTCATTATAACTTATACTGTCTAAATCCATTAATTCTTCCTCTTATTGTAGCACTATGATAATCTCTATTAGAACTCAACACAAGACCACCTATATTTCTTATAAGTTTTGATGCCATAACCTTTACAAACTTATAATTTTTTCTATAAACTATTTCTTTTTTGCATATGGCTCCAAAACCTCTTCCATAGTTATAATCTTTTTGATACTTTTCTTTAGATTTAGAATGTTTTTTTGCAGGATGGTAAATTATATCATTTCCAAAGTATTTTCCTTTAAAACCTAAACTCAATAAGTTTAAAACATAATCTATCTCTTCACCAGCACCAAACTCTCCACCAACACCCAATTTTTCATCAAATCTTGTATAGTCTTTGCCCTCAAAATCAATAAAAAAAGTTATGGATGTTATAGTATTTAAAACGTTGGAACTTGTGATATCACAAGTTCCATCATACATTTTCTTAAATGCATCAATTTTATTTGCATCCATAGTTTTGCAACTGTATATTTTATAATCTTTATTTTTATTAAAGAAATTTATAACTTTTTCTAATGTATCATTTTCGTAGACACAATCATCATCGGGGAAACCTATAATTTGCCCTCTAGCATTGTCTATGCCTACATTTCTGTTATAACTTAATCCTTTTTTAGAGCTTTTTATATACTTTATATCTAACTTATCAACGTATTTACCAACTATCTCCTTAACTTTGTTATTATCATTTTGGTCTACTACTATAAGTTCAAAGTTTTTGTAAGTTTGACTTTCTAAGCTGTCCATAAGTAAGTATATATCATCATATCTATTTAATGTTGGCATTATTAATGATATTAACATTACTACCTCCTACTTTTCATCTTCCACAAATCTATTTCCCTTTTATCATTTAATATCACTTCTTTTATTAGTAATACTACTGCAAAACTAAATGAAGCTTCTAATAATAAATTTTCTGCAAAAGAGTATAGTAAAAATATAAATAAGGCTACTAAATACTCATTTTTATCTTTTTCTATAAAACTTCCTATACCTTTATACATCAAATACATAAATAATATACAAGCAACTACTCCCAGCACACTAATTATATATATATAAGAACTATCTAATGGATTAGTTGCTTTTATAGCTGCACTATATGAATTTCCAAAAGGTTTCATAAAATTTCCTGCTTCAGCTAAGTATACATGCCAATACTTAGGTCTACTTGCTAATAATCTATTTAATATACTGCTTTTAGAAAACATTATACCAATAGCCACACTAGATAAAGTAAGCAGTATTGGCAATATCTTTACAAGTGTTGGTAGACCTTTTATTTTTTTTATGTTTATCAATCTTATTATTTCTACAAAAATTAATCCTGCTAGTATAGTAAAAAAGCCAGTTCTACTATATGTAGTTTGATAAACAAAAAATGCAGAGCCAAATAAAATTATTCTATCCCATTTATTATAGTTTTTATATCTTAAGAATATATATGCTGCATATATAGTAACCATATGATAAAATACTCCATTTGGATTACCAAGACCAAAATCCATTCTTGTAACAAGCATATCTATATTTTCTATATATCTATAGTGAACTTCCTGATTAAATACTAATGAAGGAAATAAATTAAATAATAATATAGCTACCATTAAAAAACACGCAGATATTATTAAATAATTTTTAACTATAAATTTATCATCTATTTGTTTAGCTGATACAGCCAATAAAACGATTAATAATATAGCTCCTTCCCTATTTAATAAATAAAGTAAGACACAAACTCCAACTAACACCATTTCTGTTATACTTTTTCTCTTATCAAATAAAAAAAGTAGCATTAGTATTCCTATTGAAGAATAAAATAACGCTGATTTAATCATCCCTATATTCATATTTGGGTCAATAAATGATATCATATACTTTCTAAGTAATATGATAAACAAAACAAATATATAAAGATATTTTCTAATCATAATATTTCTATCATCGTTTAAAGTCTTCATTTTACTTTCTCCCTTTTAGCTTCGTAAAGTATTACTTGCAAATATTTTACAACACTTCCATATCTTATTTACACCTGTTAAGTGTTTGCTTTCTAAAAAATAATTTCTCTTTTTAGCCCAACTTTTTCCCCACCAATGTATCCCATAAGTGTTTTCTGTAATACATTCTGGTGTGAAGTCTTCTTTAAATCCAAAAGGATAAAAATATTCTTTATCATAAGCACATATTCCTTCTTCATAATTATTAGGGTCAATCTTCTTATAATTTTTTTCCATAAGATGAGTCATAATCTTTGGTATTGTAAACAATGATGAAGTAAGCACTTCTTTTTCATAATACTCCAATAAGTCTTTTAAAAAAGGATGTCCTTTTTCTGCACCTATTATAGCACCATTTATATATTCTCTATCATCTTCATACCCACAAATTAGTCTATTCTTTTCCAAAAGAGGAGTTATATCCTTTAATATTTGCATATCTGTATCCATATAAACTCCACCTTGTTCATAGAGTACTTTTATTCTTGTATAATCTGATATAAATGCCCAAAGCTTTCTTTTATAACATTCTTCCAAAAACTTATTTCCTTTTATTTCTTTCTCTATATCAAAGTTTTTTTCATTCCACTCTACTATCTCATATTCTGGAAGTTTTTCTTTCCAAGAATTTATACATATATTTTCTATATTTCCTTTTGGTCCACCAAACCATACATAATGTATTTTTTTAGGAATCAAACGAACACCTCCTACATATATTCTTGTCTATCTTCTTCTTTTAATTGCTCTACTATCTTTTTAACATCTTGAGCTTTATCTTTTCTACAAACCATAACTGCATCATTTGTAGATACTACTATCAAATCACTAATACCTATTGTCGATATTAATTTGTCATCTGAATATATAATTGAATTTTTAGTATCTATGGTAATATTTTCACCTCTTTTGATGTTACCTTCATCATCAGTTGGATATATTGCACCTAGAGAGTCCCAAGAACCAACATCATTCCACCCAAAATTACCGGGAACTACTATAACATCATTACTTCTTTCCATAATACCATAATCTATAGAGATTGATTGTATAGTTGGGTATATTTCTTTTATTTTTTCTATTTCTTGTTTTGTTCCTAAATATTTGCTTATCTCTTCTAATTTTTCATATACTTTTGGTAAGTATCTCTTAAAATCTTCTAATATTTTAGATACCTTCCATACGAACATTCCACTATTCCATACATATTTCTTAGAGTTTACATATTCTTTGGCAATCTCATAGTTTGGCTTTTCTACAAACTCCACTACCTCATATGCAACATTCTCTATAGTGTTTTCTCTACTAAAATTTATGTATCCATATCCTGTTGATGGAAATGTAGGAGTTATTCCAATAGTTACTAGTTTATCATTATTTTCTGCTATATAGATAGCTTTTTCTAAAATAGATTTAAACTCTTTTTCATCTTTTATATAATGGTCAGCCGGATATACACACATAACGCCATCACCATATTTTTTCATTATGTTAAAAGCTGCAAAACCTATGGCTGCTGCTGTATTTCTGGCACATGGTTCTGGTAAGATATTGCTATCTAAACATTTATCTTTTACTATATCCTTCAAAGCTTCCAATTGTTTCTCATTAGTTACTATAAATAAATCATCTTTTTTTGCTAGAGAATCTATTCTGTTTATAGTTTCGTTTATTAAAGCATCTTCTCCACTTAAATTTATAAGCTGTTTAGGTACTTCTTGTCTACTAAGTGGCCAGAAACGAGTTCCGCCTCCTCCAGCCATTATGACATTGTATACTTTCATTGTTTATCTCCCCTTAGCTTCTTATATAGAATCCACTACATTTAATATATAAGATATTAAATTTTTTAATTTAAATTCTACATCTTCTTGGTTGTCTGAATTTGCTCCAAAGTAAAATTTAATTTTAGGTTCTGTACCTGAAGGTCTTATAGCTATCCAAGAGCCATCTTCAAGTAAAAATTTAAGTACATCTGATTTAGGTAAATCATCAACACCATCTTTATAATCTAAAATCTTATCTACTTTTATATCAGCCACATTATCTATTTTAACACTTCTAAAGTAAAGCATCATCTCTTTTATTTTTTTTATTCCATCTATACCTTTTAAAGTCACTGACTTTAAGACCTCTTTGTAGTATCCAAATTTATTATATGTATCTATCAAAGCTTCATACAAGTTCATACCTTTTGAAAAGTAGTATGCTGCCATTTCACATATCATAAGTGAAGATACAACACCATCTTTATCTCTAGCATGAGTTCCAATTAAGTAACCATAGCTTTCCTCATACCCCATTATAAAGCTTCTATCATTATTTTCTTCAAACGATTTTATTTTTTCTCCTATAAACTTGAATCCTGTTAAAGTATTTAAACAATCTACATTATAAGCCTTTGCTATTTTGGCACCTAGTTCTGATGTAACTATAGTTTTTATTATTGTAGGATTGTTTTTAGGAAGTTTATTTTCTTTGGCTAAACTCTCTAATACATATCTAACTAAAAGTGAGCCAACTTGGTTTCCATTTAAGACTACATATTCGCCACTTGAATCTTTTACAACAACTCCTACTCTGTCACAATCAGGGTCTGTTCCTATTATTAAATCAGTGCCATTACTCTTTGCCATTTCAATAGCTATATTAAACACTGACTTTTCTTCAGGATTAGGATACTTTACTGTTGAAAAATTAGAATCTGGCAATTCTTGCTCCGTAACTACCCTTACATTTTTAAAGCCACATTCATTTAAGACTCTTCTTACTGGCTTATTTCCTGTCCCATGAATAGGTGTATATATTATTTTTAACTTTTCTCCACATTCATCTATTATATTTTGTCTTAAAACTTGTTTCTTGACAGCCTTTATAAACTCATCATCTACTTCATTATCTAATATAGTTATTAAATTTTTAGATAAAGCTTCTTCAAAATCTACACTTTTAATACTACTGTAATCATCAATCTTATTAACCTCTGCTATTATAGCATTTGCCATATCTATACATATTTGACCCCCATCTGAATCATATACTTTATATCCATTGTATTCTTTAGGATTATGACTTGCTGTTATTACTA
The DNA here is from genome assembly GCA_021561035.1 of Clostridioides sp. ES-S-0054-01. NCBI lineage: Bacteria > Bacillati > Bacillota > Clostridia > Peptostreptococcales > Peptostreptococcaceae > Clostridioides > Clostridioides sp. ES-S-0054-01. The sequence goes on from CP067346.1 coordinate 2,892,422, forward strand.
TTCCCATAGCACACTTTAAATATCTAACAGCAAAAGAAAGTTCTGGTGTAGGCTTTAATTCTTCAAAAATATAAGCCTTTACACCATAGGCACTTAAAGTCTTTGCTACTTCTATACAAAACTCCCTCGACATGTATCTACTATCATGTGCTATAACTATTCCCTTTTGTTTTCCTTCTTCTCCTTGAGTCTTCATGATATAATTTAAAACTCCAAGTGTCGCACGTCTAACAGTATAAATATTGATTCTATTAGTTCCCGCTCCTATTATACCTCTTAAACCACCTGTTCCAAACTCTAAATTCTTGTAGAATCTATCTTGTATTTCTTTTTCATCGTCTTTTATGCTCAATAGCTCATTTTTCGTTTGTTCATCAAAATAAGGAGAATTTAACCACATCTCATAATTATTCTTATAATCCATATTTTCATCCTTTCTGACTCTAATTTAAAATTTCAAGGCAAATATCTATCTTTTAAGTAGTTTTTGTTTTCCTTTTTTTAAAAATTCAAAAGCTAAATCCATCTCTTCTACCTTAAATAAAACTATCAATATCGTATATACAGAAGCTCCACCTAATACTCCAGCTCCAACTGATATAATTTCTTTAATTGTTCCTGCACCTATAAATACATATAGATTACTATATATCAATAAAGTGACTACTGCCATCACACCAGATGCTACTAAACTTTTTAAACCAGTCTTTATAATTTTATCTCCTCCAAAATATCCATTTTTCTTTTTAAGAGATATAAATAATAATATAACTGTAATTATGTTAGACGTACTAGTTGATATAGCAATCCCTGCATGCCCCAGTGGTCTTATTAATATCAAATTAAGAACTATATTTATTATTAAAGCTATACTTCCATTTATCATCGGCGTCTTTGTGTCTGAAAGAGAGTAAAATGCCCTATATAAAACATCTCTTACTCCACAAGCCAGTAAGCCTAGTGAATATAATCTAAGAGCTATAGATGTAAGGTCTGTTGATAACGCATCAAATTTACCTCTTTGGAATAATATCCTAACAAGAGGTTCTGCTAATATAATAGCTCCTATAGATATAGGAAGCACCACCAATATAATGCAATTTGACGATTTTACAATAGTGCTTATAAATCCTTCTTTGTTATCTTTACCTGACATTTTTGCTAATTTAGGATATATAACTGTTATTATAGATGTAACAAATAATGCCATAACAAACTCATTTAACCTATTTGCATAGTTAAGAGCAGACAACTTACCATCTCCCAAAGTAGTTGCCAATAGCCTGTCAACAAATATATTTAACTGTCCAACAGCTACTCCTACTAACATAGGCAATACTAGGTTAACTAATTCTTTTATAGACTCATCCTTTAAATTTATATACGGCTTATACTTGTAGGACTTCTTAAATGCAAATGGAAGTTGAAATAATAGTTGACTCGCCATAGCAAATAGTGCTCCTGCTGGTAGTATCCATATATTTTTACCTGCACTTAGTGCTATTGCTGCTATTATTATAATATTATATGGAATTCCTATAAGCCCAGGAATTACAAAACTATCATTTACCTGTAAAAATGAACTAAATATTTTACTTCCACTCAGGAACAAAACTCCTGAAATCATTATTTTAGTAAATAATATTGCTGCTTGGAACTTAGCAGGGTCATTTCTAAATCCTGCTGCAAATACTGTAACAAATTGCTCTGTAAATAAAAGCCCAATAATAGCTATTACTATAGCCATTATATAGCATATATTTAAAACATTATTAGTAAATTTTAAGGCACCTTCATCTCCGAGTCTTTTCTTTGTCTCAAAGTACATAGGTATATAAGTTGTAGCAATTGCAGAGCCTATGACTGCTATGATTAAACCAGGTATATTTAATGTTAATACAAACACATCTGCATACATACCTGTCCCATAGAAATTTGCAAGTACAAGCTCTCTAAGGAAACCTAATACTTTTGAAAACATAGTGGCTGCCATAATCCACAATGCTGCTTTAGCTGTTTTTGACATTTTCTTTCTCCTTATCTAATTTAAACTCTAAAAGTAGAACTTTTAAAACTGCTTATAAACATTATTTTGACTAAGTAAATTTAACCTATGAAAAGCTTCCTTATAAATCAAAAACTATTTCGACTCATATCTAAGTGCCCTAAATGTAATCAATAGTAATAGTAGTATTAATATTATACAAGATAAGAATGTTAGATTAAATATACTCTTAAGTAGACTATAATCACCTACTGTATATCCAACTTCAACTACATCATTTATATTACTATTTTTCAAGAATTTATCTTGTGCACGACTTAAATTATCACTACAAATCAGTATTGGCATATTTTCTTTTGCTGATACTACTCCCAAAGAAATATATTCGTTTACATCAGATCTACTACCAAAGTCTAATCTAGCAGTATAGATTTTCTTTATATCTTTTTCATCATAAAACTTCTTTATTAAATCTACATTTGTACTTGACTTATTTATTTGCTTTATACCTTCTATATTTTTTAAGTTAGAATCAATCTCTGCAATAAATTCTTTTGAATCACCTAACGCATATATTTTTTCAAGGTTTTTACCTTTTAAAAAATCAATTTGTTCTTCAAAGCCTTCATCTTTAGCCCATATTATTGGCATCCCACTTTTAGCAGCATAAGAATATACAGATATGGCATTCTCTAATCCCGTAGTTGAGCTAAGTAAAAATGCTTTATCAAATCCTACTGTTCTATACATTTCTCTAGCTATCTTTAGAGATGTATCATATCTGTCTTTTCCTCTTATTCTTTCTACTTTCATTCCCATTTTTTCTATATTACGTTCAGCATCTTTAGATACTGCCTTTAAACCACCTACTATCGTAACCTTCTCTGGACCTAGTTCTTTTAAATAATTTCTAGTCACTCTACCAAGATTTTTACTCTTAGTTACAACTATTGGAGCATTTTTTGTATATGCTAAAGGTGTTGCACTTATACTATCTACAATTGAATCTTCATTTACAAGAATTACTTCTTTAGAATTCTTAAATGCTCTTTTATTTAATTCTGTTGAAATTTCTGGTATACTTCCTTCTATCAACTCTCTTTTAGGATTTGAATCTGCAAATACTCCTATAGTACTAGAAATAGAGATTAACAAAACTAACGATAATATAGTAGAAATTTTTTTAATCATAAGTTCTCATTCCTTTTCTTTTTTGTATTTTTTGACAATAAAAAAGCTCTTTTTAAAGAGCTTTTTCATTGATTAGTAATCTAATATTTTAAAATTATCTAGCTCCGTCTCCTGTCAATACTACTTTAACAGTTTTAAAGAGTATCTTAAAGTCAAGTAATATACTCCTATTTTTTATATAGTAAATATCTTCTTTAAGTTTTTCTTCAGGAGTGATTTCGTATCCACCATTTACTTGTGCCCAACCTGTAAGCCCAGGTTTTATAGCAAGCCTGTTGATAAATCCAGGTATTTCCTCATTAAATTGAACAGTAAAGTTTGGTCTCTCTGGTCTAGGGCCTATTAAGCCCATATCCCCCTTTAATATATTAAACAGCTGTGGAATCTCATCAATTCTAGTTTTCCTAATAAACTTTCCAACCTTAGTTATTCTAGGATCATCTTTTTCAGCCCATTGTGCGCCAAATTTTTCTGCGTCTGTTCTCATAGATCTTAATTTATATATATAGAATCTTCTCCCGCATTTTCCTAGTCTTTCTTGCTTATAAGTTATTGGTCCTTTGTCCTCTATTTTAATAAGAATTCCAAATATTGCTATTAAAGGTAAACCTATCACAAGCCCTATTATAGATAAGACTAAATCCATAATTCTCTGGTACAAATCAAATAAAATTGTTCCTTTTACTATGCTATAGTCAATCTCACTTGCAATTTCTTTATCTGCCCCTGGATAGCTTTTAATTTTAGGTATTTCACACTCATCATTAGTATATCCAGACATAGTTACCTCCATATTGGAATAAAAATTTTTTAATTCTTAATTTCAACTTATTTCTATCTTATTTTTGACTTATTTCTATATTATACTCAATAATGAGCAGATTATCAATACAAGAAACATCATTGTAAACAATTTGATTCTTTACAAAAATATATCATCTCTTGTTATATTTTACATTATAACAGGAGATGATATGTTTTGCTTTAATATTTTTTATTTTACTGTATCTTCTATTCCTATTCCAATTTGAGTTCCCATTGTTTTTACTTTTTCTGCAGTATTTAACTTATCCATATCACTCTTATTGTCTATAAATGCACATTCAACAAGTATTGCTGGATAGTTATTGTTTCTTAAAACATACAGGTAATCATTACCATTTGCAAGTGTTCTTGTTTTAATTCCTCTATTTTTCATGTTAAATTTTTCTAGTATTCTTTTTAAGATATTTGATGCTGCAGTCTTAGTTGTCCCACCATTCTTATCTTTTACTTTGTAATAAATTTCCACACCATTACCAGCTCCATTAGATGCATTGTAATGTATACTTGTAAATAAATCTGGCTTTATAGTATTTGATAAAGTTGTTCTTTCTCCTAAAGCCATTGTTTTATCTGTATCTCTAGTCATAACAACATTTATACCTTTTGAACGTAAATATTCAGTAGTTGCAAGTGCTGTATTAAGAGTATATTTCTTTTCTTGTGCTCCACCGTTCAGCCCACTTGTTGCTCCTGAATCAGACCCCCCATGACCTGGGTCTATCACTACAGTTTTTCCTGTTGATGTTCCTGAATTTCCATCTATTGGTGCATTGTGTTTTGATAAACTAGATGCTATAGAACTTATAACACTATCTTTCATTCCATCACCAATTTGATATATTGTTCCTGCTGTTTTTTCTGATAAGTTTGTATTATGGTATGCAGAAACATAAGTTTTTGGAGTTATAAGTATTGGAGCTTTTAATTTAGCTGCTAAAGGTCCTGCTGTTATTGAGTCAACTATTATGTCAGATTTTGCAACTAACATTGCACTCAACTCTTTATCTGGATAGAAAGTCTTAATTACCTTTGCATTTGTTTCATGTCTATCTGCTCCAGAAACTCTATTTTTTGAAGTGCCATTTTTTGCTATTTTAGATATTTGGTCTATAATTTTTGATGATAAACTTTGACTACCACCTATGTAATAAACTTCTTCTAAACCTTGTGAAGATAACCAATCATATGTACCTTGTGGTACAGAGTCTTTATTAGATAATATTATAGGTTGTTGGTCTTCACCTGCTTTTGGTGAAATATTAAGAGCATCATATTCACCAGCATAACCATTTGCTATGTATATTTTATTAACATCATGATACTTATCTATTTCTTTTGCTATAAGTAAAGATGTTTCATGTCTATCAACCCCACCAATACGAGTTACATTTACATTCACAGCAGATTTAATTTGAGACACTGCCTTTTGTGAAACTGAACCATCATCACCTATGATTATTACATCACTTGGATTTAGACGTTTTAATTCTTCTTTTGTGCTTTCTGGTATATCATCCTTATTTGCAAGTAATATTGGTGCATCATAAGTAGATGCAAGTGGAGTAGCTGTGATTCCATCTGCTGCTAGTTCTCCATTAACTATTACAACTTTACTGGCTCCATCTTTCCAACCTTGTTTACTTATCTCAACAGCAGTTTCAAATCTAGTAGCTCCAGCAAGTTTTTTTACTGGTGCAGAAGTTTTTCTCATATATTCATTTACTGCTTTTGTTGAATTTACATCACTTATTATAAATTCTTGTGTTACATCATAATCCTTAAGATTTAATCCCATAGACTCTAAGTCTTCTTTATTTAAAACCTTCTGTTCATCTTTACCATTTACTTTTATGCTTTGAAGTTCCCATACATTTAAATATTCTGGGTCTTTGTTATAGTTTATTACACCTTCATATGTATCTGTCTTCTCATTATAATTTAGAGTAGCTTCAAGTGGCATATCATAACACATAAAATTTAATGTTATTGAATCAGCATTTAATTTTTCTTTAAATTTTACACTTGCACTCGATTTACTTCCTAACACTACACTTTTTCTTTGTAAATTTATATTAATATCTGAATTAGATTCTGTATTTGCAGTAGTATTTTCCGCTGCTAAAGCTACGTTTGGTGCCACCATTGCTACAGACAACATTCCTGTTGCCAATAATTTTGTTGTTTTTTTCATCATATCCCCCCTAATTTTTTTGGACCTTTAAATCTCTAAATCTTTTTTAATACATCTTAAGCTTGCTTTATATTACATAAATTCAATATTATGTAAATCTTTTTTCATTATAGCACAAAAAATTACAAATTGTAAACTTTTTGTAATCTTTTATGGCATGCTTTTTAAATTTTATCGAGGAGAAATTTTGATTATATTTGATAGTTTCTGTATATTTGAACAAAACAAAGGAATTCTTGTCTAGAAAATATTACACTAAATTTTGATAAATATTTTTTTCTTATACATAATAGACATTACTATAACCCAGAATAAGACGTATAGTAAAGAAAATACAAGAGAATCCCAAGTTGTACCTACCCAAGGTGTTATAAGTTCATATGTAGTCCACTCTACCAAGGTAGTTGGATAATCGACTTTATCTGTAAGTTTTGGAACATTCCAAAAAACATGGCTTAATATCTCGAGACACATATATGTAAAAATGGGACTACTTCCAAGTGCTATTATTGGGGTAAATATTTTACTTTTATTTCTAATGTCACATATAAAGTAAAATATTGACAGTAATATACCATAACTTCCAGCCATTAAAAGTACAAATGAACTAGACCATAACCTTTTATTAAATGGAAAGTATTGATTAAATATAAAAGCACCTATTAGTAAAATTATACTCATAACTAATATTTTAAAAAATTTTTTATATTCTCCTATACTTTCTTTTAAAAGAACACATCCCATAGTACATCCCAACATTCCTGAAGAAATTGCTACTATACTAGTTAAAAAGCCATCTGGTTCAAACTCTGGTTTATACAAATGCCCTTTAAAGAAATGTAAATCCACTAATTGTGCAAGAGAACCTTCTAGCTCAAACCCATAAGGTTTTGCTAATATATAGTACCCCACTATTATCAATGCAGATATACATAAGAAAGTAATTATAGTTGCAGTACTTCCTACATTTAGCTTTTTTAGCAGTAAATACACTAGACTAGTTACAAGGTATACTAGTCCCATACGTTGAAGCACTCCAAGTATTCTTACAGTATTTAAGTCATGATTTCCTAGGTAATTTAAGAAAAATCCAAACAACATTAGTAAAATACTTCTCTTAAATATACTTAGTATTATTTGTATTGTAGATTTATTATTCTTTAGTTTACTGTTTATTGATATTGGAATTGTAACACCTAAGGATATAACAAAAAAAGGAAATGCAAAGTCTGCAAGTGTTACACCATGCCATATAGCATGTCTTAGTTGAGGATACATTCTCATCCAAGTACCAGGATTATTACAAACTATCATGAGGGCTATTGATAGCCCTCTTATTATATCTATTGATTTAACTCTGCTATTCATAAGTTTAGAATCTACACTATTATTTGAAATTTTATTGCTATTGCTATTGCTATTGCTATTGCTATTGCTATTGCTATTGCTATTGCTATTGCTATTGCTATTGCTATTGCTATTGCTATTGCTATTGCTATTGCTATTGCTATTGCTATTGCTATTGCTATTGCTATTGCTATTTAGATTATTTTTCTTTATTCTAGTTTTGTCAATACTTTTATGTATTTTTTTGTTACATTCAATTCCGCTCCCCATGTTACCTCCCAAAAATTTATTTAAACATATATTGAACTATATATTTAGCTATAAGCCTATTTATCTATAAATATATTTAAATATACATCTTAGATATAATTCCAACACACAGTTCACTTAAATATACATATTTTTAGCTAAGGAATTTCTTTAGAAATCCAAGCTTATCTAGTATATCTTGTATTTTATTGATTTTTTGGCTTATAGAATCTATAGCTTTTTCAATTGAATCGACCTTAGCCTCTAAATCCTCAAGCTGATTAACTTTTTTATCTATAGTACCATTATTAGTTATATCACTATTAGATGAATTATCTATAAGCTTTCCTATATATCCATCATTAATTAACTTTGTATCATTGGCAGAAGCTAATATCATCATTGTTTCTATATCTGAATTTCTAGTATTTTCTATAACTCTACCATTTTTGTCACGAACTGACAATATAGTTATTGTATCATGATTATTAAATCCACCTTCTCCAATATTTCTAACTATAACATTTACCAAAGTAGCATAGTTATTTACTTCACCATTAGGCATATCTATTGTAATAGTTTTTAAGCAATCCCTATTTATATTCACAGTTATTGGTTTATTTGTTACCATCCTAAAAGCTTCATTTACAGTATCTTCTTTGGGGCTAAAGTTAATAATGTCATTAGGACTTGCGATATTCATCATATCAGTTAATTCCTCAACTGTTTTGGCTTCAAATACAGTTTTTTCTTGTAAACTCTTAATCTCGTCAAAAGCCTCTTCATTTCCACTTCCACCTACCTGCGTTATAATACTTAATTTTTTAGTACTAAGTATATCTCTCTGTTTTGTATTTAATTTATCACCAACCAAAACAACAGGAGATTCATTTTTTGCAGCCAACACTCCAACTGCTAACGAGTCTATTAATTGATTTTCATTTTTGCTACCATCCTTAGTCACATATAGATTGCTTAAATTCGTATCAGAATAAAACTTTTCTATAACTTTAGCATTAGTCTCATTTCTATCCTTTCCACTCAATCTTTCTGCATTAGGAAGGCTCTTTTCCACAGCTCTTGAAACAGAATTCGTACCTCCAATTACATATGCTTTTATAACTTTCTCATCTCTTATAAATTTATCAAAGGCTTCTACCCCATCCTGAGGGCTAGATAAAATTATAGGCATCTTATTTTGAGCTGCTGGTGCTCCAACGCTAACAGCATCACTCAACCCTTTTTCACCATTTACCACAGCAACTTCCTTAATATCTTTTATATCCTTAAGCTTATTAGCCAAAATCAGTGAAGTTTCATATCTGTCCTTACCATTAATTCTTTCTACATTAAGTCCCTCACTTTTTAATTTGCTCTCTATATCTTTATTAAGTACAGCAGTACCACCTATTAAATAAATATCTTTAGCTCCTAAACGCTTTATCTCTTTTTCAGTTCTATCATCTAGTTTATCACTTTCTGTCAAAAGTATTGGTGCTCCTTTAGCTTTTGCAAATGGTGTAGCTGAAAGTGCATCAGCTAATGAATTATCATTAACCAACACAACATTATTACTAGAGCCGTATGCCTTTTGACTTATCTTTACAGCAGTTTCGTATCTACCATTACCTATTAGTTTTTCCTCTGTAAGTGCATATGATGGTATTATAGAAATGCTACTTAAAGTAAGCGCTATTGTCAGTATTGTTAAAATAGTTTTTGGTGCTTTCATTATTATTCCCCCTTATTTTGTTTAAAATCTTACTATATTTATATTATAAAATATCTTTACACTATTTTACAGTTTAAAATTATTACATTTTTCTCAATAAAAAATATGCTGTCTTAAAATAGATATACGCTCTTTCTCATTGTTGAAATGATGAAAATATATTTAATTTCATACAAAAAAGAGTGCCTCATGAACTAAAAAGTTCATTTTAGGGCACTCCATTTTAAGGCACTCCATTTTTGCTATTTCATATTTATAAACTTTTATTAAAATATTTTAATAATAAAACATATCGATTTATTATCTTTCTATTCACTATTTCCCTAAAAGAGTATTTAGTTCATTAAAAGCACTTTCATTTCCATTTCCACCAACTCTAATAGGAGTTTCTATTTTCTTAGACTTAAGTACAGTTTTTTGACTTTCCTCTAACTTATTCCCAACTAGAACTACTGGTGAATCAGTTTTAGCCCCTAATGCTCCTACTGCTAGCCCATCTATCAAGTCTCCTTGACTCTTTGAACCATCTTTAACAACAAAAGCATATTTTAAATCTGAACTAGTATAGAATTTATCTATTATCTTAGCATTAGTTTCATTTCTATTACTTCCTGCAAGTCTTGTTGGATTTGAAAGCTTACTTTCTAAATTTGATGATAAAGTAGCTGTACCACCAATTATATAAGACTTAGTTATTTTTGATGAATTTAAAAATTCATCAGCACCTTGTAACTCACTCTTTTCATTAGTAAGTATTATTGGCATATTATTATCAGCAGCTGCTGCACCAACACTTATTGCATCTGGAAGTCCATTTACACCATTTGCCACTGCAACTTGTGAAACAGATTTTATACTGTTTAGCTTTTGAGCTAGAGATATACTAGTCTTATATCTATCGCTACCTGAAATTCTTTCTACTGATATACCCATATTGCTAAGTTGAGTTTGTACATTCTTACTTAAAGAATCTTCTCCACCTATTAGATAAACTTTTTTAGTTCCTAATCTTTGTAACTCTGCCTTAGTTTTTGAATCTAAGTTATCTTTTCCTGTTAAAAGAATTGGAGAGTCGATTGCTGCTGTAAATGGAGTTGCTGTTAAAGCATCCACTATTACGTTTCCATTTACTAATACTGCATTTTGTGAAGAACTCCATCCTTTTTGACTAACTTTAACTGCTGTTTCATACCTATCTGCTCCAGTTAAAGATTCTCCTGAAGTAGCTTGTCCAGAAGATGTTTTTGTTATAGCTTTTATAACAAAGTTACAAGGAGAAAATTCACTATATGTATTTATATCTTCAAATTTATTATTTTGAAGTATATAACTTTCACCTAAGTTTGCTTTAGCTTCATATAGATAGTATCCATCTATGTCAGTTTCATATGCTAAAGTTGATTTTTCTCTATTAGGATTTGCTGTGTTGTCTATAACTACTACTATTGCCCCTTTACCTTTTGGTAAGCTGTAAGAATTAGTAGGTACATTTATGTATCCAGAATATGATACTGTTCCATTTGCAAGTTTTGTCATTGAGTTATTTTGAGGAACTCCATTTACTACTGGTGCATAATATACTTCATATTTTGCTCCTACAGAGTCTGTTTCAAACATAACAGAGTCAAGTTTTTCAGAGTCTCTGTTAAAATCAAACACATTTGCTGCTGTTACTTTATTTGACATTATCTTGCTAAGACCAGCATACTCAAGTTGATACATTTTTTTATCACTATCTGGTTTTGATACTGATTTCATTGCATAGTTATCTGTATCTTTTAAAAGAGTTTTGTCTTCATAAGAAATCCAGAAGAATCCTTTCATAGAATTGAACTCTCCCCAACTGCTTTTTACCAACCATGCTCCATTTGATTCTGGTTTTACATCAGATGCAAAATTATCTTTTGAATAATTATCATCCCATCCTACTATCGCTACAGAGTGATTCAAAGGCACACTTCTATCATTACAATTATATGCTGTTTCATCATCATTAAAATATCTTGAATAATGTGCATATCCAGATGTCACTGCACCATACTGCATTATAGCATTTTTTACAGTTTCCTTATCTTTATTAAGACGAACAACATCTGTTACATTAAATTGTGTAGATGCAGTATCCATATTTGAAGGTCTAGTTGCACCTTGCACCTCAGATTTAAGATTATATGGTATATCCTTTTCTAACTTAGGACCTGCCCATGCAGTCAGATATCCTATAGCTGTTACATTTGAACTACCTGACATATCATCTACATTCCATCCATGTGTTCCACCAGTTGACCACCATCTAAAGTGCTCTTCTGAAAGGTCATATGTTCCATAGCCTTTTAGCTTTAGGTATGACTCTAAAGTTGACATACTAGAAAATGCCCAACATGTGTTAAGGTCTCCCTGATTTTTTGCTGGTGTAGTCAATCCTAAATTCATTGGATTGTATGATGCACTTGATTTGTATGATGATGGAAGAGTGCTTCTTCCCTTATTGTGAAGTATTGTACCTTCCATTTCATGCGGAACTGGTATTACTCCATTATATTTGGCTGTGTCTCCATTTTTGACATCTTCTAGATATTGAAGATAACTTTCAGAGTACTCTGCAGTTTCTACTCCATTCAGAGTTTTATTGTTTTCTGCTGAGACAGGTATTGTTGACACTATTAAAAAACAAACTGTCAACAATGCCAGTAGCTTTGACAATTTTTTTGATTTATACTTTTTCATGTTTACCCCCTTATATGTATTTAATTTTTATTATATCAGATTTCTAAATCAAGGTCATATTTTATTTTGATAAAATATGTATTATGAGTGCATATTAATTGTATAATGTTATCATTTTATTTTTTATGATATTTTATATTCTGTCGATTTATTAATTAATTGATATGTTATACTAAAATATGTTAGAATCTTCAAGAGTAGTTATATTTGATTAGTTTAGGAGGGTTATATTTGATTTTTAAAAAACATAAAGAGACAATATTATATTTATTTTTTGGAGCATTTACTACCCTTGTAAATATAGTTTCTTATTTATTTTTTACTAGAGTTATTTTATTTAATTTTATGATTGCAAATGCTTTGGCATGGATACTTGCTGTTTTATTTGCTTATGTTACTAATAAGTTTTTTGTGTTTGAAAGTAAAATAACCGAACTAAGGTTTTTATTTAAGGAATTTTTGTCTTTTGTTAGTTTTAGATTACTTTCTGGGATTATAGAAATGTTTATTATGTATGTAATGATTGATTTACTTTTTGTAAATGATATTATAGTGAAAATATTTACTAATGTAGTTGTTATAGTTTTAAATTATTTATTTAGTAAGATGATAATTTTTAGGAAACAAAAAACAGACTAATCAATTAAGATACAGTCTGTTTTTATTTTTTATATTAAACATTCTATTCTACTACCTTATCACTTACTCCCCATCTAGTCACTTTATTAGTAGAATCATCTAATTCAACTAATTCTATATATTTTTCTTTTACATCATTTACATCTATCTTTACTCTATTTGTTGTAATTTCCTCCCAATCAGATATAGTGATTTTATCTCCAACATTCATTGATGCTGGCTTCTTTGATACTATTCTATAGTAAACTGTACATCCAGAATCAGAACCTGTTGCTGTTAGCTTAACATAATCTCCTTCAAACTCAGTCTCTGCCTTTAATCCTTTTGCAGTTTCTGACTTTAAATAAAAACCATCATCTATGTAGTCAGATTTTCCCCATCTAGATACTTTCTTAGTATCAGAATTTATTTCAACAGCTTCTATATAATCTCCGTTTTCTGCTTTGATAGTAAATGGTAAAACAGAAGATGGTACAGCAGTCCAGTCATCTGTATCTATTCTATCCCCAATATATAACGCAGATGGTCTACTGCTTACTACTCTATAATAAATTTTGTAATTTGTATCTTCAGGTTTAGTGAATATTTTTACACTTACATAGCCAGCTCTTGCAGGTGATAAAGGCTCTGAAGTAGGATATATTCCACTTGCTCTTTTTTCGTCCTTATCTGTATCATCAACTCTAGGTTTATTTCCACTTATTGCTGGTGCATTAATTCCACTTAGAGTGTCAATATTTCCTGAATTTTTTATTATAACACTAGTAGAATTATTTGTAACCTTACTTATATCACCTTTATTTTCTATATCTACATCTTTGGCACTACTAGATATAGTTAAAACCCATATGTCTCCATCACTTTTATTCTCTATTTTGCATCCATTTGAATCATAAACATCAACATCATTTATCTCTCCTTCATTGATAAATGTACCATTTTTTATATCCATTATTTTCACAGTTCCATCTAATGTCCCTTTATTAGTCAATTCTCCATTTGGCATATCTACAGTTATTGTTTGTGTATACAATCCTTCAAGTTCTACATTTATAGCTTTTGTAGTTTCTATACTAAATGAACTAGTAATCTTTTTATTATCATCAGGTTTAAATGTTATAACATCATTAGCATCTGCTTTTCTTAGAGCAACATCCAATTCATCTGCTGTCTTAACTCTATATATAGTTTCTTCTTGTAAATCAAGGATATCCTTCACAGCATCTTCGTTTCCATTCCCACCTACTTGTACAATATTATCAAAACTTTTAGTGTTTAATATATCATATTGGCTAGAGTCAAGTGTATTTCCTACTAATACAACTGGTGATCTATTTTTAGCTGCTAATACACCTACAGCTAGAGAATCTATTAAATCTCCCTGTTTTCTCATACCATCTTTAGTTATATACGCATTTTTTAAATCTGTATTTCTATAAAACTCTTCTACAACCTTTGCATTAGTTTCATTTCTATTATTTCCAGATAATCTTTTTACATTAGGTAAACTTTGTTCAATAGAACTGGATACAGAATATGTACCACCAATTATATAAGATTTCTTTATATTTTTACTACTAATAAAGTTATTTGCAACTTTTATTCCATTATTAGGGTCTGAAAGTATAATTGGCATATTTTCTTGTGCAGCAGCAGAACCCACACTTACTGCATCAGCTAGCCCTTTCTCTCCATTCACTACAACTATATCAGAAATACTCTTTTCTTTATCTAATCTTTCAGCTAATTTTAAAGATGTTTCATATCTACTATTGCCTGAAATTCTCTCAAAAGTCATATTTTCTGATTTTAATTGTTTTTCAATATTAGTACTTAAAGTATTCATACCTCCAATTAAGTATACATTTTTTACACCTAGTCTTTTTAATTCTGCTTTAGTTCTACTATCCAATTTATCACTTTGAGTTAATAAAATAGGTGCATCTTTCAATTTAGCAAATGGAGTTGCAGATAATGCATCAGCTATAGAATTATCATTTACTAGTATCGCATTAGTAGCCTCTTTCCACCCATTTTGGCTAATTTTTATTGCAGTTTCCCATCTACCAGAACCTACTAGACTTTCTTTTGATGAAGCATCAGCTATATTAATAGACAATGCAAAGATAAAAAAAGTGGCTGTTAAAAGTGACATTATTCTCTTTGATATTTTCATTAACTATATCCTCCTAATTTTTCTATTAATGTCTATGGAGCATGTACATATTGCATTTTCTTAGATTTTAACTCATCAAAATGCAGTTTTACAGAGTGATACCCAATTGCATAGCTGCCATTTTCAGGGTTCCACTTTTTATATGCATCCATAGCATTTAATAATTTCTCTTCTTGATTACTCAATACCTTCCATACTCTAACATTTGGATTAACTTTTTTAAAATCATTATAATCGTATGGTTCTACATAAAACCTTAAATCTTTTATTTTTCCTTCTTTATATAATTCCAATGCTGCTTCACCCAATGCCCTATGGTCTTCATGTATTCCAAGGGCCTTATATGGTGTTACTGTCTTCACTTTAGCATTAGGATATTTTTCTAGGTATTTTAGTATTATATCTCTTGCTTTTTCTTTGTTTAATTCTCCATCATGAGCCCTATTATCTTCTATATGTATATTATTTTCTTTAACTCCCAATGCTTTACAGCTATCTTTAAATTCCTCATCTCTCTTTTTTGAAAAATCACTTTCTGATAAAGAGTACTTATGCACGTCTTTAATATGATAAGAGCATGACCCTCCATCATCTAATACTTTTCTTATTATTGACTTACTACCATCAGTGCATAATATAACATGTGTATCACTTTTTTCTACATGTTCAATTATTGCACTACCCATACTTAATGTTTCATCATCTTGGTGTGGGGAAAAAAACAATGTTGCTTCTATCACTACTATATCCTCCTATCTGTCAAGAACACGTTATACTTTGATGTATATTATGTCGATAGAAAAAGATTCCTATAAATAATAAGGAATCCTTTTCTATATTGTTGATTATTACCATCCTAGTATTTTGCCTATTTTTTGGACTACAGTCAATTCAATTCCATTACCTATTTGAGTTACTTCTGCACCAAGATTTAATTTTTTACTAAGGACATTCTTTTGTGAGTCTGTTATGTCAGTTTTAGCTAGAAGTATCGGACCTTTACCTGCTGCTAGAGGTCCTGCTGCCAATGCATCTACTAGCATACCATTATTTCCATATCCATCTTTTGCTATATATAGTTTATCTAATTTGCCATAATATGTTTCTATAACTTTAGCATTGGTATCGTGTCTTGTTTCTCCTTCAACTCTTTGAACTTTTCTATCTTTATCAACATCAGCAAGTTGATTTTCAATTTGGCTAGGTACATTGTCAGAACCACCAACTATGCCAATCTCTTTTCCATCCATCAATTTGATAGCTTCTGCTGAGAGATCATTCCAGCCATTTACTATTATAGGAGCCTTAAGTTCAGCAGCTTTAGCAGCTATACTCATAGCATCAGCTTCACCTTTTGCACCTACTACAAATGCTTCTTTAAAAGAACTCATAGCTTTTGCTACTGCTACAGAAGTTGTATGTCTATCATCTCCAGCTATCCTTTGAACATTCTTAGTTATTGATTCTAATTGCTTTTTAGCTGTACTTGATACTGCTGACTCTCCACCTACTATATATATTTTAGCAGATGGATTTTTTTCAATTATATCTTTTATATAGTCTAAAGTTACTTTTGGTATTTCATTATCAGATGCTAATAATATAGGTGCTTTTTTAGATTGAGCTAATGGTGTAGCTGCTAATCCATCAACTAGTTTATTTGAATTAACTATAACTACATTATCAGTGTATTCCG
The DNA here is from genome assembly GCA_021561035.1 of Clostridioides sp. ES-S-0054-01. Lineage (NCBI taxonomy): Bacteria > Bacillati > Bacillota > Clostridia > Peptostreptococcales > Peptostreptococcaceae > Clostridioides > Clostridioides sp. ES-S-0054-01. The sequence goes on from CP067346.1 coordinate 2,909,200, forward strand.
TTTGTTTTGCTATAGCTACTGCAGTTTCATATCTATCGTCTCCAGCTATCAATTTAACCTTTGAATTTCCTTCTAATTCACCTCTAACATCTTTTAAATCTTTTTCATTTTTAGTTATTATTTGTTCATTTACTTGTGTAGCTTCTTCAGCAAAAATTGGAGCTACTGATGTGCTTACCATTGCAGCTGCCATAATTAAAGAAAGACTTTTTTTATTCATATATTTTCCCCCTAAAAAATTCAGTTATTTATCATTTTTTCCTTATTTACCAATTATAATATAATTTGCATATTATTTCAACAAACTGTAGATATTGTAATATTTGGATATTTTATTAATAAAAGTTAACAATAACAATTTAAATCTATTATTGTATACTAAAAAGTAACAAAATTGTAATTTTTTTTTTTTATCATAGAGATAACTCATGGACTTTTTATTATCTTTATAGTATAATATTAGATGGAAGAAAGAAATTTCAAGCATCTCTTTTTTCCGTATTTCTCACACAGAAAAAGAGGCTGACGTTCAGCCTCTTTTTCACTAATATAAACGTTTATTTATAAAACTATATTGCAAGATAAATTGTACTTTAATTTTAATATAAAAAAGTGACCCAAAGGGTCACTTTTTTAGTTAAACTTGTACAAATATTGTACTGTTGTTATCCTTATATTCTTATTCAAAGTTTCAAACATCTCATAACCTTCTATAGCATATTCTTTAAATGGATCTTTTTGTGCATAAGATTTAAGACCTATATATTGTCTTAGCTGATCCATTGCATCTATATGGTCGACCCAATAAGTATCCACAACTTGAAGTAATACTTTTTTCTCTAATTGAGCTAGTTCTTCAATTCCAATCATCATCTTTTTAAGATCATAAACACGCTTTGAAATCTGATAAGTTTGTTCTACTATTTCTTCAACGCTCTTTTTATCTAAATTTGGAATTAATAGAGTATCAGCTGGCATAAAAGTACTGTATAGATATTTAAAATATCCATGATAATCTCTAACTTTTTTTAAGTATTTTTCAGCTGCATCTTTAATAATATCCATAACCATTTTTTGTATCTCTTCTTCAATATCAGAACCATCCAGTACCTTATTTCTTTCATCATATATTACTTTTCTTTGCTCATTGATAGTATCATCATATTTTAGAACATTCTTTCTTTGTTCAAAGTTTTTACCTTCAATACCTTTTTGTGCTCTTTCTATTGCTCTATTTAAAGCCTTACTTTCTAATGCTTCATCTTCATTTGCATTCATTCTTTTTAATATCTTCTCTATACTTTTTCCACCATATAATTTTATTACTTCATCTTCTAAACTTACAAAGAATCTAGAAGTTCCAGGGTCACCTTGTCTTCCTGAACGCCCTCTAAGCTGATTATCTATCCTTCTTGTCTCATGTCTTTCAGTACCTATAACATACAATCCACCTAACTCTTTCACCTTTTCTTCTTCTTCTTTATCTCCAGCTCCAAGTGATATATCTGTTCCTCTACCTGCCATATTAGTAGCAATTGTAACGGAACCTAATTTACCAGCTTTAGATATTATTTCAGCTTCCTTATCATGTTGTTTAGCATTTAAGACTTCATGTTTTATCCCTTTCTTCTTAAGTAGTTTAGATAACTTTTCAGATTTTTCAATTGAAACTGTCCCTACAAGCACTGGTTGTTTAGTTTTATTTATTCTTATTATTTCTTCTACAACAGCATTGTACTTTGCACGTTCTGTCTTAAATACTTTATCATGCAAATCAGCTCTTATAACAGGCTTATTGGTAGGTATCTGAACAACATTAATCTTATATGTAGTTTCAAACTCACTTTCTTCTGTCTTTGCTGTACCTGTCATACCTGATAATTTAGAGTATAATCTAAAGAAATTTTGAAATGTTACTGTTGCCATGGTCTTTGATTCATCATTTATCTTTACACCTTCTTTGGCTTCAATTGCTTGATGAAGACCATCAGTAAACCTTCTTCCATCCATTATTCTCCCTGTGAATTCGTCTACAATTAATATCTCATTATCTCTAACAACATATTCAACATCTATATCCATTAATTTATGTGCTCTTAGAGATTGATTTACATGGTGAAAAATTTCTATATTATCTATATGAGTAATATTTTCTATTCCAAAAAATTTTTCTGCTTTACTAAGACCACTTGCAGTAAGTGCTATTGTGTTGTCTTTTCTATCCATTTCAAAATCTTCATCTTTTATAGTTTTTATAAAAGCATTTGCAAGTTCATATAGCTTAGTACCTTCGTCTCCTCCACCAGCAATTATAAGTGGAGTTCTAGCTTCATCTATAAGTATTGAATCAACCTCATCAACTATAGCAAAGTTCAGTTCTCTTTGAACTTTGTCTGAGTTCCGAGTTACCATATTATCTCTTAGATAATCGAATCCATACTCATTATTTGTACCATAAGTAATGTCACATTGATATTGTAATTTTCGTTCTGCTGGCTGTTGCCCATTAATAATTACTCCTACTGTTAATCCCAAGAATTCATACACTGGTTGCATAAGCTCTTTATCACGTTGAGCTAAGTAATCATTAACTGTGATGACATGTACACCTTTACCAGTCAATGCATTTAAGTAAACTGGAGCTACTCCCACTAGAGTCTTTCCTTCTCCCGTTCTCATCTCTGCTATTTTCCCTTGATGTAATACAATCCCACCAATTAATTGAACTCTATATTGACGCATACCTAATATTCTTTTTGATACTTCTCTTACAACAGCAAAAGCTTCTGGCAATATGTCATCTAAGGTTTCTCCTTTACTTAATCTATCCTTAAATACATTTGTCATACTTTTTAATGCTTCATCATCTAGTATTTTTATTTTATCTTCTAAAGCATCTATTTTATCTACTATATTATTTAATTTTTTAATTTCTAATTCATCTGTTTTGTCTAGTATTACATCTAAAACTGACATATTTAATTTACCTCCTAATTTGTTTTCCACTTACTATTATACATTAAAATGATACAATAGTAGACATTTATTTTAAGGTATAGTATAATAATGATACTTAAATAAATAATTACATCTTATTTTTTAAGTGTTTCTCACATTAAAAAGAGGCTAATTTAGCCTCTTTTTTTATCTGCATATGTTTAATTAAAAAAGGCTTCTCAAAAGAGAAACCTTTTTAATATATAGCATTTATATTACATATCTAATAATTCTTTTAATTTCTTAACAACTGAATCAGCTATTCCTTGTCCTACTTGAACTAAGTTTTTAGCACCATTGCCATTAACTGTTTTACTTATAGCTACATGTTGCTCAGCTGATAAATTATCAGTTGCTAATACTATTGGCGCTGGAGATGGAGTTCCAGTTACCTTATCACCATCATATACAGCACCAAAGTTTCCAGCTACCGCTGCTGCTGCTAAAGCATCTACTAATTGATCTTCCTTAGTAGAACCATCTTTTGCTAAGAAGTAATTCTCAACTCCATCTTTATCAAAGTATTCTTTTATAACTTCAGCATTAGTTGCTTGTCTATCTTCACCACTAATTCTTTCTGGAGATTTTCCAGTAGCATCATCTATATAATCTTCCATTTTAGCAGAAACACTATTTTCTCCACCGATTATATCAACTTGTGCATCATCTAAGAAATCTTCAGCTTCTTTAGATAACTTCTCAGCTTTTCCATCTACAACAATGATTGGAGTAGCTTCTCCACCTTTTAATTGAGATGCAACTGGTGCTATACTCATAGCATCTGCTAATCCTGTTCCACCTACTACATATGCTTTATCATCTATATCTATTTCATCAGCTATAGATAATGAAGTCTCATATCTATCATCACCTGATAATCTAGTTACTTTAAGACCCATATCTTTTAATTCATTTTCAACTGCTTTAGATACAGAATTTACTCCACCTGCTATGAAAACTTCTTTTTCATTGCTTATTCCAGTTGAAGAATTTAAATCCATAACTCTCTTTATTTCAGCTCTTACTGAAGAATCTAACTTATCTTTAGAACTTAATAGTAAAGGAGCATCTTTTTCTGCTGCTAAAGGAGATGCTACTAAACCATCAACTATAGCTTGAGAACCAACTAGTACAACACTATTTACTGGATTTTTATATAATGCTTTTGAATCAGTAGAGTTATAGAATTTACGGCTTAATTCTATAGCAGTTTCTATTCTATCACTACCTGCAACAGCTTGCACATTTGAGTAGCTGTTATTATAAGTTACTAAATCATCTAAATAATCTATTAAATCTTTTTCTTTTGAAGCTTTTAATACTATTTTAGCTGGTGCATTTTCATTTCCTAAGTCAGTTGGTGTTTTTGTAGATGCAGATAAAGTACCTAATCTTTTTCCTTCTGGATAAAGAGTTACTGTTAAATCACCATCAGTATCTCTCACTGCTACTTCGCTTACATGTTCAGCTATATAACTTAAATTGTCTTTTTCTGGATTACCATCGTTGTCAACTTTATCATCTTTAAATACATATTGTTTAGCTAAATCTTTAGCTTTTGTACTTGAGTTAGATTTAACATCTATTGTTTTTTCTACAGCTTTTATCACTTTAATTGTAACATCTTTAGTTTCAGGAGTAGAACTTCCTCCACTACTACTTGTAGTACTAAACTCTAATCCACTTACCTTAAAAGTATTTGCATTAAATTTAAATGCATTTGCTGATTCGCTTATCGATTTTATACTTTTTTCTTCGTCAACATTGAAAACTTGTTCTTCAAACACAATAGCTTTTGCTTTATCGTCTCCATCAGTTACACCAGTAGAAGCTACTTCACCATATCTTAGATCACCAAGATTTTTTTGTTTAATTGTAAGTGTATTACCATCAGATGATAATTGCGCATCCACAAGCTTACCTAATGTAAGAGGAGACGCTTTAGTTGTAACATCACCTGAAATTGTTACCATTCCTTTAGCTGAACCATCATCCTTTGCTTCATCAATGATTTCTTTAGAAGCATTATCTTCTATATCTTTCTTAGCTGCTTTTAACATATCTTGAGTCAGTTTTTCTGCTTCAGGTGTACTAGATTCCTCAGTTTTATATCTAACTGCAAATTCCACATACTTTCCATCACCTAAACCTTTAAGTTGATTTTTAGTAAGTGTCTCTAACTTATCACCAGCTTTTTCACCAGCATCTACAGTAGTTATAAATTCACCATCAAAATATATACTTACTTTTGTTATTGTTTCATTTTTTAAACCTGATTTTAATTCCTTAAGTAATTTTTCATACTTATCCTGAACTACTGTATACCCTTTACCGTCTACGTCTACGTTTTGATCAACGTCAGCAGCAAATACTGGAGCAGCAGAACCCACTACAGTAACAGCAGCCATAGCCATTGCTAAATTTTTCTTATTCATTTCTTAAATTCCTCCCAACATTATATTAATTACATCTCTTTAATTATGTACATTAAATTTCCATGTTCATATAATCCAAATATTTCTCACACTCTTATGATAGACTATATAAAATATAATTTCAATAATTTATGCAAAATTAATTGAAGTTTTTTCCAACAAATTAATTGTTTTTTCATCATTTTTATATTTTTTAAATTATTTTTTATAATTTTTTAAGTTATTTTGATTTTATATATCTATTTTTACAAATTCACTGCATATTTTCTAATATAAATTAATATAAAATCTAACTATTTAAAAATTCCATTGTCGCATTCACTTCTCCTTGCCTAGAAACATGCATACCAAATCCGAAACTATAAAATTCTTCTTTTAACATATTCTCATTATACTTAGAAGACTTCTTCCATAAATCAAAAATAGATTTAGCCATATCCTTTGCATCTTTAGAAGTATAAACAGACTTAACATTCATAGGTAGATATGCAATATTTTCACCACTTCTTGCTCCAAATCCAAAAAATACTTCAGCTGCATTTTTACCATCAATCTCATGAGCAAATACCTTCTTATCATCCATATACTTAGACCATGCACTTGCCATTCCAGCTAAAGAATCTAATTCCCTTAAAGTCTTCTTACCTTTTTCTTTTCTATATGAATTAACTAAGTTATACATTTCATTAGAAACCATAGCCTTAAACTCATAACTATTAGGGTCTTTTGTACTTGTATTTACAACTACCTTAACATTTACACTAATCTCACTCTTCTGACCTAAATTATCTACTACACTTATATTTAAAACATACGTACCAACCTTATTAACATCTACATTTCCTTTAATATCGGTCTTTAAATCGTTTCCATAATAATCAGTAGCAACTATATTCAACATACTATTATCAAACTTATCCCCTACAGAAATCTCAACATCATTAGCAGTTATCGTAGGCAGTGTATTTTTATCAGATACAGAACTAACACATTGGTCAACAACCTTCTTATCCATTCCACCTAAAGAAGTAACTTCATCAGCACCTCTAAGTACACTCTTATCACTTCCATCATCAACAAGTACTATAGGTTTTTCCTTAGCCAATGGAGAACCAGCCACAGCATCAACTAATTTATACCCTTGCGAAACATAAAACTTCTTTGTTCCCTTATAAAAGCGTTGTATAACCTTCTTATTAGTCTCAAATCTATCCTTACCAGCAATCCTAACAGAATTAGTCTTACTCACGAGTTCATTACTCATTATCTCCTCTGAGCCAAGAGAATAACACTGAACATCATCCACATTAAATGGTATACTCTTTCCATCAGTAAGTATCACTGGCACTCCATCTCTAGCAGCTACAGAAGATACACTCATTGCATCAGCCTCACCTGTATATCCATTTACAAGAAAAACCTTATCACCACTATTTACTGGTTTAATAGCTGAAATTTCCTTAGCTATAAGATAGCTAGTCTTTATTCTATCCTCACCACCAATTCTTTTGACCTCAATTCCCTTATTCTTAAGTTGATTTTCCACAGACTTACCTATAGTATCCTCTGTTCCTATAACATAAGCATTCTTAACGTCCTTTAATCTTTTTTCAACATCAGTTGGTATTTTATCTTTTTGTACCAACATTATAGGAGCTTTTGCAACTCCTGATAGTCCACTTGCACTTAATCCATCTACTATAGAATTATCAGTGTTTACTAATATGACTGTATCATATATTTGTTTGTCTGATATCAATGCAGAAGTCTCATATCTATCTTTCCCTTGTATCTTTTCTATGCTTGAAAGTGCATTGATATTTGTTGCCCCTGCCATTATTAATGATATTGTCAATCCTATCGATAATACTCTCTTATTTACCTTCATCGAACTCCTCCTACTAATTTTTTTATATAATTCAGCTAATTATAAATTACATCCTCAGTAGTGATTCCCTTAAAATTTATAAATGACTAAAATAAAAAACATCTAAAATACTATAATCTATAAAATAATAACAAAATAGACTACAAAAAGTACTTTAGATGTGATTTTCATTTTATGATATCAGTAAATTAATAAAAAAACAAGATTTATGGTAAATTTTTACAAACTACCCTCGTTACCATTTAAAAACTCTTGAGTAGCATGTACCTGACCGTCAGATAATATATAAAGTCCAAATCCGGTACTGGAAAAATCATCACTAAGCATATTTGCATTATATTCAGGAGACTTCTCCCATACTTCAAATATAGCCTTTGCCAAATCTTTTGCATCTTGAGTCGTTTGAACACTCTTAGAATCTATATAAATATATGCTATATTCTCCTCACTTCTCATTCCAAATTCAGAAAATACTTGTGGAGCATTTTTTCCATCTATATAATGTGCAAAAACTGCGTTATCCATCATATACTTAGACCACGCATTTGCCATACCTTCTAGCTTACTAGACACCACCAAAGGCTCTTTACCTTTTTCTTTTCTATAAGAATTGATTAAGTTGTACATTTCAGTAGACACCATTTTTTTAAATTCTGGGCTGTTGTAATCATGAGATTTATCATCTAACACTTTTATCTCTACTCTTTTTTCTATACTTTTTCCCCATTCATCTGTAGCCTTTAATGTCAATATATATGTACCTATTCTATCCGTATCTATAAATCCATCAACTTCGATTGGCAATACCCTCCCAGTGTTATCTTTAGCTACTATATTTAATTTGCCAGTGTCAAACTTTTCACCTCTATATATCTCTGTACTTCCAACTGTAATTGTTGGGGGTTGTCCATTTGACTTTGAAGCATTTATACACTGTTGTATTACTTTCTCATCTATTTCACCTATAGAAGTTATATTCTTAGCTCCTTCTAATACAGTCTTATCACTACCATCATTTACTAGTACCATTGGAGAGTCTTTAGTAAGTGGTGCAGCTGCTATTGCATCTACTAATTGATACCCATCTGATACATAAAATCCATCTGCACTTTTAAAAAAGTAGTCTATTACCTCTTTGTTAGTTTCAAATCGGTCAGTTCCTTGTATTCTTACTGAGTTTGTACTTTTTACTAGAGAATTACTCATTATCTCCTCCGAGCCTATACAATACGATGGAATATTTTTTACATCAAAAGGTACACTCTTTCCATCTGTAAGTATGATTGGAGCTCCATCTCTAGTAGCTACTGATGATACACTCATTGCATCTGCTTCTCCACTATATGCATTAGTTAAGAGTACTTTATCCACTTGTTTTATATTTGCTATTTCTTTAGCTATTAAGTAGCTTGTTTTTAGTCTATCTTCTCCACCAATTCTTTTGACTTCTATATTTTTAGAATCTAGTTCTTTTTCTACTGATTTACTTATAGTATCTTCTGTACCTATTATGTATGCTTTTTTGATATTTTTTAAACATCTATTTGTGTCTGCTGGTATCTTATTTTGTTGTGTAAATAGTATTGGCGCTTTTGTAGCACCTGATAATCCACTTGCACTTAATCCATCTGCAAGTGATTTTTCTGTATTTACTAAAATTACTGTTTCATAAGTCTGTCTATCAGCTATCTTTGCTGCTGTTTCATATCTATCTTTACCATATATTTTTTCTACTACTGATGATGCACTTACACTTTTGAAGTTTACCAAGATTAATGATACTGCTAGACCTAATGATAATATTTTTTTGTTCATTTTCATATCCCCCTGATGATTTTTATATTTTATATTTATAATGTTTTCATTTAAACTTCATTTTTCCTTTATTTTCTATATATTATAGAGTATATATGATATTAATATATTTCGTCTATATATTAATATTTTATTTTATTAAATTTAAAAAATTATTTTTATCTTCATTTTAAATATGCTCAAAAATAGAGTTTATAGATGAAAGATACCTGCTTCATTTAAAAAATAAACTTAATACTACTCAAATTATTATACATTTTAACTTCAATATTATTAAATTATCAACATAATAAAAATAAAATAAGAATGTACTTTTAAACATATAAATTTATATTTAAATACATTCTTATTTTTAATTTACTTAATATATTTATTTTTCAATTAAGCTCCTAATCTTATCTACTACAGATGAGGCTATTCCTCCGCCTACTTCAAACAACTTTGATGAATTTTTACCTTTTAATGACGATTCTTGTGATTTATCTAACGCATTTGTAGCAAGTATAACTGGTGAATTGTTTTTAGCTGCTAATGGTCCAACTGCTAAGGCATCTATAAGTTTATCTTGATTCGCAACTACAACTCCATCAAGTTTAGATTGAGAATAGAATTTGTCTATTACTTTGGCATTTGTCTCTTGTCTAGTTTGACCTGCTACTCTATTGTTTGATATATCTTTGTTTGCTATTTTTCCAACTTGCTCAATAGCCTTGTTGGATATTTTTTCTATTCCACCAATAAAGTATATATTTGACACATTATTTGATTTAATAAATTGTTCAGCTTCATTATCTACACCATCTTTTTGTGTAAGTACTATTGGAGTTTTTTCCTTACCAGCCAGTGATGCTATTGATAATGAATCAGCTTCTCCATTTCCTGCCCCTATATACAACTTGCTTACCTTATTTGTCTTATCTATTTCTTTTGCTATATTAATAGAAGTTTGATATCTTGTATCTCCACCTATTCTTTGTACTGATATTTTTGAATTTACAGCTTTGATAGCTTCAACAATTGAATTTGGCATTGAGTTATTTCCACCTATTACAATTACTTTTGATGGATTTAATCTTTTTAATTCTTCTACAGTTTTTTGAGGAAGCTTTTCATTTGATGATAAAAGAATTGGTGAGTTTTTTACACTAGCAAGTGGTGTAGCTGTAAGTCCATCCACCATACTTTTATCTTCTCCATTTACAATTACAACTGTATCTGATTTTGTCCAGCCACTTTGCGATATTTTAACAGCTGTCTCAAATCTATCAGCACCTTTTAATTTTTTGACTATGACATTAGATGTAGACTCACTTGAACTTCCTCCTCCAGAGCTTCCACCACTAGATGAGCCACCTGAATTACTTCCTCCACTATTATTATCTGGTGGCAATTCATCTGGTTTAGATAATTCATTTTCAACTATGTACTCTAAACTTTTTGGAAGCGTAACTTCAACATATTTGTTTATTGTAGCTTTTCTTCCTCTAGTCGTTTTTTGTGATAATCCAAGTTTTAATATTACATTTAAGCCACTTTCTTCTGTTTCTTTGCTAACAACAGAATAGTTTATCCTAATATTGTTTAATAAATATTCAAGTGCTTCACTTTTCTCTATCTTATACTTTTCAGGGTCACTTTTACTAGAGCCAGTTCCCCCAATTGGTTTTACTTCACTCTCATTAATAAGGGTAAATATTAAACTTTCATCTGAATTTATACTTTCATAATCCACTGTTTTATTGTTATATGTTACAATTTTTAAAGCTGGTTTATCACTTGTTCCATTCCCTAAAATTTTATAGTCAGCATTTGAGTTACTGCCAGATTTTTTTACAGATATTCTTCCTATATTCAATCTATTTCCATCTAGTAAATCTTCATTTGATGTAACATATATATCTAATGTAGTTGTATTACTTGATTTATTGTATTCTGCTCTACAAGTAGCATTTGCATTTCCACTTTTTATCTGAGATTTTATATTATCAGACCAAGTAATCTTTTCTTTCTGCTCATTATCTACTATTTCAACCTCACCTTGTACTTTTATACTAGCTTGAAATGAATATACTATATTTTCTACTGAGTCCACAGATATGTCTATGGTATTTACTTTCTCATAAGTTTTTGTTCCTTGTAAAACTGGTTCTGCATATGCACATGTAGCACTACCAGTTACAGCTACTGCCATAGTTGACACTGCTACGGTTCTTATAAAAGATTTTCTTTTACTCATTAACACCCGTCCTTATCTATCATTAGCTAGATGGATAAAATTGCTTATCCACCTAGCTTTTATATTTAATTTATAAATTATCCTAAACTTATAGTTACATTTATATACTTTACTTTTAACATCTACTCTTTTAAAACTATTCTAGTATCTACTCACATTAAATATACAATGTTAGCACTAGTATTTTTAGCTTTTTTAGACTTACCTCTACTATTTATCTCTGACAATGTTACCTTTTACTTTATTACTTACAGCTACAACCTTCTTATTACTGACATCAATAGCATTTCTTGTAGCCTTTCTAGCTTTACTATTACTATCAGTAAGGCTTATTGTCTTTAACTCATCGTAATTCTTAGCTTCCACAGGTACATACATTGTATCACTTACAAATCTTTGACCTACTGGAGTATCTCCTTGAAGGTCATTGTATCTATATAATTCAGCCTTAACTTTATCACTTAAAGAATCAAAGCTTTCTTTTGGCATATAGTAAACCCATGTACCTTTACTTATTTCTCCTAATTCACCTTTTTCTGGAACCTCTGCAAATAAAAGTGCTTCTCCAGATATAGTCTTATTGTTTTTATCTATAAGTAGTGGTAAGTTAAATGCTGGATTTCCACTGTATTCGCCTGTAATAACTATTGAACCTGCTGGAATCTTAGCTGTTTCATCTTCACTTGTGTTAGAGTTATCACTTTGATATACATAATCTTCTGCTAATTTTCCAATTCCATTAGTACGAGTCTGGTCTGCACTATTCACTGTTCCAATCTCTATATTGTCACCTGGAGGTCCTATTATATCTAACTCTGCAACTTCTATATTAGACTTATTGTTTGAGATTAGTTTTACATATCTAGCTTGATAAGTCCAAAGATTACCATTTTTATTAAATGTAACTCTAGCCTCATTATCTTGGTCTTTTCCTCCACCAACTAAATCTTGTCCATATTCAAAAGTTCCTTGACTTACATCTTCCCAGTTCTTTTTATCATTGCTTACTTGTATCTTGTAATTAGTTAAAGAATTGTATGTTGTACTAGTATCCTTTCTAAAGTTAAACAATCCTTTTAATGAGAATTTTCTAGCTTCTGTCTTTGGTTTTGTATATTTTAATCCTACTATAGGTAATGTCTCTTTCATATCTACTATTATATATGGATTTTCTTCTACATTTATATCAGGGTCTTTTTGTGGGTCTTTATTCCACTCAGCTTTACTAATTCTCTTCCCTTTATAAGTAGTACTTGCATCATTGTCCTTTATATTATCAATTTCAGGATTTTGTAGTGGTCCATGTGAGTCATTTTCAGTTCTAACATCACCATCAGAAACAGTATTTGTTATGAATGACCATGCTGATTTATTTATTTTCCCTTCATCTGATAATTTTACAGTACCAACTTCAAATTCTTCTGTTGGATTTAGATGATAATCATATGCAACTACCTTATATGTAAATGCTCTGTTGTTAAGAGGAGATATATTATCAGTAAATTTAGCTTTACTATTTCCTTTTGCATCTACAAACCCAACTGTTCTGTATTTTACTTGAGTTCCATTTTCACCATCTAAATAATTTCCATCACTTCTTATTATTTCGTATCCTAATATCTTATCTTTATCCTTATCTACATCTAGGTCTATAGATATCTTATTAGACTTAACTAGAGAACCACTTATTATCCCATCAGAAAAACTAGCACTTACTTTAGTATCTTTCGCCATACTAGCTATATTTTCATTTAAAATCTTTCTTCTAGCTTCGTCATTTACATATTGTATCTTTCTAGCTTCTTTTTCGTACTTATTACTATCCATTATACTGCTTAATTCTGGTGTAATTTCTACTCCCCATGCCTTAAAGTAATCTCTTAAATCTTTTTCAACAACACTTGATGCCATTGCTACCAACATTTGGTCTTTTGGTAAACTATTAATTGGGTCACTACTTGAAAGTGCTCTGTATTTTCTTGAAATCTTTGCATAGAATGTGTCATTACTTAAATCAGCATCTGAGTTATTCTTTAACATTGAGCCTGTAAAATCATCATCATAAGCTAGATGTAATTGCCATAACATTCCAAGCCTTTCAAATACATTGCTTGGTATACCTAAGCTATTTGAAGTTACATGTTCATATATCTTATCCATTGTTGAACCTTCAAGTCTTGAATGTGTCTTATCATCAAATGTCTGGGCAAGTAAAGCAAGTACATTGTTACTAGTTTCGCTATAGGTCATCTTACCAATATCTGTAACATGCCCTATCTCATGACCTATTCCCCATCCAAATAAACTTCCTCCACTAGCTTTTCCATTAGTATCTATTTGGAAAGGTACTCCATTCATAAGTCCTGGCACTGAACCGTATTCTACTCCTACATGTAGCCCAGAAGCATACATAAATGCTCCAATAAACATTCTTTGATATTTTATGTTCATACGTGATTTTGGAGCCATATCATTTTTAGTTATATTAAATTCATTATCATCTACAGTTCCATTACCATCTAAATCTTGTGTCTTAAATACTCCTCTTTCAGAATATATTAAATCCATAATTTGTTCCCATGCAAGCATACTATTATATAGTCTATCTACTTGTGTGTTTAAATCAGAATTTCCTTTTGATATCCCTTGATATACAGCTGTTGCTGGAACATTTAATGTCACTTTATCACTTTCAATATCTGTAGTATTTAATACACCAGTTTTTTCTGAATATCCATATGAATTACCAATATTTGTCCCTGGATAATATGGTTCTCCTTTTATAGCATCTTTATATTTAGCTAATTCTTCTATATATGCTTTTATCTTTTTCTTAGATTGAGAAACACCTTCTGGGCTTTTATCGTTTATTGTTCCATTTAGGTTAAGATGTGGTATCTTAGTAGCTCCTGCTACACGTACCTTTATATCTCCTCCACTTGGAGTATCATCAGGGTATCTTATGTATAAACTTCCTCCACATTCTATATCTAAACTATGAAGTTTGCTTAACTGAATTACATTTTTTCCAGTGTTAAGATTTATTTCTCCACTCTTATATGCACCAGATTCTCCATAATATTGTGTATATATCAACTTAGGAGTTTTTCCACTTTTACTTCCAACATATACTGTGATTTCATCTCCTGCTCTAGCAGCTACTCCCAATGCTTGCCAGTCATTTTGCATACCTAAATTATTAGAATTTACAGTATACTGTCCATTTTTATCTTTATATTTTCCTGATTTATTTATTTCTTGATTCACAGTTGTTACATCAGTAAGTGTTGCTCTATCATTATATAAGTCTTGAGCTAATTTTAATTCTCTCTCAATAACTGTCTTATAAGGATGATATTCTCCACTAGCTTTATCTGGAGTATTCAGTCTATCTTTTAGTTCAGTTATTTTTTCTTGAGTTATATCTTCTTTTAATTCAATCTGTAGGTCATCTGCAAATAGATTTCTTACATCATCTTCTATACTGTCATACTCATAAAACTTAAGTTCTGATATATTAGCCTTGTATGAATAAGATGAACAAACATTTACTTGTATCTTAGTAGCATTTATTGGCTCTTTTAATCTAACCATTATATACTTATTATTATTCACAGGGTCTGTCTTTGTTTCAAAAGGAACATCCCCCAAATTATGTAATTGACCATTTTCATCCCAATATCGTATTTCAAAGTCATTTATTGTCTTATCAGAAACATCAAAACGAGGTGTAGCCATAAAAGTATCCATAGTATAAGATTTATCAAAAGTTATTATTGGTCCTCTATTCGTTCCCTCAGCCGCATTATATTTTGGGAATGTCCAGTGTGTTGTAAAGTCTCCATCCACTATATTAAATTTATCAAATGGATTTTTATCACTATATTCACTTTTATCATATCCATCTGGATAAGTAACATCTACAATGTGATTTGTCGGTATTCCAAATCCACCATTCTCTTTAGGAGTATTAATCAATCTATAGTTAGGTGTTGTTGGTGCATCCATACTTTCAGTTGTCCCTATATATGTTTTAGACATTCCACTAGTTCCCAAGTGGTTAGTAGCTGTCATTCTAACTTCATATGTTGTATTATCCTTAAGACCTTCTATCTTTGAACTTGTCCCACGAATAAGCCTATCATTGTATTTTATCCAAGAGCCATTAGAAGCTTTTTCTCTATAATATAAGTCAAAATCTTTAGCTTGCTTATGATTTTTCCAACTTACATCAAGAGATTTAAATCTACCTTTAACACTTATGCCTTCTGGTGGTTCTGGCTTTGTATTTGGAACAACTTGAAATTCTAATATACTATCTGGGCTAAATTGTATAGGTTTATAGTTTGAATCTACATTTTCTGGTACTCCATCTAAGTTTTCTGGCATTGCATCTTTATATCCACTAGACCAATCGCCATTTAAAGATTGTATGCTAACTCTATATAGTCCATATGCTTCTATATCTCTAACTTCTATTGTATTTTTACTAGTTTGTAATTTTTTAGTCGATAATACTTTTCCCTTATCGTCAATTTTATCTAGTATAAGCTCATATGCCGATACATTTACTTCATTATTCCAATAAAAAGATACCTTTTCATTTCCAACAGCAGTGCTAGTCAATATTTTATTGATTTTAGGTATATTCATATCTGGCTTTGGTATTTCTTTATATACATTGTTTAAAAATTCAACTTTAGATATTTCTGCAAGGCTTCTATCATTTGCTGTTGTGGCTGTTATTTTTATAGTTATCTTTTTTACTGCTACTTGTTTACCAAGATTTATTACTATATCGCTATTTTGAACATCTGCATATGTTTCTAATGCTGACCTACTATATGTAGATGTTGTAGAGTTATCATCTTTACTGATATTACCCTCTTCTTTTGGAGTATCTTCATCTGAATCAGATTTATCTGTTGATGAATCTTCTTTACCATTATTTTCATCTTGATTTGTATTAGAGTTTGATTCTTCTTTATCACTATTTTCTTCTTGTTTATCATTATTTTCATCTTTATTATTTGAGTTATTATCAGACTGCTCTATATTTTCATCTTTATTATTTACTTCTTCTTGAATTACTTCTTCTTGTTCGTTATTTGCTTGTTCGTTATTTGCTTCTTCTTGTTGCTCTTCATCTTTTAAGTTTTTTATATATTCTTTGTTTTCATAAGGAATCTGTTGAACATTACCATCTTTGTCAGTAACTTCAACTATTCCTTTTGCTGGAGCAGTACCTTCTGGAGCTTTTATATTGATGACTTCCATATTAAGTGCTTCTGATAAAGCTATGTCCATTACTGCTGGTTTTTCCTCTGATATTTTATCATTTTTTTGAGATATTGTAACTCCATTATTTTCTTCACTAAATAAATCTTCTACATTACCTTTAATATCTGTATCACTATTTACTTTTAATTCAACCTTACTAGTATCTACTATAGGGTTGGTAGATACTATACTTTCTAGACTTTTTGCATCTTCACTTTGACCTAAATTTTTCTGCACATAATCTAAATCAACAATATCTACCTTTCCATCTCTATTTAAATCATATTCTCTTTTATTTGAATCTATATTCTCTAAAACCTTATTATAATCATTCTTATCTACTTTACCATCTTCGTTTACATCACCCATTAAGAATAATTCATAATTTAAAGGTTTATTTTTATTATCTACACTTGCTCTATTACTTAATAAAACTCTTTGTGAATAACTTGATATATCAATGTCTTTAATTTCTTTGTTCTTAAATCCAGCTCCAGAAACTTCTATATTGTATTTTCCTACAGGTAAATTGTCAAATACAATATTATAATATGATATATTCTCATCTTTATTTTTTATTTCACTTCTACTTGCAGATAGTTTTTTTATAGTATATTCTATATTATCTGCCCCAATATTTACTGTTCCTGAATCTTTTTCTCCAAGCTTTATTACCCCACTATTGTTACTATCATCTTTTAATCGTAACTGCATATTAGTCATATTTTCTGACTCATTGTTTTTTATTGGAAGTGAAAAATTTAAATCTACTTCAAGATTCCCCTTCAACTTTTCTGTAACTGATTTTTCAACTGCCCTTAGCTTTCCCTCTAATATAGTTTCTGCAAAAACGTTTAGTGGTGCGCTACACATAGATACTGCTAGTACACAAGATATTGCCTTTTTCATGAAACAACAATCCTCCCTTAATAAATATCTAACTTTTCATGAATTTAAATACTATAAGTTTCAGACAATAAAAAAAGACACTCAAAGAGAATCTTAATTATAAGATAAAAAGACTTTACTCTTTTTAGCAACTGGCTGATATGGCTTTAAAAGCTTTAATCCCTATAGTTTTGCGTCATTAGATTTCCCTAATTTTGCCATTTAATTTTCACTACTTTATTACCCATTTTATATTATCTTTAAACTTTTTAATACAATTTTTTTAAATTAAATTATAAAAATTTAGCTGTCTCAAAATAGAGATAAGCCTATTTTTCATTGTTGAAATGATGAAAATGTATTTAATTTAATACAAAAAAAGTGCCTCATGAATTAAAAATTTCATCTTGAGACACCGCAATTTTTCATTATAATTTAATTACTTATATAATTTTCTCACAAGCATAATTTTGTGTATATCTTTCTTATTCTTTATATCTTCCATAAAACTCATGTGTCGCATATAGATTCTTATCTCCTGTTATAGCTATACCAAATCCCATTATTTCATACCCTTTATGTAACATATTAGTACCTTCTCCTGGATTTGTCTTCCACTTATTAAAAATAAAGTTTCCTATATCATCTGCATCTCTATTTGTATACACAGGTTTATCTGGAATTTTATATTTAATTATATTTTCACCTTGAACTGCACTATATCCAGGCTTAATCTCACTCCAATCTAAGTACTTTAAAAAAGTAGAATATGAATTTTTTCCATTTATCGTATGAGATAAAGTCTTCTTATTTGCCATTAAGTTAGACCAATCATTTGCTAGACCCTCTAATCTACTTGCTACAGATAACGCTCTTACTCCATTTTCTTTTCTGTATTGCTTTGTAAGAGCATATACTTTACCCTTTATTCTCTCCTTAAATGCTCTGTCATTTGGATTGTAATATAACCCTTGTTGGTTTGGTGAAGCTTGATTTATACATTGCTTGATAACATTTTGATTTATGCCTCCTAGTACAGTTAATTTATTTGCACCACTTAAAATGCTCTTGTTGCTACCATTTTCAACTAAAACTACAGGAGCATTTTTTGCTATTGTAGAAACTGCCAATGCGTCTGTTAATTGCAACCCTTTACTTAGGTAAAATTCTTTACTATTTTTATAAAACTCTTGTATAACTCTCTTATTGGTATCAAATCTATCTGTTCCACCCAATCTAACAGAATTTGTACTCTTAACTAATTCGTCACTGATTATTTCACTAGAGCCAAGTGCATAACTCTTTAACCCTGTTGTGTCAAATTCTACACTATTTCCATCTGTGAGTATTATAGGTACTCCATCTCTAGCTGCTACTGGTGATGCACTTATCGCATCTGCTTCTCCCGTAAATCCATTGGCTATAATTACTTTATCTATTGGCTTAATTTCTTTTATTTTTTCAGCTATTTTTATGCTTGTATCAAATCTATTTTCACCAAATATTCTTTGTACAACCTTTTTTTTGGATAGTAACTGATTTTCAACATTTTTACTTATTGTTGATTCTGATCCTATTATATATACAGTATTTGCTTTGTTTAATCTTTCCATAGTTGTATTTGGAATTTGATTTTGTTTTGTCATTAAAATAGGTGCATTTAAGGCTCCAGCTAAGCCACTTGCACTTAAGCCATCTGCCAAGCTATTATCTGAATTGATTAGAATTGCTGTATTGTAATTTTGTTTATCAGCTATTTTTGCTGCTGTCTCATATCTGTCATTGCCTTTTATTAGTTCTACTGATGTCAACGCATTTACTATAGTAGTATTTACCATTACTAAAAATAGTGTAAGTCCTATAGCCAATATCTTTTTACTATTCTTCATATTATTTTCTACCCCCAATATATTTTTCAAATTTTTTATTAGTACTTTTGCTTATTTCTAATAAAAAGTTACAATTTTGTTACCATATTTTATATATGATACCATAGTTATCCATATAACTCAAACAATACAGTTAAATTCTTTATTCTCCATAAATTCAAAAAATTATAACTTATTTTATTTAATTAAGTAATAAATTCAAAATAATATACATTAATGGGGTATTTAATCACTATAAGCAGTATAATTTATAAAAGCAGTATAATTTATAAGAATTTTTTTATAATATGAAGTTCACAATATTATAATCAAAAATAAAATAGGGAAGTATCTCAAAATGAATTTTTTAGTTCGTAAGTCACTCTTTCTTATATGAAATTATCGTATTTAGCCATACAGAAACACCCCAATCGTTAGATTTTTTGTCCAACAATTGGGGTGCAGTACAATTTCTATTTTGAGATAGCCTCTTATTTTTATTTCATTATTTTTATATATTTTCTAATATCTAAACTATGTCTTACATATTAATATATTGTATAACCATATATTATCTAAATAAACTTTTAACATTAATCCCTATATATTATTAGTTCTTAGTAAATAAGTTTATTTTTTCTGCTATTTTTTCAATAGCGTTTTTAGCTATTCCTTCACCTATTTGTACTAACTTAGTAGCATTCTTAAGTCTTAACTCAACTACTTCTTCTTGTGATTTAGAAAGTTCTTCTGTAGTTAATACTATTGGAGCTTTTGAACTAGCTGCAAGTGGTGCTGCTGTAAGTGCATCAACTAATTGTCCATTTCCACCTACATAACCATCTTTTGCAACATATGCTTTAGTTGCACCTGCATAGTACTTGTTGATTACTTTAGCATTAGTATCTTTTCTATTTTCTCCAGCTAATCTTTCAACTTTATTATTTAAATCTATTTCAACTAATTTGTCTTCAACTTCTTTTGATACAGAATTCTCTCCACCTACTATTTCTAATTCTTTCCCTCTTAATAGTTTTTCAGCATTTGCATCTAACTCATTACCTGTAACTATTATTGGAGCACCAAATTGAGCAGCTCTAGCTGATATACTCATAGCATCTGCTTCTCCATTTCCTCCTACTACGAAAGCAGTCTTAAATGTATCTTTTAATTGTTTTGCTATTTCTAAAGAAGTTTCAAATCTATCCTCTCCAGAAACTCTCTCAACTTTACTTACACCTAGTTTAGAAAGTTTTTCTTCAGTTTCTTTTGATACTTTAGATTCTCCACCTACTATATATATTTTCTTAGAAGATAGATTACTTCCAAGTACTCTTAATATTTCAGCTTCTATTTCTGATGGTAATGAATCCTTTTTAGATAATAGTATTGGTGCATTTTTTTGAGATGCAAGTGGTGCTGATGCTAATCCATCAACTATAGCGTCTTCTCCAACCAAGATTATTGCTTCTGCTGCTCCATCTGTAAATCTCTCTTTGCTAACCTCTACTGCTGTTGTAAATCTTGAATCTCCAGATAAAACTTCTACTTTTAATTCTTTTCCGTCTTTCACATCAGTTAATACTTTATGTAAATCTCTAACTAATTTATGATTTTTACTTGAAACACTTATTGTTTCTGGCTTTTCATTTGATTTACTTAAAACTATATCAAAGCTTGATTTTTCTGGCTTATCTTTATCATCACTATCTTCTTGTTCTTGAGTAAGAATTGCTTCGTTCTCAAATGTCAAAGCATATCCATTTTTAACTTTATTAACTATTTCTCTTCCTAATGTAGTTAATCTAATTCCGTCAAATAATTCTTCTGCTGATATGTCTTGTAAATCTGCGTTTTTAACTGTTATTGTATGTAATTCTTTTGATTCTATGTCACTATAATTCTTTTCATAACCTTCAAAAATACCCTCTTCTGATGTTATTACTTTCGAGAAATTTAAATGTTGGTCTCCTACATTTAATGTAATAGCATTTGTTGAATCTTTTGCTCTTTTTACTTCAACTGTACTTGTAGATTTTATAGTTGCTGTCAATTTGCTATCAGAATCTTCTGCTAAAGTTGCATTGTAGGCATTAACTGCATCTACTATTTCTTGAGCAGTTTTGTAGTTTTCAACTTTATAGTCAACTACTTTTCCACCTAAAACTTGATGCCCTTTATCTTGAATAGTAACTTTTAAACTTTGTCCTTCTGTCAATGAGTTTATTTTATTTTGTAATTGAGTTGCATTAGTTAAGTTTACATTGTCTACTTTTATATCGTAAACTCTATCATTTACATTTGCTCCTGCTTTTGTATCTTCAAACTTAACTTCTAATGCTTTTCTAACCTCTTCGATTAGTTTAGTAGAATCTTTCGCACTTACTGTATAATTTTTATCAATATTTTCTGTCACAGTATTATCTGCGAATATTGGTGCAGCTGCACTCATAACTGTAGCTCCTGCCATTACTATTGCCATACTTCTCTTTTTGTTGCTTAACATATTTATGTCCTCCGAATATTGTTTTTTATTTTTTATATTCGTATTTCCCACACATAAATAATATTATATATAATATTATTTTTCAATATATTTTATGTGTTTACATAATTTGCTAACACAAACACTACTAATATCTTCTTGAACCCCTTCTCCCACTTATCTATCTATGATTATGCTCAAAGATAGAAATCCCTATTTTATAGTGATTTTCTACTAGACAATCATATACTAACAAAAGTATTCAAACTCCACTTTTATATACTACTACACACTAATTTTTGCTTTACTCTTATTACTTATATATCACTAAATTAATATCTATCTCCATATATTAAAATATATAACATATTATAAAAATCATCATAAATTAGAGTTTAAAATTAAAAATTATTCTAATACATGTAATTGATAAAAAATAAAAATATAAGAGTAGCTATTTTAAAATAAATACTCTTATATAATTAGATATTTTTGCATAATCAAACGATAAGAAATCAAACTTAATTTTATATAAATAGTTTAAATATTTTATATACAAACAAAAATAAAAGAGGATATCTCATAATGATAAAAGAATCACTTTGAAATACCCTACTACAAACAACTAAATCAATAATTTTCTATCTTTCACACTCTTGATTTGCAACTGTACAAGAAGTTTTACAAGCTGATTGACAAGAAGTTTGACACTCTCCACATCCACCTTTTACAGCACTTTGCTTTAAAGTAGCTTGAGATAAAGTTCTTACATGTTTATTTTCCATTTTCAACGCCTCCATTTCTAATTGTTTCCTATTGATTATATCATAAAACTACTTTAATATAAACTCTATTTAAAGTTGACACCCAGTACGCCTCCAATGCCTCCTGCTGCTGATATTAACAATAACTTATAAATCATCCCCACTTCAAACACAAACTTTTCTTGTGCTAAAAACACAGTCAAAAAAATACATACTATGTACAAAAGTCCTACCAAAAGCCCATACATAAGCCCTCTTTCTTTCATGTGTTTTGAAGTATAAAACCCTCCTATAGCTGCAGAAATAGTAGTTATAAATGATGAAACCATAGTTATATTATCCCCACCAATATCTGTAAATGTCAAAAATAAGTTATACACTAATAAAACAGCCAAAGTTATTATATATGCATATCCCAGACCTTTAAAAATATAATTAGATTTTCCCATAAAAAACCTCCTCTCAAATTAATATATATTCGAGAAAAGGCTTTTAAATTACTAATTTAGTCTTCTTCTATTTCTTCTTTTTTAGATTTAACTGTTCCTATAGCCCATTTTTCAAATGGAACTTTAGTTCTATTTGGTCCTAATTCTAATATTACAACGTCATCTTCAACTTTAGCTACATTAGCTACTATTCCACCTATTGTAACGACCTTGTCTCCTACACCTAGGCTACTTCTCATTTCTTTTAATTGTTTGTCTTTTTTCTTTTGAGGTCTAATCATTAGGAAATAAAAGATTGCGATTACTACTACCCATAGACCTATACTCATTATTATTTGTTGCTGTGGCATTAAATTTTCACTCCTTTGTAAATTATACTCTTTTGTAAATCATAATAAATGTTTATATAACAATTTACTTTCTCTATCTTTGAGTACTATTGAATATTATATATTAAAATGATTATAATTAATAGTGCAAAACCTATATTTCATATCCATATTTTGCAAAAAACTCATTTCTAAAATCAAGTAATCTATCTTCCATTATCGCCTGTCTTATTTGTTTCATTAAATTTAATAAAAAGTAAAGATTATGTGTAGTTATTAATCTTGCACCCAATATTTCATTTGCTTTTATAAGATGTCTTATATAAGCTCTTGAATAGTTTTTACAAGCATAACAATCACATTCAGGGTCAAGTGGAGTAAAGTCTTCAGCATAAGTTGCATTTCTAACTACTACTTTACCTTGACTAGTCATTGCAGTCCCATTCCTAGCTATACGAGTAGGTAAAACACAATCAAACATATCTACTCCTCTTATAACACCCTCCACTAAATCATCTGGGCTACCAACTCCCATTAGATATCTCGGTTTATCTTTTGGCATAAGTGGAGTTGTATGTTCTAATACATCATACATAAGTGGTTTTGGCTCTCCAACACTAAGTCCACCAACAGCATATCCAGGTAAATCAATACTAGTTATTTCTTTTGCTGATTGCTCTCTTAAGTCTTTATACATCCCACCTTGTATTATACCAAATAGGGCTTGCTTGTCTGTATTATTATGGGCATCTTTACATCTTTTTAACCATCTTGTTGTTCTTTCTAACGAGTTTTTTACATAGTTTCTATCTGATGGGTATGGTGCACACTCATCAAATGCCATCATTATATCTGACCCTAGTGCATTTTGTATTTCCATAGCTTTTTCTGGGGTTAGAAAATGTTTTGAACCATCTAAGTGTGACCTAAATTCTACACCTTCTTCTTTTATCTTTCTCAAAGGTCCTAAGCTAAATACTTGAAATCCTCCACTATCTGTAAGTATTGGTTTATCCCAATTCATAAACTTATGAAGACCACCAGCTCTTTTTATAAGTTCATGACCTGGTCTCATATATAAATGGTATGTGTTACTAAGTATTATTTGTGAACCAATCTCTTTTAGCTCTTCTGGTGTCATAGATTTTACAGTTGCTTGAGTTCCAACTGGCATAAATATTGGTGTTTCAATAATTCCATGTGGAGTGTGTAATCTTCCTAATCTTGCACCACTCTGTTTACAAGTTTTTATCAATTCGTATCTTACTGCGTACATAAATTTCTCCTTAAATAATATTTATTTCTCCTGATTTTTTAAGATATATTTATAATAGTTCATTCTCCTAATATATTTTCTAAATAGATTTATCTTTATCATTTTTACTCTGTTGTTCTTTAATTGCATCTTCATCATGAATACTCGTTATATTAAGAGCACTCTTGTCTTTTGTTACTAAAAACTTTTTTATAGCAAATAATCCTGCAATAGCTATAACTCCTATTAAAACATCTATCATTCCTTCATTTTTAGGAAGTAACAACATTTTTCTAGCTATAGCATAAAGTAATGCCTCAATAAATGCTCCTGGTATATGAAGTGATAGCATTACTACAAGTTCAACACCTATCACTAAAAGTAATATTTGCGCTAGGAAGTCATTAAGCTGACTGTATTGTACTGGATTTTGAAAATCAACTATATATGCTCCCCACATAAGTCTTAACACATCTATAGTTCCTAGAAATACGGCTATTAGAACTACTACTGCTAAAATACGTTCAAATATAAAAGCAATCTTTAATATAGGGTTATTCTTTTTTTGTTTTTGTAAACTATGCATCTATTACCTCCCTACTTTATAATCATAGCATCTCCAAAACTGAAGAATCTATATCTTTCTTTTACTGCCTCATTATATGCGTTTAAAACAGTATCCTTTCCACAAATAGCACTTACTAACATTATTAATGTAGACTCTGGTAAATGAAAATTAGTAATAAGCTTATCTAAAACTTTAAATTTATAACCTGGATATATAAATATATCTGTCCACCCACTAGTTTCTTTCATCTTTCCATCTTCATTACAAGCTGATTCTATAGTTCTACAACTAGTAGTTCCAACACATATTACATTATTTCCATTTTCTTTTGCCCTATTTATTTTGTCAGCTGCTTCTTGACTGACCATATAATATTCTGAATGCATCTTATGATTTAAAACATCATCTACTTTTACTGGTCTAAAAGTTCCCAAACCAACATGTAAAGTTATGAAGGCTATATCTACACCTTTTTCCTTTATTTTACTTAACAATTCTTCTGTAAAATGTAGTCCTGCTGTAGGTGCCGCTGCTGAACCATTATGCTTCGAATAAACAGTCTGGTATCTTTCTTTTTCATCTAATTTAGCAGTTATATATGGAGGTAGTGGCATATTTCCAAGTTCATCCAAGATTTCTTCAAAAATTCCATCATAATGAAATTTTATAATTCTTGAACCTTCATCTGATAAGCCTACAACTTCTCCAACCAACTTTCCATTTCCAAAAGAAAATTTAGCACCTACTTTTGCTCTTTTTCCTGGTTTTACTAGAGCTTGCCAAGTATCTTCTTCTGTTCTTTTTAATAATAAAAACTCAATTTTACCTCCAGTTTCAAGCTTCTCTCCTATTAGTCTAGCTGGTATGACTCTAGTATTATTTAAGACTAAACAATCCCCTGGATTTAAATATTCTATTACATCTCTAAACACTTTATGTTCAATGTTGCCAGTCTCTTTATCTAATACCATTAATCTTGAGCTAGCTCTATCTTCTATAGGAACTTGAGCTATAAGTTCCTGTGGTAAATCAAATTTAAAATCACTTGTCTTCAATATTAAACTTCCTCTCTTAAAATTTCTCCAGCTACAATAATATCAAAAAAACAACTTATTTTCCACAATATTACTATAATCTATCAAGAAATCACCATTTTTAACATACACCATATTCACAATATATAGATATTTTTCCACGATATACGTGTCTTATCCACAATATATAGATACAATACACACAATTTCCATCTTATTTATCCACAGTATCTACAGATATATTTACCATTTTGTGGATATGTTTGAATTTTTAGCCATTTTAGAAATATTTTAATTTAATGACTATTCTATTTTAAATGTTTGTATAATCTATTTTTACTTTTCATTAGGATATGGAATTTTTAAGTGCTCATATGCTAATGGCATTGCTATTCTTCCTCTAGGCCCTCTATTTATAAAACCTAACTGAAGCAAATATGGCTCATATACATCTTCTATTGTATTTCTATCTTCACCAATAGAAGCTGCTAATGTATCTAGACCCACTGGTCCTCCTCTAAATTTTTCTATTATAGTCATGAGAAGCTTCTCATCTACAAAATCAAGCCCTAAACTATCAACACCTAAAAGCTCTAGAGCATCTTTTGCTACCTCATCAGTTATTTTTCCATCAGCCCTAACTTGAGCAAAATCTCTAACTCTTTTTAACAACCTATTTGCTATCCTTGGAGTTCCTCTTGAACGTTTTGCAAGCTCTAATGCACCATTAGACTGTATCTCTGCATTTAAAATATTTGATGACCTAAGTACTATTTTTGAAAGTTCATCAACTGTATAGTAATCCAGTTTACAAATGACACCAAATCTATCTCTAAGTGGATTTGTAAGCATACCAGCTCTTGTGGTAGCTCCAATAAGTGTAAATTTAGGAAGGTCAAGCCTTATACTTCTTGCAGATGGTCCTTTTCCTATTATTATATCTAGACAAAAGTCTTCCATTGCTGGATACAAAACTTCTTCAACACTTCTATTAATTCTGTGTATCTCATCTATAAATAAAACATCATTTTCATTTAAGTTTGTAAGTATAGCTGCTAAATCTCCTGCTCTTTCTATTGCAGGACCTGATGTAATCCTTAAATTTACACCCATCTCATTAGCTATTATACTGGCTAGTGTAGTTTTTCCAAGACCTGGTGGTCCATATAAAAGAACATGGTCTAACTGTTCATTTCTCGATTTAGCTGCCTCTATAAATATGCTAAGTTGTTCCTTTGATTTTTCTTGACCCAAATAATCTTCTAGAGTTTTTGGTCTTAGACTGTTTTCTATATCTATATCTTCCATCTTCATTGTAGAAGTTATTATCCTATTTTCATCTTCAAAACCTTGCATTTATACCCCTCCTCTCGTATTTTTAGAAATCTACTTTAATACTTTGAAATTTGCCTTAATATTTTAAATATTATTTTAAAGTGTAAATGTTATTTCAAAGATTTACTCATTATATATGTAAGTGCTTTCTTTATAATGGCTTCCGTATTCATACCATCTTTTTTACATTTTTGAACTGCATCTTTTGATTCTGCCAAAGTATAGCCTAAGGCTACAAGTGCATCTACAGACTCATCTTGAGATACCAAGGTAGGTTTTTGTGATAATAATGTTGGTTCAAATTCTATGTTATTTTTGTCTACCTTATCCTTAAGCTCTAAGACAATTCTTTCTGCTGTCTTTTTACCAACACCAGGAGCTTTAGATAGCTTTCCAATGTCTTCACTTAAAATATATGCCCCTAACTGTGCTGGTGATGCAAATGATAGTATTGAAAGTGCCACCTTAGGTCCTATTTTAGATACGGATGTAAGTAGTTCAAACATTTTAAGTTCCTCTCTACTTACAAAACCACAAAGACTCATATCATCTTCTCTTACGATTAGTTTAGTATATACCTTTGTAGCTTCTCCCAACTGTAAATTCATGATTGTATTGGATGATACATTTACCTTATATCCTATACCATTATTTTCAACAACTATACCGTCTATATAAATCTCTTCTACTGTACCTTTTATATAACTATACATACTTACCACCTATATTCTTTAGAGTTTTTTCAAGTTTGTTTGAATGAGCATGGCAAATAGCCACAGCTAAAGCATCTGCAACATCATCTGGTTTTGGAACCTTTTTTAAACTTAAAAACGAAGTTACCATCTGCTGAACTTGTGCCTTATCTGCTCTTCCATATCCAACTACACCTTGTTTTACTTGAAGTGGAGTGTATTCATATACAGGCTTACCATTATGGGCACACGCAAGCATAGTAACACCTCTAGCTTGTGCAACTGTTATAGCCGTTTTTACATTCTTATTAAAGAATAATTCTTCCATTCCAACTTCATCTATATTGTAATTCTTTACTATTATATCAATTCCTTTATATACAAGTTCCAATCTTCTCGATATATTCATATGTGCAGGCGTTGTAACTGCTCCATAATCGATTACTTTAAACTTACTATTTTTATATTCAATTATACCATATCCAACTATGGCTATACCTGGGTCAATCCCCAATATTATCATTTTAAAAAATTCCTCCTAAAAATAAAAGAAATACCAAAATGTATTTCTCATAAAAACTTATGTTCTAAATCATTATATCATAAATAATATTAACAAATCATAAAATGCTCTATGTAAAATATAAAATCAAATAAAAAAGTTATATCAAAGCAAGATTTTTACCTCAATATAACTTTTATATTTAATACAAATAAATTATTGTATTTTTATAGGAATTAATGTGACTACAATTTTAATACTAATTTATTTAATATTAAATTATTTAGTATTAACTTACTTAGTATTTAACTTGAACTACTATTGATTTACTTAATATTAACTTGCAAAGTCTTCTAATCTTGAATAAGCTTCTTCTTCAGTATCCATAACTACACCTTTTTTGATTTCATCTTGAACTGTTTTAGGAAGTGAATCTACTCTTATTTTTGTTTTTTCTACTAATGTTTTACTTCCACTATCATCATATTTATATAGTGCTATATTTCCATTGTCATTTTCAATAGTATATTTACCTTTTAAAGTAGCGTTCATTGCCTGTACATCTTTGCTATCACTATATTTAGAATCTACCAATATGATTTCATTTTTATCCATACTCTTTATTTTTTTAGTTGGATATTCTTTTTTAAAATACGATACTATTTCTGATTTTGTCTTATCTAATAATGACTCTGGAACTATCCCAGCCATTGTAAGTGTTCTCTTGTAGTTAGTTTCATTTTCGCCTTCACTTTGAAGCCAAACTTCACAATTTTTATTTAATCCAAAAGCTTCTTTTGACTTTTCATTCATATTCGCACTAGTACTTACAATTTCACCAGTTTGAACTCCATTGTTTTTTAATTTTGTCCCTATATAAACTCCACTACTTAATACAAATACTCCAACTAGTATTAAGGCAGATATTTTCCAAGGAAATAATTCTTTTTTCTTCTTTTCAAACATTGATTACGCCTCCTTTTTCTATTATTTTCTCCAAGCTGTAAGTTTTTATACAATTTAGGTAAATTTTAGAAGAAAATATATTTATATTTCAAATTACTCTAAGAACAGATATTTTCTAAAAGGTAGTTTTCTCTTAATAGTTATATTCTTGTAATTATATGGACATAATTTATAATAAATAATCGTTTAGGAGGTAATAACTTTGGAAAGAATAAACTGTAATGTAATTAACTGTTCACATAACAACAGCCATATATGTTATGCAGATAAAATTTTTATAAATGGTGAAAAAGCTCACAATGACAGACATACTTGTTGTAGTTCATTTTTAGATGAATCTATTTATAGCAATCTATCTAGCAACGTTAATAATAGAAATTGTGAAGAATTAGTTTGTACTGTAAAAAATTGTAAATACAACAAAGACGGTAGCTTATGTACACTTGATAATATATTGGTTGCTCCTGAAACTGATAGAGTAAATCTTTATATTGAAACATGTTGTTCTAGCTTCGAATGTAAATAGGCATAATGTAAATACAAGGGTGTCAAATGTAATTAAACTAACATAGTGTAGAGTATCTACAACTATTAGTTTGATTATACTTGACACCCTTATTTATTTTGAATAAAATTTCATTATTATAATTGTGTATATAACATTCCAACTGCAATTAAATTTGATAAATTTCTATAAATTGGTATAATCAATATGTAAATTGAATTTAGTAAATTAATCATAAAATAAAATATCGAGTATATAGTGCTATACTAACTAGAAATGAGGTGCTTATGAGTACATTTTATATTCAATTTCTTTATTTTGTAATTTATAGTTTTATAGGATGGTGTTGTGAAACTACATATTGTTCAGTTTTACAAAAACAATTTGTAAATAGAGGTTTTTTAAATGGTCCATTTTGTCCTATATATGGATTTGGAGCATTAGCAATAGTTGCTATTTTGACTCCTTTTGTACACAATATTCCCTTGCTGTTTTTATTTAGTATAATTATAACTAGTATAATGGAGTATTTTACGAGCTTTATTTTAGAAAAAATATTTAATATGACTTGGTGGGATTATTCTAATCATAGATTTAATATTCATGGAAGAGTTTGTCTAGAAAACTCGCTTATGTTTGGTGTATTATCATTAATTGTAATGCTTATAGTACATCCTATTGTAGTTGATTTTATAAACTCTATCCCTAAAAATGTGCTATTTATACTTGCTATATCTATAGAGGTTTATTTTGTTTTAGATTTAGTAATTACAGTACATACAATTTTACAATTAAATGGTAAGTTAAAACAAATCAATCTTATAATTAAGGAATTAAAAGATAAGAAAGAGTACTACAAACTTATCACACAAGAAACTATCGAAAACAAACTTGAATCTTTAGTTGAAAATAGACTCGAGACTTTAGAAAATAGATTTGAAATACTTAAGGAAAAAGAAAACTATCGCTATGCTAAAAATCGCATTGATGAGCTAAAAAATAAACTTAATACTTTACTGTCTAACCATAAATTACTTCATAGACGTATAATCAAAGCATTTCCCAATATAAGCTCTAATAAGCATACAGATATTTTAAACAAAATCAAAGAAAATATTAAATCGATTAAAAAAGATAAATAATCAAATAACCACATAAGTTCAATAATAAAAATACTAATATATAAGATTAAGGTTTAGAATATTTTTTGTAAAATACCCTAAACCTTAGTTAATATACTATTAGTTTTTAATATAGATTTTTAATTTTAGTGTGTTAACCTTGTCATTTGTATCTAAATCAAAATGCTCTGCAATAGAAGAGTTTTGTACATTTTTAATTACAAGTCAATATAAAGAACCTAGAGCATTCGAAACTATAAGCAAGCTATTTAACTTTTAAAATTCGACTTGTTGAATAGGGAATTAAACAATATTTTATAAAGTTTTATAAGATTTTGGCAACGGTAAATATACTTACGGAAATAAAAACTGTAAATAAATAATTTAAATTTTCTATATTCTTATACTATATTTTATACTTTTTCATATAAATATTATAACTAGTCTTTTATTTTACCTTTGTTTAACCTAAAGATAATTTACTTTTAACCTATATGAATTATCATATAAGTAATCAGAAAGTTATCTTTATAAATTATAGTTTTAAATTTATAATTTATAAAATATTTATGTTCTTTGTAAAATTTTTATAAGCTTCTAATGTTATGCTATAAAACTATCTTGAGAAGGGCTGATTGAATGTTTAATAAAATATATGAAAAGAAAGAATTTATAGTTTTTCAAGTTAAAAAAGGTTATGTAGTTTATAATACTAGAAAGAGTTTTGAAGAAGGTCATACACATTTAAAGCATTTTGAAGCAGCAAAGACAGCTATTGATTTAGCAATAAATAAAAAGATTCCTAGAAGCAAAGATGGATATTATCTGACTAGTTTAATTCGCATAAGTGATGATTGTTATTACATTGATAAGTTGAGCGAATTGTTATATGTTAGAGAACAAAAAGGTAAAAAAGAAAAGTATTGTAATTCTGGTTATCAGATGTAGAAAGACTAGTTGTGAATTATAAGTACCAATTATAAATAAGTACCTTTAGTCTTAAAATCAAAGAGTGTCAGTAAATTTATAAAAAAACAACTTACTGATACTCTTTTTAATTATATGATTAATACTTGAATTTGCTACAAAATTTTATGCAACAGTTTATGTTATCTATTCGGATTCTGTATCTGCAAATTGGCTATTATAAAGCTTCTCATAAAATCCACCCTTTTCCATCAATTCATCATGATTCCCCTGCTCTATAATACTTCCATTATTCATAACTAAAATCAAGTCAGCACTTCGAATTGTAGAAAGTCTATGTGCTATAACAAAGCTAGTTCTACCATTCATAAGATTTCTCATTGCTTTTTGAAGCATAAGTTCCAGTCTAGTATCAACAGAACTAGTAGCTTCATCAAGTATCAATATTGAAGGGTCTGATATAAAAGCTCTAGCTATAGTTAAAAGCTGTTTTTCCCCTAAAGATATATTAGATGCTTCTTCATTTAAGAACATATTGTATCCATCTGGAAGAGTGGTTATAAAGTGATGAACATTTGCTACTTTTGCTGCTTGTATAATCTCTTCCTTAGTAGCTCCAAATCTACCATATTCTATATTTTCAAAAATAGTTCCATTAAATAGCCATGTATCTTGAAGTACCATACCAAACATTGAACGCAAATCTTTACGTTTCATATCTCTTATGTCTACCCCATCAATCTTAATAGATCCTTTCTTCACATCATAAAACCTCATCAATAAGTTTATTAATGTTGTTTTACCTGCTCCAGTAGGTCCAACAATAGCTACCATCTGACCACTTTTTATTTCTGCATTTAAATCTTCTATTAAAGTTGAATTTTCTCCATATCCAAAATTAACATGCTCAAATGTAACATTACCTTTTACATTTTCTATCTTAACTGGATTTTCAACATCAGGTATTTCCTCTTCTTCATCTAAAATCTCAAACACACGCTCTATTGCAGCAAAAGAAGACTGTATTACAGTGGATAACTGAGTCATTTGTGAAAGTGGCTGATTTATCTGCCATATATAACGTACAAATGCTTGTAAATTTCCTACTGTTATCCCTCCACCTACTGCATATATAGAACCGACAACTGCCACTGCTGCAATTCCAAAATAAGTCACTAATGATACCATAGGATTCATCATGCTTGATATAAATTGTGCCTTAAATCCATTTTCACAAAGTTCTTGATTTACCTTTTTAAATTCTTTTATAGAATCTTCTTCTTTACCATATAGTTTTATCTCATTAAAGCCAGTATACATTTCTTGTACTTTTCCATTTAATTTTCCAAGAGCATTTTGTTGCAATGAAAATCTACTTTGAGATTTTTTTACTACAAATTTAGATACAAAATAACTAATTGGAATTATAAAAAGAGCTATAAAAGCCATATATGTGTTAATCGTAAACATCATTGAAAGTGCCAAAATTATGACTAAGATTGAATTTACAATTTGCATAAAACTCTGTTGTAGAGCATTTGATATTGTATCTACATCATTTGATATACGACTTAATACATCCCCAAAACTATTGCTATCAAAATAACTAATAGGCAATCGTCTTATTTTATTTTCTACTTCATTTCTTAAATCCCTCATTGTATTTTGGATAGCATTCGTAAGTAGAAAACTTGAAGTATACGTAAAAATTGCATTGGCAACATATATACATGCTAAAATTACCAATATTTTTATTACATAGTTAAAATTTACAGACGCTCCTGGTATTCCTTTTGCTATACGAATTACATCTTTAGTCAATTGTGTTATTATTAATCCCTCAGTTTTAGGTGCAATTGCATTCATAGTGGCTGCTGAAATTATACATATAATAGCTATAATAAAGGAAAACTTATATTTCTTTACAAATGGAAGAAGTCTACCAATTGTTTTCTTAAAACCTTTAGACTTTTTCATTATTCTAATTCCTCCTTTTTCAACTGAGATGTTGCAATTTCATAGTATATTTCACAATTTTTTAATAATTCTTTATGAGTTCCCATACCGACAACTTGTCCTTCATTGAGTACTATAATCTTATCAGCATCAATAATAGAACTAATTCTCTGGGCAACAATCAATACAATTGCATCTTTTGTTTCCTTCTTCAACTTAGCACGAAGTATTGCATCAGTTTTAAAGTCAAGTGCAGAAAAACTATCATCAAAAATATATATTTCAGGTCTTCTTATAATAGCCCTTGCAATAGAAAGTCTTTGTTTTTGACCTCCTGATACATTTGCTCCACCTTCACTAATCAATTCATCAAACTTTCTAGGTTTTTTTGATATAAACTCATATGCCTGTGCAACTTTTGCGGAATATTCTAATTCTGATTCTCCTGCTTTACGTTTACCAAATCTAATATTATTTGCTATGCTACCAGTAAAAAGCAGTGATTTTTGAGGTATGAATCCTATCTTTTTTCTCAAAGCCTTTAAATCATATTCTCTTATATCTACTCCATTTATCTTAATACTACCTTCTGTTACATCATAAAATCTAGGTATCAAGTTAATTAGGGTACTTTTACCACTACCAGTACTTCCTATAAAGGCAACTGTTTCACCTGTCTTTGCAGTAAATGAAATATCTTTAAGTACAGAAGCCTCTCCATCTGGATAAGTAAAAGTTACATTATCAAATTCTATGATACCTTTATTTTTAGTCTCCTTAATTCCATTTTCAGGATTTTTTATC
Organism: Clostridioides sp. ES-S-0054-01; assembly: GCA_021561035.1. Taxonomy (NCBI): domain Bacteria; kingdom Bacillati; phylum Bacillota; class Clostridia; order Peptostreptococcales; family Peptostreptococcaceae; genus Clostridioides; species Clostridioides sp. ES-S-0054-01. Next base: position 2,944,299 of record CP067346.1, read on the forward strand.
AATGGTTCCTCATTTAAAAGCTCCTTTATTCTATTTGCAGATACCTCTGCTCTTGGATACATAATAAATACCATTGAAAAAAGCATAATTGAAAACATAGCATGGAAAAGATATTCCAAAAATGCAACCAACTGTCCAACTTGAAGTTCCCCAATATTTATCTTCTCACTCGAAATCCAAAATACAGCTAAAACAGCTATATTTAATAGTAAAAAGAATGCTGGTTGAGTAATTGACATAAGCTTAAATAATTTCTTAGAAACATTAGCATAATATGTATTTGTTTTTTCAAATCTTTCTGTTTCATAATCATCATTTCCAAAAGCTCTAATTACTCTTATTCCAGTTAAATTTTCTCTTGATATAAGGTTTAATTTATCCAGTCCTTTTTGTTGTTTTGAAGATATTGCCTGAGATACTTTTGCTATTATTGCTACACCAATAATTATAAAAGGTACTGATATAGCCAATACCATAGAAAGCTCCAAACTTGTTCTAATTGTCATTATTATACTTATGATGAACATAACTGGTGTTAATAAAGCAGTTCTTAGTAGTATATTCACAAATTGTTGAATTTGAAACGCATCATTTGTTGTTCTTGTAATCATTGAAGAAATTCCAAATTTATTATATTCAGTATGTGAAAATTCTTGAGATTTTTCAAATATATCATTTCTTATATCTCTGGTTACACTTGTTGACACCTTTGCAGAACAATAACCCAACAATATACTACCTACAACCCCTATAATAGAAATAATAACAATCACTATTCCCATTTGTTTTATGTAAGCTATATTCTGATTTGCAATACCGTTATCAATTATTTTAGCTATTATGGTTGGAATACCCAATTCAACTAATGCAAAACTAAATATAGCCAGTATGTTTAATACTATTAATAACTTATAATTCTTTAAATAACTTAAAATTAATTTCATATTTTTCTCCTTTCTTAATTTTCGAGATAGTGTAATCATGTAATAATACTAAATTTATAAATACTTGATTTTATAAAAAAAGGAGAAAAGAGTTAACGCACTCTCTTCTCCAGCATATTCTTTTTAATACACCCTCCGACAAGTCGTTTATATGTTAACATATTTGACAAGTAATGTCAATTCATATAGCCAAAAGTCTTTTAAATGCTTTATTTTATAATGTTGCAACAAATTGTCATATACTTTTTTTACTTTTTACTGTATTCCAATTTTACAAGTTCTCCAATATTACTAGCTTTCTTAAAATTTAAGTTAGTCCTATCTATACCAGATTTAAATAACGGAATCCCTCTCCCAATATTATTGGCAATATATATATATAATAATCATCAATTAGATTATCTTTCATAAATAATTTAAATTTACTATAATTTATTGAAAATTCCAATTAGTCTAAATAAATATTGCTCTCACTTAATACTGGTTTTATAATATAATTATAAGCTAGTAATATTGTAAAGCTAGTATTTTAATATAATAACTTTAATACTTATAATTAATTTTACTTTTATTGAAAGGTGGTAAATGACATGAAAATTTCAGAAATTGCTACTCCAAGTTTTTTGCTAGATTTAGACCAGTTAGAAAAGAATATTGATACAGTTCAACAAATTTGTTCAAAGAATAATAAACAACTTTGGCCTATGCTTAAGACACATAAAAGTACCTATATTGCAAAACTTCAAAAAGATGCAGGAGCTACTGGATTTCTCGTTGGAACACTTGATGAAGCTGAAGCTTTAATAAAATCAGGCTTTAAGGATATTATGTTGGCTTACCCTTACATGGGAGAGGCAAATATAAGTAGAATTGTAGCTATGGCATCAAAAATAAATTTAATCTGTGCTACAGATAATATAGAATGTGCTAAAGCTTACAGTGAAGCTTTTTCTAAATCCAAAATAGAATGTAAACTACTTATTATTATAGATTGTGGCTTACATCGTTTTGGAATTGAGCCAGAAAAAGTGGTTGAACTTGCCACTGAAATTTCAAAGCTAGAAAACATCAAAATTGTTGGTATAAGTTCACATCCAGGTCAAGTGTATGGTTGTAGTTCTCCAGAAGGAGTTCCAGATGTTTGTGTTCAAGAAGATTCTTCTATAGAAAAAGCATACAAAGCTCTAACTGATAATGGATTTAATATAGAAATTGTAGCTTCTGGTAGCACTCCAACAGTTGAGGCTGAAGTTGCTTCTAAAACTATAACTGCTGTAAGACCTGGAAACTATGTATACTATGATGCTATACAGATAGGTCTAGGTTGTGCTACTGAAGACATGTGTGCTCTTACTGTTGTTTGCACTGTAATCTCAAAAAATAGCAGTGGATACTATTTAATTGATTGTGGAAGTAAGTGCCTTGGGCTTGATAAAGGTGCACATGGAAATAGTAGTATTATTGGATATGGTAGAGTTTGTGGACACCCAGAACTTACTATTGATTCACTTTCAGAAGAAGTTGGTAAAATAAAAGTAAATGGTAAAACTGATATAAAAATTGGTGATAGAATAAGAATTATACCTAATCATTCTTGTTCCACTGCAAACTTGACAAGTAATTTATTAGGTTTTAGAGGAGATACAATAGAGAAAGTTATCAAAGTGGATATACGTGGAAACTCACAAAAAATTCTACTTTAAAAACATATTTATATTAATTTCAAAATACATTTAGTATAATATTGGTATTAAAAATATAAAAAGAAAATATAAATTCTAGAAATTATAAATTCAAAAGAAGAAGGTGTCTCAAAATGAGCTTTTTAGTTTATGAGGCACTCTTTTTTGTATGAAATTAAGTATATTTTCATCATTTCAACAATGAAAAAGAAGCTTATCTCTATTTTGAGACAGCTCCTTCTTTTTTGAATAATATGTAATTAATATATAATTACTATATACTAATTATTATATACATCAATTCTTGTACAAACTTTATAATTAAGTTATAAATTTATTTTGTCTACATTAATCCCATAACAGTAAGTAAAACTCTTACTATCAACATTCCCACTATTGCATCAAATATAGGGATTGCTAACAATAACATTCTATACTTAGTGCTAGCATTTGCTACAAGTACTATTCTTGCATAATGACCAACTAGAGTACCCATTAGCATACATGGCATAATTAATATAGTTGCTTGTGATGCAGTAATTAGACCCTGTGCAAATAAGTTTGCTGCTGTAGCTGCTCCTGCTGCCTTAGCAAAAAACGCTGCTATCAAAACTACAACTGATTCCCCAGGTAGTCCAAAAATACCCATTACTGGACCAAAAATATTTCCTAAAATATCGACTAAACCAGTTAATTGTAAAAACTGTACTATTACATAACCCATTATCATAGCTGGTAATATCTGTTCAACACCTATATAAAAACCTTTTTTTGCTCCTCCCATAAATATCTCAACAACAGTTTTCTTAGGTTTACTATTTACAATAGCATTTCCAGTATTTTGTTGACTCATACTACACAGCCTCCTTAGTCTTATTCTTTTTATTTCTTACACTTATGATTAATCTAACTAGATTAGCACCAAGTATTTTACAGAATATCTCTATAAGGATTATTGGTCCTAATGCCAATAATGCTACTGGTAAAAGAGGAGCTTGAGTATTTATTGTATTTAATATAACGGCTGAACCAGCATATTGATATGCTACAAATATAGTTCTTTCATCATCTGCAATCTCTCCGCTTTCAAATAATTCCTTTGTCATTATTGAAGCTACATCTGAACTAGTAAATGAAGATACAAATGCTATTCCAGCTACTCCAGGTATACCAAGTAGAGGTCTAAGTAATGGATTAAATATCTTTGATGCTGCCTTCATTCCTCCCATAGATTCAACTACATCTATAAGACCTACCGCAAAACAGACAGTTGGAATTAAAGTAAGAGCAAATAAGAACCCATCTTTTGCCCCAGTTCCTCCTTTCCCCATAAAGTCTACACTATCTGAAATAGTACCAAACGAACCTGTCAAATTGGCAAAATCTAGTGCTTTAAGAAATCCTTGACTATCTTTAAATATTCCTGAAAATAATACTATCAGTACAAACAAAGACAAATACCCTTTCCATGTTACCTTATTATCTTCAGCTATTGTATCCATATAAAATCCCCCTTTATACCTCAAATTTATCTAAGTTTAAAATAATTGTAGAAATTAATTTCACCCTCTCAAACATAGAATCTACTACTGCATATTCTCTTGATGTATGATTCCATTCTCCTCTCACTCCAAACGAACAGATTGTAGGAACGTTTGCAATAGTCAAATAAGTAGCATCTGAACTGCCTCCAAGTTTCTTAGCATTTAATTCTCCAAATCCATTTTCTTTTGACACTTCGTTTACAAATTTATGAAATATCATAACATCTTTTGTAGTTTCAAATGGCATCATTTCATTTATAAATTTAACTTCTGTAGAAGTTCCTTCTATGTAAGTCTCTTTACATATCTCTCTAACCTGTTCCTTAACATTCTCCATTTCTTCTACCTTTTCAAATCTAAGGTCTACTTCTATACTACAATCTTCTGGAATAGAATTTGCCACTCTTCCTCCCTTAATCACACTTACACTTACTGTAGTTCCAACTTCTAGATTAGTCAATTTTTGTATGCGTAATATCTTATTGGCCATTTCTTCTATAGCATTTCTTCCACCTTCAAAATCATTACCTGCATGTGTCTCTACACCTTTTACATGTATATTGCATCCTATTCTTCCTTTTCTACCTATACACAAGCTATTATCTACTAATCCAGTTTCCATATTAAAAGCACAAAGACCGCCTTTTGCTTCTCTTAATATAACATCTGCACCAGTTGAATCCTTATGTCCTACCTCTTCATCTCCAGAAAATACTATTTTTATTGGTCTTTCTTTGTATCCTATTTTATTTAAAGCTTTGATAACATATAAAGAGATTATTATCCCACCCTTCATATCTAAAACTCCTGGACCATATGCTTTTCCTTCTATTATTTTAAATGGATTCTCTCCAAATGTACCTATTTCAAAGACAGTATCCATGTGTCCTGAAAAAATTATTGGCTTTTTATCTATATTAGAACCAAGTGTACCTATCAATGTGCTACCATTATCTCCAACATCTACTAACTCACAATCCAAACCTTCTTTTTCAAACTCAAGCTTTAATCTCTCAGCTAACTTATTTACGCTTTCTTTACAATGTGTATAACTTTCTATATTAACAATCTCTTTCCATAATGAAACTATTTCTTCTCTATTCTCATCAACAAACGTAGAAATCTCATTTAAATATGTATTCATAATATTCTCCTTTATTTTTAAATAAAATATACTTCTTCCCCCAAAACCCAAGATTATTTTAGGAAATTTTAAAAGACTAGTCCTTAATTAAAAAATAGCATAATTATTTCTGCTAGTCAACATATTTTTCAGTCTTTTTTGTATTTTCTGATTTTTCTTGCAATTATCCTTTTGTAAAATAAATTGACGCGTTTTATCTACTATTATAAAATGAGGATATAAATTAATTGATTAGTTACAACACTCTCGAAATTTTAAAGGAGGTTTTATGAAATATAAAATTGGTTTTTTGACAACATCTTATTTTATGTCAGATAAGTTTAAACAAGCTCTTAAAGAGTTAAATGATATTTGCGAAATTACATTTATTGAGCTTAAAGGAGAAAATCCTTTTAGCAATTTACCTAATATATACTATGAGCAGGTAGATAATTTTGATGGATTTGTATGTAGTGGTATAGTTCCATATAGTGAGCTTATAATAAACATAAAGGATATAAAAGTACCATTAAACTTTTTAAAGCTTGATGAAAGAGATTTTTATAAATACTTATTTAAAGTATTAAATAGTCAAAAAGATATTGATTTTACAAAATCATTTATGGATTTTTTAAGAGAAGACAACAATTATTATGATATATATTCATTAATAGATTCTAATAAATGCCCATATACAATTAAAAATTTTAATATCCCTCAACCTGTGTATGACTTTAAAAAATTAAATGATAAATTATTGGAAATACATTTAGATTTATTGAGAGATAATAAGATTAACCTTTCTTTTACTAGAAATTATATCATTAGTTGTGAACTTAAGAAGCTTGGGTATAATTGTATTTACATGGTTCCATCTACAGAATCAATCTTGAATACATTTAAATCTCTGGTGAATGAAATAACATTACAAAACTTAGACAAAAATAAATCTGCAACTTGTATAGTTACAGTAAATAGTTCAGAGTACATAAATGAAGATTTGATATTTAAAAATGATGAGATACAAAACCAAATATATAACACTATCTTAAATTCTCTATCAAGACATGGATTTTATGGAGTTCAGGTCAAAAAAAATGATATGAAAATAGAGATACACACTACTAAAGAGATGTTAAATAATATGACCAATAATTATACAGACTTTTTTATTTCAGAAGATTTAAAGGAAATTAAGTATAGCTTAAATATTGGTTGGGGTATTGGAAACACAAATATTCATGCAGAGCAGAATGCTCGTCAAGCTAATGGTAAATCTGCTTCTTTAGGTGGAAATTGTACTTTTATAGTAAATGATACTAATAATACTATAGGTCCTTTATATGCAAATAAGAATTCTCATGATATTGACGAAAGCTCACTAGCTAATAAGATTGCTTCTTTTATACCTCTATCTAATACTAATGTATCTAAAATTATGTGTATGATTAATGACAGAAATTCAAATAATGTTTCGGCAGAAATATTATCGGACTATATGAATATAACTCTTAGAAGTGCAAATCGAATATTGAGTATCTTGTATAAAGCAGGAATTGCAACTATTGTAAATACAAAGCTTGATAATCAAAGAGGAAGACCAAAAAAAATATATAAAGTTGATTTCTTATCTTTTTTAAATAAGATGCAGAAATTAAATTCTTAATATTTAATTTTTTAATAAAAATAATATATTTTCTCTAACTTTGAAGAATCAAAATTTTTAAATTTTATTAGAATGTACAACTTTTTACTTTAAAATACATGAACATTTCATCAGTGAACTAAACCATAATATATAGTAACCTGTTATAAAGATAAAATAATTTCATATACAAATAATAAAATACAATAGCCACTGCAATCCATAATTTATAGTGGCTATTTTTTACACTATCATTTGTTACTTATTTTTAAAAGTTAATTATATTTCTTAAATAATGTATACAAACCTATTATCAGTAAAACAATAAATACAAATATATCCATAAAAATAATTACTGTAACATGTCTGGCAATATTATAAATAAAAAATATAGAGAACACTTCCATAGATAACACTACAAAACATATAAAATTCGTTAAATAATCTGTAATAGTATATATAAGAAGCTTACAGAGTCAAGTTTGAAAATATGTTTGTTTTTATTCCAGTATTCTGGCAACTCAGTTATGTATTGCTCTACTTTCAAATTCAAATAACTTAGCTCATCAGATTCTAACATTTTTTTACACATAGTTTTTGCATTTTCTAAATCTGATATTTTAGTTTCGAGAACTTGCTCCTGTTTCTCAACAACTTCACATAAAGACACTTTCTGTAATTTTAAACACTACCTCTCTATTCTATTAATTTATAACTGTAATATAGTCTTAAATATTTTCTCTATATATAGTGATATATTTACTATGTCTTAAAATCAAGCTAATTATCTTTTATAAATTTTCATACAATAATACCTCCTTTTCTATATTTAAAACTATCTTATTTTCTATAAAATAATGTATAAACAAGGTTTACAGTCAAGTACTTTTATTATTTTTTTTGATTTCATAAAAAAAGTATAGCAAGTTATTGCCATACTTTTTACTGAATTATTGATTCTATATCTTATATAAACTCATTGTTTAACTACTACATAGTACTAGCTTTAATCATCATATCTTTTGCAAATATACCAGCTTCACATATTTCTTGTTTATTTGGATGATTTTGAGATTCTTCATAATTATTTAATTGTTCGCGAATATGCTCGTTCTCAGGATAAAGCTTCGATATCTCTTCGTATTTTGCTTTCAATCCTTCTGCTATCTTACCTTGACATATGAATGAACCTAATATTTCATTATCTTTTGAAATAATTGATTCTATCTTTTCTATTATACTATCACCATAACTTCCTTTTGTACTTGCTCCCATTGTACCAAATAGTGCTATCTTTTTGTTGTGAATATTTTCAATCACTTGTTTTGAATTTTTATCACAAATTCCCTTATCTACCCAATAGCCTAAAAATACTATATCATAATTTTCATAGTTAATAATATAATCAACTAATTCACTTATATTTTTAATATCCTTTTCTCCTTGAATTGCATCATATATAGAATAAGCAATTTTTTTAGTATTCCCAGTTAAACTTGAATATAAAATTAAACTTTTCATGATATATCCTCCTCTTTATCTAAATACTTATCTAAACTTACCAAAATGTATTAACATTAACATATTTTAATTTCTATAAATATAGCCTAATCTAATATACATCCAAACTTAGAGTGTGTTTGTAAGGCATCTGCACATTTCTTATTACAATAACAGCATTTTTTAATATCATCCACTCTTCCATCTTTTACTTTTTGCAACCAGTTACTATCTGCCAATAATTGTCTTGACATAGAGACCATATCTACCCTATCATTTGATATAATATTTTCTATAAAATCTGGGCTAGATAATTTCCCAACTCCACACACTGGAAGATTTGTGTGTTTTTTCACTTCATCAGCTAAATATAAAAAACATCCTTCATCTTTAAAATAAGGATGATTCTTAGTTGGTATAGTATCTTCTAATTTTGAATGATTTGCAAGTGTTACATGAAAACTATTTACGCCTAATGATTCAAATTTTTTTACAAAATATTCGACCTCTGAAAGTAGCACTCCTGCATTACCATAATGAGGGTTTTCTTGTCTTATTGCAAGTTTATAGTCTATTGGAATATCCTTAACTTCATTTCGAATACTGCTAATTATTTCACTTGCAAATCTACTTCTATTCTCACACGTTTTACCATATTCATCATTTCTCTTATTAAATATACTAGATGAAAAACTTCCTACAAGCCTATCTCCATGAATCTGAATCATGTCAAATCCCGCTTTTTTTGCATTCAATGCTGTTGATTTAAATAAGTTTATAATATTTTTAATTTCTTCTTTGGACATATTTGTTATGTAATCTTTTACTCCATCATTCATTATTTTTTTTATCTCATCATGTGAAGTAATTCCCATCTTCATAGCATCTTTAATTAAATTAACATCATAATCTGAACAAAATATTTGTGCTGATACCTTTGCACCAGAATTGTGTATTTCATCTACAATTTTCTTGTATTTCACAACTCCATCCTCATCTGACAAGCTCATAACCATCTTATGAAAACTAGGTCTAACAGATACATCCCCTAAAGTAATCAAAGCTACTCCTGACTTAGCAATATCAGAAAACTTTTTAATTTTTTCTTCAAGTTTAAGACTCATGCTTGTAGGTGCAAATGATACTCTATTCTTTAATTCTAAATTTCCAATTTTAATTGGCTTTAACAAATTGCAATACATCTTATTCTTCCTCCACACTTGTTTTTATGTCCTTTACCACATGTAATTTCTTCACTAATTCTTTATATTCTTTATCTGAAAACTCTTTTTTTATGTGGTTATCCCACTTTGAAAATATATTTTTTATATCTCCTAATACTTCCTCACCCTTATCTGTTACTCTCAGCTGAAAAGCTCTGCTATCATTAGGATTTTGGACTTTTTCTATGTATCCATCTTGTTCTAATCTAGATATAGTTCTTGTTGTATGAGCCTTATCAACTTCGAATTCTATCGAAACATCATTCAAAGAACAGTTTCTATTTTTATTAATATAGATTAAATAGAAATACAGACCATTCGTAAGTTTATATGGTTTTAAACATTTTTCACAATAAAGTTTAAAGTTTTTTTGTAAATTACAGATAATATATGACAAACTTTCATACTGTAAATTTTTAAAATCCATCTTAAATTTCTCCTCTATAATTATAATATATTTGACTATATCAACTATATTATATTAAACAATTAATATAGTCAAGAATATTTTATTCTCTAAATCTATGTCTTATTAATTCTTTATAAAATAATTATAGAAAGTAATTATGATTAAGTTAGAAATTGGAATTTTTAATATACACTGTACATAAATATATTTTATATAAAAGTCTATATTTTCAAACAAATAATTTTTCGAAAATTGTCTAAATTCAGTAAAAATATGGTAATATATACATAAGCAATATAAATCTATAAAAAGGAGTGTTACATATGATATCTAATAAAATGCAAACTTTAGTTGCAAACAGTTCTGTTATAAGAGCTATGTTTGAAGAAGGAAAGAAACTTTCTGATATTTATGGAGAGGAAAATGTTTTTGATTTCAGTATAGGAAATCCAAGTGTTGAACCTCCAGAGACTATTAAAGCAGTTATAAATGATATTTTAAATGAAGAATCTCCAAATTTAGTTCATGGATATATGAATAACTCAGGATATGAGGATGTAAGAAATGCTATTGCTGAACACATAAATAAAAAAAATGGATTAAATCTTACAAGAGAAAACTTAATTATGACTTGTGGTGCTGCTGGTGGTCTAAATATTATTTTAAAAACTCTTTTAAATCCTGATGATGAAGTTATTGCTTTTGCACCGTATTTTGGTGAGTATAAAAACTATACAGAAAACTATGATGGAAAATTAATAGAAGTTCCTACAAATATAGAAACTTTTGAACCAGATTTAGATGCTCTAAAAAATGCCATTACTTCAAAGACAAGAGCTTTAATAATAAACACTCCAAATAATCCTACTGGTGTTATATATTCTGAAGAATTATTAAAAAACCTTGGAGAACTATTAGACTCAAAACAAAAAGAATTAAATACAAATATATATTTAATTTCTGATGAACCATATAGAGAAATAATTTATGATGGTGCCAAAGTTCCTTGCGTACTAAAATACTATAGAAACTCATTTATAGGATACTCTTATAGTAAATCATTATCTCTACCTGGTGAACGTATAGGATATATTGTTGCTAATGGACAAATGGATGATTTTGACGATGTTATGTCTTCGTTAAATGTTGCAAATAGAATACTTGGATTTGTAAACGCTCCTTCTCTTTTTCAAAGAGTTATTGCAAGAAGTTTAGATGCTGAAGTCGATGTAAGCATTTATAAAAAGAATTTTGACCTCCTATATAATAGTTTAATCGAAATGGGATATTCTTGTGTTAAGCCTAGTGGTACATTCTATCTATTCCCAAAATCTCCAATTGAAGACGATAAAAAATTCTGCAATGATGCAAAACAATTTAATTTATTATTAGTACCAGGTTCTTCTTTTGGTTGTCCAGGTCATTTTAGAGTGTCATATTGTGTATCTTATGACAAAGTTAAAAGTTCTTTACCGTCATTTGAAAAATTAGCTAAACTTTATAATTTAAAATAATTAAATCAAGGTAATTCAAATAATTAACTACCTTAGTATAGAATCTAAGTATTCTATACTAAGGTAGTTTATAATTTTATGTACTATATTTTATATACTATATTATTCCAATAAACTTGAATATTGCCATCTATAGTACTAATATAAATTATAAGGAGGTGTTTGACTTGAAAAAAGGTTATGTTTATATAATCCTGACTACCTTATTTTTTAGTTCAATGGAAATTAGTCTAAAAACTGTCACTAATGACTTTAATCCCTTACAAATAACCTTATCAAGATTTTTTGTTGGCGGTTTGGTCTTACTACCTTTTGCTGTAAAAAGATTAAGGTCTCTTAGTCTTTCTATTACAAAATCAGACTTAAGATACTTTGCATTTTTAGGTTTTATGTGTGTAGTGGTAAGTATGTCATTGTACCAACTGGCGGTTCTAAACACAAAAGCATCTGTAGTTGCTGTTTTGTTTAGTTGTAATCCAGTCTTTGTAATGCTTCTAGCTTACTTAATTTTGAAGGAAAAAATATATAGGTACAATGTAATTTCACTTATATTAGAAGTCCTTGGAATTATAGTTATAATAAATCCATTGCATACAAAATTAACTTTTAGTGGAATATTCTTAACTTTATCTTCTGCTATTATTTTTTCAATGTATACTGTATTTGGTAAAAGAAAAACCTTAAAATTTGGTGGAATAGTTGTAACTTGTTTTAGTTTTATATTTGGTAGTTTGGAAATGCTAATATTAGTTTTGTTTACTAAAATTAATTTTATCACAGATATATTAAATAAAAACAAACTTCATGTATTTGCAAATATCCCTATTTTTAGTGGCTATACCTTACACAATATGCCTATTATGATTTATGTATTCGTATTTGTTACAGGTGTTGGTTATGCACTTTACTTCATGGCAATGGAAGCTACTTCTACTAGTCTTACATCTTTAGTCTTCTTCTTTAAACCAGTAATATCTCCAATACTAGCATTATTAATACTTAAAGAAATTATTCCTATAAACATGGTTATAGGAATTTTATTAATAGTAATGGGTTCAATAATTTCTATTATACCTACAATAATTGCTCAAGCTCATAATAAGCACGTTGAATCATTGTATAAGGAGTCGTAATTGATGTGTTATTGTAGTTATAAATAAGAATAAAATTATTCGTTATACATGTAATATAAAAGAGGCTATCTAAAAATTGGATATGTCCCTGTCAAGTAGACAGACTTAAAAAAGGCTATCTTTACGCACAATGAGTTCGATATTCAATCGGACTCATTCCGTTTTTTAATTGTATTCTTTCATTATTATAAAAATAAATATAATCATTTATTAGACTAATCATTTTCTTTGGATCTGTAGTATCAATTAAATATATTAATTCAGATTTAAAATGACTGAAAAAACTTTCTATAGGAGCATTATCCCAGCAGTTGCCCTTTCGGGACATTGATTGTATAATACCATTATCCTTAAGCCTTTTAGAGTAAGATCTACTTGTATATTGTGAACCTTGATCTGTATGTAAAATACAATCTTTAGCTAAATTCATATTTATTAGTTGATTTACTGTATTATTAACTAATTTAGTATCCATTTTTGTACTTATCTCATATGCCACTATTTCACCATTAAATAAATCTTTGGCTACATTCATATATAAGAATTTTTTACCGATAGGTATGTATGTTATATCCATACAAATTTTTTCTAATGGTTGATTAGCTCTAAATTCACGATTTAATATATTATCATATATCTCATATGATTTAAACTTACGTCTATATACTTTCTTTCTAATAATAGATTTAATACCTAGTTCTTTCATCAACCTATATACTCTCTTATGATTAATAGGGCTATCAAGTATTTTATTTAAATAAGTACAAATTCTTTTTCTACCGTAAGTTCCTCTATATTTTTTATGTATTTCAATTATATAATCCTTAATAATTCTATCTTTGATACCCCTATCGGAAGATTTTTTAGAATAACTTAGCCATTTATAGTAACCGCTTCTTGACACACCTATCAACTTACACATACTAGAAATACTATACTTCCTAGACATAAGTTTAATTGTTTTAAATTTATCGCTTACTTTGACTTGTCCAATAGGGTACTTAACTTTTTTAAGAATTCATTCTCCATGCGTAAGTACTTCAATTCTTCTTCAACAGATTTAAATTTTCTATTATCATTTTCTAGACTAATATTTTTAAATCTGCCCCTAGTTTCATCATTAAACGCAGTTTTACCTTTATTTTTATAATCTTTTACCCAGTTTTGAACTTGTGTTTTGCTTCTTATATTCAGCATCTCAGCAATTTTGTATGATGAGTATCCTTCTTTTATATATAAGTTTACAGCTTTTAGTTTAAGTTCTTTGCTATATTTTTTGTGTTTTTTAGACATAGAAAAACCCCCTTAGAGTATACGCTTTTTAGACCTATTATAATAGCCTTTTATTTAAATGTCTACTATAAGGGGATTATACTAAAATAGAGATAAGCCTTTTTTTACTGTTGAAATGATGAAAATATATTTGATTTCATACAGAAAAGAGTGCCTCCTGAACTAAAAAGTTCATTTTGAGACACCCCCTTAATTTGTATTTATTTTAAATTTATTAAATTCTCTATTTAGCTAAGTTGTGTAAAAAGCTATAAGTTTGTGGACAAGTTGCTTTTAACTTACTATTGGTATCTTGATTTAAATAGTAATATGCAAATGCTTCTGCAAAGAATTCTTCGGGATATATACCTAAATAATTTACATTACCTAAAAAACGTCCTTCTTTAGCAAATATTCGTTTAAATTGTGCTGACTTAGAAATATCATTTAATACTATATGATCTATTGCATGTGCTGTTTCATGTAATTCTAAGTTTATTGCATCATGACCTTTACCTTTGTTACTAAATCCTATTCTAAGGGCTACTGTGCTTCCACCTAAACCTGGAACATCATCCCAAGTTTTTCCAGTGCCTTCCCAACCCTTAGGAACTACACCTTTTAAATAAGCATATTCTTTTTCATCTGTTAACTTTCCACTTAATAATTTTATTTTTAAATTATCTTGCTTTAATGCATTTAAATACTTTCCATCTATTTTAGCTAGTCTATTTACCATAGCATTAGCTTCATTTTTATTGTAATTTCCATTTGGAAGAACCACTATTTTACTAAGTATTTTTTTATTTTGTTGTATAGTAGTACTGACTGCATGTACACTTACTGAAACTGAACTTATTAAGAATATTGATATTATAGCGATTAATAATTTTTTACTTGGTCTCATATTATTCCCTCCTTTGAATTAGGCCGGGAGCAATAAATTTCAAAATAAAAAAGATACTCAAGAGTATCTTTGTATATACAAAAAGAAATTCTTACTCTTTTCGGCAACTGGCTGGCATGGTTTATTAAACTTTAGCCCCTATAGCTTTGCGTCACTAGGTTTCCCTAGTTTTGCCTCATTTAATTTTATATCTACATTATAGCTTACATCTCCTTAATTGTCTATGGGGTATTGGAATTTTTTTCTAAGAAGTTATTATTTTTTTACATAAATACACCAAAAAAATATCTTCTAACAATATTTTCACTATTAAATATTATTTTAGAAGATATTTTTTAATATTACTTATATTTTTATAATGTTAGGGTCTAATTTGTATTTTTGTCTCGTCTTAATATAATAATCCCTATAATAGCTCCTAGACCTAATAGTATTCCTCCAATAATTGTAGTATTATGTCCTGTCTTTGGTGGTACTGGCGGATTTACCACAGTATACTCTTTTACGTTATTATTCTTTTCTTCTGATACTAATGGTTTTACTACTTCTGGTATTGGAACAATTGGTTTAACAGGCTTTTCTATTATATCATCTGAGGGTGGTATTGGTGGATTTACCACATCATCTGATGGTGGTACTGGTGGATTTTCATCTCCAGTTGACAAATTAGTTGAACCACTTTGAATTCTACTATTCTCTCCTAACTCCAAAGCATAAGATACAGTTGGATATATTGTAGATACCACCATACTTAGAATCATAATTAAACTGATTAATAATGCCTTTTTATTTTCTTTCTTCATATAGATTCCTCCCCTCTAGACTGTATATAATATATAATCTTCCATTAAGATTATATATAAATTAATTTTTACTAAAAAATTATACAAAAAAAGCCATGAAAATAAATAAATTTATATTCATAGCCGGTTGCACCACTGACTCAGTATATCCATAAGGTGCCCAATAATAGAATATACTTCAACATCTCTATAATATTTCATAAAAAACAATTAAAATTGTTATATTCATATTAAATATAATTATATATTTCTATTATATTATGCATTTATACTCTTGTCTATATTTTTTACATTTTTTACCTTATTAAAATATTAATTAATCATCAAATAAAATCTTTATCTACAATAATAACACAATTATATTCAGGGTTTATCTCCTTAACTAATTTTGTTATATCTTCTTTTAAATCGTCTTCTGACATACCTTTGGAAAATTCAGAAGGATTGACTACTATATCAAATACTAAATTCTTCTTACTTCCCTTTCCAACTATTCTAAAATCATGCATAGATTTTACAAGGCTATTTTTCTTAAGTATTTCTTCAAGCTCTTTTTTTGCTGACATAACTTCTTCATCTTCAAGACATATTGGGTCCATGTGGATTACTAAATATATATCTAATTTCTCAGATATTTCTCTCTCTGCAGTATCTATGATTTCATGGATTTCCATTATATCTATGTTAGATGGAATTTCTGCGTGTATAGATGCGATACATCTGCCAACTCCATAGTTATGAATGATTAAATCATGTGTACCTATTATATGTTTATAAGATGACAACAATTCTATAATAGATTTTACCATTTCTTCATCTGGTGCTTCTCCTAGAAGAGGATTTATAGTATCTTTTACAAGAGAAAAACCAGCATAAAGTATTACTAACGATACTGCAATACCCACATATCCATCTATAGGAAAACTAGTAAATCTAACTACAATAAATGATATAACTACACAGCTTGATGTAAATACATCTCCTAGAGCATCAAGTGAAACTGCTTTTAATGCTGAAGAATTAATCTTATTTCCCATAAATTTATTAAAACGGCTCAACCAGATTTTAATCATTATAGATGCAATCAAAAGTATAAGTGGTATTACTTCAAATTTTACAGGAACTGGATTTACTATTCTTTCTATAGATGACTTTACAAATTGAAGTCCAACCAGCATCACCATAAATGCTACTATTAACGCTGATAAATACTCTATTCTTCCATGTCCAAAAGGATGCTCTTTATCAGCTGGCTTACTTGCTAATTTAAAGCCTATCATAGTTATTGCTGAAGATGCCATATCAGAAAGATTATTAAATGCATCAGCCATTATAGCTATACTTGATGTTAGCATGCCTGTGAATATTTTTATCACAAATAAAAGTAAATTAGATAATATACCTACTACACCAGCCACATAACCATACTTATTTCTAACATCTGTATTTTGAACGTTTTCGCTATCTCTGATAAATGTTTTGACTAGGATTTTTGAAAACATAAAACTTACCTCCTTGTCTTTTATTTTATTAACAAAATTTAGAATCTATATCTTTATCTATGATAACATAATTTATATATAAAATTCTTAAAAATTACTCTACTTCAATAAAATATTATTCCATATGTCCATCTAGATACAAATTATTATATTCCATAAAATTTTTATAGATTAATATATGTTTAATATATTCTATGTTGATTTTTACAAAGATTTTTTATTATGGTAGTATCATTTTTCCCAAGTATCACTTAGAATATGATTTTTTTGTATCATATATTTTAATTTAAAATGATAAAATTTTGCTATTCCAAAACCCTTGTTGATATAAATTTTTTCTAATGAAAAAACCGCAAAGTCACAATATATATGCTACTTTGCGGTTTCATAAAAATTAATTTTTACTACTAAAATTCATAGTTCCACTATTTTTCATTGTTCTAAGGATTAGCTTTACAAACTCATTTGAAAACAGAATAGTAGATGCAAATAATATTATTTTTATCCACATATCAAAGTCTAAAGAAACAGAATTAAAGAAACTCTGGAATACTTGTGTAAATATTATTTGAATTACACCCGTAACGACTATTATTTGTAATGCCAGCTTATTTTTAAAGAAATTTGGTATTGTACTATTCAAACCAAACTCTCTACAATTTAATGCATTAAAAAGGGCACTGAATGCAAATAAAGAAAATATAACAGTACCTTGTTCTTCTGGTGTAGCTCCCAATATATTAAAAGCTGATTGAGTAAATACAATTGTAATTATAAGAATAGCATTTATAATAATATTTACAAACATAGACCTAGCTATTATACCAGAATGTCTATTTATTGGTTTTCTTTTTAATACATAATCTCTAACAGGTTCTAATCCTAAGGCTAGAGCTGGAGGACCATCCATTATTATGTTTACCCATAATAATTGTATTGTGGTAAATGGCATATCCTTACCAGTAAGTTGAGATATTATAGCAATTATAAATGCCACTATATTTACAGTAAGCTGAAACTGTATAAATCTTTGAAAATTCTCATATATACCTCTTCCCCATTTTATTCCATCTACTATTGTACTGAAACTATCATCAGTCAATATTATATCTGCTGCATTTTTAGATACTTCTGTACCTGAAATACCCATTGCAATTCCAACATCTGCTTGACTAAGAGCTGGAGCATCATTTATACCATCCCCTGTTACAGCTACAACTTCGCCACTTTTTTGAAGTGCAGAAACTATTCTCATTTTTGTATCTGGTTTACTTCTTGCAACAATAGATATTCCTTTGATTTCTTCTCTCAATTCTTTATCTGTCAATACATCTATATAAGTTGCTTCAACTGCCTTTTTCCCATCATTCAATAATCCTAATTCATTACCAATAGCTGTTGCTGTATTGATATTATCTCCTGTAAGCATTTTTACATCTACTCCTGCATTAAATGCTTTATCAATCGACTCTTTGACCCCTTCTCTCAGTGGGTCTACTATTCCCACAAATCCACTAAAAACTAGATTATCTTCCTTCATGTAACCTCTTGGATTTCCTATTAAATTCAATTCACCTTCTGAAGTTATTGCAACTTCTATTTTAGACTTACTCATCTTTTTATAAGCAAATCCTAATGTTCTCATAGATTTAATTTGTAATTTCTTAATCTCATCTAAAATACTTTTTTCTATTTTTGGAGTTATTGGAACAATATTTTTTCCTTGTTGTACATAAGAACATTTTTTTAATAATACTTCTGGTGCACCTTTTGAAAGTAATATCTCTGAATCCTCTTGACGAATTAATGTCGACATTTTCTTTTCTTCTGAGCTAAAGGGTATTTGTGATATCAAATAAGTCTGTTTTCTCATTTCATTATAGTTCTTATCATTGTGATATAAAAGTAATGCACACTCTGTTGCACTTCCTATATATTTAAATGAGTTTTCTTCTTTTTCTATGTCTGCAGTTGAATTTACTATACAGTTTTGTTCAAAATAGCTATTACTTTGATACTCTCCTCCACCTATATACTTACCATCAACGTATGCTACTTCCACCATCATTTTATTTTGTGTTAAAGTACCTGTCTTATCAGAACATATTACAGAAACAGAGCCTATAGTTTCACAGGCTTCTTTCTTTGTTACTAGAGCATTTATCTTTGCCATCTTTTGCATAGTTATAGCTAGTGTAATATTTATCATAGTTGGCAAACCTTCTGGAACAGTTGCAACTATTAAGGCAATACAAACCATATATGCGTTTTTAGCAGGTTCTAATGATTGTAAGAAAGATAATATACTGCTTGTATCTAAGACTAGCATACCTTTTCTCTGCATTTGTATAATCATAAACATACACAATAAAGTAGCTATTACCCCTGATATGCCTGCTATTTTAGCCCCTAACTTCCCTAATTTAATTTGAAGCGGAGTTTGTTGGTCTTCATTTGATAAATTCTGTGCTATCTTACCCATCTCTGTCTTATCACCAATATGAGTGACAACCATTATCCCTCTACCATATGCTACAAGAGTTCCTCCAAATACCATGTTGACTTGCTTTGCAGGTATTGTATCCTGTTCAATTATTTCTGTCTTAGAATAAACTACTTCCATATCCAATATAGCATCAGCATTCTTAGCTACATCATCTGACTCTCCTGTTAGCATATCTTCTCTAAGTTTCAAATTTATAGATTGTATAAGTCTTCCATCTGCTGGTATCATATCTCCCGTTTCTATATATACAATATCTCCGGGTACTAAATCATTTTTTGATATTTTAATTATCTTTCCATTTCTAAGTACTTTTACTTCTATATTTTCAGTTAATTTTGATAGGGCATGAGCTGCTTTTTTAGATTTTCCTTCAGTTATTATACCTATTGAAATCCCAATGAAAATAGCCCCTAAAATACCTAATGCATCATGTAATTCCCCTACAAAAGAACTTATCACTGCTGCTCCTATAAGAATTAATATCATAGGCTCTGTCAAGCTTTCTCCCAACTCGTCCCAAAATGTTCGCCCTTCTTTTATAGTAAATTCATTTAATCCATATCTAAGCTTCCTTTCTTCTACCTCATTATCATCAAGTCCAATTTCTGGATTTGTTTTTAAGTATTTTAATACTTCTTTGGTAGGTTTATTATAATACCTCATAACTTTATCCCCCTTGTTAATTATCTATAAAGAATTATATGCTTATGATAGCTTGTATATTACTTTTCAAAAAAAATAAGGCGTTGATTAATCAACACCTTATAGCGGTTATATATTATTAGGTTTTATGTTATAGGCTTTATAGATTGTGGGCTAAAATCAATACACTTAATCTTCAAAATACCCTTCTGGATATAATGGAAACTTAGATATAAGCTCTTGAGCTTCTGCTTTACACTCATCTAATACTTCTTTATTGTCAATATTTTCTGCTACCTTATTCATTATTCCTGCTATCTGTACAACTTCTTTTTCTTTAAGACCTCTTTGAGATATGGATGTAAGACCTATACGAACGCCACTAGTTACAAATGGTGATTGTGGGTCATCAGGTATAACATTTTTATTAACTGTTATCCCTACATATTCAAGAGCTTTTTCAAACTGTTTACCTGTAAGATTTTTACTTCTTAAGTCAACCATAACTATATGGTTATCAGTTCCTCCACTTACAATACTAAAACCATGTGAAATAAGTTCAGATGCTAGAGTCTGAGCATTTACTACAACTTGCTCCATTATTTTTTTAAATTTATCTGTACTTAAATACAATAGTGAAAAGGCTTTTGCTGCAACTGTATTAAGATGTATAGAACCTAATGTTCCTGGGAAAACACCTTTATCAAGTTTCTTTGCATGTTCTGCTTTACAAAGTATAATACCACTTCTTGGTCCACAGAAAGTCTTCGTTGTGGATGAAGAAACAAAATCTGCATAAGGTACAGGGCTAGGAATTACTTTTGCTGCTACCAAACCTGCTACATGTGCCATATCTACCATAAAGTAAGCTCCTACTTCTTTTGCAACCTTTGATATTCTTTCATAATCTATTAATCTTGGATATGAACTTGCTCCTGCAATTATAAGTTTTGGTTTACATTCTTTTGCTTTTGCTTCAAGAGCATCATAATCTATACGCCCAGTGTTTGGGTCTACTCCATAAAATTCATATCTATAAATGTCATGTAAAAAATTAACTGTACTACCATGTGTTAAATGTCCACCTTGGTCAAGACGCATACTTAAGACGGTATCATTTGGTTTTAATATTGATGAATATACACAATAGTTAGCTGTAGAACCTGAATATGGCTGTACATTTACATGTTCTGCTCCAAATACTTCTTTTGCACGTTTGATTGCTAGAGTTTCAAGTTTATCTGCTTCTTCAGAACCTGCTTGAAAACGAGCCCCTGGATAACCTTCTTCCGTTTTATTTGTAAATACACATCCACTTAATTCAAGTACTTCTGTTGGTGCTGTACTTTCAGAAGCTATCATTTCAATATTATGCTCTTGTCTAACCAACTCATCAGCTACAATCTTATATAACTCTGGGTCTGAAATTTTTGTTGTTTTTAACATAATAACACCTCTTTTAAATTTAATTATTTTTATAAATTTAATGCAACTTTGTTTATATTTATATATTACTATATCGTTTTAATTAAATATATTATCATATTTTACAATTTATTTAACTATTTTGACTTTTTAAATCTATATTATATGAAAACTTCCCTTAACTATAAACTATTGATAAGTAACCCTATTCCTGACTTTGTGTTGATTTTTCTCTACATGTAATAGCTTTATATACCATACAGACTAAAATTAAAAGTCCCATATAACCCGTATACGGATACAAAATATTTACTAGTTTACCAAATGGTAAGAATCCACCTATACAAGCCAAAATAGCTATTACTGTTGTTATTAATTTAAATTTAGGATGCTCATCTTCAACAATTCTATTAGTTACAGACCATAAAAGTGGAACAGCTGTTGTATATATACCTAATATAAGTGCAACTGAGAAAAGTACACCTACAATAGAAGCTATATTATCTGCTAAATAAAGTGATGGTATTTCTTTCATATATAAGTTTCCTATATCTGAAATCATAGCCAAATACATAACGATTCCAGCAGTCATAAATACTACTCCACCTAACAAACCTCCCCAGAAAGCATCCTTTTTACTCTCAATAGAAGCTCCCATTCCTGTTAAAAAAACAATCATTACAATAATATTTAACGTATTATAAATTACACCTGAAACTATTGGACTTCCTGATGCTTTTGTAACTTCAATATTCTTCATAGCTTCTCCAACCATAGATAAACCATCAAAATGTTTAAACAAGCTTATTAATCCAACAGCAATTGTAAATACTGCTATCACTGGTCCAATACGACCAAGTATACTTACTAATTTTTCTAGACCCATAGACACCGTGATTAACGTAGCAACAGCCATCAAAACTCTTCCCAAATAAGGATTTATACCATAGTATTCAGTTAAAGTTGAACCTGCACCAGAAATCATTACTATAAGAATTCCAAACAAAAATATTGGACTAAACCATTCGTAAAATTTTCCTAAAATCTTTCCACAATAAAAAGTATAAATTCTCGTTGGTTCTTTAAGTTTTAATTCTCTACCTCTAGTTATAACTTCAGCACCAAGAAATGAAAATAACACCATTGATATTAATGCTCCAACTAGCCCCATATACCCTTGGGAGGCGAAAAATTGGAGTATTTCTTGACCTGTAGCAAATCCAGAACCAATTGCTGTTGCTAAATAAGCCCCTGCAATACAGATAATATTTTTCACATTCACTTTGTCTGACATATTAAACTACCTCCATTATAAAGTTACCTTCTTCAACAAATATAAATTCTCAGCAAATTAAATGAAAATTCTGTCTTTTTTGAACAGTATTTTATTTGCTTTTTTTATTTTGTATATCTTTTTATTTTTATTTATATATATTTTTTTATATAAATAGGTACATCTTTTATAAGGTTTAATATCATTAAATATGTTTAAAGCGCTTTAATTTTTACTATAATTAAAGTATACTTATTCAGACACACTCAAACAATTATCTATATTGACTTTTTATTTATCAATCTCAATTTTTAGTATTTAATTTATAGGCTTTTGGAGTCATTCCTTTTTCTATCTTAAAATTCTTGTAGAAGTTGTTTAGACTATTATATCCAACTATTTCTGCAATCTCATTTATACTTTTTGTAGTATTTTCAAGTAATTCAATAGATTTTTCTATCCTTACATGATTTAGATATGATATAAAAGTTGTATTCAAATTACTTTTAAAAATTCTAGATATATTAGATGGATTAGTTAAAAATAATTTAGCACAATCATTTAACTTTAAGTCCTTACCATAATTTAAATTTATATACTCTAGTATCTCATTTAATAAATTATTATTAGTATATTGATAACCGATAATATTTTCTACAGACCTAGTAAACTCGTTCATATCCAATGGTTTAAGGAGTATATCTTTCACATTTAGCCTTAAAGCTTTTTGTGCATATTCAAAATAGTCAAAAGCAGTTATTACTACAAAGTTTATTTTTTTAGACAGATGAGATGTTTTTTCTATTACTTCTAACCCATTATATATTGGCATTTGAATATCTATAAAAACTATGTCTGGTTCTAAACTAATTATCTTCTCTACTGCTTCATCACCAGATGTTGCTTTACCAACAATTTTTATTGGCATATCTTTCATTTCTATAAAGTGTGTTATTATTTTTAAAACAGCTTCTTCATCATCTATTATTAGTGCTTTTCTCATGAGAATTCCTCCCTTTTAGCTTAATAATATAAAAAATAAGATATATAAAACAACATAAAACATCTAATATATTTCTTAACATTTATAAAACTTATTAAGTTTACACAAGTTCTATACATATTCCTTATAATTTTCAATAGGAATTTTAATCATTATGTAAGTTCCTTCTTTATCACTTGACTTTATATCCATATCAAAATCATTTCCATAAGCAGATGTAAATTTTGTATATATCAAAGATAGCCCATGACCATTATTACTACGAATACCTTCCTTTATTTTGTCTATATTATTTTCCTCTAAAATAGTTCCATTATTATGAATTTCTATAATAGCATACTTAGAATCTACTCTTGCAATTATATCAACTCGCTTTTCTGTATCAATATCTCTAAATCCATGTGTAAAAGCATTTTCTACAATAGGTTGAATAAAGTTAAAAGGTACAGAAAGACTATAGAGTTTCTCAGGAATAAGATACTTTACTTTAAGTGCATCTCCATAACGCAATTTCTGTAAGTTTAAATAATTTTTAATATACAATATTTCTGATTCTAATTCTACAAATCGTAAATCAGACCTCATTGTGTATCTAAACATTTTTGATAAATCTATTATTGCACTATATAAATCATAACTACCATCATCAAGTGCTATACTTGCCATTGAATTTAGAGTATTAAATAAAAAATGATGATTTATTCTTAAGTTGGTAACCATATCTTGAGCTACCCTTAAGTTCATTTCAAGTTGCTCTCCATAATGATATGTTCTTGCAATAGCATTCTCTTTTTCTTGTAAATCCTTTCTTATATCATTGAATGAACAAAAATTTATTATATTTTTAGATATTTGTTTTAAAAGACGTTTTATACTTCTAGCAGCACCTTCTGGTATATCATATAAATTACTATGCGTTGTATCTAAATTTAAATCAGATAATAATACATATCCTCCTCTTATAACTCCTATACTATTGTTTTTGTATAATATTGGGATATTATATATTGTTATCCCATACTTACATACAAATTGATTGCTACTTTTTTGATTCATACAATCACAATTTTGAGGAAATTTCATAGGATTACATTCTTCAAAACAAAATAGAGGAAAATAAGGATTTTTTAAAACTATATTCCATGAATCATCATATATAATTAATGGAATTTTAAATGGGTCTATAAATTGACCACGAATTGATTCTATTGCTGCATATAAATTTAAAGTGCTTTCACTATAATTTATTAAAGTCTTCTTCAAATAATTATTAGGATTAATTTCTATAACTTCACTTTCTCCTATATCACTTACATTATTTGAAACAATAAGCTCTTTTATAGGTCTATCACCCGTATTTATAGTTTCATGTGTACTGCCAGATTCTATATAAAAAATCATACCTTGGTAAAAAGGCTTCCAGACTCCGTTAATAATATACAGACCCTCACCTTCTAAAATATATATCATTTGCTCTTGACCATAATGAACATGATTAAAATGTTTTTTACCTTGCATAGTTACTGCAATATATATATTCATAGCTTGTTTTGGATTGTTTTCGTCATAAGTGTGTTTCCATTCAATATATCCCCACTCTGTCTTTTGAACTTTCATAAAAAATTCCTTTCTACTTGCAAATTATTTATGTTTATTTTTTTGTAAATTTAGTAAATAAAAAAGTGTACATACTCTTTCATATGATAGCTTACTATATCAATATTCATTAGTTTGTACACTTTTTTATATTCATTATTATTTTTTAATTGCTTCTAGTTTATCGTGTTATTAAAATACATAATTTAACTCTTATTTAATAACAGAAACTCCCATATATGGTCTCAAAACCTCTGGAACAACTACAGAACCATCTTCCTGTTGATAATTTTCCAATATAGCTGCAACACTTCTTCCAATAGCTAATCCAGAGCCATTTAATGTATGTGCATATTCAGCTTTAGAATCTTTATCTCTTTTAAATCTTATTCCTGCTCTTCTAGCTTGGAAATCTTCACAGTTTGAACAAGATGAAATCTCAACATATCTATTGTAACTTGGCATCCAAACTTCCACGTCGTATTTAAAAGAAGCTGTAAATCCTAAATCACCTGTGCATATCTTTACTACTCGATATGGTAATTTCAATAATTGTAGCATAGTCTCAGCATTGTTAGTAAGTTTCTCTAATTCATTGTAAGATTCTTCTGGTGCTACTATTTTAACCATTTCTACTTTGTTGAATTGATGTTGTCTTACTAAACCTCTTGTATCTCTTCCAGCAGAACCAGCTTCTGACCTAAAACATGGAGTATAAGCTGTATAATTTATTGGTAATTGTTCAAATTTAAGTATTTCATTAGCATGTATGTTAGTCAAAGGAACTTCTGATGTTGGAATTAGAAAATAGTCCAGCCCTTCTATTTTAAACATATCTTCTTCAAATTTAGGTAGTTGACCTGTACCTAAAAAACTATTTCTATTTGCCATAAATGGTGGAATAACTTCTGTATATCCATTTACTGTTGTATTTGTATCTAAGTAAAAATTTAATAATGCTCTTTCTAACCTAGCTCCTAATCCTCTATAAAGAGTAAATCTTGAACCAGTTATTTTACTAGCTGTTTCAAAGTCAAGTATACCTAACTCAGTTCCTATTTCCCAATGAGCCTTAGATTCAAAATCAAAAGTAGTAGTCTTTCCCCAAGTTCTTACCTCAACATTGTCCTCGTCAGTTTCACCTCGTGGCACTTCTGGATGTGGTACGTTTGGTATTCTCATTAATAAGTATTCCATCTTGTCTTCTACTTCTTTAAGGTTTTGGTCTATTACTTTAATTTTATCAGATAACTCTTTTAGTTTAACTTTTTCACTTTCTACATCTTTACCTTCTTTTATAAGATTTGGTATATTTTTAGATGCTGTATTTAATTCATTTTTCATAACTTCAACTTCTTGAAGAATCTTTCGTCTTTCATCATCTAACTTAACTACTTCATCAAGGTTAAAGGCTTTTTCGCCCCTTCTTTCCATTGCTTTTTTTATACAATCTAAATTTTCCCTTATTCTTTTTATATCAAGCATTTTTTCCTCCTCAGTACCTAAGATTGGATTTTATCTCTTAATCTCAAATAACTTCGATAATATACTTTATGCTTGAGGTTAAGAAACCCTTTTATTTTATCCGAACCTATTATTTTTATTTTATTTATATTTTACTCACTTTTTTAGTCATTGTCAAATTATATTTAATTAAATCAATATAATTTAATTTTAAGAGAATATTTCTAGATTCAACTTCATTATAATTATATCGATTTTGCCAATCAATTATCTATTTTGACTT
The DNA here is from genome assembly GCA_021561035.1 of Clostridioides sp. ES-S-0054-01. Lineage (NCBI taxonomy): Bacteria > Bacillati > Bacillota > Clostridia > Peptostreptococcales > Peptostreptococcaceae > Clostridioides > Clostridioides sp. ES-S-0054-01. The sequence goes on from CP067346.1 coordinate 2,971,692, forward strand.
TTTCTTTATCAATCTTGTATAGTTATTAACTTTCATATAAGTTTATTTATATTATAATATATCTCTTATTTATATAGAACAATTTTAATGAATAATTCAAGTATAGGTATGAAATTGAATTTTTTAGAACTGATTGTAAGAAATACTCAAAGAAGAATAGTAGTTCCCCAAGATTCACAATATATTTTATATGAAATGTTATAATGTAATCCATTAATGAATTTAAATTTGGTATTATAAATTTAGCTCCAAAATCTTACTGTAAAGTAATATACATAGTTGTTTCATAAACTAATAACTGCTTAATTATTTTATATAGTACATAGATAACTTTAATAAATTGATATTTCTTTAAAAAAGTAGAATCAATAAAATTATACTGGTAAATCTTCAATATAATAATTAAAATTTAATAAAAAGGATAATTGTTGATTTAACTATAATTTTATTTAATTCTACCTAATTTTTTACCTAAACCTATTTTTATACAAATGATAAAATATCTAATTTACATCTACTTTAAAGAATACAATACTTCTCCTTCTCTTATAGTCTGCAACACTTTAATATCTTTTATTTTCATAGGGTCGATTGTAAGCGGATTTTCATCTAATATTATCAAATTAGCTAATTTACCTTCTTTAATTGAGCCTTTTTTATCTTCTTCAAAATATTGATATGCTGCATTTATAGTAACACCCTTTAAAGCATCTAGTGGGCTTATCTTTTCATTTTCTCCTATTTGTATACCTTTTTTTGTAATTCTATTAACAGCACACCATACTGTTTCCAGCATATTAGGAGCTATTACTGGTGTATCTTGATGAAGAGTGTAAATTAAACCTTTTTCTATAGTCGTTTTAAGTGGGCTAATCTTAAATGCTCTATCTTCTCCAAGGTTTTTTATATGAATGTCACCCCAATAGTATGTGTGAGCTACAAAGTATGAAGGTATCATATTTATATTCTTCATACTATCAACTTGGTCTGCTCTTACCGTTTGAGCATGTATCATAACTGGTCTTGCATCATTTTTACTATTTTCTTCTTTTAAATTCTTTTCAAATGAATCTATTAATTGGTCTGCTGCTGCATCTCCATTACAATGAGTTAAAAGCTGCATTTTTTCTTTTAGTGAAGTTTTTATAAATTTTTCTACTTCTTCATCTTTATATATAGGATATCCACAGTAATCATCTGAATTTTCATACGGTCTAGTTAACCATGCTGTCTTACCTTGTGGAGAACCATCTAAGAATATCTTATATCCACCTATTTTAAATCTATTTTTATATTTCTTTATAAAATCTCTATTGTCATCTGCTACAGACTTACTTTTTTTCAAATCCACATACCCTACAGTATCAATTTTTAATTTCTTTTGATTTGCCATTGTCTTTAGAAGGTTAAATTGATTCTCTGCCATTAGACCCTCTTGAGCTGTTGTAATACCATAACTTAGATATATGTCCTGCGCCTTTTCAATTGAGTTAAAAATGTCATCTGGTGATGGTTGTTTTATTTTAGACGATACATTAAAAAATGCATTCTCCTCTAAATATCCATTTGGTTCTTCACTGCCTTCTATTCTACCTATATGCCCACCTTCTGGGTCCTGTGTTTCATGAGTAACACCAAGTTGCTTTAATCCTAAGGTGTTTGCAACTCCCATATGACCAGAAGCATGTGAAATTAGTATTGGATTCTCTGAAGATGCACTGTCTAGCACGTATTTATCTGGATGTCTATGTTCTTCTAAGAAATTATTATCATATGAAAATCCAATTATCCACTCACCCTTGTTTATATTGTTTGTCTCTTTGAAATCCTTTATTTTTTTTATTATGTCTTTAAAACTAGTTGCATCTTCTAATGGAATTAACTTTAGTGTAGTAGCAAAAGCTATTAAGTGGCTATGTGAATCTATAAAAGATGGCATCAATGTCTTACCTTGTAAATCTATAACTTCTGCGTCTTTATCTTTTAGGGCAAATACTTCTTCCTTTGTTCCTATCTTTTTTATTATTTTGTCTTTGATAAGAATAGCATCTCCACATATTGAATCTTCCATTGTGATGATATTTCCATTATAATAAATTTTTTCTGTCATAAAATTCTCCTTAAGTTATCTAGTCTAATAAATTTTCTTCATTATTTTCTACTTAATTATATTATCTTATATTAACTTTGTTTCTTTAGACTTTAATCATATAAAAGTTTTATTTTCAATTATTGTTTGCTAAGAAATAAATACTATTCATTCTAAATAAGACAATTTAATGTTCTTTATACTAAGTAAAAAAATATTATAAGTTATTAAGTTTAAATATCTGAACTCAATTATATTTGTGCAATTGTAATTTTTTAAATCATGATGTATTATTTTAAATATACAGTTAAATTATTATTCACAATATAAATATCTTATTTCTCAAATAACATCTTATGTAGTCTATTCAATTCAATAAATTAAATATTTTTTAGGAGGTTTTTATGAGCAAGGAAAATAAAAATGTAAGAATTGCTGTTGTTCAGGCATCGCCAGTCATAATGGATTTAGAAAAAACTGTTGAAAAAGCATTGGAATTAATTAAAGAAGCTGGGAGAAAAGGAGCAAATATTGTAGTTTTCCCAGAAGCATTCATACCTGCATATCCAAGAGGTCTTTCATTTGGATTTGTTGTTGGAAGTAGAACAATGGAAGGTAGAGAAGATTGGAAAAGATACTATGATAATTCTGTGCCAGTTCCTAGTGCTACAACAGATTTGTTAGGAAAAGCGGCTCAAGAAGCAGGCGTATATCTATCAATGGGCATAACAGAAAGAGATGGTGATGATATAAATTGTACTCTTTATTGCACAAACTTGTTTTTCTCTCCAGAAGGTAAGCTTATTGGTAAACATAGAAAACTTAAACCTACAGGAACAGAAAGATGTATTTGGGGAGAAGGAGATGGAAGTACTCTTACAGTAGTCGATACTCCATATGGAAAAATGGGTTCATTGATTTGTTGGGAAAACTATATGCCATTAGCTAGAACAGCTCTTTATGCTAAAGGAGTAAAACTTTATATAGCTCCTACTGCAGACTCAAGAGAAGAATGGCAAGCAACCATGAAACATATTGCTTTAGAAGGAAGATGTTTCGTTATAGGATGTAATCAATATGTTGAAAAAAATATGTATCCAACTGACCTTAATTATTATAAGGAGCTAGATGTAGAACCAGAGATTATGTGTCCAGGAGGAAGTTGCATAGTTGACCCTTTTGGAAAATATGTAGCAGGTCCTATTTTTAATAAAGAAGAGATGCTAATAGCTGATTTAGACCTAGAAAAAATAGTACTTAGTAGACTAGACTTTGATTCAGAAGGTCACTATTCAAGACCAGATGTATTTGAATTAATTGTTCATGAATAATCTTTTTACACAAACTTTTGTACAAAAAATTTTTACATAAAAAAATGAGATACTCCTAAATAAATTTAAAGTATCTCATTTTTACTTAAAACCTAAAGTTCTAATCGTAAACTTAATCACTTATATTTTTTCTAAATCAACTACTGTTCTTCCCACGTGTTTTCCTGCCATTATTGAATCTATACTATCATTTAACTCTTCTAATGATACTACATTTACCATATCGTCCAAATCGTCCAATTTCCATTGATTTGATAATAAGTCCCATATTTTTAATCTTAAGTTCATTGGGCATTCTACAGAATCTATACCATATAAAGTAATTCCCTTTAAGATAAATGGATATACTGAACTTGTAAACTCAATTCCTCCTGCATTACCACAAGTTGTCACTGCTCCACAATAATCAGTTGTCTTTATTGCTGTTGACAAAGTATTTCCTCCTACTGTATCTATTACTCCAGCCCATCTTGGTCTAAGTAGAGGTCTACCTGAATTATCATCCAATTCTGACCTATGTATAACATCTTTAACACCTAAATTTAGCAATACTTCTTTTTGTTCTTCTAGTTTTCCTGTTGAAACTACAACTGAATAACCTAATTTAATCAATATTTTAGTTGCAATTACAGCAACCCCTCCAGTACCACCAGTAACTAATACATCTCCCATATCATTACCTACAGAATTTATAAATTTGTATACAGATAAAGCTGCTGTAAATCCTGCTGTACCATAATCCATTGCTTCTTTTAGTGAAAGATTTTTTGGAAGTCTGACTATCCAACTAGAAGGAACTCTTATATACTCTGAAAAACCACCAGAAGTATTCATTCCCAAATCATAACCTGTCACTAAAACTTCTTCTCCAATTTTAAAATCATCACAACTACTATATTCTACTATACCAGATGCATCAATTCCTGGTGTATGAGGATATTTTCTAGTAACACCCTTATTTCCATTTGCAGAAAGTGCATCTTTGTAATTTAGAGAAGAATATTTTACTTTTATTAAAACTTCGCCTTCTGGCAATGTGTCTATTTCTCTTTCAACTATATTTTTTCTAAAACTTCCTTCTTCTTCTGTAATATATAATGATTTAAATTTTTTATTCATAAATTTCCTCCCAATACATTTAGTTTTATGTTAAACTAATTATAGTTTATAAATAGTTTTATGTCAAACTAATTTAAATAGATTAAAGATTGGAGAATAATTTATGGAAGATAAATATATTATACATTTTATAAGTAAAACAAAGGCTAATATGATTAAATTCATTGAAAATAAACTTAGTAAAAATGGTTTAGATGAATTGATACCTACTCATGGAAATATTTTAACTGCACTTTATGAAAATAATGGAATACTTACAATGAAAGAAATTGCAACTAAAATAGGAAAGGATAAATCTACTGTTACAGTGTTGGTTAATAAACTTATAAATCTAGGATATATAGAAAGACAAAAATGTACTAATGACAAACGTGTCACGTATATAAAGCTTACAGAAAAGGCATTACTTATAGAAGATACATTTAATAGTATCTCAACACAAGTTAAAGAAACAGCATACCATAATATTACAGAAAATGAAAAACAAGAATTTCTTAGAATTTTAAAAAAAATTAATGATAATTTTAAAAATGCTGACCAAATTGAGCATAATTATATCTCCTATTGGAATAATAAATAAAAAGAATCAAATATTGTAAAAATTTATTGTGATAGAGAGGTAGAATATGAATTTAAAAGATAGTAAAACTAAAGAAAATTTATTAAGAGCTTTTGCAGGTGAGAGTCAAGCTAGAAATAGATACAATATTTCTGCATCTGTAGCAAAAAAAGAAGGATTATATATAATAGAATCTTTATTTAATTATACTGCTGACCAAGAAAAATCACATGCAAAACAATTCTTTTCTAAACTAAAAGAATTTGCTGGTGAAAATATAAATATATCAGGAGCATATCCTGTAGATTTATATGATAAAACAGCACAACATCTTAAAGCTGCACAACATAATGAGCTTCAAGAATGGGATGATGTATATAAAAACTTTGGAAAAACAGCACGTGAAGAAGGATTTGAATCTATAGCTAAATTATTTGAAAATATAGCTGAAATAGAAAAGGTTCACGGTGATAGATTTGGTAGATATGCTACTGATTTAGAAGAAGGTACTTTATTTAGAAGAAATGAAGATATACAATGGATATGTACACATTGTGGACACATCCATGTAGGTAAAGAAGCTCCAAAAGCTTGTCCTGTATGTCTTCATCCACAAGGATATTTCTTAGATTTTAAAAACTCATTATTTGAATAAATTAAGGTAATCATTATATTTAAACAATTTACTATATTTATATTAAATATTTTTATAAATACCGTATTATCTTAATAGCAATAAAATGAACCATAGAGATTACTATAAATATAAAATGTAATTTGAATACAATTTATAGTAATTCATCATGGTTCGTTTTATTATTCATTAATCCCTATAGCTTATCTAAATATATCTTTAATTTTTATATACTTGTAAAAATCTAATTTTTAAACCCAGTATTTAAATAAAATGTATTTTAAGTAAGTTATTATAATACATTATATAAGATAGTCTACTATGATAACCTTATACTTATATCATTTATTTCTTTCATTAAGTCAATCTCAACAATCTTAACCATATCTTTTTCAAATTTTACTTTTTTATAATCCAGACATCCTACTACAAATGGAACTCCAAACTTTCTAAACAAATAAATTTTACCATTTTCATTATATATTGCTGTAAAGTTTTCTTCTATTATGTTCACTATCAGTTTTAATTCTTCAAAAGTTATTGTGGATTTAACTAAGAATTTCTCTATTACATTCAATATAAGTAGTTCTTTTTTACCTATACTCAGCTCTTTTTTATATAAGTTTTGAAATATTTCCTTTGTATAATTACATATAACTTCTTTACTGAGAATAAAATCAATATCAAACTCTTTATTAGTATCTTTTTTCATAAACATATTTGCAATATCATCAAGAGAAGTCTCTTCTTTCATAGATAATATTAGTTCTATTCTCTCTAGTATTTTATCTCTTGGAAAGAAAGTTTCTTGACCTGTAAAAGCTGATTTTTTTATAAACCATTCTTCTGGTATAATATTTTTTCTTTTCCATCTATATAATTGCCCATAAGATATATTAGTTTTACTCAGTAAATCTTTCTTAGATATTAATTCTTCCATAACTTCTCTAGCCCACCTTTATACTGTTTTCTACAGTAGAATTATCTGAAATTGATAAATTATCACTGTATTCAATATCTCCAACATCACAATTATCTACTAAAGATATATTTTTTCCACGTATATCTTTTATTGATGCATCTTCTAATTCAATAGTATCTCCCTCTATCAAATCACATTTAAATTTTCTAGAAAAAATATTAATAATTTTAATTAATTGAAAAGCATTTTTATTTCTTCCTATTTGTATATTAGTTGCACCTATCTCCTTACAGTAAGAACCTCCTCCTGAATAAACATATATATTTTCTCCATTTAAAAGACCATCACATTTTATAGCTCCATATACCTTTATATCTTCACATTCTATATTTGCTTTATTTCTCATTTCACCATATATTTTTATATCTCGTGCATACATATTTTCATTTATACTTAATTGTCCTTTTATTGTAACATTATTACATTTCAGTTTACCATCAACTTTCTGTTGAGCAGTTATAACCAAGTCATCTATTTCTGCATCTCCATCTATACTAAGTTGCCCATTCACTCTTACACGTTCAGCTTTAATATTATCTCTTTATAACAGCTTTTCCATTTACAACAAAGTTTTTTATATTAAAGTTTAGTGAATTTAATCCTTCATTCATAATGATATCCTTTCATTAACGCATTTTATCCTTGAGCTTAATATAACAAAACATTGTTACGTTGTCAAGTGTAATAATTATATGCAATAAAACAACCCTTATTTAATTCCTATTTTAATTTCTATAAATAATCATAAAAAAATAATAGAGAAAATATTATATCCAAACTATAAATCCAAATTTCTTAGATTTGTGGTTTAAGTAAAATACATCCCTATTATTCAATATTTATATATTTATTATATAAACGCCTAAATACGAGCCTCAAAACTCTATAATAACTTATAATCCATTATCATCTACATATTGATGAATTTTTCGATTACATCAGCCAATCTCTCCATATCTGTTGGATAAACTTCTCCTATGCTACCTATTCTAAACGTATCTATATCAGTCAATTTACCTGGATAAATAACAAATCCATTTTCTTTTAGATAAGTATAAAATTCCATAAATTCAAAATTTGCATTTTTAGGGTATAAAAAAGTTGTTATTACAGGTGATTGAGCACTATCATTTACCAAAGTGTCAAAACCTAAAGATTTTAATCTTGAAGCTATTGTAAACTGATTTTCTTTATATCTAGCATATCTTTTTTCAACAGAACCTTCCTCTTCTAGTTCTAATAAAGCTTGATAAAAAGCTCTTACAACATGTGTAGGTGAAGTAAATCTCCATTTGCCATTGTTCTTCTCCATAGTCTCCCATTGTGCATATACATCAAGGGACAATGACTTAGCTATACCTTTACATTTAGATAATTCTTCTTTATTGGCTATTATAAAACCAAATCCAGGTACTCCTTGTATACACTTATTAGAACTACTAACTAGAAAATCTATATTAAAGTCTTCAACATCAATCTCAATTCCCCCAAAACTACTCATAGCATCAACTATATAAATCTTATTATATTCTTTTGCAAGTTTCCCTACCTCTTGTATAGGATTTAATCTACCTGTAGTAGTTTCACAGTGAACCATTGATATATGTGTTATATCTTTATTTTCTTTTAATAAATTTTCTACTACATTTAAATCAACTGCTTCTATATCTTTAAATGTACAATCAACAAATTCTATATTAAGATAATTGCATATATCTTTCATTCTCTTTCCATATGCTCCATTTGCAATTACAAGAAGTTTACCATCCTCTGGAATAGTACTTCCTATTGTAGCTTCCACTGAGAAAGTCCCACTTCCTTGCATCAATACACTCGTGTATTTATCTGTATTTTTTGTTCCTAAAGACATTAATCTTCTTCTAACATCTTGTACTAAGTCATTGTATTCAACATCCCAAGTACACCAGTCCTTTAACATAGATGCTCTTACTGATTTAGTAGTAGATAGTGGTCCTGGTGTAAGTAATATGTAATCATTTTCTGGTACAAAGTCTGATTTAATAATTTCATTTTCTATTTTTATTAAAACCTCTTCTAATTCAGCCATAGTTTCTATTACAAAATGTGCCCCTGCTTCTTTAAATCTCTTTGAAACTGTATCCATCTTAACTTTTAGCTCTTCTTTATCCATGTTATCTACTTCTTCTTGTGTAAGACCTAATTCACTTGAGCCCTTTATTACAGCAACACTCCACATTCCTGCATTTACACCTTCTTTTACATCACTTATTGTATCTCCTACTTTTACCATAGAACTCATAGGTGATACCCCCAAAGCTTCAGCATTTTTATAACACATCCAAGGGTATGGTCTTCCTTGAGATACTTCTGATGGTGTTACAAGAAAGTCTGGTGAGTATCCTTTCTTTGCTGCATTTGGTTCAACTATATTCATCATCTCTCTTGTATAACCTGTTGTAGAACCTATTTTTAATCCATTTTTTCTTAATTTTTCAATAGTTTCAACAACATGAGGAATTGGAGTTGTATACTCTTCTAATGTCTCAAATAGCATTGGCTCAAATTCAGCATAAAGTTCATTTACATCTTCCTCAGTTGGCACTTTACCAAACTTATCTAACCAAAGATTTTTTATTCTATCCATTTCACACATTTCTCTTATATGGTCTATCTTTAATTTTCCCATAGGTTTTCTTGCTTCTTCCATTGTTACATCTATACCTCTTCTTTTAAATATCTCTATAAATACATTAAGAGGTGCAAAACATCCATAATCTACTGTTGTGCCAGCCCAATCAAATACTACTGCTTTTATTTTTTCTCCATATATCTTTTTCATATTTATAGCCTCCATAGATTCTTTTTAGAATTTTTGTGTTTTTAATTGTTTTTACTTTTAAAGTATAACTTTCATATGTTAATTATACATCATATTTAGGTTAAATATATATTAAATTTCTGTTTTTAGTTGTTTTTATTTGTTTCTAGTTGTTTTTTATTATATATCAAATTTCCATAAAACTCTAAATTACAATCTAAAATTTACTTTCTAATCTTAATCTATTAACTGACTATATTTTTTGAACTTGGTTTTATTAAGCCTAGTTGCATTACATGAAATTATGTTGTTTATTTTGCTTCTATCCATGTTATATTTATCTCATTTAACTTATCTTTCCATTCATTTGGAGGCTCTACATCACAAATAACAAAATCTAATTCTTCCAAATCTACTATCTTATACATACTAGCAATTCCTATTTTAGAACTATCACACAATACAAAACTTTCCTTTGAATTTTTTATATATTCTTTTGATAACAATGCCTTATTTTGGTCTATACTACTAATTCCAAAGCTATCAAGTATACCTTCACTAGATATAAAAGCTTTATCTACATATAAATTTTTCATAATATCTATTGACATTGGACATGCTGTTCTTTGATGCTTTAAATTTACTTTTCCTCCAATAAATATAACTTCTCCATCAAATAAGCCTTGATTTTCATAAGAAATCAATTTTGATAGAACTGGATAAGAATTTGTAACAATCTTTAAATTATTTATAGACACTATATAATCTACAATCTGCAAATTGGTAGTACCTTCATCTATGATGATTGACTCATTGTCATTCACAAACTTAGCTGCATATTTAGCAATATTTTGCTTTTTATCTAAGTTAGTATTATTTCTCTTTATATGTTCTGGTTCAATCACTCCATAGTTTATTTTTATAGCACCACCATATACCTTTTTTAATTTATTTTCATTTTCTAATTCTTCCAAATATCTTCTTATTGTTTCTGATGATACTTCTAATCTTTTTACTAGCTCTTTAGTGTTTACCTTACCTTTTGAATCTAATAATTTAAGTATTTCTTTTTTTCTATCTATGGAATTTAAAGACATCAATTTTCCTCCTAAATATAATATATTTTGCTCCTATAATATTACAATAATACCTAAGATTTACGAAATCATATTTATATGTTAAATTTTTTTACTTAATCGAAGTTCACTTCAAAATACTATGTATTATCATAAAAAAAGTCCATCAAATATTAGTATAAGATGGACTTTGTAAAATTTTATTTTATAAATAAATATTTAAAACCTAATTACTAATTTATTTCCTTGTCTCTAAGAATTTTACTAAATTATTTACAGTAGACATATCTTTTCTCTCTAAATCAGTTGGTTGAAGTTCTATTCCTAGTCTATTTTCAATTTCAAGTAAAACTTCAATTATAGCTAATGAGTCTAAAAGCTCCGTCTCAAATAAATTAAGGTCTAAATCTTCTCTTATCTCATCAGTCCCTAATACGTCTTCAAATATTTCTATAACTGTTTCTTGCATAAAATTGCCTCCTTAAAATTAAGCTAAATAACCAGAGAATATCAGCAATCCAAAACACACAATGTGGAATGTAATGAAAATTTGTACTCTCTCGAACCATTTTTCTTTTTTATGTTTTTTATAAAATTTAGATTTTCTCTGATATATATCAGTTAAAACAAGTGCCAAACCTTGGTATACACCATAAGCAACGTAATACCAAGTTAGACCATGCCAAAACCCCATTGTTATCATGGTTATCATCTGAGCTACATGGGCAGCAGTAGTTCTTTTCTTAAATCTTTTCTTTCTCATTGATGACATGACAAATCTAGAAAAAATATAATCTCCAAACCATCTTGAAAGACTTATATGCCATCTTGTCCAAAACTCCTTCATATCTTTACTGATAAATGGCTTGTCAAAGTTTATAGGTACTTGTATTCCAAATATATACCCTGTACCTATAGCAAATAAACTATATCCTGCAAAATCAAAGAATAGGTACAAGCTATATGCATACATATAACTTAAAATATTTATAAAACTCATATCTTTAGGTATTATCGATACCCAATATGTATTTATCAAAAATGCTATAACAAACTTATAACCTATTCCCATGACAATATTTTTTATTCCTGTCAGTAAGTATTCTTCTAGATATTCTTTTCTAGATATTTGTTTTTCCAAGTCTTGTTCAAACCTTCTTGACCTATCAATAGGTCCAGAACTCAAGGTTGGAAAAAATAACATAAAATAAAGCATCTTTGAAATTTTAACTTCTTTTATAGCACCATCATAAATTTCAATAACCATTTGTATAGTTCTGAAATTTAAATATGATATTCCAATAAATCCAATCACTCCAAAAGAAGTAACTGGAGATATTTTATTGATTATTATTGGAAGCATTGATACAAACAAAAAACTCCAATATATGTATTTGTTTTTAGTTTTTCTTCTTACATATTCATATCCTTTAACTATTATTACTTCAAGAATAATAAATATTACCAAGTACTTTAGTTGGACATCCATTCCTACTATTAGGAATATCATAAATAAACTTGCCAACATACCATAATACTTTATATTCTTGCCCATTAGACCTAAAATTACTGCTGGTATTGATGTTAATAATAATATATAAAGATAAAAATAATCTCCATACTGTGAAAAAATCATTAAATTTCCTCCATAAGTTTCTTTCTGTCTATTTTACCATTGATATTTGTTGGAAACTCAGAGATTATTGAAATATTTCTTGGAATCATATATGAAGGTATATATTTTCCCAGTTCCTTTTTTATTATCATCCCATTTTTAATATTACTTAAATCATTCTTTTCATTTAACTCAACAATACCTTTTAAGTAAGCAATTTTTTCGTCCTTATATATCGGTAAAACTACTGCATTTTTTACATTATGTACTTTTCTCAAGTTATTTTCTATATCTTCTATTTCAATTCTAAATCCATTTAATTTAATCTGAAAATCTTTTCTTCCACAATAATATATATTTCCATCTAAAAGATATCCAATATCTCCAGTTTTATAAGCCCTCCACTTTACACCATCTATTTCATCATAGAAAAATACTTCATCAGTCTTTTCTTTATTATTAAAGTAACCTTTAGAAACTGATGGTCCAATTATTATAATCTCACCTTTTTCATTTTCTTTAAGTTCATTTCCATCTTCACCAAGTATTTTTATTTTACAATTTGACATAGGGTATCCAACTGGAAGACTCTTTTCATCATCTATAGCTTCCTGAGTCATATCGTTTACACTTACACCAACAGTAGCTTCGGTTGGTCCATATCCATTGATAACTCTTGTATTTGGAAATCTACTCATAAGTTCTCTAGTAAGATTTTTTGAAAGTGCTTCTCCTATGAATATCATTGACTCAAGCTTAGGAAGCATTTTACTATTAAACTCTTTTTCTGTTACACATACACCTGCAAAAGAAGGAGTCGATACCCATATAGCTATATCTGACATACCAAATTGTCTAAATAGTTCTTTGTAGTCTGCTAATACATCTTTTGATATTGAAAATAATGTAGCTCCATGGATAAGACCAGGATATATTGTTGTAACTGAAAGGTCAAAAGAATATGCCGCTTGATTCATTATTACTTTTTCACTTCCATCTATGTTTAGATATGGGCTTATCCAATCCGAAAAGCTATCCAAATTGTTTGAACTTATTTGAACTCCTTTTGGTTTTCCTGTACTTCCTGAAGTAAATAATATATATGCATTTTCATTATCTTTTACCCAGTTTTCTTTATGTAATGATTTTCCCTGATATTCATTTATTATGTCCTTTAGTTTATCCATATCAATTACATTAATATCACCAAAATCTTTTTCATCACTAAAATTAAATAATACCTTTGGTTTTATCTCTTTAGTGACTTCAAAAACTCTATCAAGTGGAAAACTAATATCAAGAGGTACATACGCTCTACCTGATTTTAAAGCTCCTATCATACATGCCATTATCATATTTTCTTTATTTCCATAAATTACTATAGGGGTATCTTCCTCTTTGTATACATCTTTTAGAAATACTGATATAGCATCTGAATACTCATTTAAATCTTTATAAGAAAGTTTATCTCCATTACATACTAGTGCTATTCTATCTGTATTTGAATATTTTTTTACTCCTTCAATAATTTTCATATAAGAATTCTCCTTTAAAATCCGTTATAAATAAATGGCAATTCTTTAAATGGAGTAAATGTTAGAACTCCTATTGCCAATATTATAACCATAGTTAAACAGATACTAGTTAACAAATCCTTATTGCTCTTTAAATATTTTAAATAATCTCTCACAGACATCTACCCATCCTTTCGTACCAAGATGCATTACATCTCTTAAATAATATTTATCTGACCCTTTATCTTTAAGGTTTAGAACCTCAAAGCCTTTGCTTTCTGCTATCTTTTGTGCTTTATCATAATATTGATTTCTTTCTTTTTCAGAGATACCAGTCAAATCATAGAATTTATCCATACTTGGGATTAATACAACAACTGGCTTGATACCTAAGTCAGTACATACATTTAACATAAGTTTATAACTTTCAAACTCCTTAGAAGTTAACAAATTTACGTCTTTGTCTCTTCCTCTATATTGCTCTAAACCGTCTTTAAAATGCTTTTTATAATAAAGTTTATCAATATTTAGCGGATTTTTACCAACTCTTTTTTTAGCATCTTCAATAGCTTTCTTTCTCTCATGTGACCAATTTATTGATCCCTTTCTTTTTTCTTTTCTTTTTTCATCTAGCCTAATTAATCGTTTATAAAGTATTCCTTTTTCTTTAAGAGCTATACAATACTTTCTTCCTTGAAAATAAGGTTCTAAAATCACCTTCACAGCTTTTTCCGACAAGTTCTTAGGTTCATATAACTTCGCATATAATGCTTCTGCTTTATACTCTTCACTTTCCCATAATAGCTTACTTGATTTTTTTACATATTCAATTTTATTTTGTTTAGATATTTTTGGATTATCTAAAAATCGATAAAATTGTATTGGTGAAAACCTAGACTGATAATGGTGACTTGTGACTCCATCTTTCTCCATAAACCATTGCATAGAAATTAACAATACAACCTTTTTATTATCAATATTAGGATTCATACTTCCTAATATTGCAGTATCTTGTAATGTCTGAGTATAGGCTGTCCCAATTGCAAATGCCTTATTTTTGCTCCTATTCGTATTAAAATAGTACTTTGGATGTTGTTTTGTTGAATCACCAAGTTCTGATGACCCTAAAATCATAATATCTTTTTCTCTTAAAAAATGATTATTTGCTGTAACACCTTTATCTTTTATATCACTTAAAGTATCATCCATAATTGGAAGTAGATTTTTCTTCATCAAAAGTTCATCAGTTTTAGAATCAAGAAATTTGTCTAGTCCAAATAAAAATACTACGCCTATTATAAAAGGTGTAATAAAGTATATCAATTTTCTCATATTTTCTCTCCTCTAAAAATATTCAAATTTATGTTATTATTAATCATATTAGTTTTGATACGTATATTCAACTACAAAATTGTAATAAAATCGTCAAAACTTTTTTTAATACTGTTACGAAATTGTAAAAAAAGAAAGGAAGTACTAATTAAATTTATTTTATATATTATAAATTAGTATATATTTTATAACCTAATCTATATACTATCAGCTGGATAAATAATATTACTTTGCCTTCTTATCTCATCCATAATTTCCATTACTATTATTGAATTTTCATGAGAATTTATATTTGACTCTATTTTATTGTTATTTATAAGACTTATAAACTCTACAAGTTCATAATACATTCCTTCTATTTCTCTAGGATTTTCCTTTGCTTTTTCTTTTAAAATAGATATATCTTCTTCTCTTCCATCTCTATATCTAATAATAACTTTTTCAAATAGATTAAGTTTTTCAATTATTATACTTCCCTCTTCTCCTTGTATCTCAGATGGTATATAAGAATCAGCTATTTTAGAATACTGAATTATTGCATCCATATCATCATATTGAAATATAGCTGAACCTTCTCCATCAACTCCAGTTTGAAGTATATGAGAAATTGCCTTCACGGACTTTGGAGCTCCAAATAAATTTACCATAGGATGTATACAGTAAACTCCTATATCCATCAATGCACCATTTGACAATTCTTTTTTAAAGGCATTTTCTACAATTCCATTTTTATATTTATCATATCTTGAAGAATACTGACAATAGCTTCCAAAGAATCTTCTTATTTTCCCTATTTTATACAAGTTTTCTTTAACTACTCTAAAGTTTGGAACACACGTAATCCTCATAGCTTCCATAAGTAATACATTATTATCTCTGGCTGTTTTTATCATTGATTTGACTTCTTTTAAATTAGATGCTAACGATTTTTCACAAAGCACATGTTTTTTGTATTTTAAACAAGTAATAGCTTGCTTTGAATGCATTGCGTTTGGAGAAGCTATGTACACAGCATCTATATCATTCGATTTAGCCATTTGTCCTAAATCATCAAAAAAAATATTCGCTCCATGTGACTCTCCAAATTCTCTAGCTTTTTCTAAATCTCTAGAATATACAGCAACCAATTCAAATTCTTTAATCCTAGATGCCGCTCTTAAAAATATATTTGCTATATTGCTTGTCCCAATAATTCCAAATCTTATTTTATTCATTATAAATCACTTCCTATTTCCTACATTTTATTTTAATAGAAGACTTTATAGCCTATCACCATATTACAAAATAATTTTATCAAATAAAAAAGAAAGCTAATTTTAAATTATTTCACCATTTTAACATAGCTTTCTTTTAACTACAATCTAAATTTAACCTATATTTTTAAAGCTATCTTTCTACTATATCTTTATTTCCTCTCAAAAACTTTATAGTAAAAATTTCATCCACAAACAATGCTGTTAACAATATGGTTACAAGAATCGGCCAATAAGGAATTATAATACTATACAAATTATCAACTATATATACTTGAAAATATCTAACTCCAATAAAAGTCAATATAGTCCAATATATAGAAAACTTTAGACATACTATCCCTCTACTATTGTATTTATAATCTGAATAATCCCAATAGACCTTATTAAAATATACTTTCATAAGTATTCCTGTAATATACTCTACGACTGTTGGCACTACTAGACATAATAAAAGCAATACAAATATATTATTTGGGTCAATAAACCTTGAGACCTCTATTATAATCGACATTGCAATTGCATACATTGGTTTAAATGGTCCATTTAAAAATCCATCTTCTTGAAAATGACCTTGTTTATAATAACTATATAGATTTTCAATTATCCAACCTATAAAACCATACAAGAAAAAATTAAATAAAAAATATAATAGAGAACCTATATTATCCATGAATATTCCTCCTAATTGTTTATACTTATTTTTTCTCATATTCATGGATTTATTCTAAATAAAATAAATTATATTTAATTTATTTTATTAATATTTTATATTATAGATTGTGACATTCTTTAGAGTTCAAACTTTTTAGGTATTCTCTAACCTCTAATAAATTTTCAAGTATCTTATGTGATTGTGATTTAATTTTTTCATCTGGCTCTTTTAAATCTGGTACATTTATACATCTTATACCACCGTTATATGCAGCTTCCACTCCCATAGGTGAATCCTCTATAACAATACAATTTTTTGGATTAATGCTCATTTCTTTAGCTGCTTTTAAAAATATTTCTGGATTTGGTTTAGAATTTATAACGTCATCTCCACAAACTATAGCATCAAAGTACTCCTTTAACCCTGCTTTGGTTAATCTCTTTACTGCACTTTCTCTCTTTGTAGATGTTGCAACAGCCATTTTGTAGCCACTTTCCTTTAAAAAAGAGATTAATTCATTAACTCCTAATTTGATAGGAGCTCCTTCTCTATCCATAAATTCAATCATATTTTTAGTTTTTTCATCATACAAATCTATTATTGGTACAGAGCTATCATATATGTTTGTAAGACCTTCTATTATCCCCTTACGATTTCTTCCCATAACTGATGTATAAATTTCCTTAGTCATAGTATATCCATACTTTTCAAACGTCTCTATCCAAAATTCAAGAGAGATTCTCTCTGAATCAAATAAAACTCCATCCATATCAAAAATAATTCCTTCTACTTTTTGCATACAATTCCTCCAATATTTTTTGATATAATTATATTACACTTTTTATGATTAATTTTACAACCCTCAATTTATCCAATTCTAATATCGCAAAATTATAATTTTCAAAAGTTACACTTTGATTTACTTTAATATTTGAACCGAGCATATACGATATCCACCCGCCTATACTGTCAAATCCATCATGTTCTATATCAAGACCAAAATACTTATTAATATAATTAATCGATTCAGTCCCATCAACTAAATAAGAACCTGCCCCTATTTTCTTAATATGAGTCTCTTCTTTGTCAAATTCATCTTGAATTTCTCCAACTATTTCTTCTAGTATGTCTTCTATTGTTACCACACCAGATGTACCACCATATTCATCTACAACTATAGCAAGTTGAAGCTTTTCTTTCCTTATTCTTTCAAGAGCTTTATCTATAGTTAAATTTTCAGATATATATATAATCTCTCTCAATATCTCTTCTAGTTCAATTTTATTTTCATTTATCTTTTGATTATATAAATCTCTTATATGTACAAAACCTAATATATCATCTTTATTTTTTCTGCATACTGGATATCTTGTAACACCTTCTTCTTTTAAAATAGCTAATATCTTTTCTTCTGAATCATTTTCATATATACATACCATATCAGTTCTAGGCACCATTATCTCTCTAATTTTCTTTTCCTCAAATTCAAAAATATTATCAACTAATCTTTGCTCTGATTCATCTATAAGTCCACTTTTATAACTTTCTTCCACTAATAGCCTTATTTCATCACCTGTATGGGGTTCAGCAACCTCATCAGCTTGTGAGTATCCAAATGGTTTAAGAAATAAATCAGTACTTAGATTGAAAAAATATATTACTGGATATGTTAACTTATAAAATCCTATTAATAAAAAAGATGTACTCAACATTATTCTTTCTGTATTATAAAGTGCTAAAGCCTTAGGAACTAGTTCTCCTATTACAACCTCCATCATTGTTATAATTAAAAAAGAAATAGAAATTGATATAGTATATATAATACTTTCACTAAGATTAAACATGCTTACTACTGGTAAAATCAACTCTTTAACTGTCGATTCTCCCATCCACCCTAATGCAAGTGAACAAAGTGTTATACCAAGTTGACATGCAGAAAGATAGGAATTTAAATTGTCTTTTATTATTTTACATCTTTTTGCATTATCATCACCTTCAGCTATCATGGTATCTATCCTAGAACTACGAAGTTTTACCATAGCAAATTCACAAGCTACAAAAAAAGCATTTATCAAAACAAGTATTACTATAAGTGTTACATTTAATAATTCCCGCATAAAGTATTGGTTCTTATAATGCAAGAAATCTATAAGAACTCAAAGTTCCCCCCTTATATTAATAAATTTAATTTATAATATATATTCTATCATATTTATTAATATATCTTACTTTATTACAAATAATTTTTATACACTAAATTAACCCCTTTTAATATCTATAATTGAATATATATTAAAAGGGGCTATATTATAGTTACTCTTTTTGAATGCTGTATTCAAGCAAGTACCTACCACCAAGCTCATTTTTTTCTACAATTACAACATTTAACCCAAGTTGAGCCGTTCGAATTGCTGAAACATACCCTACTGGTTCACCACCAATTACTATTAAATCAGTGTTCATTTTCACTATTCCTCCTTTTAAGTCATAGACATTAATACATCTATAACTAAAATTTTGCTATCAATACTTATATTCTGTTAAATCTACTTGATTTTTTATATTATAATGAATCTTTTGACGTGTAAAAATAAAATTATTTCTATGAATTCCTATTGCCAATAAGTCTGAATGTGGATGTTCTAAATGACTGTAAGCTATTGTACAACCGGGAGTCATCCTTCCACCTACAAATACCATAGAATAGTTTATAAAATATTCATCCAATAACTTACTTTTTATTAAGTGTGTACAATATGAAGGAGATTCTACACACACTTTTTCTATTCCTAAATTTTTAAGCACATAAAGCAATACCTCAGAATCTGGTGTACTATCTTTTCCAGTGACAATTACAGGAAAAACATCAAAATCTTTATATAATTCTTCAAATGTATAATCATCAACATCCTCAATTGAACTAAAATTTCCTATACATATATGTTCTAAAGGTGAGTTTTCTTTTATATACTCCCAACCATTTGGAGATGTAGCTATAACCATTTTGTATTCTTGGCTTTTATCAACCTTAAATGTATAGTGATTAAATGGAATATCTGTAGCATCAAAAGAAACCACTACTCCACATGGTTGATATTTTTTATTTAAATAATCTTTTCTTTGTTGTGTTAGACTTTCATCAAATACATGACATGTTATTCCAGGTTCATTTTGAAGAGTTCTAGCTCCGATAATCACAGCATCTGAACATGCTCTTAACACATTTAAAACCCAAAAATCTGCTAGGGCACCATCTGGGTCTATAAAATTATTTTTCCCAATTAAAGGTCCTGCCTTATTATCTTCATATGCCATCTTTCCATCTGAAGATAACACCATAGATGAAAATGTGTATGGTCTTTTTTCACCTGCTTGTGGAAAGAATAACTCTGTATAATACTCTACAACATCTGGTATACATATATCTTCATTTGACTTTGCTTTTATCGTACCTAATACTTTTTCATTTCTATTTAACACATCTATTTTTAAATTCTCTCTTGGTATACTAAAAAATTCAAGATTATTCATACTCTTACCATCCTCTCTTAATTGTTTTACAATCCATAAATTCTTTTTCCCCACTGTACATTTCCTAGACCAACATCATCTATTAATTTACTTGAGATTTGTTGAGTTTTATATAATATTTTTTCTTCATCTATAGTTGTTATCTGACTATTCTCCATAATCACTTTTCCATCTATAATAGAAGTTTCTATATTATTTGGAGTGGATGAATATATTAGTGAACTAATCGGGTCGTGAATTGGTATGGAAATTGCACTTTGATATGGATTATAAACCACAATATCAGCGTTTTTTCCTACCTCTATTGAACCTAGTGAGTCTAATTTATTTATAGATTTTGCTCCTCCTAAAGTTGCCATTTCAAGTACACTTGATGAAGGTAAAAGTTTCGCATCTCTATGAGTAACCTTTTGTAATAATGTAGTCATCTTCATTACCTCTAACATATTTTGAGTATCATTACTAGCTGAACCATCACATGCTAAACTTATAGTTAAGCCCTCTTTTATAAATCTTGGAATTGGAGCCACTCCTGCTGCTAGAACCATATTAGATATAGGGTTATGTGATATTTTAACATCATACTTTTTAAATAACTCTATGTCTTCATCTAACATGTGTATACAATGAACTGCGATAAAATCAGAACCTAAAATCCCCATCTTTTCAAGATATGGTACAGTTCTCATACCTCTATCACCTAAACAGTATTTATCATCATCTTCAGTTTCAAGTAAATGCATTGTTATTGGGATATTAAGTTCATCAGCTATCTTTCTTATCTCTTTATAACCATCTTCTGTGTTATCCCATATAATTCCGGGTGCCAATGCCAGACTGATTCTTGAATGGTTTTTATATTTTTTATCCAATCTTCTAACATCATCAAAGAATTTTTGTTCTGTATCATGATAAGTGCAACCAAATTCCTCGGGAAATTTACTTGTATCTGTAAATCCTCTGCCAAGTATTCCTCTTATTCCCAAGTCTTCAAATCCTTGAATTATACTATCATCAAGCCCTTCTTTTCCATGACAATACATATAGTCTAGTATAGTAGTTGTACCTGTTTTAATTGCTTCTATACACCCTGTTAATGCTGCATAGTAACAACATTCTTCATCTATCTTATGTATAGCTCTTCTAACAGAACTATCAAGCCAGTCTAACAACAATTTATCCCTTCCTAACCCCTTTAATAACGTCTGAAATAGATGAGAATGAGTACTTATGAACCCAGGAAAAACAAATTTTCCTCTAGCGTCTATAGTTTTTTCTGAAATGTATTTTTCTAGTAAATTAGATTTTCCTATGTCAATTATCTTGCTATTTTCAATTATTATACAAGCATCATTTAATATTTCCCTCTCAGTATTCATTGAAATTATATAAGCGTTTTTAATTATCAAATCTACGTTTCTCATACAGCAACCTCCATATAATTTTCTGCCATACTTTAATTTTGACAGATAGTTTGGAGAGAAAAAATCTTTCGAGAAACGCATAACAAACTATCTGTCAGATTACTATTTTGCTATAAAAATATTTTACATCCATCTAAAATCTAAAAGATTTTGAGTAACTTCTTGAAGAAAACGCGCACCAGGGGCTCCATCTATCACTCTATGGTCATGAGTCAAACTCATATTCATTATAGAACCAGCATAAAATGCACCATCTTTTACAAGAACTTTTTCTATTATACTTCCAATACCTAAAATGGCACTTTCTGGTGTATTTAATACTGGAGTAAAATATGTTATTCCAAACATGCCTAAATTAGTTATAGTAATAGTTCCATTGCTCATTTCATCCGGGTTTAACTGATTACTCTTAGCTCTTTCACTTAAATCACTCAACTCTATGCATATTGTTCTTAAATCTTTTAAATTTGCATTCTTTATTACAGGTACTACTAATCCATTTGAAATGTCTACAGCTACACCTACATTAATTTCATCATTTATTTTAAAATGATTTTCATCAAATACTTGTGTTCTAAGTTTAGGATGATTTTCAAGTGCTTGGGCTACAGCTTTTATTATAAGAGCTGTATAACTCAATTTAACACTTACATTTTTATACTTTTCTTTTAGACTCTTATATACTTTAGTTAGATTTGTAATTTCTAATTCAGTAGTAATCGTAGTTTGAGCTGTTGTCAATAAACTTTCATGCATTTTTTTCGCTATTACATTTTGCATTTGAGTCATTTTAATTACTACATCATTTTCCCCTATAGTTGTCTTAGTACTCTTAGTTTGAGGAATAGATATAGCATCTTGCCGTACTCCTTTTTCATCCACTTTAATTTGATTAGTTTCAATGACCTTTTCTTCTAGATTTTTATTCATGAAATTTTTTAAGTCATCAATTGTTATTGCTCCATGTATTCCTGTACCCTCTATATTTGAGTAGTTAATTCCTTTCTCTTCAGCTATTTTTTTAGCTCTTGGAGTTATTTTCTTATCTACTGCCAATTTTTTTGCTTCTGTTGTCTGCTCTAAGATTAAAGTATCTTCTTCTTCTTTTTCCATATCTGTTTTAAC
This sequence comes from Clostridioides sp. ES-S-0054-01, assembly GCA_021561035.1. Taxonomy (NCBI): domain Bacteria; kingdom Bacillati; phylum Bacillota; class Clostridia; order Peptostreptococcales; family Peptostreptococcaceae; genus Clostridioides; species Clostridioides sp. ES-S-0054-01. The sequence goes on from CP067346.1 coordinate 2,994,731, forward strand.
TGTTGGGTTAAGTCCACTAATATCTTCATCTGCATCTGCAATTATACAAATTGTCTCCCCACAATTAGCAACATCACCCTCTTCAAACAGTATCTTTCTCAGTACTCCACTTTCTGTTGCTTCAACAGTATTGGTTATCTTATCAGTTTCAACCTCTAAAATTTCATCCCCTTTATTTACAATGTCACCTTCTTCAATCAACCATGTACCAATTGTTCCATCTTCCATAGAAAGACCAAATTTTGGCATTTTAACTTCTATAATCATGACTTCTCCTCCCTTGATTAATATTGCATAACTTCTCTACAAGCTCTAATTAGATTTTCCAATTTTGGCAAAACAAAGTCTTCTAAAACCGGTGCATATGCTACTGGAGCATCAATTGATGTAACTCTTTTTATAGGTGCACTTAGATACTCAAATACATCTTCATTTATCATGGCAGATATTTCAGCTGCCCATCCTCCTACTCTTGGTCCTTCTTGAGCAATAACCAATCTGCTAGTTTTAGCTACTGATTCCACTATAGTTTTTTTATCATAAGGAAAAACAGTTCTAAGGTCGATTATCTCTACATTAATTCCTTCTTTTTCAAGTTCAGTTGCTGTTTTATGTGCCAAGCCTAACATCATTTGAGTAGCTACTATAGTAACATCACTACCAATTCTCTCAATTTCAGCTTCATATAAAGGAATCTCATATGGTTCAACTGGTACTTCACCTTTAACGTTATATAGCATTTTATGTTCCAGAAATAATACTGGATTATCGTTCTTTATAGCTGAAAGTAGCATTCCCTTAGCTTCATAAGGTGTTGTTGGTGAAACTACTACAAGCCCTGGAGTATTCATAAACCATGATTCTGCACAAACTGAATGATGATATGCACAACGTATACCAGCCCCCTGTACAGCACGAACAGTAATTGGACAATGTGCTTTCCCCTGAAACATAAAATTAAGTTTTGCTGCATTATTTACAAGTTGGTCAAAACAAACACCTAAAAAGTCTGCAAACATTATCTCAGGTACGGGTCTTAGTCCACAAAGAGCCGCTCCATTTGATAGTCCTAATATAGCTGACTCCGATAAGGCTGTATCCTTGATTCTATTTGGCCATTTAGCCATTATTCCCTTGGTAATACCAAAATCTCCACCCATTTTAGCGACATCTTCACCTAATATAAAAACTCTGTCATCATTTTCCATAGCTTGATGAAGTGCTTCATTTATTGCCATTCCATACGAAAGTTTTCTTCCCATTATCTTATTTCCACCTTTCTATCAACATATGTGTGTGTAACTGCATCCTTAATATCTGGTGATGGACTCTCCAATGAGAATCTTAACATTTCTTGAACATCATCCTCTATCTCTTCTTCAATCTGCTTAAGTACATCGTCTGACATACCTTCTCTCTCAATAAGTATTTTTCTAGTTAATTTTATTGGGTCTCTGTCTTTCCAGTACTTAACTTCTTCTTCAGGTCTATATGCTGCTGGGTCCCCTGCAAAATGACCTTGCCAACGATAGGTAAGAAACTCTATTAATGTTGGACCTTCACCTTTTCTTGCTCTATCTGCTGCTTTTTCTACTATCTCAATTACTGCTTCTACATCATTACCATCTACTCTGTAACTTGGAATTTCATATCCCTCACCCCACGTTTTTAGCTCTTTTTGAGGGTGAGAATCTGTGTAGTGTGTAGATATAGCATACTGATTATTAAGTAAACAGTATATGATTGGTAGTTTCCATGTGGCTGACATGTTAAGGCTTTCATGACAAGTACCTTCTCCCAAAGTTCCATCACCTAAAAATACTGCTGTAACATCATCAGTTTCTTTATATACGGATGCAAAAGCTGTGCCTAGGCAAGTTACCATCGTAGAGCCTTGTATTCCATTGAATCCCATATTTCTACATCCAATATCATTTATATGCATTGAACCGCCTCTACCACCATTTATACCTGTAGCTTTAGCAAATATTTCAGCCATTACAAGTTTTGGGTCGGTTCCACAAAGTGCAATAGTCCCATGTCCTCTATGGTCTGGAAATTTATAATCTGTTTTTCTAAGTGCATCTACTATACCTGCTTGACAAGCCTCCTGACCTATACTTAAATGTACAAATCCTGGTATAGTTCCATTTGCCGCATACTCTTCTATTACTTCTTCAAATCTTCGAATCATAACCATATCACGATATAATTTTTCTAATCTTGTTTTATCTAATACCATTTTGTATCCCCCCTAAATTAATAGAATTTAAATCATTTATTTTAAGAAACTTCTTTCAAGAGCTGAATAATTTATCTCTCCTGATGAAAATGATTTGCCAGTATTTATATTGTGTATCTGTATTTTTCCAATTGAATGTACATCATGGTCTACATAGAAAAAATCTCTTCCTGCTTTTTCAAACACATCCTCAAATAGCTCTCCATAATTTGGAGATGAAGTTTTTCCTGCTAATTGATGTATAGTCTTTGCAATAGCAGTGTCAGTTGAATCTACCCAAAACTCAGTTTCACTACCATAAATTAATGCATCATTTATTCTTCCCATAGTCTTAATTTCATCTTTTACTATTGGTGCTATTGGCGCTTTTCCTCTTGCAAGTACGATTTGACCTGCATCAAAGTTTTTTTCAAACATTTTATGACATACTTGCTCAATGATTCTTGCTGATACTTGCATTGATGCTACGATACATGTACTGGGGGAAATCAATATATATGTGTCTTCTGGTTTTACTCTACAAGCATTTGCGATTTCTAAAATAGTTTTTTCGTCAGGGTATTTTACATCTTGAATGCATAAGACTGCCTCATGATAATCATCTTTGTACGGAGTCATTTCAAAATACCAATCTGATTCAACCCTTGCTAAAGCTCTTGCTGGACCTGACCCTATAGTTGCAAACTCACCTTCTCCAAGTTTCCATCCAGCAATCTGTGAACCCATACATGCAATTAATGGCTTATCTATGAATACTTCAACAGCTGAAAAAGAATATTCATCATTTAATTTAAAATCACCCAATGTTACTATTCCTAAATCACCTATAGAAGCTCTAGTAAATAAAATCCCTGCTTTCCAGCTTCCACTACAATTTAGACCCATATCAATTATAGTTGCTCCACAAGCTTTCTTAATAACTTCGCATCCTAATGATTCTGCATCTTCCAGTATTTCTCTTACTACCATCATTGCCTTTTTATTTAAACTTATCATTTTTATACCTCTCAATATATTTTATTTATGCCTTTTTTCCACAGACATCAATTCCATCCAAAGATTTTCATTCCTTTCTTGATACAGTCCATCTACAAAATTTAATTATATATATCTCTACGAAATTAAAATTTTAATTACTTTATCTGTATTATTTAAGCTCTTTTTTAACTATTTTTCATACAAAATCTTCTAATTTATTACTAAAAAAGAGGAGCAAGGCGCTCCTCTTGGATATCCTTTCAGATTATACTTTTATTAAAATGAGTATCATATCTTTTGATTATTCAAATTTTTAAGGTTTTTGGGTAAAAAAAATAGAAGCAAGGCGCTCCTTCTTGGATATCCTTTCAGATTGTATTATAAGCTATTAGGTTTCCTTCAAAGTTCAATCCTATTTTTGGTAAAAAAAATAGAAGCAAGGCGCTCCTTTCTGGATATCCTTTAGAATTACGTTCTCTAAGCTTTACAACTTACTTTACTTTCAATTACTTCTTCCTTTTCCTTAGGCAATATGATATTTAGTATCAAAGATAATAAAGCTGTTCCAGATATACCAGTCATTAAAGTGACTACTATACTTGGTAAAAATGCTAATGCAGCTTGATTAAAATAACCACCCATACCAATTCCCAATGAAACTGCTAAAATTGTTATATTACGATTTGTCATTTTCCCCATTCCAATAACCTTAATACCCGATGATGCAATTGTTCCAAACATCATAACCAATGTCCCTCCAATTACTGGGTCTGGTGTTAAAGCTAATATCTGAGCAAACTTTGGGAAAAATGCTAAAATACCTAATATCACTCCTCCAAGTGCTACTATGTACCTACTTGCAACACCTGTCATACATATTATCCCTATGTTTGGGCTACCTGATATAACTGGAAGTCCATTGAATAAAGCTGCAAAACAACTTCCAACTCCATCTGCTCTTACGGCTCTCATCAACTCTTTTTGTGTAGGTAACCGATTCTCAACAGAGCTTACAACGCCTGTCGTATCTCCTATTATCTCCATAACCGTCACAATATGAATTGTACATATGGTTACAATAGCCCCTAAGTTGAATTCCAATCCCCAGTATATAGGTTTTGGCATTGAAAACCAATTTGCTTGTGTCATACTAGAAAAATCAACCATACCAAATATTACTGCTACCACATACCCTATCACTATTGAAATTATTATGGATGCCACCTTTAGAAAACCTTTTCCGAATTGATTTAAAATGAGTGTCAACAACAATGTAAATACAGCTAAAGAAAAATTAGCAACTACATCAGGGCTATGGACATCAAATGATATTGCATAGTCAAATGAAGAACTCATAAGTGATAACCCTACTGCTAAAACAACACTTCCTGTAACTGTAGGTGTAAAATATTTATGCAAATATTTTACTGCAAATGGTCCTACTAAAGTTAAAACTAAACTTCCTACAAGCACTGCTCCAAAAGCTCCAGCAATGCCAACATCATTATTTGTACTTAAGGCAATTAACGGTGCTACAAAGGTGAAACTTCCACCAGTAACAATTGGCAACCGTGACCCTACTGGTCCAATCCCCATAGATTGCAGTATGGTGCTCACTCCTGCAATCAGCATTGAACACTGAATCAAAAATGCAGTCTCACTTAGTGAGAGACCCATGCCAACAGCTACTAAAATAGCACCAGACATAGTACCCGCAAAAGCAGAAAAAACATGTTGCATACTAAGCGGTATTGCTGTTAGAAACTTTGGCTTGTCGTTAAATCCATACTTGTAATTTTCCATATCTTACCCCTTATCGCTCCCGCCATTGCCGCCAAATGTATGGAGCTATGTAATAAATTATTAGTAACCTTAAAAGTTAGAGCCTAATAAATATTGCACAGTTAAATTATGAAGTTTTAGTAATACATTTTGAAATTAGAAAAGCTCTAATTTAAGGAGTGGCGGAGGATTACTTACTAAAAAAATAAAACGTTTGCTTTTGGCATTATTTTTATTTTTTGTAGACTAGGTAATTAATCCGATTTTTAATTGTATTATACAGTCACGATTTTAGAATGTCAAGATTATTCTGACAATTTAATTTTAATTTTATTTGGATTTTTTAAAATAAAAATAATACTTATTTTGTAGAATAAAGTCAGCATTAAAATTCTTTAATTCTTAAATTTATGTTATTTTTTTATCGTTACTATTTGACTTTATAATATATAAACAAATATTTTATATATATAAAGCTATTTTTGTATATTTTATTCCTACAACAAATATAGTGTACAATACTCCTATAGATTGCTTTTATCATTTTTTGCGTAGATAAATTATATCAACTCATATGTAGAAAGCTACTTAATTTAACTATTTAGAATAATTCTTCAATAAATAATTGTTATACACACAATAAAGACTAAATTTAACATATACTAACAGCTAATAAATACATATTTAAAGACATAATCATATGCTATATTATTTTAATATATACAACAAAATCTCAATTATATTTTATGATTTATCAATCTTAAAATATATAAATTATCTCTTTAAGAATTTTTAATACTACTTGTTATAATTTTATCTTTTTTATTTATACAAAATCTTTTTTCAAACAATACAATTATTTATTTATCCAATTTTTCTACATAATTTAAGGATTAAAAATCTTAATTTTTTCAATATAAAATATAAATATTTTTTGTGTTTTTTTATATACATGTTCCCTATTATTAAAATAAATTAAACTTTATTATGTATAAGTAAAAACGAAGCAAGACTTTTATTTAAATAAATTTCAAGCTTTGCTTTTACTTATTAAACATTTATTTGATTTATAAATTCCCATTATTTTTTAAAATTTTATCTTTTTAATACCACTCCATATTGATTCTCAGTAACTTCTCCCTCTTCTAATGCAATTTTTCCATTTACAATTACATATTCAACACCTTTAGCTAATAATTGTGGCTTTGAGAAATCAATATCTTCTGACCTAGGATAACTATAATTATCCATATCAATAATTGCTATATCAGCTATAAACCCTTCTTTAAGAACACCTCTATTTTTTATTTTAAACTGCCTAGCTGGTAATGAAGTGACTCTTCTTACAATTTCTTCTAGTCTAACATCTGACTTTCTGTACATGTTGAAGAAAATTGGAAAAGCTCCTCTTCTTTGGAGTTCAAACCATGACATATCTCCACCCACACTAAACAAACAATCTGAACCAACCATAACAAATGGATTATCAATTATTTTATCATCATGCAATTTGTCTGGGAAATCGGCTCTATACATTCCACCTAGACAAAAGATAAGCTCTTCATCTCCATCTAAAAGTAAATCGAGTAATAACTTGTCCTCATCCATACCTTTTTGTATAGCTATTTCACGTATTGATTTCTTTTCCATATCAATATCCTTAGTGTTTAGAAGTATTATACTGCCTCTATCTCCAAGTATAAATGCCTCTTTTAATATAAGTGCTCTTCCCTCTTCATTTCTAAGAGCATCCATTACTCCATCTATACCTAATTCAAATAGACTAGATGATATCGCCATAATAAATTGAATCACTCTTTTCTTCTTCATACAATGCCCAGAACTTCTTGGCACTGTATCAACCATTATATCAACACCATTGTATCTAGCTTTTAATATCTCATCAAAAGCTTCTATTTCAACTGGACTTAAATGTGATACTTGAACTCTAGCACCACTTTCTTCCCCAACCTCTATAGTTTCTTTTACTGCGTTATATCTTCCTATGTAATCTCTAATATGAGATGTATATATACCATCATATTCTTTAATTAACTTTGCAATATCAACAAGTTCATCAATATCAGCATACTTACTTGGTATATATGCCAATCCAGTAGATATTCCAAAAGCACCACTTTTCATACCATCATTTATTATATTTGTAATTTCATTTTTTTCTTCTTCTGTAGGCGGTCTATCTTTAGACCCCCCCATAACACTCCATCTTATAGTACCATGCCCTAGTAAAAATCCCATATTAATAGAAATACCACTTTTAGATATAAGGTCACAATATTCTGTAAAATTATTCCAATATTTATTTTTATCTATAAGATGCTTTTTTTCTTCTTCAAGTAATAAGCCATTTTTATACATATATTCATATATATTTTCAGAAGAATATGGTGTTATAGAATGCCCACAGTTACCATTTATAGTTGTTGTAACTCCTTGTTTTAGAAACTTTTCAAATTTACCATCTAGTATTGCTACTATTTCTTCATGAACATGAGGGTCAATAAATCCAGGTGTTATAACTTTTCCACAACAATCAATCTCTTTATTTGTATTGCTATTTATCTTAGAATCTATTTTTGCTATTAAGTTGTCTTTAATTGCTATATCTCCATAAAAACCAGGATTACCTATACCATCTATTATAAATCCATTTTTTAAGATTAAATCATATATCAAAATATTTCCTCCTTAAAAACCAATTTTTAAATAATCTTAATGTAATTTTTATATTTGAAAATCAAATTATTATATTTCATATTTGAAAATTCACTATTATTTCATTGTAATTAGTCACTAAGCTTATCTTTATACATAATTCTTGCAATTAATATAGTACCAAATACACATATAAGAACCACTAAAGACTGAGGTATTATACCTTGCTTTGACAATATAATAGTCAATACAGATATTACAATTGCTACTAGACCCAATTTTTTATCTTGCAAAAATACTTGCCCAAAGACTGACCCAAATAGAGCTGGTAAAATTAAATTTAATTTTTCCACTACTTCAGCTGGAATCTTAGATAATACGCTTCCTCCTAGAACCACTCCTATAGTTAATATACTTATATTTACTAAAATAGATACAGCTATCCCTATTGTAGATATTATTGAACCTTCTTCTGTACCTGATTCAACTTCTGCTGCCTTTTGAGCTGCTATTGAACAGGGTAGCCTCATATTAGATATATTACCAGAAAGAAAACTCATATAAGTTCCTGGTATGCCTAAAATCGGCGAATAAGAAACTGGTTCTATTATGTAATTTGGGGCACTCATACTGACAATTGCCATTGTACTCGCTAACAATGCTGATATTGGAGGCATAAGACCAAATCCAAAGCTCAAAATTATTCCAGGAACTAATGCTGCTATAATACCCAAAGATAATGTCAATCTTCCATACCTTATCATAAAAGGTAAATATTCTTCATTGTATATAGATTTTACTTTACTCATAAAACTCCCTCCTTATATTACTGAAGCTATTATCATCCCACTAAACATTGATATTGTAAGCCCCCACTCTCTTAACCATTTTATATTTTTCTTCTTTTCAAGCATGCATAATATTGTCATTATAGCCATCCCACTTATACATGCGATTGTCCCATTATCAAAACGCAACACCCTATCAGCATTTAAATATGCAAATGAACCTAGCATAGCTCCTAAAGATATTATTGGTATAAATGATTTATTTCCACTAGATATAACATTAGTTATCTTATCTAGTTTATGTCCAAATAGTAATGTGAATACTATCCATCCTAAAGAACCCAGTATCATAGTCCAAACCGCATTTGTAAATGCAAGTTTTGTCATTTCAGGAGAACCTAAAGTTATACCTAATGCATCTGTTCCAAATCCAGCTGACATAGATTCAAAAATTACAGAACCTATAAACGATAATCTCATCCATGCTATAGGTCCACCCATAGTAACTATAAGCGATACCATTCCAGCAAATATAGTCATTGAAGGTCCTATAGCTGAAATAGCACTACTTTTGACAGCTGACTTTATTTGTTTATCTGTTATTCCCATTGTTTTACCAACTTTACAAGATTTTATAGCAAATATAAGCGACTGTACTACTACTATTGATACTGCTACTGTACTTGCTATCCACAAGAGTGGGTGATTAGCTAATTTTAAATAATCCATTTATAAAACCTCCCTATAAATCCTCAAATTTTATTAATACTTCTACTCTATTTACTTATTTCCATACCTGCTTTAATACTCTAAGTATATTTCCACCTAGTACCTTTTCTATTTCCTCATCACTATACCCATGTTTTACTAAATATCTAACAATATTTTTTGAAGTCTCCGTTGGATTCTCAAGACCTTTTACATATTCTACTTTGGGATGTTCTTTTGTACCTGTTATCTTTTTTATATCAAATTTAGCAGCTAGTACTGAGTGTAATTTTACATGGTCACCATATATTGTATCTGGTCCAAAAGCCACATGGTCTATTCCTACTAAATTTTTAATATACTCAAAATGCTCCATAAATGACTCTATTGAATGTTCTTTATTTTTTTCAGTTATTGTAGTATGAGGTGCTGCTTCTACACCTATAACCCCTCCTTTTTTAGCACATGCTATTAGCACTTCGTCTGGAGTTAGTCTCTTTGTATCCCATAAACTCCTTGTACCAACATGGCTTAATATTATAGGGTCATTACTATATTCTATAACATCAAGTGTAGTTTGTACTCCAACATGAGAACAATCTATTGCCATTCCAATCTTATTCATTCTTTCTACAGCTTTTCTACCAAAATTTGTAAGACCTCCATCTTTTTCTTCCTTTAGTCCTGAACCTAATGCATTAGATTCACTGTATGTGATACCCATCATTCTTATACCAAATCCATATAGTATATCTATTCTATCAAGCTCATTCTCTATTGGTGCCGCCCCTTCTAGTGTGGGTATTAATGCCACTTTACCTTCACTTTTAGCTCTGTATATATCTTCCACTTTTTCACATTTTATAACAAAATCTTGATGCGCTAAATCACATAGCCTCATACCTAAATCTATTAATATATCATCCCATTTCCATCCTGAATTTGATGTGATTGTACATACACCATCCATTAAATTATCAAATATAGCATCATAATATCCTCTTGATAGTGCTTCATAAGCGCATCTTTGTTTACCCTCTCTATTGTATTCAAATATATCTCTTTCCAAGTGTTCTGGAAATAAGACTGGATGTTCATGTAATGATATAAATATTTTGTCCTCCACTATACTTTTAACCTTCGCTTCTTGAACATCATCTAACTCAATAAGGTACTCTTTAACTCTCTTATCTCCTTTACACATCTCAATAGATGAGATATCTTTTCCTTTTTCCAGATAACTATATGCTTCATATCCTTTATAAGCTGACTTCATAACAACATCCTCCAAGTTCTACAATTTTTTATATTTTCCTATATAGCAATTAACATGCCAAAATATAAATTTTAATTGTATAATAAATCTTTCAAAAAATAAAAACGGTAGTAAAGTTGATATTTACTACTGTTTTATTAGAAATAATCTTTTTAGATTATTAATTTAATATTTTTGAATTATCTTAATCTTGAAAATAATTTAATTTATTTCTATCTATTATAGGGAGTTTTTTAGGGGATTTTACCTTTTTAGTCCCCTATATTACTCCCTTAAATTTTATATATGATATAAAGTTCTTTCCTTCATCAGTTATAAAACTACCTTGTTTTTTTACTCCAGATAAAAGTAAACCATTACTCTTTAATTTATCTATTCTTTTTCTGATTTGGTCTACACTTAAAACTACACCTTTTTCTTTCAAAATTTCTTGCAGTTTATTTCTTCCCAATAATATATTTTTATTATTCCAAGTTTCTATACTAGTCAATATACATATACTCTCCTCAAAGAAATTAGATTGTTTTAAATCTAAGATAATTGAATCGAAATTTTCATTAACTAAAGTATTGTTTTTTTCAAATCTAAATTGTTCTGGCAAATGCTCGTAATCTACTCTATCTTCCTCAACTATAGTGTCAATATAATAAATTAAATTTTTAAGCTCTCTTACATTTCCTGGCCATTCATACAATTTTAAAGCCTGCATTGATTCTTCTGTAAAACATTTATTGCTATTTATTTCATCTAAAAAATACTTACTTATAAGAGGTATATCTTCCTTACGCTCTCTAAGTCTAGGAATCTCTATATGTAATACATTAATCCTATAATACAAATCTTCTCTAAAAGAACACTCTTTAATTTTTTTCTTTAAATCTTTATTTGTTGCAGCTATAATTCTAACATCTATTGGTATAATTTTACTTCCACCCATTCTCATAACTTCTTTTTCTTGTAATACTCTTAGCAATCTTTGCTGTACATCTAGAGATATATCACCTATCTCATCCAAAAAAATTGTTCCTGTATGTGCTCTTTCAAATATACCCATTTTTCCACCTTTTATTGCTCCTGTAAAACTTCCCTCCTCATAGCCAAAAAGTTCACTCTCAATAAGTGAATCTGACAAAGAAGACAGATTAACTGCAACAAATGGCTTGTTTTTTCTTAGAGATTCATTATGTATTGCCTGGGCAAATATTTCTTTTCCTGTTCCATTTTCCCCAAGTATCAGCACAGAAAAATCTGTAGCTGCTATTTTTCTTGCAATATTAATTTTTTCTTTTATTATTTTACTCTCACCTACAACACTCTCAAACGTATACTTTGATACAAAACCTTTTTCTTGAAATTTATTTTGAATCTTATCCTCAATCAATTGAATTGCACTTATATCTTTAATACTTATAATACTCTTTATTCGTTCATTATTTTCATACACATTTACTTTATTAATTATCAATTTTTTGTTATTTAAATTTACTACTTCATCATTAACTTCATCCTCTTGAAAAAATATTTTTTTGACAACCTTATCACTAAATAAGTCCATAAAATTATTAGATATAATTTCATTTTGCTCTATTCCAACTAGGTTAGAGAATACTTTGTTACAATATATAAATTTTCCTAACTTATCAATAGAAGCAATACCTTCATCTATAATCTCCAAAAAACTCTTCATAGTTTTATTCATAGTTGTATAATACCTATATCCATTTACTGTATCTTCATTATATTTTTCTTTAATAATATGTAGTTTATCTATAGATATATTTAGCTTTGTAAAGATTTCTATGACTGTATTTATATCGATTATTTTATCACCTATGTCAATTATTTGCTTTATGTTTTGTGGTATACTATTTCTACTCCCCGTAATAATTCCAATCTCACATTCAGACTTATCACATCCTGGATAATATGGCATTAGATTAATGTGAATTAATCCTAGTTTTCTAATTATCTTGGCAGTTTCATCTGCTGACTCTTTATAAGCATCTATAACCATAACTTCAGAATCATTTTCTATACTTATTATCTGATTTATATTTTCAATATTTATTGTGCGATGTATTATTACAATAGGTATATTTTTATCGATATTATTATGTATATACTCTTTTATATCATTGTCTGAACATACTACAAGCTCGTACTTTGACAGTTCAATATTTATTCTATTTACATAGACCAAGTTATCTATATTACAAAATTCTCCAAATATATTTTCTAATTGTTTTGATATATCTATATTTATTTTGTCATCAGTTGACACAAATAAAATATTATGTTTTTTCATAGCACCACCTCCTGTTTAGTGAATATAGAAAGTAATAATTTGGTCTATTGTAGCACTTTTTAAAAAAGTTTTAAATCTTAAAAATCACATTTTGTATTATTTACTATTATTTTCTAAAGTATATATTTTTATTTTCACTTATAGATTTGTTAATTTTCTTACAAAATAATTTTTCACAAATAACTTACATAATATGTATATTTAAGAACATATAATAATAGGGTCTCAGAACTTAGTATCAAGTTCTAAAACCCTATTTATCTAAATTATGCAAGATAGTATAAAATTTAACCTAAACCATTTAACATAATCTTACTCTTTTTTTAAGTGATAATAAAATATTTTTATTCCTCTAAAAACTGTAAAAATTCTTGATTAAATAGTTTAAGTTCATCATAAAATATAGCATGACCACTATACTCAAAAGTATATAAAGTTGAATCTTCTATTTTTTCATTCATAAAAACTGCAAATTCATATGGGCATACTCGGTCTAGTTTACCATGAAATATACCAGTAGGCACTCTTACACATTTTAAATCATTAAATAATTCTTCATCTCTTAAAGATACAGCTGTTCCAATTGTGCCAATACCAGATGCACTAAAACCAATGTCGTTGAACCACCTTCTAAAACTTTTTGATGGATTTGATGCAAATACCTTTTCGCCAAAATTGGTCACCATCTCTGGTCTATCAGTACATGCTTGAGCTATTAAATTATTAACATCCTCACGTGTCATACCGTATGGAAACTCTGGAGGCCTCTGTACAAATGATGGTGCCGCTGCTGCAAGCAATGCTAATTTTGATACCTCATATCCATGAAACAAGCTCATATATCTAAGTACAATCGCTCCACCCATTGAGAATCCAACAAGGGTGAAATCTTTTAATCCAATGGCCTGTACCACCTTATAAATATCATCCGCCATTTGGCTGTAGGTATATCCTCCTGCTGTTGCATCAGATTTACCAAATCCTCTTAAATCAATTGAAACTGTTCTATATCCAAGTTTTGGAAGTATATTGGTTTGATATTCAAATATCTTATGTCCTAACGGCCAACCATGTATAAAAAGTACTGTTTTTTTAGCACTCGGATTTAAATCATAAACTGCTATATTTATATCATTTACATACACATAATACATATCAATAGCAACTCCCTTCAAGAAAATGTATGATATCCATTTTATATATATGAATAAAATAATTAATAACTAAGCTTTCGAGTTTATTCACAATACTTTTCTATTGCTTTTTTAAACAAACCTACATGAACTTTTTCGTCTAAAATTATTCTATTTAATATAGCTTTTATATAAGGGTCTTCTATAATGCTTATATCTCTATAATAATTATCAATAGCTACATATTCTAAATGTAAATCTGATTTTAATCTGTCGCAAATGGAGTCTCCATAATATACAAAACTTCCATTCCAATATGCACCACATGAACTTGTAGAACCTCTGTATACAGGATTTCCACCCAATAATCTTATAGTCTTTGCCAATATCTCCATATGTAACATCTCCGTTATAGATATATTTACCCACATTTCATTAAGTTCTTTATAATTTTTCTCTGAATCAAAATCATGATATAAGTACTGTGTTACACTTGTAAATTCACTAGCTCTACCAGAATAATCATCCATCAATAGTTCTGCATAGTACTTATTTGGTCCTAAGACTTTTATTTCTGGGTATGGTTCATCACTTGAATATCCCTTTCTCTTGTGCATATCGTAATGTACATCACTCATAATATATCCTCCTTTAAATCTAACATATGATATTAATTATATGCATTGCGACTTTATTATATAACGTAAATAATAAAAAGCCATGTTAATTAAAATTAACATAGCCTTTTGCTTACAAAATTACTTTTTAATTATTCATCTTTTCCAGCTACTGATAACTCTTTAATAACAACTGAAGGTGAGCCTATACTACTCATTGGAAATTCTAAATCTTCTCCCACAACTTCAATGTCTTTTAATAAATCAAAGTAATTACCTGCAACAGTAATTTGCTCTACTGGAAATACTTTTTTACCTTCTTTAATATAAAAGCCTTTAGCTGCTAAAGAAAAGTCTCCTGTTACTGAATTTGCGCCTGAATGAAGACCTGCAAAACTAGTAACCATCAAGCCTTCACCTATATCTTTCATAATTTCATCTAGAGATTTATCTCCTTTTTCTATATAAAAGTTAGTTGGATGTATACCTATAGGTGATGAATATGAAGATTTTATTCCATTTCCTGTAGTCTTTACATTTGCCTTATTAGCCGTCTTTAAATTATGAAGTAAAGTTATAAGCTTTCCATTTGAAATAATTTCTTTTTTAAATGTAGCTACTCCCTCATCGTCAAAAGGAGTAGATGCCATACCATTTTCTAAAAGCGGGTCATCAACTATTGTAACTATAGAAGATGCTATCATATCTCCTTCTCTACCTTTTAATAGAGATAATCCTTTTTGAGCTGAATCTGCATTAAATATTCCAGAAAATGTGCTAAGTAAAGATACCATAGCTTCATTAAACAATATAGTTTTATATTTACCTGATGGGATACTCTTACCACCTACTTTAGATAAAGCATCATCAACACCAAGTTTTGCTATCTCACAAGGCTTTATTTCTTCAATAGAAGTTGCTATATTATATCCTATTCCATCATATTTTTGCCCATTGTCCTCTATGATAGGAACTACAAACCCTATAAGCATATTGGTTGTATTGCTTAAATCAAGACCTTTAGTATTACATATACCATTACTCGATACAGAATAAGATATAGTACACTTAGATAAATTTACTACCTTATCTGAATAAGCTTTAGTCTCTCTTTCCATTTCTAAAGCTAAATCAATCAACTTATCTGCTTCTAAATTTTCTAGCTCTTTAGAATAAGTCTTTACCTCACTATATTGCTTATCACCTTCATATATAAATTGTATATCTTCATTTTCAATGGTATTTACTCCATCTTTTACATTTTTTATCAACATATCAACAGCTTTATCATCTAAAATTTCTGTATAAGAGTAACCTATCTTTCCATTTATTTTTCCTCTAAAAGATAAACCAAAAGATTTATCAAGACTGTATTTCTCAACTTCTCCTTCGTATATATTTATACTTAAATTTTCTCCTGTATAATAATATACTTCACACTCTTCAAAGCCTTCACTTAGAGCCTTTTTAAATAATATATCCTTAAAACTTTTAAGTTCCACAATTATCCCTCCTATCTTCCACCTACAGTAATTTCTTTCACCCTTATCATAGGTTGACCTACATTAGTTGGTATACTTCCTGATGATGAACCACACATCCCTTGAGCTTGTTTTAAGTTGTCCCCAACCATATCTATATTCATAAGTACCTCGCTACCTTTTCCAATTAAACTAGCACCTCTAACTGGCTCTTGTATTTCTCCATTTTTTACCAAGTAACCTTCTGAAACTGCGAAATTAAACTCTCCTGTTATAGGATTTACAGAGCCACCCCCCATTTTTTTAGCATAAAGTCCATCTGGTATTGACTTTATAATGTCTTCTGGTTTATCTTCTCCAGCAGCAATATAAGTGTTAGTCATTCTTGAAGTTGGAGCAAATTTATAGTTTTGTCTACGAGAACTTCCTGTAGGATTCATTCCCATTCGTCTACCATTAAGTTTATCTATCATATAAGACTTCAAAATTCCATTTTCAATTAGTATATTTTTTTGAGCTGGATTTCCCTCATCATCTATATTCATAGAACCCCAGTAATTTGGTATTGTACCATCATCTATAGCTGTAATCTTTGTAGAAGCAATCTGTTGACCTAATTTATCTGCAAATACGGAATTGCCCTTTGCAACTGATGTAGCTTCTAAAGAATGTCCACAAGCTTCATGAAATATTACTCCACCAAATCCATTATCTATTGCTACCATCATATTGCCTGCTGGACAATTTTTAGCATGCAACATAGTATGTGCTACTCTAGCTGATTCTTTTGCATAGTATTCTGGGTCTATTTCTTCAAATATTTCAAACCCTTTACAACCTCCAGGTCCTTCAAATCCAGTTTGATTTTCAGTACCTTTAGATGCAATTGAACTTATTCCAAGTCTGGTTCTTATTCTTCTATCTTCAACATATATACCTTCAGTGTTTGCAATTAATATTTTTTGGTCTTTATCCAAATAACTAACACTTACTTGAGATATATCACTACTAAATTCTTTTGCACTCTTATATGCAACCTTCATTACGTTTACTTTATCTTTATTAGCTATTGAATTTGGATAAATTTTTATATTATGTATATTATTTATTTTAGTACTGTCATTTAATATTACACTTTTTCCATCCTCTAATCTTCCTAAAGCAACAGCAGCTTTATATGCTACATCCAACAAACTATTTAACGAATTATCACTTGTATAAGCATATATGCTTTTTAATCCTTTAAATATTCTTATTCCTATACCATAATTTCTCCCGCCTATTGCATTTTCTACTTTATTATCTATTAAACTAATAGAATTATTTATAGTATCTTCTTCAAAAATCTCAGCAAAGTCTCCTCCAGTAACTAGACACTTTTCTAATACCTTTGAAGCTATATCTTTTGAAAGCATAAATTTACCTCCTACTTTAAATTTTTAATTAACTTTTATTCAATCTTTTTACTTGTTAACAAACATTATATACTATATTACTTAAAATAAAGTACTTATAAATATATTATACATATGTTTTACACTAAAAGGTTAGCACATTTTTATTTATACATACCCATATATCTAGATAATTAAAATGTATAATATTATTTGCTATAGAAAATAATACATTCATACATAATAAATTTTAGGAGTGAAATATATGAATCAAGAATATGTAAAGGGAAAGCCTATTTTTACTAATATAAACAAAATTCCAAAACAGTTTCCATATCTTACTGATGATATTGATACTGATGTTATAATTGTTGGTGGTGGTATTACTGGATGTATTTGTGCTTACTATTTAGCTAAAAACAATATAAAATCAGTCATTCTTGAAAAAGGAAGGATTGCACATGGAAGCACTAGTGCAACCACTTCTCTTTTGCAGTACGAATTAGATGATAATTTGATAGACTTGACAGAAGTTATGACTTTAACTGATGCTCTAAAAGCATACAACCTTTGTGTATCAGCACTTGAAGAATTAGATAAATTTATAGAACTACATGGAAATAAGTGTGATTATGCCAAAAGAGATACTCTACTTTATACTGCCAATAAACTTGAAATTAAGGCTATAAAAGAAGAATTCAATTTAAGAAAAGAAAATGGATTTGATGTTGAATATATTGATGAATCCACAAACCCTTTTAGTTTTGACTTGAAGTCAGGATTGATAGCAAAAAGCGGAGGACGAGAATTAGACCCATATAAATATAGTCACCATTTGATTGATGTAAGTTTAAAAAATGGTCTTCAAGTATATGAAAATACAGAAGTAAAAAAAGTAAACTTCTCAAATGATAAGGTAATTGCTGAAGTATCATATGGATACAAGGTTCATGGTAAAAAATTAATTGTAGCTACAGGGTACAATACAAGTTTATTTACAAAAAGAAATTTTGCAACTAAGTCAAATACTTTTAATATAGCCACAAAGCCACTTAAAAACATCACTTCTTGGAAAAACAACATTTTAATTAGAGACAACTGTGACCCATATAATTATCTAAGAACTACTAAAGACAATCGATTAATTATAGGTGGTGAAGATATAAGTTTTGATGATATAGAAAATGAAACTTTAGCCAATGAAAAGTATGACATTTTAGAACAAAGATTGAAAAGTATGTTTAAGGATATAAAAGACATACAAGTTGAGTATAAATATTGTGGTTGTTTTGCTTCAACTTTAGATAATTTAGGTTTTATTGGACCAGATAACAAAAACAACAACCTATGGTATTGTCTAGGTTATGGAGCAAATGGTATACTCTTTGCAATATTAGGTGGTATAATGTTAAGTGAATTATATCTTGGTAAACAAAATAAAAACATGAAATTATTTAGAGTAGATAGATTTGATAAATAGATATTAGATATTAAAAGACTGTAAGAAGATGAAACTTTAGAATTCTAGAAGTTAACTTTGATGCAGTCTTTTATAATGTTCTTTTTAAAAATACTTTATTTATAATTAAATATAAAGTAAAATATTAAAATATAACTGATAAAATTTAGTCATGAGATAATATTTAAGTTTATTTGATGAAATATGGAGGAATCATTATGAAAGAAATACTCGTTATTGCTCCCACTAAAGGAACCTATGAAAAATCAATTCACATAGTTAAAAAAAACAAATATACAAATATTGATGTTGTATTTGGCAATCTAAAAGAAGGTATACCTCTTGCTGAAAAAAGTATTAATCATGGTACTAGAGTTATCATAAGCCGAGGTGGGACTTACAATATGTTAAAAGCTACCTACAACATACCTATAGTTGAAATTAAAGTAGATGCTTATGATATTATAAAAAGCTATAAAGAAGTAAAAAATTCCGATGAACCATTTGGAATAATTGGATTTAATAACGTCATCTATGGCTTCGATATTATAGAAGAAATATTGAATAAAAAAATAACTATGATTGAAATTGAAAAAGAAGAAGAGATTTATGATGCTATAGAAAAATACAGAAAAAAAGGTATCAACACATATATAGGAGATACTACTGTTGCACATATTGTTAAAAGACTTAATTGTAAGGGAATATTAATTGAATCTAGAGAAGAGAACATACTTAGAGCCATTCAACAAGCAGAACAAATACTTGAAGCAACAAAAGATGAACAAAAAAGAAGATTACAGATAGAAGCTATGACAGATTTCGTACATGATGGAATAATAACAGTTGATAAAAATTTTAAAATCACATTATTTAATAAGAGTGCTGAAAAAATATTTGGTATAAAAAAGGAAAATGCACTTTATCACAATGTTATAGATGTTATTCCAAACACGGTTCTTCCACAAGTAGTTGAAACTATGGAACCTCAAATTGGTGAAATACAAAATATAGGAAGTACAAAAATTATTACAAATAGAGTTCCAATCATAGTTGATGGTCAAATTCAAGGAGCTGTTTCTACATTTCAAGATAGTAAGGAGATAAGTTCTTTTGAACATACAATAAGAAGGAGTCTATTAAATAAAGGTCTATCTGCTAAATACACTTTTGATGATATAATCCATGCTAGTGAAAAAACAAAAAATTGTATAGAAATTGCTAAAAAATATGCATGTTATGACACTCCAATGATTATTACTGGAGAGTCAGGTGTTGGTAAAGAACTATTTTGTCAAAGTATACACAACTATAGTAAGCGTAAAAATGCACCTTTTGTTGCTGTAAATTGTGCTGCTATACCTCCATCTTTAATAGAGAGTGAGTTTTTTGGTTATGAGGAAGGTTCATTTACAGGTGCAAGAAAAAAAGGTAAATCAGGCGTATTTGAGTTAGCACATGAAGGTACAATCTTTCTAGATGAAATAAGTGAAATTCCTCTTGAACTTCAAGGTAGATTATTGAGAGTCTTACAGGAAAAACAAGTTATGAGAATTGGTGGTGATAAAGTTATTCCTATAGATGTGAAAATTATCTGTGCTTCAAATAAAGACTTAAAAAATATGATGCGTGATGGTTTATTTAGACAAGACCTTTATTTTAGAATAAATATACTAACATTGCACCTTCCTTCATTAAAAGAAAGAAAAGAAGATATTATAAAATTATCAGAATTTTTTATACACAAATATTCAATCAAATACAACAAAACACCTTTAATTGTCACTCCAAATATTAAACAAGCACTTCTTGAGCGAGAATACGAAGGTAATATAAGAGAATTGGAAGGTATGATGGAAAGGGCTGTTATTGTAGAATCATTTGATTCAATTTTATTAGAAAAATATAAAAATGAATATACAAATAATATATCACATAAGAATAATAATGATTTTGAATGTAGTAATTTAGATTTAAAGACATTAGAAAAAAAATATATCTATAAAATTTATAATGAAAACAATAGAAATACTACAAAAACTTGTGAAATTCTAAAAATAACTCGCTCTACTCTATGGAGAAAATTAAAAGAAATAGAAAATGATGTTTAAAAATAAAACATACTTAATATATCAAAACGTTTTATGTTTCAATTTAATACATAAGACGTTTATTTGTTTTTACTAAAAAATATAATTATATAATAAAAATATTATTTTTAGTGTGAAATTTTCTACAATTATACGTTTAACTCTAAGTAATCTACAGCATTTTAATCAATAATCAAAACCAATCATAATAATTTAAAATATAAAACCTATATATTGGCATAGTAATTGCTTTTAGATACTTATATAAAAATGAAAAGGAGTGATACTAGATGCACATCTTAAAATCAGTGAAAAAGATACCAGGAGGACTTATGGTATGTCCCCTGTTATTGGGAGCACTATTTAATACAGTATGTCCACAGGCTCTAGAAATTGGAGGATTCACAACATCCTTATTTAAAACTGGTGCAATGAGTATACTTGCTCTATTTTGTCTATGTAATGGAGCTCAAATTAACATAAGGCAAGCAGGTAAACCTTTGACTAAAGGAATAGTACTTACAGCAACAAAATTTATAATCGGTGCAGTATTAGGTATTATCGTCAGTAAATTTATAGGACCTAAAGGTATAATTGGCATTACACCTCTTGCCATAGTTGCTACCATGACCAATTCAAATGGAGGTTTGTTTGCTGCACTTGCAGGTGAATATGGAGACTCTACAGATGTTGGAGCAATATCTATATTATCTCTAAATGACGGTCCTTTTTTCACAATGCTTGCTTTTGGCGTGACTGGACTTGCAAATGTACCTATAGTAGCACTATTTGCAGCACTCATACCAATACTACTTGGATTTATACTTGGAAATCTCGATGAAGATATACGAGAATTCCTTGCACCTGGTACAACATTATTAATTCCTTTCTTTGCTTTCCCTTTAGGAGCTGCATTAAACTTTAATCAGATTATAACTGCTGGATTACCTGGTGTTGTACTTGGCTTAGGAGTTACTCTAATAACAGGTATGGGTGGATACTTCGTAATGAAGCTTATACGTGCAGAACACCCAGCAGTAGGTGCAGCTACAGGTACAACAGCTGGAAATGCAGCTGGTACTCCTGAAGCTTTAGCGGCTATAGACCCTACTCTAGCTACAATTGTAGCCGTTTCAACAGTACAAGTTGCTGCTGCTATCATTGTTACAGCAATATGTTGTCCAATGTTAGTTTCTTATCTCGATAAAAGGGAAAAAAAGAAAAAAGCTCTTTTTAAAACAAATAAAAATATTGAAGTAAATTAATATTTAAGGAGGTAAAAGTAATGAATGCAATTATTCATGCAAATGAAAAAGATAATTTAGTTACATGTGTTAGACCTTTGATTAAAGGTGAAAAAGTTTCAATTGATGGAAAATCTTATATAGTAAATGATGATATCCCTGTTTTTCACAAGATGGCTACAGAGGATGTAAAAAAAGGTGATGTTGTCTATAAATATGGTGAAATTATAGGAATCGCAACAGTTGACATAAAAACTGGTGACTATGTACATGTACATAATATTGAAAGTACACGTGGTCGTGGAGACAAAAAATAGGAGGTAATTGAAATGAAATTAATGGGTTATTTAAGAGAAAATGGGCAATTTGGTATTCGTAATCATGTTTTAGTTATTCCAACATCTGTATGTTCAAGTGAGACAGCTACAAGAATTGCAGCACTTGTTCCAGGCGCAATAGCTATCCCCCATCAACATGGATGTTGTCAAATTGGTTCTGATATAGAACTTACAGCAAAGACATTAATAGGTTTTGGAAAAAATCCTAATGTTGCTGCCGTTTTAGTAGTTGGGCTTGGATGCGATGGTATTCAAGCAAAAGACTTAGCATCTGAAATAGCTACAACAGGAAAAAAAGTAGATTATGTTGTTATACAAGAATGTGGTGGAACGTTGAAAACAGTTTCTAAAGGAGCTGAAATAATAGGTAAAATGGTTCGTGAAGTATCAAAGGAAGTAAGGGTTGAATTTGATATGAGTGAGATTACATTAGCACTTGAATGTGGTGGTTCTGACCCAACAAGTGGAATAGCTTCAAACCCTTCAATAGGAGTTGCATCAAACCTTCTTGTAGATGAGGGAGGAAGCAGTATACTAAGCGAAACGACAGAAGTAATTGGTGCAGAACATTTATTAGCTACTCGTTTTGAAGATGAAAAAATGAAAGATAAGTTTCTTAAATTTGTAAGTGATGTAGAAAAGAGAGCAATTGCCATGGGAGAAGATTTACGTAGTGGTCAACCTACTCCAGGTAATAAAGCTGGTGGGCTTTCAACAATTGAAGAAAAATCACTTGGATGTATGTATAAAGCAGGCAACAAACCATTCAAAGGTGCTCTTGAATATGCTGATATTATACCTCCTGATAAAAAAGGATTATATTTTATGGATACTCCAGGACAGGATATAGATTCTATAACTGGTATGGTAGCAGGTGGTGCACAGATTGTAATCTTTTCAACTGGTAGAGGTACTCCAACAGGAAGCCCAATTTCCCCAGTTATTAAAATCACTGGAAATAGTGATACATACAACAAAATGCCAGATAATATAGATATAAATGCAGGTAGAATTATAACAGATGGTGCTAAAATAACAGATATAGGTCAAGAAATATTCAACGAAATAGTAGAAGTTTGTAATGGCAAATATACTAAAGCTGAAAGCCTTGGTCATAGAGAATTTGGTATTTACAGAATTGCTTCTACATTCTAATCTATAATAGATTATTAAGCATCTTTATATAAAGATACTATTCCCCTATAAATATATAAACTAAAAATCCTTTAACATAAAATTTAAAATATATAAAAATAAAAAGGCTATCTCTCAATAATCAAATGTACTGAGACCCAAAAGTTGGACTTTATACAGGAATGGAATTTTCATTCCTGTTTTTTTACTTTATGTAACTTTAGATTCATATTCAAGTCTATATTTAACAGGGCTACGCCAATTTAATTTTTCTTTAATTCTTTTGTTATTATAATAGTAAATATATTCTGTTATAGCTGTCTTTAATTCGTTGAAACTTTTATATGTTTTTCTATAATACATTTCTTGCTTCATTATTCCAAAGAAATTTTCCATAGGAGAATTATCAAGGCATGTACCCTTACGAGACATACTTTGAAATATTTTATTTTTCTTAAGTGTTTTGCCATACTTATTCATTTGATATGCCCAACCTTGGTCTGAGTGAAAAGTTCTTCTATAAGGACAATCTTTTGTAATATTGATGGTTTCATTTAAAGCATCACTTATTGATTTAAAATTAGGTCTATCTGAGATACTAAATGATAAAACTTCTCCATTAAACATATCTAAAAATGGATCGAGATATGCTTTTTTTATAATTAAATTTCCATTTTTATCAGTAGTATATATTTTAAATTCTGATGTATCAGTTGTTATTTTCTGATGTGGAATTGATGTTTTAAATCTTCTATTTATTTTATTATTTTTTACCTTACCAATTGTACCTTTATAGGAATTATATTTACGTAATTTACGAGAAAATGCTATGCATTTAAGTTCTAATTTTCTCATAATACGTCTAACTTTCTTTTGATTAATAAGGATACCACTATTTTTTAATGTAGCTGTAATTCGGCGATAGCCATATCTGCCATTGTGTTCTTTAAAAATAGACATGATTTTTTCTTCAATATCTTTATCTGGATTTTCAATATCAAATCTCTTCTGGCAATACATATATGTTGATTTAGGAAATTTAGTAGCTTCAAGAAGAATGGAGAGTTTAAAGTCCTTACGAAGATCATAAATTACTTTTGCTTCGTATTGTTTTTTAACCTTTCGGGAACATTCATCCCTGAAGCACGCAACTTTTTTAGAAATGCAAGCTCCGCTTTTAAAAGTTTATTTTCATATTCTAATTCTTGTTCTCTTGTTAATTTATTTTTTTCTTTAGTGTTTTTGTTTTTATTCATTGATGGTCTTCCTTTCGTTTTAGACAAGGCATCGACACCACCATGTAAAAGTTTTTGTTTCCATATTGCTATAAGTGTACTATTGTTCATTCCAAAATGGTTAGCGACTTCTTGTGCACTAGATTTAGTTGTTATCATATAGTTTATAACATCTAGCTTGAACTGTATAGTATAAAAAGTATTTTTATTTTTTCTTTTTAGTCCATCCTCTCCTAATGTATTATACGTATTAACCCATCTTTCAACTTGAGAATGGCTAGCAACTCCATATTGTTTTGCTATTGAAGCATATCCTCCTTCTCTATTTAAATAGGACTTAACTACTTTTAATTTGAAATTAAAATCGTATTTAGCCATATAGAAACACCCCAATCATTAGATTTTTAGTCCAACAATTGGGGTGCAGTACAAAAATTATTTTTAGATAGACCTTTTTATTTTTAATTCTTTATACTTGATTTATTTTAAATTCCCTTTTTAAGAATAACAATACGATTATCATAGCAATAAAATCTGCAATTGGCTGTGCTAACCAGACTCCATCTAAATTAAATTGAATTGGAAGTACAATAATTAATGGTATAAATAAAATAAATTGTCTTAAAAGAGTTAAAAACATAGAGTGTTTAACCTTACTTATACATTGAAAATACACAGGTCCTACAATAGAAATCCCCATTATAGGCAATGTAATTAGATTTATGTTTATACCTCTTACAGCTATCTCCATTAAATCTGAATCTTTATTAAATATACCTACAAATACTTCTGGAAAAACTTGTACTACCAAAAATCCAAATGACAATATGATAATTGATACTATGATAGATAGTATTAAAGTTTTCTTTGCACGCTCATATTGTTTTGCACCATAATTGTATGATATTATAGTTTGCATACCTTGATTCAAACCAAACACAGGCATCATAAACATCAATAAAATAGATGTAAGTGCTGTCATAGCTCCAATAGCCAAATCTCCGCCATAAACTTTTAGAGAATTATTTGTAAACATATGAGTTATACTTATAGCTACCTCCATACAAAAAGGTGTTATACCTATTGCAAGTACCTTCTTTACTATATCTTTATCCAATTTTAAGTTACATTTTTTTAGTTTTAAATTAGACTTCCCTCTTATAAAGTAATGTGTTACCCAAATGAACACCACTATTTGACAGAGTACCGTTGCTATAGCTGCTCCTTTTATTCCTAAATCAAATACAAATATAAATATAGGGTCCAATATCAAGTTTAATACGCAACCTACAATCATTGTTCTTGCTGCTAATTTTGGATTACCCTCTGCCCTAATTGCATTATTAAGAGAAAATGCAACTAGATTAAATATACTTCCAACCAATATGACACTCATATAGTCTTTTGCATAAGAGATTGAATCTTTACTTGCCCCCAAAATAAAAAGTATATCTTCTAAAAAAACTAATCCTAATATAGTTATCATTAAAGATATAATTATAGATAGTGTCAAAGCATTGCCCAATATCTTTTCTGCTTCTTCTCTATTTCTTTCACCTAATTTAATAGACAATCTTGTGCTAGCACCTACTGATATCAGCATTCCAAAAGCTATTATTAGTGTAAATACTGGCATAGTTACACCAAGACCTGCGATAGCTATGGAGCCAATACCTTCCATAGAACCGATAAAAGCTCTATCTACTACATTATAAAGTGAAGTTACCATCATTGCTATTATTGCAGGTATCGAATATCTAAGTAATAAAATCCATATTTTTTCATGTCTTAATGCTTCTTGATTTTCCATGTTGTCACCATTTATACCATGTCATAAGTTATACAAATTGGTTTATTTGTTCTTGGGTCTGTTACTATTTCTGCATCAATGTTAAATAATTCTTTTAGATTATCTTTCGTCATGACATCATATGCATCACCTTCACAAACTATTTTACCTTTCTTAATACCTATCATGTGGTCAGCAAATCTCGCTGCATTATTAAGTTCATGTATTACCATAACAATAGTTCTTCCTTGTTTTTTATTTAATTCATCTAACAATTTTAGTATCTCTAACTGATGAGCTAAGTCTAAATATGTTGTAGGCTCATCTAGTAGTAATATATCAGTCTCCTGTGCTAAAGCCATAGCTATCCATGCCCTTTGTCTTTGTCCTCCCGATAAGTCTTCTATATTTCTATCTTTAAAATCTGAAATTCCAGTAACTTCTAAACTCCAATTTACAATATCTCTGTCCTCTTTACTAGAATTACCAAATCCACTCTTATGAGGAAATCTTCCATAAGAAATTAACTCTGAAACAGTAAGACCACTAGGAGCTTGAGGGCTTTGTGGAAGTACAGCCATATCTTTTGCTATTTCTTTAGATTTCTTTTTATAAATATCCTTTCCATTTATATATATACTTCCACTCTTAGGGCTAATAATTCTTCCTATAGTTTTAAGTATTGTCGATTTTCCACAACCATTAGCCCCTATTATAGTAGTTATTTTTCCTTTTGGTATATTTAAATTTAAATTTTTTACAATATCTGTATTTCCATATGATATATTTAAATTTTTAGTACTTATACAGTTCATAACAACACCCTTTCCTAATCATTTGCCAACATTAAATAGATAAAGTATGGCACTCCTATTATAGAAACCACTATACCTACTGGTATTTCTATAGGTGCCAGAATATTTCTAGATATAGTATCTGCTACTAAAAGTAATAAGGTCCCTATCAGTGCTGATACTGGTATTAATCTTTTATGTTTTGGTCCTATTATTTTTCTACCTATATGGGGAGCTATTAAACCTATAAATGAAATACTACCTGCTACTGCTGTCGATACACCAGATAAAATTACTGCATATATTATAAGTCTTCTCCTTTGTTTTTCTACATCTACACCAAGACTTGTAGATACTTCATCACCCAAGTTTAAAACATCTATATACTTAGCTTTATACATAGTTATACTCATAAAAATCACTATAAATGGAAGTACAGCTATTACATATTTCCAGCTAGTTCCCCAAATACTTCCTGATGTCCATGCCATAACTCTATTAAATTCTTGTGTTGTAAATTTCAATTGAAATATCGTCAAAATAGAAGTAAAGGCTATGTTTACACCTATACCAATAAGTAGTAATCTTGACGAATTTATTCCACCTTTCCATGAAAGAAAATATATCAAAAATGCTCCAAGTAAAGCTCCTACAAGTGCAACAATAGGCATTGTAAACACAGTTAGATTACTCATGCCTTCATAGACATTACCATTCATAAGGTATATATAAACTACTACAAATAATGCAGCACCTGAATTTATTCCCAAAATCCCAGAATCAGCTAAATCATTTTTTGTAACTCCTTGAAGTATTACACCTGCTGTTGATAATGCTGAACCAACCAACAATGCTATTATTATCCTTGGTAATCTCAATTTAAATATCGCAATCTCATGATTACGCTGACCCTGACCTAAAAAAGTCTTTATAACATCCATTGGTTCTATAGAAAATGAGCCCATATTTAAACTTACTAGAAAAGTGATAAAAATAAGTACCACTAAAATTGATATAACAAGCAATGTTTTAGAATTTATTTTCATAATATTTTTCATAGTACTTATTTCTCCCCCTTTCTAACAAGGTATATAAATATTGGCACTCCTATAAGTGCTGTTATAGAACCTACTGGTGTCTCATATGGAGGATTTATCATCCTACTTAATATATCTGTATATACAAGCAATACAGCTCCTAGGACTAGAGAGCTTGGTATTATATACTTATAATCTGAACCTACTATTCCTTTAGCTATTTGAGGAACTATAAGACCTATAAAAATAATATTACCAGACACCGAAACAGATGCCCCAGTCATTAATATTACGAGTACTATACATATGAATCTAACAGTGTTAGTTTTCTGACCTAATCCTATTGCTACTTCTTCTCCAAGGCTTAATATAGTTATTCTTGGAGCCATAACCATGGCTAATACGAATCCAATACCTCCAGCTATAAATAATAGCTTTACACCTTCCCAATTTACTCCTACAAGACCTCCTGATATCCAGAAGCTCAATTGTTGAGATAGATTAAAATACATAGATATCGCTGATGCTAAAGAAATTAACAGTGTTCCAAGTGCTACTCCTGCAAGAGCTAATTTTACATTATTAGCTCTGCCCCTTGATTTGGAACTTATAAAATATATAAATAATCCACTTATACTTGCCCCAATAAATGCAAACATCATTACACTAAAACTTCCATGTATAAGTTGAGGAAGTTTTTTTTGAAGTACTAGTGATATCGAAATTGCAAATGTAGCTCCTTGTGTAATTCCTATAACAGATGGTTCAGCTATAGGATTTCTTGTTATGCCTTGCATTATTGCCCCGGAAATTGCTAAAAACCCTCCAACAAGTGCAGCTGCTATTGCCCTTGGAAGTCTAACATCCTTTACTATTCTCATATTTATTCCATCTTCCATTTTTATTAAACTATCTATAACGGTTGATAGATTCATATCTTTTGCCCCAATAGTTATGGATAATACAATTCCAAACACAAGTACAACCATACTTACTAATATCAACAAATAAGTTATATTTTTTTTACTTAACTTAGTCAATTATCCTACCTCCTTTTCCCTTTTAATCGTCAGTATAATATCATCTATTAAGTATTTTTAATTTTAAGCTTTATTAAAAAGAGGTGTGAAAAATGAATATCATTATCTCACACCTACTAAGTTAAGAATTACTTTGTTAATTCATTTTTAACTGATTCTAATAATAGCTCTTTTCCAATTGGATTGTATGATTGACTGAAAAATGGAGCTGCGTCAAGTATTGTTACATTTCCATCTTTTACTGCTCTTATTTGAGCCCAGATAGCACTATTTTCTAAATCTTTTTTATCTGATTCTGTAGCAATTACAACTATATGGTCTGCATCTATATCTGTTAAACCTTCCATACTTACCATTGGTAGTGTTATTCCATCTTGTTTTGGCATATTCTTAGGTCTAGCTAATTTCATATCATCATTTATTAGAGTACCTATTCCACCATCGCTAAATACCATAAATTGACCTGAACTTGCCAACACTGGTAAGTAAGTTTTTTCTCCATTCTTTTCTATAACTTCTTTACCAAGCTTTGTAGCTTTTTCATCATACTTCTGTAACCAACTATTAGCTTCTTCTTCTTTATCAAATAATTTTGAAATATCAATCAACTTACTTCTCCAGTCATTTGCATAATCTTTCATCATGACTACAGGTGCTATTTCTTTTAATTGGTCATATATCTTCTCTTGTCTTTGACTCATTATTATTAAATCAGGATTTACTTCTAATATAGCTTCCATATCCATAGTATCCATCATTGAGTGTCCAACTATTTTTACATCTTTAAGTTCTTCTCTTATGTAACTTGGTAATTTATCAGTTTCATATGAGTCTACATTTGCTGTTGCAACAGGTTTATTACCCGATAATAATAGTTCTTCACTACTTCCTGATATATCAACTATTTTTTTAGGATTTGATGGTATCTCAATCTCTCCTTTAACAGATTGTACAACTCTTGTTTCTGATTTATCTTTATTCCCTGTATTCTTATCTGAACATGCTGTAACAAGTACTAGCGTAGTTATAATAGATATAAATATTGCAAGTGATTTTATTTTTTTCATGATTATTTCTCCTACTTGTTTATTATGCTTATATGATATTGATTATCATAAGCACATATTTATTATAGCATTTTTCTATTTTTAGTCAATATTATTTTGTAAAAGGATAAAAATTCCTAATTAATCTTAATTATATATACTACAGATAAGGTTTTCTTGTATTAAACAATAGATTGATACTTAAACTTTCATATATATAGAATGAATTTTCAATTAAACGAATATGGATGATTAGCTTATTGTTGAAAAAATTGAAGATGTAGTTGTTGATACTAGTATACCTTACAATTATGAGAAACCTAAATTTTAAAACATCAATAAAATGATAATAGATTACTAAATACTATTTCAATAAAAAAGAGTATCTAAAATAATTATAAAAATTATTTTTAGATACTCTTTTTGATAGCAATTTTAAACTACTTATTTTCCAATCTTTCATATACATCTATAAATTCTTCTGCTAGCTGTTGAAAATTCATAGCTGTCATTAAATGGTCTTGTGCATGAATTAGTATAACACTTATCTCAGTTTTATTACCACTGGCTTCATTTTGTATCAATTCTGTTTGGAACTTATGAGCTTTGTGAATTGATTCTTTTGATTTTTCAATGCATTCTCTAGCTTTATCTATACTCCCGCTCTTTGCTTCTTTTATAGCTTCAAATGCTAGCCCTTTTGCATCACCTGCAAATCCAATTATTCCAAAAGATATTTCTATCATTTTTTCATCCATTTATTCTACCTCCTAAATATCTCTATAGCTTGATATGACTAATCCATTCTTTTCTAAAAATTCTTTGACTTCTTTAGATGTAAGTATCTTGTGCTCCTTCGTTCTATCAATAGCATAGGATGTAGAATTCAAAATATAATCATCTAAAAAAGCTGGGTGAGACATAATATCCACTACATCATACTTCATTATTTCGTCTATATTTTTTATAAAATATTCTTCACTTACATTTTCCTTATAAAAACTATCTATTAAAGGAACTATTTTAGAATACTCTAAATTATATTCAAATCCGCCTCTTATTGGAAGACTATACTTATTCACAATCTTCTCTATTACTGGCTTTAAACTTGCTAAAGTATGAATATGATGGTGACTGTCTAAATGAGATATATCTATTCCAAGCCCTTCTACTCTATCTATTTGAGCACAAAGTTCTCTATAAATCTCATCACAATCCATTTTTTTAATAACTTCGTCTGTAATCCTTCTAATAAAAAAGCCATCTTTGTCAACAATAGTTTTTAAGTTAGATAATAATGGTCTACCACAACTTAAAGTCATATGAACTCCACAATTTAAAGTTTTATTTTCTTTAAGTAACTTAACTCCATGTTCTACCCCGGGCATGTTTGCCATCATAGAAGTAGACCTAACTATTCCATTATTATGAGCTGACATTATCCCATAATTCACAGCTTCGCAATATCCAAAGTCATCTGCATTTATTATAATCTTAGTCATACCACAACCTACTTTCTATAGACAACTATCTATTAAATCTAGGAAGATAATTTTTATGAGCTTCCAACATTGCATCTAATATAGTTTTTGCTAAATCATCGGATGGAATCAGCGGATTTATACAAAGTGCCAAAAGAGCAGATTCATAATCACCATATACAGCTGCTTTAGCTGCCAATACTTCAAATGATTTAATTTGACTTACTAATCCATGTACAGAATCTGGTAAATATCCTATGCTTAATGGTTTTGGACCATTTTTTGTTATTACACTACTCACTTCTACAGCTTGTTCATCTTTAAAATCTCTTATAGAACCATTATTTAATGTATTAACTACTTGGATGTCTTTTTTATCATTATATATAGAGCTTATTAAATTACAAGCAGCATCACTATAGTAAGCTCCTCCTCTTTTTTCAAGTTGAGGTGGTTTTATATCTAGTTTTTCATCCTTATATAATTCAAATAATTGTTCTTCTAATTCTTTAACCACTTGACCTCTAGCTTTTCCCTCTTTAAACTCTCTCAACTCATCTTCAAGCATTTCCTTAGTTTTATAGTAATATCTATGATATGGACAAGGTATTGCACCTAAAGCTTTTATAAATTCTGCATTAAAATCAATTGCCTTTATATTTTGCATACTTATATCTGCTTTGACAAATTTGTCTATTGCTTCTTTTGTAACATCTTCTCCATCCAAAGATACATTTAGACCATAAACCATGTGATTAAGACCTGCAAAATCCATACTTATTCTGTCACTTTCTACGTTAAATAGTTTAGCAATATCATTTTTCAAATGAATTGGTACATTGCATAGACCTATATATCTTTTAAAATTAGTATATTTGAATACAGCTTCTGTTATTATCCCTGTTGGATTTGTAAAATTCACCATCCATGCATTTGGACATAATTCTTCCACATCTTTTATTATATCAAATATAACTGGTATTGTGCGAAGAGCTTTAAATAAGCCTCCAGCACCATTAGTTTCCTGACCCATAACTCCATAAGATAAAGGAATAGTTTCATCTTTAATTCTCGCATCTAAAAGACCTACTCTAAGTTGTGTTGTCACAAAATCTGCATCTTTTAGAGCTTCTCTTCTATCCAAAGTAAGATTTATTTTCATGTCTATTCCAGCTTTTTTTACCATTCTTTTAGCTAGATTTCCAACTATCTCTAGTTTTTCTTTTCCATCCTCTATATCTACAAGCCACAATTCCTTTACAGGTAACTCTTCATATCTTTTTATAAAACCTTCTACAAGTTCAGGAGTATAACTTGAACCTCCTCCTATTGTAACTATTTTTAGTCCATTTTTCATCTCATTATACCATCCTTACCTATAATTTAGTATATACTGCGAAACCCCATATATTTATCAACCAGATAAAACTACCTAGTTGTTAATTTTCAACTTCTTAGCTTCCATTTTTTCAGATGCTATGACAAATGGAATATATATTAATATTGATAATATTAAATTAAATAGTGCTAAAGCTCCACCAGTCCAATCACCTGTAGCCATTGCTCCACCTAATATAGGAGGCGTTACCCAAGGTATTTTAGGTAAAATTACTGGTGCTACTAACCCAAAATCTATTGCTAAATATGATATAGCACTACATATTACTGGTGCAAGTACAAATGGAATCATAAATATAGGATTTAAAACTATTGGAAGTCCAAATATCAATGGTTCCCCTATGTTGAATA
The DNA here is from genome assembly GCA_021561035.1 of Clostridioides sp. ES-S-0054-01. NCBI lineage: Bacteria > Bacillati > Bacillota > Clostridia > Peptostreptococcales > Peptostreptococcaceae > Clostridioides > Clostridioides sp. ES-S-0054-01. The sequence continues at coordinate 3,028,547 of CP067346.1, forward strand.
TTGCTGGTGGTCCACCTAATACTATCATTTCTTTACGTCTTCTTCCTGCTATTATTAAAGCTATAACCAATCCTAATACCATTCCAGAACCACCTAAATATACGAATGCATCAAAGAATGAGCCTGCAAGTACATGGTATCCTTCTGTTGCTCCTGCTTGAGCCAAGGCAGCATTTTCTCCACCTAATTTCATAAGTATAGTTTCTGTAAAAGGAAGTGCTATATTTGCACCATGAAGACCAACAGTCCAAAGTATATGAATTATAAATGCAATAAGCATTGTAGAACCTAGACTATCAGCTACATTTGATAATGGTGCTCCTAAATAAGTATTTAAAATATCTGTTAAGAAACTTCCATTTGAAAGCATCTTTATAAATATTCCTATTACAGTAAATATCATTATAGTTAACATTCCTGGTATTAACTTTGCAAATGACCTTGAAACTGCTGGTGGAACTCCATCTGGCATTTTTATAGTTAATTTCTTTACTTTAGATAACCTTACAAATATCTCAGTTGATAATAATCCTATTAATATAGAAGAAAATAAGGCTGCTGTACCCAAGTAAGTTTGTTGTATCATTCCCCATCCTTCAACTGCTGTAGTTCCACCCTCAGGAACTATTTTACCGATTTGTGGAGCCATTATAAAAAAGATAGATAATGCTATAAGACCAGCTTGTAACCCATCACTTTCATAAGATTTTGCTAGGAAATAGGCAACACCTATTACTAAGAATACTGCCATAGTACCTATTGCTCCCCACCAAAGGTCGCTTCCAAATGTAGTCCAATTTTCTCCAAATATACTTGCCATCAAATTTTTGTATGCTTCTAATGGTAAGTTATTTATCAATGTTCCTAATGCACCTACCATAGTTATAGGTATCATTGCTATAAATGCATCTCTTACTGCTACTAAGTGCCTTTGAGCTCCTATCTTAGCAGCTACAGGCACTATATATTTATCCATAAATGACATGAATTTTTCCATTTTACATCCTCCAGTACAACTTTATTTTGAACTATTTAGCTCTACAGCTCTATCTAACACAGCTTTTCCATTACATCTTCCATAATCCATCATATTTATAACTTCAACTGGAATATTGTGTGGTTTTGCCATTTCAGTTGCTTTTCCCAATACATATCTAACTTGAGGTCCTAAAAGTAAGACATCACAATTTTCTATTTCATTTTTTAAATTCACTTCTGATATAGCCCATATTTTTGCTTCTATATCGTTTTCCTTTGCTGCCTCCTCCATTTTTGTGACCAATAAACTAGTTGACATTCCTGCTGAACAAGCTAACATTATTTTTATCATTTTTTCCCCTCCAAATTAGATTCATTAAATATTTTTTAAGTCATAATTTCTTTAAACTATACATTTAAAGTATGCTTTTCTATTAATTATTATATCAATGTATATATCTTATTTTTAAATGTATATACATTTAATTCTTGATATTATTATATATCAAATGTATATACATTTCAAGAAAACTTTTTCATTTTATTTAAATTTTATTCGACAACAGCACTCAAAGTTAGGGTATATCCATGATGATATGTGTGTGAGTATTCAAAAATCTCACTATTTTGTAACTTACATATTTGATTTATATACAAAAGAGGCTCTGGCTCTTCTAATTTTAGATTATCCATACATTCTTCATTTGATATTACAGCTTGGACCTCTCTCTCTGACACAGCTATCTTGTATCCACACACTTCTTCAACAAAATTATAAAGAGAATTTTCACAATGTGTCTTATTTAAATTTGGAAATAACTTAACTGGCATATAAGTAATCATATATGAAACTCTTGCATCATTTGCTAATCTTACTCTTTTGATTTCCCATACGTTTTCTTCTAAACTTATATTTAATTTACTTGATAATTCTTCATCTGCTTGAACTATTTCAAGAGATACCAATATATTAGATACTTTATATCCTTTGCTTTCCATCTCTTTAGTAAACCCACTTACAGATGATATATTATCGTATATATTATTTGCAAGAACTATACTCCCTACTCCTCTTTGTCTAGTTATATATCCTTCTTTAACTAGATTATTAAGTGCAGACCTTACTGTCATTCTCGTTACATTAAACTTTTCACTCAACTGTTTTTCAGAAGGTATTAAATCCCCTTCTTTCAAACTATCTGAATTTATCAAATCTCTAACATGATTTTCTATAACTTTATAAATTGGCTCTTTCATTTAATTCACTCCTCATTAATTAAATCTTTTACATAATAAGATAATTTTATATACAAATAATGAAAATGTCTATACATTTAAGATAAATTAAATTTTATTCAGTCATCTTATTATAGTTTTCCAAGTCTAAGTATAGATATAAATATGAAATTTATTGATGAAATCCATTATAAATCTAGAAATGAAGGTAGGATAATATTAATATATACTACAAATTCAATGGAGAATTACAACATATTGTTAAGGTAAATGACTAAATCTAAGTCTATTTTTCCTTAATATGATTCTCTACATAGGTCATTATATTTAGCAGCTATGTATACCCTAAAAAAATAAATCAAAATATTAGAAATTAGAATCAAGTTTTAGCTCACTTAACTATTTATTTTGAGGAAAGAAATTTAATTCTAAATTAATAAAAAAAAAATAAATATTTCAAAAAATCAAGAAATTTTCTTAATAGATGTGATAATTTCTCCATATATGAAAAAATATGAAAATAAGGCTATGATTTTTACAATCACAGCCTTACTAATAAATATTAAATTATCACTTCAAAACTAAAATTTATTTAAAGAGTACACATAAATATTTTCTGATTTTAGATTATTTTTCATTTTTAAATAAAGCTATACATTCATACGGTCTCAAAGTAATTGTTGAAGTAACTTTTCTATCCTGATAATTAGATATTATACACTCATATTTTTCAAGCTTCTCATTATCTAAAATAACATCAATTTCTTTATCATAAAAATTATTTAATACCACTAAAGATTCCTTTTCATAACATCTCTTATATGCAAATATAGAATCATTATCTTCTAATAATGGCTTAAAATCCCCATATGCTACTACATCATACTTTTTCCTTAATTCTATTAACTTCTTATAATAGTAAAGAATAGAATCTTTATCTTTTAAACTATTCTCTACATTTATATCTTTATAATTGTTTATAACTTCTATCCATGGTTTTGATTCACTAAAACCTGCATTCTTACTACCATTCCATTGCATAGGTGTTCTTGAATTATCACGAGACCTTTCCTGTAATATCTTGTATATCTCTCCATCTTTCATTCCTTGAGATTTTAATATCTCAAAATAATTTAAACTCTCAACATCTACATATTGTTTTACATCAGTAAAGTATGCGTTAGTCATACCTATTTCTTCACCTTGATATACATATGGTGTTCCTCTTAAGAAATGAATTATAGTGGCTAACATTTTAGCGGACTCTTTATAATACTTTTTATCATCTCCAAATCTAGATATTATACGTGGTTGGTCATGGTTACACCAAAATACAGCATTCCATCCATTACCTTTTTCCATTCCTATCTGCCACTCATTAAGTAGTTTTTTTAATTTAACAAAATCACAATCTTGCAACATCCATTTATTTTGATTTTTATAATCGACTTTTAAATGGTGAAAATTAAAACACATAGACAATTCTTTCTCATCTGGATTTGAATATTTTATACAGTTTTCTACAGTCGTAGAAGACATCTCACCTACAGTCAACATATCATGTTCTAATACTCCACTTTCTTCACACATTTCTTTTAGGTATTGATGTACTTTTCTACCATCTGTATAAAAACATCTACCATCACCTTGTAAATCATCTTCATATTTCTCTGGTTTAGATATTAAATTTACTACATCAAATCTGAATCCTTTTATTCCTTTATCTATCCAAAACTTTAATATATTTTTTAATTCTTTTCTTACATTAGGATTTTCCCAGTTTAAGTCTGCTTGAGTTTTATCAAATAAATGTAAATAATATTGATTAAATTTCTCTACAAATTCCCAAGCATTGCCTCCAAATTTTGATTTCCAATTTGTTGGAGCACTTTTATCTTCTTTAGGATTTTTAAATATATAAAAATCTTTATAGTATTCATCTCCTTTAAGTGCTTTTTTGAACCACTCATGCTCTGTAGATGTATGATTAAATACCATATCAAACATGATACCTATATTTCTTTTCTTAGCTTCTTTTATTAAATTTTCCAAATCATCCATAGTTCCATATATAGGGTCTATATTATAATAGTCAGCTACATCATACCCATTATCATTTTGTGGTGATACAAAAAATGGAGTAATCCATACATAATCAACACCTAAAAATTCCAAGTAATCTAATTTTTCTGTTATTCCATTTAAATCTCCTAAACCATTATTTGTTGTGTCATTAAATGATTTTAAATATATTTGATACACTACACTCTTTTTAAAATCTAACATATTATCTCCTATCTAGCCAATGCATATTAACATCCCTTGATATAAAACCAAGGGAATTGTATGTATTTATACGTTGTCATTTGCATTAAATTTACCACTCTTATAAAATAAGTACGTTAATCCTATTGTTATTACAAATGTTATTGCCATTCCTGTGAAATATACACCCCAATATTCAGGCATTACTGAAAGGAATGAGAATACTCCTCCAACTCCAACAGCTGTAGCTTTAACATTGTGATATGATATAAATGCTCCTCCTATTGCACTTGCTACCATAACTGCTATAAATGGATACCTAAATCTTAAGTTTATACCGTATATAGCTGGTTCTGTTATTCCTAGCCATGCTGATATAGTAGACGTAATAGATACACCTCTTAGGTTCTTATTATTTTTTAGTATGAAAAACATTGCTAACGTAGCAGCTCCTTGAGATAATGTAACAGTCTCTGATATTGGCCACAATGTTACGTATCCTAAAGTTCCTGCCATTTGTAGGTTTACTCCTAAGAATAAATGATGCATTCCTGTTATTACTAATGGTGGTGAAATAAATGAATATAACGCTCCTGCTAAAACTGGTGCCACTTCAAATAAATACACTACTCCACTAGTTATCATATTTGCACCTGTCATAGTTATAGGACCTATAACTACAAAGGTTAACATACCTGTAATTAATAAAGCTATCGGTGAAACTAATACTAATTGAACTGCATCTGGAACAGTCTTTTTTAAGAATAATTCAAGTTTAGCTAAAATGTATGTAGCTATTAAAACGGGTACTACTTGACCTTGGTATCCAACTTGAGCAACCTTCATACCAAATATATCCCATGTTGGTGCTGCTGATGGATTTGCCGCAAAATCATATGCAGACATCAAAGCTGGATGAACTAATACAAGACCTAAAACTACGCCTAATAAAGGATTTCCTCCAAACTTCTTAGCAGCTGACCAACCTATTAATGCTGGTAAAAATGTAAAAGATGTATTTGCTATTAAGTTTATAATACCTGAAATTCCAGCGATACCTGTATTTGCCTCTATAACAGACTGCTCATAAAAAATCCCTGGATTAGCTATCATGTTGTTAACGCCCATAAGTAACCCTGATGCAACTATTGCTGGTAATATAGGAATGAATATATCAGCAAGAACTCTTATAAACTTTTGTAATTTATTTGACTTTTCATTGACTTGTTGTTTTATTTCTTCTTTGGATACCTCTTCTGCTCCTGTTTGATCTATTAAATCTTTATATACTTTATCTACTCCAACTCCTATTACTATTTGAAACTGTCCACCTGCATTGAAGCACCCTTTTACTATATCAATGCCTTCTAGTTTATTAATATTTGCCTTGCTAGTATCTTTTAGTATTAAACGTAATCTTGTTACACAGTGTGTTGCACTTTGTATATTTTCTTTTCCCCCAACATACTCAATAATTTGAGAAATACTTTCTTTTGAATTCAATGCCTTATTCTTCCTCATATCCACTTATCCTTTCTCTTTTTCATTATTAGCAACAAGTTGTTTAAACAAGCATCTTGTTTGAACAACTTCATTGTAATATTTTACGTTAACTTAGTCAATAGTTTTTTGAAAACATTTTCTTATTTATTTTTTTGATAAATTAACTCTTGATAATTATTTCATTATTTGGTAAGTTAAATATATAATCACTTGTATAAACAAGTCAAATAAATATATAAAATAAATTATGAAAGGACTATACTACAAATGAATATAAAAGAAATTCCATTTAGTTACTTTGGATCTTATATGTCTATTTCCTATTCAGACGAACTTGGATTTACATTAAAATCATTAAGAGGAAAAGCAAAGAAAAATATGGATGTACTAAGGATTATACCTACCGTAAATAACATACCTGTAGATTATGAATTTGAGGCTAATTATTTTAGTATATTAATTAAATTCAGCAGTGGTAGTATATCTATATGTTTTGACGGAGATTCTAAAATCGTATTCTATGGTAAGGGAGAAAATGTAGGGCTTAAATTAGATACACTTCCTATATACAATTTTGAATATAATTATCTTCTGGGGAAAAAAGGTGCAGAATATTGTGTTATAAATAGCTACAAAAATTTAACTAAGTTTTTAGTATTCTCTGTTAATGGTAAGGTTACCTTATCACAAAACATATTTATAGATGGCTGTGCTTCTACAAATAAAGCTAATAATACTTCAATAATAGATGTTAGCAGTAATAGTGATAATGAATTTATATGTGTTATAGAGGATATTCCTACTCATATGAAGATTCCAGATTACAAGGAATATAACTTTGAAACTTCATTAAATAAAACAAAAAAATTATTTGATGAATATTATCTAGCTCAACCTAAAGTAGATGAAAAGTATAAAAACTCACTTTTAAGAGCGAGTTATATAAACTGGTCTTCTTTTGTTAAGCCTCAAGGATATCTAAAGAGATATACTATACTTGCTTCAAACTCAACATTCTTAGGTGCATGGAGCTGGGACCACTGTTTTAACGCATTAGCTTTAGCTGGTGTAAATGATAAATTAGCTTTTGACCAAATGGCAGTACTCTACGACTACCAAGATGAATATGGTCAAATTCCTGGTTCTTTAAGCGATTCTACTATTAGATGGAATTTTACAAAGCCACCTATTCAAGGATTATTCTTTAGTAAGATGATGAAAAAAATTAACTTTACTAAAGAAACATTAGAGGAAATTTATAATTACATAGAAAAACAAGTATTGTTTTATGTAAAGTTTAAAGATTCAAATATGGATGGTATTTTTGAATATCACCATGGAAATGATTCTGGTCAGGATAACAGTACAATATTTAAAGGAGCCATGGTTGTTGATACTCCTGATTTAACAGCCTTTATAATAAATGCTATGGACATGCTATCAAAAGTAGCTGAAAAACTAAATAAGAATAGTGAAAAAGAGTATTGGTCTAATAAAGCAGACGAACTTACAAAGTTATTCTTAAATTATTTTATAGTCGATGATTTACCTGTAGTTCGCGAAACTGTAACTGGTGAAATACTTCCTAATAATGCCTTACTTCCTCTTGTTTCTTTAGTGCTAGGAAATAGACTTCCTAAATATACTAGAGATAAAATGATAGCTTTAGTTACTAGCGAAAGATATTTAACTAACTGGGGAATCGCAACAGAAGCTATAGATAGTGATGAATATCAAGATGATGCTTATTGGAGAGGTCCTATTTGGGCTCCTACTACACTGTTATTTGTTGAAGCTTTAGAAGAGTGTGGTGAAAATGAACTTGCAATAGATATTGCCAAAAGATATTGTGAACTAGTTGATAAAAACGGCTTTGCTGAAAATTTCAATGCTATTACAGGAGAAGGTCTTAGAGATAAATCTTTCACCTGGACAGCTAGTACTTTCATATACTTAGCTGCTAAAGTTTATAAGTATAACTCTCAAAGAATTAATAATATAAAATAGAGTACAAATTGTACTCTATTTTATATTATTAATTCTTTGAGATTGATGAAAAAATATAAATCCATCAGGTATATGTCTAGACTGCGTATATTCAAACATTATACCTTGAGCATTATAAGTATTATTGCTAACAACTGCAACACAATTGTAATCTCCTAATTCTAAATATCTTTTATCTAGTTTAGTTGCTTTTTCAACTGTCATGGTTCTTTTTGTCGTTACTATAGTTTCATTTAATTTACTTTCCATATATTCATATATAGAATTAGATGCTATTTCTTCATTAATATCTTTTACTATATCCTTCATAAAATAATTATGATCCATAATAGATGGTTTATTTTCTAGAATTCTTACTCTTTGTATATAATACACTTCTGTTCCAACTTCAAAGTTAGTTATTTGACTTTTTTTATCATCTATAATCATTTCCTCAAAATGAACTACTTTCGTTTTATATTCTTTATTGTTTCTAATAGCAGACTCTTTAAATGACTCTGTCCCCCCTAACAAAAACTCTGATTGTTTATTAGCCTTATAAATTATAAATACTCCTTTTCCATGCTTACTTTGAACATATCCTTGGCTTGCTAATTCCTGTATAGCTCTTCTAATTGTATTTCTAGAACAACTATACTCTTCTATTAATGTGTATTCTGATGGTAATAAATCTTGGTATAAATATTCTTTATTTTCTATTCTATTTTTTAAATCTATATATATATCATAATACTTGGCTCTTCCCATTCTAACCTCCCAATTTTATATAATTATTTAATTGTGTCTTATTTCTAATAACTATGTATTAATATAATATATTATAAATTAAGCAAATATCAAAATAAATATAAATTTAAAACTGAAACTAAATTTTTTTCTAAAAAACTTCAAATATAAACACTATTAAAATATTGGTTTGATACTAAACTTGATAATATTCTAAATCCAATCTTCCAGTTACACCGAAAATTTTAGAGAAAGTTTTAGTAGATGTTTCTTTATTTGATAAATATAATCGTGCAGACTCTTAAATATATAATAGCAAAAGGAAAGTTAAAACTAATAATATTAATTAGAATTTCAAAAAGTCTATTCTGTAAATAATAAATTATAAGAATAGACTTTTTAAATTTGTGTTTTTGTAAGATAATTTATTTAATTAAGGTTTGTTCTTTTTTCTAAACGATTCTTTATAAATTCATGTATTGCTTTCACTAATATATTTGTAATTAGTATTAATACAGCTAGTGCTGCTGCCTGTGCTGTACTTCCCTTATCATCTAATTGTACAATTGATATTGCAGCTACCTTTGAACTTGCAGTATATATAAAAACCAGTGCTGATATTGTAACCATAGAGTTTAGGAAAAAATACATAAAGTTCTCTAAAACTGCTGGCAAACAAAGTGGTATAGTTACATTCTTAAGAATTGATGCACTGTTTATTCCCATTGACTTAGCTACCATATCCAACTCTTTATCTACTTTCTTAATAGCTGTAGTAGCAGTTATAAATGCTACTGAAAAGAAATGAACTATATTACATATAATCATTATAAGTAATGTTCCATATAATCCATTAAACAAATTCTTAACGTATATTGTATCCATAAAATTAAACTCTAGTTTATTAAAAAATAGTACATAAGCTATACCTAACACTAACCCTGGCAATGCCATAGGTAATGTACTTAGAAAATATCCAAATGATTTTAAATGTGGAGCTTTTTCTGTTTTTTCATTTAGATATGCAAATAAGAAAACAAAGCTTGTCCCTAGAATAGCTGTCAATAGTGACATTTTTATTGAATTTATAAATGGTTTAATTCCATCAATACTGTTTTTCATTGAAAAGTGTTCCAGTGTAAGTCTTAAATCATATGGCCAAACTGAGATTAGTGATGATAAGATTACAGTTAACATTACAGCTATTATACCAAATGCAATAAGTCCTACAACCCCTCCTAGAATTCCATCTCTTAACTTATTAGATTTAACTTTATATGGAATCGACTTTGAATTTATATATGAATTTTGATTTTTTTCAATTTTTTTAGTCACTATAAAAGATATTATTGCAGGTATTAAAAGTAATATTGATACAGTTGCACCCATTGGCATATTTTGTTGACCTATAATTTGCTTATATACATCTATTGATAATACATTAAACTCTCCTCCAATTACTTTTGGAGCTCCAAAATCTGTAAAGCACAATGTAAATGATACAAATGCAGAACTTATTAAAGAATATTTTATACTAGGGATTGTTATACTTATAAACTCTCTTACCTTACTTATCCCCATAGTGTTACTAGCTTCATATAATCTATAATCAGTTGAATCTAATGATATATAAAGTATTTGAAATGATTGAGGAAATACATATATAATTTGTGCCAATATTATTCCCAATGCTCCATATATTGGAATACTTACTCCAAGTAAATTAGTTACCAACCCTTGATTTCCAAATAAATATACTAGACCTATTGCATGCATCATTGTTGGAGCAAACATAGGAAACATTGCTAATGATTTAAAAAAACCTTTGAATTTAATCTTTGTTCTCGTTAATGCATATGCATATACTAATGCAAGTGTTAATGATATTACAGTTGATATAATAGACACAAATACTGTATTTTTCAAGGAATTCAACAGAGTTTCAGAAGCCAAGTATTCTTTAAAATTTTGTAATCCAACAAAAACTCCATCCTTATCTAAAAATGCTTGTATAAATAGATAGATTATGGGCGCTAATAAAAATATTACTAAAGACATGACTAATACTGTAAGCATACATTTTTTTATATCTAAATTCATTTTTGATTTAAGACTTATACTTTTAGAACTTATAGCATTATTATTCATATACTTATGCTCCTTTAACTTTTGGATACTTTAAATAGTATTTTTCATCTATATTTATCTTTACAAGGTCGCCTTCTACTAAATTTAAATTAACCCACTCTTTTATAGAAACATCACTTATTATGAAATTTTCATTTAGTTTATCTTTTATTTCCACTCTTAACAAATTACCTCTAAATTCTATATTTGATATTATTCCTTGATAATTTTCTTTTGTTGATTTCTCTATTTGAACATATTCTGGTCTTACGGTTAATATAGAATTCCCATTATCAAAACAGTTTGTATCTCCTATAAATTGAGCTGTAAATAGATTTTGAGGATTTTGGTATATCTCTTCTGGAGTTCCTATCTGCATTATATCTCCTCCATTTAAAATGGCAATTTTATCTGCCATTGTTATAGCTTCTTCTTGGTCGTGTGTTACCATTATTGTCGTTATATTAAGTTCTTTTTGTAATCTTTTAATATCCATTCTAAGCTTGTGTCTAACCTTAGCATCTAATGCAGACATTGGCTCATCTAAAAGTAAAAACTTTGGTTCAAGTGCTAATGCTCTTGCTATTGCTATTCTCTGTTGTTGCCCACCTGATAATTCTTTAGGATATTTATGAGCTTCATTAGTCAAGCCAACTATTTCAAGCACTTCCTTAACTTTATTATCTATTTTTTCTTTTAAAACTTTTCTTTCCTTAAGTGGAAAGGCTATATTGTTATATGCAGTCATATTTGGAAATAATGCATATGATTGAAATACTATTCCAAAACCTCTCTTTGATGGCTCTAAATTTGTAATATCCTTATCTTGAAGAATTATAGCTCCACTATTTACATCTTCAAGACCTGCTATTATCCTAAGTAATGTAGTTTTACCACACCCACTAGGTCCAAGTAAACATAGAAATTCCCCTTCTTCAATATCCAAACTAATATTATTTAAAATCCTTTTTTGGTCATAATTCTTAAACACATTATTTATTTTCAAGTAACTCATATCTTATCTCTCCTTATTATAGTTATATTTTTTATTTTAAATTCTATACTTTATCTTTTCTTCTAAAATTATTTTATCTGAATTATTAAGTTAAACTTTACTTACTTTCAGATTTTGAACCATACTTTGATTCCCAAGTTTTAAGTACTGTACTTCTGTTTTTGGCAGCAGAGTTTAAATCAACTTCTTCTATTAGCTGTTCAAATGGTTGTTTAGAATAACCTTTTGGAGCTGGATTATCTGTCTTTATAGAAGTAACTGCTACTTCATGTGCATATCTATCCATAGCCGAATCACTCATTGCCCAGTCTAAAAATAACTTTGCTTCCTTTTTTATATTATCTTTTTTAACTAAGGCATTTGCTTCTAAATCCCAACCTGAACCTTCTTTTGGAAATACTACTTCTATAGGTTCTCCACTGGATAATTGTTGCGTAGCTCTATATCCAAGTGTAATACCTATTGGATACTCTCCAGAACCAGCTAACTTCGCAGGTTTTGAACCTGAATGTGTATATGTAGCTATATTTTTATGTAATTTATCCATATAATTGTAAGCATCTTTTTCACCCATCATTTGAATAAGCCCTGACACTGTAAGATACCCTGTTCCAGATGATGCTGGATTTGGCATTGTTATAAGTCCTTTATATTCTGGTTTTATTAAATCTTCATAACTTTTTGGAATATCTATACCTAATTTCTCAAGTTCCTTATAATTAACTACTATAGCTGTCTCTGGGACACTCATTCCTACCCAAGATACATCATCTTCAGTATCTTTGAATTTTTTATCTACCTTATCATAATTTTTAGGCTTATACGCTTCAAGTACTCCATCTTCTTTTAGCTCTATCATATTCATTGCTGATAATCCCCATATAACATCAGCTTGTGGATTATCTTTTTCTGCTAATAATTTTGAAGCTATTACACCATGAGAATCCATAACTATTTCTACATCTATATTAGGATGCTCTTCTCTAAATCCTTCCATGTAGTAAGCTATTTGCTCTTCTTCTAATGCTGCATATATCGTAAGTTTATTATTTCCTTTTCCTTGAGTAGTTTGTGGTGTTGTTGATATGCAACTTGTCATAAATGTAATCACTACAATACACAGACAAGTAAATAGAAATTCTTTCATATCTTCCCCCTTTTATGCTTTTATCTTTTTTTATTTGTTTTTTATTGTTTTTGCTTATGTTTATATAATACACCTAATTTGTTAATATAAAGTTAAGTGTAAATTAACAGTTCGTTAATTTTTAGAAATTTTTGTTAAATATATTATTTTTAGTTAAATACAGTCTGTTTTTAAACAATATATTAATTTTCATAATATCTATACTTTTAATTTAAACATAAAAAATAAGCCTAACCTCTATAAATTAGAACGTTAGACTTATTTTTATAAGTATTTAATTATACAACCAAATCATTTTTTTTCTTTTCTTCAAGTGCTTTTTTAAGCACCATATCCTTAACCTTCATAAGTCTAGTAGTACTTGCTCTCTCATTTTCTTCAAGCTTCATAGCTATATACTTGATAGTCTCAATGTAATTTGGTATCATTACATTTTCAAGAGCATTAACACGTCTACGTGTCTTTTCTATCTCTTGAGCAAGAAGCTGTGCACTTTTTTCACTCTCTGCAAGTCTTAAAAGTGGTTCCATAGCAGCTGAGAATGCTTCCATAGCAGAATCTAATTCACCTGATGTAAAAGCAAGACCATAAGGATAAATATCACTTTGATTGTTTTCAGTTTTAAAGTCAAACACAGGAACATCAACACTCATTATATTTCTTGTAGAAACATCTACTGAAACAGATTGCTTTGGCATCATAAGTGCTGAACCTAGATACTCCTGACTCATAACTGCTCTTGCGATTATAAAATTTTTATAAGCACCGTCAAGAGCACTTTCTGCTTCTTCACGCAATCGCTTATTTTCTCTTACAATCTCAAGAAATTGTTTCATAAGTTCATCAAGTTTATCTTTAAGAAGCTTATGACCTCTTGTAGCAGTTTTAAGGAGTTTCTTAAGTCTAGTCATTTCCATACGTGTTGGATTTATATTTAATCTAGCCACAGATATCACTCCTTAGGCATATATTTTTCAAAATATTCATCACGAATACGTTTAAGTTCACTTTTTGGTAACATACTAAGAAGCTTCCATCCGATTTCTAATGTCTGCTCAATAGTTCTGTCAGTTCTAAATCCCTGTGAAACATATTCTTTCTCAAATTCATCTGCAAACTTAGCATACATTAAATCAATCTCAGAAAGTGCAGATTCACCAAGTATTGCCATAAGCTCTTTTGCATCCTTACCTCTTGAATAAGCTGCGAAAAGCTGGTTCATTGTATCTGCATGGTCTTCACGAGTCTTACCTTTACCAATACCCTTATCTTTTAGACGAGAAAGTGATGGTAAAACATCTATAGGAGGCTGTATATCTTTTTTATAAAGCTCACGGCTAAGTATAATTTGTCCCTCTGTAATGTATCCTGTAAGGTCAGGAATTGGATGTGTCTTATCATCCTCAGGCATTGTAAGTATTGGAATCATAGTTATAGACCCTTCATGCCCTTTCATTTTACCTGCTCTTTCATACATTGTAGCGAGGTCAGTATAAAGATATCCTGGATATCCACGACGTCCTGGAACTTCTTTTTTAGCTGCTGAAACTTCACGCAATGCCTCTGCATAGTTTGTAATATCCGTTATTATAACAAGTACATGCATATCTTGCTCAAAGGCAAGGTATTCTGCTGCTGTAAGTGCCATTCTAGGTGTAGATACACGCTCTACAGCTGGGTCATTTGCAAGGTTTACAAATACTACAGAACGGTCGATTGCACCAGTTGCTTTAAAGTCACTTATAAAGAATTCAGCATCCTCAAAAGTTATACCAACTGCAGCAAAGACAACAGCAAACTTAGAATCAGTTCCACGTACTTTTGCCTGTCTTGCAATCTGAACTGCAAGATTTGCATGTGGCAAACCAGACCCTGAGAATATAGGAAGTTTTTGCCCTCTAACCAGTGTATTAAGCCCATCTATAGCAGAGACACCAGTTTGTATAAATTCGGCTGGATAGTCACGTGCTGCTGGATTTATTGGAGCTCCATTTATATCAAGTCTTTTATCTGGTATAATTTCTGGACCTCCATCAATAGGTTTACCCATTCCACTAAAAACACGCCCTAGTATATCTGGTGAAACTCCAAAGTCAAGACTCTTTCCTAAAAAACGAACTTTACTTTCAGCAAGGTTTATACCTGTTGAACTTTCAAAAAGTTGAACAAGTGCAGTATCTCCATTTACCTCTAGAACTTTACAACGACGAATCTCTCCATTTGAAAGTTCAATCTCTCCAAGTTCGTCAAATTTTACACCTTCTACGCCGTTTATTAGCATAAGAGGACCGGCTACCTCTTGTATTGACTTATATTCCTTTATCATAGTTCTTCAGCCCCCCTCTTTTTAATAAGGTCTGCAAGCTCGTTGTCTATTTCATCTTCAATTGAATCGTAAGCTGCATCTATATTGTCTTCTTCTACATACTTAGCACGACCAATCTTTTCAAGAACTGAAAGCTTGATAATATCGTTTATAGTAACATTTTGCTTGATAGCATCTTGTGCTGACTTATAGAATTTTAATATAAGCCCCATCATTCTATATTGTTTATGAAGTGATGTGTAAGTATCAACTTCATGGAAAGAGTTTTGATGAAGGAAGTCCTCTCTTATCGAACGAGTAACTTCTAATATCAATCTATCTCCATCTGAAAGTGAGTCAACACCAACCAATTGAACTATTTCTTGAAGTTCAGATTCAACTTGTAAAAGTTTCATAGCTTGAGCTCTTTGAGCTGAGAAATTATCATTTACATTTTTATCTGCCCATATATCAACTTTTTCCTGATAGAGTGAATAACTTGTCAACCAGTTAATTGCTGGGAAATGACGCTTATATGCTAAAGATGCATCAAGACCCCAGAATACTTTTACTATACGAAGTGTTGCTTGGCTGACAGGTTCTGATGTATCACCACCAGGAGGAGAAACTGCACCAATTGCTGTAAGTGTTCCTTCTCTTTCATCCATACCTAGACAATTTACCTTTCCTGCTCTCTCATAGAATTGAGCAAGACGTGAACCTAAGTATGCAGGATAACCTTCTTCACCAGGCATCTCCTCTAAACGACCACTCATCTCTCTAAGAGCTTCAGCCCATCTTGATGTAGAGTCTGCCATAAGTGCAACGCTATATCCCATATCTCTAAAATATTCAGCTATTGTAATACCAGTATATATAGAAGCCTCACGTGCAGCAACTGGCATATCTGATGTATTGGCTATAAGCACAGTTCTTTGCATAAGTGACTCGCCTGTTCTCGGGTCTTTTAATTCAGGGAATTCAAGAAGAACATCCGTCATTTCATTTCCACGCTCGCCACATCCTATATATACAACTATATCTGCATCTGCCCATTTAGCAAGCTGATGCTGTGTAACAGTTTTTCCACTTCCAAAAGGTCCCGGTATAGCTGCCACCCCACCTTTTGTAATTGGGAAAAATGTATCTATAACTCTTTGACCTGTAACAAGAAGTGAATCTGGTGTTTTCTTTTCTCTATATGGTCTTTCTTTTCTAACTGGCCATTTTTGCATCATAGTTACAGGTATGTCATTACCTTTTTCATCTGTAATAACACAAACTGTATCTTCAACAGTAAATTCACCAGAATATATTTCTTTTATAGTACCTTTAACTCCATAAGGAACCATAATCTTACATTCCACTACAGCTGTTTCTTGAACTCCACCAATTATATCTCCTGCTACAACTTTATCACCAACAGATTTTTTAGGTTTAAATTCCCACTTAACTTCCCTATCAAGTGAAGATACTTCAACACCTTTAGTTATATTAGTACCTGAAATATCATACATTTTTTCAAGTGGACGTTGAATACCATCATAAATAGTTGAAATAAGACCTGGTCCAAGTTCAACACTCATAGGCATTCCAAGAGAAACTACTTCTTCACCTGGTCCTAGACCAGAAGTTTCCTCATAAACCTGTATAGAAGCTTTATCTCCATGCATTTCTATAATCTCGCCTATAAGATGTTTATCTGAAACTCTTACGACGTCAAACATATTCGCATCTCTCATGCCCTCCGCTACAACAAGCGGTCCTGACACCTTTACAATTGTGCCTGTTTTCATATTCTCTCACCTGCAATCATATACTTTATCAAAATTTAAATATTCCCTCCTATATTTTATCAATACGTATCTTTAGCACTAATAAAATTTGAGATTGTCTTTTATTCAACTTTCATCTATTCTTTAAATAATATATCTGCACCTATAGCACGTTTACTAGATTCTCTTACTTCATTCATACCTAATCCCATACTTCCTCCAATACCTGGAATAACTATAATGGCGGGAAGTTGGTAGTCTTTGTATTTTGCTATTGATTCTTTTGCAAGCAATGATGCCTGTTCTGTAATATAAATTATCGCATATTCATCTTCAACCAACTTATGTATACTTTTTTTAATTTCGTCACTATCATAGGCTGGGAAGATATCTATTCCAAGAGCTAAAAATCCCATGATGCTATCTTTATCTCCAACTACTCCTACCTTATACATAAGCATCCCTTAGCCTTTCTTTTATAGTATCTGCGTCTATATTATTAAGCTTACTAGTCAAAATAATTCTAATTGTCTTTATTTCTGATTCTTTAGCATATAAATATGCAATTAGTGGTTCTAATGTAAGAGGCTTAAATTTTGCTTCTCTAACATATTCCATAAGATAATCATCACAAAGTTTTTCAAAGACAGTAAAACCACTATCCATGCCATTTTTGCAGACATCAGAGTAAGAAGTAGATTTAAAACATGATGCTGGAGTGTCTGAGGAAAAAGCTTCTAAGAACTTTTCCTTATTAAGTGAACCACCTAAAACAAACACGTTCATAAACATATCAAAATCTTTCTTCATATTTTTGACTCTTATAAAACTCTTTAGATTTGTTAAATCACAAACTTTCATAACATAATCTATTACAAATTTGTTTTGACTTTCTTTAGCAGTCTCTTTCATACTAGAAAAAGTTGCTTTATCTAGAACAATATCAACCATCTGACCATTTTGTGTCTTGCTATAAACATCAAATGCGTCTAATATAGCTGATGTCATTATCTTAGGTAAATCACTAAAACTACGATTTGCTAAAGATTCTCTAAGCTTAATAAGAGGAATTGTACCTCCATCAATCAAATATTTTTCACCATCTACACCAGAAATTTCTTCTTTAATCAGCACTTTTAAGTTGTGATAATCATTTTTATAAAGAAATACATCAACAAATTTTTCTTCAGGAGCTAGACTTTTAAGAATTTCATATGTCTTTGACAATTCTTGAGTCAAAATATTCTCAAAATTATGTATATCATTATTTGATGTATCAGCATAACCTGCCTCAGCTATAATTCTTAAAGAGTCTTCAGGGCTTTTGGCTTCTGCCATTTGAATAAACATTTGTCTGTTAAGAAGCTGTTTTTCAAGCACTCTTATTCGTGCCACGGCATAGGGATAAGTTTTTTCTTCTGCCATTTTTTAACCCCTCCTTAATTAAACAAAATTTCTGCTGTAATTTGCTCAATATATTCATGTTCTACTGCAATTATGGCTTCAAATGAATAATTGTACTCAATGTCACCTTTTTTAACTATGAAACCTCCAGTAATATCTCTAGTTTCATTAGACACCTTAATACCTTTTTTTGATAACACATCTTTCAATGTTTTCTTGTCTTTTTTTGATAATACTATCTCTGAATCATCTGTGCAATTTGATTTTTCAATCATATTTAGTATAATCTCTTCATATTCATTATCTTTAAGATTTAAAAGTTTGTTTTTAGCTTCTAAAATTACTTCTTCTAAAATCTCTTGTTTTTTTGATAATATTTGTTTTTTAGCCTCCATATAAGCTCCTGATATTTCCTTAGAAGCCGCTTTTTCTGCTTCTGCTTCTGCAAGCTTTGTATAGGAAGCCATTTCCTTTTCAGCTTTTTCATTAGCTGAATTTATTTTTGAATCTGCCTCACTTTTAGCTTTATCCAATATTTCTTGTGCTTCTTGTTTGGCATCAGCTATAATTCTGTCAATCATTTTTTGTTCATTACCCATAGGAGTGCTTCCTCCTTTTCATTTTTTTTACTTATGAATTATAATCTATAATTAACCAACTGCAATTCCATTGTAAGCTAAGAAAGAAACAAGTAGTCCTAAAAGAGCATATGTTTCAACTATTGCTGCAAATGTTATAGCTTTACCAAGTTCTTCAGGTCTTTTTGCAACTATTCCAACCCCTGCTGCTGCGGCTTTACCTTGTGCTATACCTGATACTAAACCAACTAAACCAATTGGAAGTCCTGCCATAAGAAGTTGTAAACCTTGAGCTGATGTTGGTATTACATCTCCACCAATAATTCCTGCTTTTGATAATATAAGGAAAGCTATGATAAATCCATATAGACCTTGTGTACCTGGAAGAAGTTGTAAAACTAGAAGTTGACCAAATTTACTAGGGTCTTCTGTTACAACACCTGCTGCGGCTTGACCTGCTATTGAAGTACCTTTAGCAGAACCCATACCTGCAAATAATGCTGCTATAGCAGCTCCTGATATTGCCAAAAATTGACCATTTCCTAACGCGTTTAAAAATTCCATATTTACATCTCCTTTTTATTAATGCTTGTATATTTTGTTTTATACTTAAACGGAACAAAAGGAACTCCTCCGCCTTCATAAAACTTGTTGAAAAATTCTACATACTGTAATCTACTTGTATGAACATATGCACCTAGTGCATTTATAAGAAGGTTTATTGTGTGTCCCACAACACCAATTACAACTGCAAAGATTGGACCAGCTATAGCCCCTAAAAGATTGATAACCTGCCCTATAACTCCTGTTGTTAAACAAAGTGCCATAATTCTTGTATAAGATAATATATCAGCAAAATAGCTTGTTATACCATAAAGACTTGAAAAACCTTTAAAAAGCTTAACAGGAACGCCTTTAAAACTTCTTCCTTGAGTAAGTACAAGACCTATAGCACCTATAATTGCTAAATATTTTCCTACTTCTGAAAATACACCTATATCCCCTGCAACAAAAGGTATTATAAGTAGACATACACCTGTTATACATAAGTACCAAAAACCTATGTCAAAAATTGCATCTATTACCTTTCCATCCCTTATTAATGTATATGCTTTTATTCCCAGACCTACATATATATGGATAATACCGAACAGTAACGACATTCCCATAAGTACCATAACATCCTCTAAAGGATTGATTAATGCTTTTATAGGAATTAAATCCCCCAAAATACCCCCGAATATAAGACCCCATATAGTAGTTGAAACTCCACACATACCAATAAGTTTAATTAAATTTCCTTCACCTTTTTGCATCTTGGCTTTGTATACAACAAATCCACATATTAGTGCAATTATTATCCCATATGCAGCATCACTTAGCATCATTCCAAAGAATACAACATAAAAGAAAGTCATAATTGCATTTGGGTCAATATCCTTTGTGCTTGGACAGCTGTACATGTTCGTTACACTTTCAAAAGGTGTTACAAGTTTATTGTTTTCAAGCAGAATTGGGAAGCCTTCTTCTTTACTTCCTTCCTCGGTCTGAACACAACAATCAAACTTTTCTGTAATTTCTTTAATTAGCTCGTCTGCCCTTTTACTTGGTAACCAACCATTAAGACAGAATGTTGTTTTTGTTTTTACAAGCCTCTCTATAATCTTTTTCTGGTCTCTTTCTATAGTGTAAAAATCATATAGATTCTCAAGCATGTGTATACTATCTGCATGTCTTTTAATTTCTTCTTCCTTGCTTTTAGAAACGTTTTCCTGTGTAATTACCATTTCATTATATTTATTGATAGCTTGTAATGGTGTACCTTCTTCATTTGGTAATGAAACTACTGAAAAATTAAATTCTTTTAAAACTTCTAAAACGTCATCAAAAGTTTCTTTTAAAGTAATTAAATAAACATAGCTCATTAACTTGTCGGAATTGATAATCCCAAGAACACTTTCTGGTATTTCATCTTCTAATTTTACTCTTAAAGCATCAATATTTACACTTATAGGTACAGTTCCAAGTATAGTTTTTGTATACTTAGTTTCCATATTTTCAAGAGGAATATCAAAGTTTACCCATGGTTCTAACATACTTTTATTGTTGTTAAGTAGGTTTATGTTAGACCTTATTGTACCTATCTCCTTATGTAGATTGTTTAACTCCAAAGCTTCAGCATAAATTTGCTCTTCTTTTTCATTATCAATTCTGTTAAACTCTCTTTTTGGTGCAAACAGGGCTTTCTTTTGTTTCACTAGTGAAGAAACAATATTAATTGCTTGATTTACATGAGACATCTTCTGCTCTAGCATTATAACTTCAGATTCTTCACTATCTTTTACAAGATAATTTTTTAATTCCTCCTCCTCAGTAAGAAAGGCACTATCATCAATCTGAACAAACCCACGGTTCATAAGTAGCTTTAAAATCTGGCTTTTTTGAGCTTCTAAGCCAACAATAGATATTTTGTTCATATTAACTATTGCCATATTATCTCACTACCTTTCCAATAACCGCTTCAATCGCCTTGATTTTTCTTTCTTTAGCAGTTTTTTCAATTTTCAGACATTCACTTCTGGCATCAGCTAAGATTTTATCAACCTCTGCTCTACTGTCGGTGACTGCCTTCTCAACAAGAGTTTCTTCCATAAGCTTTGCTTGTTTTTTTACATCAGCAAATATGCTTTCACATTTGTTTACAGCATCAGCTCTGATAGACTCTGCATCAGTAACAGCTTTTACTTTGATACTGTCTGCTGTCTGCTCTGCCTCAACAATGCTTTTTATTATTTCAAAAGCCATCCAAATCACCTCTCTTACCTTTTTACTATGTATATAACCAATTAGATTTTTTATTCTAATTAGATTACTACCTCATTGTTAAAGTATAAACAGCATTTTTATATAATAATTAATATTTTTCAACGTTTATTTCTTAATAAAACATATTTTAGAATAGTACTTTCCTAGATTTACATCCTTTTTCGACTTACTTTTAGACTATGACATGAGTATGATTTTTAAATACCATTATTTTCAATAATTATAATTTAAAGCGATATAGTTTGTCAATAGCGTTATTTTGTTTTAAAATTAACGCTATGTCGACATTTTAAATTTTTACTTTAATTTTTTTTTAATTTTAATTTTATTTATTACATATAAAAGTTTTTTATATTCTTTTTCAACCTCAAAACCTTGAAACTTATTGTCTTTTTTGAATTTTTAGAAATATGTCACACTATTTTATCTAACTTTTATAAATCATCAATCTGTATCGATTTTTGTCACCTTATTTTTAATCTAATTTTTTTATATAATAACCTCTAGATGTAACAGCCTTACAATATGAACCCATAACATAACGTTGTTCTATTGGTTTTATAAGTTCTTTTCTAAACTTATCATCATTCTTAGCTTTTTCTAAAATCTTAGTTAATTTTTCATTCATTATATATTTCTCCTCTTAAATAATCTTTATATAAAAAGGAAGCCATCCTATAATAAACTAAGATGACTTCACTTAACGGTTGCAGTAGATTTACTAGTATAAAATAACTGGTGTACCTGGTTCTATGTTTTCATATATCTTCTTTGCTTTAGAAAAAGGTGTATTTACACATCCATGCGAACCTGAAGACCTATATATACCTCCACCAAAAGAATTTCTCCAAGTAGCATCATGAATTCCTATATTTCCATTAAATGGAAGCCAATAACTTACAGGTGAGCTGTAACCTTGACCAGTTAATGAAACATTTCTAGCTTTATAATTAAGAGGGTATATACCTGATGGCGTAGCAAATCCTCTAGCTAAATCACCTGTTACAACGTCTGTTGATACAAGCATTTCTCCATTTTTAAAGAACCACATATGTTGGTTAGAAAGACTAATCTCTACATATGTATTTCCAATATCATCTCTATTACGAGATACAGCTTTTTGTATGTAAATAGGTTCTCTTGTAACATTTTTACCAGCTTTTACAATATCAACCAATGCTTTAGCTTCTTTATTTTTGTCTATCAACCAACCATAAATTCCACCTGAAATTGTAATATCTCTACCTGTCGCAGTTTTAAATGGTCTTGAATCTCCAAAAGTACTGTATTTTTTACTTAGCCCTCTTACATATTCAACTATTGCATCATTGTCAAAGCTTATCTCATAATTCTTTTCTGAGTCTACTTTTAACCATTTATTAATGTAAACACCATCTAAAGTTTCCTTACGGTCACTAAAATCATATGTAACAACTACACCTACATACTTATCTAGTGTCTTTATAGCTTCTTTTAACTTTTCTGAATCCTTTGTATTGTTTGGTGCTTCATACACTTTACTTTCATCTAAAGAAATAGAAGTATTACCAGAATTAATTGAGTTTTGTACTAACTTATAAAAATCATCTTTTTTCACTTTGTTTCCAAGTACCTCTGGTACTATTACATAAGCATTTTTAATGCTATCATACTTAGGATAAGCACTCTTAGGTTCTACGATATTTTTACTATCAAAGCAAGATAGAGCATTAAATCTTTTTTCTAGTAAATCTTTATTATATGAAAGAGTTATCATATTATTATACTCTTTAGACTTAAAGATTCCACCAATCCATCCAAAAGCACTCTGACTATCTTTTATCTTTTGGACTTTATCATCTGGTATAAACTTTAAATCTATATCTTCTGCTTTTATTTGTTCTTTTTTATTGTTTCTTTCCTCTAAATTTAAAGTATAGGAACTAGTACTAGATACTAACAAATCATTTACTTGCTCAACTGTTTTTCCTGAGACCTTTACGCCATTAATAGTCGTTCCAAAGTAAAAATGATTTCTAAAAAAGATTGCCATTCCTATATAAGCTACAACCAAAACACCTACTACTATAGCTATCTTAACTTTCAGATTTTTTTGTCCACTTTCTTGTTTTACCTCTTTTCCATCAATCATAATTAAATCCTTCCTTACATTATAATTACCTACGTACTTTATTTGTTTTTAAACAAAACCATGTATGCCTTCTTATTTCATATACCCAAATTACTGTATTATTATTTATATTTTTAAATATATAGTTATTTTCATAAAACTATTTTGTCTTTTAGACAAAATAATTATTGTAAATCACTCCTTTCAAAATCCCTTAAATACAATCTCTACTATATTAATATATTACCATACTTTTAATAATCGTGGGTGTATCTATCTATTTTTGTAACACTAAACTATTCTTTTCAAAAAAAGAAACTAATTTTTCGTTAGTTTCTTTATATTAACTTATTTTTTAATATTGTATCTTAGCTTAACATAACGTTGTTATATACATTCTATTTAATTATTTTAGTTTCTATATCTTTTCCACCTGCATATTCTCTAAGCAATTCCTTAGCATATTCAAAATATTCTTCAATATCAGACTCTTGACTAAAAGAAAACATACAAATTAATATTTCATTTGCATCTTCTGTTATCATTGCTCTCTCAGAATCACTAGTTGGGCTCCCAAATTTACCCACTGAATCAGACAATATAGGAAGATTTTCTATATTTATTAATTCTTTCCCAATACCCTTATACTGCTCTCCTTCATCTCCTACAGTAAAACATACTGGTGAATGTAATTTACTTACATTATATGTACCTACTGGATATAATGATTTTATTGATATTAGATTATTTATTTCTACTATATTATTTATTGTGTAAAGACCCTTACCTTGAATAACTCTTCTAACCAATGCTTCTGAAGATGTTCTATATCTACTTGGATTTTTGCCAAGTTCTTTATAAGCATTTCTTGCATCTTTGATTTTATCTAGTTTTGTAATATCTTCAACTTTTAAACTTTGATTTAGAATATCACAAAACTCATTTATCTCATCAATTAATTTTTCTGAGCTTTTATTTACTGCTACTTTTGCTTGAATACAACCCAACTTAGCATTAGGCCATCTTTCCTTAAGTTTTTCATCAATACTTACATCTATCATACTTAAACAACTCCCATACACTAAATTTTATTAAAGTTTTTATCATCTATACATTATAGTACTATTATTTTGTTAATAACATGTTTATTAGGAAAATAATTTATTTTTAATATAATTTTTGTAAAATACAATTATTTTTAATTTATACATAGACAATACATAGCTAAAATTCAAAAAACACTAATTATTTAGCGTAAAACATTCTTTAATTATTATAATAACACTATCTAATTGACTTTTAAATTAAAGAATAAAAACTATTCCTTTTTCCAATTAAAAAAACCTTATACATAAAATTAATTTTTATGCATAAGGTTTCTTAATTTATTCATTTTATAGTAAATTTATCTTCCATAATATGAATTCAAATACATGTCTTTTATTTCATTCATAAGAGGATATCTTGGATTTGCTCCTGTACATTGGTCATCAAATGCCTGAATTACCATTTCATCTATTGAGTCCATAAACTTAGATTCTTCAACACCAAAGTCTTTTATAGTTTTAGGAATACCCACTTTTTGTTTTAAATCTTCAATAGCTACCAATAAACTTTGGAACTTCTCTTCATCATAGTTTCCTTTTAACCCTAAGAATGAAGCTATTTCAGCATATCTCTTTAATGCTTCTGGATATTTATATTGAGAGAATGCTCCCATTTTCTTTGGTGCATCTGAAGAATTAAATTTCATAACCTCTGTTATCAAAAGAGCATTTGCAACACCATGTGGTACATGGTGGAAAGCACCTAATTTATGAGCCATAGAATGACAAACACCCAAAAATGCATTTGCAAAAGCCATACCTGCCATTGTAGAAGCATTTGCCATTTTTTCTCTAGCTTCTGGGTCTTTTGCTCCATTGTCATATGCACGTGGAAGATACTCAAATATACTCTTAATAGCTTGTAGTGCTATACCATTTGTATAATCAGTTGCAAGCATAGATACATATGCTTCTAATGCATGAGTTAAAGCATCTATACCAGAAGCAGAAGTTAAGCTTTTTGGCATATTCATCATCATATCAGAATCAACTATGGCCATATTTGGCATCAGTTCATAATCAGCTAATGGATATTTTACACCTGTATCTTGGTCAGTTATAACAGCAAATGGTGTTACTTCTGAACCAGTACCCGCTGATGTTGGTATTGCTACAAAATTAGCTTTTTCACCCATTTTAGGGAATGTATACACCCTTTTTCTTATATCCATAAATCTCATAGCTAAGTCTTGGAAATCTACATCTGGATGCTCATACAATGTCCACATTATCTTTCCTGCATCCATTGCACTTCCTCCACCTATAGATATTATTACATCTGGATTAAATTCTCTCATAGCTTTAGCACCTATCTTGGCACATTCCAAAGTTGGGTCTGGCTCTACTTCAAAGAATGTAGTATGTTTAATATTCATTTCATCTAATAAGTCAGTAACTGCTTTAGTATACCCATTATTGTAAAGAAATGTATCTGTTACAATAAAAGCTCTCTTTTTATTCATTACATCCTTAAGTTCTTTTAATGCTACTCCTAAACAACCCTTTTTGAAATAAACTTTTTCTGGTGCTCTAAACCAAAGCATATTTTCTCTCCTCTCAGCTACTGTCTTAATATTAAGTAAATGCTTAACTCCTACATTTTCAGATACTGAATTTCCACCCCAAGACCCACATCCTAAAGTAAGAGAAGGAGCTAGTTTAAAATTATATAAATCACCTATACCGCCTTGAGAAGAAGGAGTATTAATTAAAATTCTGCAAGTTTTCATAGCTGAAGTAAATTTAGCAAGTTTTTCTCTTTGATTTACATCATCAATATATAATGAAGATGTATGCCCAAATCCCCCATCTTCAACTAACTTTTCTGCTTTTCTAACTGCATCATCAAAATCATTTGCTCTGTACATTGCAAGTACTGGTGAAAGTTTCTCGTGAGCAAAAGCCTCTTCTAATTCAACTGATTCTACTTCACCTATTAAAACTTTAGCATCTACTGGAACTTCAAAGCCTGCAAGTTTTGCTATTGTACAAGCTGTTTGTCCAACTATTTTAGAATTTAATCCTCCATTTACTAAAATTATATTTCTTATTTTTTCTGTTTCATCTTTATCTAATAAATAAGCTCCACGCTCTTTAAATTCTTTTTTAACTTCATTATATACATTTTCTAATACTATAACTGATTGTTCAGAAGCACATATCATACCATTATCAAAAGTCTTAGATACAAGAATTGAGTTTACAGCAGTTTTTATATCTGCACTATCATCAATTATTGCTGGCGTATTACCTGCACCAACTCCAATAGCTGGTTTTCCAGATGAATATGCTGATTTAACCATTCCAGGTCCCCCTGTAGCAAGAGTTAAATCCACTTCTTTCATAACAGTTGTAGTTAATTCTAAAGATGGCTCATCTATCCATCCTATTATACCTTCAGGAGCTCCAGCTAAAACAGCAGCCTCAAGAACTACTTTTGCAGCTTCTATAGTAGAATTCTTTGCTCTTGGATGTGGAGAGAAAATTATTCCATTTCTAGTTTTAAGTGCCAAGAGTGCTTTAAATATAGCAGTAGAAGTTGGATTAGTTGTAGGTACAACAGCTGCAATAACACCTATTGGTTCAGCAATTTTAGTCATACCAAATGCCTCGTCTTTCTCTATTACACCACAAGTTTTAGTTTCTTTATATGCATTATATATATACTCTGAAGCATAATGATTCTTTATGACTTTATCTTCAGCAATTCCCATACCAGTTTCTTTTTGTGCCATTATAGCTAGAGGAACTCTTTGCTTGTTAGCTGCTAAAGATGCTGCTAAAAAAATCTTATCTACTTGCTCTTGAGTATATGTGGCAAATATTTTTTGTGCCTCTCTAATTTTTGCTAATTTTTTAACTAAAGTTTCAACATTATTTACAACATCTACACTAATTGACATAACTTCATCTCCCTTTATATTCTCTATTATATCCTGTTCTTTATTGTCCATTTTAGCAACCTCCTAGAATAGTATTTTCATTTATCACGTTAATTTATTAACAGTATAACATCTTATTTTCCTATTTTCAAGTTATTTTTTTAACATTTTATTTTTATTTAATATAAACTTGCTTATCTCGCCAATACCCTACTTTATGAATCTTTACTTTCATTGTATATTACTTTATTTTTTATGCAGATTATAGAAAAATTAATCTCAAAACTTAATGATAACGTTATTATTTTAACATAAATATTTTGCATTTTTCTTATAAATAAAAATATATACTGATAATTTTTTTAATATAGTATAATTAAACATATGCATTCACAATTCTTATATAATACGAAATAATATATAGCTAATACAGTATAAATAAACTTAAAGTTCATAGGAAAAATCCGTATGAAAAAATCAAAAGTAATCAGTATTTTATATTTAATTATAAGTACAATTTCAGCTATTGGAGGTATTGCAGTAGTAACTTATTATGTAGATAATTTATTTATTAGAGGAATATCAGTATTTATCTTGAGTATGTCTGCTTGTTTTGTATCAAGTACAGTGAACTTAATACTTAAAGAAGCAAAGTAATATAAATTCCAATTTATAAATTAGATTAAGTAAATAATTTTGATATATTATAGATTAAAGTCCAGCAAATAATATTGCTGGACTTTGTTAATATTACATACATATATCACATTACTAATCTATTGATGTGGGCTATTTATAACAGGTTGTAATTGCTTATTTTCTAGAGCAAGTTCTATAGTTGGAACTATTAATTCAGTATGTGCAATCATAGAATTAGGCTTTGCTTTACAGTTATCTTGACCAAAAGGTACAAAATATATATTTTTAGAATTAAGAAGAATACCAATATTTTTGAAATTAAAACTTAAAGCATCATTCGTTGATATTGATATTACCAGTGGTTTATCATTACGAAGATGACCTTTTGCTGCCATTAATACTGGTGAATCTGTAATCCCATTTGCTAATTTTGCAGCAGTATTTCCAGTACAAGGAGCTATTATTATAATATCAGCAATTCCTTTAGGTCCAAATGGCTCTGCCTCTTCAATCGTAACTATCGGCTTATTTCCTGTAAGTTCATACGCTTTTTTCATAAACTCTTCAGAATTTCCAAATCTACAATCGATATTTTGTGATACATCTGAAAATATAGTGTGCACATTTGCCCCTTCTTTAACTAAATTCTCTAACTCTATAAATATTTTATCATAAGTGCAAAACGAACCAGTAAATCCTACTCCAATTGTAAGTCCTTTAAGTCTCATTTCTAATCCCTTCTTTCATTTATAATATTTTCTATAGCGTTAACAAGAATTTCACCAGATGTTTTTGGTGAGTATTTACCAGGAAGCCCAGGACAAATAGTCGCATTAATACCTATATCTTTCGTAACAGAATAATCCACCCCACCAGGAGAAGAAGCTATATCGATAATCACTACTTCTTGTGATACTTTTTCCAGTCTTTCTTTTGTTAAAATACATTCTGGTATGGTATTAAAAATATAATCAAACTGTAAAAGTTTCTCATCAAGTTTATTCAAAGAAATACTAGAGTATCCAAATGCATTAGCCGTACTTCTTGCACCATTATTTCTTGCACCAACACATACTTTTGCATCTAAAGAGTATAATTTTTTGGCAAGTATCTGTGCACACCTTCCAAAACCTAATACTAAGCAATTACTTTGATGTATATTTATTATACTTCTTTTAATAGCTTCTGCTATAGCTCCTTCAGCTGTAGCAACTGCATTTAAAATAGCAACATCATTCATTTTCATAAAATCATAAATCTGAATAGAGTGTTGCTCGCAAAATTTACAAACCTTAGTTGGTATGTTTCCTCCAAATAATATTTGATTAGGAGATAAATTAATTAGCAAGTTATCAATAGTAGCATCCAGACAACCACCAGTATTTTCAATGTTAACTTGATTCTTTGTAAATGGAATTGGACATAAAATAATGGAACTTTTGGATAGTGCTTCAGCTAGTGAAGTTGCTTTTCCAACGATTCCATTTACAATTTCATTTGATATTCCATAAGTAACTACAGAATATCCTTTATTAATTAGTTTTTTTACCATGTACACTTGTCGCAGGTCTCCCCCGATAACAGTTATATCGTATTGATTTGACATATTGTAAGCCTCCTTTACTATATACAATATGTTTTTATCAATACATTGGTTCACTAAAATTACTAAATATTATACTTATAACATTTTTAATAATGCTAATCTATCTATTTTTTCAGAAGAGGTATATGGAAATGAGCTTAAAAAGATAACTTTTCTTGGTATTTCATTTTTTATTAAGTTCTCTCTCATTTTAGTTAATAAATCTTTCTTTGTAATTTTATCTATAATTGTTACAAATAATGCAATTTGACTCCCTCTTATGGAGTCTGAATATGGCAATACAACTGCGTTCTCAATTTGAGGAATTTTTTTCACTTCATTTTCAACCTTAGTAGAGCTAACTTTAAATCCTCCAATATTTACAATATCATCATTTCTTCCTTCAAATATTAAGTATCCATCATCATCAAAATATCCAATATCATTGACAGAATAAGGCTTGGTTGCATTATATACTGCATATTCTGTATTCACAAAAATTTTGCCTTCTCTAATATATACATCTATTTCCGGAAATGGTCTACCTACACTTAGAGGTTTTTCAATTAGTTCATCATAGCATAAATATGTAATATAGTTTAATTCACTTGCTCCATAGTATAAAACAACTTCAGAATTTGGCATATATTTTTTTAGATTTTTTGCAGTGTCTTCAAACAATAGTTGAGAACCTGTAAAAATACTTACAACTTTAAGTATTGGTTCTTTTAAGTGTTTAACCAAGAGTTGAAGCTTTGTAGGTATAAGGTATATGTTGGTTATATTGTATTGTGTTATTGTCTTTATCCATAACTTACAGTTAAGACCTGAACTTATTACAACACTAGCACCTTCATATAATACTGATATTATAGAATTTAGATTTCCTGTAAAGCTAAGTGTTCCATTAATAAACAAGATTGATTCCTCAGAAATGTTAAAAACACCATTTTGTACAGGAAAAAATCCAGCCCAACTCTCATACGTTCTATACAACGCTTTTGGAACACCTGTAGAACCCGAAGAT
Organism: Clostridioides sp. ES-S-0054-01; assembly: GCA_021561035.1. Classification (NCBI taxonomy): domain Bacteria; kingdom Bacillati; phylum Bacillota; class Clostridia; order Peptostreptococcales; family Peptostreptococcaceae; genus Clostridioides; species Clostridioides sp. ES-S-0054-01. Next base: position 3,059,788 of record CP067346.1, read on the forward strand.
AAAACTCCCATACAAATACTTTTATCTAAATAATTTGTAGGATTCTTATATTGATATATATATACATTGAATTTAGGATTAAAAATAGAAAAATTAACTTCCTTTACTCCTTCATTATCATTATTATCATATAAATCAACAATGTCCATATATTCATCAGATATAATAATTGAAATATTATTTTTTAATAAAATATCATTTAACACTTTTTTAGAAAGATTATAATGACAAATAATAGGAACATTTTTTGAATAATTAATAGCAAAAAAACTAACCAACTGAAACATTATATTTTTAGAATATATTAAAATAGGGATATTTTCACCTGTCAAAATTTGTTTTCCTAACTCCTCACTATCATTTAATATATTTTCATAAGTATGTTTTTCTCCATCTACAATTAAAAAATTTTTATTTTTATGTATATCTCTCTTTATTCTTAGAAGTTCATAGTAGTTCATAATCTACACCCTCTCAATCAATAAAGCTGAACCTAAACCACCAGCTGCAGCTATAGAACAAATTCCATATCTACCCTTAGTCTTTTCTAATGCTTTTAAAAGATGCAATGCAATAATTGCACCTGAAGCACCATATGGATGTCCATACGCTAAAGCTCCACCAAATATATTATATCTATTGATTAATTCTGGATACTTTCTTTGAAATAGCACATCTATAACTGCAAATGCTTCATTAAATTCAACAGCAGATATATCTAAATAATTAAGGTTTTCTATCTTTAAAATTTTATCCATTGCTTTTATCGCTGATGTTGGACTTAAATTTGCATCTGTTCCTATTGTACATGTATTGATAACTTTTGCTTTAGACTCCTTTTTTGTACGTTCTAGATACTTTTTAGAACATAGTATAATAAATGAAGCTCCATCATTAATAAGACATGAATTTGCTGCATTTGTAATAGTTTCTTTTCCTAAAATCGATGGTATCCTATCCAATAACCTTTGATTCATCTTATCACGTATACCTTCGTCATAAATACTATTATTTACAGGAGATATAATATCCTCAAGTATTTTCTCTTCTCTTGCTTCTTTTGCTCTTTTATGACTTTTTTTTACCCAAAAATCCAATTCTGTTTTCTCAATTTGATATAACTTCGCTACTCTTTCTGCTCCTTCTAGCATACTATTTTGGCTATTATCATCAGGAGAAAACTGAGCAACTGTATAATTTGGATTATTTATACTATATCGTTTATCATTCTTATGATATGTGCGCATTGGTTGTAGAGAGCTACTTTCAAAGCCTCCTGCAATAATTAAATCACACTGCCCAGATTTAATCTTTGAAAATGCTATGTCTATACTCATCATAGCAGAAGCACATTGCATGTCCACAGTAAAAGCAGGTACTTCATTTGACACTCCTGCTGTTAAAGTCATTAATCTAGCTATATTACCCCCTGTCCCAACTGCATTTCCACATATAATCTCATCAATTCTGTCAATTTCATACTTTTCAATTAGATGTTTTAACACACTCGCTCCTAGTAATTCAGGTTGAACAAATTGAAAAATTCCATTTTTTAGACCTATATGACTTCTAAGTCCTCCTAATATAAAAACCTCATCCATATATTACATCCTTCCTTTATCATAGATTTCTTCTTAGTACATTATTCAGTTTAGTACCTAAAAAAGATGCAATAACTGATTTTATTGTATCTCCAATTAAAAATGGAATTACAGCTGCAAAAAGTGCTGCTTCTACTGTCATTTGATTAAAATAACACATAAATACTGTTCCCATAAAATATATAATAGGCATGCCAATAAAAATTGTTATTAGTATATATCTTTTAATATCATTATTTCGTCCTTTTAATAAACTAATAATTAGTACTGCAAACAAAAATCCAAAATAAAAACCACCTGTTGGGCTTAACAATTTTCCAATCCCAGATGTACCTCCACCAAATACTGGTATTCCAATTAAACCTATCATTATATACACACCAACTGTACTAAATGCTTGTCTTGGTGTTAAAATCAAAGCTATTAAATTTATCATTATTGTCTGTGCTGTTACTCCCGCTGGAGTAAATGGTAATGGTATATATATGTAAGATGATATACACAATAATGCTACACATATTGACATTTTAGTTAAATCTTGAATATTTACTTTAGTTCTTTTCATTTTTATAATTCCCTTCATACACCTTATTCAATTTAGTTTATATGTACATATACAAAGTCTCTATTAAAGCTTTGTTTTAGTATAAAATAAAGATGTTTTTTTGTCAACCTATGTAATTATATAAGTTTACATTTAATTTGTAAGTAAACTCTATATTGTAGCTCTATATTTTAATGGTTATTTATAAAACTTTGCTTAAAAACAGCTATATTTAGTCTATACTTGTAAATTATAATATGATATATTTTTATATGATATTTTATTTTATATAAAAAACAATAAGGAAGTGATGATATGAAGGTCAATGAAAATAATTTAAATAATATAGATGAAGAGTTAGATGAACTTAGTAAGAAAGTTTATTTAGAATCACCAGATTTTTGGATAAGCATTTCTGACAAAATAATAGATAAAGTATTTGATGAAATGTTATTATTTTTTGCAGTTAAATATAACTATTTCAATATATTATCCTTTGCTATTGAAAACAATTATATAGATTTAAACATGCCATCAAAAAATAAAGAATACCCTAATATAATGAGCCATTTTTTAGATACGGCAAAACAGAATGAAGATAAAAAAATTTATAATTATCTTCTAAGCTTAAATAAAGATAACACTCTAGATGAAAGTTCTACTTCAGATGACTTGAATTACAATACTAGTGGTGATACTTTTGAAAAAAAAGATGTATATATTCCAAAGTACTTGTGTCCAAGCTGTAATTCTAATATATTTGATACAGGTTATAAAGTATCAAATGACATAACTTATAAATTTTCTTCTCAAGAATCTGAACCTATTGAAATATCTAATGAAGTTTCCTCTATCAGATGTTGTAATTGTGATAGATTCTTAGAAGGTATTACACCTGACAAATTATATAACCTATGTAAAATTCAAAATTGTAATAATTGTGGCTCTAATTTAACTAAAGTAGGAATCATTGCAAAGAAAAAAATGGACTTTGATGAGAATAGTGAAGAATTTAAACATGTCTCAACATCTTACTGTTGTGGAAATTGTGACACTGAAATAAATTTATCTCAAAAAGAACATTTTAAGATTTAAAAATTCATTTTTAGTGTAACGTTATAAAGTATTTAAATAGAATTATAAATAAATTTTTCGAATATATGAATAGACTTCTTTTATATCTAAAAATTGCTATACAACTTGATAATAACGAGCACGTTATATAGCAATTTTTTATTAATATTTAATTTATTAATTTTTAAACAATCCATTAAAGTAACTTTTAATTTTATTTGCTGATTTTTCTAACACTTCTAAAATATAATCTAATCCAAAAAACGCACTTAATATTAAAATAGGTAGATAACACAATAAATATCTAGACCTAGTCTCCCAGATGATTAAAAACAAAAATACTCCAAATATGCATATGTTAAGGGAACTTGTAAATTCTTTTGGATATTTATAAAATCTTATGCTTGATACGACAATCATAATTAAAATAAGTATATGTGAAAACTGACTTACACTCACAAATACACCATTCTTTTTTCCTACAACATGTTCATAAAAAATACTCCCTTTAAATACAGCTTCTCTACTAAGCTTGCTCAAAGAATAGTATGTTCCATCACCCCATGTAAAAGATATTTTATTCTTTAAAAATCTAAGATATCCTTCCACTCCATAACTTTTTAATCTTTGTTTTATAATTTTAATATTAGCTTTCTTAGTGCCTTCTTTTCCGTTTAAAGAACGTTGCTTTAATGAAAATTGAACATCTTCATGAGAAAAACTCCCATACGGTTTTTCTAGTCCCATCATCATCCAATGTGTGTATGGTAATCCAGCTTCTTTATATGTCACAGGTATAAAGTAAGTTACCATATATTGAAAAAACATCGTCCCTATTATAAAAGGAATTATTATTAGTGATATACACTTTATTGAAGGTTTAATTTTATTTAAAAAAAACAAATATATCACTATGGCTATTAAAGATATTATAACATTTGTTTTCAATGCAGTCCCTATACATGCTAATATGCCAATATAAATTAAATATCTAAACCTTACCTTACTTTTACTATTTATATAGTTATATAAGAATAAAAACATTGTAATTGGAAAAAACATTGTAATTGTATCAGTATATACAATTTGCGAATAAGCATAAAAAGGAGTTATCAACAAGGCAAATACACTAAATAGTGTTTCTTTACATATCCCAAACACTTTCTTTATAAACTTAGATAATATTAGTATTGATATATTTATCATAAATATGTTTAGTAAAGTTCCAAAAGTATAAAAAGTATGTATATTATCTGTATACATACCTATAAATTTATACATACATGATAATAATAATGTTATTGCGATATTATTGGGATATGATACATAAAAATATTCTCCTAATGGCTTATTATATAGAGCAAGTTCTATTGCAGATTGATTTACACTTCTAAAATCCCAAGTAGGATTAACATGAAGAAAGACAGCAAAAATAATCTGTAAAACTAAAATCCCTATAAAACAATTTCTTCTTATTTTTTTTAATTTTTTATCTTCTAAATTATTAAAAAATTTATTTAAAGTATATAATAAAAATAATAATACTAATATTCCAATAATAATTATAAATGGATTCATGTTATAAAATAAATTTACATTATCAAACAATATAATTTTTATTATACATATGAAACTAAAAATAAATATTGATGTAAATAAAAATAATAGTATTTCCTTAAAGTTTAATTTACTCATCATATCTCCTTAATATCTTCGGCAAAACTATTTGTTATTTATAAATTTATCTATTATAAATCTTGGTCTATTCTTAGTTTCCATATATATTTTACCAATGTATTCTCCAACTAAACCTATACAAAACACTTGAAATCCTCCAATAGCCCATATTGAAAATACAATAATTATCCACATATCAACATGTTTTTTTAGGAAATACTGCACAAGTAAATACACTAATATTATTAAACTAGCTAAAAAAATCAAAATACCAGTTGACATTATCATTCTTAATGGCTTTATACTAAAAGAAGTTATACCTTCAAATGCAAATGACAACATCTTTTTTATCGTATATTTTGACTCACCAGCAAGTCTTTCTTTTCTTTCATAAAAAACAAAGCTGGATTTATATCCTATAAGAGGAATTATTCCTCTTAAGAATAAATTTACCTCTCTAAATTGTGAAAGTGATTCTATAGTACGTTTGCTTAAAAGCCTATAATCCGCATGATTATACACTATATTTGAACCTAATAAACTCATTAATTTATAAAACAATTTAGCCGAATTCCTCTTAAATAAAGTATCCTTTTTTCTGCTTTTACGCACTCCATATATAATATCACAACCATCATAAAATTTTTGTATAAATTCATCTAATATATCTATATCATCTTGCAAATCTGCATCTATAGAAATTGTAGCATCACAAAATTCTTTTGTTTGCAGTAAACCCGCTAATATAGCATTCTGATGACCCCTGTTACAAGAAAGTTTAATACCACAAAAAACAGATTTATTTTTACTTAATTCTTCTATAATACACCATGTATTATCTTTACTCCCATCATCTATAAATACAATCTTACTTTTTTCACTAATTATCTTATCATTTATTAATGAATTGATTTTGATTTCTAGTCTATTTGATGTTTCTTTTAAAACATCTTCCTCATTATAGCAAGGTATTATAAAATATATAATTTTCAAGCTAATCATACCCCTTTACAAGTTGATAAAATGACCTAATTTATTAAAGGATACCCTATATTTGAATAGTTTACTGAATTTCTTTATCAATATTGCTTTCTATGATATAATTTATCCTTACACCAATACCCATAAGAATATAGAATATAGGTGAAATAAATACAACACTATCATTAAAAAATCCAGAAATCAGGAAACCAATAATCCCCATCAATATTGCACATCCAATTATATGATAAAAATCATTATTTCTAGATTTTGTATATATTTTAAAGCTTTTTCCTATGTATAAAGTTGTTATCCCTAAAAATGCAAACAACGATATAATACCTGTACCTTGGGCAATCTGAATATACATATTGTGTGGCTTGTCCACAATCATGTTAGTAGTATCGTATGCTTTATACAAACCTACATAATCATATTGTGGAAATACTGCTACAAATGTATCTGGCCCATATCCAAATAAAGGTTTTTCTAAAATAATAGGTAAAGCTCTTGACCATATGTATATTCTTGATGTAAGAAGCTCTTCTTTTCCATCTCCCCACCAATATTTTACTTCTTTAGGTTCAATTATTCTACCACCATGAGTTATATATTTAAATACATCATTTTCAGTTGTTAATCTTATATGTATATCTTCATCTACATCGACTTTTATTATATTTTTACCACTTTCTTTTAATCGTACAAACTCAATAATTGTATCTTTATACTCATTTTCTAGAAATTCCCATGACTTTAACTGATTATCAAATTTAAGACTTAGCAGATTATTATTCTCATCTCTAAAAAATAACTGCTGATTGTTTGATTCTATATTTAAAACCTTACCTTTGAAATTTATTTCTGCTAAATTGTCTTTAAGTTTTATATCTTCAAGTTTCGATTTTTCTTTTCCAACATTTACTTCATAGATAAATTCATTTAAGGCACTGCTTGTCTTAGTATAGATTAATCCTTTGGATAAAAAGTCAAAAACTCCTAAAACTACAATCAAACAAGAAAGCACTAAAAAGCCTTTTTTATATTCTTCCATTATTTTTTTTCTTAATATTAGAATTAAAATTAAAAATGTAGCCACTACTGAAATGAATCCAGCAGCTGAATCTGATGCCACCAGTACAAATAAATTTAATATTGATATAGGTATAAATATTTTTCTATATTTTTTTGATAAAATTGATATTGTTATCATTATTGGAAGTATAAGCGCAAAGTAACTGCCTAAATAGTTTGAATTACTCAATGTTGAATACACCTTAGCATTATCAGCATTTGAAAATACTATTTTGCCAGCTAAATATTGATGTTCTTTAGGTATTAAACTTTTCTGTATATTGAAATTTTGAAATATATCATGATTGTAATATTGAAATACAGCTATTATTGATATCACTAGTGAAGATGTAATCAATACTATAAATATACTTTTTATTTTATCTTTATTATCAAACATATTAATACTCATAAATAATAGTAATAAGTACACAATTAATGCTATCATGCCTTCGTATCTAAAAACAAACCCATTAATCGCCATATCTTTATACTCTGATAATATAACTGAAATTATTATACAAATTATATAAATTAAAATAAATTTATATATTGGTATGTCTTTTACAAGTTTTTGTTTTTTAATAAATAACATTAATATAGACATTATTGTCATAATAATAGTGAATATAAACTTATAGTATGCAAAAAGATCTATTTCAGCATTTTTTCCATTCCAATTTAAGAATATATTTTCACTTAAAATATCAATTTTCCCATATGAAATCAATGGCATTATCCCTAATATCAATAATAATGGTATTACATCTATAATTTTGGTTATATATTTATCTTTATTCAATTTCATCCCTCACATAAATAAGTGCTATCTAATATAAAAATTTACTTTCTATTTTAAGATAGCACTTTTAATTCAAATTTTATTTTTTAATCTTGCTAACTTGTTGATTTTTGAAATTATCTGTAGCCGTTTTTAATTCTATACTAGCATTGTTTAACTCTTCCTGAGTTATGTTCTCTTTTTTCAATATTGAATCTATTTTATCTATTACCTTTTCATATGTTTCTTTAGATTCAGGAGTAGCATTTACATTGTCTGGACCCAGTACATTTAGGATATATCTAGCATAATTTACTTGGCTTTCTAATTGTTCTTTAGATACTTTTAATACTAAAGGAATGTCTAGTATCTCATCACTTTTATTTCCATAAATATCGGATACTCTCACCTTAAATTTCTCTTTTCCTGCATTAGGTGTAGTTACAGTTATATACAAGATAGGAGTTGAATTATAATTACTATTCTTAACTAAAGAATCTTCTGGCACCTCTGATTCGTTTATTAAATTCATATTTAAATTATAACCTTGGGGAGGAGTGCTCCTGGATACTATTCCAGAACTTCCTATACGAAAATAAGCTTTGTCATCTATAGTTATGGTATTAATACCAAATTTACCAGAATTCTTAATTGCAATTCCTGATACACCATTAATTTTAATTTGCTCAATTTCAGGCTTATCAATAACACCACCATCACCTATTTTAGTTTTTTCAACTATGACATTTCCCCCTTGTTCTACTTTTATCCTTCCATTAACTTCTAAATTTTTAATTGTTAATGTTTTTCCTGACGCTATAATTAAAGTCTGCCCTTCTTTAATATTCAATTCATCATATGATTTAACATTTATATCTTCCGATATAAGTAAAGTATTATGTAACTTTAATTTATTATTTAATTCTTGTTCATTTATAGCTTTTTCAGGAACTACTAAACTCTTAAAATCATTTATTGCAACATCAAGTTTCTCTATTTCTTGATTTATTTTACTTTGAGGAATATTATTTTCCTTATTATCTACCATTTTTTGAGCTTCATTAATTTTATTTTTATAGACACTCTTTGATCCTTGTGGATACTGACCAGTTTCAGTACCTTCTTCAGATTTGTCATGTAAAAGATTACATTCCTTTATCTTATCTATTAACTTACTCTTATCAGCATTTATAGTTGGACCTTTTTCTAAAACAATCCCATTAAGTATATAATCAGCATAAGAACCACAAATTACAGTTACATTACAATTTTCAATAATTTCTTTAGAAGTAATTTTAACTTTTGTAACTAAATCAGTATTCTCAATTTCTTTAACTTCAATCCCGTCAGGACCATGGTATCCACTTGATGTTGAATATACTCCATTTTCATCTTTTTCAAGAAATTTCCATCTATCTACAATAATGCTATCAATAGATGTATTAGCAACATTCTTTATTTCTATTGCAGAATTATTATCAACAGTATCAAGTTTAAGTTTAGGCTCATATAATACACCAAATTTGCTTAATTTAACATTATCCTCTTTACTAACTTTTCCTTCCCCAGTTATTTTACCATTAAGATTCAAATTTATATCATCTATTCCAAGTATCATATCTTTTGGTATTATCAAATTTGTACCTTCTCCAATAGTTAAATCTTTTGTAACATTGATACTATTTTTTAAAGTTACTTCTCGAGTCCCAATGGATAATGCATTTTCTAGTTCTTCCATAGTTGATACTGACGCTTTATCAGGACCTATCTTAAATATAATTTCATCTTTAAAATCTTTACCTGATAAATCTTTTATATCCACATTTTCAAACCTTATAAAATAGGTTCCAAAATCTTCTATAGCTTTATCTTTAATCCTAAAATAATACTTAGTGCCATGATGATAGCTACTTCCTATAAGGTCTTTTTGCAACACAAGCTTTTCATTTTCTTTTTTATAAACTTTAAAGTTACCAAATAGATGCCATACATCTGACTCTTGATTAGTGCCTTTTTTATATAATTTAACAATTCTAGGGAATTTTGCTTCTACATATATATTATCTTTATTATAATAATTATATTTTGCTGCTATACTTGATACTTCACTTTTAGGAGCTTCTACAATACTTAAACATATCTCTCTAGACAAATCTTTATAATTTGGTGCACTAATATTAAGAGTATATTTTAAATTTTCAACTAAAGGTTTACTCAATACCAAAGTATACGAATTTCCACTTATAATTGAATCAACATTACCATCGTATCCATTTCCTGTAATACTAAACTTAATAGAATCTATATTTGGCATTTCTAATTTTATTTTTTCTGAGTTTACGATTTGGATAGAATTAATTTTTATTTCACGTTGCCCTGTATCATCAGGAGCTGTCCCGTCTATAGTTGGCTTATGACTTCCATCCACAGTATCAATAGTACCATTATTTTGTATCTTAACATTTTCAGCATTAGAAGTTACTTTATTAATCTTACCATCATTTTTTATTTGTAAATTCTTAACTGCATTAATAATTTCAATATTCTCTATCTTTCCTTGACTTTTGTTTACAATTCTAGAACCATTATTATCTTTTACTATCAAAGATTTTATAGTTCCACTATTATTAAAAGTGCTATATTTTATATCTTCAATAACCACCTTATCTATTGTTCCATTATTATTTACATCGCCATTAGGTATATCTATAGTAACAGTACAATTATATGTACCTTTCATATTTATAGTTATACTTTTTGTTGTAGACATTATAAAATCTGATGTTATACTTGAAGAGGCATTAAAGTTTATAGTATCATTATTTTTACTATTTGTAATAGCATTTTTCAATTCTGAAATATTTTTTGCCTCAATAGTTCTATTTTGTTCCTTACTATTATTGCTAGAACTTCCATTACTATCTTTTTGATATTTCTTCAATTCAGAAATAACAGAACTATTTACTATACCTCCAACTTGAGTTATACTATCAAATTTTTTACCTTTTAATATATCTTTTTGTTTAGAATTCAACTTATCACCAGATATTACAATTGGAGATGAGTTTTTGTTAGCCAGTACTCCTACCACTAGTGCATCTATTAAGTCTTCTTGATTTCTCATGCCGTTTCTAGCCACATATACATTTTTTAAATTTTTTGCTGGATAGAATTTTTCTATAATCTTGGCATTAGTTTCATCTCTGTCTTGACCACCTATTCTTTCTGAATTAGGCAGACTATTTTTTGTATTTTCAGATATCACATTTGTATTTCCTATAACATATGTTTTCCTTATATCTTTACTTTTTATAAAATTATTAGCTTTTTTAGTTCCTTTTGTTAAATCATCAGCTAACAATATAGGCATATTTTTTTCTGCTGCTATAGCAGCTATACTCACTGCATCAGGAAGTCCATTGTATCCACTTACAACAGCAATCTCAGATATATTTTTCTTTTTATCCATTTTATTTGCTATTTTTAAAGCAGTTTCAAATCTATCACTACCATTTATTACCTCATACTCTAGCCCTTTAGCTTTTATTTTGTCTATAACTTTTTGTGATACAGAATTAAGACCTCCAATTATATAAACTTTTTTAGCTTTCAGCCTATTTATTTCATCTTCAGTCTGTTTTGTCAGATAATGTTTTGATGTCAAAAGAATTGGAGCATTTTCTCTACTCGCAAAAGGAGTTGCAGATAATGCATCTACCATAGAATAATCATTTACTAACACAACACTATTAGAAGTGTCACCTATTTTTTTGCTAACTTTTATTGCTGTTTCATACCTGTTATTTCCAGACAACTTTTCTTCACTAAGTGCATATGTAGGCATTGAACTAGATACCATAAAAATAACAATTAATGATGATATTACTTTCTTAAACCTTTTCATATTATCCCCCCTCAGATAATTTTTTAATTCTTCTGATAACATCCTCAGTTTAAATTTAACTTATACTATACTTATCGCCCTTACAAAAAAAATACTTACCTCTTTACTTCAGTTTTTTTATTTTTCGATAAAATTTTTTCGTATAAGTGCACAAAATATAATGGAAATAATCTATATTAATAAATTATCAAAATAAGATTATTTCCATTACAAATTTTGTAATACCATATTATATATTTTTATATAAATATATATTTATTATGTTCTCAAAACGCCAACCATAACTCTCAAATCAATAGTTATATTAGATATACCTGATTTCATCAACCTTAAAATCTCTTCTTCATCTAATGATGATGTCAAAAGTGTCATTTAAACCAAATTTCTTAAATTTAATGTACTAATATTGCTCTTATAATTAATTCTATTATCATAAATCAAATCAAGATGCTTTTTAAACACATGTATAATATTTTTATTATTATAATAGATATTTTTTATATTTTCCTGTATACTTGTCCTTATTTCTTTTAAATAATTTGACTCTGGAACAATCTTTATTACCATTCCATAATTATTTAAAACTCTTGTAAATTCCTTATAGTTTGTAAGAGAAAGTATATTTAGTATTATATCTAACTTATTATCTTTAAATGGTAAATTTGCTAAATCTGAAATACACCATATAATTTATTTAAGAAATATCCTTCACCACAACCTGCATCTAATATATAGTTACTATACTTATTTAAAGTGTAATTTTTAATTATAGATTTTATTTCTTCTATTAAATAATCATACACTTTAGAACTATATATTTCATGTCTTGACTCAAATAGTTCTTTATCATAAATAGTTTTTGCATTGCTATTTAATAAATTAACATATCCTTTTTTAGATATATCAAAACAGTGTTTGTTCACACATTTAACACTATTTTTATCAATAGTAACCATATATTCTTTGCAAAGTGGACATTTAAATACATCTATATTTTCACTAAGTAGTAATCTAGTTGTTTCTATCTTTTTTAGTTTACTAATATTTTTTTATTTACATTACTTATATTCTGTTTCATTCCCATAATTTCCTTAAATTCACTATTTAATTTAAATAGCACTAAATTATGGCTACTTTCATAAGATAACTTTTCTAGATTATATAAAATGTGTTATAAGCTGTTGTAAGATAGCCACAATTTGTGCGCTATCCTCTTATTCTAGTGTAATACATAAATGCTCTTTTATTCATAGTTCTTTCATCTCATCATTATACTTTTTAATATTTTAAGCATATAGAATTTATAATTCTAAAAATTATTTTATAAAAGTACTCCTACTGAACCTCCCATGATTAAAGTCACATGGTTCCTGCTTCATAAAATTTTGCATAATCAAATGACAAATATATTAGCTCATATTATTTACTATATTCCATTATATATTCTTTAAATCCTGAGTCCTCATTTATTTGCTCTTTTAATATATTAAAACCTTTTTTATTGTAGAATACAACTGCTTTTTTATTATCTTTATATACTGCTAAGCTTAGACTTTTATATTTTTTAGTTGCATAATCTAAAAATTTACCTCCTATACCTAAGTTTTGGTAGTTTGGGTTTATAAATAAAGCTCCTATAAAGTTTTTATCTATTATGCTTATAAATCCTTTTATTTCCTCTCCATCATTATACACAAATGTATCTGATATAGGTATATATTCATTTTTAACGGCATTATAGCTATTTTCCCAGTATTCTTTACTTATAAAGTCATGTGCTTTGATTGTGCTTTCTTTCCATATTTCCATGATTTTATTTATATCTTTATTGTTTAATTTCCTTATCATAAATTTTGTTTCACCCCATTTTTGTATTGATTTTTGTCATATTTATAGGTAAGTGTATTTTATTTAGATATGATACGGTTAATATAAAACTAACATAACTGAGAATGATAGTTTTGATGCAGTAAGCTTTACATACCACTTAGTTAATATAAAACTTTATCATCGCCAACCTCGCATTTGTACTGGTCATTCTTTACATACCACTTAGTTAATATAAAACCTAATGATGACTTGGCATCAGTACAAGACATACTAGACTTTACATACCACTTAGTTAATATAAAACTCTTTGAAGAATATAGTCATCATATTTAACATCTTCCTTTACATACCACTTAGTTAATATAAAACAGGGTTTGGAAATAATGTTGATAGAAATACTTTTACTACTTTACATACCACTTAGTTAATATAAAACAGTAAAAGATTACTGTTACTTACTATAGCTAGATAGTCTTTACATACCACTTAGTTAATATAAAACGCTATTTTTACATGCAGACGAAAAATTTTTTAAAGGCTTTACATACCACTTAGTTAATATAAAACTGTCCCAAAATAGCATCATTATTTTAAGTTCAGCACGCTTTACATACCACTTAGTTAATATAAAACGAGTTATAAATTTAAACAGTTTTGAAAGCTTGTACAGCTTTACATACCACTTAGTTAATATAAAACAATACTACTATAATGAAAAAATGTGGTCTAAAGAAACTTTACATACCACTTAGTTAATATAAAACCCCAAAATAGGTGTAATTGAATACATTGAAAATACTGCATTCAAGCAATTATAATTCAATAAAAACATCAAAATTTGCAGTGAGCGAGTAGTAGTGCAATTGATAACAGTTATCATATGCCTTCAATCCCTTATATTCCAACTGTTAACACCTATTTTAGCATAAATATCGCTCACTGCAAACCTATATAAACATTTCATCAGAATACTTATCAATACCATAACATTTCTTTTTAATTGAATTAGGATTTTTTATCTCATAAACATAAATCGAATCTTCACTATTATCAATAATCTTTTCTATTTCAGAAATACATTTATGTAACTTCCCATCAGTAATATCTCCTTCAAAAACAGAATTCTGAGTCCAAGTCAAATATTTTCTAAGTATTTTTCTAACCTTGTTTAATGACCTTGCTTCAACAACATCATAAGTAACAATAACAAACATACTTTACCACCATGCCTTTAAAACTTTATACTTTTCATCATTGATAAAATGTTTAATTAATTTATAACATTCTAACCTTATAAACATTCTATATGAAACTTTTCTATTAAGATTTCTATGTTTTATAGTTGTCTGCATCTTATTTTCAAATTCTTGTAGAAATTTCTTCTTTCCTTTTTCACTTAAATAACAAATTTTGTCCTGATATTCAAAATCACTCTTATTAATTCTTTTGTTATTAATCAAGCTAAAAATTATTGTGTCAATTATAATTGGCTTGAAAATTTCTGCAATGTCTAAGCTTAAGGAAAATCTCTTTGTAGATGGTTCATGTAAAAAGCTTATTGTAGGGTCAAGCTGTGTCTTATATATCTCACTTAAAACATTCGTATACATTATGCTATTTCCAAAAGACATAAGAGCATTTACTGGGTCTTTAGGAGGTCTTTTTTCTCTCTTATAAAATTCAAAATCATTTCTTAATATTTGATTAAAAGATTTATAGTATGTTTTTCTTATTCTACCTTCTTTACCCATAAGTTCTGATATTTCTTTGACATCATTCAAATCATTTAGTTCATCTTTTATAGTATTAATTAAACTATTATCAACATTGTAATACCTCATATTTCTTAAAATATGGTATGACGCACTTTCTACAAATGATTTTGCTAAATATAGTCTTTCATTTTTATCTAAATAATGAGCTGATTGACATACTAAGCTGAATCCTGATACACTTTTCTTTCTTGGATAATATGTACCTGAATAATACCCATAATAATTGTAGAAGTGAAGCATAACTCCATATTGGCTTATATAGTTTATAAGTTTTGTGTTTAAATCTACTTCTCCATATATATGAATATCATCAACTTGTTCTACTGGTAATATTTTTTTCTCACCTTCTAAATTATAATAGTAAATCGTATTTTCTTTTCTTTTTATATTACCATTACTTATCATATAGTAATCTCTATACATTGTCACTTCTCCTTCACGAAACAAAATTCATAATAAGCGCATTTTGTACAATAAGATTTTTTCTCAATTTTAGGAGGAGATGACTTCATATTTATTTCATTTATATTTATAAGTGTATTTTCAACAATTCTTTCTTTTTCCTCTGTCAATATCAGTTCTTCTTGTTTCTTTTCCTTAACATAATTTATGGTTCCTTTTTTATCTATACCCAGACTATTCTTTAAATAATATAAGTAATAGTATAATTGCATTTCATCTGCTTCTTTCATCTTTGAACTTATTTTTACTTCCCTAACATACTCATCCTTTATTATATCCAATCTCAAGATATCATCAATTAATACTTCTTTATTTTTCATTCTTTTATAAGAATCTTCATGTACTATTTTTCCAGATAAAACTCTACTACTATTTTGTTCCATGGTTATTCCTTTAGAGAATAACCATAGCTTTCTTTTACATATATAATAATAATTTATCTTTACTCCTTGAACTTTCAATAATTCTAAATCTATTGGCACAAAATCACCTTCTTTAGTAAATTTTAGCCACATTGTTAATATAAAAATCAAATAAATTGGTCTATTTCCTTACCTATAAGCACACCTTTGCCAAATATCTGTTTTGTATGCTCATTTTCATGTATATCATATTTATATAAAAGTATTTTTAAATCTTCTAGCCCCTTTATATTTATATCCACTATATTTTGTTTAGCTTTATATATTGGTATATTTACACTTTTTTTAATTATTTCTCTTCTAGCTTTTTTTCTCTTAGATTTTATTTCATTTATTAATTGTCTGTCTTCATTACTATATGCCTCTGTAAGTTCTTGACCCAAATTTTTATAATTTTTTATTAAAGTTTCTTCAATTTTATTATATATATCCTCTGGAATTACTGTATATCCTTCAATATTTCTAAGTATATTTTGTGCGTCTTTAGAACCCAAACTATATGGTGTTATAGTATCTAAAATATTTAAAGCACTAGTAAATCTCTTTTTAAAAGCTGTACCTTCTAAACTTTCCTTAGAGTATAGTATCTTAACCATTTCTACCTTATATTTTTCTTCCATCTTCACACATTCTTTGCCATTTATAAAAGCTTTCAATAACTCAAGTCCATTTTTTACAATTGTTTCATCATAAATACTGCCTATTCCTGTAGCTTTTTCTGTATATATAAATATATTTGGACTATTTTCTTTATACTCACGACTTCTATAACATCTTCCAAACCTTTGAAATAAACTGTCAAGTGTTGAATTTTCTGTATGAAGCTCATCAAAATCAATATCAAGGGATGCCTCTACTAATTGTGTTGTAATCCAAATTCCATTTCTATCACTATTGGCAAATTCTTTTATATATTTTTCTAACTTTGCTCTATCTTCTTGTATATACATAGAATGTAGAAGATTTACATTAATATCTATTCCTTTTGACTTAACTATCTCTTCTATTAACTCATATTTTTCTACAGCACTTTTAACTGTATTTACTATTACTAAAACTTTTTTATTCATTCCACTTTGTATTATTTTTTCTAAATTTTTATCTATTGAATTTTTTACAATGGCTACACAGTGTCGTATTTTTGTTGTATTTTTTGTTAATATAGCTATATTACTATCTATTACACCTCTTTTTTTTAGTTCATCTATATATATAGTTGGCATAGTAGCTGTCATTATCATAAATCTGCCACCTATCTTATGTATCATTTCTATGCCTTTTACCAGTACAGCTGCTATTTCTGGCGAATATGCTTGTATCTCATCTATGACTACCTTTGAATATGCTAATGTTGAGTATACTTTTTCATAGCCTCTATACAAAAAAGGGAATTTAAATATTTGGTCTATTGTAGAAAATGTCAGCTTACAAGATAATAACTTTGCTAAATCTACAATCTCATTTGAATTTTCTTGATTACTTTCTTCCAGATAATCTATTGCTGTTGAATGTAACAATCCTAAGAATGTATCATTTGATTCTCCTACTCCAACTATATTTTTTGCCCTATCAAATAATGCATTTATACTTACCCTTAATGGTAATGTAAAAAATGCCTTCTCTTTATCTATCCAAATTAAAGCAGTTTCTGTTTTTCCCATTCCTGTAGATGCAATCAGTATTATATTCTTGCTTCTATTCAATTTAGCAAATGCCTGAACTTCCCTTAGACTACCAAACTCTTTTATTAAATGTTTTTCTGTGTATTCGCCTATATTCATATTACTATTACACTCCACAACCTCATGAGCAGAAGCACTATGGTCTAGTCTATGTAGTATACCTTTTAACATAATATATAAATTATAGTATTTATGATTTTTATCTATTCTTTTTTCTATACCTTGTAAATATATATTGCTAAGTTTCTTAGTTTTTATATGATATCTGACATTAAATTCATTTTGTATTTCATCTACTTTATTTATTAAATCCTTATCTAATACTTTTTGTACCAAATCTTTAAAATCTTCATCTATAAAGATATCTCTTTCATGATGATATACAATAATTTGATTGAGCACATCCATTAAATCCCAATCATCTTCTATATCCAAGTATCCATAATTGATAAATGCAGGAGAAATAAAATTATGCCCTATATTGTTCTCTAAATTAGTTGTTATTTCAGGTTCATTTATTTCAATATCCATTCTACTTCTTATTAGCTTTTGAAATGGTGAAAATGCTTTTCCAACATCATGAAATTCTATAACAAAATCAAGCCATTCCCAGAATTTTTCTTTACCTAAAAAATCTAACTTATTTATACTTGTATCATAACAACACTTTAATATATTTCTTTGTTCTAAAAGCTCATCAGTATGTTCTCTTAATGTTTCTACTGGATTAGATTTTGCATATATCAATAAGACTCATCTCCTTCTTTTCTATTAAAGTATAATAAATCTCCATCTGCATCTAACAATATATATCCACGTCTTATTTTATTACCTTTTTCAATATAATAACTATCAATTTTGTTCCAAATTCTTTTTTTATCTTTATTAGCATTATTTTTATAATAATTGTTGAGTCTATAGCTTATCCCATTTATTACTTTATCTTGTAAAGTTGACTTTGGTATATATATAGGTCGTCTTATCTTATATTTTGATAATTTGTGATTTTCATAATCATCTACTTCTACTTTCACAGCATTTACTTCAAACTTATTAACTTCTACAAATCTAATATCATTAATTCTTACTAAATCTTCTTTTCTACCTAATGATAAATGCTCATCATAATTTAATAAACTATCATATAATTTTTTTAATAATTCAAAATCCCCACCTATATGAATTATCAAATTTACATTCAATAACATATGACTGTTCATTGGCATAGATGTAATACTATCCTTTTTGTAAAAATAAGTTGTCTGATAATTATTAAATATACTTTCATATGTTCCTTGCACACTTATATTAAATGGTATATACTCTGTAGCATTTAATGTTTTGTGAATTAATCCATTTACTGTAGAATACGGTGGTAGTGGATATGTCTCTGTAATCTTCATAGCAAATGGCTTTTTATAGCATGCAGTTTCTTGAAATAAATCTAATTTCAAAACCTTCATATTAATTCACCCCATAATATTCCTTTACCTCTTTAACTAATTGTCCAAAAAATTTATCTACACTTAAAAAATTATCTTCAAATAACTCCTCAAATTCTTCTTTATTTGTAAATGCTCCGTCTACCATTCCCACATAGGTAAACTCTTTTAGACCCTTTCCTAAAAAAGTACCTTGAACTACTTCTTCTATTGCTGACTTATTTACTTTAAATCCATTTTTATCTCCTTTTAATTTAATTCTACCCAAGAAAAATGGATTTGGTATTTCATATACTCCTCCTACTAAAAATAGAGGAGATAAATTTTCTTGTCTACCTCTAATATTTCTATTCAATACTTTTATTATTTCTAAAAATTCTACTACTCTTCTACATTTATCTTTATTATCAAGTTCTATATCTCCATCCTTACCTATTTTAGATAAATCTATAGTCACTGTATATGTATAATAACTTAAATGTTGCTCTATGTTGGCAAGATTAGGGTGTTCTCCTATTCTATCTGCTAATCCTTTATTATTTAAAAAATCCATATCGCTTCTATATGGCTCAAGAGAAATCGCATTACTCAATCTTACAGTGGCTTCTCTAGTCAATGAACCCCCTTTTTTATCTTTCTCATCTTTTTTATTTGTTTTCATATATCCAAATAAGTCCATTTCTTCTGATTCTCTTATGCTTATATTGTCTTTAAACTGAATTGTACCTTTTCCTTTATCAACAACTTGTAAATTCCAATTAAATAACTCCGAAGCTAATCGTACTATGTCATATCTTAGACACTGACGAGATGCAAATGTATAGATGTTTCCATCATCTCTACTTAGTTTTTTTAATTCTGATATATTACCTATCCCTTCACCATAGTTTAAACTTTGAGCCTGTGCTATTACTGTAAATGTTAATCCTCTTTTCATCTTATTTTTCCTCCTCTTCGTTTGTTAGTTTATCTTTTCCTTCATATTTTCCAGAAATTAATCCAGATATAAAAGCATGACCTATAGATTCAAAGTCTAAATCTTTTTCAATCTCTATATCTAAAAAAAACGCTGGAAGCTTTTTTTCAGCTGACATAAAAATTCTTATAAGTGTATCCATAAAATCACTTTTATTTCCTACTTTAACTAAATTTAAAAGTTTATAACTTACTCCATCTATTTTATTTTTAGAATTTTTATTGACATAATGGTCATGTATATCACAACCCAAATAATAAATTATTCTCAGTTTTTCATCATTCTTTTCCAAATTTTTACTATCCATTCTATATACCCCCTTCTTATAACTATTTATTAATGCTCTTAATTGGACTACTCTAAAACAATCTATTCCTAATATATTTGATTTGTTGTTGCTTTCCATATAATTATTAACTTTATTTCTTAAAGTATTATTAGTTAAATGCTTCAAGTCCCTATTTTTCAAGCTTAAATCTAATACATTTGATTTAAGCTTATAATCATAGATACTTTGTATTTTTTTATTTGCATACTCATCTGTAAAAATTTTTGCTAAATAAGTAGGAATATTAAAGTAATTTATTTTACACTTTTTAGAATCTATACTTGCTTTGAATTCTACAAAAAGGATATTCGCAAGTTGCCATTCACTTTTTAATTTATTTTCTTCTACTATTATAGTTTTTATAAATTTATTAAAAAAGTTTTCATATTTTGAATCTGATAACTCACTTTTCTGTAGTTTCAACTCATTATTTCTTTCAAAAAGCTCATTTATAGAAGTATCCATGTTAACAAATAAATAAAACTCATTCTCTTCATTAGATAAATAGTTCTTTCTTGTATAAGTAGCCCCTGCTGGAGTACAGAATAATATAAGCTTACAAACATCACATATTGATGATGTATACTCCTGATTCCAAAACATATTCCTAGCATTATTGGTACTTACTCCAAGTGGAGCAAAATTACTTTCTGAGTATTCATCTAATATTCCTTTATATGAACCACACATTTCACATACTTCTAAACCATCCATATACAACTTTATGTCTTCAATACTTTTATTTTTCTTTATAAAGTTTTTATTTATTTCCTTCATAATTTTTTCTATAGTATTTACACTAGACTTACTAACTTTTTTTTCACTTATATCCTTAGCTATACTATTTAATCTATCATTCAAATAGTTTTTCAACTTATCACAGTCATTCTCTTCTAATAAATCTTCTAACTCTCCAAAATATATAATTTGTCTTAAATAATCATTAAACATTACTTGTTTTAATCCATCTAAATCTAATTTAGCCTTAGCAACATTAAAAAAACTAACTTGTCCAAAATAATTATCTTGAACTACATATTTATAAAGATTGGCTGTAAGTCTGTCATTTATTGATTTTATTTTAAATATATCAATAATCTCATCAATTAAAGTTTCTAATAAATCAAATTCATCATAACTTTTTATCTTAGACATAATGTCTAGCTTTTCTTTTATCAAGTTAGAATTATCTTCATCAAATTTTTTGACCTTATCATTTTGCTGTTTTATATTATCCTTAATTTTCTTAATTCCATCTTTGATTTTATCAGGCTTAGACTTAATAAAATTTATATTATAATCAACACTCTTTCTAATCCTTTTGGATACATCATATTCATCCATGAAGTAATCAAAATAATACTCATGAAAGTTTCCAAGAAAGGAACTATCAAATTCAATATAGTCTTCCATAATAAATATTTCTGATTTCTTCTCTGATTTCTTTATTATGTTTAAAAATCCAACTATACCCATATTAAAGAACCAGTCTCCTCTATAAACTCTTAACTTCATTTATCTCACCTCCATTCTAGAATATCTACATTTCCAAACCCCTGTGCTCGCCTAAAACCTACTCCTAGGTTGTAGATAAGATTTAAGTCATCAATATCGCCTTTTAATATAAACTTACCTTTGTAACCATTAACATATTGATACTCTTTTCCTGTTATTTTTTTAAATTCTCTTAAACGCTCTTTAACAACTACCTTTTTAAAACCTATATTTTCAAATTCTAGTTTTCTTTTTAATCCATTTCCTCTATAGTTTTTGATAACTTCATTAGTTATATAGTTTAACTCTTCTATATATCCATCATCATTTATCTCCAAGAATTTTCCTTCTTTAGACTTTATACAAATTGGAGATAGTGCATTAAATAGTACCATCTCTTTTGTTACCTTCTTTTCTCTTGATAAGTCTATTCTAATCCTTGTAAGTTCATATTCTTTATATAAGCACTTTTTAGAAGTCATTAATCCATTATATATATGAAAACCTAATTCTAAATCTGGAGTACTTATATTTAATATTACTTTATCTTTAATAATAAAATTGTCGCCTTCAATGCTATATTTTTTTATATAAACTGAAAATGTGAAATTTTTAGTTTTTTTATTATTTTTTTCATTATAATAGTACATATTTTTATAGTAATCTTCATTAGACTTTCTTATCGCTTCTTTTATAATACTCATAAAGAGTGAATTATAAGATATTGGTATACAATCTGTACTAAATTCAATTTTCATTTTCATAATATCACCTCTCTCAACTAATATATTAACACTAGACCGTGAAGTATATCTGTCTGAATATAAATTATTTAAAAAAATCAGTAAATTTTTTTCATTTTTTCAATTTCTGACAATATATCATCTCTAAGTCTAATAGGTTCTATAACTTCAACATAAGCTCCCATACTCAAAATCCAACTTTTTATCTCTTCATAACCTCTCATTTTAGCTTTAAATAGTATAGAATTATTGTCATACTCTACAATTTGTTGATTATTAACCCAAACTTTCTCCTTTATAATTATTGAAAATGGATGGCTAATTTTTATAACAACATTAATTTCTTCTCCCTTATAAATTCCTATACTATTTTTACTATATTCATCCCAATTAAAACTTTTATCTACATTATATTTTTCTTCTAAAACCTTATAACTTTTAATTCTACATAATTTAAAATCTATAAACTTAAGCCTTTTTTCACAAAAAGCTACCATATAGGTATCTGATTTATAGTTAAATAAACCGTATGGATGAACAATTCTTTCGCTACTACCTAAGTTCAATGAATAATATTCTATCCAAAGCTTACGTTTTGTCGTATACGCTCTAGTTATTTCGTTACATTTATTTTTTTCAAACTCATAATTACAATTACGTTGTGCTTGTACTGTGAAATAATCCATATATGTATCGCTTTTTTCTCCTGTATTTAATACTGCTTTTATTTTTTCTACAATACTATTAAATTCATTTTTGTAAATATCATTATTGTACTCTAGTTGTGAATTTATCATGTCTAGAATTGAAACTTCACTATCCAATAATTTAATTAGTGAGATACTATTACATTTATCAATTTCATATCCACCATAAATCCCAGGTGTTGAATTTATAAATATACCTGCTTGTTCTAAATATTCCTTATAACTTTTTATTTGCCTTTCACTTACTTCCAATTCTTCTGCTAGCTCTTTACACTTCATTCTTCCTCTACTTTGAATTAATATCATCATTCTTATTGTATTAGCTAATTTACTAATGAATAACACCTCCTAATAATATTAATTAATATCTTATATTGTTTATTTCTACACATATATACATATAACCTCCTTATGTTTTATATAAGTAGAATTTTTTACTATTTAGATACTTATTATGACATATTAGTATATAATTTTAATAATTAATACAATAAAAAATATTACTGAAAAAATAAATATTTATAATTCCAGTAATATTAATCAATTTTAAATACTTCTTATTAGTTAATAGCCTATCCTAAAAATTAACTAAGTTTAATCTTATCTCTTTTAAATAATTATTTCTCACAATTAAGAAATACACTATTTGAACTAAAAATAGGCTTCCCATTACCAAAACTGCTGAAGATGCTACTTCTATATCAAAAGAATTCTTCAAAGCAGTAAGTGCAAATATCGAATGTACAACTGCCACTACATAAGGTAATAAAAACACAATTCCAATCTCAATAGTTGAAGCTTTTTTAATCTCATTATATGTCATCCCCAATTTATTTAACTGCTCATACTTTTTCTTATCAACTTGACAATCCATATAAAACTTATTATATAAAAAGCTACTTGTAGTAACAAAGAAAATTAAACCTATAAATATTGCTAAAAATATAAATGTAGAATACATTAATTTCCCAGTTTCTATCATTAAGTCTTTAGAGAAAAACAAATATGGCTGCATCCCAGACTCATTATTAAATTTATTCTCAAATTGTCTACATATCTCTATAGTTTTACTTGAATCCTCTACTTCAAATGCAGTAAATCTATCCACTATAAATTTTGATTCTATACTATCATAAAAATTATCCTTTACCACATACATATTTTTATAATATGCTGGCATAACACATTCTTCTACTTGTTTTGCTACCTTTAAACTTTTATTCCCTACAATAACATTTTCTTTGACTTTCTTATTTCCTGGTAAACTTGATGATAATAATGATATAGATTCATTATCTTCAAAACTTATAGGCTTAACCCCTATAGCCTCTGTTATTTCTAGGTACTTAGATTCTTTCATAATTCTGACATTAAAATCACTTTTCTTGGGAAATACAGTTTTAAATTCACCATTAATTATTGTATAGTCTATATTTTCTTTTTTTAGCTTAGTTTCTATAAATCTCATTCTTTCCTTGTCTTTTTCTTTGCTATCAGGCTTCTTAGGGTCATTATGCAAGGTCATAGTTGAATAATATATTGTATTAGGATATATTAAATTAATTTGACGATTTACATCTTTCCAAAAAGAATAAACTGTACCTATAGCAGTAAATGTTACTGCAGAAGTTATAGTTATCAAGAAAAATATTCTAGCATTATCCTTTACTTTATAAATTAAGTTTGAAATCCAAAGCATATTTGTATTTTTTCTATAAAATCTCTTGTTTAATTTTAGCTTCTTCATAAAAAACACACTAAATTGAGAAAAGAATAAATAGGTTGCTACTATAGTAAGAAATGTAACTGGAACTAAGCGCAGATATGTCGTATATTGGTCAGTTGAGGTAACAGCATTATAATATGCTATTATAAACAGACAAATACTTAATATAGCAAGCATTAGTGATGTTTTAGGCTCTGGTTTTGGAGTTTTTGTACCTTTAAGTAACTTCAACACCTGATTTTCCTTAACTATAAAAGAAGTAAATATTGATGTCAATATAGCTAAAATCATAAAATATATTAAAGTAGACAATATTGCATTAAATGGTATATAGAATTTTAATGGTGATAATTCTAAAAAAGTAGCCATAATCACTAAAAATATCTTTGCAAAGATTAAGCCTATTATTATTCCAATTACAGAAGATACTATATTTATTATCATATTTTCTATAAAGATTAATTTCATTACTTGGCGTTTTGATATACCTGTAATATAAAGTATTCCAAATTCTTTATATCTACTTTTAAGAAACACACTAACTGAATAAAACACAAAGAAGAATAAGAATAGATATGCAATTATCTTACTCATCTTGAGACCTTCTTTTAAATAATCAGGAAATTGAGATACATCTAAATCTGGATGACTTGTAAACATAATAAAAGAAAATAGCAGTGAAGATGATATAACAATACTTGCTAAGTATCCTAAATACGCTTTAATATTTCTTGAAATATTGTTAATAGCAAACTGTTTTATATTCATTAGTTATCGCCTCCCAATAATGTAAGTACATCCATTATCTCTTGATAAAACTGCTCTCTACTACTACCCTTATATATTTCATTATATATAGACCCATCTTTTATGAATAAGATTCTACTACAGTAGCTCGCTGCTAATGGGTCATGAGTTACCATCATAGTAGTAACTTTATTTTCTTTATTTATCTTTTGAAATAGCTCCATTACAACCTTTGATGACTTTGAATCTAAATTACCTGTTGGTTCATCTGCTAAAAGTATTGATGGATTGTTAATCAATGCTCTAGCAATAGCAGTCCTCTGAGCTTGACCACCTGATACTTCAAAAGTTCTTTTTCCTAATAAATCTTTTATACCTAATATTGTAGATACTTCATTCAATCTCTCATCTTGCTCTTTTACACTGACCTTATCTAATGTCAATGGCAATACTATATTTTCTCCTATAGTTAATGTATCCAATAAATTAAAATCCTGAAATACAAAACCTAACTCTCTTCTTCTAAATAATGCAAGTTCCTCACCTCTTAACAATAAAGGATTCTTGCCCTTTAATTCCATAGTTCCTGTAGTTGGCTTGTCAATAGTAGAAATCATATTTAAAAGAGTAGTTTTTCCACTACCAGATGGACCCATAATTCCTACAAATTCTCCATCTTCTATACTAAAATTTATGTCATTTAATGCGTTGAAAATTATTTTTTTACCATATACTTTACTTAAATTATTTACAGTTAAAATTTTCATTATTTAACTATCCTTCCTAATTTAATTTTTGAAATAACATATATATAATTGTTAATTATAATTTATCTTAGTTTAATTTTTATAGATAATAAATCTATTTTTTCTATACACTAATTATGTTAGTAAAAGCTAATACTGCAAGTACTACACCCATGATTATTCTGTATACAGCAAACACTCTCATTGGTTTTTTCTTTAAAAAATTCACGAATTTTTCCATAACTATTATTGATACAATAAAAGCTACTATAAACCCAACTACCAAAGCAATCCACAATGTTGGTGTCATTATTGAATAATCAAATTCAAATAAATCTTTTCCTGAAGAAGCCACCATAGCTGGTACTGCTAAAAAGAAAGAAAACTCAGCTGCTGTAGGAGAATTAAGTCCTGCTATCCATCCACCCATAATAGTAGATGCACTCCTTGACATACCTGGCCATGCAGACAAAACTTGTAATGTCCCAACCTTTAAAGCTTGTATTGGAGTAATTTTATCTATATTATCTGTTGAATGATTCTTTTTTCTAAACAAAGTTTCTACTACTAATAATAAAATCCCACCCACTATAAATCCTATAATTACAGATTGTAAATTAAACAATGATTTTATATTATCATAAAATAGAACTCCTATAATCGCAAATGGTATACAACCTATAATTACATTCATTCCAAATCTAAAACCAATCTTTCCTTCTTTTCCGCCAGTAAATATAAATTTAAAAAATTCTATAACGCTATCTTTTATCTTTTTCCAATAAAGTACTACTACTGCTAATATAGCCCCAAGTTGTATTACAACCTCAAACATTTCAGCAAATTGCCCCTTAAAATCTATTAAATTACCAACCAAAATCATATGACCTGTAGATGAAACTGGAATAAATTCTGTAAACCCCTCTACTATAGCTATTATGACTGATTTCAATATAAAAATAACATCTAAACTCATCAATAAACATCCTTCCTTTTTTACAAAATTTCTTTTTTTATGTTATTTCTCTTATGTTATTTCTTATATTAATTGTAATTTAGATTAGAAAATTTAACTATCTGCAAACATTACACAAACCTTACATCTATGTAAGGTTTGCAAATAAACTCTCTTAAATTTTGATTATTTAACTATGAATATTTCATTTAATAAATTGTATAATAAAAAAGTACAATTAACTAAAAACCCTATTGTAACAGATAATTTACATCTTTATCAAACTATTTACACCTTTATTAAACTATTTACATCTTTATTAAAGTAGATTGAAACTTCTGTACCTTTTCCTACTTCTGATTTTATACTTACTTTATGACCTAAATCATCACATACCTTTTTTACTAGATAAAGACCCATACCTGTAGATTCTCCAAACTTACGACCATTTTCTCCTGTAAAAAATGGGTCAAATACCCTTTTTAAATCTTTAGAAACAATTCCAATTCCTTCATCTATTATACTTAAAATTACATATTTATTATTTTCTTCAGATTTTATAGTTAGGTAGTTACTATAATCTTTAGAATATTTCACTCCATTTGTAATTAATTGACCTATTATAAATTTCATCCATTTTACATCTGTATAAACATAAGTAAATTTGTCTACTTGAATCTTAGGAATCATTCCACTTTTTATAAATAACCTTTTTTCTTCATTTACAATACTAGATACAATTTCATTTAATTTGGCTTTTTCAACTATAAAGTCTTTCTGAAAATTATCTGCCCTTGCAAAATGCATAGCCATATCTAACCCTTTATTTAATCTATCTATTTCTTTTCTTATATTTTCAGTTACTTCTTCTCCCTCATAATCTTGAAGCTGAAGGCTTATAACTGATATTGGTGTTTTCATCTGATGAATCCATTGGTTGATGAAAGTTAAATGTTCACTATGTATCTTTTTATGCTCTTGTATCATTGATTGATACAATTTATGTTGTTGTTTTAAAATAACTGATATATTTCTCCCCAAGAATGAGCTTCCTAAATACAAAAATGACTCCTCCAAAGAATGTATTCCTTTTTCAAACAGATTATATACTTCTCTATTTTTATAATACTTATATATTAAAAAACATAACAATATAAAAGAACTAAATAAAAGAATATATAAACTCTCTCCAAAACTAATAAACTTCATAAGATTACAGTAAATAATTGTCATAACTATGCCTATATAATATATAAAAATATAACCTTTATAATCTTTTAAAAATAACTTCATACTTTCTCCTTACCAATTCTTATTTAATTTATATCCTAACCCTCGGACAGTCTGAACAGCGTTATCTATACCTAATTCCTCAAATCTTTTCCTTATCCTGCTAACATTTACATTTAAAGTATTTTCTTCTACAAACTCAATATCATCCCATATCTTTTCTAAAAGATAATCTCTACTTACTACTTTTGGGTATCTCTTGATAAGACATTCAATCAGTATACCTTCTTTTTTAGTTATAATTAGATTTTCACCATTTAATTCTAGTTCTAACCTTTCTGGATAAAACTTTAATCCATCTAGCTCCACTATTCTTTCGTCTATTTTAGGTGAATATTCACCATATACCCTTCTTATATGACTCTTTATTTTTGCCATTACTACATCATAGTAAAAAGGTTTTGTTATATAATCATCTGCTCCACTTTCTAAAGCTCTAATTTGGTCTACATTGCCATCTCTAGCTGATATAAAAATTATAGGTAAATTCGACTGTTGCCTAATACATCTACACCAGTAGAAACCATCAAATTTAGGTAAATTTACATCTAATAGAACTAAGTTTGGCTTAAAACTTTCAAATGTAATCATTATATCATCAAAGTTTTCTTCAACAATTACTTCAAATCCATATTTCTCAATATAATCTTTAAGTAATGTACTTATTGATATATCATCTTCCACAATATATACTTTATAACTCATATAATTCCTCCTAATATACCTATTTACTCATCATATAAAAGTTCAATTTTAATGTATTATAATCTTTTTACAATATATAAATTTAATTATATTGCTAACTTCACAATTACTGACTTCATAAGTATAACTATATTATTAGACATCTTAATAAAACCCTATAAAAAAGTATCTTTTTATGATTAATTAATCATTATTATCAATTAGTCATTCTAAAATAAATTGAAATTACTAATTTAAAATAGAAAAAGTTACCTTAATAAGGTAACTTAAACTTTTATTATATTTCTTACTTAGTATTATTTTAGCATAGTTTCTACTTAGCATTATAGATTAATTCTTTTATATTCACTTTTTTCTCTTGTAACTTATTTTTTATTAAGAAGTCTTGTGTATCTTCAAGCGAAGATATGTCTTTATCTGTTATATCTAAACTAAAATCATACCAAGCATATAATTCTTTAGTTTCTTCAAGACTTAAATCAACTTCTTTAGCTACTTTTTCCATAGCTTCATCAAAATTATTATTTACATATTCTAAAGTTTCCTTTTCAACCTTCATAAATCTTTCAACTATTTCTGGATGTTTCTCTGCAAAGTCTGTGCTAACAGCAGTTACTATTATACCATCTACTAAACCTTCACCATTTGCTACAAGTTTACTCCCTGACTTCATAGCTTTAAGAGCTGCTGGACCAGCAATCAATGCAGCATCTACGCTACCATCAGAAAGAGCTGCTGATGCTTCTGGAATACCCATATTAACAAATTCCACATCATCCATGCTTAATCCTTCTTTATCAAGTGCTGAAATCAATACCTGATGTAATATAGTCCCTTTTGGACCTGCCACCTTCTTACCTACTAAATCTGCTGCTGATTTTATTGAATTATTATTAGTCAAAATCATAAATCCTTTTGGTGACCTGCTATAAGTGTTTAATATCTTTAACTCTACTCCATTAGATGCAGCTATTAAAGCTGATGTACCACCTAGTGCATGTAAGAAGTCTATTTCTCCAGCAGCTAAAGCTTGTGTTTGCTCTGGACCTGTAGTAATTTCGTGGAAGTTAACTTTTATATTATCCTTTTTAAATTCCTTTCCAAATAAATCATCCTGTTTCTGAATTATAGAAGGAACATTTAATGGTGACTTTACATAAGTTAAATTTATTTCTGAAAGTTTTTCTCCATTATTTTTTTTAGCACATCCAGCTAAAGATGCTGTTGCAAGTGTTAATATCGTTATACCTATCAATAGCTTTTTTAATTTCATTTACTTTACTCCTTAAAATATTATTAATTTCTTTAAATGCCTTTATTTGATTTCATTGTCATTAAAATATCTTTTTTTAATTTAATATAGTAATCTGAAGTTAAATCTCTATTATAACCATCTTCTATATTAAATTCTTTTACTTTTCTTTCGTCTGTGAAAACAACTATTTTCTTGCCTATCTTTAACGCTTCATCAATATCATGAGTTACAAATATCACGCCTTTATTAGTTGACTTATGTATTCTTATAACTTCATTTTGCATATCAATCCTTGTAAAATAATCTAATGCCGAAAAAGGCTCGTCCATAAGCAACATATCTGGATTGAAAGAAAGAGCTCTAGCTATGCTTACTCTCTGCGCCATACCTCCTGACAATTCATTTGGATAAGAGTTTTTAAATTTCTGCAAGTTCATCATCTTAAGATATTTTTCTACATCAATATTACTTTTCCTATTATATTTATTTGATTTGTTCAAATTATCATTTGTTTCTAAGCTTCTAAAATTATCATTTATAATTTTACCAATAATTCTTTTATTGTGTTTAAATTTTCTAAGCACCTTGTTTAAAATAGTATTTTTTCTTTGATTATGAAAAGCTATATTTTCACTTACGTTTAACCAAGGCATTAATCTGCTCTCCTGAAAAACAAAACCAACATTAGGTCTATACTCTTTATTATCATTAATAAACCTAATCTCACCACTATTTATACCTTCAAGTGATGCAATTGCTCTAAGCAAGGTAGTCTTTCCACAACCACTTTCACCTAAAATTACTGTTATATGGTTTCTATCTATGTTTAAAGAGATATCACTAAGAACTACATGTTCTTCATTGTCAACTTTATAACTTTTATATAAATTTCTAATTATATATCCAGAGTCACATACTAAATTATTCATATGCTTCCACCATCTTTCCCTTACTTACCTTCTTCACAATAATCGAAAATATGTAATCTGTAATTATTCCTAAAAGTCCAATTACGATTATACCTACAATAACAACATCTGTTCTAGACATTTCTTTTCCATCAGATATCAAGTATCCAAGACCAGATGAAGCTGCTACAAGTTCTGCCCCAATAATTGCTCTAAAGCTATATCCAAGAGCTAACTTTAACCCAACAGCAATATCAAGAATGGCATTTGGTATTATTATTTTAAATATTATCTGAAGCTTTGAAAACTCAAATACTCTACCCACTTCAATCAGTTTTGAGTCACAATTTTTAATCCCTTTCAATGTGCTTGTAAAGATTGGGAAAAAGGATGCTAAAACTATAATTATAATTTTTGATTCCTCTCCTATACCAAACCATAATATAAGCATTGGTATTAAAGCAAGGGGAGGTGTATTCCTTAAAAAATTTATTAGAGATTTAAAGTATTCGTATACTCCACTATAAATTCCAAAGAATATCCCTAAAGGCACACCTATAGCAGTACTTATTGCAAAACCTATCAAAACTCTTTTCATACTTGCATATACATTAATAAATATTGAACCATCACTTATCATATTTAAAAATGTACTATATACCTTTTCGGGTGATGGTAATATATAATCACTCCAAATACCAAGATAATTTGTAATTTTCCATAATAAAAAAATTATAAAAAATATCAGAACACTCTTTACTAGCCTTAAAAACTTATTATTAAATTTATTGACCATTTACAAACCATCTCCATTATTACAACCATCTTTACAATAAAACATTTCTACTATGTCATACTTATCTTCAAAGCCATTTCTTATTTTTTGTATTTCACTTAATATTTCGTCTTCACTTGATACTTCAAGAACTTTTTCAAAAGTATCTTTGAAATATCCTAATGGAATTGGTGATTCATCTATTTTTCCAAGTGATTTTACACCTTCTTGTTCAGCAAACTCTTTCCATGTATAAAACATAGCATTACCCTTATCCTTAAACTTTTCACTTGCAAAGTCTCTTAATTGTGTACATGGACAGGTTACTACCAACATATCATCTTTACTTTTTATATATTTATCGTATAAAACCCTACAAGTCCTTACTAATATTGGTTCTATCATAGGTACTTCAAAATTATTTATCAAATTATTTCTTTTTAAAAGACTTATACTTTCTGGACATCTACAATCCAACATTGTATTTTCAGTCTTTTTTGTATACTCTTTGTACTGCTTTTTTACATATTCTAACTGTGGTTCACATTCTGCTATTATGTACCCCTTTTTTATCAAATTTGCTTTAATAAGGTGAAACTTTTCTCCATACATTCTTTCTGCCACTGGATTTATTAGAAGATATTTATTCATAACGCCTCCTATTATTTAATATTGAATATTATTATCAATTAATAGTTTAAATGAGCACTTAAATTTTGTCAATATATTAATTTTTTCTTAATAAAACAATTTTTATCTACATTTTTTAATATTTTAAATGAAATATTAAATAGTATATGTAATTTATTTTAATTAATAATGCATACATCTTACTAATAATCTATTTATATAATAATCTATAAATATTATATAATAATACTTATATAATTAGTATTATTATTTAATAGCAACAGTTATTCACACTAATAAAAGTAGAAAGTTTTTAAAATATTATGAAACATCAAATTTAATTTTAAAATTGCATCAAAAAATGAAGTCTCAACAGACTTCACTTTTTATAACTCTTATAAATTATTCAAAATATTTATACTTCCCTTTCTACTTCAAAACGTAAAACCGTCTTCAATGATTCAGGCGATACTTTTCTAGCATCACTTATATAAATTTCACGATGTGTGTAAGATTTTCTTATAAGTTTATTTTTTTTGCAAAATTCGTTCATAATGTCAAAGCTTTCTGGTTCATTATCATATGAACCTATATGAAGCATTTGAACACATAGCCCTTCATTAATAGACCCAAATCTAACTTTTTCAAGAAGATTATGAGGTTTCTTCTTCTTTACTATATCAGTAGCTTTATCCAACAGGTCTTGTGTAACAAAATCTGGCTGACGTATCATTATAGTGTAAATTAAATCTTCTTTAATAAGTACATCTAAGCCTTTACTTTTTTCTCCCTTATCCCATATACCTTCTAAAGGAAAAACCGTATAGTCAAAATACCCTTCTGGTACAATTCCTTTTTTAGGCATGGTTTTTATTGCATATGCCAAAGAATAAAGTACTCCTATTGCTTCAGTAAATTCTTTAGAATTTGGGTCTCCACTCCCTTTTAACATGATAAATTTCTGTTCTGGTATTTCAATTATTACAGGATTCTTTTTAGGTAAATATAACTCTTTATCTCTTTTTCTCCATTCATATTTCATAAAAATACCTCCATATATATTTTATACATTGATATTATCACGCTAAAAGTGACAACAGTGTGTCATAATTATAAATTATATTATAAAATCTTCATCCTCTAATTCCTCATACACTCCTTTTTGGTATCCATTACCCTTAGTTGAAAAGAAATCATGTGTTTTGGTTTCAGTGCTAAGACCATTTAATACAATTGGATTTATAGCATCTACAGTATATAGCTTCTCAAACCCTAGATTTTCTAAAGCTCTATTCGCATTGTATTTTAAAAAGTTCACAACCTCTTTTTCAAGCCCACTTTCTCTGTATATAACATTTGTATACTCTATCTCATTCTCCATAAGGCTATAAAGTATAGAATACATCTTCTCTTCTAACATCTTCTTATCCATTTTATCAAATGAATCGTATATTTCTTGTGCTAGCAATCCTATATACTTACCATGTAAAGACTCATCTCTAAGAATAAGCGATATTATTTCTCCACTAGCTACCATCTTTCCTTGACCAGATAGATACAATGGATAAAAGAACCCTGAATAAAACAAGAAACTCTCCAAAAATACACTTGTAACCATTGATAAATACAAACCTTTTTGATTTGTAGTATTTTCATATTGACCTAAAACTAAGTCAGCCTTTTTTTGTAAAGTTGGCTCTGTTTCTATCCACTCAAACAACTCATCTATTTCTGAATTAGAAAGTAGAGTCATAAATATAGAAGAATAACTTTTTGCATGTATTTCTTCCATAGTTCCCATAAAAGATAAAACAGCTTTTCTTTGCAAATTTTCTGTTAAACTCATCATAGATGGGATTCCATTATTCCCCTGTTTTGTATCCAATAATGTTAAACCACCCAATACTTTTTTATATAATTCCTTTTCCTTATCACTTAGTTCATTCCATACCTTGATATCTTTAGAAACAGATATTTCTTCAGGAAGCCAAAATTGTTTTACATTTTGCTCCCAAAAAGCCTGTGTAAACCCATCTTCTTCTTTATTCCAGTTAACTGCATTATGTATTTTATGTAAATTAAATGTCATATACTTCTCTCCCTATACTGAACATACTAGACACTCATGAGTATCTCTTGCCATCTTTGTTCTTGTGTAATATAAACTTTTTAAGCCTTTTTTATATGCATATATGTAATGTCTAGCTATATCTCTAGTTGTCTTCTCATCTGTGACAAACAGTGTTGTTGATATACCTTGGTCAACATGGTTTTGAACTGTTGCTACTAAATCTATAACCTTTCTCATATCTATTCTGTATGCTGATTGATAATACAATATATTATCATTCGTTAAAAATGGCATTGGATATATTGTGGTAGAATCTCCATACGTTCTTACTTCTACTGGTTCAGTAATTGGCATTATACTTGATGTAGCATTTTGAACATAACTAATACTTTGAGTTGGTGCTACTGCCATTAAATACGCATTATATATACCTTTTTCTTTTACCTCATCCAATAAATTTGTCCAATCTTCTTTTGTTGGTATATAAATACCTTCAAATAATGCTTTTACTTTTTCCGACTTAGGTAGATAAGATTGTTCATAGTATTTTGATAATACCTTGCTATTTCTTCCCTTAGCATATTCTGATTTATCAAATCCTTCAAAAGTTTGATTTTTTTCTATAGCTATTTTCATCGATGCTTTAATTGAATAATATCTAACCATTGCAAAAAATACATTAGAAAAATCTATAGCATCATCTGAAGTATATAAAATATTTTCTCTTACTAAGTATCCATGTAAATTCATAGCTCCTAATCCTATAGAATGAGACTTGCTGTTACTGTTACTTACGGTTGGTACTGGTCTTATATCTGTATTATCTGCTACAAACGACAATGCTCTTATTGCTGTCTCAACCGTACTTTCTATAGTTTTATTATCCATAACATTTGCTATATTTAAAGAACCAAGATTACAACTTATATCTTGTCCCCATTCATTTTTGCCTCCATATCCCTCTATTTCCGAAGGTGTCTGATATTGGAATATTTCACAACATAAGTTAGACATCTTAATCATTCCAACATCTTTTAATGTATGTTCTCTATTAGCTGTATCTATGTACACTACATATGGATATCCACTTTCTTGTTGCATCTGTGCTATTTTAGTCAACATCTGTCTAGGATTTATTTCTTTTTTTCTTATATCCTTGTCATCAACCAATTTATCGTACCACTCATTCATTTCTATCTCATCAAGATAAACTCCATATTTCTTATACACAGTATGAGGATAAAATGCATATGCAATTTCATTTTTTTCTGCTAATTCCATAAACTTATCAGGTATTATAGCTCCTAGTGACAATGTAGCAAGTCTTATTTTCTCATCAGCATTTATCTTTTTCGTATCCATCAATAATTCAAAATCAGGATGGAATACAGTAAGGTAAACTGCACCGGAACCTTGTCTAGCTCCCATTTGATTAAAATAACTAAATGATTGTTCCAACATTTTAGCTACTCCAACAACACCCCCAGCTGCACCTTCTATATCTTTGATAGATTCACCAGATGCTCTAAGTTTAGATAAATTTAGTGCAACTCCTCCACCAATCTTTGATAAGTGATTTGATGAAGATATAGCATATGATATACCTTCTGTACTATCTTCTACAGACAGTAAAAAACAGGACACCATTTCCCCAGCTCTTTTTCTTCCAGCATTTAAAAAAGTAGGTGTGGCTGGTTGAAATTCTTGTTTTACTATTTTATCTGCTAAGTTTAGAGCTAAACTCTCATCACCATTTCCTAATGTCAAAGCTACAATTAATACTTTATCATTATATGTTTCTAATATTTCCTTTCCATCATTGCTTTTTAATGCATAATTTTGATAAAATTTATTTGCACTCATATATGATTGAAATTCAAACTGATGTTTATCAATAATCTCATATATATTTTTAATAAACTTCATACTATACTGATTTATTATTTCTTTTGAATAATAACCCTCATATATTAAATACTTCAATCTTTCTTCTAAGTCATTAAATTTTCTCAACTTTGGTTTTATAAATTCTTCTATGTAACTACTTAAGGCTTCCTTGTCCTTTTCTAACTGATACTTACCTTGTTCATTTTTAATTATCACTTGATTGTTAAGCTCTATCCAATTCATTATTTACCGTCCTTTTAACATAATCTTGTGCTATAATTTCATTTAATTTGCTTATTATTTCTTTTAGTATTTATTAGTTGAAATCCCCAAAATAACCTATAACTATCGGAATATAATAAGTATTTTTCAAAAACAAAAGCACTACATATAGTCAGTGCTTTATCTATTATATACTACATATAGTATATACACAAATTTTTTTATATCTAAACTTTTATTATTGTATCACTGATATTATTTTTGTTTAAATAAATTTTTATAAACTCAAATATAAAACAATACAAACTTATTATGGTATGTTTAAAAGTACAAATTATCTCTAAATAGTCTAAAAATATATTATAATATATTCAAAACAAAATATTTTAAATATTATATTCTATATATTATTTATAAGTTTTTTATTTATTGTTATATAATTAAATATATGACTATTTTGCTACTACATATATAAAAATAAATTCGTGAAGGTGATTTTAATGAAAACTATTTCTAAACAAGAATTAGAAAAAGCACTTGAGAAACATTATTTATGGCTTAAAAACAATAATGACGGAGAAAAAGCAGATTTAAAAGAATTAAGATTAGAAAACATGGACTTAACGGGATACTGTTTAAGTAATATTGACTTTTCGTGGTCTGACCTTATCAATTTAAATTTAGAAAAAGCAGATTTAGAAAACTCTAGTTTTAAGAATTCTTATTTTTCGGATTGTTCATTAAAAAATTCTATACTAAAAAATGCAGACTTAGGTGGTACAAATTTTAGATTTTGTGATTTATCTAAATCAGATATTAGAGGGGCTAATTTAGAAAATTCTAATTTAGAATATGCTACTTTGGACGGAGTAATATCAGATGAAAATACTCGTTTTTTTAAATTATACTGTCCTGAAACGGGAGCATTTATAGGCTATAAAAAATGTTTTAATTTTAGAATGGTACAATTATTAATACCGAGTGACGCAAAAAGAGTATCTGCTACATCAAATGCTTGTAGATGTAATAAAGCAAAAGTACTGTCAATTACAAGCATAGATGGCAAAGAATCTTTTAAAACTGCTCGTGCATATGCTGATGAAAATTTTATATATAGAGTAGGAGAAATGATTGTAGCTGAAGATTTTAATGAAAATAGATGGAAAGAATCAACTACAGGAATTCACTTTTTTCTAACTAGAGAGGAAGCTATAGATTATCTGTAAAGTAACTTCTTTTTATAATGATATATATAAAATACATAAATAATAAAAAAAGGCTATCTTTACGCACAATGAGTTCGATATTCAATCGGACTCATTCCGTTTTTTAATTGTATTCTTTCATTATTATAAAAATAAATATAATCATTTATTAGACTAATCATTTTCTTTGGATCTGTAGTATCAATTAAATATATTAATTCAGATTTAAAATGACTGAAAAAACTTTCTATAGGAGCATTATCCCAGCAGTTGCCCCTTCGGGACATTGATTGTATAATACCATTATCCTTAAGCCTTTTAGAGTAAGATCTACTTGTATATTGTGAACCTTGATCTGTATGTAAAATACAATCTTTGGCTACATTCATATATAAGAATTTTTTACCGATAGGTATGTATGTTATATCCATACAAATTTTTTCTAATGGTTGATTAGCTCTAAATTCACGATTTAATATATTATCATATATCTCATATGATTTAAACTTACGTCTATATACTTTCTTTCTAATAATAGATTTAATACCTAGTTCTTTCATCAACCTATATACTCTCTTATGATTAATAGGGGTATCAAGTATTTTATTTATATAAGTACAAATTCTTTTTCTACCGTAAGTTAATCTATATTTTTTATGTATTTCAATTATATAATCCTTAATAATTCTATCTTTGATACCCCTATCGGAAGTTTTTTTAGAATAACTTAGCCATTTATAGTAACCGCTTCTTGACACACCTATCAACTTACACATACTAGAAATACTATACTTCCTAGACATAAGTTTAATTGTTTTAAATTTATCGCTTACTTTGACTTGTCCAATAGGGTACTTAACTTTTTTAAGAATTCATTCTCCATGCGTAAGTACTTCAATTCTTCTTCAACAGATTTAAATTTTCTATTATCATTTTCTAGACTAATATTTTTAAATCTGCCCCTAGTTTCATCATTAAATGCAGTTTTACCTTTATTTTTATAATCTTTTACCCAGTTTTGAACTTGTGTTTTGCTTCTTATATTCAGCATCTCAGCAATTTTGTATGATGAGTATCCTTCTTTTATATATAAGTTTACAGCTTTTAGTTTAAGTTCTTTGCTATATTTTTTGTGTTTTTTAGACATAGAAAAACCCCCTTAGAGTATACGTTTTTTAGACCTATTATAATAGCCTTTTATTTAAATGTCTACTATAAGGGGATTATACTAAAATAGAGATAGACCTTTTTTCATTGTTGAAATGATGAAAATATATTTGATTTCATACAAAAAGAGTGCCTCATGAAATAAAAAGTTCATTTTTAGACACCCACTTTTTATATTTTATAGTTCACAAGTACATTTTATTTTAAAGGTTATAGTAAATTATTCATATTAATACTATCTACTATTTGGGAAACTTTATCTATATATTCTATATTATTGTACAGATTATTATAATACTTATGACTCTCATCTCTATTTCTAAAAGAATAAACTTTTTTATTTAACTTCAAAGCCTCTTTTATAATATCTATATTCCTTTTGTTTATTTCACCTATATTAAATCCAGTATCTATTATAACCTTAGAATTACTTAGGCTCTTAATGGCCAAATCGAAATTCTCATCACTTATCAACTCAAATGGCTTTTCTGTAAACATCTTTATGCCCATAGTTCTACCAATTTCATAATCAATATCATTTTCATGTATTATTCCAGAGTATAGACCTATACCTTTTTTAGTAAAAACTCTATAAATTGGTGTAGCTTTACCACCACCACCAATTATAAAAACTTCATTTTTAGATTTATTGCTAATCTCTACGGCACCTAATAGACTATTGAAATTTTTATCATCCAATTCATAAAGTGAATTTATGATATCTTCATCCACTACATCTTCAGGTTGACCATAAGCTATGACTTTATTATTCTTTATAAGAGCAACTTTATCACAACTTTTTAATGCTATATCTATTTCATGTAAGGAAAGTATTACTGAAATTGATTTTTCCTTACTTAATTTTTTTAGTATGTTTATAAGCTCTAACCTATGTTTTATATCTAAGTGAGTTGTCGGCTCATCCAATATAATTATTTCTGGCTCTTGAACTAAGGCTCTTGCAACCAATACTTTTTGTTTTTCTCCATCACTTAGTTCATCAAAATATCTTTTTTTTAAGTGTAGTGCATCTACAGATTCTAATGCTTCATCTACCAGTATTAAATCTTTTTTAGATAAACTACCAAAAAATCCTGTATATGGATACCTTCCTATATTAACTATATCTTGTACAGTCATTAAATCACCTAATAATCTATTTGTAAGCACTAAAGCCATTTTTTTCGATAATGCCTTTCTTGATATATGATTTACATCTATGTCATTTAAATATATATCCCCTTTTATTGGCGTTATAAGTTTAGATAAAGACCTTAATATAGTAGTTTTTCCAGCACCATTACTTCCTAAAAGACATAATATTTCTCCATTTTTTACCTCTATATTTATATCACTCACAACTACTTTTTTATTATATCCTACACTTAAATTATTAGTTCTCAACATATCTAAGTCCTATCCTTCCTTTTCATCAATAGCATTACTACAATCGGTGCTCCTAACAAAGATGTTATTGTACTTATTGGTAACTCTACTGGTGACAAAATTACTCTTGATATTAAATCACAAAGGGCTGTAACTATACTTCCTAAAAAGATTACTACTGGTATTAGTACCCTATTATCTGACGTCTTAAATATCAATTTTGAAATTTGAGGCACTGCAAGTCCAATAAATCCTATAGGTCCTGCAAATGCCGATACTATTGCTGCCAATATACTAGATATAAATACTATAAAAACTCTAAAAAATTTTATATTTATACCAATACTTTTTGCATACTCTTCTCCTAATAAAAAAGCATTTAAAGGTTTTATTATGAATATAGTCATCAAAAGACCTAACATACCAACTATTATAAGTATTTCTACCTTTTCCCATGTAAATCCAGAAAAGCTTCCCATAGACCATATAGTAAATTCTTTTAGTTTCTCACTATTTGCAAATGATTGTAATACGTTTGTTATACCACTACACACATATCCAGTCATAATTCCTATTATTAAAAGAGTTGTTATATTCTTTACCTTATTTGCAAATAAAATGACTATAGACATTACAATTAAAGCTCCTACAAATGCTGCTACAAATATACTCATTGAATTTATACTCTCAAATCCCAATGTGTATCCTCCCAAAATCATAAGTGCTACTGACAAAGTAGAACCTGAAGATACACCTAATATATATGGTTCAACTATTGGATTCTTAAAAAATATCTGTAGTAAAATACCAGATACTGCTAAGCATGCTCCACCTACCATAGTTGCAAGTACTCTAGGAATTCTTATATTATATATTATTTTATAATGCTCTGTATTATCCATACCTCTTAATACAACATCTATTATTTCTTTCAGCTCAATTTTTACAGAGCCAAATGCTACACACACTAAAAAAGTAAGTATCATACTTATAATTAGTCCTATAAATACTGTAGTATTCTTTATTCTCATTTTATTGATAAAATCCATTTATATACTCCTCTTAACAACCTATATTAACTAAAATCCATAAAACTCATCTTTTAGTGTCGTCTTCTATATTATTTATCATAATTTATATAATGTTTGATTTTTTCACCTGTAGTACCTGGATGAAACATCTCAATTAAATCTACTATTAATTCATCAGTCTTATCTACTGATTGATAATAATCTGGAGCAAATACCCATAAGTTACCATTTTTTACAACATCTAAATCAGCCAATATAGGTGTGCTAGATTTTATAAAGTCTAAGTTTGGGGCATAATCTGAACTTGATGAGTATACAAATATATCTGCATCCTTTGCAACTTCATGTAATTGTTCAATGCTCACTCGTCCTTCATTTGAATCTATTGAAGCACATACATTTATTCCACCAGCCATTCTTATCATATTATCTACATATGAATCTTTAGGCGCTATATAAGCATTTCCTTCATATACAGATGCCCATACAACTTTAGGCTTAGCTTTGTTCTTTATTTTTTTACTTACTTCTTCTATCCTTTGTACTGTTTTATCTAGTTCACTAGTAGCTATATCTTCTTTATCATAAAAGGCAGCTATCAAACTTGTCCACTCCATTCTTCCAAATGGATTTTGCTCTTTATATTCATTATCTACAACATAATTAAGCCCTAATTCTTTTAGTTTATCAATAAATTTTGTATCAGCTTCTGATAAACCACTACTCACTATAGTTAAATCAGGATTTAAGTCTACTATTTTCTCATAATCTGGTGCTAAGTTTGAGCCAACATAATGTATCTTTCCATCATTCATTAAATCTTTAATTTCTTTTATAGTCCAATATTGTTCTTCTGTTGTCACTGCTTTTATACTATCTAGTTCTCCTATTGTTCTTAGAGAACAAGCTTGTGTTGTGGATGCTATTAGTACATTATCTACAGGTGTTCTAACTATATTAGAATTTTTATACTTTTTAGGAATTTTAATCTTCTTAGGAATTAAAATTAGTTCTCTATTATCTCCATCAGTCACTTTTTTAATTCCATCTTCTAAATCCTCAACACTAAACCCACTTGCATATTTTAATTCTAACTTCTTACCACTACTAACTTGTGTATTATCTTTATCATTTTTACTGCATCCTATAAGACCTCCAACTAAAAAAACTACCATAACAATTAAAAAAAACTGCTTTAAAACATTTACCTTAAATTTCATCTCTTTCACTCCAATATCTTATTTTTTATGAGTGGCTAAAAAACTTTAATAATATATACTTTTTTAAAATATATCTTATTAAAATTATCTTAAAGTCATCTTTAATAAGTATAACCTTTTAATAAAATAAAAAACTTCTCCTAATTTAGAAAGGAGAAGTCTTATATATCAACTTTACAAAAAATGAATTGATATTTTCATTTTATTATAAATTACAATTTCCACCCTAAATTGAACCTATGTAATACTGGGCAGGTCTCCTGACTCACGGCTTTCCCTCTATCATCCTTCCCAAAATCTCTTACAAATCTCAGTGGATTTTGATTTCGTATCCGTATACAGTAGCGGGGGCTGTAGTGAATTTTCATCACTTTCCCTATTAAACTAATCTAGTACCCTAGTATTATTTAATTTAATTTTTGTTAAGATAATTGTAGTTTATTGTTGGCAACTTTGCAAGGTTGATTTAGCATATATTTAATTCATTCATCAATTTTTTAATCTCACATACTTGATTTTCATTTGGTTTTATAAAAGGAGCAGTCATATAATCACTTACTTTTAATCCTCTAATATTCATAGCTTTTTTCATTGCTGGTATAAATGGGTTTGTTATTGAATAAAAATCCATTGCTTTATTAATATATTTTTGAATTTCTATAACCTTATCCATATCTCTATTATTATAAGCTTCAGCCCATTTAGAACAAACTTCTGGAATTAAATTTGATAGTCCCCCTATACAACCTGCTCCTCCAGACATTAGATTATGTATAAAATTTTCGTCATAACCACTATATATCTTAAACTCTGGGAACTCTGCTTTCATAGTATTTATTAACTCTCTGGTATGTCCCATCAAAGTTACTGTATCCTTATATCCAACTATAT
Organism: Clostridioides sp. ES-S-0054-01; assembly: GCA_021561035.1. NCBI lineage: Bacteria > Bacillati > Bacillota > Clostridia > Peptostreptococcales > Peptostreptococcaceae > Clostridioides > Clostridioides sp. ES-S-0054-01. The sequence goes on from CP067346.1 coordinate 3,104,102, forward strand.
TTTTATGCTTTCTCACAAGTCTTAGTGTAAGTTCTGGACTTAAATCATAGCCAGTTCTATCTGGATAATTATATAAATATATTTCTGCTTCTGTATTTTTAGCTATTTCACTATAAAACAATTCAATACTATCATCATCAAGAGAGAAATAATAAGGGCTTATTATCATAACTCCATCTGCTCCACTATTATGTGCATAATTTGAAAGCTCTATAGATTCATCTACACACATACGGCTTGTACCTATAAACACTTTTACTCTCTTATTTACATAACTAGTTACTAAATCTATAAGTTCTTTTTGCATATCCATAGACATATTAAAGAACTCTCCAGTACTTCCCATTATAACTAGTCCATCTACACCTCCATCTATAAGATAGTCGTATACTTTTTTATTTCCTTCTTTATCTAAATTTCCTTCTTCATCAAATATTGTAACAACCGGTGTCAAAAACTCTGCTTTCATAATTTAAACTCCTAAAATTTATTTTAATATGTTCATTAATACATTAGACCCTGTCTTAACATTGATTACATTAAAACATTTACTTAATGTAATTTTTTAAAATTCCAATACTCTCAATCTCACATTCAATTACATCTCCACTATTCATATATCGAGGAGGTGAAAAACCCATCCCTACTCCAGAAGGTGTTCCAGTAGCTATAATGTCTCCAGCCTCTAAAGTCATACCTTTTGAAAGTTCTGAAACTATGTCTGAAACGTCTGATATGAATAGCTTTGTATTAGAACTTTGTCTTTCTTCACCATTTACTCTACTACATACCTTAAGTTTTATAGGAAAAGGAACTGCACTTTTATGTAAGATACATGGACCTAAAGAGGTAAATGTATCTAATCCCTTTCCTCTAAACCATTGAACGTGCTCTTTTTGCAACTTTCTAGCAGAAATATCATTTATAACAGTGTAACCAAAGATATAATCTTCTACCTCTTTTTTTTTAATATTAACACCTGTTTTACCTATTACTACTCCAAGTTCAACTTCATAGTCTAGTTGATTATTTATATCAAAATGACCATCTATCTCATCTTCTGGTCCTATTGCTTTCGTTACACGTTTTGTAAAATAAACCGTTTTTTGGGGTTCTTCAAAACTATCATCAAAGTGAGTTTGAGTTTCTTCAAGATGCTCTTTATAGTTTACTCCCACACACAAAATATCATGTATTGGTTTTTCTATAGGAACATGTACAGTACATCTATCTCTTTTAAAAACATCATAATTGTAAAATGTACCTTCATTTATAATAGTTTTCAACTTAATAACATCTTCTTTAGATATATTTTGAACCAATTCATTTAAATCTTTAAAATTTCTACTAAGATTTAAAGAATTAATGTCTATAATAAATAATTCATCTTTAGAAAAAACTCCAGACCTTTTACACTTATTTTCTCCTTCAGTAAAACTGACAAACTTCATAATCTCACCCTTTATCAAAATTCTATGTATTTAGTTTTTCTTAAATATTATACATAGTTACATACTCTAGCTATTGCCATTTCAGTATATCCAAGAGACTCTGCTTTTGATTGTTTTCCATTTGCTACATCTACAAGCATATTTAACAAATCATCTGTTAATTCTTCCATTGTTTGTGGTCCATATATAACTGGGCTAGCATCAAAATCCATATTATCTTCCATATTTGCAAAAGTTATTTTATTCCCAGTTATTTTTATTACTGGAGCTATTGGATTTCCTGATGGAGTTCCCCTTCCTGTACTAAACACTACTATTTGTGCTCCTCCTGCTACCATACCAGCAACAGATGAAGCATCATTTCCAGGGGTATCCATTATAACAAGACCTTTTTTATCAATTTGTTTAGCATAATCATATACTTCACTTATTTGTCTATGACCACCTTTATGTATACAACCAAGCGATTTTTCTTCTAAACTTGTCAAACCACCAGCTATATTTCCAGGAGATGGATTACCTTCTCTAACTTCTTCCCCAACCAATTTTAATGAATTTTCATATCTATGTACTATATGCAATATTTTTTCTTTTACTTCTTCATTCACTGCTCTTCTAGCTAATATATGTTCCGCACCTATAAATTCAGTAGTTTCACTTAAAATTGATGTTGCACCTAAATCAACAAGTCTATCACTTAATTCACCTATTAGTGGATTTGCAGCTAATCCACTTGTTGGGTCAGACCCACCACACTCAGTTCCTAGTATAAGTTCAGATATTGGAAATTCTTCTTTTCTAAGTAAAGAAGCCTCTTGCGCCATTTCTCTAGCATAACGAACAGCCTTTTCTATAGTTTTTAAAGTTCCATGTTCTTCCTGTATTACAAGAGTTTTTATCGGTTTATTCGTTCTCTCTTTTATTGCATCAACTACCAAATCATTTTGGCAATTTTCACATCCTAAAGATACAACTATTACACCATATACATTTGGGTTTGCTGCATAACCAGCCATAACATCCATAGTTAATTGTTGGTCTGAATGTACTTGTGAACATCCATTTTGATTATTAAAGGTAACTGCACCTTGAACCTGTGATGCTATTATTCTAGTCGTATCTGATGCACACACACTAGTAGGTAATATTAATATGTGGTTTCTTATGCCAACTCTTCCATCTGGTCTTTTATATCCATAAAATTTCATACCGATTTCCTCCTAAAATAGTTTATATACTTTTTATAATTTTCATATATTATAATTTTTATTACACTCACTAATTAAACAGCTAAAGTCCTATTTAACAACTATTCAATACTAAAAGCAATGAATACAACTTTTATAACTCTATAAATATTATTTTATATATTAGTCATAACTTGTTTATCCAAGTCCTCTCTAACACTTCTAACATTATGAATATGTACATGTTGACCACTTTTTATTTCCTGATTTGCTTCTCCTATATGCTCACCATATTTAGTAACTTTATCACCTTGGGTCATATCTTTTATAGCCAATTTATGATAAATGGTTATATCATCTAGTGCTGTAATAGTTTTTATTGTTTTATCTTTTAATTTAAAACTAATTTCACTACCTTTAGTTATTGCTTCAATAGCTACTGCAACATTATCTTTTTCATCAATTATCACTGCATTTATCATTATTCTTGTTCTCCTTTATAAATAATATAATTTTATTAGCATCCTAAAATCTAATTAAAGAATTTACTATTTCAACAACAGTTCATTGTAATATGAATTAAGCTGTTATTGTCCCATCCTCATTTTGTTTTGGAAACTTAGGACATCCATACTTCTTAGCCCACCAACTAGTTATAAGAGGTACTAATATTGCAGTGACAACTACTGCGGCTGCCACTTGGGTTGTCGCTGTTGCAACATATGGTTGCCATGATGTGTCAACTAATGCAACAGCAGCAGGTACAGCAATTGCATTTCCAGCAGTTGTAGCTACAGCCCATCCTGCATATCCTGGACGTTTTCCTATAAATTTATCACAGAATACTATAAATATACCTCCTACAAATACAGATATTAATCCAAGTAGTACTCCTGATAAACCTCCTTTTAGTATACTTGCAAGATTTATACTACTACCAAGTGCAAATCCTACAAAAGGTACAAGTAAATTACATCCTGGTTCCAAAAACTCTTTCATTTTTTTGTCAAAATTACCTATTATCATACCAACAAGTATTGGCACTATTGCAGCTAATAATGACATCAAAGGTACATTTGCAAGACCTGAAGTTCCAAGAGCTATTAATGTAAAAAATGGACCATCATTTAAAGTAAGTAAACTCATAGTTGCACAATCTGTTTCATCTCCATATGAAGTCATTAGTGAAAGATATATACTACCATTACTATTTGTAACTGCACTTATAACTGCTAAAGTTGTAAGACCAAGTACTCCATCCATCCCAAATAATTTTCCTATAAGTATACCTATTAAAGCTCCTATAGCAAATTTAGAACCAAGAAGTATACCACCTCTTTTTAAAACTTTTGGCATTTCTCTAAATTGAAGCTGAGTTCCCAAGCATACCAGTTGAACCCCAATTATAGTTGCAGACCCAACACTTGAAAATACTGCTGTCGTAAATGAACCTATTTGCACAATATCTGGACAAAAGGTATTAATGAAAGCTGCTATAAACATTGGCACTATCATCATACCTGCAGGAATTTTTTTAATAAAATCCATTATCATAAAGTTACTCCTCCTAAAACATGATATTTAATTACTCTTATTAAGTTTTTAGCTTTAATTCTAACGGCCGTTTTGGTTCGTATTTAAGAACTAAGTTTTTAATTACGAATCTTTGAGTTAATGATAGCATTTTCCTATTTATGAGTCAATAAAAAAATAAATTTTTGTCAAAATTTTTTCAAATTATCTGATAATATATTGTGTATTATCAAATGACTTCATTATATGTAAAAATACAAATTATTTAAAAACTAATTTTTAATGTATAACCTTCTAAAAAAATATCTATCTGTGTTTGAATTAAGAACTCATTTATATTCAAATCTACATATTTATTTTCTACATTGTAAAATATTGCATATTGTGCTAAAATCAACATATTCTAATACTTTAAATTAATAAAAAGAGGGGGAAATTTATGACTTCAGATAATCATCGCCCAACAGCTAGGATATTAGATATTTTAGAAGCATTAGCAGAATCCGAAAATGGATATACTCTTACAGAAATAGCAGATGCTATCAATGCTCCAAAAAGTAGCATCTTTCCTATAGTTCATACACTTAGTGCTAGAAAATATATTACTATTGATAAAAACACATCCAAATATTCTATAGGGATACGTTCTTACACATTAGGGTCTTCATTTTTTGAAAAAAGAACTATTTTTAACTATATAATTGACGAAATGACTAATATAGTTAATTCTTGTTCTGAGACTTGTCAGCTTGGTATACTTGACAATAATGAAGTTCTTTATATTGGCAAAGTAGATTCTCCAGAACCAATTAGACTTATTTCTTATGTTGGAAAAAAAATACCTGCTAACTGTACAGGTCTTGGCAAAGCTCTTTTATGTGATTTTGACAAGGAAAAGCTAATAAGTTTATATCCAGATGGTCTAAAAGGCTTTACTGAAAAATCAATTACAGATTTCAATGTTTTATATGACCAGCTTCTTGAAGTTCAGAAAACACAAATAGCTTCAGAATGTGAGGAGTCAATGGAACACCTAAAATGTATTGCTGTACCAATAAGAAAAAATGGATGTATAAGAGCTGCTGTTAGTGTAACACTACCATTATTTAGAGCTAGTGAAGAAAAAATAGAACTGATAAAAAAATTACTTTTAAATGCTCAGAAAAATATTCAATCAATGATGGAAGAACGCAATGAAGACATTGTAATAAATTAGATTAATATCTTGTATATAAGGTATATTAAAAATCGTAATAATCAAAAGTTTTATTTTAAACTAATGTATTTATTTGATTTGTACAATAAAAAACAAAGTTGCTGACTTAATTACAGTAACTTTGTTTTTTATAATATTACTTGGGAAAAGATGTAGGCGTTGATAACCCTAATTTTGAATTGCTTGCAGAAAACTCTATGAAAGACACTTTTGCTGGAGCTAATCCTGTTTTCTTTGATAAAGACAAGATTATAGAACTGTTTATAAAAATATCTTAAGTATAACAACCTACCCCAAATTAATCATGTATATTTATGAGGGAGTGCCTTAAAATAGCTTTATTTTGTTAATGGCACTCTCTTATTATATTTTTTAAATTGTACTCTTTATCAGATGCTAGTATATAATCTTACTTATTTAAGAATCATTACCCTAATAAACAACTTAAACATTTTCTTAATGAATTATGACTGTTGTTGTATCTGGTATATTATCGTATATCCACTTTGCATTTTCCGTACTTAATCTTATACATCCATGACTAAGAGCTTCACCAAGTCTGCCGTCTATTATATAACTTCCTGTTGAATCATATAGTACAGAATGATAGTAATATCCACCTTTAATTCGAGTAGCATACTTAACTGAATACTCATCTGTCCCAAAAGAAGGTTTTCTTCCACTTATATAAAACATACCTGTTATAGTTGGAGTCTCAGGCTTACCTATGGTACATTGCCACTTATAAAGTTGTCCCCAGCCTCCATTATCTTTCTTAAAAATATAAGTATATTTATTTCTAAGGTCTGTTACAATTAGATAATCGCTAGTACTTTTAATATTATTTCCATTAACAAATTTAACCATATCAGTATAAAAATCCTTATAATCTAATTCATTGGGTTTATTTCCATCAGTTGATAAGAAATAATTAAAAACATATCCTGTTTTATCGTCATATACAACCTTACTCCAATCTCCATCTGCTTGAATGACCTCAACCCTAGATTTTTCAGGAATCACTGTAATTATATTGGAAGTTGTAGACTTATCTTCTCTTAAGTTTAAGTTACTCCAAGCATATTTACTTACTGATATCAAATCCTTATACACGTATCCTTCTTGAGAATTGTACATCACCTTAATCCAGTCATCTTCCTCATCTAATACCTCCATTTTAGCTCCCTGAGGTATTACAGTTATAATACTTGAATTAGTAGATTTAGCAGACCTCAAATTTACATTTGCTAAAGCATATTTATATATAGGTGCTCTGTATTTTTTAATATTTAGTTTAGTTAATTTCACACATATCCATCCTCTCATATGTCTTTTTACAACATTTTATGAAATTCGATACGTATTCGTTCTCTTATTTTCAAACTTTGCTTGTATATACTAGTAATATTGCTACATATATACTTATATATTCTCACTTATATTCATCTATTTATTTAAATTTACGATATTGCAATCTTTAATATACTCTTCAATTATACCTCTAGCTACATTAAAATAACTTATACACTTATCAATTATAACTGCATCACTACTAACTACTCTATCTAACTTTTCCAGCACAACATCTGCATTTTTTACTAGTTCTACTTCAGTTTCAATTCCCCAAGTTTTGGCGTGTTCCAATATCTTATACTTTAAATTCCCTGAGTTAGAAACTGGAGCATCTAGGTAAAATTTAAGATTCTGTGCATTGTATTTATTAAAAAATTTCCCAATCAAATTCAAAGCTTCTTCTGTCTTATCTATAATCTTATAAGTTCCCCTAAGACCTGCTAAATCTCTTATATTGCCATCACTGCCTATTACTAAAGTCCCACCAGATAACGCTACCTCTATAGCTATTATCAAATTAAAACCATCTATATGCATAATTCCTTCTTTGATTTTATCTAGAGAAATCCTCTTTGATTGTCTTATCATATTTTTTTCACTAGTACATACTGCCCTTTTTAATGCATCTCTTTGTCTTATAGAAAACTGGTATCTATCACCAACAAAGGTAACAACTGGGTCTATTTTGTAATCCCTATTTATTAACCATTCGATTTCTTCCTTTGCTTTTATAAGCCTTATTAATTCTTTACTCGAAAACCACCTTTTATCACTCACATCAAAACCTCTTTTAGATACCTTATTCATATAATTTCACCACCTTACTTTAAACATCCCACCCTATTACATTAAATATGGAGTATTTAAACTTTTAAAATAATTCTTGATGCTATTTCTTATCCATTTAAATTATCCAATATTTAAATTATACAATTTAACTCCAATTTATAATACAAAATAATAAATTCTACATTATATTTATAACTTTGCAACATAAAAAGGATACTATTAATAATTTATTGTAGTATCCTTTCTATAAAATCTATTTATAATGATAATTTTAGGCTTTATATATTAAATTTATACTATACTTCTTTTATCATATTAGGAGATAGAATATCATTAAGAGCTTCTGTCATAGTTGGATGTGCATAAACACGGTCTCTTAAGTATGTATACTCTACTTCTAAATCTACAGCTAATTGAATTAAATGTATAATCTCACTTGAATCTTCACATATCATAGTAGCTCCAAGTATCTTATTTGATTTTTTGTCTATTACAATTTTTATAAACCCATCTGTCTTACCAATCTGCTTAGCTCTTGGAATTGCTTCAACTGGCATCTTTGCTACTAATACTTCATATCCTTTTTCCTTAGCTTGCTTAACATTAAGTCCAACTCTTGAGAATGCTGGGCTTATAAATATAGAATTTGGTATATTTTTTCTATCGCTAGTTGTTCTAGTCTTATTTCCAAATAGCTGATTAATAATTATACGATAATCATCTAATGAAATGTAAGTAAATTGTGGACCTCCATTTATATCTCCTATAGCCCATATATGCTCTTTATTAGTCTTAAGAGCATCTGATACTTTAATAAATCCTCTTTCATTTAATTCTATACCTGCATTTTCTAATCCTAGACCTTCAGTGTTTGCCTTTCTTCCTGTAGCCACAAGTATCATATTACTTGCTAATTCTTTAAATTTACCATCTACTTCATATTCTACTATAGCTAATTTAGAAACTTCTTTAATCTCTTTTATCTTTGCATTATTTATAATTTTTACATTTCTCTTTTCAAGTAATTTTATTATTTCTTCGGAGTCTTCAGTATCTTCATTTGGTAAAATACCATTATTGGAATTTAGTATTGTAACTTCTGCTCCAAATAAACTGTAAATACCAGCAAACTCTAGACCTATAAAACCAGCTCCTATTATTGTCATTTTTTTAGGTAGAGTTCTTAGATTCATAAGAGACTCACTATCATATACTATATTCTTATTATCAACACCTTTAATATTAGGTATAAATGGTCTTGAGCCAGTATTAACAAATATCTTATCTGCTACTAACTCATAAATTTCAGTTTCATTTTTAACTTGAACCGTCTTTTCATCAATAAAAGTTCCCATTCCTGTAAATATAGTTACATTGTCATTTGAATTTAATTTATTATAGTTAGCTTCTCTAAGTTTTGTAATTAAAGTTTCTTTCTTATCTATAGCTTTCTCATACTCAACTTGAGCTTCATCCCAAGAATTTATATGTTTTGCCTTTACACTATTTGCTGAATTCTCCAAGCTTTTAGTTGGTATACATGCCACATTTATACAAGTTCCACCGTACATCTTGTTTGACTTTTCTATTAAGGCTACTTTTAATCCTCTGTTTGCCAAATCTCCTGCTAATGTTTTTCCACCTTTTCCAAATCCTATTATTATTGCATCAAATGTTTTTTTCATATAATTCAACCCTTTCCTGTGTTATTTATACATTTACTATAACAAGATTATATGGATAGCACAATTAGGCACTTTTTTGTAACCTTACATTTATTTATAAGTTTATACTTAAAGATTTTAATTTACTTGTTTCTCTGATTTTCAATAAAAGATGCCATAGTCTCTTTATCCATAGCTCCTGGAATATACTGAGTTACATATCCTTCTTTATCAATTATAAATGTAGTTGGAAAAGCATTAATTCCATATTGATATGCTAATGCTCCATCTTCATCAAGCGCAACTGGGAAAGTATATCCTTGTTCTTTTAAGAAGTTAACAACATGTTCCCTTGAACCCTCTCTACCTAAGTTAGGTGAAGCTACTCCTAAGATTACTACATCTTCATTATTTTTCTTATAGTCTTTATATAATTGTTCTATATGAGGCATTTCTTCTTTACATGGAGGACACCATGTAGCCCAGAAATTTAAGAATACAACTTTACCTTCATAGTCACTTAATTTATGTGTTTTACCATATTGGTCTGTTAAAGTAAAATCAATAGATTTTATCCTATCTTCATCATTAGCCCCTGTATCATTGTCTTCATTATTAGAGTTTTTTTGACTATCATTATTACTTGAGTTTTCTTCTTTATCATTAGAATTTTCTCGTTTATTCTCTTCTTGCTTACTTTCAATTTTACTATTTTGTGACATATTAAAATGTTTGCTTATACTTCCAAACCCATTTACCATCATCAATATACCTGACACTATAAGTATAAGTCCACCTATTTTTTTAATAATTTCCATATTGGACTTTATTTTATCTATAGCTTTAAATAGTTTACTGTAAAACATAGCTGTAATTATGAATGGCAAAATGAATCCAACAGTATATACTGCTATTAAAAGGTTGGCACTAAGATGATTACTTGAACTTGAAACCATTACTAATACAGATGCCAATATTGGACCAATACAAGGTGTCCACCCAAAACTAAATGTAAAACCTAATAAAAAAGCTGTTATTGCTTTCATTTCTTTAAACTTCACATTAAATCTTTTTTCTCTATTTAATATTGAAGATTTAATTATTCCCATATAAAATAATCCCATGATAATAATTATAATCCCACCAATGAACATTATTAAATCTTTATTCTCATTAAAAAACATACTCAATACTCTTACTGATGAACCTAATATAAAAAATGTCGTTGATATTCCAAGAACAAAGAATATAGTATTTTTAAATAGAGAACTTCCTATAAAGCTTGTCTTTCCTTCTTTTAGATTATCTACACTGCTATTTGACAATATACTCAAATAAATAGGTAAGATTGGCAATATACATGGTGAAAAAAAAGATACTATACCTTCTATAAATACTAAAAATAAATTTACATTTTGCAAACTAAAATTCCTCCTTATTTTGTTTTCAATATTACAATCTTATTTTCAAATCAGAATCTAATTAAAAAATTATGTAACTTTAATACCTTTTTATACTCATCGTTTAATTGAATCCTTATTAATTCGAGAACAAATTCTATGATTTATTTATTACAATTTAAATTTTTATTGCTCCACATAATCATTTTTTCCATAACAGGAAGTAACAGTAATCCTGATTCACTTAAAAAATACGTTGACTCTACAATATTATTAACCATCTTTTTTTGATTGACTATAATTCCTTGTTCAATTAAAAAATCTAATTGTTGAGTTAACATTTTCTTGCTACATTCTGGTATAGCTCTTTGCAACTCTCCAAATCGTTTTTTATCTTTTTGTATTTCCCATATTATTATAGCTACCCACTTTTTACCCAATATACTTGATAAAGCCTCTACTGGACAATCATATATCATATCATCTATGTTGTACATTTTATTCTCCTCTTTTCTTTATTTAATTATTAGATAAGCTTTTATAGAAGTGTATTTACAAACTCCATAAATACACCTATCTTTACTTAATTAAAATTTTTATTGTATATACTCATACAACCAACTATTTTAAGTCTTATATAATTAATATATCAGTTTTATAAATACATAACAATTGGTCACTTTTTTGTAACTACATAAAAATATCTTTGATTTCATACAAAAAAGAGTGCCTCATAAACTAAAAAGTTCATCTTGAGACACTCACTTGAATAATAAACTTATTCTTACATTTATAAATCTAATAATATTGAAACAACATCAAAAGGTGCTATTTCATATACTTGTTCTTCTTCTAATTCCTCTATTGCATTTACTATTTTCCCGTTTCTTCTTTTAAATATTTGCTCATCTAATATTATTTTCTTACTAGTTGGGTTTTCCAATCTTATTACAAATTTTTCTTTACTATAGTAAGAAGGATAACAGGCTGACACAAGATAGTTTTCTGGTAAAGATATTATTTCCAATTCTCTACTTACAGATTTTTCAACAATTGATTTTTGAATCTTATTATCTATACGATATAAAAAGAAATTGTAGTCTTGTAATTGATAATTTACACATTCCTGTAGATAATTATGAGTTAAACTTGCAACTTCTGATTCATCAAATGGTTTGGAACTCATATATATTGCAAATGAAAATTCTACTTCTTTAAGTATTTGGGCTTTCTCGGTTTTAATTCTTATATGACCCTTTTTAGTTGTGTCACCAGAAGCACGCCCCGGCCTATATAATAAATCCGGCTTTCCTAGTTCATCTGTAGTAGCAAGCAAGGTCAATGCAATTTCATCTTCAACATGTTGATACTCTTTTATTCCTCTAGTAAATACAGTACAACTTCTATTTTGATTTGTCAGCGTAATATTGCTTTCCAAAGGCTCTAAATCTACAGGCATTTCACTATAAATATCTTCCCAGTTGTCTAAAACTCCATTTTCTCTTGTTATGTATCCAAATGGTAATGATGCTATGTTTTTATTATCTTTTATACCAGTTTTTACATGAACACGTAGTCTATGACTATATACTGTATTATCAACACAAAGTTTTATATCTATCAATGGATTCTCTTTTGATAAGATAATACTCGCTTTTACATTTAATTTTCCATTAAGATGTTTGTTTTTTCTATCTTCTAGTGTCAATGGTAGCAAAGTAGTACCTTCAACCACTATTTTTTCATATCCTAAAGTTTTTTCTGTAGACACTTTATCAAATAATAGTTTTATATCCTCATCATCTTTCAATGGAGAAAAATCATAGGTGTCTCCAGCATTTCCACTGTCCCTTAATGTTAAAAAGTTTGATATATAAGTTTCATCTTTAAGCTGTAAATTTAAGGCTCCATCTTTATATATTACCTTATAGTTATCATTAGATATAAAAGTATCATTAGATTTATTAAGTGACAACATCTCTTCATTACTCGATTCAAAACTAATAACTTTATATCCAAGTGCAGGAAGCTTTACATTTATTCTTACTTTTAATATATAATAACCTGGTTCTTCAATAAATATATTACCAGCAGGTGTTTCTTCTAATACGTTTTCTCTTGGCTTAACATAAGTTTCTTCAATTATAGTTGCATCTAAATTATCTCTAAAACAAATATTTTTACTATCACTTATAACTTGTATCTCTTTATATCCATTAAAAATTTTAGCTTCTGTATTGAATAATAAAATATCATTTTTAGATAGTTTTAGACCTTCTGAAATTTTTTTAACAATAGTATTTTCAATACTGTCACATATTTCATTTGCTTCTCTTATACGGTGAAGAATATCATCTGTTACAGTATCAGTTACACATCCAGCTAAACTATCGTGTGCTTGTCCTTCTAAAAGTTTTTTCCATGTATCTATAAGTAATTGATTGCTTATTTCAATTTTGCTCTTTTTAGCAATCACTAATAACGGCTCTATTCTTTTAATCAGCTTATTTTCTAGTTTGTCACATGCTAATTTTATGTCCATTCTACTAGAACCAATTGATTTATGTATTCTTGCCAGTACAGGCTCTCTAAATTCACCTCTATAACTTTCTAATGACTCTATGGATTTTACATATTTCAAAAACGCTTGATATGAACTTGTTATATATGAATACTTTCCAATGTCATTAATCGCTTTAATTTTATTCTTAAAATCACCAATTATATTTAGCTGGTCATTTCCTGAAGGTATTAATACTTCATCTACATCACTATATGATTTAATAAAATCAATAGCTGGGTCTAAACGTCCATTAACATACTTTGATGAAGGTTCTAACAGCATACCAGTTCCATATCCATGTGGCATATTTACAGCATATATATAACTTTCTCCATTTAAACTTTTCCATTTAAAATATGGTGATTGAACTTGTTTACCAAGATGTATACCTCTCCAAAAGAATATATTGTCAATACCTACATGCTTTAATAATATAGGCATCTGGGCATTAAATCCAAATGTATCTGGCAAATACCCAATTTTCATATACTTACCATATTTTTTACTTTCAAAAATTCCAATCATTAAGTTTCTTAAGATAGACTCTCCTCTAGCAAAGAATGCATCTGTTTGAGTAAACCATGGTCCAATATGTAATCTTTCTTCTTTTATTAACTTTTTAATAATTTCTATCTTTTCTTTGTGTAATTGTACATAATCATCCAAAATAGAAAGTTGTCCATCAAGTACAAAACTTACATCTGGATTACGTTCTAGTTCGTCAATGATATCTGTAAATAGTTGTTCACTAAGTACTAATGCATCTCCAGAGGTAAAATACCATTCTCTATCCCAGTGTGTATGATTAACAATATGCGCTTTTATCATTTACTCTCCTCTGTTCTTTATATTTAAATTTAAGCTTCCCACTCTGCTTCGTCAAAATCCTCATCATCAAATTCATCTTCTTCAATAACTGGATTTCCACGTAATACTATAACTAAACCAGCCACAATTATTGTTCCAACTGCTATTGATAATATATACATTGGCCAGTTTTCTACTGTAAACCACCCATAAAATCCACTAATTGGAGTTGCATTTACTGAACCTAAGCCAACTGCCATAGCTGAAGCGATTGCAGTTCCAATTACACATGAAGGTATTACTTTTAATGGAGATTCTACTGCAAAAGGAATTGCTCCTTCACTTACTCCAATTAGCCCCATTATAAGAGATGATTTACCAGCTTCACGTAACTGCTTATTATATTTTTGTTTTGCCAATATAGTAGCAAGACCTAATCCTAATGGTGGTATAACGATTCCTACCATTGCAGCTGTATTAGGTGCATAAATTCCACTTGTTAATAATGCAAGTGAAGTAGTCAAAGCTGCTTTATTAACTGGTCCACCTAGGTCAACCGCCATCATAGCTCCAATAATCGCTGCCATTAGTATCTGATTTGTGCCTGATAACCCATTTAACCAATTTTCTAATCCTGTATTTAATGTTGCAAAAGGAATACCTATAACATAATTGATTAATATGACAGTGATTAAGGTTCCAAAGACCGGTACTATAAATATTGGAACTATTGAAGCTGCTGATTTTGGTAACTTGACATGATTTTTAATAAATAAACATGTGTATCCTGCTATTAAACCAACTGCCAAAGCACCTAAAAAACCTGCCCCTATATCTTTTGCAATCATCCCACCAACAAGACCTGGTACTATAGCTAATTTATCTGCTATAGAAAATCCTATAAATGCAGCAATTACAGGAAACATTAATCCTAAAGCAGTTCCCCCAAAGCCATCTAAATCATGTAATATTCTTACAATACTATTAGCATTTTCTGCATATTTTGCATCCCATATATCTGGTATGTTATAGAAAGAACCACCTACACGAGATATTGCCATTATCATAGCTCCTGCAATTACTAATGGAATCATATATGAAATTCCTGTTAAGACATGCTTTTTTAACTCAGAGACTATCTTTTTTAACATTATATTTCCCCCCATTTATTTAGTGTCAATTAACTTTAGTGCATCATTTATTACTTTCTCTGCATCCTTTATAGGAGCATTAACTGGTACTTCCAATATTTCTTTACCTTCAAAACGTTCAGCATTTCTAACTTTAGTATCTACTGCAAATATTACTACTTCTGCAATTTGTGCATCTTTTGCAGTTAATTCATTGTCGATACCTGTAGCTCCTTGTGTTTCAACTTTTATAAGGTGTCCCATCTTTTTCGAAGCTTTCTTTAATGCTTGTGCTGCCATATATGTATGTGCAACTCCTGTTGCACATGCTGTTACTGCTATAATTTTTCTTTTCATGTCTACATCTCTCCTTCATTAAATATATTAATTATTTCTTGTGCTGAATTAGCTAATTTTAGTGCATCCACATTATCATCATCCATAAGCTTAGTTGCCAGTTTAGATAATAATACAAGATGATTACTATCCTTATCAATATTACTTATAGCCAGTAAAAAAATATTATCTACTGGTTTTTCATCTAAAGCATCCCACTCAATCTTATTTTTAGTTTTTGCAAATATGATAGAAGATTTCTTGACAGCATTGCTTTTTCCATGTGGAATAGCAATACCATTACCAATACCTGTAGTTGCATGTTCTTCTCTTTCTAAAACAGACTTAACATATTCTTCTTCATTATCCACAATCCCATTTTCAACAAATATACTACTTAATTTTTTTATTGTTTCTTCCTTTGTAATTGTATTAAGATTAAAAACAATTTGTTCTTTTTTCAATACATCTGATATTTTCACTATATATTCTCCTCCATTAGCAAATCGTACACTTCTTTTGGTGAAGTTGCACTTAATATGTCATTTATATTTTTTTTATTGTCAATGAAATCATAAAAAACTTCATATATTTCATCAAGCTCTAAGTTTTTGTCATTTTCTAATGAAATAAAGAAAATAACTTCTACATTTTCACTTCCCCATATAATAGGATTTTTTAAAGTTGCAACAGATATATTAGATTTTTTAATATAGCTAGGACTAGCATGAGGTGTAGCTATTGATTGAAAAGATGTATAAGATAAACGTTCTCTCTCAATTGCACTTTCAGCTATACCTTCTTTTGCAAAACCTTTTTTTACCAAGTTACCTGTTATACATTTAATTGCATCTTCATAATTTGAAACTTCCATATTTAATAAAATGTTTTCTTCAAATATTAAATTTTTGAAAGATTTATATTTCTTATAAGTATTTCTTGAAATATTCTGTATATTCCTTTCTAATGTTCTTATATCACTTTCGTTTAAAATAGGGCTAACTACTATTGTTGGAATATTTTCTAACTCTAAATAAATAGTACTTATTACTAAGTCTGCATCAATTTTACTGGATACTAATTCTTGCACAGAAAGTATTTTTTCAATTTTTATCCTAGGGAAATATTTTTTTATTCTTGCAGATAATAATCTAGATGAACCTAGTCCTGTACTACACACCAAAATTACTCTAATACTTTGTGGAAATTCTTTTATTCTTTCCCTAAAAGCTTCAAAATGCAGTGCTATATAAGCACATTCATCATCATTTATCCTAATATCATATATAAACTCAATTACTTTCTTTAAATCTAAAGCTTGTTCAAATGATAAAGAAAAGTTTTGTTTAATTGTATTTACATATGGATTTTTAATACTAAGCCCATATGTCAATCTATTTATTGATGAATGGACATGCGTAGTCAATCCATCAATCAAATCCTTGTCATAGGCTGTCTCATACAATGTATTTTTAATAATTTCTCGAAGATTTGAGATATTATTTGTATTTGTCTCATAAGGATTAACTGAAGTATTTTTTAATTCAGTAGTATCTCTATGTTGGTTAGCTGCTACTAAATGTAGATTTATATATCCAATTTCAGATTTTGGCAATAATATAGAAAACTTCTCCTCTAGTTGTGTTGCTAAATAATTGGTATTTAACATTTGATTATTTTCTATATTCCCAGTATGCAAACTTTCTTCTATATATTCACCTCTTCTAATTCTCTCTACTGCTATGGCTAGATGAATAACCAATGACTGAAATTCATAATCAGAAAACTCAAATTCTCTTTCTCTACTGAAGTTCCTAAGAATATCTATAATTATAGATAAATCATCTTCAGAAAAAATACCATTTACATCTGCTTGTATCTTTTCAAATGCTTGATAAAAGCTTTCTTGCTCTTGCTTAATATACCAGTTTCTACTCCAAAATTTATGTATAAACTTAGCAGTAAGTTGCCTTTTATCTCTTTCACTTATATTTAACTTTATTCCCTTACTAGGTTTTTTATATATGGAAATTCCTTCATTTTTTAGCAGTTTTTCAACTTCGGCTAAATCTCTTTCAATAGTTCCACGACTTATATATAGTTCGTCAGAAAGTTGTTGTATAGTAATATAATCATTACTTTTTAACAGTACTGAATATATATAAATAACCCTCTCCTGTCTGGTTGTAGGAATTTGACTTCCTTTATTATCTAGGTAAGGAAGTATTTTTTTTAAATCTCCATCAATATAAACACCTACCTTAGGTTTTCTCACTAAAGAAAGACCTATCTTTTTAAGCACTACTTGTACTTCTTTAAGAGATTTTGAAACTGTTTTTTCTGAAACATCTAAATCATCTGCTATTGCTTTTACAGTTGTATGACCTTCTTTTAATAAAAACTTTATTATTTTAATTTCACGATTTTGAATCATATCAGTTAACATTTTCAATTTTGCTCCTTCCCCTTGTCTTTATTTTAATGGAAAATGTTTTTCTAAAAAACTACTAATATTTCCTGATTAAATACGGTAATTTTTATGTATTGAACACTTTGATTTTAGATGATAAATTAAAAGCTGTCTAAATTTAATATGAAAGGAAATAACCTAATGCTAACAATAATTATTTCTTTACTTCCTGTAATGGGATGGGGATTAATGCCCATAGTTGCAAATCTAAAGAAGAGTTCTCCTTATGAACAACTTTTAGGTACCTCCATAAGTGCGTTTATATTTTCCACTATAATAATTTTGGTTATACATCCTGAAATTACATTTTTTTCATTTTATATAAGTATGATTTCTGGGATATTCTGGAGTTTAGGTCAACTGATGCAGTTTAAAGCAATCCAAATTTCTAGTGTATCTAAGGTAATGCCGATTTCAAATGGTTCACAATTAACTTTTACAACATTATTAGCTGTAATCTTATTTAATGAGTGGACTAGTTCTAAAATGTTCTTGATTGGTTCTTTATCGATATTTTGTATAATAATTGGTATACTTCTTACAAATTATCAAACTAAAAAATCTGCCGATAACAATATGTTAAAATGTGTCGGAATTGTATTATTATCCTCTTTATTTTTATCATTATATGTTATAACTAATCAAATATTTTCAATCGAAGGATACAGAATTATATTACCACAATCTGTTGGTATGTTGATAACTTCATTTATTATTGTTAAGTATTTTTCTAAAGAGATTGTATATAAAAAAAATGTTTTATTCAATTTAGTTACTGGAATATTGTGGTCAATAGCAAATTTAGGTATGTTTATAACGACTAATGTATTGGGAGTTACAATAAGTTTTTCTATTTCTCAAAGCTGTGTAATAGTAGCTACTTTAGGGGGGATTATATTATTTAAAGAGAAGAAGAATAAAAAAGAATGGCTTGCTATTTTTATTGGCATAATATTAATCATGTCTGGTGTCCTTATGTTGAGTATTATAAAATAGGTATTTATTCACACAAATCTATGCATATTTTTATACATATAAATTAACTGGTTCAATTTATTTTAAATAAATCTAGTTATATCCTTAAAATAATAACATATGTATTTATGAAACTAAACTACTCTCTAAAGGAATATTTGTTTCATTAAATACATATGCTAAAAATTTATAAAACTTTCTACCGTAACTAAAGTGCTAAGTAATCTACACTATGAGTAAGTTTGACTTTAAAAATTCATAATCTACTATTCTGCTATTTAATATTAAGTTTTTCATCTTCTATAAGTTTATCTGCAACCCATTCTGTAACTTGACCTGTTATTTTAATACAATGTTCTTTCCTTTCAGGAGACATAAAGTTATCACCATCCCACTTCTTTGTAATAACTCTACAACATGTTGCACCATATTCCTTTTTAATATAATCGTGTAAATCCTTAGCATATTCAAACATCTTTGGATTCATAGTTTCACCATGAACTCTTCCATATACAATACCTAAGGCCATTTCACCTCCAGATATTGCTCCACAAAGACATTGTGATTTTCCAATCCCTATTGGAAATCCTGATGCTAACTTAGTTATCTCTGGACTCAAAGGTTGTCCTAAAGCATCATTTATCGTTTGAAGAACTGCTTCAGAACAAAAAAACTCTCCCTTTCTAAAGTATTCTTCTGATATTGTTCTAACCTCTTTTAAATATTCTTCCTTTGTTTTCATTTGTTTATCCTCCAATAAAATTAAGCTAAATTAAACCTCTAGAATTAATGTTACTTCTATCTATCGATATTAATATTTTTATTAAATATTTATATTTAATAATTTTTATTTAGCTTTAGATGTAGTTTCTGATTTACTAAGATATATAATAAATAAAACTAAAACATATAAAATAATCACTGTAGCAATTATTTCTTCTAGTTTAGAAGCATATAAAACCCAACTTACAGGATGACCTAATTTAGTTAGATAACCATTCATTAGTTTCACACCCATAGCACTTATTGCCATAGGGAATGTAAATGCAGCAAAACTTGGATAAAAAGGCAATCTTAATAATTTTGGTAAGTATCCTAAAACTATAATATAAAATACCATTGACAGTATAAATAGCAAGTATAACATCACGCTATTTTTATCGGAAAAAGAATTAATATATCCAGACAATAATAGTGACCCTGGTGCTGCTAATATAGCTATACTTGGCAAAGATGCTTCAGGCATTTCCTTGATTATCCATATTCTTTTTAAAACTATTGGTATAAGAACTATATAAGATACAAATCCTATCCAAAAAGCAATCTTACCAATTAAAAATTGATTAAATGCTGGTGCTGTAACACTGGTTGCAACTATTCCAACATAGACTATATACCAAGATGGAAATACTGATTTTATTGAGAATTTAACTAAGAATTTCTTGCTAAACATGACTATCAATACCATATGCCCCACAATTCCTATTCCCCAAATTATAATACCTAACTCTAAAGATAGTGGTTTTACATATGTAGCAAATATCATTGTTGCCATTGTTATAGTTGGAAATGTACTTGAAATTAAAGGATTTTCTAACTGCTCTTTAACTCCCTTTCTAAGCAATATTATTTTAACTATATAAATTGCGTATAAAATAAATCCTATAAATCCAATTACACTATGTAATGATTCACTATAAGATTGTAATAAGTTACCTAAAGTAAATATTGATAAAATTAAACTTGCAATAGGTATAGGATATTTCTTTAGTAAATTCAAATTATGCCTCCTTTGTTACTAAATTATTTGTGTTTTAATTATATAAAAAAGATGGTCAAATTGACATATTATGACCACCTTTTTTATATAGAAAATATCTATTAAGTTTAATTTAATTATTACAAGTATCTATATTCTTAATATATTTATTTTTAATCAAATATACTAATTTGTTTATTCTTATCTATTTTAACAGTCTTCATATCTCTAATGCTTATTTTTGCATCATCTCTTAAAGTACCTATAAGTAATTTATTATCTTCTTTATAAAGCCTACAGTTTTCTTCTACTTTCGTATAATTAAAGTTAGCATAACAATACAAACAATAATGTCTACAAGTATTGTATTGCCCTATATCGACACTTTTAACACATCCACAAATATCTCTTTGTGTACTATCTTTTTTTACATCTACTTCATTACCTATAATTTTTGATATTAACCTATCATCAATACACTTACTTTTTCCAATCCCAAATTTACTTAAATTATATTCTTCAGAACACATTTCAAGTGTTATACCATGTTTATGAGCAATCTTAGAAATCTCTTTTGATAATATTTCTATTTCTTTAATTTCTATCTGCTTTATATGTAATGATTTAGTATTAAATTTTGTTTTCTTATATAAATCGATAAAACTTATTATACATTTTTCTGTAAATCCATCAATCTGATTACATAAGGCTGCAAATGATTCGATATGATAATCTACTGTGTACTTTTCACTTAAAAAAATTGGGTCATATCTTAAAATTACTCTTTCTTTGCCTATTTTTCTAGACAATTCCTTAAATGAATCTATTACCTTTCTTTTATCTAAAATACGTGTCTCTACTTCTTTGCCATATGATGTTATAGTATAGTGAAAATAATATTTATAGTCTTTTAATTTATTTAAATCATGTATCATTGGAGTTACATCCTTTGTCCAAAATACAAAACAATCGACAGTATGTGGATTTAACTCTATCTTACTAACCTGCTTTGGATTCATTGGATTAATAACATAGACAAAACCTTCTTCAAGTCTGTTAAAAAACCATTTACTATAGAAAGCAGGTATATCAGTTCTTCTACTCACGCTTACTATCATATTTAACCTCCATAATAATTATGTTCTAATATATTTTAACATAATTATAGCTCCAAGTACTTAATTTAATCAAAACCTTTAAAATAATTCCAGTATGATTTATTGGTTTATTTCTAGCATTTAAAATATCCTTATAAGTTTATAACTCTTTAAAAATAAATATATATTATTCCTAAACTTCTAAAACTAATTTTATAATAAAACTAAAAAAGGTGCTATTTTTAAGCACCCTACAATTTTACTTTTTAATAAATTTAATACTCTACAATTATATCAATATCACCTTAAAGGTAAACACTATATATTAAAACTTTATATCATTATATAATACAATTTTATTGTAGTTGGTTTGTTTTATCTGGTTCATGATGTCTATAATAATATACTGTTTCTTTTCCAATTACTTCAGAGCCAAGCTTCTCCCATTTTTCTCCATAGCTAGCTTCTATCTGTTCACATTCTGAATCTGTTGATGCTACAATAAGACCATAATTAGCTCTGAATACAGCTATTTCTTCATTTCCATTCTTATAACTCAACCTACCATTATTTAACCGTAACAAGTTTCCATTTTTTTGATAATTAAAGTTAATTCCATTAATAATTTCTGGACTAGATGAGTCAATAAATATATAATTGTTAAAGTTATTTTGTAACATTAAATTACCTCCTCCATGTACCGATTTAACGATATAATCGTAGGCATCTATATTACATCTCAATGTTAACTTTGGTATTTGAAAAGTTTTAAATACATAAACTTTATGTTTATATTCTAATCCATCATCCCAGTTGTCCTTATTATCACTGACTAAATTAATATTACATTCTGTAAAATAATTTCCATAAAATAAAGAATATGCTTCCTCTACCCTACCCTTTATATTTAGATATGTGTCATAATCTGTATTATAATAATATTGTCCACACCTTCTTATAATACCAGAAAAGTAACTACCTTTCATTGAATCAAATGAAAAACCACAATACCCACATTGGTCAATAGTAATATTATTAATTTTATAACTTCCATATCCCTCATAATTCTTAACTTGACTACTTATAAGACCAACTTTCTGTATTTTTTCAATCCTTACATTATTTATACTAGTACCAGTCCTAATCCTCATTCCATTTTGACATTTAGAGATTCTACTATTAGAAATAATTGTGTCTATTCCTGTATCAATACCTAAACCACAAGATGAAACTGTAATATCATTTACAATTGAGTAGTATGGTATCCTAATTCCTGTCCCCGAAAAACCACTTATATAGATATTTTCATAATGTCCTAGACCGTTAATCATATTATTACTATTGTCATACATGATTGCCGATACATTATTCATCTCAACATTCTTTTCATTCTTATTAATAATCATCTCATAATGATATTTAGGATTACCTTTTGTTGGAGGTTCATCATTAACCTTTATCTCACAACTATCAGAATAGAAATTTATATTTTTAATACATTGTTTTTTCCCTGTCAATGTAATAATGCTCATATTTTCTACTCCACGTGTTATAAATTGCGTAGCCTCTGTAGATGAATCAGAATCACCTTGCAATACAATTTCTTTGTTAATTTTAACACCACTTGTAAATAAGTATTTACCTTTTGGAAAATACAAGACACAAAAATCTGTTTCTATTTCATCAATAATATCCTGCAAATCAGGACCTACATTATACATACCATCATTTTTAACACCTCTTTCTACTACATTAATCCATCTTCCATCTTTAACCCCAGTTCTTCCTTCCATAATACTATATATTCCTTTCTAATTTACTTAATATCAAAATTTTATGAACCATTAGTAGCAAATCAATTTTTTATATTATTCAATTTACACTATCACCAAACCCTTTAGACCATAGTAACTAACTCATTAATAAAACACTTCTATCCAAATACTACATATTTTCTTATTTTTCTATCAACTTATAATAATATACAGTTATTCCAAACTCTACTTTTTCGCCAATTTGCTCCCATGTTCCTCCATAATGAGCAGAAAGTGTATTTTTATTTTTAAGAGTTGTTGACATAATGTCACCCACCTCTGGTTTATGCATTTTAATAATTTTGTCCTTACTATTTATATATATATTTCCATCTTTTATCTTGACTTTATCTTCATAATCTTCTTCAGATATACCAATCCCGTTGATACTACTTAATCTTCCATTATAAAATCTAACAGTTTGTCGCGTATTATTGTATGTTAGATTTCCTTTTTCTGACCTAATAATACAATCAGTAGCATCTATATTGCATGTTAATAGTACACCCTTAGTTTCAAGTGCCTCTATAATATACACCTTATGCTTATTTTCTTTGAAATCTTCCCAGTTATCTCCATTGGTATTTGACAAAACTATATTACTTGACTCCAATAAATTTCCATAAAGTAAAGAATATGCTTCTTTAGCTCTACTGCCTAATTCTAAATAAGTATCATAACTTACATCATAATAATATTGCCCACATCTTGTGATATTTCCTGATATTTGAACATTGGAAATAGAATCAAACCAAAATCCACAATATCCACATTGGTCAATTGTAACATTTGTAATAAAGTTTAAACCTCTACCAATATTTTTAATCCCAATTTTTTTTATTTCTTCCACTCTCATACCATTTATAAAAGTTCCAGTAGAAATTATCATTCCATCAACACAACCCCAAACCTTACTGTTAGCAATAATTGAATTTTCTCCTGTATTAATTCCAAGCCCTGATGTAAAAACCGTAATATCATTTGCTGTAGAATTATTAGGCATGTCAAGCGCACTTCCAGAAAAACCACTAAAGAAGAGGTTTTCATAATGACCTGGTTCTCCCTGTTTATCTTCACATACAACAGCTGATATATTTCTATAATTAATGATTACATCATGGTGGAATCTAGGTTTTCCATCTGTTGGAGGTTCATGATTAGGTGTCATATCTCTATAACAACTATCTGAATAAAAACAAATACTCTTAATACAGTGTCTTACACTTTTTACTGTTATAATTGCTACATTTTCACTTTTAGGGCTTTTCATTCCTTTAAAAGTAAACTGTGTTACTCCAGCGGTGTTTTTAGGAACATTTGCCAAAATATAAGAATCCCCACATAAAGTTAATCGTTTCTTAATCTTAACACCATTTTCAAATAAATATTTTCCTTTTGGAAAATATATGATAGAGTCTTCTGGTGCAGTATCCATAATTTCTTGCAACCTGAAACTTACATCTTTTGTTTCATCATTACAAATTCCATAATCTATGACATTAATCCAACCACTTGTATCTTTAATTATTATAGGCTCTTCCATTACTCACTACCTCCTAGTTTCATAATTAATCTTTTATCTTTTTATAATAGTACATATATTCCCCAGCCAATGATTTTACATCAATCTGCTCCCATGTTCCTCCATGTAATTTATTTATTTCTTCTGCCGAATCTAGCACTGAATATATTACAGTATTCTTTTTTAATCTAGGAACCATTAAATACTTACCTCCATCATCTATATACAGAGTGTTTTCAATTATCTTAATTAAATCTTTTTCGTCTATATCAGAAATTTGAACACCTCCTACAGAACAAATCTCACCGTTATAAAATTTATAAGTATTTCTACCATTTTCTAATAATAAATTGCCCTTTGCACAATGTATAAAGTCATCCGCTTCAGCAAAACATGTTAACATTATATTGTTAGTTTCATTTGCCTTGATTACATATATCTTATGTTCATTAAGTGAATCACTTTCTAAAGTATCAATATTACTATTCATCAATACAATATTGCAATTCTCTAAAATATCTCCATAAAAAATGGAATACGCTTCTTCTTTTCTACCTTGCATATTCTCATAAGTATCATAATCAACATTTTTATAATACTGACCACATCTAGTAATTCTTGCAGTTATCTGGCTATGGTACATTTTTTCAAACATAAATCCACAATATCCACATTGGTCTACTATAAGATTCATAATAAGGTTAAAACCAAATCCTTTATTATTTATACCGATTTCTCTTATTTCTTCTATTCTCACATTATTTAAACTGACACCAGTAGTAATCTCTATTCCATTTTTACATTCGTAAATCTTGCTACTAGAAAGCATCGATTTTTCTCCTATCTTCATACCAAGACCACATGAAGTAACAATAATATCATTGCCAGTTGAATAATCTGGAATCTCAATTCCTGTCCCTGAAAATCCAGAAATAAACAGGTGTTCAAAATGAGATAGGCATTGTGTTCCTTCATACTCTTTAATAGCAGATACATTTTTAGGTAATATTTTTTCTATATCATGACTATCGTGATAAAAATTAATATTTTTGATACATTGACTTTTTCCTGTCAATGTAATAATGCTCATATTAGAAACTCCTCGGGTTATAAAATTGGTTGTTCCTATGATTGATTGTTTGCTATCTGAATTTGATAATTGAGTATCTCCTCCATAATAAGAATCTCCTTGAAGTGTTATTTGCTGACCAATTTTAATACCTTCTTCAAATAAATAATTGCCTTTTGGAAAGTATATAATGGAACCTTCTAATGACTTATCAGAAACAATATCTTGTATCATATTACTTACATCATATTTTCCAGTAATGTCTATTTTACTGTTTAATTCCAGTACATTAATCCAATCTGGAGTTTTAGTTTCAATTTTCATGATTAATTCCTCCTCTTTAGAGTTAAATTATTTTTACAGAAACAAATTTTTTTGACTATAACTGAAGTGACTTTTACTCTCTTTTGGAATTTTGAGAGGACAATTTTCATTTTTATAATATAATTATAATTTAATTATATTTTCCACTATTGCTAAGTTATTCTTAATTTTTCAATACAAATTTTATATAATGATTAAAATAGTTAAGCTTTGTATCAATATGATTTAATACCAATAAAAAAACACTCATTCTAAACTATCCCCCTCTTAGGAAACAGTTGAAATATGTAAAACTGTCTAAAACAGTGGGTATAGTTCAGCTCAGAGTGACTCTTCTTTAGATATTATCATCAATATCAATTATACACTTATTACATTTATTACAATAAAATGCTTTAGCCTTAGAACCTTTTAAAAAAGAGAATTTTGCTAAAGCTATTCCATCTTTACCAGTAGAATTACATAAGATACCAGAATCTCCATTTTCAGGAGTCCAACACAATATCTCACTACTATTCTTTATGTACCCTACTTTCATTTTAGACTTACAAAATGGGCAGATAATAATACCAACTCCTTAACAAATTATCTTAAGGTCTAACTGGGTCAAACCATGAACCACTTATAGGTTCCTGAAACTCCCACGCCTAAAGGCACGGGGTTCTTAGGTACTACATGAATTTCTATAATACTCTTAGTTACAATAAATCATAACCTACAACATATTATCACTAATCATATTCCGTAATAATCACCCATAAATCCAATACCACTAATATTTGCTATTGTCTTATGTGGTAAAGGGCTAATCCCTGATTGCATTTCTGGATTAATATAAGCTTTTTCAAAATATCCATGTTCTAGATTATTTTTCTCTGATTGAGAATATGCTCTATATCCTTTACTTTGAATATATTTTGAAATCCAATCAGCTAACTCTTCTACTTTTTCCTCTTTTTCCAAGAACTCATCACTATCTGTAGGTAAGTTATTGTATATATCTGTAATAAATTTTTTCGATAACCCTATACAAAATAAAATTGCTTTAGAGAAACCTTGTGTTTGACTTGTTGGAAATTCAGATATATCAACAAAACGAACAATATCTACACCTTTACTGTATAAAATAGATTTTAATTCATCATTCATATTTGACTCCTCCCATAGATAAAAATAATATTATATATTAGTAGAATTTACTATTCTAATTACGTTAACCAATACTTTGTACATTCTTTATTTCTACTCATAAAACCATATTCAATTAAATATCTTCTAATTGTTGCAAAATCACCATATATAGATTCTAAAATCTGATTAACTTCCTTTTCTGAATATTGCTTCCCACGCTCAAATTGTTCCAAAATCTTAGATAAAATTACGACCTTTTTCTTTTCTTTTGAAGAAAATACTTTTAATTTTAAAGGATTCATACTTTCAAATGATGTATCTAAAATGTGTTTTCTCTCTTCTTCAGTTACTACATATCTTTCATCTACCATTCTAGCATGTTCATGGATTGGTATTATAGTGCTACCTTTATTAGATTTATCTTCAAATACAGATTCATATAGTGCTAAATATAACTTAGCTTGTTTTGCTTTTTCTCTGAACATAAATTTTTGATGACGTATAGTAGAGGTGGACACTCCAACCTTTTTTGCGATTTCCTTATCTGGTAAATCACTAATAAATAATTGAAATAATTGTTTTTGATTTTCAGTCAGTGTGTTGTACTTTGAATCACTATTAAGTAATTGCTCTAAATAATCACTATGTTCTAATTCCATATGAAGTTCAATAGCTTTTGAAGCTTCAAAGAATCTATTACCTATTTTATATATTTCTCCTACTTCATATGTTTTTGTACATTTAATACAACTATAACAATTTAAATCATGATTAAATATATAGCCTCGTTTAATATCATCGATAGAAAGATTTTCAATTTTCATGTCAGCACCTCCATTTCATAATTTACATTTTTCATAAATATATTATATTAAAGTTTATTAATATAGTCAACATTTTTAATTTTTGTTTATAAAATCTAATTATTTATTAATTTGAAATTACAAAATACAAAAATATATTTAAACAAAACTATTTAAATTTTTAGCTATACGAATACTTATTTATTCTATTTACTATTAAGTGTTTTTCTATATAAATCTAACCAATATTTACAAAATAAAAAGAACTCCTTAATTTATAATTAAAGAATTCTTTTTTATACAACAAATCTATACAATCAATCTTATAAAACATAAATTTATAAATATTAATCTTGTATTTTAGTTCTTTATTTAAACTCAATTACAGTATCCTTCCCACCTTCAACACTATTTCCTACATTATATGTATTCATATTGTACTCTGAATGATTAGTTATTGTAACTGGAGTAATAAGTGATATACCCTTTGATTCAATCAAAGAACGGTCAATTTTTAATATTGGTGTTCCTTCTTTCACTTGTTCTCCCACACTTACCAATGCCTCAAAACCTTCACCTTTTAAATTTACAGTATCTAAACCAACATGAATAAGAAGCTCCATTCCATTTTCTAATTCTATTACAAATGCATGTTTAGTCTCTGCTATCACTGCTATCTTTCCATTGATTGGAGCATAGAAAATATCTCCTGTAGAATCTATAGCTACACCCTCTCCCATAAGTTTTTGAGAAAACACAGCATCTGGTATCTTAGATAACTCTATTACTTTTCCTGATATGGGTGATTTTATTGATTTTTTTTTAAACATTTTGAACATAAAATATACTCTCCTTTTTTACTTTTAACCATTATTAGCTGTTTTTAGCTTCTCACCTAGACTTCCTCCTGGATGATATTTATAAAAATCACCTGAATCAAAGTTACTATTCTTAGATAATGCACATGCAATAGAATCTCCTAAAACCAAAGTAATCGTAGATGATGTTGTTGGTGCTAAATTTAAGTGGTCTGCTTCATCCTTTGCAGGGTATATTAAAGCATAATCACACTCTTTTGCCAATACTGAATTTCTATTTGAAGTAAATGCAATTGTTTTAGAACCTATTGCTTTAACATACCTTATACAATTTACTACTTCCATAGAATTTCCACTATTTGAGATTAAAATTGTAATATCTTTACTTTCAATCATTCCCAAATCTCCATGTACTGCCTCTGTTGCATGTACAAAAAAACTTGGTGTCCCAGTACTAGCAAATGTAGCTGCCAATTTCTTGCCTATATGTGCAGATTTACCTACACCCATAAAAATTACTTTACCTTCACACTTGGCAATTTCATTAACTATACTTTCATATTCAATACCTACTTCATCTATTAAACACTTTATGGCATTCATTTCAGTAGTCATAACATCAACCATTGTTTTTAAATAGCTCATAACTATCTTCCTTTCTATTATTAAATATTTTTTTCAATATAATCTATAGTTTTTTTTATTCTATTTAAACCATCTTCAAGTTTTTCTCTTGAACATGCTACATTTAATCTTAAATAAAACTCACTTTCCCCGCCATATACATTTCCCGACATAATAGCAATTTCTCCAATATTCATCAATAATTTTTGGAATTTCTCACTACTTATCTTAAGTTCAGAAAAATCTATCCAAGCAAAGTAACAACCTTCTGGCATAATCAACCTTAATGGTTCTAAACTATCTTTTATATAATTAATTGTATATTCAAGGTTCTCTTTAAGATATTTTAATAGCTCATCCAACCAATATTCACAATCATTATAACAAACCATTGTTGCTAGAATTGCTAGTATTGCGGGTGAATTTACAAAGTCACGGTATCTAGTGATATTTTCAAATTGATTTCTAATAATTTCATTTGGTATAATCACATACGAGCCAGTCAATGCTGGTATATTAAAAGACTTAGATGCCGATGTACAGATGAATATAGAATCTAAATAACTATCTGCAACCTTTAAAATAGGAGTCATTCTCTTATCATATACAATATCCATATGTATATCATCTGATATTATCTTTACATTATTGTCCTTACAAATACCTATCATCTTAGCGAGCTCTAACTCACTCCACACTCTTCCAGTTGGATTATGGGGATTACATAAAATAAATATCTTAGACTCTTTGCATTTTTTCTCAAAATCCTCAAAATCAATCAAATAGAATCCATCTTCATTTACAAGAGGCGATTTTATAATATTACGATTATTATTTGATATAACATCATAAAAAGCATTATATGCAGGAGTATTTATCAGGATTCCATCTCCTTCATCACTAAATATCTCAACAAGTTTACTAATTGAGTACATTACACTAGGACTGTAATATATCCAATTACTATCAATACTACAATTAAATCTTTTAATGTACCAATTCGTAACTGAATTTCTAAAATCATCATGTTTCCATCTACTATATCCCAAAACTCTATGATTTAATCTTTCTTGTAAGACTTCTGTTATTTCATGTGGAAACTCTAAGTCCATATCTGATATTGTAAAAGGAAGTAACCCCTTTTTTCCAAATCTATCTTCTACATAATCCCATTGGGTACAATATGTACCCAATCGGTCTATTTTTTTATCAAAGTTAATCATTACATGCCTCCAAATGACCTTCCATAGCTTTATCCATCTGCTTTCTCAAAGAATACACTTGAGTTCCTATAATTACTTGTATTGTGTGTTCATCCAATTTAACAACTGCTATACCACCAGCTTCTTTAATTGCATCCTCATTTATTAGTGATACATCTTGTAATTTTAAACGTAGTCTCGTTACACAATTATCTAGTGATAATATATTAGATTGTCCACCTAAAGCAGCTATCATTTGCTGTCCTTTATATGTAGATAGATTTTTAAAATCTGAACCATTTCCCTCAGATACTTTTATTTCTTTATCCTCACGTCCTGGCGTCTTTATATTAAACTTAATAATTGCCCACTTAAATACAAAATAGTATATTGCAAAGTATAAAGCTGCTACTAATACTGCTATTGGCCATCCTGTAGCTGTACCTCTTAACACACCAAAACTTATAAAAGCAATTAAATCTCCTGTAAATCCCATTAATACACCCAAATATGGAAGTACCATGTTTGCTAAACCATTCATAAATGTATGGAAGGCAAATAGTGCTGGTGAGATAAATAAGAATAAGAATTCTATTGGCTCACTTATACCACCTATAATAACTGTCAACACTCCTGATATTAAAAGCCCTTTAAGTGCTTTCCTATTTTCTGGTTTTGCTGTACAATATATAGCTAGTGCAGCACCAGCTAATCCATATTGAATCATTAGTTTACCTTGTTCCATTTTACCAGCTAAATCAAGAGGTATAATCTGATTATTCTCTACATATGCCATAAACATATTCAATGTACCAAAGTATGTTTCTCCATCAATAACAGCAGTTCCACCTATTGGTGTAAAACGGAATACAGATGTTACAAGATGATTTAATCCAAATGGAATTGTAACTCTTTCTGCTACTGCATATGAGAAATATCCCAATGGTCCTGCTGAAGAAATCCATTTTCCTAAATTTTGGAATGCATTGAAAAATGGTGGCCAAACAATAGGTATTAATAATCCAACAATACTCATAACTATTAAACTAACAATTGGAACTAGTCTTGGACCACTGTAGAATCCTAATGATTCTGGCATTTTTAAATTACTAACTTTATCATATATTGCATAAACAATTAGACCTGCTACAATACCACCTAAAACACTTGTATTGTATGTTTGTATCCCCATAATCATAGCTTGACCATTAGTTGACATTTGGTCTACTGGTACTAATAAGTCAGCTCTTGTTAAATAAAAATTTGTACCTATATGCATTGCTATAAATCCTACTAAACCTGAAAAGGCTCCAAACTCTTTTTCTTTTTTTAATAATCCTAATGGAATCGCCATTGCAAATAATGCTCCCAAATTATTAAATGCAAATAATCCTATTGTCAGCATGAAGTTTAAAACTAAGTTAACATATTCATTTCCTAAAAACGGCACCATGGCAATCATCTTAGGGTCTGTAAAACCTGCACCAAGCCCTAACATCATCCCTGAAACACTAAGTAGTGCTATTGGGAACATAAACGTTTTTCCTAACATTTGGAAGAAGTTCCATAAACCTAACTTATTTTTTTTCATAATTTTACCCTCCTATTTTTATCTAAAAACATAATCAAATTTATAGAAAAACCTAAATCAAAAAACTCAATTAATAATTAAGTTAAATGATTTAGGTTTTGCCTGCTCAACCAGTTACAATCCTAAAAGTTACTGTCTATATTTAATAAAAAAACCTAAATCAAAAAACTTAACTTAATAGTTAAATTCAATGATTTAGGTTTTGCCTGCTTAACCAGTTACAATCCTAAAAGTCACTGCTTGTATTTAATAAAAAAACCTAAATCAAAAAACTTAACCTAATAGTTAAATTCAATGATTTAGGTTTTGCCTGCTTAACCAGTTACAATCCTAAAAGTCACTGTCTGTATTTAATAAAAAAGCCTAAATCAAAAAACTTAATCTAATAGTTAAGTTCAATGACTTAGGTTTTGCCTGCTTATCAGTTACAATCCTAACAACCACTGTTTGTTATTTTATTTATGTGAATCATTAGATATAATTCTTCTTCTTTACTAATTTTATATTCAAACCTGTCTAATACCAATGCTGCAATTTCCTCAGTACATATTTTAGGTTTATTATAATTTTTATTCACCAACTTGTACATATCTTCAATATCACTATCTTTATAAGTTTCTTTTCTTAAAATCCTTTGAACAAAAAACTTTAAGTGAGTTATAAGTCTAGTGTAATTTAGTGAATTTACATCTAATTTAAACCCATGTACTTCTTCAATTATCTGAATAACTTGTTTTGAAAACTCAAGTATATTAATACCTTCATCTTTTTGAGAACTTTCCAAGCCATTGATTACATGAATGGCAATATATCCTGCTTCATCTTCAGGCAATTTTATTCCTATCTTTTTTTCAATTTCATTAATTGCCCATAATCCAAATTCAAATTCTTCTCTATAAAGTTGTTTTGTCTCATTCAAGATTAAGTTTGGTAATTTTATACCTTGTTTTTCTCTTTGGACAGCGAATTCTATGTGACTAGTTAAGGCTAATATTATTGAATCATTCACTTGAGTATTTAAAACTTCATTAGCCTTTTCTATAATTTCTTCTGAAATTTTAAAGTATTCAATAGAGGTCTTATTAAGTATTTGATTGTATTTGTCTTTTTGATTATCTTGAACAAAATATTTCTTAGAAATCAAATTTTCATCTATCAAATCTCCTACTTTTTTCTTGAATCCAACCCCAGCACCAGTAACAATTATTTCTGTGCCATCTTCTAGGGAGCTTACTACGACATTGTTATTAAATATTTTTTTTATATTCACTATAAATCCCCTCTAAAAAAAATCTCTCATCACACTTACATAGTATATTATATTTAATTTAATGTCAATATTTAAAGTTTTATTTTCGAATATATTTTGCATTTTACACTATAATACTACAATAACAAAATATTTTAATTATTCTCAATCAAATTGTAATATTTTATCGTTTTTTTATTTAAATATATTCAAATATTTCTTTTGTATATTCAATTAATTAAAATTAATCGACATTTTATATTCTAAAACTAATTTCAAATTATTTTCCAGTATTTTCAAGTGTTTCAACTTAAATTATACATATATGTATTGAAATTCAGATTATAGTATATTGCTAATCTTTTATCAAATATATATATTAACTAATATAAATTTAAATTTATATAAATTAAACCACAATTTTTATAATATATTTTATAATAATATTTATATTTTTTGTTAAGTCATTATACTTATATATTTATAATAACTTAGAAAATCCTTCTTCTAATTATGTACAGTACATTTTAACTATTTTTATTTAGTTATATCTTCACTATTTTTAGAAGTTTGCTAGTCATAGTTATCTTTAATTTCAATTAGTATTTAACATTTTATGTAAAATTTATAAAAAAATGTATATAAATTTAAATAAGTGACCATACTAAAAATATGATACGGATAACCAATAAGTTCAACCTATCTCCCCCAAAATAGAATGAGTTACAGTTTCCCCCAACTGTAGCTCATTTTCGTGTAATTTAGTATCTTAAATTTCCTATACTTTTTATAAACATCAATTTACCATTATTTATTCCCCATAACTCATCACCACGTAAAGCAATTTTATCCAAAGTTGTAGTTATTATCACACATTTATTATCTTTAGATGCTAATTTGTAAAATATATCTACCAAACTTTTTTCACTTTTATCATCAGTATTTTCTATAATATCATCACAAATTATTAAGTCAGGATTATTAGATAATGCCCTAGCAATGCAGACTCTCTTATTATCATAGTTAGACAAATCTTTCACTTTACAATTTGCTTTATCTTTATCAATTCCTACTTTTTGCAGAATTCTATATACAATTTCATTTTTATTCTTTTCTCTGTTTCCACCAATCAGCATAGTTAGAATAATATTATCTAAAACAGTAGCATCATTTAACAAGTTATAATCTTTAAATATTGCCCCTACATACTTGCTTCTATAAATATTTTTATTTATTCTTTTTAAATCTTCACCCTTATACATAATACTTCCACTAGTGCAATCATCAATCCCTGATATTATAGACAACAAAGTACTCTTTCCTGCTCTGGTTTTTCCTATAATAACATACATTTTTCCAGTTTCAAATTCTACACTCACATCTTTTAATACAAAATTACTACTACCCTCATATTTATAATTAATATCAATTAATTTAAGTATTGACAATATACCTCACCTAATTTCTATCATAAATTATTTGTATTGGCTGAAACATAATTGTACTATATATAGATACTGTACTAGTCAGTAATATTAATATCATTGCTATAAATATTATCTTAAACATAAAATTTAAAGTTGATTTATCTTTTAAGTTTTTCATCTCTTGTTTGGTGTTGAAGTCATTTATACTTATATCTTTATATTCCCCTTGATTAAACAAAGAGTCATTATATGTTACATTGTATTTATATTGATATTCAAAAACATAATTTGATATTGCTTTTTCTAATATACTTGCAATTCCTAATCCAAGTACAATACATATCAAAATTATTATAATACTTTCATAAATAAAGCTTCTAATTATCTTAAATTTAGACATTCCAATTAGTATCAACACACCTATATCATATTTTATTTTTCTTATTGATATTGTGGAACTTATAATCAATAATATTACACCTAACACTAGTATCACAAGAGTAGACGTAAAGGCTACACCAGACAAATGTTTTATTGGTGTTATTAATTTATAATATGATAACTCATCTATAGTAACTTTATATACATCACTTAGCCCTTTATTTCTTAGTTCTTTCTCAAAAGCCTTTCTACTATTAGAATCTCTAAGTAAAAAACTAGCACTTGTATAAATCATCTTACTTTCTGGTTTAATCTTTTTTTCAAACATTACTAAAGTATTATATGAGGTTAATATATTGTTGTATATATCTATGTCTTGAGCATTTTCTACTTTACTGCTATCTTTTTTCTTATATACACCTACTATTTTTAAATTTAACTTCACATTAGTATCATAATCACTTAATAAAGATATTGTATCCCCAACCTTAAGCTTATTAACCCCTAGAAAATCTTCACTTACTATACATTCATTGTCTTTTTGAAATACGCTTCCTTTGCTTATATCTAAATTATAATATTTAAGACTTTTATTTTTATCTGTAAATCCCATAACTGCACAATTTATAGCTATATTATTATACATAAGGTTTTTATTATTACTAGATACATATTTATCGTTATCAATGTATAACACAATGTTTCCTATAAGTGACATTTTCTTTACATATTTTGATTTTGAAAAGTTTAGATAGTCATCTAAATTTAAAGCATTATATCCTATCAAAGGTTCTATTAAATCATTTTGAACAATTTTTTTTTCATCAAATTTAATACTGACCTCTGACTCAAGTTTTTTCTCATATTTTTGACTTATAATGGATACACTTAAATTTATTATCGAGGAAACAGCTATTGATAAAACCATTAATAATATAATAACTACTCTAAATAAACTATTAACTTTATTTCTAATCAAGTTTTTGATTGCATTATTCAAAATATACACTTTATATCTCCTCTTATCAATTAATACTATGTTAGCAATATTATTATAATCTTTATTAATTGTTACTTATATTCTTTAAACACTAAATAAAATGTTGAACCTTTATTTTCTTCACTTTCAACCCATATAAAACCATTACATAAATTACATACATGTTTTACTAAACTAAGACCTATACCATAACCATCTTTATTTAATTCATTTATTCTATACCTATCATAAAATATTTTATCTATATAATGCTGTTTCATTCCAATTCCATTGTCTTTTACTGATACAATGACACTTCCCTTTTGATTTTTTACATTTACATATATATCCTTACCTTCACCATATTTTATTGCATTATCTAAAAGATTGGATACTCCTCTATAAATCCACTTTTCTTTTCCATAGATACTCATATTTTCATCTTCTTCAAAATCAAATTTCAAATTACTATACACTGTAGAATAATTATCACACACTTGTGCACATATTAAAGCTATATCTACCTCATACATATCCTCATTATTTTTTATATCACTTATTGCAAGTACATCTTCTACGCTATTTGAAACCTTATCAAGAGTATTTAATAATTCCTCATTTCCATTAAGTTCTAGACTCGTTCTAAGTGTAGATATTGCATTCTTTTGTTCATGTGATAAATATGAATTCAATCTTTTATAATCCTCAATATGAGAATCAAATTTATTTTTTAAATTTTTATATACTCTAGACATAATAGGGTCTATAGTCAATATTTCATTCTCATCTTCAATGTTATTTATATTATTTAATATTTCTATTCTTGCTTTAAAATCCAATCGATTTAGTATTGATAAAAGTATAAAGTTAGATGTTACTATAAAGGCAAAAAATAGTATTATTACAACATTAAAATTATTCTTAAGTATAAGATTATAATTACTCATTTCCACTTTATCTAAGACATAAGAATTGTTTAAGGTCATTTCGCTATTAGATGAAGTTAAATCTCTAGAAATTAAGTTATTATCTATATCTGATATGTTTATAATATATTTTAGACCTACTGTAAAAATTATAAAAACTATAACAGAATATAAAATTAACACAATAGTTTTTTTATCCTTTAATCCTTGCATATAGAATATCCTATCCCTCTAGTAGTTATTATTATATCTTTACCTGCAACTTCTTTTAATTTCTTTTTTAATCTAGCTATATGTACTCTTAATACAGATGATAAAGGGTCAAAATATTCATCATAGACGTGTTCTGATATATCCACACCTGATACAATATCTGGATATCTACTTGCAAGATATTCTGCTATATCAAACTCTTTGGTGCCTAACTTTACTTCTTCACCATATACATATACTTTTCTAGATGCTGGATTTATTGTAATAGGACCTGCTTTTATATCTGGGTTTGTCCTACCATAAAATCTTCTTATAACTGCTTGTATCCTCGCTCTTAATTCTATAATCTGAAATGGTTTTACTATATAATCATCAGCTCCTAAATCCAGACCTTTTGCCAATTCGTTTACCCCATCTCTTGCTGTTACAATTATTATGGGCGTATTTAGATTATTACTTCTAAAAAATTCTAATATCTCTATTCCATCTTTATCTGGCAAGTTTAAATCTAATAATATAACATCATAGTCATTTATAAATGCTTTTTCTTCTCCATCTAATCCACAATTTGCTATATCTGCTACCAATCCTTCATTTTCCAAACCTGACTTTATATTATAAGAAAGTTCCTTATTATCCTCTATTATTAATACTCTCACATAATCATCTCCTAAATAAAATATCAATTTACATATTATATATAATGAATGTTTATTGAATGTTAACTTCACTTAATAATTATTTATATTTTAAACAAAACATAGCATTATTATTATCTAAATACTTATACTTGTCAAATTTAAGTTGAGCTAATTCAATCTTTTAATATTCTCCACAATACAAAAAGATGAATCCATCTAATAGAATTCACCTTTTTATATTAAATCTTTATTTTGAAATAACATTTATTAATGTTGAGAGGATGTATTAAAAAAATAATACCTGTAATCTTTATTAATTTTAAATATATTTCAATATTATATCCACCATAAATAACAATTTATAATTATTGATGATGGATATAAAAATTCCATAATTTTATTTTTTATAAATTTAAAACTAGTATCACTAATAATTTACTTTTAACTAATAAGCATCAACAAGCATAGACTTTTTTATCTTTTGCTTATCTAGATAAGAAATTGCACTAGATACAGCTGTCTGACCCTGACCTGCTGATTTTAAATATTGATATGGTTTACCAGCACAATCTCCTGCTACATATAAACCCTCGATATTTGTATTCATATTCTTATCTGATTTTATATGAGAATCTTCTATTTCTAATCCTGGAACCATATATTTCGGTGATACACTATCTTTTATAATGAAGATACCATCTATATCTAGCTCATTTTCTCTCAATACTAATTTATTCACTAGTTTTTCACCTTGTATTTCTAAAGGTTTATCATTTATTACATTTATACTACTATTGATTTTATTTTCTAATTTATACATAGGTATATAGTATACACTACTTGCTATTTCACTTAAAAAATTTGCTTCTTCTTCTGCTTCATGATTATATCCTATTATAGCTACTTTTTTATTTCTGTACAACATAGCATCACATGTTGCACAATATCCTACTCCTTTTCCAAGATATTCTTCTTCTCCCTTTATCATTTTTCCATATTCAATACCTGTAGCTAATACAACTGTAGTTGATTCATATGTATCATTTCCAGAAACTAATGTAAAATATTCACCCATACTATATACATTATTGATTCTTTTTGGGGTTATTTTTATTCCCATCTCATCTATATGTTTTTTAAATTTATCTTTAAGTTCTAAACCACTTATGTTACCAATTCCTAGATAATTTTCTATAGAAGGAGCTTTTATAAGTTTTTGACTTATCTCTTCAGTTCCAAATAAAATTATATTTTTGTTTCTAATTTTAGCATTTATAGCAGCTGCAAGTCCTGCGGGACCACTTCCTATTATTGCAATATCGTATCTCATAATCTCACCTATTTTTTATAACCTTTCCTTTTTCTTTTATATAAATAATATATCAACAGTCAATATCATTAGCAATTAGGTACTTATTTGTAACTACATAAAACATTTATACTATAAACAAGGTGCTGTCTCAAAACAGAGATAAGCCTCTTTTTCATTGTTGAAATGATGAAAATATATTTGATTTCATACAAAAAAGAGTACCTCATGAACCAAAAAGTTCATTTTGAGACACCCCCTGTTTGTACATATAATTTATTTTAATTACATATATGATTCAACTTTGTCTTTCAAATTATCTTTAGGTATAAAACCTATTAATCTATCTACAGG
This sequence comes from Clostridioides sp. ES-S-0054-01, assembly GCA_021561035.1. Classification (NCBI taxonomy): domain Bacteria; kingdom Bacillati; phylum Bacillota; class Clostridia; order Peptostreptococcales; family Peptostreptococcaceae; genus Clostridioides; species Clostridioides sp. ES-S-0054-01. The sequence goes on from CP067346.1 coordinate 3,144,209, forward strand.
TTTTCCATCTTTAAATATTATTACAGTTGGTACTGTAGACACTTCAAACTGTTGAGTTAGTTCTATACTCTGGTCAATATCCACCTTTAAAAAGCTTGCTTTTTCAGCCATCTCATTTCCTAAAGCTTCATATATTGGTGATAACATCTTACAAGGTCCACACCAAGTTGCAAAAAAATCTACAACTACTAATCCTTCTTTATTTTCTACTTCGTTTATAAATTCATTTTTATTTATTATTTTTGCCATAATATATATCTCCTTTATTGTTTTCTTGATATTAATATACTACGACCTATGTAACAGTTCAATTAGACACTTTTTTGTAACCACCTGTTTTTAGTAGACTTAGTATTATGATAAATGTATTTATAAGGTCAAATATTTCTAATATATTTTTATTTTATACTTAATATAGTTGACATTCTCTTATCTAAATTATAAAATTAAATTAATAACTACATAGGTAGTTACTAATATTTTTAAAAGGAGTTTATCTATGGATAATATAGTTACTGAATTACAAAATATAGGATTTACTAAATACGAATCTCAAATATACATATCATTATTAAAGGAAAATCCTCTAACAGGATATGAAATAAGTAAATTATCAGGTGTTCCACAATCAAAAGTCTACGAAAATATAACAAAACTATTAAACAATAATATAATTGTCAATGTTGGAACTGACCCTATTAAATATGTACCTATAAACCCTAATGAGTTATTAAAAAATAAGAAGGAAGAATTTAATAATTCTATAGCCAATCTAAAGAACAACTTACAGATACTAAATAAAGGTAAAAGCATAGAATACGTTTTAAACATAAAAGGATATAAAAATATCTTAAAAAAAGCAATAGAAATGATAAATAGTGCAAAACAAGAAATTATAATTTCTTCTCCTTATGAAGAAGTTCTTGAACTAAAAAAAGACCTTTTAATTGCTTCTAAAAAAAATATTAACATTGAAATACTACTTTTAGAAAATAAAAGTCTAGAAGGTCTTGGTAATGTTCACATTCATGGAGGCAATAAAACTACACTTGAAAATAAAATACTTTACAAAGGAATTATTTTAATTGTAGATAATAATGAAATATTGACAGGAAACTTATCTGAAAGCAGTGAATCTATTTCAATTTGGACAAAAAACTCTAATATTTTATATATTGGAACTCAATACATAAAACATGAAATTTATATTTCAGAAAAAATAAAAGGAGGCTATAAAAATGAACAAAATTAAGATTAAACAGGTTGATGCTTTTACAACTATACCTTTTGGTGGAAATCCTGCTGGCGTCGTTACTGATGCATCTACTGTTTCTGATGAAATCAAGCAGAGTGTAGCTAAAGAAATGAACTTATCAGAAACTGCATTCGTTTCAGAGTCAAACATTGCAGATTTTAAAGTACAATTCTTCACACCGGGCTTAGAAGTTGATTTATGTGGTCATGCGACAATAGGGACTTTCCATGCACTTTTGGAAGAAGGAAAACTTGATACCAGTAAGAGTATATTTTATCAAGAAACAAAAGCTGGTGTATTATCCGTAGAACTAAAAAAAATAAATAATGAAAATATATTTATGATGGAACAGAATCCCCCTGAATTTGAAAATTTAGATAGTTACAGAAAAGAACTTGCACAAATGATAGGTGTACATGAAAATAGACTTCTTGAGTATCCAATTATGAAGGTAAATACTGGACTTTGGTGGCTTGTATTTGGATTAAAATCTTTAGATGATTTAAAAAATATCTCTCCAGATTTAAATAAAATCAAAAACTTTAGTGGTGATAATAATCTAATCGGTATAACTCCATTTTGTATAGAAACTATAGATGAAAAATGTGACTATCATTTAAGATCTATAGCACCATATGTTGGAGTTACAGAAGACCCTGTATGTGGAACTGGAAATGCTTGTGTATCATCTTATATAGTACATCATAATATTTTAAACAAAACTAGTTTTATTGGTGAGGAAGGTAACTTTATAAACAGACCTGGAAAAGTATATGTAAATATAGCTAAAGAAAACAATAACATAACTTCTGTGAAAATTGGAGGAAGTGCTTATACCATCTTAACTGGGGAAATTATGTATTAATCTTCTATCTGATTTAAAACAAATAAAAATACTAGCTAACTAAAGCTAGTATTTTTATTTGTATATTTTTTATTTAATAAATATACTTCAATACATATCATAATAATATATCACAATAATGTACTTAAAAGTAAAACTTTATTTTTATTATTAACCAACTATAAATCAATCTAATACTATTTTTATAGATTAATCTATAAAACAGAATAATTATTTACTGATTATTTATCATCCTCAACAGGTCTATTTAATGTCTTGTCAAATAAGTTTTATCAAAACCAACATACATAATACCTAAAATAGATTAAATAAAGGATACTATAAAATACTTTATTGAGGTATGTGACTTGAAATATATGAACTAACTTCATTAGGAGAAATATCTAAAATAGTTGCAAATTCTTCATTTAATAATCTTTCAGCTTCTTTCATTATATTATCATCTGCTTGATGTGTTTTTTTACCAATAGATTTTACATACTCCCTGTTATGATATATACTTCTTATTAATCTTATTAACTCTTCACATTTACCACTTCTGAGAATTTTTTTAAATTGTTCACTTCTTATTTTTTCATTATCTATCCATGATGTATCCATATTAGGAATATCATTTATCAATGAAAGCACATTAATTTTAGAAAGTAACTTTCTCATTGGTACTTTTTCATTATCTACAGGAATTTTTATCACTGTATTACTGGAATAAATAGGGCTCAACACATAATAATCTTTTTTTATTCCATTTGTAAACTGTTCGTTTGTTATATCAAGTACTTTGCAGACTCCTGTCATACCATACATTATATAATCATCAATCTTAAACAAAACATCACCATCCTTAATAAAAAAATAGTCCTGACAATTTAATTCACCTTGCCAAAACTATCTGCTATATATTATATTTTAACACATTTTGAGACTTTAATGTAAGTAAAACTTACATTATTAAAATTAAAAAATACATTAACCATTGGTTAATGTATTTTTTAGGTTTTCATAATAGGCATATCAAGTATAAATTAAAATAGTTTATCCCCTGTGAATACTTATAAAATTGGTGCTTGGCTATTCATTGAATATCCATCATTTCTTACATCATTTATCTCTAACATTTCATTCTTTACTTCAACCTTAGTAAGTTTTTTAACTGCCCCATAAGGCTCTTTTAGTGAAAGTTTATCTCCCCTTCCAGAAACAACCCATAAAATCTTATAGCCTCTAGGTACTACTTGTAGCTTATTTTCACCCTTACCATCAGTAAAGTAAACCAACAAATTAACCTTTTTATTATTAGCATACTCAAAGACTGGAGAAAATCTAGTTCCCCCACCTATCCTAATTCTATCTTTTACGTCTTTTTCAGTTCTCACTTTATATACACGTCTAATTTCATTATCACACTCTATAATTGTAATTTCATGATTATAGTTTTTCACTATACTAAGAACTTCTTTAATCGCTTGTTTAAACTCTTCACCACTAATACTTCCACTTATATCAAGTGCAACTGCTATTTCTGCCTTATGACTTCTAAGCTCACCCCTCAAATCTAAACGACTTGGTTGTCTTCTATTTCTTCTTGTTATAGTCTTCTTTTTATTATTTTCAACTGTTCCCATTATTCTATTAAGATATAAATTCCATGGCAATTCACCTTTGCTGTTTTTAAGTGATGATATCATACTTTCTAAATAAGCAGGAACTTTACCTTTTTGAGAACTATTAATAAATTTTTCAGTAAATTCTCTAAGAGTATTTTCGTCTATCTCATTGGATTCATCCCAGATATCATGAGTTTTTTCTGGGCTATAATCAGTTTCTACATCTCCGTATTTATCACTATCATCTTCTTCGCCATCTTCATCCTCTTCTAGTAAATCTAATTCAGTTTGAATCTTTTCTACGTAATATTCAAAGGGTTCATATGGTTCAAGTTTTAAAGAATATTTTAAGTTTACCCGCTCTAAAGTAGTTGCATATGGTGGTAAATTTTTTAGGAATTTATTTACTACTATATCCATTGCCATATTAATAGCCAATGTACTATACTTTCCTTTTAACTCATTTGCTCTTATCAAATGCATAGATAATATATGATGAATTTCATGTTTAATTGTAGTTTCCATTTGCTTTATATCAAGTGTTAAAAAGATTATTGGATTAAAATATATAACATATCTAGCTCCTTTAAAATTTACACCTGTAGGACTGCTTATATCAAATCTTATTTCTCTTGACATCTGAAATAAAAAATATCCATAAAAATTATCCTCTTCTTCCATGAGACTTAAGTTCACTTTATCTACAAGACTAAAAAACTCATACTTAAAATCTTGTGGTATATCTATATCAAGTTTCTCATTAGCACGATTTGCCTTTAACATAGAATGAGTATTTATAATTTTACTTGCTTTATTATAAAGCTCTTTTGCTTGTTTATCAAAATAATTTTCCATACATTATCCCCTTATTAAACTATAAGATTCAAAATATGATTTTACAAACTCCTCATTTTCTATAGCTTTTTTATATACTTCAATATAACTGTTTCTAATATCCTTCATAATTCCTATCATTAAATCTACAGGATACATTTTTAAAAACTCAATAAATCTATTAATATAGTGGTTTGATTCATATTTATCATTCTTAATATTTAGCTCTAAGTTTTTTAAGATATTCATAGCTGACAGATAAAGTCTTGTATGACTCTCACTTTTTACTCTTTCTATAATAGACTCATCAATAGATTCTCCTAAAAAAACATCTTCGTAAGATATTAATGGTTTAGAATTTGATTCAATAAAACTTATAAGCTCTTCTGCAATAACCTTACCTACATTACCTTTTATAACATTTAAAAATACTGCTCTAGGAATAGAATTATTTTTTTCCTTATAAACTTTATAAATTTTAGATACTCTTTCATAACTTCTAGGAGTAGCTCTTACATCATCTTCATTTATTTTATGCAGGTATTCTGGAAAAGTGGAAATAAACTCGATAACTTTTCTTTCAATACCCTCATCTATTGCCCATTTTATCCATTGTGTATGGTCACTCTCCATATTTAACCAAACAAACCTATTTTCTTGAGCTGCATCCATATCTACTACTTGATAATCAAAATCTGAACCATATTTACTTGATGGGTTCATTGCTGCTAAAATCTTTACATCATCATGTAATTTATATCCATTAATTTCTCTATTTAAAATTAAATTCATAAGTTCTTGCTGTACTGTATGCTCACAACGATTTATCTCATCTATAAATAGAAGAACTGTCTTACTTTTAGATATCTCTTCATCAATTTCTCTTAATTTGTTATGAACAGCATATACTGTTGTTTTCTTTTCAGTCTTATATCCATCAGAATTAACTCCTACATAAGATTCTATAGTTGGAAGACCACCTATTTCACCCTCTTTAAGTAGGTTTCCATCAATAACAACTAAACTCCAATCATTTTCTTTTGCAAGCTTATTTGCTAAAGCTGTTTTTCCTATCCCACTTTCACCTACTATTAAAGGTACTTCTCCAGTGGATAATATTAAATCAACGCTTTTTAATGTGTCTATAAAATTCATTTTTCTCTCTCCTACATAATCTTTAATTTCTCATCTACAGCTATTTTTTTTGCTGTCTTACTTCCGTATTTATAAATAAACATAATTTTATCTATTGGCATATTCTCACTATTTCTATCTATAACACTACAATTTAAAAAATCTCGGATATACTTCTCCTCAACATCTTCCTTTGATAGTACTTCTTTTAATACTCCTTCCAATTCATCTTTAGATATTTTCTTTATAATGTACTTAATCACTAAGATATTCACTTTTAGAAATTCCAACATTTTATTCTTATCTAAATCAGTTATAAAACTAATAGCTGCTTCATTATTTTTTATAGCTATCAGTTCTGCATTATAACTAGGTGAATCTATATATCTCAAGGCATCATAACTTATTCTCACTGCCTCCTCTTGTACACTCTCATAAGGTTGTTTTATAAACTTTATTGAATCGTAATTTTTTCTTACTGCTAATAATTGTAACTCTTCACTTGGATTTTTAGCATATTTAATTGCCCATCCTGCTTGATTTATAGCCATCTCAATAACTTTGTCAGTTGGGTTTTTGATATAATCCAGTATACTCCATCCCTCACTTAATGCTTTTATCATCATATCTTCTGTTGGATTATCTATAAATTTAATTGCTCTAATATTATTATCTATTGCTAATTCTTGCATCTCTCTAGTTGGATTATCTATATATTCTAGTACAAGCCCATTTTCTTTAATAGCTAATAATTTCATTTCGTCAGTTGGATTATCTATAGTAGCTATAATATTAGGATTATTTTTTATCATTTCAATAACTCTTGATTTTTCCATAATGTGCCTTTCTTTCTATAATTATTTTTATATCTATGTTAATTATAATAATCTATTCCTATTTATATAATGGTTTCTTATTATAATTAATATACTTTTTAAGCAAATTTAAACAGAATAATTATACCAATATATAAAAAAATTTCTAAAAACTAATAAAATCAAGTATATAAGCATAAATACATTTCCATTATTTATAAAATTTAAAATACAATGCTAATATTAACAACAAAAAATGCTGTCTCAAAATAGAGATAATCCTCTTTTTCATTGCTTTTTCAGTTTTGAAATGCTGAAAATATATTTGATTTCACACAAAAAGAGTGCCTCATGAACTAAAAAGTTCATTTTGAGACACCATCTTTCTATATATATATTTATATAATTTTAATCGTTCGCATCTAGCCACTCAGTTAGTACTTCTATATATTTATCATTTTCTTCAACGAATGGCATATGTCTTGAATACTCAAATAACTCCCATTTACTATTAGGAATTCTATCATACATAGTTTTTGCAATATATGGTGAACATAAATCTATTGCTCCACTAGTTATTAGACAAGGTTCTTTTATTTCATGCAACCTATCTGTAAATTCATATCCAGAAAGAGTTCCTGTAGGAGAAAATTCATTTTGTCCCCATCCTACAATATATGCTTCAGAACCTGATTTTTTAGGTCTTCTTAGGCACTCTGGAGAATCTTCTGTCACTTCACCTGCACAATACATTTCCATAAATCTTTCTAATGCGTCATCATATTCTTTGCTGGAGTAGTCTCCAGTATTTACTGCATCAAGCAATGCTTTTTGGTCAGCTTCACTCATATATGATATTCTTCTTTTTTGTTCTTTCTCCCAGAGCTTTGCAGAAGAAAGAGTGGATGAAAGAATATAAGACTTAATCCCTTTTGGTTTATATTCAATAGCATACCAAATAGCCTGCATACCCCCCCAAGATTGACCTAATAGATGAATTTCTTCAAGTCCTAGGTGCTTTCTTAGTTCAATAAGCTCCTTTATCCAAGTGTCAGCATTAAATAACTCAGGATGCCCTTCTACAAATGAATTTCCACAACCAATTTGGTCATACATTATTACTTGTCTACCACTCTCAGCTATCTTATCCAATACTTCAAAATAGTTGTGTGTAGAACCTGGACCTCCGTGAAGTAACACTAATGGTTTCTTTCCTTCAGTATTTTCTCCTACTATGCGGTAATAGGTTTTAAAACCTTCAAAAGGCATATATCCTTCAGTAATTTTCATCTTATCTCCTCCAATTTGTAATTATAAATAATAGTTAAGTTCATTAAATTAAGATTATTTAAAACTTCTCATTTCTGCCTTTATTGTCTCTTCTATTTTCTAACATGCTGTCTTAATCCTTTCCTATGTGGACTGATATGACTATATGATAGCATATGCCAAACTCTTTTGCACTAGATTGTGTCTAACTTATCAATAACTTTTTCAAACTGTTTTCGCTTTACTTGTTCTGCCGTAAAAAATAGCATCTCCTATTCGTCGTCAATGGCAATATTTACACTTGTGAAGTAAAAGCTGTCAGCCCGAATTTCTGTTCAAATTGCTGAAGGATAAATTTTTCATCATATGTTAATTGTAATCAAGAGGAAAAAGAAAGTGTAAGCGGAAGTTTTTCACTGATTATGGACAATGTCTTTTCTTGTCTGTAATACTACATAGAAGTATAATAGTACTATAAATTAGAAGTTGTGTAGGGAGGATAGCAGATGGAGAAATCAATTCAAATAGATACTGATTTAGGTGTTTTGCATGGAAGAGAATGCATATATCTTGATGTTGTTTCACATGACAATATTGATAATATGACTTTTATAGGAGAAATAAATGGAGCATTAGTTCCTAAACACAAAAATGAAAAAGAATGGTTTCCGTACAAACTTATTTTTCAAAGAGTGTTAGCTTGTTTTTCTTGTGAATTAGATACTTATGAAAACGCTATGAAACTATGGGAGTGTGAAAGTGGCTCAAAACCAAGCGAACATCTAAAGTGTGGCTTTTGCCGAGAAATGGGGTTGGAAGAACTGGACAAAAAAGATTATTGGTTTTTCGTTAGTAACTCTCTACGCACAGGACGAGAATTGGTAAAAGATTATATACCGATTGATTTAGATGCCTTTTAGAACGTTTGTGCTGAAAAAGGCATTCGAGAAGGCAATGTAATTTGGGGTATTTCAGTAAAAGAGTTTCCAAACGTAGAACCAACTATTTGTAAAAGCATGACCTACATAGAAAAAATAGAATTTTCATAAAATAAAAATATATTGATTGTATTCAAATAAATAGGGCAATAAAATAATTAAGTATACTTAATTGTATTTCGAGCAACATTAATTTTATGTTAAAATTGTCTTTATTATATTAATTTACAGGAGGTTTACATTTGAACAAAATTAATTCACTTAAAGTAATAAAATTATCTCTTGGATGTTCTCTTGCTATATTTATTGCTTGGCTATTAAAATTAGAATACTCAATGGTTGCTGGAGTTATAGTACTACTTACAGTAAAAGACACTAAAAAAGAAACTCTTAAAGGCTTTATTGGAAAGTTTTATGGTTTTCTTTTATGTACTATTTTTTCCTATTTATGCTTTAATATTTTAGGATATAATTTGACTTCATTTTCAATATTTATATTTATAATTATACCACTTTGTTTTTTATTAAATATTCAAGATGTCATTGCTATGTGTGTAGTCATCGCATCCCACTACTTCATCCAAGGAGAAACATCTATTAAGTGGATTTTAAACGAAGCTGGGATATTTGCAGTAGGAACTGGAATAGGTGTCATAATAAACATGTACATTCCAACAAATATACATAAAATCTATGAAGTTCAAAAAAAGTTACAGGAAGAAGTGAGCGTTGTACTTATAGACATTGCAGATATTATTGTAAATCCTAAAAAAGAAAATGGATATAGTAGAGATTTATATACACTAAATTCGCTTATTGATAGAAGTATTTCTGAAACTTATGATAATATTAATAATACTTTATTAAGTGACACTAGATTCTTCTTAGAGCATATGGATATTATAAAAAGCCAACGGGATATATTAGAAAATTTGTATAGTTATGTATCTCAACTAAATTCTACACCACCGCAAGCTCATATTCTATCTGCTTTCATACATAAGATAGGTTATACCGAATTTGAAGCTGAAACAGGCAATCTTCTTCTTGAAGAATTGAATAGATTAATGCACAGTATGCAAAACCAACCTCTACCTGTTGATAGAACAGAATTTGAAAATAGAGCTATTTTATTTTTTTGTTTAACTGAATTAAAACAGTTTCTAATTAATCGTAGACGTGCCCAAGTTCTTAGAGATAATAATTTTTTTAAATAAAAAGAGGCGAAATCCAGTAGTTGACCTGACTATGAAATATCAGATATAATGTTAAATGCGCCCCTAGTAAGAGGGCGCAATGTTTATAATTTATTCTACTGTCATGAATGAATCATTATTCATATCGAACATATATTATTTGACCAATTCCATTATTAAGTTCTGTATTAGCGATTTCTATTTTAATAGTCACATCATTTTCTTTACAGTACTTCGCTAATTCTGCACCAGAACGGTTCTTACCACTAAAATCTAAAGAAAAAGGCTTATCATATTCAAAAGGATATTCAACAGGTATACCTTCTGGCGCTAATGCAAACATGCCATCTGGTGTGTTCATAAATCCTATTACAGTATATGTATGTTTTGATGGGTCTAAGTTTGATTCCTTTCCAGAAAATGTAATTGTATTTACTGATGAATTAACTAAACTACATCGAACACCCTGATATGTTATATGTTTCTCATTTATATCTTCTCCATTTTTTCCAAAATTTCCAACAATTATTGACCCTTCTTGATGTGCTTGCATAGTATGCTTACCAGGTGGTGCTGGTTTCTGTGTCTGTTCTGGTTTTGTCGTCTGTACTACTGCCCCAACTTCTGGATATGCCTTCTTGTCAAATGGTAATGGGTGGTTAAGACTCTTATATATGATGTCCTTTCCTGCCGATTTATTAGCATCAATATCTACGTGATACAAACGCCCATCACCAAAACGGATAAGATTCCACTGGTGGTCATTTGATGTACTATGGACATAATAACATTCAATTCCCATAGCGTCACATAAAGCTTTGAAGCTCCTAGCCATTCCAGAGCATGCTCCCTTTTTAGTAACCAATGTATAAGCAGTATTGGCTCCCTCTACTGCGTTCCAGTTAACATATGTTGTGTTATTTTTAATGTGATTATAGGCAACTAAAATCTTAGCGTCTGTAGTCATATTCTTTGTGATTTTCTTGTTCATAAAATCCGCGGTTGCTTGTGCTACTGAATTCAATTGTGCTTGTGACAGCTTCGGACCATATATGCTATTAGTTCCAGTTATATAGCTTTTTGGTGTCTTTGCTGTTACTTCTTTGGCTGTCATACCATAAACTGTCATACTCATACCTGAGGTTAAAACCATTGTTGTAATCAACAGCTTTGCAGCTAATTTCCTAAACTTCTTCATACTTAGTATTCTCCTTTACAAAATATTGTTACTTCCTATTTCGTGCCATTAATGAGGTTCATTTTGGATTTAAAAAGGTGAATTGTCAACATATTCGTTTCTCCATTCATGCGTTCGTGAAATGTTTAAATTTCATGGGAAATCTAGTCGATATTTTCTACATAATTAGTATACAATATAACTAACAAATCACTACCTTTGCTGTTAGATTAAGAAAATGATGATGATTAATATATTCAAAACCATTATCATGTAGTAAATAAAACCTTTTTTCAGTTATTATAATTGTGAGAATAGATAGAATTGTCAATAATACAGTTAAAACCAATTTTGTATACACTTTATACATTCTCCCCCCAATAACATTATATCTATTATAATTTGTATATTCAATACACTTTTTGGAAAAATATAGGATGCATCTATAAAAATACTATATATTGTTATTGAGTAAGTCAATATTTTAAATATTTATCTATTTCTTATCGACTTATATTCATATTCTAACTTCATTGTTTGGTTAATATATGACCTAATTTTAAGCGTTATCAATATTTAAATAATCAAGTATTCTTCTTGTTTCTAGCAATTTCTGTTCTGCCTCATTTAAATTTTCTTGAATTATAGAAATATATATTATGTCTATCAATGTAAGCATTGCTATTCTCGAAGAAATAGCACCCTCTCTAAGTCTTTTTTCTATATTTGGAACTACTAACTTTAAGTCACTAATCTTACTAAGATGATTATCACTATATTTAGTTATACAAATGACCTTGCATCCTTTTAATTTTGCATTTTCTATAGACTTTATTACTTCTTTTGATTCTCCAGAATAAGATATTGCTATAGCTATATCTTCTTTCTCTACATTGGAAGATACCATAAGTTGTGTATGACTATCTAAAGAGGTAAATGCTTGTTTATTTATTCTTAAAAGTTTCATCTGCAAATCTAGTGCTACTAAAGCCGAACCACCAACTCCAAATATGTATATATTTTTAGCCTTTATTATCTGTTCAACTGCTTCTTTTATTATATCTTTTTCATTTAGTAACCTTGTTTGGTTAATAGTCTCTATATTTTTATTCGTAATTTTATTTATAACACTATCTATATTACAATCATAATTTTCATCTACATATGTGTAATCATTTTCTTTTCCTATTAAATCTTTAGCTATTTCAATCTTTAAATCTCCAAAACCCGAATATCCCATTTTTCTAGAAAATCTAACAATACTTGCTGTACTTGTTTTTGAATTTGATGCTAACTCTGATACAGAAAGTTTACTAATAGTTTCTGTATTATCCAGTATATAATCAGCTATTTTTTTATCTACTTCTGTTAAGTCTTCATATATTTGTTTTAATTTTAGAATGCAACTCATAATTCACCGCCTTACCTATCTACCATAGTATTTCTTTTTTGCAAGTAAACATGCCCCTAAGTCTGGAGTTAACACTGGTCTCACTATCTCAAATCTCGTTTTATCTAAATAATTTTTAAGTGGTTCTAATATTAAATCTCCTGAATTAAATACTCCACCTGAGTATGATACTCTTATCTTTGTATCTTTTTCAAAGTAATGCTCTAATCCTATTACAAGCCTACTTAGTTCATAAGCTGCATCATCAAATATTTTACTAGCAGTATCATCACCTTCAATAACTGCTTTTAAACATATGGTAGCAAACTTTGCTATTTCTATTCTATCTCCTTGTATTTCATCATTTACATATTTTATTATGTCATAATCATTCTCTATATCAAGATGTATTTTTATTAAATCATATAATTTTGTTTTTTGACATCTTCCATCAGACTGCATTGTAAACATTTTTAGAGTAGTCATTCCTATATAATACGCAGACCCTTCATCTCCTAATACATAGCCCCATCCTCCACACCTGTGAAGATTCCCATCTTTATCTAAAGCCTGTGCTATTGAACCAGTACCTGCAATTATATTTATACCTTTTTCTCCATTTAAAGAACCTGCTAAAGCTATTTCTACATCATTGCCCAGAGTATAATTTATATGGCTATATGCATTTTTTGTTGCTAATTCTAATGCATATAATACTTCCTTTATTTTCCCATATCCAGCAAGACCAACAAATGCATACTTTATTTCTTCTATATTTATCTTAGCATCTTTGCAAACTTCTTCCAACCCAGTTATTAATAATTTTGTTAGATTCTCAAATCCTATTTGATTATAATGACAAGTTCCTTTAAGTATACTCCCCACTATTTTTAAATTTTCATCTGTTAATGTAAATCTTGTTTTAGTTCCTCCACCATCTATACCTAAAAAATACATATTTCACTCCTCTAATGTCTGATAAATATTCACATACTTAAAAATAAACTTCCAATACTTTGATTTTAATATTGAAAGATTATTAGTATATTAATTTTAAAATATATCTATAGATTTTAAAGCTTCACTTATATAACCTTTGTGCATATCAAGAATTTTCTTTGCACTATCCATATCTAGACCACTTTTTATCATAAATATAGCTAATTTGACACTATTACCAGCCTCTCCTAAAAACCTTTCAGCTACACTATATTCTACATTTGTAGCTATCATTATTATCCTTTTTGCTCTTTCAACTAACTTTTCATTTGACGTTTTGACATCTACCATTAAATTTGAATACACTTTACCCATTTTAACCATAGAAGCTGTTGTCAACATATTACAAACCATTTTTTGAGCTGTTCCACTTTTCATTCTAGTTGAACCCATGATTACTTCTGCTCCTACGATAATACTTATTGGTAAATCAGCTTTTTTACTCATCTCACTATTTGGATTCATAGTTATTGATAATACTGCACATCCCAATTCCCTAGCATATTCCATAGCTCCTATTACATAAGGTGTTCTTCCTGATGCAGCTATACCACATATAACATCTTTAGAGGTAACTCCTCTATCTATTATATCCTGCTTTCCTAGTTCTTTATCATCTTCAGCACCTTCTACTGCTTTAAATATTGCTTGGTTTCCACCAGCTATTATAGCTTGAACAAGCTCAAAATCAACTCCGTAAGTTGGGGGACATTCTGTGGCATCTAGTATTCCTATTCTCCCACTAGTACCTGCTCCTATATAGAATAATCTACCACCTTGCTTCATTCTATCCACTATTATATTAACAGCTTTTGCGATACTTTCTTTTTGTTTTTCAACAGCATAAGCTACAGTTTTATCTTCGTTATTTATTAATTCTATTATACCTAATGTATCTTCTTTATCTATTTGTAATGTATTCTTATTTCTACCTTCTGTAACTAAATTTTCTAAAGTTTTTATTAACATACCATTTCCTCATTTTCTAAATATTAAATTTTTAAACACAATTTAATTCTAACCTTGATAATTATATCCCCATAATAAATCATTTTGTTGAAGGCTTAAAATTAAACTTTTGCCATGGTTTAATATAATCCAATATAAATAATTCTTCTTTCCTTATACATCCTACTACATTCGATTTACCACTGTTTTTCATATCAGCCAAAGCTATTTGTAACTCTCCTGCATAGTGTCCATATTCACTACTTTCAATTACTATATCTCCTCTTTTTATCATTTTAGGAGCATTAAATAGTTCAAATTTGTATCCTTTATATTTAACACGAGATTGAGTAGACCTTATCAGATTGTCAGATATGTCCCCTCTATTAAAATGTATTTCTTCAAATAGTATCTTCTTCTCAACTTCTCGTATATTTTCCTCTATTGCTACATCAAATGTAACCATATCTTTTCTCATAGAACCTAATACCTTAAGCTCCTCATATGTTGGATAACAATTTGATATTATTATATCATTTATATTATTCATAGCTATTATATGCTTTACTTGAATATCTATAGGTAGATTTCTGTGCATCTCAATTGTTGGAAGCCCATCAGTTACAGGCCATGGTCCAAATGTGGTTTCATTTTGACTTGTTACAAAAACTGCTGTTCTTAATCCATACTTATTAAATCTTTCTGTACATTTTATAAAGTGTTCTAAATTTAATCCACTATATCTATGTGGATAAAAGTTATGACACCCTATCAAATTTTCTTTGTTAGGTTGATAGTCCATTATTGTGTCTATATAATGAGTATTGTTGCTCATATTTATTTCTATTTTTATATTTTGAGGGTTAAAAGTCATTAATGCCTCTTCGGAACCTGTAAATCCCATGTCAAGTCTTATTCCATCTGCCTTCGTCTCTTCAAAAAAAGTTAAATCTTTATAGCTTATTTTTAATTCTCCAAAAACCCTTGGATTTACATCAAGTATCACTTCAAAGCCTTTCAATCTAGCATATTCATTTATATTTTTAAATTTTTTGATTATATTCTCTTTAGTATCTTCAACAGATAATAAACATGAAAATATACGTGTAAATCCATTTTCAGCTGCTTTATCTATATAATCATATATTTCCTTATCTGTTGTCTTTTCTGGATAAATTGATATTCCTAACCTTCCCATTTCTGTCTCTCCTTGTATTCTGTTATATATTTAAATTTATTTCAAGTTATTTGAAATTTTTTCCACCACTTGATGAAATAAAATTTCATGTATATTTATAAAAAAAGAAAAGGTAAACTTTTCTTTTTTTATAAATAATCAACAAAGTATCTTTTCGATTTATTTCAAAATTGTTATACTTTAAAATTTATTTTAATTTAATATAGTTTAAAATTAACTAATAAACTTCTTGCTCCCCTGTTTTTTCTTCTTGAAGTAACCTATTATCATACATCTTTACAAATGGATAGTAGATTACTATTGATATAACTATACATATTAAGTTAAGAACTGAAGCTCTCCAATCCCCACCAGTGGCTAAGTATGCTCCTACCGGTCCAGGTAACGTCCAAGGAGCAGTAACTACTACTCTAGATACTAAATTAGCACTCATTGCAAACCATGAAATTGTTCCCATTACTATTGGAGCTACAACAAATGGTATTATTAATATTGGATTTAATACTATTGGAGCTCCAAATATTATTGGTTCATTTATGTTGAATATTGCTGGTATTACAGTTGCTTTTCCTAAAGATTTTCCATAAGCTGATTTTGCTCTAAACGCAAGAAGTAAAGCCAAGCCTATTGTAGCTCCAGAACCTCCAACCCATATAAACCATTGAAAAAACGGCTCAGCAGCAATTCCTGGAACTGCTTGACCTGCAGCATATGAAGCTGTATTAGCATCTAATAATTGTATCCATAAAGGTCTTGCTAATGAACCGATTATTGATACACCATGTATTCCAAATGACCAAAAAAACGTTATTAAAAATATTAGTACAATTACTGATGGTAATGTGTCAGTAGCTGAAACTAATGGAGTTACTAATTTAGCTATGAATCCGTGCCAATCAAATCCTAAGAAATAAGTAATAATAGCCATTAATATTATTATTAATGCAGCTGGTGTTAAAGCTTCAA
Source organism: Clostridioides sp. ES-S-0054-01 (assembly GCA_021561035.1). Taxonomy (NCBI): domain Bacteria; kingdom Bacillati; phylum Bacillota; class Clostridia; order Peptostreptococcales; family Peptostreptococcaceae; genus Clostridioides; species Clostridioides sp. ES-S-0054-01. The sequence continues at coordinate 3,160,797 of CP067346.1, forward strand.
AAGACCTTGTAACTGATGCTGGAACTGCATCTGGCATAGTTATCTTAAACTTAGATTTGTCAGTAAATCTATAAATCTCAACACCTATTATAGATGCTACAATAGCAACAAACATTGAGCCTCCGCCAAGGTTAGCCATTGGCATTTGCCATCCTTGAGGTATGGAATTATACCAAGCTAAAAGTTCTGGACTCTTTTCAACTATCTTCAATAAATCAGGTGCAAGCCCATCTATTGCAGTAGGAACTATTGTCAAAAGGAATGTGGCTGTAGCTAATAAACCTCCTGTCAATCCATCTAACTTATATGACTTTGCTAAACTATAACCTATGCCAAATGTAGAATATACCGATATAATAAAAAAAGTCATTCTGTATGGTAGTAATATTGTAACTGCATTTGCCTTTAGATACTGAGTCACTCCCCATGAATCTGGTAACGGAGGAAATGCTAATATCAAGAAAAATGAACCAACTATTATAAGTGGTAATGAAGCTACTATTCCATCTCTTACAGCCCTTAAATGACGTTGCTCTGCCAACCTGGCCATAGATGTTGACAATTTAGTGTCTAAAAATTCTGTAAATTTATCTAGCATCTTTTTTCTCCCCATCTGATATTTATTTTTTAATCCCAAATAATTAGAACCTTGCCTTTCATCCCCAAATCTAAAGAAGGAGGCTTTTCGGCAATTTATTGTAAAATTTTTCTTTCAATAACTGCAATAATATTCTATATATTATTTGCCAACAGCTCTTGAACTTGTTTTAATAACTTTGCCCCTCCTAGTGGACTATAAGCTTGTGCTTGTATCAATGCACATGGAACACCAATCTCATCAGCAAAACCTTTTAAGTAATCAAATCTATGTCTTACTTGCGGAGCTACCATAGCAACATCCCATCCATTTTTAATTTCATCCTCAAACTCCTGAGTCCCAATAGCTGATACATCTATCTCTATGCCATTTTTTGCACCTTCTTTTTGTAGTGCATTAACTGCTATAGAACTTGACATCCCCGCTGAACAAACAAATAATACTCTCATCTTTATTCCCTCCTGTTTTTGTATTTCTTTTTATTCATTATAACATGTATTTTAATTTGCAGGAATACATTTTCACATATTTTTTCATAATTTTCAAATCTAAATGTAATTTTTTTTCAAACATATTTTCTATACTCCCTTTTTAAACTAAATATTAAGTAATCTTTTAAATATGTATTCCTTTATATATCCAGAAATAGCCTATTATTGCAAACGATAATGCAAATAAAATATACATTCTAAAAAATCCCAAAGAAAATCCTCTCTTGCTTTCAATAAAGTATCTAGTATACGCAACTGCAAAAGAAGTAATTATTGTATTTCCTATAACAACTCCAATTTTATAATTTATTCCAAACATTGATAAGAGAAATGGAAAAGCTATAGTACCTATTAGTGCTGAAGCCATTAATATTAGCCCACTTTTAAAACTTATGGTTGGAATATTGTAATCCGTTTTTGTCTTTTTTTCTGTGTATTTTTTAGTATTTAAGTTCTCTTGCCTGTTTTTATTGTTTTTATAATTGTTATTTTGCTTGTTTTTCTTTTTTTTATTATTCTTAGACATACCTATTTACCTCCAAAAGGATTTGGTGTTATATTACCTAAAATAACTTTATTTTTTGCTCCTGTAGCGGATACTACATTAGAGAATGAATTATTTAATGTTTCATTTCCTAAGATTATAAATGCTAAAGCTTCCTTTGCATCAGAAGAATATCCATAATCATCTTGAGTCAAAACCTCAATTTCTGGTAACAAGCCTTTTATATACCCCATCAAGGTTGCATTATGAGCTCCTCCCCCTCCAATTAATAAAGTATCTATATTAACCTTTGGAATCACAAAGTTTTTGTAATTATCATAGATAGTTCTTGCTGTAAACATAGTTACTGTTGCTATTAAATCATGTTTATCTATATAGTTGTATTTGTTAAGCATTTTATCTAAATATGTTTGTCCAAATACTTCTCTTCCAGTACTTTTTGGTGGTGATTGGCTAATATATTTATGGCTCATCAAATCTTTCAACATTTCTTCATTAATTTTACCTTTTGATGCAAAGTATCCATCTTTATCGTATTTTTTGTCAAACAATCTTTGACAAACCCCGTCTATTATCATATTACCTGGACCTGTATCAAAGGCAAATACATCATCTATATTACATGTATTGGGTATTACAGTGACATTTCCTATTCCACCAATATTTTGAAGAGCTATATTTTTATTCTTATCACTATATAATAAAAATTCACTATATGGAACTAACGGAGCCCCTTCTCCACCTGCAGCTATATCCATAGTTCTAAAATTAGATATTACTTTTGTCTTTGTTTCATGAGCTATAACTGCTGGCTCGCCTATTTGAAGTGTTGAAGATATAAAGTTATTATAACTTCTAGGTATATGAAATATAGTTTGACCATGAGATGCAATAAAATCCAAGTTTTCTACATCAAAATTTGCTTTATGACATACTGCTTTTACAGCTTCACTAAATAAATATCCAAGCTTGAAATTTAAGCTACAAATTAAATCAACACTTGATTTATCTTCTATACAGCAATTTCTTATTTCCTCTTTTATGTCTTTAGGAATTTCTAGAGTTATAAATTCAATTTGCTTAATTTTGGTATTTAATCCACTTCCACTAATTTCAGCTAATACTGCATCAATACCATCCAAAGAAGTTCCTGACATCAAACCTACACTATACATAATTATCATCCCTTAAATTTATAATATTTTGTACTAAAAATACCTTGTACATTATTGCACAAGGCATATATTTTCAATATATCAAATTACTTAGCATCTATTTTTTTGTGTAATTTTATTATATGTTCGACTAAGCTTCTAGCTTCCATAGCTGTCATTAGATGGTCTTGTACATGTACAAATAATACAGACAATTCTGTTTTTTCTCCTCCTGCTTCAGCTTGGATTATTCTAGTTTGAACTTTATGAGCCTTATGTAATGCATCATCAGCTTCATTTTAACTACACCAATTCACTTTCATAAAATGCATTTAAATTAATTTTATTATGTTTTTTGTCTTAGCTAAATATTACCTTAAAATATTTTCAGTGTCAATGTAATTTAGTGTAATTTTTTTTCATAACAAATTATATCTATATTTTGCTTTTCTTCTTTTGAGGTTTAATTATATATAGATATTGTAATTATATATGTTTAATACTACTATTTGATTGAATCTTATTATCAAATATGTCTCCTCATCTATACCATCTAAACTAATGTCTATTTAATCTATACTTAAAATCATCAAAACCTAACTCTTTAAATTATTAATATCACAACATATTTTATATAAATTTATTAATCAAACAACAAGGAGACTCTTATTGTAAGAATCTACCTTGTCTTTTACTACTCTATCAACTAATTTTTATATACTACACTCTTAAACTTATTAACAGATACTGCTCCATATATTATGAAAATTATCAAACATATAACTAAACTTAGTATATATATACCAAATAAATTTGCCATCAATAAATCTCCTGCTAATCTCAATGCAAAATAACTAGATATTGTTGCACTTAACATTGGTAAAGTATAAAATATAGCTACTTCTTTAAGTATAGCTCTATTTATCTCTTTTTCTGTAGTGCCTATTTTTAATAAAATCTTGTATTTGTCTTTATCTTCATATGCATCATTATATATTTTCATATATATTATACTTCCAGCTACAATTGCAAATACTAAGAATAAAAACACAAGCACTACATATGCAAATTTCATCCATTGACCCTCATTTAGACCTTTATATCCATTCATAATATATCCATTTTTTAAACTTAAATTCTTTTCAATATTGCTGAACATTACTTGGCTATCTTCTTCTTGAGACACCTTTGCTCCATAAAAATATACTTGTTGACCCTTATCTCTTAATTTGAAATATGCATTGTCATTTACTACTATAATACTTTTATTAAATCCTGTACCTAATACTGGAACTTTTACTCCTCCCTTTGAAATACTATATAACTGTCCATCAAGTTTTATATTAGCTTCTTTTGTAGCCATTGATACTATCGTTTGAGGACTCTTTAACTCTATTACACTATTTCCTCTAACTAATTTCTCACTATACTCCTTTAATTCTTCACCATTACCATTTACTTTAAGAATATTACAAAAATCACTATATTTCATTATAGCATCTGTTGTATCATAAGTTTCTTTACTATCTGTTTTTTCTAAAACTGTTAGTTCTGGATTTACTGAATATTTTATCTTATTAGTATCTTTTATTATATTCTCTATTTGTTTTTTATTCACTTCGTCTTTATTCATTGAAACTATGCTAACAGTGTATATATTTCTCTGCTCTTTTGCATTCTTATATACATAATTCATTGCAACTGAAGCACCAAGAGTGGATATTGTAGTAGTTATAATTATTGCTATTATAGCATAAGTTTTATAATTTTTATTTAACCTATAATTTATATTGTTTATTGCAATTATATTATTTCCATTGAATAATATTTTTTTATTTTTTATTATAATATCAAATATAACAGGCACAACTGATTTAAATAGACCATAAGTACCTATTATTATTATACCTATAATAGGTATTACACTAGTTATATTTCCAGTTCTTATATTAGTAGAAAGATAATAACCATATCCTATTACTATAATCGATATCATAGCTAATATATATATACCTATTCCTATCTTTGGTATTTTTTCTTGCTTTTTAGATGTATTAATTAAATTTATTACACTACTTCTACATATTGTTATAAAGCCTTTTATAGCCATTATTATAAATATAGAAATAAATATTAAAGTTGCATACAGTATAGCTTCTATGCTAAGCCCATTAGATACCTTTATATCAAATCCAGATAACTTTATTATCACTACTTGAAAAAATCTGGATGTTATTATTCCTATAATTATTCCTGTTATACAAGAACTTATTCCTATAAGCATATTTTCTACAAAATATATTTTTCCTATAGTATATAAATCCAAACCCATAAAGGACAATATTCCAATTTCTTTAGACCTATTCTTAAAAAATATATTTGTTGCATACCATATAAAGAAAAATAAAAATACTGATAGTATCATTATCACAGCCACTAACACTGATAGCGTAAATCTTTTATTTTCTCCTTGTAATACATTTATAGCATCACCATATCTTAATAACTCAAAATTAATTAACACAACTACTGAAAAAACCATAGATATAAAAAATGCTAGATACGTTCTTATGTTACTCTTAAAATTATTATAAGCAATCCCAAGTATACTCACTTACATCTCACCTCCCATAGAGGCTAGCATATCCATAATTTTCCCATAAAATTCTTTTCTACTACTTCCTTTGTTTAATTTACACTTTATATTTCCATCATTTATCATATACACTTCATTTGAATAACTTGCAGTTAATGGGTCATGTGTAATCATTATAATAGTAGAGTTGTTTTCTCTGTTTATTCTTTCTAATGATTCTAGAAGTTCATACGCTGATTTAGAGTCCAAAGCACCTGTTGGTTCATCAGCAAATATGACTGCTGGATTTGTAATTAATGACCTAGCTGCTGCACCTCTCTGTTTTTGTCCTCCTGATAGTTGATAAGGATATTTATCTAAATGATTTTCTAATCCAAATTTTTTGGCTATAGAAAATACCTTAGATTCTATTTCTTTACTTTTCTTTTTTCCTAGTGCTAGAGGAAGTGCTATATTATCCATTAGTTTCATGTTATCTAATAGATTATAGTCTTGAAATATAAATCCTATTTTTTCTCTTCTTAATTTCGAAAGTTCATTATTTTTCACTTTCGATATGTTGATTCCATCTAGTATTATTTCTCCTGAAGTTTGTTTGTCAAGCGTAGACATCAGATTGAGTAATGTTGTTTTACCTGCACCAGATGGACCCATTATCGATATAAAATCACCTTCATTGACTGTAAGAGATATATTTTTTAATACATTTGTTCTAAATCCTTTTATTCCATAATCTTTTGATATATTTTTTATTTTTAATATTTCTTTCGTAATAATAGCCTCCAGTTGCTAATTTTTTAATATATATTTATTTTAAAGGTTTTATGTAAATAAATCCTTAAGTAAATATTACATTTTAACTGCTAGCATTACACTTTTGTAACATAGATAAAAGACTATCATAATCATAATGGGAATGTCTTAAAATAAAAATTTTATTCATCTTTATTTGTAGAAAAAATAAAAGAGGTTCGTAAGAACCCCCTAATATATGCGATAATTGTTCTGTGAAAAACCAAAAACCACACCTTAACTATATCAGATACAGGTGTTATAAACAAATGGTATTTCTCTTAGACATTGAAACATTTATAATTTTTCACTTTAAAAGTTTCTTTTTTAAACATACTATCAAGCCATAAGCTAAGAATCCAAAAAGGCTTAATACCATTAATGTATAATTATAACCAATATTAATACTCAAGAATCCAGCAATAGTTGGAATAATTAGAGATGAGCCACCCATAAATATACTTAAAGCTATTAACTGGCTACTACTTCTAAGTTTTTTAGGTGAAACTTCAAATATTAATGTTTTTGACGTAATTAAAATTAAAGGAGTAGAAAACACTTGAAAAACACATAGTACAATAATTATATTCGAATCACTTGCTAAAGCAAACAATAAAAACTGAACTGTTATCATAATAGCACTTAATTTTAATAAGCTTAAGCTACTATATTTCCTTAATAAATAAGAGCCAGCCAAATATGTTGGTATCTCCAATAATGACTGTAAAGACCACTTTAAAGATATTTGAGAATTTGTAGCATTTAAAGATATCATTTTATCTATTACAGTACAGTTATTTGCTACCACCATTGAGTATAGCAGAAATAAAATACATACCAGTAAAATATATTGCTTATCTTTTAATAATTCAATAATATCTTTATTAGTTACACTTATTTTCTTGTTAATCTTTTCAATATCAGGTAATAATAATATATTTATAATAAGTAATACTACAATGAAACCAATAGCTACAGATAATCCAAAATATGAGAACTTAAGAATCAAGTAAGATGCTACCATACTTCCAATAGCCCATCCAATTGACCCAAAAGTCTTAATGAATGACAAATAATTATTAAGCCTATCTCCACAACCTATTATCCAAGTATCGTATAAACTACAGCAAGTATTTAATAATCCTCCTGATAAAGCAACAAGTAACAAATATATTATAAAAGTTGCAGATTCAGTAGAAAACATAATAACTGATGCAATTCCATAAACTGATAGACTAATTAAAACAATTTTTTTCATTGTTTGATACTTATCAGCCAATACTCCAAACAATAATTGAAATAATATATTGGTTATTGCATAACTCGATAATATAATTCCTCTTTCAAATGCTGAGTAACCTAATTTTGATAAAAAAGGTGTGAATTTTGTAGATGCAAAGGCAAAAATAATATATGAGAGAAAATAGAATATGATAAATCTAAATTTAATCGCTTTATTAATCATAATTAATCAAAGCTGATAACTTTAATACCACTACTTCCCTCATGATTTAAGTTTGAAAGATGATATTTTACCTTATTAGGATTTTCTATAATGACTAAAGGAATATATAAAGTATTTTCAAGTAACTTGTTATCGATTTCTACTAATTTTTCACCCATATTAACTTCTTGACCTTGTTTAATTTCTAGTTTAAATTTTTCTGTTTTTATCGTTGCACTATCTAATCCAATATGAATAAGAATTTGAACATCATTTTTCAATTTAATTCCTATAGCATGGTTAGTTTGAGCAATAAAATTTATTATTCCTCTAGTGGGTGATTTAAGAACATTATCCTTTGCTATCATAGCAAATCCATCCCCCATTACCTTAGTTGAAAATACTTTATCAGGAATTTCTTCAAGATTAATTATTTTTCCATCAATATAGGAATTAATTGTAATTGCTTCTTTTTTTCTTTTAAAGAACATTATAAACACTCCTCTACATAATTAACTTTATTCTGATTATCATTACAAATAACGATATTGAACATACTGCAACTGAGGAAAAAAGAGCTTTATAGCTCTTTCCCCATTGTAGTTCTTTAATACTGCTTATGATTTGTTTAATTCCAACAAATTTATAAACATAGGTAAACATGATAACAATAGTTATTGTGTAAATTTGGAATACCTGCCCTAATAAGACTAAATAGAAAGCAATCATGTTTTCTTTTATATCTTTATTCTTTTTTATATTATAAATAACATATGCACTGTATACTGCACTAAAGTTAGAGACTAAATTTAAACTTGCATTAACATCATTATTTAAAAGTTGTGAAAATGAAACATTTGTAAATAATGATGTCAATTCTAAATACACTATATATAGAACAGGCAATATTAGAAAATAACCCATTATCACTGAAAGAAATATATTTTCATCTTTTAATACTACTGTGATATTTTTTATTTTATTTGTTATCATGTTTTTATTCTCCTTATTTAAAAGTTGGCCAGAAATCCTTATTAGCCACAATCATTTCATCTAAGATTTCTTTTGCTACTTTTGCACTTGGAACAGTTTTACTCATAGTAAATGACTGCCATAATTTTTGATAGCTTTTATCTATCCATGCTTCTACAGCTAATTTTTCAGAAGCAACTTGTTGTTCCATTAAACCTTTTTGGAAAGTCGGTATTTTACCTATAGACATAGGTTCAACCATATTTTTTCCAACAAGACAAGGAATTTCAACCATTGCATCATCTGCAAAATTTTCAATAGCCCCATTATTAGGAACAATCAGTAAAAATCTTTCCTGAGTATTAAATGCTAATGCACAAGCTAATTCAACAATAAATTGAGAATGTTCATTTGCATCAAACCATGTATCTCTTGCTGTACCATTTTTTACAATTCTTTCACATTCTTCGAATGTATCTTTTTCTCTTCTATCCATAATTTCATTTGCTCTTGTATAATTTGGATTAGCATGTTTAACAGTTTCATCAGCCATTAAATAATATTTTAAATAAGTATTGGGTAATGTAGTTGGTTCTATTTCCAATAAGTTCTTTGCCGCTCTCATAGTTTCTAACCAACTAGATTCTTTGTGTTGACCTTGAGGCGTAAATTCCTCATATCCCTTTTTAGCACAATATTCTTTTAATTTAGGCATTAAATCATTTCCTTCTTTATCTTTAATGCTTGTCCACCACCCAAAATGATTTAATCCATAGTATCTAACATCAAAATCTTTACGAGAATTTAAACCTAAAATTCTAGCAAATATTTCCTCTAAACATACTGGCATATCACAAATATTAATAATTCTTGAATTTGGTCTTAATACACGACATGCTTCTGCAACTATAGCTGCTGGATTTGAATAATTAAGCATCCAAGCATTTGGAGAATATTTTTCCATATAATCAATCATTTCGATTACTGGTCCTATTGTTCTTAATCCATAAGCAATTCCACCTGCTCCACAAGTTTCTTGACCAACAACCCCATATTTTAGTGGAATTTTTTCATCTTGTTCACGTAAAGCATATAAACCAACACGAATTTGTGCCATTACAAAATCAATATCAGTAAATGCTTCTTTTGGGTCTGTTGTATAACTAAACTTAACTTCTGGATTTTTCTCTCTAACAATTATTGCACATGCTTCAGCAACTTTTCTCTGTCTCTCATCGTTATTATCATATAATTTAATTGATTCAATAGGAAATTTATCAATACTTTCAATTAGCATTGTTACAATTCCAGCAGTATAAGTACTTCCCCCTCCAGCAATTAGTATTCTTTGTCTTTTTCTTTCCATCTTTATATCTCCTTTACAATAAATTTTCAAACTCTTCTCTTACACTTGGAACTGAAAGCCCAATAATAATCTGAATAGCTTTTCCATTATGCACTAGACCATGTGCGCCTACTGCTTTAAATTCTTCTTCTTTAGAAATGATTGAGTCATCTTTTAAAGTTAACCTCAATCTTGTAGCACAATTTGTAACATCTACAATATTTGTTGCTCCACCAACTAATTTTATATATTCAGCCGCTTGTTGAGATGCTTTACTTAATTTATTTCCTTTTTCATCTTTAGTTTCTAAGTACTCATTTTTAGTATATAGTTTTGTTTCTTCAGTATCTTCTTCTCTACCAGGAGTTTTCATATCAAATTTCTTAATTAAGAAAGTAAATACAAAGAACCAAATAAATGAAAATATAATCCCTATAACAACTTGAATAATGTATACCTTCCAGTGATACATTCCAAGTGGAAGCCAATTTAATACAACCCAGTTAATAATTCCTCCACCAAAATCACCAACAACCCCTAAAGCAAATGAAATCGTTTGCAAGCATGCATCTAAAAATGCATGTACTAAGAATAAAAGCGGTGCTACAAATAAAAATGTAAATTCTAACGGCTCAGTAATTCCAGTTAATACTGCAGTAAGAGTAGCAGGAATCATTAAACCTAATACTTTCTTCTTCTTTTCTGGCTTTGCAGTTACATAGAAAGCACCAAATACACCTAATGAACCAAACACCTTTGATAAGCCAGATAATGAAAATCCAATTGGATACATTTCCTTTAGAGTCTGACTTGAAGTTTGAAAATTCTGAATATGGGTAGCCCAATATACTGATGTTCCACCTGGAACAACAACATTATCATAACAAATTGGTGCATATACAAAATGATGCAATCCAGTTGGTATTAAAATCTTTTGTAAGAATGCATAACACCAAACTCCTATATTTCCACTATTTATAAAAAATGTTTGTAAATGCCTAATAACATTTTGAACATGTGGCCAAATAAAGCAAGTTAATAATGCAACTGGTATCATAGCAAAGAAACAAATTGCAACTACAAGTGATGAACCTCTAAATAATCCAATAAAATCTGGTAGTTCTTTATCATAAAATCTATTATGAACATAAATCACAATTCCTGATATTAATAAAGCACCTATCATACCAGTATCTAATGTTTTAATACCAGCAATGCTTACGAGTCCACTTCCAGTGCTTATTTCAGCTGCAAAATCAACCCCAAAGCTTTTTCCCCAAAAACTTAACATAGAACCTACGAAATAATTGAAAGTCAAGTATGTTGCTAAAGCTTCCATGCAAGCTCTTGCTTGTTGCTTTTTTGCAAGTGCTATTGGTAAAGAAATAGCAAATAATAATGGCAGCTGATTAAATACCATCCAAGCTCCACTGGATATTACACCCCAAAATTGGTACCAAACATTTTCCGGTGTAGCAAGCGAACCCATAATTGACTGATTTTGAAATACAATTGAGAACCCAACCATTATACCAGCGAAAGCAAATAATAATGTTGGAGTAAACATTGCCCCTCCAAAACGTTGTATTTTCTTCATCATATAAATTACTCCCCCCTTATATTTTTATTTTATCCTTGGCCTTAGACATCTATTATTTTAACATGTTAATAAATATATACAATCTTTAGACTGTATTTGGAGATTATTCACAATCAAATAAGTTTTTGCACATTTTTATGTTCAAATTTTCATAAAAAAAAGAATGACTACAATTTGCAATCAATCCCTTCTGTAATCATTCTATGCCTTTTATAAATACTATATTTAATAAATAGTAACTCAATCAATATAAAATATAACATTGTTAGTTTATAACTAGGGTGCATTTGTAAAAATGAGATATTAGTAGCTGAAATATAAATTGATTCATCACTTAAATCAGTTAAGGTATTATTTTTAAACTCTGTAATTGAAATTATTTTAGTTCCTATTAATTTTAATCTTCTAGCAATATTAAGCGTATTCTCATTCTCGCCACTTAGGGATATAATAATCATGACATCGTTTTTACTAACAATATTGTAAAAAGAATCGTCAAATGTTCTTCCCTCAAAATCATATATTATTTCTTGACATGATAAAAACATTCTCTTTATCTGTTTTGCAACCACATTTTGAATATCACCTGAACCATAAGCGTATATTGTTCTTGATTCATAAAGAAGTTTACACAATGCATCATAATCTTTATTTTTTTGATCTTCAACATACTTAATTATTGAATTACACGCAATATCAAATGACTGATTTTCTATGACATGAACCTTTTCTGATTCCCAGCTTAATAATACTTTAAATTCACTGAAACCTTTTAAATCTAATTTTTTAACAAATCTTGTAATAGTTGCACGAGACACATTACATTTCATAGCAAGTTCATTTATTGACATCTTACTACAATGTTTTTTATTTGCAGTTATATATTTCCATATTAATAAATCTGTCTCATTCAATTTATTATAATTTAAAAAAATCATTTCTTCTAATCTCATAAACTATTACCTCCTCCAAGTAAAAACCGTCATAAGTATTATAACAATATTCAACATTAAATTACAGCATATTCTTATATTTCATATTCAACCCATAAAATTTATTATAAGAAATACTGGCTTAGTTGGTAGTTTTTTAAGTGTTACCCTTATCAATGACAGTTGAAAAAAGAATAGGCTAATTTAAAAAATGTATTTTTTGATTCTGTTCTTTTATCTAATAGTTGATATTTTCAAGTTCTAGTACCTTTTTTATACAATTATCATCTTTAAAATTTTTGGTTCTTTTACAATCTTTTACTTTAAATTCTGGAATGGTTTTAAATTTTTCATCGCAGATTCCGTTCTTATTTAAATACATACAACTTGCCATTCTAACTATCAGACCACTATTTTTTAGATTAAACAACACGGGGTCTATACAACCTCCATCTCCGCCAGTGGTTTCACCCACTAAAGTTGCCAATTTAATTTCTTTACAAAACATTGCAAACGACTCTGATGATGAATATACTTTTTTATCGATAAGTACGTATATATTCCCTTTAAATTTTAAATCATTTGTAGATTTTATAGCATAAGAAGTATCCTCAAAACTATTAAAGCCTTTTATAATTTCTTTAGGTGCATTTTCCTTTACATTTATTGGTAAATTTTCTATAGGATTTAATTTTATATTTCTTGCATTGGTATATTTTTTTACTATTTCGTTATTATTTCTATAAATTCTATAGCCATTTATTTTAACATCATTTTTTATGAGTTTAGATACAATTCCTTGCCAATACCTATCACTTCCACCTAAATTCCCTCTTACATCAATAATTAAGGCTTTATGTTTTTCTAAACTGTTAATATAATCTCCAACTACTTTTAAATCATTCTCTAAAGACTCCTTCTTTGCTGACATTGATGGTAAATACATATATCCAATCTTACCATTAACAGCATCCTTTAAAATTAATTCTTTTTTTACAAGAATCTCATTTGGCATTTTTATTTTAGGATTTATAGAGTCATATCTATCTACAACTTTTTTATCATTAAGAAAATCATACCAGTCATTATTAGAGTATGATTTCTTAAAAAGTTCATATCGTTTCTTATTATCTATTAATTCTGTATGTTTATTATTTAAATCAGATAATATAGATGACAATTCTTCTATAAATTCTTCATCATTTTCAGTACTTTTTATTCTTTTTGTATATTTATCCTTATTTTCTAACCAATCAATATTATTAAGCGTTTTATTTACATCTAGATATGGATATCCTGTTTTTATAACATTATATACATAATTAAAATCCTCTACCTTTTCCTCTTCAGATAACTGATTCTTTTGAGAGTAAGTAGAATTACCTAATAAGATTGTAAATGCTAAAATAATTACTAAAAATAATACTTTCTTTTTCATATAATTCCCATCAACTTTCAAATTCTATATTTTAATACATTGTATCATTATTTTATTATCACCTAAACAATTAAAAGAAATTCCTGAAGATATATTCCACGATTACTCTCTTTAAAAAATTTTTATTTGTATTTTCAAAATTATTTCATGAAAGTTATAAAATAACAATCATATTCAAAAATCTATTTTACTGCCATATCCTGAAAGTAAATTCTTATCAGTGATATGCTAAAAAAGATATGCTAAAAAACTTATCCATTATAATGGCTTAAATCGGGATACTTTACTGATTTTTTGGTTCTTAGTTGAGAAAGATATTTATAACTAAAAATATTGATAACTATAGAAATGATTATTTTTGATGGAAATTTTAAGGATATAAACTAATTGCACTTAAGTCTATATCCTTAATTTATCATGATTATGAGAATTTTTACAAACACTTATCTTTTTCTGTTTTAGAATAAAAACAAGAACATATCCTGTTATTTTATTCAAACATCCAAGTTTAATTACTACACAATTACTTATTAGAAATTGTATCTACTTCATATATATATCTGTTAAGTATAGCTTCTAACATTTCTTGTCTTCCAGACTTATTCTTTATAACTGGCATTTTCAGTGCATAAGATTCTAACTCTTTAAATCCAACCTTACCATCTACTATATCTTTACCTATACCCTCACTAAAGCTTGCATATCTTTCTTTAGTAAAGTTTTCAAATACCTCATCTTCTAATAATTTATGAGCTATTAATAATCCTTTTGCAAATGTATCCATCCCTGCAATATAAGCTAGGAATAAGTCTTCTACCTCAAAAGATGCTCTTCTTACTTTAGAGTCAAAATTAAATCCTCCCGGAGCTATTCCACCTTGCTTTAACACTTCATACATTGCAAGTGTTGCATCATATATATTTGTTGGGAATTGGTCTGTATCCCATCCTAATAATAGGTCTCCTTGATTTGCATCTATACTCCCTAAAACATTGTTTATTCTAGCTATATTTAATTCATGTTGGAAAGTATGACCTGCAAGTGTTGCATGGTTTGCTTCTATATTCATTTTGAAGTATTTATCTAGATTATACTTTCTTAAAAATCCTAAAACAGTAGCAGTATCAAAATCATATTGGTGTTTAGTAGGCTCTTTTGGTTTAGGCTCTATTAAGAATTGTCCGGTAAATCCTATTTCCTTAGCATAATCTACAGCCATTTGTAAGAATCTTGCAAAGTTATCCATTTCAAGTTCTGTATTAGTGTTAAGTAAAGTTTCATAACCTTCTCTTCCACCCCAGAATACAAAGTTTTCTCCTCCTAAATACTTAGTTACTTCCATAGCTTTCTTAACTTGAGCTGCTGCATATGCATAAACATCTGCATTACATGTTGTAGATGCACCATGAACAAATCTTGGATTTCCAAACATATTAGCAGTTCCCCATAATAATTTTATTCCTGTTTCTCCCATTTTAACTTTTATGTACTCAACTATTTCATCTAGTATCTTATTTGTTTCTTCTAAATCTCTTCCTTCTGGAGCTATATCTCTGTCGTGAAAACAGAAATACTCAATTCCCATTTTAGACATAAATTCAAATCCTGCGTCAACTTTAATCTTTGCTATTTCAATTGGGTCTGTCATATTGTTCCAAGGTCTCTCTACTGTGCCTACTCCAAATGGGTCATTACCCTCTCCACATAAAGTATGCCAATAACTCATTGCAAATCTTAAATGTTCTTTCATAGTCTTATTACCTACTACTTGTTCAGGATTGTAGTATCTAAATGCTAACTCATTGTTAGATTTTACTCCTTCAAATTTTATCTGTCCTATTCCTTTAAATATTTCACTCATTTTATATCCTCCCAATATTTTATAAATATAATCTACATAATATGTTTTCTTAATTTAAAACTATTTTCTATCGTTATTTTTATTTTCATTTTTAAGCTATTTTAGTTATTTATTTTTACAATTAACTACTTCATCTAATGACTTAAAATCATCTCTCAAAGATTTGTATATTTTTTTATACAACCTGTGATATCTCTTGTATGTATCTACATTTTCACTTATTGGCTCTAATTTAGTTGAAGTTTTTATTATAATATCACAAGCTTTTTGTATATTTTCGTATATTCCAGCTCCTACTAATGCAAGAATTGCAACTCCAAGTGCTGGTCCTTCACTTGAATTTATAGTATATACAGCTTGGTCAAACATATCTGCTTGCATCTGTCTCCATACTTTACTTTTACCACCTCCACCTGAGGCTCTTACTTCATTAACTTCTATATTAAGGTTTTCTATTATATCCATACAGTCTTTAAGACTATACGAAACACCTTCCATTATTGACCTTGCCATTTCTTTTTTAGAATGGATTGGAGATAACCCAAAAAATACACCTCTTGCATAAGGATCAAGATGAGGAGTTCTCTCTCCCATCATATATGGTAAGTAAAGTAGTCCATTGCATCCTGTTGGTACTTGGCTTACTTGACTATTTATAATCTCATATACATCTTTACCTAAAGAATTTGAAACTTCCACTTCACTTTGACAAAAATTGTCTTTAAACCATTTTAATGACAATCCAGCCCCTTGAGTAACACCCATAACATGCCATGTATTTGGTATTGCATGACAGAAAGTATGAACTCTACCCTCTTTATCAATTTTTGGCTCTTTTGTATATGCAAATACTACACCTGATGTACCAATAGTAGATGAGACTACTCCATCTTTAACGATTCCATTTCCTATAGCTCCTGCTGCTTGATCTCCAGCTCCACCTACCACTATTGTTCCTTCTTTAAGCCCTGTTAAATTTGCCACCTCTCTAGTTACATATCCTGTAATTTCTTGAGATTCATAAACCTTACCTAAAAGATTTCTATCTATATTTAGCTTTTCTAGTACTTCGTCACTCCAATTTCTTTTTCTTATATCAAGCAACTGCATACCACTTGCATCTGATACTTCTGTAGCATATTCTCCTGTTAATTTGTATCTTATATAATCTTTTGGAAGAAGTATTTTATTAGTATTCTTATAAATATCAGGTTCATTATTTCTAACCCATAGTATCTTTGATGCTGTAAATCCTGTAAGTGCTGGATTGGCAGTTATTTCAATCAGTCTTTCTTTACCTACTAAATCAGTTATCTCTTCACACTCTTTTACTGTACGTTGGTCACACCATATTATAGAGTTTCTTAGAGTATTACCTTCTTTATCTAGCATAACTAGACCATGCATCTGCCCTGATAATCCAATTCCTTTTATACATTCACTACTTATCTTTGAACTTTGAACCACATGCCTTATAGATTCGACTACAGCTTCCCACCAATCATTTGCATCCTGTTCTGCCCAACCTGTTTTCTCTTGTATAAGAGGATATTCATATGTACAACTTTCTATAGTATTTCCTAGCTTATCAAATAAAACTGTTTTAGTACCTGATGTACCAATATCCACACCTAATACATACTCCAACTTCATCCCTCCTTGAGACACCACTTCATAATTATCGTTTTCCTACCCTATTTTTTTTATATTTTACTTGCTTTATTTTTGTTAGTATATTAAACTAACTTATGAACTAATAATAAAATATTTAATTATCTTTGTCAATGCAAAATAGCCTTTTATTTTTGTCTAAAAAGTATTACAATATTATTTTAAGGAGGAATATCAAATTGGTTACTGATAAATACACTATTCGAGAAATGAATGAAAGATTGGTACTTGAACAAATTATAAAAAATGCTCCTATTTCTAGAGCAAGTATAGCCTCTACTATAGGATTAAATAAAGCAACTATATCTGCTATTACCAAAAAACTTATTGATGAATCTCTAGTTCATGAAATAGGAATTGGAAATAGTACTCATAGTGGCGGAAGAAAACCCATATTATTAGTATTTAATAAATGTGCAGGGATTTCTTTAAGTATGGATATTGGATATGACTATATATTCTCTTCTCTATCTTACTTAGATGGAACTATCATAAATTCTAAGAAATTAACAGATATACAAGTAAATAAAGATAACGTTATACAATTAATAGATGAAATTATAAATAGCTATAACATATCCAAAATAGACACTCCTTATAAGTTAATAGGGCTTACTTTAGCTATACATGGGATTACTTGTAAAAATAAAATATTGTTTACTCCATATTACAATCTTAATGAGATTGACTTACATAGTATCCTTAGTAAAAAGTACGACTTCCCTATTCATATAGAAAACGAAGCAAACTTAACAGCTTTAGCTGAGAGTACTTTCTCAACTGTACATAACTCACTACTTAGCCTGAGTATTCATAGGGGATTTGGTTCAGGAATTATAATAAATAATGAATTATATAATGGCAGAAATGGCATGAGTGGAGAAATTGGTCATACTATTATCATGCCTAATGGTAAACTATGTCCTTGTGGAAACCGTGGCTGTTTAGAACAGTATTGTTCAGAGAAAAAAGTATTTGAAAAACTTTCTTCTTTAGAAAATATTCCTAAGATAGACTCTAATGTGCTAAGGCAATTATACTATGAAGATAACCAGAATACTAAAAAAGTTGTCCATGAGTTTTGTAGTTATTTATCAATAGCTATAAATAATGCTATTGCAACTTATGCTCCTGAGATAATATATTTAAATAGTCAAATAATAAGAGATATACCTGAGATATTGCAAATTACAAAAGATATGTTAGTTAGCTCTTTTAACAAAGGCATAAATATAGAAATTTCATCATTAGGGTCTGAGGCATCTCTATATGGTGGTTCTGCTGTAAATATCAAGAGCTTTTTGAATATACAAAATTTAACTTTGATGAATTAAATGTAAGGGTTATGACTATATACATGCATAACCCTTTAAATTATATATTCTAAAATTAAATCTATTATATAGTTTACACAAGATTAGCTATATCTTTTTAAGAAGTTGTATATTAATTAAATATTAATATAAGTATTTTATTTTAAATATCAATATAATCTTCCTACTCATCATCAGATAATAAACTTGTAGTTGGTTCAACTATAGAAATATTCTCTTTACCTATCTTCTCTAATTTTACTGCCAATTCTTTTGTGTCTAAAAAAGCTGATTCAATAACCATACCTAAATTTAACCCTGAAATAATTTTAATTCTACTATCATTATTGGCTACTAATAAAGCAGCATTACAAGGAGTTCCACCTAGTAAATCCACCATTATAATTATTTCTGAACTTTCCTTATATACTTCTAAAGCTTTTTTTAGTTTTTCTATTGTCCCTTCAATTCCATCATCTTGCTTCATATTTACAGTAGGATAATCTATAGAATTTCCTATTATCATTTTTGCGGAATTTAAGACTTCTTTAGCCATGTTGCCATGACTCATCAAAATAATACTATTCACTTTAATACACCTCTCTAAATCTATAAAATATCTACAAGATAAGTTTTCTTATCATCTGGTGTCATTATAGTTGTAATTTCAATTCCTTCATCTAAAAGTCTTTTAAATGCTTCTTTCTCTTCTTCAGTAACACTGATATTAGGTTTTAGTACTGTTGTGTCTTTTCTACTTGACATATTTCCTACATTTATATTATGTATTTTTAATCCTGCCCCCACAAATGGAATAAGGTCAACAGGAGACTTGACAATTAATAATACATTTTGTCCTTCATACTTCCCAGCAGTAATATTTTTTATAGCAGTTTCTTCTGTAATTATAGATGATGCTATTCCTGCAGGTGTAGCCATTCTTAAAACTTGTTTTTGAACAGAATTGTTAGCTACTGCATCATTTACTACCATTAATCTTGTTACACCTAACTTATTACTCCACATAGTTGCAACTTGACCATGGATTAAACGGTCATCTATACGAATATTTTTAATACCTTTCATTTCCATATCTAATACCACCCTTTCCTTATTTTAAAATACCTAACGCATATAAAATTATTGAAACAACCATCACACCTAAAATTAAGTATATAGGTTTTATGTTCTTTTTAAGAGCCAAGTAAACAATTACAACTAAAATTGCAGGAACTAAACCAGGCATAATTTGGTCTAATATTTCTTGACCTTTCATTGTAAAGTCACCTTGTTGAAAGTTCAAAGCGACATTAGCTTTTACTACTGAAGGTATTAATGCACCTACCACCATTAAGCCTAAAATAGATGTACTTTCAGTTAAAATCTTCAAACTTTTTTCGATTGAAGATATTAGCTTAGTACCTGATGTATAACCAGCATTAAATAATGGTATACTTAATAATTTCAATGCTACACTCACTATAATCCACAGTAAGATTCCAAACGGACTTCCGTCTATTGCCATATTAGCTGCTATAGCTCCAAAAATTGTCCACGGAATAACGACAAATAAACTATCTCCTAAACCTGCTACTGGTCCCATCAAGCCTGTTTTAATTGAAGCAACAGCCTCTTCAGTCCCTTCACTTGATAACTCCTCCATTGCTACATTAATACCCAAAATATAAGGTGCAACCCATGGATTAGTATTAAAAAACTGTAGATGATTTAATACAGCGTTTTGCAACTTTTCTGGATTATCTTTGTATACTACTTTTAAAAATGGTAGTACTGCATAACAGTATGCTAAAGCCTGCATCTTCTCATAGTTTGAAGAAACAGAACTAGTAAAAAACCAACGCCATAAAACACTTTTTTTAACTTTTTCATTTGATTTATTTAATGATACCTTATCACTCATCTTCGTCCATACCTCCTACTACAGTATAATGTTGTGCTTGATTTTCCAAATTCTTCTTGTAAATTATAAGTGCAATTGCTCCTCCAATTAAAGCTACACCTAATAATGGTACTTTCATGTATACTGCTAAAACAAAGCCAATTACTAAGTAACTAAAATACTCCTTAGCAGGAAGGTATCTAAGTAATAATCCTATTCCTACTGCTGGAAGTAATCCTCCAGCTACTGTCAAACCACCTGTTAACCATTCAGGTGTATATTTTAAAATAGTATTAATTAAAGAAGGTCCAAATATTACAGATAGAGCAACTGGAATACCTGTCGTAGCTGCTGTTAATAATACTCCTAACATTTGCATATATGTTATATTTTTATAATTTCCTTTTTTAGCTCCATCTTCTGCTTTATGAACTAGCCATATACCAATAGTATTTCTAAGAACATCTAACTGTACCATCAATAAAGCAACTGGAATACCTATAGATATTCCTACAGATGCTTCTTGCTTAGTCGTAATAGTTATAAATGTGGCTACTATACTGGCTGTCTGATAATCAGGTATTGATGCTCCACCAAAGTTACTAATACCCAATGATAATAGTTGCAATGTACCTCCAATATATAACCCTGTGTTTATATCTCCTAAGATAAGACCAGTAATAAAACCTGCTGTTACTGGTTGATATGTTCCAAACATTGTTGAATTTTTTTCATAGTTTATAAAAAATCCATATAGTACGATTAATAATAATTGCCATAATTGTGTCTCCATTATGCTTTCACCTCACTCAAAATATTTTTCAGTCCTTCAAAGTTATAATTACAATCTTGTTTTAAGAAAATAGGAATTTCTTCAAGTGGGCATTCAATTTCATAAGTTGTCCCACCTTCATAACTAACCCCACTAAATATATTTTCCCATGTATGTCCTTTTGGTAAATATACTTCTCTACTTCTATCTTTATAATTCATTATTGGAGCAACCAAAATTTCATCTCCAAGCATATATGTATTATCAACCTCCCAAGTTTTATCATCTTCAGGAAATTCATAAAATAAAGTTCTCATAACTGGTGTTCCATCTTCATGTGCTTCTTTCATCAATTTTTTTAAGTAAGTTTTTAAACTTTCTCTAATTTTTATGAACTTTGTAAGAATTATTTCAACTTCTTCACCATAAGACCATATCTCATTAGGAGCTCCAGTTACCATTGAGCCTCCACCTTTATTTGATAATGGTTTGCTATGAGGCAACCTATCTCCATGCATTCTCAAAATTGGTGAAAAAGTAGCATATTGGAACCATCTCACCATAAGTTCTCTAAATTCTGGGTCTTTAGGATTTCCTCCATGGAAACCTCCAATGTCAGTAGTCCACCATGGTATACCTGCTAGTCCCATATTTAGCCCTGTATTAACTTGATTATTAAAAGCTTCAAAACTAGAATCAATGTCACCAGACCATACTAAGGCTCCATACTTTTGAGCCCCTGCCCAAGCTCCTCTTACAAGAGTTACAATAGACTCTTTATCATCATGTAAACCATAATAAATCATTTTTAAATAATCAATAGGATAAATATTACCACAACTTAAAACATTTCCTTTTTTATATCTATAGTTATCAAAATCATAAACAGAATATCCTGGTTCAGCTACATCTAACCAATAATAATCAATTCCAAGCTGTTTATAATTTTTATCTATTCTATCCCAAACATATTCCCTCGCGTCTCTGTTTGTCATGTCTACAAAGACTGTATTTCCTTGAATTTGCATTGTCATTCTGACACCACGATTAACATTAACTAAATATCCATTTTCTAAATAATCATTGTAGTTTTCTGCATCACTTTGAACTGTAGGCCATACAGATACCATTGGCTCTACTGAATACTCTTCTTTTAGTTTCCTAACTAACTCTTTAGGATTTTCCCAATAATCTAGGTCAAATTTATATTCACCTTGCTTAGGCCAATGAAAATAATCAATTGCAATTGATGAAAGTTTAATTCCTCTTTTAGAATATTCTTTCACAACATCTAAAACTTCTTCTGAAGTTCTATATCTTAATTTACTTTGCCATAGCCCCAAAAGGTTTTCAGGCATCATAGGAACAGTGCCTGTAACTTGAGAATAATTTTTGTTTAATTCTTTTGGACTTTCTCCACAAGTAATCCAATAATCTATAAATTTTGTAGAAAACATCTTCCATTCTGTAATATTTTTGGCAAAAGATACTTTTCCAATCCCTGGATTATTCCATAGAAATCCATAACCTAAACTAGAAATATAAAAAGGAACTGATATTTGAGAATTTCTTTGGGCTAATTCCAGCACAGTATTCTTCAAATCTAAAAATTTATGTTGATATTGTCCCATTCCAAAAATCTTTTCAGAGGGCTCAGATTCAAATCTAGTAGTTACTTCAAATTCTCCACTATAACTTGGTCGATATTCTCTTGATTTTAATTTGAGAGTAGAGTTAAAGTCTTTGGTAATTTCAATTGTCCCTACATCTTCTCCACCATCATCATGTTTTACAGCTCTTAATCGAATATATTCTTTCAATAATACTTCATTTTTATCATTGTAAAAAGTAATTCTATCTCTATGGTCTAAGATAGCTTTTATCTTTCCATTTTTAATGATTGTGCTTCCATCTTCATTTTTATTAATCATAATATCGTCTTTATTTAACTTAGGTTTTTCGTTAAGAGCATAGTTTTCATCAACAAAATTTTGGTCTACAAATGACCTGATACGTAAAGAGTTTTTCCCCCATGCTTCTATTCGCAATAGTTCATTGTCAAACCTTTTTTCAATATAATCTTCAGATATTTTTATCATAGCTACCCTCCTAAATCAATGATATGATATTCTATTTTTATGTATCTTAAGTTAAATAATGTCGTTTAATATCACTATCTTATAAATTATATTATATATATAATTCATTTGTACATTAAACTAACTTACGAATAATATACTTTATTTGAATTTATTTGTCAATCGTTTTCCGAAATTTGGTATAATTTTCTAATTAAGTGATAGAAAGTAATTTTTAATATTTTTTATTTAAACTTTTTAATATCTGTGATAATATTTATATACATTAGATGTTCATTGAAAATCAAAAAATTGCTTTTTTAGGAGTCTATTATGAATACACTTAAACATGAATCGGTAAATATCCACGATGATATAGGCGTGAAGCTCTATCTATCTATTGATAACGGAAGTTTTACAGTTAAACACTGGCATTATAGTCTTGAAGTCATTCTTATACTTAATGGAAGCTTTAATCTTTTTATAGATAATGAAAGATTAAATTTAAAAGCAAATGATTTAGTAATATTAAATCCAAAGCAAATTCATTCAGCTATTTGTTCTGATAGTAATGAATCTATAGTTCTTCAAATTCCTTATAAATTTTTAGAAGAAAATATACCTAATATAAATGAGTTACGTATTAATTATAAAGAATTGCTTACTAATGTTGATGATGCTACTGTAAATAAATTAAAAAATACTTTAAATGAATTATATAAGGTATATAGCAAAGAACCTCAACTATATATATTAAACTCAAAGATTTTATTATATAAATTTTTATATATTTTATATGGGAATTATTCAATTTCTATAGATTCAATATCTTACAAAAATACAGATAAATATTTTGATAGATTAAAAATTATAACTGATTATGTAAAAGAAAATTACAAAGAGCAAATTTCTCTATCTACAGCAAGTGAAGTTGTAAACTTAACACCTCAATATTTATCTAGATTTTTTAAAACACATATGGGAATAACGTTTACCTCTTATGTAAACAATATCAGACTTGAAAAGATGTACAGTGACCTTATAAATACAGATAATAATATATTAGATATTATTCAAAACAATGGCTTTTATAATTATAAACAATTTATGAAGTTATTTAAGAAAATATATAATTGTACACCAAGTCAAAAACGACAACAAATAAATAAAACTAAAAAAGAAGTTGTCTCAAGATATAAATAAGTCTATTTTTCATTGTCGAAATGATTAAAATATACTTGATTTAATATAAAAAAGAGTGCCTCATGAACTAAAAAGTGTACTGAGACCCAAAAGTTGGACTTTATACAGGAATGGAATTTTCATTCCTGTTTTTTTACTTTATGTAACTTTAGATTCATATTCAAGTCTATATTTAACAGGGCTACGCCAATTTAATTTTTCTTTAATTCTTTTGTTATTATAATAGTAAATATATTCTGTTATAGCTGTCTTTAATTCGTTGAAACTTTTATATGTTTTTCTATAATACATTTCTTGCTTCATTATTCCAAAGAAATTTTCCATAGGAGAATTATCAAGGCATGTACCCTTACGAGACATACTTTGAAATATTTTATTTTTCTTAAGTGTTTTGCCATACTTATTCATTTGATATGCCCAACCTTGGTCTGAGTGAAAAGTTCTTCTATAAGGACAATCTTTTGTAATATTGATGGTTTCATTTAAAGCATCACTTATTGATTTAAAATTAGGTCTATCTGAGATACTAAATGATAAAACTTCTCCATTAAACATATCTAAAAATGGATCGAGATATGCTTTTTTTATAATTAAATTTCCATTTTTATCAGTAGTATATATTTTAAATTCTGATGTATCAGTTGTTATTTTCTGATGTGGAATTGATGTTTTAAATCTTCTATTTATTTTATTATTTTTTACCTTACCAATTGTACCTTTATAGGAATTATATTTACGTAATTTACGAGAAAATGCTATGCATTTAAGTTCTAATTTTCTCATAATACGTCTAACTTTCTTTTGATTAATAAGGATACCACTATTTTTTAATGTAGCTGTAATTCGGCGATAGCCATATCTGCCATTGTGTTCTTTAAAAATAGACATGATTTTTTCTTCAATATCTTTATCTGGATTTTCAATATCAAATCTCTTCTGGCAATACATATATGTTGATTTAGGAAATTTAGTAGCTTCAAGAAGAATGGAGAGTTTAAAGTCCTTACGAAGATCATAAATTACTTTTGCTTCGTATTGTTTTTTAACCTTTCGGGAACATTCATCCCTGAAGCACGCAACTTTTTTAGAAATGCAAGCTCCGCTTTTAAAAGTTTATTTTCATATTCTAATTCTTGTTCTCTTGTTAATTTATTTTTTTCTTTAGTGTTTTTGTTTTTATTCATTGATGGTCTTCCTTTCGTTTTAGACAAGGCATCGACACCACCATGTAAAAGTTTTTGTTTCCATATTGCTATAAGTGTACTATTGTTCATTCCAAAATGGTTAGCGACTTCTTGTGCACTAGATTTAGTTGTTATCATATAGTTTATAACATCTAGCTTGAACTGTATAGTATAAAAAGTATTTTTATTTTTTCTTTTTAGTCCATCCTCTCCTAATGTATTATACGTATTAACCCATCTTTCAACTTGAGAATGGCTAGCAACTCCATATTGTTTTGCTATTGAAGCATATCCTCCTTCTCTATTTAAATAGGACTTAACTACTTTTAATTTGAAATTAAAATCGTATTTAGCCATATAGAAACACCCCAATCATTAGATTTTTAGTCCAACAATTGGGGTGCAGTACAAAGTTCACTTTGAGACACTCCCTATATATATTATCTACTTCTTAATTCACTTATTACCTCTCTACATTTTTTTTCAGTTAATGGATACATCCTTATAAGTACTAACATAGCTATTGTAAGTACTACTGGTATAACACCATTTATAGAGCGAATACCGTACAAAGCTTGTGAAGTTTGAGAAGTATTTGCAACATATCCTGTCATAGATAGCACCACACCTGGAACTAATCCACCTAAAGCCATACCAAACTTAAAGAAGAATCCTATTATAGAATAAGTTATACCTTCTCTTCTCTTTCCTGTTTTTAATTCACCATATTCAATAGTATCTGGAACTAAACTCCACATTATTCCAGTACTAGAATAAGCTATACCATGAATTACTCTAAGAATCATAATTAAAGTTATATGTTCTTTTCCTAAGAACATCATTCCTATTGGAAGAGATAAGGTAACTACAGTAAACCAAAATATTATTTCTTTCTTATCAAATTTCTTTAATAAAAGTGGAGTAACAGCATACCCAACTAACACAGCACCCTTTCCTAGTATCATATATGTTGGAAGTAAGTCTTCTCTACCTAATACATACTGGAAGAAATATATACCCACAGCATCTACTATAGACATAATACCAAACATCAATATGAATATTAATGATAATATAACTAATGGCTTGTTATTTTTAAGTAAAACTATTATATCCTTAAACCCAGCTTTTTCACTATCTTCATTTACTACACTATATCTTTCTTTAGTAGTGAAGAAACAGAATAATAGTAATAATCCACCTGCTACACCGTATATTATCATTGCATGTTGATAACCCTTGGCTAAATTTCCTCCCCCTAATATTATACTTAACTTAGGAACACCATAAGTTACTATAAGAGTTCCTACTGATGCAAAGAACATTCTTACTACGGAAAGGTTTGCACGTTCTGTAGAGTCTTGTGTCATTGCTGATGTTAATGCTCCATAAGGTACATTTACTAACGTATATACCATCCCTAATCCTATATAAGTAACAAATGCATATATAAATTTACCAGTAGGAGATATATCTGGCACTGTAAAACATAAAATAGCTAGTAATGTAAACGGCAATGCACCGTATAAAAGATATGGTCTAAATTTACCATGCTTTGATTTTGTTCTATCTACAATAACACCCATTATAGGGTCATTCAAACCATCCCAAATCCTCGCTACTAAAAAAATCATAGATACTGCCATTGGAGCTAATCCATATACATCTGTATAAAAATACATTAAAAATGCTCCAACTGTGCTAAATATTAAGTTGCATGCTAAATCTCCTGTAGCATAACCGACCTTTTCTCTCCCTGAAAGCTTGTCACTTGCTATAATAGGTTGCTTCATATTATTTTCCATGTAATTAACCCCCTTATCCTAGAGCTGGTATAAATTTATACCAGCTCATTTTATAATAGTACTGCCTAATTCTAAATGCTTAAAAATTACTCATTACTGTAAATATGACTTCACTATCTTTAGCTTGTGCCACTGTTCCTATTTCTGAATTGTACTTGCATTTAGCATTTTCAGATGTTGCATTAATATTTCTAAGAACTATTTTATAATTTCCACTTATTCCTTTTGTTTGAACACTTATTTTATTTCTTATTTTTATTGCAGATACTTTTCCTACTTCTTTTCCAAGTGAGTTATATAGTATCGTTTCTATTCTATTATTTTCATTTAATTCAAATATGTTAATCTCTAAATCATTTAAGTAATCATAATCTGGTTTTTTATCATTATATCCTATAGGAATTATAGTATTATCTTTAACCATTAAAGGTAGTGACATATAATCATGATTTTCCTTGTACCATCTTCTACCTTCAAGTACTTTATTACTTAATAAATTTGTCCATCTACCCTCTGGTAAATAATAGCTTACATCTCCGGTATTACTAAATATAGGAGCTACTAATAAACTTTCACCAAACATATACTGACGATCTAGGTTTATACAAGTTTCATCATCACTATACTCAAGTACCATAGGTCTTATCATAGGTATGCCAGTATTTTTTGCTTCAACAGCATACTTGAATAAATAAGGCATAAGTTTCATTTTTAATTTAGCAAATTTACGAGTTACTTCAACAGCTTCCTCATCATATACCCATGGTACTTTGTACTCAACATTTCCATGGTATCTACTATGCGATGATAAAAGACCAAATTGAGTCCATCTTTTATAAATATCAGCTGTACACCCTTCTTCAAATCCTCCTATATCATGACTCCAATATCCAAATCCACAAAGACTTAAAGATAATCCACCTCTTAATGATTCTGCCATAGAAGGATAATTGGATAAACAGTCTCCTCCCCAATGTACTGGGAAGCTTTGTCCTCCAACTGTTGCTGACCTCGCAAACACACATGCTTGTTCATTTCCTAGTTTTTCTATTAAAAGTTCAAATACTAGCTTATTGTATAAATGAGTATAGTAATTATGCATTTTCTTAGGGTCTGACCCATCGTAGTATTTTATACCGTATTTTAGTGCATCTATTCCATAGAATTCATCTTGAATAGGTATTCTTTCACCAAAGTCAGTTTTAAAACTATCTACTCCCATGTCAATCAATCTTTCAAGGTGTGACTTATACCACTTACAAGCCTCTGGGTTAGTAAAATCTACTAAAGCCATACCTGCTTGCCATCTATCCCATTGCCATATTTTATTATTTCCAGTTTTGACAAAGTATCCTTTTTCAGCACCTTCTTTATATAGAGATGATTTTTGACCTATGTACGGATTTATCCAAACACAAATTTTTATACCTTTATCATGAATTCTTTTTAACATTCCTTCTGGGTCTGGAAATACTCTATTATCCCATTCAAGGTTACACCATTCAAATTCCTTCATCCAGAAACAATCAAAGTGGAAAGTTTCAAGTGGTATATCTCTTTCTAACATTCCATCTATAAAACTCATTACTGTTTCTTCATCGTAATTTGTACAGAAAGAAGTTGTTAGCCAAAGACCAAATGACCACGCTGGTGGAAGTGTTGGCTTTCCAGTTAAATTTGTATAGTTGTTTATAACTTCTTTTAGGTCATTTCCACCTATTATGTAATATTCAAGTGATTCACCTTCTACACTAAATTGAACTTTACTAACTGACTCTGAACCTACTTCAAAAGATATATTTTCAGAATGATTAACAAAAACTCCATATCCCTTATTTGTTAAGTAAAACGGTATATTTTTATATGACTGTTCACTTGCAGTTCCACCATCTTGGTTCCAAACATCTACTGCTTGACCATTTTTTACAAAAGGGGTGAAACGTTCTCCCAAACCATATACTAACTCCCCGACTCCTAGTGCTAATTGTTCTCTCATATAAATTTCTTTTTTGTCTGTTGTAATATAGGCAGTACCTGTTTTGCTTGTTTCAGTTAATAACTTATCATTATTATAGAATTTAATTCCCCAGTTTTCACCTTTTCCTATTTGTGCTTTTAAGCTACCCGATATAAATTCATAGTTATAATCATTTTCTTTTATTTTAATATCTGGTGTTTTTTCATTTAATTTGAAATAAGATTGCTCATTTTCTCCTGCATGATGAGTAATTCTGACTTTAATTATATTTTCCATAGGAGAAGATATTTCTGTTGTTAACATTCCTCCATCTAAAGTGTTTCCTCTTGTATTTACTTTTACAAACGGACAATATGCTGTTAATTTTACATCTTCTATATACATATCATAAAGCTCAACAGGATGTAAAACCTTATAATTCTCTTTGTTCAACCACATTCCATTGCTAAATTTCAATTTAATATTCCTCCTCCGACTAATATTAGTTTTGCTTCAACTTAAGTATAGTTTATATTATTTTTTAACGATATATTAGGTATTTTCTACGCTACTTTATAGGTCTTTTTTAGCTTTTTTCCTATATTTATAAAAAAAGCTATCACATAACAATTTATAATTGTTAATGCAACAGCTCCTTTTTTACTCTACATATTCAATTTCACTACATTTTGTATATCTATTCAAATAAATATTCTCCATTTGTTTCTATAACCTTCTTATACCAATTAAAACTCTTCTTTTTATATCTATTTAAAGTACCACTTCCATCATCATTGCGGTCTACATAAATAAATCCATAACGTTTTTTAAGCTCTGCTGTTGATGCACTTACTAAATCTATACATCCCCATGTAGTATATCCCATCAGTTCAACACCATCATCAATAGCTTCAGCTACTTGTTTTAAATGCTCTCTTAGATAGTCTATTCTATAGTCATCATTAACTGTAGGTTCTCCATCCTCTCCTACTATTAATTCATCAATTGCTCCCAATCCATTTTCTACTATAAACAATGGCTTTTGGTATCTATCATAGAATTGATTAAGTACATATCTAAGACCTTGCGGGTCTATCTGCCACCCCCATTCACTTTCTTTTAATGTCGGATTTTTCACTCCTCCCATGATATTTCCTTTACTACCTTTAATAGTCTTATCTGAACTTTCACAAATACTCATATAGTAACTAAAAGATATAAAATCTACTGTATTTTTTAATATCTCAATATCTTCATCCATTATATCTATATGTATGTTATTTTTTCTAAAGTAGCGTTTTGAGTAACTTGGGTATTTACCTCTAACATGAACATCTGCAAAGAATAAATTTTCGTGTTCCTTTTCCATTGCACAAATTACATCATCAGGGTTTGGAGTTAATGGATAAACTGGCATAGATAACACCATACATCCTATCTTAAAATTAGGATTTATTTCATGACCTATCTTTACTGCTTTTGCACTTGCTACTAACTCATGATGTATAGCTTGATATATTTGACTTTTTGTTAATTTATCTTTAGGAGTATTGATTCCTCCACTTAAAAACGGTTCATGTACTATCGAATTTATTTCATTAAATGTAAGCCAATACTTTACTTTATCTTTGTACCTTTCAAAAACTGTAGTTACATATCTACAGTAAAAATCTATTAAATCACGACTTATCCATCCATCATACTTTTCTGCTAAATATAACGGTGTTTCATAGTGAGATAGAGTAACTAATGGTTCTATATTATATTTTATACACTCATCAAATAAGTCATCATAAAATTTAAGACCTTTTTCATTTGGTTCTAATTCGTCACCATTAGGAAAAATTCTAGACCATGCTATTGATGTTCTAAATACTTTAAATCCCATTTCTGCAAATAACTTAATATCTTCTTTATATCTGTTATAAAAATCAATACCAACTAACTTCATGTTATCTTCTGTTGGCTTTTCAGTTCTAGGTGTCATAATTCCGTTTGGAGTTACATCTTGTATGCTTAACCCCTTTTCATTAACGTTATATGCACCTTCACATTGATTCGCAGCTACTGCTCCACCCCATAAAAATCCATCTGGAAATCTACTCATTTACTACCATCTCCCTTTATTTAATATTAAATGTTGCTTACAGTGTAATCTTTGAGAAATATATCTATACAATTTACTTTTTTACTATCTATACCAATCTGAAGATTATTATCTTCAGATTTAAATGGATTAACATTCATTTCTTAAACATATAGATATGTAAGTATTTATGCTTATAAAAGTGAATCTCCTTGGTAACTATATTTAGTTTATTACAGTTAATAAGTTAGATTCTACCGTTAACTCTTTATTATTAGTGTTTACTATTACATCTTGGAACTCTGATGAATTAGTTACAATAATTGGTGTTATTGTTGAGTAACCAGCTTCACTAATTTTATCAATATCAAATGTAACTAACAAATCTCCAGCTTTAACTTTATCGCCAGCTTTAACATGTGTCTCATAATACTTTCCTTCCAGTTCAACTGTATCAATTCCTATATGCATTAATATCTCTACACCTTCAATAGTTTCAAACCCTACAGCATGTTTTGTAGGAAAAACAAGTTTTACTTCTCCATCTGCAGGTGCATATAGTTCACCTTTGTATGGTCTTATTGCAATCCCTCTTCCCATAGTTCCTTCTGAAAAAACTTTATCAGGTACATCTTCCAAAGATATAATTTCCCCTTGTAATGAACTCTTTAATACTACATTTTTGGATGTTGAATTTGAAATATTCTTATCATCAACTTCTGCTGAAATCATACTATCATTAAATCCCCATATAAAAGTTGTAACAGCTGACCCTACATAAGCAATAGCACATGCTATTAAGAAACCAACAAAACCAACACCTATATATGCAGGTAATGTAATTAAACTTGTCCCAATAAATGCTCCTACACCTGTACCTGCTGCTGCTGTTATAGCACCTGCTACTCCAGAAAATATACTTGCAATAATAAAAGGCTTTTTAAATTTTAAATTGACTCCATATATTGCAGGCTCAGTTATTCCCGTTAATACTGCCGAAACTGCTGCAGGTCCTGCTATAGCTTTTAAATCCTTATCTTTTGTTTTTAAAAATACTCCCAAACAAGCTCCAGCTTGACTAAAGTTATTAGGTCCAGTTATTACAAATAAAGTATCTCTACCATATGTAGCTATATTATTTAATACTATAGGTACAAATCCCCAATGCAATCCAAATATTATTACTGTTGGCCATATTACAGATACTAAACCTCCTGCAATTATAGGATTTATACTCATAATCCACTTATATCCATCAGCTAAATACACTCCTGCATAGCTTGTAACTGGTCCAATAGTTAAATATGTTAATGGAACAATAATTGATATACATAGTAAGGGAACTAAAAAACCTTTTAATATACTTGGTATTATTTTATTTAAAAATGCTTCTACCTTAGCAAGTGCCCATACACTAATAATCGCTGGTATGACACTAGAGGTATAATTTACTAGAATAACTGGCAATCCTAAAAAACTTATACTTTGACCTTCATTATATAAACCAACTATATTAGGATATACTAATGATGCTCCAATGATAAATGCTAAAAACTGATTTGCCTTAAAATATTTAGCTGATGTAAATGCTAAAGCTATAGGTAAAAAATTAAAAATTGCATCTGCTGCTGCATACAAAATCATATATGTGCCACTATTCTCTTGTAAAATCCCTACTGTAGTGCCTAATATTAATAAAGCTTTTAACATACCAGCACCTGAAAGAGCCATCATTAAAGGAGAAAAAATTGCAGATATAGCAGATATGAATCTATCAATAAGCTTTTCTTTTGTTTTCTCTTTATCATCTACATTATCAACCTGTGTTTCAAACATAGTTCCTTTTACCAGTTGGTTGTAAACTTCAGAAACTTGATTTCCTATAACTACTTGATACTGACCACCACTTTCTACTACTGCTATTACTCCATTATTTTTCTTTAGCTTTTCTGTATTTGTCTTTCCTATATCTTTTAACTTAAATCTCAATCTAGTTGCACAGTGAGTAACATATGATATGTTTTCTAATCCACCAACTCCTTCAATTATCTCTTTAGATAGGTCACAATATTTTGTAGACATAATAAACCTCCCACATTCAATATAAAATCAATTTCTATCTCAAATAACTTATTATATCAACTTCTCTTTTACATGTTTTGAATTACTTACTAATCTTTTTGAAAACGATTTCAAGATAATTATAAACATCTTATTCAGCTTATATTTTTACTTTATTTAGTTCAAGTAGATTAACTAGTACTAAATATTTACTTATATAAACTTTTTTCATAATTTTCAAACTATCAATGGATATTAAATCTAATCAAATCATGCTTTAAGAAGTCAACATCACTTGTTAGAACATTAATGTTTTCACTCCTTTCTAATTCCAAATATTCTTTATATTTTTATAGTAGCATACCTGATTATTTTTGTAAATATTTATTATTTTCAAACTAAATATTTATTTAATTTTCTTTTATTTTTTTATCAAACAAGAAAATCCTAAGCCATATTTTATGTGCTTAGGATTCTCAAAATTTATTACAATATTTATTTTTTTCCTATAATTACTACGTCTTTATTACATAAGTGCATTTTAAATAAAGTACTATCTTCTTTAAATTCAATTAAAGGACTAAGAATATTTTTTGTTTCTAAATCAAATAAATAAAATTTATACTCTGATAAATTTTCACTTATTTTAACATTAGTATTTATTGGTATGTATAATACAACAGATGATTTATCCTCATTGGTTGCATATCTTATTTCACTTGTATCATTAACAACAAGATTATTTTTAGGGATAATATTTTTTAAATTGTTTTGTTCAAGCAGGTACTTTAACATACCATAATCAAAAGCTCCTGGTAATTGAAGCGCATTTTGCCACAATAAAGGGCTGTCAAAAGCTTCTCCTATTTCCATAAAGAATGTTGCATCACTAGTATGCCAACTCCATATTCCATGAGCTCCATACGCTAGTCCAGCACAACCTCCAGATAGTACACTTTGCCATCCTGCCTTTCTTATATCATAGTCATTAAATCTGCCATACACCTTTCTACTATAACCCATCTGCTCATAACATGGTTCTGAATTTAAGATTGGTTTACATGGATATTTACTGTAAAATACTTCTGCTAAATAGTAAGGCATATTGGTAAATGAACTATTATGTCCTGACTGATACATATAAAAATCAATTTTACTTACTAATACCTCTGGTATTTCCTCTAGCCTCCCTCTGATATGGAGAGTTTTTAAGGTGTTTGGAGATACTTTATTAAAAAATTCTAATGCTTTATTGTAATATTCTATACTTTCTTCTTTTTCAAAATCAGTATCCCCACTAATTAAATAAATCGGGTTCATATCATTAAAAGTTTTATTCACTACATCAAAATAAGTTGGCAAAAACGATATAGGTATTATATTTTTATCCATAATAGCGCTTGCCCATGTCCCTGGTACATAATTTGACCACAATACAACTAAAGCTAATTGAAATCCATATTCTTTAGCTAATAAACACATCTCTCTAGCATTTTCAAAATATAGTTTATTCAAAGTTGAATAGTCGAAAGCTCCATCATCATTTATATCAAATGGTAATAACTCATTTTGCTTAGTACTTCTATCCCATTGAGGAAGTATGTTTATTTGAAGAGTATTAAAACCTTGCTGTTTCCTCTTCTCAAGGTAAAATCTCCACTCATTAAAATCTATATTTGTAAATGCACTCCAGCATGTATCTGCTAAATAAAAAAAATACTCTTTATCCAAAGTAAAAGTTCTATTGTCAGATGCTACTTGTAATTTACTCACTATTACACCCCTCTTCCTTAACAATAGTCTTAAACAAAATTAAAACTATTACTTATTAATATCTTTAACACTATTTCTTTCTATCAATTCTGTTTCTACCTCTATCTTTAACTTCAAATTAATTTGATTATTAATCTTGTCTATAAGTCTATTTACAGCTATTTTACCCAGTTCTACTGTCTGTACCTTAATAGTTGTTAGTGCAGGGTTGGCAAGTGCACTAAAAGTTATATCATCAAATCCTATTATGGATACATCTTCGGGAATTTTTATTCCTTTTTCATTCATTGCTTTCATTGCTCCCAAAGCAATTATGTCATTGAATGCAAATAATGCAGTTGGTAGCTCTACTTTTTCATCTATTATCTTTTTCATGTCATTATAAGCCCCATCTATAGTAGGTTCTAATAAAAACTTATATTCTTGATTTTGTCCTA
Organism: Clostridioides sp. ES-S-0054-01; assembly: GCA_021561035.1. Taxonomy (NCBI): domain Bacteria; kingdom Bacillati; phylum Bacillota; class Clostridia; order Peptostreptococcales; family Peptostreptococcaceae; genus Clostridioides; species Clostridioides sp. ES-S-0054-01. Next base: position 3,196,765 of record CP067346.1, read on the forward strand.
TATTCAAATCATTTAGAGCCTTATCAAATCCAGTTGCTCTGTATTCAAAGTTCTTTATACTTCTAGAACTTCCTAAGTAACCTATTTTTTTATGTCCCTTTTCAACAAAATACTTTACAGCAGAATACGCACCACTGACATTGTTTATACAAACATAGTCTGAACTTTTAGTTTCATGATAACTATCTACTATAACTATAGGTATAGATATGCTTAAATTTTCAAAAAATCTTAAATCCTCTTCATTCATTTCTGTTGCCAACAATAAAATACCATCTACATTCTTTTGTCTTATTATTGTATCGATATTCTCTTTTGAATTAACATCATCTCTAACATGAGAAATCAAGAGTTCATAACCATTATTACGGCACTCTCTTTCACAACCTTCTATAAGTGCAGAGAAAAAAGGAGTATCAGAAACAACATAACCATGTTTTTTAAATACTATTAGTCTAATTGCATTATCTTCATTTTTCTTCTGATTTCTAAAATAACCTTTTTCCTCTGCTATTCTAATTATTCTTTCTTTGGTTTCTTTTCCTACACCCTTTCTATTGTTCAATGCATTTGAAACAGTCCCTGGTGATACACCTGCTAATTTAGCTATATCTTGCATTATAGTTTTACTATTCATTTTATCACTACCTTTTCTATATTAAATGATTAAATTCACACTCCATAAATTATAGTATAAGGCAATAATTAAATAAAATAAACACTAAAACTAAATATTTAGTAAATATTTTTATTTTAGTGATGCTTTTCAATTTTTAATAAATAACATCTTATTCTCCTCTTATCCATGACTTTACATCCTCTTCTACATCATCATAAAAATCTAGATTTAAATCAGGTAAATACTTACAAGCTTCATAAATAGCAGGTAATACATCATGATGTATTCCAACACAGTGATGCACATATGGACCAGTTACAAGCTTATCTTCTAACCTTGTTAAGTTTTCTACTTCAACCCAAAGATATGTTCCCTGTATATAAGGTCCTTCTATTCCTTTTGCATGTCCTAACAGCAAAGAATACTCTCCATTATCTCCATCAAATCTTAATAAAGATATATTCCCTCCTTTTATCTCTGCAAATGATGAACCTACGCATCCACTTTCAAGGGCAAAAGGAGTTCCAAGTTTTGCTTTTTCGCCCTCTTTAGTTAAAGATATAGGATAGCATCCGCAATGTTGAAGCAATTCTCCATTTTTATTGGTTGGATGTGCTACTGTCCAATCAGCAAAAAACGGTGGTGTTTTCCTCATTGCAGCAGATTGAGCTATAACGGAAGTTATCGCTCCATGTATATCAGTTTCACAAACTACTGGTATTCCCTCATCAGTAAGAATAGCATTTGCTATACAAGGCATTATCTTAAGCTCCTCTTGTAAGGCATTCCAGCATTGAATGGCTACTGCTTTACATCCGTACTTTTTAGTTAAAAGGTTAAATGCCAACTTAAGTGCTGCCACCCTAACTACACTTTCATTTTCAGCATTTATTTCTAAATTATTTCTTAGGAACTGAATTGTTTCTTTTAATTTTTCATCATTTTTAGATTCTATATCTTTTACACAACTAACAAACTCTGATAAAGAAATTGGATTTATTTGAACTCCAAACTTCTCAAGTAGTTCACCTTCATTACACATCATAGTCCAAAAAGATAACGGTCTAGTTGATATTTGAAGTATTCTTAAATTTTTAAGTTCTTTTACTACATTAACTGCAGCAATAAAGTTATTTACTCCTCTTTCAAAAGCTTCATCTTCCAGAGATGCATTTGGTATGTATGTAAACTTAACTTTAAATCTTCTAAGTATCTTACCTGTAGCAAATAGACCACATTGACTATCTCTAAGTCTTGTTCCATCTTCCAGTGGAGCTTCATCTCTAGGACCCCATAAAAGAACTGGTAGATGTAATTTATGAGCAACTTTTGCCACCAAATCCTCAGTACCAAAGTTACAATGTGGAAAAAATAATGCATCTACTTTCTCCTGTTTAAACTTATCAACAATCTTTTCTGCATCTGACTCTTTAAATAATAACCCCTCTTCATTTATATCATTTATATCAACAAAATCTATGTGCATGGATTTTAATTTCTTGCTTATTAATTGTTTATACTTTATAGCTTCCTCTTTACTAAATATATTTCTGCGAGTTGGTGCAACTCCTAGCTTTATTTTATACTCTATCATATTATCTCTCCTATCAATTAACATTTTAACTGTTCAACTCTGTCATATATAATACGCTTTTCATTGCATTCGTCCATTTTCTATATAGTTTTTCTCTATTTTCTTCACTTATATTAGAAGTATAGTTTTTTATATCTTTAGGTAATTTTTTAATTTCTTCTATACCATTCCAAATACCTAACCCTATACCTCCTAAATATGCAGAACCTAAAGCTGATAACTCTTGATTTTTATTTTTATCAATCTTACAATCAAGTAAATCTGCTAAAAATTGATTATACATATCGTTTACTGTAACTCCACCATCAACACTTAAATTTTTAACTGTTATATTGCTTTCCGATTCTAATATATCAATAGCATCTTTAACTTGATATGCAATTGACTCCATGGCAGCTCTCATTATATGTTTTTTAGTAGTATTTCTAGATATACCTACTATAGATGCCCTAGCATTTGGTTTCCAAAAGGGTACACCTATTCCTATAAATGCTGGTACAAAATATACTCCTTCATTATTTTTAACTTCTTCGACAGCTTTATTAAACTCTTCAAAATCCGAAAATAAACCTAGTTCATTTTTTATCCAGTTTATTGTATCTCCACTAGAATTTACAATTCCTTCAACTGCATAATTAATTATATTTTTAGTAATATATCCAACAGTCGATACAATTCCATTTTGAGAGGGTATAAAATTTTCACCTACATTTATCATTATAGAATTGCCAGTACCAAATGTAGATTTTGCCATGCCTATTTCAAAACATCTTTGACCAAACAAAGCACCTTGAGAATCTCCAATTACTCCACTAACCTTAATATTATCTGAAAGATATCCTTCAATATTAGTTTCTCCAAATATTTCATCTGATGGATATATTTTTGGTAACATACTCTTTGGTATATCAAATATATTCAATAGTCTATCATCCCATTTCAAATCTCTTATATTAAGTAATAATGTTCTACTAGCATTAGTATAGTCTGTAGCATGACTTTTCCTATTAGTAAGCTTCCAGACTAACCATGAATCAATGTTACCAAGCAATAAATCTCCACACTCAGCTTTAATTCTAGCTCCAGTCACATTATCTAATATCCATTTGACCTTAGTAGCTGAAAAGTAAGGGTCTAATTTTAAACCAGTCTTTTCTTGTATTTCATTTTTATATGCACTCAAGTTTTGACATATATCACTAGTTCTTCTACATTGCCATACTATTGCGTTGTATACAGGTCTCCCTGTATTTTTATCCCAAACTACTACAGTTTCTCTTTGATTTGTTATGGAAATACCAGCTATGTCTTTTGTACACACTTCATTAGCTATGATTATTTCCTTTAATAAATAAATTACATTATTATATATTTCAATAGGGTCATGCTCTACCCAGCTATCATTAAGATAGTATTGAGTATGTTTCTTGGATAATTTATTTATTATTCTTCCTTTATTGTCTATCAGTAACACTTTTGTTCCTGATGTACTTTGGTCTATAGTTAATATATACTTTTTATCCATGCTTTTTCCTCATTAACTTTCATTAGATAGCATTTCTTTAGCTATTTTAACTATATTTTCACTATTAAGTCCATAATAGTTAAATACTTCTTTACTGTTACCTGTTATAGGAGATTCATCTGCTATCCCTAACATTTTCATTTTAATTGGGAAGTTTTGAACTACAGCCTCTGATACTGCGGCTCCCAACCCACCATATATACTGTGTTCTTCTATTGTTATAATTCCCTTCGTCTCTTTAGCAGATTTTATTATAGCTTCTTTATCCAGAGGCTTAATTGTATGCATATTTATTACTCTACATCCAATACCATGTTTTTCAAGTTCTATAGATGCATCTAGAGCAATTCTTACTGTCTCGCCAGTTGCTATCACTGTTATGTCATTTCCACTATGTAATTCGTTAGCTTTACCTATTTTAAAATCAAATTCTTCATTCTCATATACATCTTCAACAGGATTTCTTCCTATTCTTATATAAGCAGGAATATCACTTTTATACAATTCTTGTATCATTTTCTTAGTCTCATATCGGTCAGCTGGAAGCAGTACTTGTATATCTGGTATCGCTCTAGTCACTGCTATATCTTGAAGAGAATGATGAGTCATTCCTAAAGCTCCATAACTTACACCCCCACTTATTCCTATAAGTTTAACATTATTTTTAGAGTAAGCTACATCTACTTTTATTTGCTCTATACTTCTCATTGATAAAAAACATGCTGGAGAAGCTACATAAGCCCTCTTTCCACAAGATGCTAATCCTGATGCAATACTAACTAGATTTTGCTCTGCTATACCAACTTCAACAAACTGTTCTGGATATAACTCAGCAAATTCTGTCATTGAAGCAGAACCTCTAGAGTCACTAGTTAAAACCATTATATCCTTATCATATTTTGCCATCTCAACTAAAGTATCACAGATTACTTTACGATTTGCTATATTGTTCATCTATTTCTCCCCCTTTAACTCTTTAATTGCCTTTATGTATTGCTCTTCAGTTGGTACTCCATGATGCCACTTTACGTTATTTTCCATAAAAGATATTCCCTTACCCTTTATAGTATTAGCTATTATAATTGTTGGCTTATCTTTTTTCAGTGGCATATTATCGAAAACCTCTACCAATTCTGTTATATCATTTCCATCTACCTGAACTACTTCCCAGCCAAAGCTCTCCCACTTATCTTGAAGATTTTCAAGTGTCATAACTTCTTCCGTAGCTCCTGATATTTGCAATTTATTTCTATCTATAACCGCTATTAAATTATCTAACTTATAATGACTAGCTGCCATAGCTCCTTCCCATACAGACCCTTCAGCTAATTCACCATCTCCCATAAGAGTAAAAACTCTATAGCTTTTTATATCACGCTTTCCTGCTATAGCCATACCTACAGCTAATGAAAGACCATGACCTAAAGAACCTGTATTGACCTCTACGCCTGCATTTTTATTGTTTGGATGACCTATAAGTGTTGAATTAAATTGGCTGTAGGTTTTTAACTTATCCTTACTAAAAAATCCTTTATCTGCCAACACACAGTATAAAGCTTCTGCTATATGCCCTTTACTTAATATAAATCTATCTCTATTTGAGTCTTTTGCGTTTTCAGGGCTTATATTCATTACATGGTAATAAAGAGTTGTCAAGATATCAGTACTAGACATTGCACCTCCTATATGACCTGCTTTTGCATTATATACAACATCTAATATTTCTTTTCTTATTTGATTTGATTTTTCTTCTAACCTTTTAATCTGTTTATCCATAATCCCCTCCATATAAATTTTCATTTTCTTTTTTATTTTTAGTAAATATTTAGTTATATTTTTATATTATCACTTATTTTTAAATTAGTAAATATTTATTATTATTCATATTTTTATTTAGTTTTATATTTGTTTATATTACTAAATATTTAGTCAGCAGAAGTTAAACAATGGAAATTAAAATTACATCGGATATCCAAGGTTATAAAAAAAACCTATAATATATAAACAAAAAAATGAGTGTCTCAAAATGAACTAAAAAATTCATTCTGAGACACCCCCTTAATCTAATCTTACTTAATTATTTCCCTTTATTATCAACACTCCACTTTCCCTATTGCTTTTCCTACACATCCACAAACTTCCATTCTACTCTTAACAAACTCTTTAACTGAATCTAAACCTTTTTTACCATATTTCTTAGGGTCAATTACTTCTGGGTCAGAATTAATCACATCCTTAACCCCATTACTATAAGCAATCCTTAACTCTGTTGCATAATTAACCTTACAAATCCCTCTTTTTATAGATTCCTTAATCATCTCGTCTGGTATCCCAGACCCACCATGTAATACTAATGGAACTGATACAGCCTCTCTAATTTCAGATAATCTATCTAAATCAAGCTTTGGCTCTCCCTTATATAGCCCATGTGCTGTACCTATTGCTACTGCTAAAGATGATACTCCGGTTCTCTCTACAAATTCTTTTGCTTCTAATGGGTCTGTGTATGCTCCACCATCTCCACCATCTAAGTCATCTTCCTTTCCTCCAACTTTACCTAATTCAGCTTCAACAGGTATATCTGAAGGCATACATGCGTCTACAACAGATTTAGATATTGAAATATTATCTTCGTAACTTTCATGAGAACCATCAATCATAATAGAAGTATACCCGACTCTAAGTGCCTGCATAGCTAGTCCAAAACTTGAACCATGGTCTAAGTGCATTGCTACAGGAACACTTGCCTTCTCTGATGCTACCTTTACATTTGCTAAATAATAATCTAATCCTGCATACTTTATTGTTGAAGGTGTTGTTTGTAGTATTACAGGTGATTTAAGTTCTTCAGCAGCCTCTATTACTGCCATAACCATCTCCATATTTTCAACATTAAATGCTCCTACTGCATAATGCCCTTCTTGTGCATCTAATAATATTTGTTTAGTTGTCACTAATGCCATAATTCATCCTCCTATATGTTTATATTGATTTGATTTCTTCATTATTTAATTTTGATACTATTTCTCTACTTGTCTTGCTATTTAATAATTCATTTAAAAACTCTTCATTCATTAACTTTGAAGATAATTGAGATAATGTCTTTAGGTGTAAATTATCACCATTGTCCGTAGCTGCTATCATAAATATAATGTGTACTAGATTTCCATCTTCTGATTCAAAGTCAAATCCTTCTTTTGATACACCCACTGCTACACGTGGTATTTTTACTGCATCTGTTTTTGCATGTGGTATTGCTATCCCCATGCCAAAACCTGTAGACGATATTTCTTCTCTCTTATAAATTTCTTCCTTAAACTTATTTTTATCTGAAAGAACACCTGATTTTTCAAGTATTTCAACCATTTCATCAATTACATCTGCTTTGTTTTTTCCCTTAATATCTAAAACTACTGTTTCTTCGCTATATAAAGACATATCATTAGATACGTTTTCCAATGTTGTAATTTTATCTGTGCTTTTATGCTCATCCTCATTTTTAATTTTAGTTGTATTTTCTGTAGTAGCTTTGTTATCTACTACTTTAGGTGTAACCATCATATAAAGTACAGCACCTATTAATGAACCTACCAATATACATCCTACCCATAAAAGTGGCTTATTTACTAATCCTAGAACCAAAAATCCTCCATGTGGAGCTGGTACTTCTATTTTCATTATATAAGTTAAAATTGCTGATATTGATGAACCAATCATAAGTACTGGCAACACTTTTAATGGATTCTTTGCCGCAAAAGGTATTGCTCCTTCTGTTATATGTGTACTACCTAGTATATAGTTAATTAATCCTGCTGCTCTATCTTCTTCTGTGAATCTGTTTTTAAATAAAGTAGATGCTATTGCTATTACTAGGGGTGGTGTTATACAAGCTGCCGATACACCTGCCATAAATAAATAGTTCCCCTGTCCTAAAAGCATAGTTCCAGTTACATATGCTGCTTTATTTACTGGACCTCCCATATCAAATGCTGACATACATCCTATTACTATTCCTAAGATTATAGGGCTTGAATTTTGTAATCCTGAAAGAAAGTTCATCATAGCATTGTTAAGTGCTGAGCATGGTCCTCCAAGCAATAGCATGGCTACACCAACAATACCTACACTGACTATAGGAATTATAAAAATCGATTTTAGCCCTTCTAACTGTCTTGGTAATTTTCTTAATACATGCACAAATAATTTAACTAAGTAACCTGCTAAAAATCCTGCTATAATTCCACCTAAAAAGCCCGAACCTGTGTCAAAGGATATCATTCCTCCAACAAGACCTGCTAACATACCAGGTCTTCCTGATATAGATTGAGCTATAAATGCTGCCAATACAGGAACCATCAAATTCATAGAATATCCACCAACAGATTTTAATGTAGCTGCTATTTGATTATACTGTTCTGAATTTGGGTCAAATGAATAAATCCCCCATAAAAATGATATGGCAGTAAGTACTCCACCTGCTACTACTAAAGGCAACATGTGAGATACACCATTCATTAAGTCTTTATATAACTTTTGACCAAATGATAAATTTCCTTCCTCTGCAACTTTACTACTTGATGAACTTCCCTTTCTAATAGGTACCTTTCCATCAATACACCTTTGTATAAGTTCATTAGCTTTATGTATACCTTCTTTAACAGGCACTTCTATTACTGGCTTTCCATTGAATCTGTCCATATCAACGTTTTTATCACAAGCAACTATTATTGCGTCTGCCATTTCAATATCTTTTGCTGTTAACTTATTTTCTACACCTATGGCTCCATTCGTTTCAACTTTTATATCACAGCCTAATTCTTTAGCTGAATTTTTTAATGCTTTTTCTGCCATAAAAGTATGAGCTATTCCAGTTGGACAACCTGTTACCCCTAGAATCATCTTCTTTCCCATTTTTATACCACCTTTCTGACTCTTATATTTTTTATATAATCTTCCACATTCTCTAAATTACCTATACCATTACTTTCAGCCACACTTGCTCCTGTTGCTGCCGACCTTTTTAACGCATATTCAATATCTTCTGGATTTTCCAACCATATACTTAGAAAAGCAGCTAATGCAGAATCTCCAGCACATGCAGAGCTGACTACTGTAACTGGCTGAGCACTAGCATAATAAATTGATTTTCCATTGTAAAAATAAGAACCCTTTTCTCCTAAAGTTAGCAGTATATTTTGAGCACCTTTTAAATGCAGTAGTTTAAGTACATCCTTAATATCTTCTTCATCTCTTACAATAATTCCAAATATATCTTTGATTTCTTCATCATTTGGCTTTATTAAATATGGGTTATACTGTAACAACTCCTTTAATTTTGGTGAACTTATATCGAGTATTGTCTTTATACTTTTATTTTTACAAATCTTAAATATATCTTCATAGTAACTATCATCAATACCAGGCGGTAAACTTCCACTTATTGATAAATAGCTTATATCTTCTAAAGACTCTATCTTCTCTAGCATATCTAGTTTTTGTTTTTCGTTTACATACGACCCAGAGTTTACAAATTTAAACTCATCACTTCCATCGTTTAAAAATATATTTATACGAGTTGTATCTTCTACCCAGGTAGGCAATACATCAAATCCTCTCTTTTCACTTTCTTCAACTATATATTTTCCTGAAAATCCTCCAAAGAATCCTAATATCTTAGATTCTATACCATAATGACCTAGTACAAATGTTACATTTAATCCCTTTCCATTAGGAGAATATACAGCATTTGATGTACGATTTACCAATTTCCTCTTTATACCATTAGTAGATATATTCATATCTATTGCTGGATTCGTAGTTAATGTATATATCATTGTCTTCCCCCTTGCTTATGCTGTGTATGTTTTCATTATAATAAAAAAGTCTATGAAAATCTTTTCACAAATAGAAAATCGATTTTCATAGACTTTTTAATTTAATTTTCAGAATTATTATATCTGACCATATAATCTATAATTATCCTAGATATAATATACAAGGGCAATCTGGAGGATACTTCATATTCAGAAATTGATATATGTTCATGTTTGTATCCTACAATATATAAATCCGAATACTTTATAAGTTTTGCACTTTCACTACAACAGCAAGTTATAACTTTAGCTCCAACTAAATTGGCATTCTGTGCTGATTCTACAAGCTCTATGGTATTTCCATTCAATGAAAATATAATTATAAGTTCGTCTTTTTTTATTGATTTAGATTTTATTTTCATTATGTTGGGGTCATTTATAAAAACAATATTAAAATCAAGTAATTGCAATTTAAGACTAAACTCTTTTGCTACATATTCAGTAAGCCCTCTTGCTAAAATATATATCTTACTAGATTTATTTATAGTTTTTATTATATTGATTAGTGTAGTTAAAGATATTTGTTCTATAACTCTCTGTGCTTCTATAAAGGATTTATTTATTATATCCCCCATATTTTGTATATCATCATTTTCATCTTTTACTGTTAATCTATACCTAAGTTCATTGAATCCATTTAAACCACATTTTCTAATTGCTCTTGAAACGGTTGCTGGAGATGAATATGTTTCATGAGCAATCTCTACTATAGATAATTCTGGTAATATTGATTCATTTTCATTTATAAATTTAATTATTTCAAGTTCCGTCTTCGTTAGATTTTCAGAATTACTTTTATTTAGCTCAATTATCATATGTTATCTCCCCTTATATAAGTTTTATTTGTCTAAATTTATCGAGTAATATAATATATTACCTCTTAACTACTTATTTTTATATACAATTAAGATTTAGTCAATGTCTATATATGTAAATTTATAATATAATAATTTTATGCTTCAATTAATTATGTAATTATTAGAGTATTTTGTAATAAAAATTGGAGTTACTCAATTACTGAAAATGAGTAACTCCAATTTTTACGACCTCAAATTAACTCGAATTATTGAAAATGATTCATAAACATTATCCTATACTCTCACTTATCAATTTATATATTTGAGTAATACCTTTTTTTATTAACAGAAATCATCTTACTAACAATTGAAATTGTAGTTCCAGTACATAATATTGAAAATATAGTTCCAAACCCTAAATTTCCTCCTAAATATACACCTAAAATTAAAAATATTACATCTGCTATAGTTTTTAAAACTTTATATGGATACTTAAATTTGCCCTCAATATAGATTAATATAGCATCTAAAGGGCTCATTCCAATGTCAAATTTTATAAGCATTGCAAATCCACTACACATAAGTATATGTCCAATTATAAAGCTCATTATTCTAATGATAATCCCTAAACTACTTATATTAAAATCTAATAATAAGTATATATACAAATCTATAAATATTCCTGCTACTAGTACATAAACACAGCTTCCTAATCCCAAACTTTTTTTATTCAATAGCAATGCTATAAGTAATAGAGTTCCATTATATATTAGCCCTGCTATTGTATAACTTATACCTAACTTTATATGTATACCCTCATTTAAAAGTGTAATTGCATCACTACCAAGGCTTGACTGAAGTATAAGAGATATACCACATCCCAGTATATTTATAATTAAAATTACAAATATAAATTTTTTTATGACATTCATAATTAATAAACCACCTTATTTATAATTATAATCCCTCTTATAAAACTGTATTAATAACATAGTATTTATAAGAGGGATTATTTATGTTTAAAAACTATCTACTTTTTCTTTTAATTCTTCTCCATTAGTTCTTATTACATTTTTATACCAATAAAAACTATCTTTTTTGTAACGTTCTTTGCTTCCATTTCCATTATTATCTATATCTACATATATAAATCCATATCTCTTTTCCATTTCTTGAGATGAACAACTTACTATATCTATTGGCGACCACATACAATAAGCTAATATTTCCGTTCCATCAGCTATAGCTTCACCTATTTGCTCTATATGTTTTCCTAAATAATCTATTCTATAATTGTCATGGACTTTTCCATCTTCAAATTTATCATGCATTCCAAATCCATTTTCAGCTATCATTATTGGCTTTTGATATCTATCATAGTATTGAGATAAAGTATTATATAACCCTTTTGGGTCAATTGCCCATCCCCACGGATTTGCTTTTAAGTATGGATTTTTTATATTATCAATTGGATTCATAGTATTTTTACTTGCTGAAACTGTTGTAGAATAATAATATGATAGAGCTAGAAAATCCATAGTATTTTCTTTTAATACCTCTTCATCCCCTTCCTTCATAACTATATTTATATTATTTTCTTTGAAAAACCTCTTAATATAAGCTGGATATTCCCCTCTAAAACTTACATCAGTGAAGAAATATTGTATCCTATTTCTTTTTAAAGCAAATACTACATTTTCAGGGTCACAGTCTTCTGGATAGGATGTACAATCTGCCATCATCATACCTATCATCATATCTGAATTTATTTCTTTTCCAAGCTTCTTGGTTAAAGCTGTAGCTATGAATTGATGATGAATAGCTTGATATTTAGCCTCTTCTACATCATCTACCTGGTCTACACAAAATGCAACTGAATTAAATGACTCATGGTATATTAGATTTATTTGGTTTATAACTATCCAGTATTTGACTTTATCTTTGTATCTATTTAATATTAATTCTGCATATCTAACAAAGAAATCTACTACTTTTCTATTAGACCATCCTTTATATTTTAATACTAAATTTAAAGGAGTCTCATAATGAAGTAGTGTTACAATAGGTTCCATACCATTATCTATTACTTCATTTATAAGATTATCATAAAACTTTAACCCCTCTTCATTAGGCTCTAAATCATCTCCATTTGGAAATATTCTAGCCCAGTTTATTGAAAATCTAAAACACTTTAACCCTAGTTCTTTTAAAAGCTTTAAATCTTCTTTGTATGTATGATAAAAGTCTATTCCACTACGCTTAGGATAATGCCCATTGTTATCTTTCATAGCAAACTTTATTTTTTCTATAGTCATATCAGACTCATAATGTTTAGATATATCTCTATCTTTATCATATATATGTACATCAGCTAAGCACCACCCTTTTCCACCTTCATTCCAGGCACCTTCTAATTGGTTAGCTGCTACAGCTCCACCCCATAAAAAATCTTTAGGAAACTTACTCAATTTAATCACTCCTTATTCTATTTATTATTTAAATTATTTACCTTATATTCTATAGACTTTACTATTCCTACTAAAGACATAGTTATATTTAATTCGCTGAATATTGTCATAAGAGTATCTTGAGCATGTGCAAATAACAGGGAATGAGTTCTTTTTTCTCCACTAGCTTCACCTTGTATGATATTAGTTTGAGCTCTATGTGCTTCTGTCATAAACTCTTTTGCTTTAGCTAGTTTTAAATCAGCATTTTTATAATCAAACTTTTCTAAATCACTAAGAGCTTGTTTAATTTCTGTTCTAGCCTCACCTGCACGAAGTATTATTTGCATTGCTACTTCTACTAACTCTTCATCTATTATATGTTCTTCAATTGTCATATTTATAATTTCCTTTCAACATCTAAATTTAAGCTTCTTGACTCTCTAATTTTAGTTCTTCTTTTTCATAAGCTTTAAAAAATGGATACCATATCATAAATAGTAATACTATGTTTATTGCTAAAACAATAAGACCTCTAACATCTTGATTTACCATAAAAGTAGATATACCAAAAGGAACATACCATAAATTAAACACCTTACTTGGAATTGTAACAAATCCCATACTCATTGATAAATAAGTAGTTATTGATATTACTATTGTACCTATCCACATAGGCAACATTAAAAATGGGTTCCATGCTACTGGAGCTCCAAACATTACTGGTTCATTTATGTTCATTATTGAAGGAACGACACATGCTCTTCCTATTGCTTTTATTCTACTAGCTTTGGATATACACATCATTAATACTAATGGTAATGTTGCTCCCCATCCCCCTAAAGTTATCCAACCTGTTTGAATAACTTCATAAGTATATATATTAGTTGCCACACCACCTGATGCTACAGCTGCTGCATTGGCTGCAATTGCACTAAGCTGAATTGCATAAGTTATCGGGGATAGTACCCATCCACTTATACCTAAGGAATATATAAATACTACTAAGAAGTTTAAGAGTACAAATCCAGGTAATGTCTGTGCTATATCTGATACTGGTTTAAATATTCTAACTATTATTTCAAACACATCAAAGTTAAGCCCATAAATTAATCCCCAACCTATAAACATTATCACTGCTATAGGTAACATACTGTCAAACCATTTACTTACAAAATCCGGAAGTGCTGAATCTTCGCCGAAAAATGAAAAAGAACCAAATAAAGACATTATTAATCCAGAGAATAATCCTGCAACTAGTGCCACAAGCATCCCTTCTCCTCCGAATCTATTGAAGTTAAATAAAGCACCCTGTTCTGTAATCTCTGGTCGAATCATCATTAGCATCAATCCTGCTCCTGCAAGACCTGCAACTACACTCATACTTTCAAATTTCTTATTCTTCATTATTTCCATAGGCAATAAAAATGCTATAAATAATCCTAAAAGCCCAAATGTATATTGATTTATTGGGCTTAAATCAGGCAAAAAACTTATGTAATTTTTCAAGACAGAAACTATAGTTACTAAAGAACCTACAAATACCATAGGTAAAACTTTCATTATAGTTGATTGAACCGATTGTACCCATATATTCTTAGTTATCTTATTTACAACAGGAGTAAATTTTTCACTTAACAAATCTATAAATTTATTCATAAACACTCTCCCCATAAGTATTTTATTTGTTTGATATTAACTCTAATGCTTCTTCTAAAGCCTTCGCCCCATCTAGTCTTCCATATGCAGTTTTAGATATACATGCTACTGGCACATTATATTCATTAGCTTTTTGTTGAATTTCTTCCTTCATATAATCTAAGTGCGGACCTAATAATAAACAATCTATTTCTGGTAAATACTTATCTATCTCCGACTCACTTCTAGCTTTTATATCTGCTTCTATACCCTTTTTCTTTGCACTCTTTCTCATACTAGTTGCCATAAAACCTGTACTTGCTCCTGAACCACACGCCAACAATACTCTTATATTTTTCATATTGATACCTCCAGTATTTTTATCCATTAATTTATTTCTTAATGAATTTTTTATTTAATTGTGCTTATATTGTACTTCCTAAATAAGCTCATTTCACATAAATATATTTCCTAATAATAGGAAATCATTTACTCTTAATTAGGCATATTAATATATAGTATAATGTATCTTATAATACGTACATTCAATTATATAATATACTATATCATACAGATTTTATTTTAAAACTATGCGAGGGAATCTAATGAAAACATCTAAAAAAGAGCTATTTTTAAATTTCATAAAAACGCAACATGATTGGATAGATTCATCCACATTAGCTAATTACCTTAATGTATCAACACGTTCGATTAGAAAATATGTAAACGAAATTAATTCTACTGGTGAATTTATACTGTCCTCTAAAAAAGGATACAAAGTTAACCTTAATAATAATTGTCAAACTAAAATTGATAGTTCAGAAAATACATCACCTGATAATAGGTTAAATTTAATTTTAAAAGAACTTATAGTTAACAGTAATGGAATTAATATGTTTGATTTAAGTGAAGAATTATTCGTTAG
Source organism: Clostridioides sp. ES-S-0054-01 (assembly GCA_021561035.1). Lineage (NCBI taxonomy): Bacteria > Bacillati > Bacillota > Clostridia > Peptostreptococcales > Peptostreptococcaceae > Clostridioides > Clostridioides sp. ES-S-0054-01. The sequence goes on from CP067346.1 coordinate 3,212,183, forward strand.
TTCAGCTACCATTGAAAGTGACATAGTCAAAGCCAATAAATTTATAGGAAGTTATAATTTAAAAATAAAACAATCTAGATTTTTATTGAAACTAGTTGGAAATGAGTCTGCAAAGCGTAAATTAATGAGCTCTATAATATTTAAAGAAACAGGAAGTGATTTTTTAAGCTTATTTGATGTACAAAAAATATATCAAGAGTATAATTTAACTAAACTAAAAGAAAATATAATACATATATTAAAAAAATACAATTTATTTATAAATGAGTATGCTATAAATAACATACTTCTTCATTTAATGATAACTATAGATAGAATAAAAAAGAATAACTACATAGAGCCTGTTGAAGTAGTAAACTATATAGACAATAATATAGATGTAAATATTGCAAAAGATATATCAAATTTTTTAGAATCAGAGTACAACATAACTTTAACTAGTACAGAATTATACTATTTAGTATTTCAGTTAACAAACAAAACCACAGTTTTAAACTATCATAAAATGGATACTAAGTCTTTGTCAAATTATATAAACGAACATTTTGTTAATCTAACTAAAAAAATAATTAAAAATGTATATGATTTATACTTTATAGATTTATCTGATGATGAATTTGTTGTAAAATTTACTCTTCACGTAAAAAACTTAATCAGTAGGGCTAAGAATAATCAAGTTTTGAGAAATCAAATACCTCAGAAGTTGAAAGATTCCTATCCTCTGATATACGACATATCTGTTTATATTTGTAATCAGATTCAAATTTTAGAAAATATAGAGATAGATGAAGATGAAATATCGTATATATCTCTCCATGTAGGCTCATTCTTTGATAGACAAAAACTACTAGAAGATAAAGTTCTTTGTGCATTAATTACTCCAAATTACTATGATTTACAACTAAGAATAGTAAGAGACCTTGAAAAAAGATTTAATGAATCTATAGAAGTTATTCAAATTTTTTCAGATATTCATAATCTAGACTTTGATAGCAAAGTAGACATGGTCATCACTACCTTACCAATTAGTAATAGATGCCCCATACCTTTTGTCTATATAAATCCTTATCCAAATAGAAAAGATTATGATAATATCCAAAGTAAATTTATTCAAATTAAAGATAGAAAAAACATACTTACTGTACAAAACCATTTAGAAATGTACTTCAGTGAGTCTTTATTTATGAAAAATATATATTTAGATAGTGCTAAAGATTATATAAAATTTATGGGAAATATTCTATACGAAAATAAATATGTTAAAACTACTTATGTAGATGATGTTCTTATAAGGGAAAACATGTCTTCAACTGCTTTTAATAACAACGTAGCAATTCCTCATAGCATGAAAATGGATGCTTTAAAAACTGGTGTCTGTTTAATTGTCAACGATAAACCAGTTAAATGGGGTAGGGAAAAAGTACAAATTATAGCCATGATACCCATAAATGAAAAAGAAAAAGAAAAATTCAATTACATATTCGAAAGCTTTATTGAAATACTATCTGAGTGGAATAATGTTAAAGAACTTACTAAGGCAGATAGCTATAGTAGTTTTATGAATAGAATAGCTTATCTTATTCAGAATATCTAAATCCATGTACTTACATATATATTGTTAAAACTATTACTGCAAAATTAAAAAGCTATCACGCTGAAAAGTTTAAATTCTTACGTGATAGCTTTCTTTTTTAATTAATATACATTATTTTTAATATGACCTATTTTTTGATTGTTGTACACTAGTTATAAGATTAAATATTTGTATGGTTGTGGCAGTCATATTACCACTGGCAGTTTCTTTATCCATTGCTTCTTCTATTGTCATAGCTCTATTTACTATAGAAAAATAAGCATCTATCCCCTCTTCATTACACTTAACTGCATCTTCTGTTGTTGCTCCAGCCAAACCTATTACTTTTACGCCATATTTTTTTGCCAGTTTTGCAACTCCTATTGGTGCTTTGCCCATGGCAGTTTGATTATCCAATCTACCTTCGCCAGTTATAACAAAGTCTACATCTTTTAACTCTTCCTCTAATTTAATTTCTTCTAATATTATTTTTATTCCAGGTTCTAATTTTGAGTTTAAAAATGCCAAAAACGCAAAACCTAATCCTCCTGCTGCTCCTACCCCTTCTACATTAGCTATATCTTTATTTAAACAATTTTCGACTACTTTAGAAAAATTTCTAAGACCATTATCTAACTCCTCAATTATTTCTAATGTTGCACCTTTTTGAGACCCATATATGTATGCAGCTCCATTTTTTCCAAACAGTGGATTATTTACATCGCAAGCGATTTTAAAGTTACATTCATCTAATTCTTTTAATCTATTACCTACTTTTATGTGTCTTATTTCATTTAAAACTTTTCCTCCCAGCTTTACTAAGTTGTTATTTGAATCATAAAATTCAAACCCTAGAGCTTGAAGCATACCTACTCCAGCATCATTGGTAGCACTTCCACCTATTCCAATTATAAAATTTCTATATCCTTTATTTATTGCTTCTTTTATTATTTCTCCAACACCATAAGTCGTAGTGTATAAAGGATTTCTAAGTTCAGTTGGAACTAATGTTAGTCCTGATGCTTGAGCTATTTCTATTATTGCTGTATTTGTATCTTTTAATAATCCATATGTAGCATTTACTTTCTCAATTATTGGTCCAGTAACTTCTATAGTTTCTTTTTCACCATTCATTCCTTGCACTAAAGCATCTACTGTTCCTTCTCCACCATCTGCAAGTGGTAATATCTTTACTTCTGCATCTTTTTTAACTTTTAATATTCCTCTTTTTATTGCATTTGCTGCCTCTATTGAAGATAAGCTTCCTTTCAAGGAATCTATAGAAATTAATACTTTCATATTTATCTACTCCTTATTTTAAACATACATTATTTTAGAGATACAATTTTCTAAGTATAATTTATATTTTATACCTTACATCTTCCTTTGTATATAACTTATACTATTTATCTTCTTTTTACTTTGTAAAAAAGGTCAAATATATATAAAACATATTTGACCCTTATATCATTACTTAACTAATATAGTTTTAACTTGGTTCATTGTACACTCTACACTTACAGAATTCTTATCTATTGATAAAAATTCTAATTCCTTTTCATTTAAGTTAACCTGTTTAGCTATTTTAATATTTTTGTTAAATACTATGTTAGCTGATTTTGTTTCTTCTTTAGTATTGTATAGTCTAACTACTAATGCATCTTCTTTTTCAGCCTTTTTCACAACACTTAACACAAGTTCCTTATTAGTTTCTTTGAATAAACTATATGAATAATCCACTTCTATTCCTGATTGATTCAATTTCATAGCATTATATGGCATTTTATTGTAAGTTTGTATTTTTGTTAGATATTCTTTAGCCATGTTTGCAACATTTGCTTCTATCGTAGATTTTTCATGAGTAACTATTGCTAAGTCTATTTTTATATTTCCTATCATTTGAGAATCTGGAGTAGGTAACTTTATTCCTGATGGACGACCTGGACGTCTTACCATTTCTTCTTTACCTAGGAATCCTACACTTCTAAATAGAGTTACAGCTATCGTATCAAATTTTTCTCCTACTATTTCAAACTCTCTTGTACTGTTTGTAAGAACAGCTACTCCATGCTCTTCATCAGATAATCCAACGAATGTTAGCATTGGATATATAGAATCTGGTCTTTCACTCCATCCTTCCTGTTGCCAAACTTCCATAGCATCATCATACACATTTCTCTTTATATGCCCAAACTGATTATCAGATACAGAAAACTTTGCTGCTATATTCGTTGGTATATAAGTTCTAACTCTACAATCTCTTGCTTGGTTATTCATATTGAATACTACATCTATTATGGCTTTATCATTTGGAACATTTATAATTATATCAAAGTCAATAAATGAGTCTACTATATTATTTTTTCTAGCTTGTATATCTTTTGGTACTTTTAACCTATAATTTATCTTTATCTCATTATTAAATCTATTCTTCTTTATAGTATGGTTTGCTACTAAATTATCGTTAAATATTAATTTCTCATTTGGAAGTGGTGAAAAATCATACTCGTCTCCTTCATCTCCTCCATTTTCCATCAATAATACATTCTCAAAAGTTTTGTTTAATTTTTTATCAAATATCTTTAATGTTCCATTTTTATTGACTTGAATAGTATAAAAGTCATTGTCTACCATATCACATACTTCGTAAGCTTTTTCTGGCATATGGTCAACTTCTTTTATCATATATGCCTTATACCCCATTGCAGGTATTTCATCTTTAAAATTTATTGTATATGCCATAAATGGGTCATAGTTTCCATAGTGAACTATTTGACGGTCTATTAATCCTGCATCTATTTCTTCTTTGTGTATCACTTCAAAATCCAACTTATTATTGTCTCTATCAAATATTTCAAATGCTTTCATCTTAGTTATAACTTGGGCACTTACTGTTTCATTTCTATCATAAGGCATTAAGTTAAATGCTACTAACTTGTCTAAAGCCATTTCACAACTCATAGCATCAGCTATTTTTCTCTTGTAAAATATTATTAATTGGTCTACTTTTTCCTCAGCTAAGAAAAATCTATTCATTATTTCTTGGTGAACTTTATCTGAACAACAACATCCAATACTGTCATGAGCATGATTTTTCATTATTTCTTTCCAAATTAACTCTATTAATCCATGGTGATATTCAAAACCTAGAGAATATGCAATAGAAGCTAATGGTTCTAAAATATTAGTTATCTTTGATTCTATTCTAGCATTTGCTGCTTTTATATCCATTCTTGTTGAGAATATACTTCTATGCACCCTCATATATTTCCCATCTAGAAATTCCCCTTTTAGTGTATCTATGTCTTCGTTTTTTTCTAGTTCTTTAAATATATTTTCATATCTACTTAAGAAAAATTCTCTCTCTGGATAACATTCTTTTAATTTGCATATAACTTCAAATATATTCTCTTGAATTGGCATTTGGTCATGCCCATTTGGAAGTATTATATGGTCTGTAGTTGCTCCTTTATCAAGGACTGGTAAGTATTTATCCATTCTTGTTCTTAACTCGTATTCATCCATTGGTAGATATTTCCCTATTGCATAACCTAATGGAAGTATTTGAGCCAAAACAGAAGACCCATCATCACTCTTCCAGTTGAATTCTGTTTTATTAGTTCCTTTTCTTTCAGAACATCCTCTCCAAAACATTGAGTATTTTATATCAAAACCATTTAGTATTTGTGGCATTTGAGCACTTTGCCCAAATGAATCTGGCAAATATCCTATTTTCATGTATTCTCCAAATTCATCACAGTCTTTTATTCCATACAATAAATTTCTAAGTATTGACTCTCCACCAACTACCATTTCATCAGTTTGAGTATACCAAGGACCTATTATTAACTTTCCTTCTTGAACCAATTTTTTTATTCTATCCTTATATTCAGGTTTAACTGCTAGATAATCTTCCAATATAGCAGTTTGACCGTCCATCACATAATATGGATAGTTATGATTATTTTCTAACATATCCATGATTTCTTCCATATTATTTACAAGTAATATTCTAGATTCCTCGGTTGAGAAGTACCACTCTCTGTCCCAATGCATATGAGGAACTATGTGTACATTTTTTTTCATTATTTATCCTCCAAAACTTATCTGATAATATTTTCTGTCTAATTAAAAATCAAATAAAAATATTACTGAGTTTACATAATTTTTCAATATTTATTTTATTAATATAATTAAATCTCTAATAATTCATCTTTCTTTGATTTTTTTGTTTCCTAGTTATTATTAATAACACTGCTGATATTATAGCTCCAAATACTGCTGCAAAGAACCATATTGATGCTGCCATAACTCCTGACATACTTCCCTCTAAAAGGGCTAATGAGAATATACCAGCTCCAGGCACTTGAAGCCCTATATTGAAGAATGCTACTATAGAACCAGTTATGGCTGAACCAGCTACTAATGATGGTATAACACGAATTGGGTCCTCTATCATAAATGGTATAGCACCTTCAGTTATTCCAGCCAATCCTAATATCCAAGTTTGCTTTCCTATTTCTTTTTCTGATTCTGAAAATAAATCTCTACCTAAAATAGTAGCTATTGTAACTCCAAAAGCTGAAACCATTTTAACTGATGCAAATATTGCATAAGGTATAAAGTTACCACTTGCTATTGCTCCTATTGCAAATGTGTAGGCTGCTTTGTTTATTGGTCCACCTAGGTCAAATGAAACCATAGCTCCTATTATTGCACCTAGTAGTATTGCATTTACTCCAGTCATTCCATTTAGCCAATTTATAAGACCATTGTTAAGTGCTGCTACAGGCTTTCCTACTACAAATAACATCAACAAACCTACTACCAAAGAACCAACCACTGGATATACCCAGAAGCTTACAAATCCTGCTAACGTACCTTTAGCTGGTATATTCTTCTTTAAGAATCTTACTATATAACCAGCAAGTAAACCTCCTAACATACCTCCAAGAAATCCACTACCTATTAAATCTGCTGCTAGACCTGCTGCGAACCCTGGTCCAAGACCTGGTTTTTCAGCTAGTGAGTAAGACATGTATGCTGATAATACTGGAACCATTAATGTCCCTAACATACCACTAGAAAGTTTTCTAAGTTGCCATAACCAAGAACCTTCTTGATTGTACAAGTCTTGTAGACCAAATGCCTGAGATGCTAATACTGCAAATGCAAGTATCATACCTCCTGCCACTATAAGTGGTATTATATGAGATACTCCTGTAAGTATTGCTGATTTCACATCTTTTTTCCATGATGATTTTTCATTATATGATGTATCTGATGATTTTTCTATATATTCACCTTTGCCTTGTTTCTGTGATACTTCTAAAGCTTCATATATTATTTCTTTTGCTCTTTTTAGTGGAGCTGCTACTGAAGTTTTTACACTTGGCAAGTGTTCAAATCTTTCTGTATTTTTAGGTGCTACATCTGTTGCATATATTATTGCTTCTGCCTTTTTTATTATATCTGGAGTATGAGGGTCTACCATACCATTAGCTCCTTGCTTTTCCACATATACATCTACACCTATTTCTTTACCAGCTTTAACTAATGCTTCTGCTGACATATATGTATGTGCTATACCTGCAGGGCACGCTGTTATTGCTAACACAATTTTCTTTGATTTATTTTGAATTATAATCTCTTCTTTTGTTTTTTCTTTCTTTTCTTCTATATCTAAGTTATCAAATAATTCTTTTTTAGTTTTTGAATTTAACAACATATTCATATAATCCTCATTTGACAATCTAGTAACTAACTCAGAAAGTATTTGTATATGTGTATTTCCACCTTCATTTTCTGGTACTGCTATCAAAAATATTAACTCTACTTTATTATCTGGGTCTACACTTTCCCAGTCCTCTATTGGTGTCTCTAAAGTCATAGCTGCAAATGCTGCCTCTTTAACTGACTTAGATTTTCCATGAGGAATTGCAAGTCCTTTTTCAAAACCTGTTGGAGATAAAGTTTCTCTATACATTACAGCTTCTAAATATTCCTCATAAGATGTTAACTTACCTTCATCATATAGCTTTCTTGCTAAGAACTTTATTGCGTCTTCCTTTGTTTTTACTTTTTGTTTTAAAAAAACAAGGTTTTCATTTGTGATTTTCTTAAATTCCAAAATTACGCCCTCCTTAAATCATTTAATGTTATGAATATAGCATAAAATAAATCATGAAAATGTTTTTTTGAAATTATACACACAATTTCTTCTTAAAAAATAAAGATTTGTGTATTTATACACAAACCTCTATCTTAACCAGTACTGCTCTATTATCGCTCTCATAATCATCATGATTGGAACCTTATCTGATATATTATATCCATTTACTTGTCTAATTGTTGAATAGCAATATAAACTTATATCCGCAATTTGTTGTAATTTATTTTCACATATATGTGTTAGAGCTACTACCTTACATCCCTTATCAACTGCTATCTTTGCTGCTTCTATCACTTCTTTCGTTTCTCCACTTAAGCTAAGGGCAAAAAACATATCTTGTTCACCTAATTTTCCTATATCATGAAGTACTTCATGTCTTTGGCTATAGTAGGTTATATTATTATGACCACCTCTAATTTCTTTTACTAATATCTCACACAAAGGAATGTTTTGACCTATTCCATAAACTATAATACTCCTAGATTTTTGAATCATATCTGCTACTTTATTTATTTTTTCATAATCTATTAGCTCTAATGTCTTTTTTATGTCTGATTCAAAGCCATCTTTAACCTCCTTATTCTCATCTTTTAACTCCTCTTTTAAATTATTTTTTAGTTGAGAAAAACCATCATACTCCATCTTTTTACATAACCTAACTATGGTATTTGGCACAGTAAAAAATTTATCTGCTAAAGATTGTATTGATAATTTTATTACTTCTTCTTTGTTTTTTCTCATATATTCAATTATCATGTCCTCTGTATCTGTAAATTTATACTCATATTTTTTTGCTCTTTCATAAAATTCCATAGTTTCTCCTCCATCTATTTTATTATTCATAAGTAAAATTCAAAAATATTATCTAAAATTTTCGTTAATATTATTATAATTTAATATTTTTAATTTTTTAATGCATACTACTCCTTTTATTATACATAAAAAATGTGCACTTCCTATATTGATAGAGATGATTCAAGTTTTTATTTTGATACATCTCTATCAATATTCTTTTAGGAAATACACATTTTTTTCAAATACTTATTTTTAATTAACATTTTAGCTAATCTATTCTTTATATATAATTATTAGCCTTTAAAATGTCTTTAAAATCAACCAACTCAATCTTATTTCTTCTTAACCACATTTTAACTTCCTTATCACATAACATTGCATGTTCATATACTCTCTCTTGAACAAGAGAGGATGATTTTATAAGACTATAATCTATAAATCCTGGATGAGTAACCATCAATGTTATATCTTTATCTAAATTTATATATTTTTCTTCAAATAATTTAACAAAAGATTTGTTTAACTTGTAAAAATCATTCTGAGGATATTTACTTGGCATACTAATACATGAATCTAAATAATAGGGACAACTTGGTATACCGTATTTTTTTGCAGCATCACACATTGCCGATATTGATACATCTTCTTCTATACCATGTATATCAATATATTCAGGCAACTTATTCATATACCACTTGTAAGTTTCAATTTGAGCACAAACTTCTTCATATACTTCTTCATAATTAAAAACCTCTTTACCTGTCAATAGTTGCGTTCTTCTTATTTTGCTAGAAACAAATTTTCCACCTTCATCTAACAAATTCTTTATCTTAATATGTTCTTTGCAACAAGGTTCTCCTATTACTAAGTTAACATGTAAACCAAAACATATATCATCATTTTTTACCATTTCTATAGCTTGTCTTGAAAAAGGCATATTCACCATGATTCCAGCACTTGTAACAATACCATTCTTATAAGAAGATATTATTCCTAGTGTAACACCTTCTGAATATCCTATATCATCTGCCCTAACTACTAATTTTTTCATTTTATGCTTCTGCCTGCTTTCTTAACTCATCAAGTTGCATTTCCATTTCATCCTTCACTTTAACAACATCCGTTCCTACAATAATTTGAACTGATGTATTACTCAATTTAATTACCCCTTTTGCCCCTGTTTTTTTTATATTATCATCATTCAAAAGTGTTGCATCCTTAACTTCTAAACGTAATCTTGTCATACAATTATTTAGTGTCACTATGTTCTCATAACCACCACAATTTTTAATTATCTGCTTAGCCATATATGAAAAATTACTATGAGAAAGTTGTAAGTTTTTTTCTTCTTCACTAACATTATTACCTATCTCTATCTCAACTTCACGTCCTGGTGTTTGTACATTGTCTTTTATTATTATGTATTTAAATGTTACATAATATAATGCAAAGAATACAATCCCTATAGGTACAACTAGCCAAGATTTATCCCCATAACTAAAGCTTAAGATATAGTCAATTATACTTGCCCCATTAAATGAACCCAAACGAGCCCCCAATAAATATAGTACAACTCCTCCTAGACCAGAATAAAAAGAATGAATTATATACAGCTTAGGAGATGCAAACAAAAACGAAAATTCTATAGGTTCAGTTACTGTTGCCATAAAAGAAGTCAATGCTCCAGCCGTCATTGCTCCTTTTACTTCTTGTTTATTTTTATCTTGTGCTGTTTTATATATAGCATATGAAATAGCAGGTATTGAAAACATCATAATTATGTAAAATCCTGTCCAGAAGAATCCTGCATTTGGGTCTCCTGCCATAAACCTAGGAATCTCCCCTCTTATAACTTCTCCTGTTGATGTTGTATACTCCCCCATTTCAAATAGTATGTAAGCATTTAAAACTTGATGTAATCCAGTTGGTATTAGTGCACGGTTACAGAATAAAAATAAGAATATTCCTATTGCACCAGCTCCTCCCAACCAAAAACCAAATTGATTCATTGCAGCTTGTGGATATATCCATAATAAACTAAATATATATGATAAAATTAAAGCTACTATTGGTGCTAGTGTAATTACACATTTTTCTCCTGCAAAGAAACTTAAAAACGCAGGAACTTTAACTTTATATGTTCTATTGTAAGTCCATGCTATACAAGCTCCAACAATTATCCCACCAAATACACCTGCATTTAATGTATCATTCAATAACTCTAAATTTGACTTAAATATCATATATGCAACTACTGCTGCAACCATTACACTTGTTTTATCTTTAGACTTTGAGTAGGCACTAGCTGCTCCTAATAAAAATAAGTAGTCCACATTTGAAAATACTATATTAGATATATTAGATATAGCTGGGACATTAAGCATATTTGACCCAAATAATAATCCTAGTATACCTGCTGCTGGCATTACAGCTATCGGCACCAGCATAGTCTTACCTAAAAGTGATAGTTGTTGCATCATTTTGTTTAAGAATCTCTTCATATCCAATCCCCTTTCTCTTTCGATTTATTTTTTTGTGAAAACGATTTATTTACATTTTATATTTTAAATATTATATTTGTTTAAACAAATTGTCAATATTTTTTATTTGTTTTATTTTTTTCATTTAAGTTCATATCTAAATTCTTTTGAGTATATTGCTATATCTAGCCTATTTTTTTAGATTAAATTTTTCATTTTTAAAATATGTTTAATCATATATTTAAAACAACTCACAAAATAGTTTAATTTTATCCTTTTTATGGTTTATATAATTTCATTTTCACTATACATGTCTAAACACATTTGATATAATTTGTTCATATCAGTTTACTAATATTACTAAAAACCTTTAAGGAGGGGTATATGGCTAAAAATAAATTTTCAGAGATATATGAAGTCTTAAAAGAAGAAATACTTAATGGTAAATATAAAAGTAATATGATGTTGCCTACTGAACTTCAACTTATTGAAAGATTTTCATGTAGTAGAAACACTGTACGTAGAGCAATTTCCCAGTTAAACACAGAAGGATACGTCCAAAGTATAAAAGGTAAGGGTGTTGTAGTATTAGAAAATAGTTTTTCTAATGATTTTTTTCTAAATATGCACAATTTCAAGGGTGTAGAGTCGATTGTAGAAGATAAAAAGGTTAATACTGCTACTAGTGTTCTTCATTTCAGCAAAATTTTGGTTGATGAGAAATTGTCCAAAAAGACAGGTTTTAAGGTTGGTAGTGAAGTATATCACCTTCACAGACTAAGATATATTGATAACATACCTAAAATACTCGACATTAACTATTTTCTATGTAGTGTAGTTAAAGACCTTGATGTTTCTATAGCACAAGGCTCTATTTACAAATATATAGAAGAGCATCTAGGAACAAAAATTGTTTCATCCAGAAAGATATTTAAAATTGAAAAAGCTACTGAGCTTGAGTTAAAAACATTACCTCTAAATGATTATAATTGTGTGGGTGTTATTAGAAATAGTGTATATACTGATGATGGAAAGCTTTTTGAATATACAGAATCAAAGCATACACCTGAAACATTTATATTCATGGATGTTACTCAAAGATATTAAAAGAGGATGTCTCAAAATAAAAATTTGAATCATCTTCTTTTATTTTATCAAATTAAAATTATTCATTTTAGTAATCAATTTTTTGTCACTTGCAAAATAGATAGGAACAAATTGTCCCTATCTATTTTTAATAGTTTATTTTTTAAACTACTTGTTATTAAGGTATAAATAGTCTATACTCAGTTTAAATCTTTCAAGACCTTCTTTTAATTTTTCTCTTGGACAGCCACAATTTAATCTTAAATATTTCTCACTTCCATATACTTCTCCCCTCATTATTCCTACTCTTCCAATATTAATTAAAGACTCTTGTATTTCTTCACAAGTAAATGGAACATCTCTACAATCTATCCATGCCAAATAAGTACCCTCTGGCTTTGTAAATTTAATATCCTCAAAATTCTCTTTTATAAACTGCGACACATAACTTAAGTTATTATCTATGTATTCGACAAGTTGTTCTATATAATAATCACATTCATTGTAAGAAACCATTGTTGCATACATACCTGGTAAACTTACAGAGTTTAGAAAATCTCTTCTTCTTGTTATTGCTAAAAATTCATCATATATATTTTTATTTGGTATAACAGCATATGAACCTATTAACCCTGGATAATTAAATGTTTTACTTCCAGAAGACACTAAATATAGCTCTTTATATTCACTTAAATATTTAACTATTGGTAAATGTTTATTTCCTGGCATGATTATATCAGCATGTATTTCATCACTTATAATTTTTATATTGTATTTTTTACAAGTATTTATTATAAATCCTAATTCAATTTCTTTCCAAACCTTACCTGTTGGATTATGAGGTGAGCATAGCAATAATACATCACAATTTTTTACACTATCTTCAAACTCATTAAAATCTATATTAAATTTGCCATTTTTTTCATATAATTGTATTTTTTCTAACTCAAATTCATTTTCTTCTATTACACTGAAAAATGCATCATACATAGGATTAAATGTAGCTACTTTCTTTTTGTTGTTACAAAGTAATCTAAGTAGTAATGATACTGAATACATAACTGACGGGCTATATAATACCCAATCATTCTCTATTTTTGCTTGAAATCGTCTATTATAATATCCTGCAATGCTTCCTTTAAAATCATTATGATTCCATCTAGAATATCCATATATCTGATGCTCTAACATCTCTTTTAACTTTTCATATACTGGCTTAGGTATTGTAAAATCTGTGTCTGAAATAGAAAATGGAATCAAATCTTTTTTACCAAATCTATCTTGTATATAATCCCACTGTGTACAATAAGTACCTTTGCGGTTATAAACTTCATCAAAATTGTGTTTCATATTAATTCTCCAATATAATTCTCATATACAACATTAAAGTGTGATTTATTAGATTTTGATGGAGTATTTTTTGTTTAATTTGTATATCTTCCATCTAAAATCAAATATTGATTATCTTTTATTATTAAAATATCTTGCTACTCTATAAAATAAAAGCTATGAATATAGATTTGTAGCTCTATTTTCACAGCTTTTATTTATATGCTTAAATTATATTTCTAGAAATCTAAATCACCTAATAAACCTAAATCTTCTGGAGATATTACAGATTCTTCTTGAACTTCTTGAGCCTGCTTAGTATCTCTCTCATCACATTGCTTTTCATACATTTTATAGAATGGATACCATATTAATATAGAGCCCACCATTTGAACTGCTTGAACTACTGGAGTTAGCCAATGCCCATTTACTAAGAATCCTTCTATAAATACTCCTAAATATGGAGGGTTGAAAAAAGGTTTGGCCAATATTCCTGCATGCATCAAGAATGCTGGAAATGTTCCTAGTATAGTTCCTCCAATTACAAAAGGTAAAAAGAATGTCGGATTTAAAACTATTGGTCCACCAAATAATATAGGTTCATTTATGCCAAATAATGCTGGTACTAAAGAAACTTGACCTATACGCTTGAAATCTACTCTCTTAGACATTAAATACCAAAATACCAAACCAAATGTTACTCCTGTTCCTGTAAAGTTTGCAAATGCACTTACCATTCCTCCTGTATAGAAGTGTGGTAGTGATTGACCTACTGCCATAGCTTCCAAGTTTTCAGCTAAAAATTGTGCTGTTATTGGTGCTGTTATTGGCGATAATACGGATGGATGTATTCCAAAGAAGAATAATGTTATTCCTAAGAATGTTATAAATGCAAATGTAAATGGATTATCTAAAGAACCAACTAATGGAGCTAAAAATTGAGTAAGTATTTCTGGAGGCAGTACTCCAAACACTTGTAAAGTCACTATTCTTATACCCATAAATACTCCAACTATTATTACTGTTGTAGGTATTAATTCAAATGAACTTGATACAAAATCAGGCACACTTTCTGGCATACGTATAGTAAAGTTTTTCTTTTTACACCATCTATACAACTCAACAGCTAATACACCTGCCACCATTGCTATAAACAAACCTTTAGTTCCCATATATTTAATATCCATTCCACCATCTTCAGTAAAATTAAAACTCATTAAAAGAAAACCAACGGCAGCTAAAGACATTGCTCCTGGCACATAAAGCTTATAGTGTTCTGAAAGGAAATACGTTATACACATACATACTAAAAATCCCATCATTCCTATAGTTAAGTGAAATGGAAGTTGTAACGAGTCCATATTATTTGTTATAAATGAAGTTATAGCATTTGCTCCCATAGCCTTTTCTGCTAAGTTTCCTATAGCCTCTGGCATAAGACTTAAGCTTCCTATTATAAGTATTGGAGTCATTGCCACCATTGACTTTTTAATTGCACTTAAGTGATGTTGCTTGTCCATCTTTTGTGCAATTGGTGTAAGATGCTTATTCATAAATTGTTCGAACTTTTTAAACATTATTTTCCCCCCGTCATCATAGTATACTTTAATGAATATTACATATTAGCTTTTTTGTGAGCTATTAATGCCATCTTAAGTGCAGTTGCACCATCCATTTTTCCATATGTATTTTGATCTATTATTACATATGGTACATTTTTAGGCTCTAGTATAGGTTTTATGTAATCAAGTCTATGAGCTATTTGTGGTCCTATAACTAGTACATCACAATTATCAACCTCATTTTTTAATAAATCTACTGGTATTGCTTTAAATTCAAAATCATCAGAATTTAATTTTTTACTATTTTTTACAGTGTTCTCCATGTTTTTCATTAGCATTGTAGTCGAAAATCCACCTGCACAACATAATATTATTCTCATTTTTACGCCTCCTTAGATTCAAATATATCTATTAATTTTTCTATTAAATCTCTAGATAACTGTGAAGTCATGTAATGATCCTGAGCATGTACCATTAATAAACTCACCATTGACTTACTCTCACAATCTCCAGATAATTCACTTTGTATTAATGCAGTTTGTGCATTATGAGCTTCTATATCTATTTTTCTAGCTTCTTCCATACAAGCTCTAGCTCCTTCATAATCACCTTCTTTCACTTTATTTAAAGCTTCAAATGACTTTGTTTTACTATCCCCTGAAGAAACTATTATCTCCATTATTTTCACTTCTAAATTTTCCATGCTTACCTCCTATGTTGTTAAATAAACTTTAATATATCACTGTACTTCTCCATACTCATATCATTAATAACAGCAGTACATAAATTGATAACCTCTTCAACATCCCTCATATCTACCATTGAATAATTTCCATGACAGTATCTTAAAGGAACACCTAAAACTATAGCTAATTTTCCTTCATTTACTAGATGTGCATTTCCAGCATCTGTTCCTCCGCCACTAAACATATCGCACTGGAATTTTATATCATACTTAGTTGCCAAGTCTTTCATATAATTTAAGAACTTTTTATTAGGAATCATTGTCTTATCATAATGCACTATCATACAGCCTTTAGATAATTGGCGTTGATTTGTGTAATTTCTAATTAAATCTGGTGCACAAGCAACATCTATAGCAAACACTACATCAGGATTCACTACTTTTGATGCCGTTTTACCTCCTCTTATCCCAACTTCTTCGGAACTTGTGTACACAAGGTATACATCATTGTCATTCTTTTTTATTTGATTAATTCTTCTATCTATCTCTTTAAGTACATAACATCCTACTCTATCGTCTAAAGCCTTTGCCATAAGTACATTTTCACTTAACATTTCACTATCACTAGCAAAGCATACTATATCTCCTATGTTTATGCCTAAAGCATCAACCTCTTTAGCTGTACTTACTCCTACATCTACATATACATCTTTTACTTTGTGATTTTCATCATATGAACAATTCATAAGCCCTTTTACCTTAGTCCCATCAACTTTGCTTATATTTACTTTTTGGAAAGACTTTGCACTATCTTTAACTCCACCAACAGTAATTAAATGTAGCATTCCAATATCACTTATATGTCTTACCATAAATCCAACTTCATCCATATGAGCACAAAACATTATTTTTAATCCTTCACCTCTATGGTGAACTATCATACCTCCTAAGTTATCAAAACTAATTTCTCCATTTATATTCTCAGCTAATATCTCCCTTATTTCTTGTTCATTTGAAGCTATTCCATCTGCCTCACATAGTTTTTTTAAATAATCTATACTCATACGATTACCCTCTATATTCTTTGATTTATTAAAGCTACAAATTCTTTGAATGTTTTAGCATTTACAAGTAGTCGAACAGTTTCTATATCATTCATTATTTCATATAAACTGCTACTAATTTTTTTATAAAGTCCAATATTTTCTTTTTTTAAACAAATCATAAATATTAAAGAAACTTTTTTACCTTCAAATACTATTGGATTTTGTAAAATCTTTACTGAAATTAAATTCTCATTTCCATCAATATCTATAGGATGAGGTGTTGCAACTCCATTTATATATATATTTGTTGCAAAGGACTCTCTTTTCAAAACCTTCTCAGAGTATCCATAATTTCCTGCACCTTTTAATTCTATATTTTTAGACATATCTTCTAAACATTCAATATAATCTATTGAATCATTGTCTATATTAAAATAGTCACTTCTTAAAAATTTACTGATAAATGCTTGACCTTTATTTTCTAAAGAGTACTCCTTAAATTTTTCAAACATAATCAACTCTTTAATTCTTAAAATATCATAATCATCTAAAAGTTCTTTTATATATACAATAGGTACTTCTAGTTTTATATCTAGTTCACAAATCGAGAAGATAATATCTGGATTAAATTTTTCTAATTCTTTCATCTGTATAAGAGAGAAAGTTTTTATATTAGTTTTTTCAAACAAACTACTTATCTTAAATTTTATTAACTGAGCACTTCCACCACCTGATGAGCATACTATTGCTATTGAATTATACTTTCTAAATTCATAGATAGCTTGCTTTTCCATATTCATAGCAAAGTATGTAGCTATAAACCCAATTTCATCTCTTTGGATTTTAACATTATACTTTTTATACATTATTTTTCCTAGTAATATAGCTATATTAAAAGCAACTGGATATTTAATTTGTATTTCATCTATAAGTGGATTTTGATAAGATATACTAAAGGTTGACCTTTCTAATAATTCTGTCAAATGATTTAGTAATGACTTTTTAAATTCTTCATCTTCATTAAAATATGTATTATTTTCTTTCTGAACCTCCCATGACTAAAGTCACAGGGTTCCTGCTTCATAGAATTTTGCATACTAAAATATGTATTCTCCACAGGCTATCCCCGCAGTTCCTACGGTTCTTACATAAGTTATTTATTTTGAACTGTTATTAGTCTTAATCCTTCTTTTAATATATTTATACTTGCATTTATATCTCTATCGTGAGTTTCATTACAACAAGGACAAATCCATTCTCTTATATTTAAGTTCTTCACTTCCTCGTTTTTGTACCCACATTTATTGCATATTTGCGAACTTGCAAAGAACTTACCTACCTTTACAATTTGTCTATCATGCCAATTAGCCTTGTATTCTAATTGACGAACAAATTCTGACCACGACACATCAGAAATAGAGAGAGATAGTTTACGATTTTTAATCATGTTCTTTACTTGTAAATCTTCTATGCAAATAATATCATTCTCTTTTATTAATTTAGTAGATAATTTTTGTAGAAAATCCTTCCTTTGATTAGCTATATGTTCTTGAAGTCTTGCAACTTTTAACCTTGCTTTATTTCTATTTAAACTACCGATTGTTTTTCTCGATAATTCTCTTTGTAATTTAGAAAGTTTTCTTAATGACTTCTTAAGATACTTAGGATTTTCTATAAATTGTCCACAACTTGAGATACAAAATTCTTTAATTCCTAAATCTAGACCTATCTGATTATTAGTATTTTCAAATGCTTCAATATTTACATCAGTACAGCATAATGATACATAATATCTACCACTTGGTTCTTTAGATATAGTAGCATTAAGTATCCTCCCTTGAGGTACTTGTTTATCCCTTATTTTAACCATACCAAGTTTAGGTAATTTTATATATTGACTAAAGTACATAATGTTTCCATTTGTAAAGTTAGTTTTATATGAAAATCTATTAGTTTTCTTTGATTTAAATTTAGGAAATCCTGCCTTTTCTTTAAAGAATTTTTCATATGCGTTTTCTAAATCTTTTAAGGTGTTTTGTAGTGAAAATTTGTCAGGTTCTTTAAGCCACTTTAATTCTTTTTTTAAATTGGTCAAATCAGAACTGCACTGTTTATAAGTAAAAGTTTCTTTATCATTTTTATAAACTTCTATTCTTTTAGCAAGATATTTATTATATACAAATCTACAACATCCAAAAGTTTTGTTAATTAACTCTTGCTGTTTTTTATTTGGATACATTCTAAACTTATAAGCTTTTTCCACTACTATTACCTCACTTTACCTGTTTTTTCTGATTAATTAATATATTTTCTTATCTGCTCCCCTGTATTTTATGATACAGTAGCAACTAAATATATTAATTAAATCTTCTTCAATTTCATTTGTTAATACTGGAAGTCTATATTTTACACACCATGCTATATGGTATTGTACTAAATATACATATCTGGGTCACTTCAATTTTTCATCACCCATCCTAATATTAACAAGCGCAATTTTTTTAAACAAGTATTTTAAAGAATTTTATATTTATTTTTAAATAACATATTTAAGAACCGTAAGTCTTAACTTTTATCATTTTTGAGGTTGTCGTTCACATAAGTTCGCTACTACCTATGCAGTTCTCTTATGAACTTCTTACACTTTCATGTAAGCACAGACTATATCTTATCCTTCGGCATTATCCGTTAAGGTCTACCCACTTCCACTACCAATAGCTTGTAGTGTACTTCCCTCAAGAGGAATAGTCGTTGAAGTTTCTCCTATTCGGAGCTTACCTGCTGATTGCCCATTTTAAAGTACTTAGGGTTTAACCTTATACCATCTAACCAATTTTTTCTACTTTCGTAACTTTCACACTTAGGTTTATTTCATCCTTATGTTTTAGTTTGGTTAGCTTTAGGGGTTTTTAGCAATTCAAGTAGTATTGGATAGGTTCTATCCTATCTCTACATATAAGTTTCCCTATATGCTGAC
Source organism: Clostridioides sp. ES-S-0054-01 (assembly GCA_021561035.1). Taxonomy (NCBI): domain Bacteria; kingdom Bacillati; phylum Bacillota; class Clostridia; order Peptostreptococcales; family Peptostreptococcaceae; genus Clostridioides; species Clostridioides sp. ES-S-0054-01. The sequence continues at coordinate 3,231,888 of CP067346.1, forward strand.
TACCTTAGCTACTAGTTCACGACTAAAGTCACGAGTATGCGTAGCTATTTTTTAATCAAATTTCTCTAAAAAATCTTCTAAGTCATCTCTTAAGCTATCTGCACCTCCTTGTGTGCTAAATTTTTGTCTAGCTTTTTTCTTTATCAAAGATTGCAATATCTTGTAATCTTCATTAGATAAATTTAATTCATATTCATTGGTATTATCATCTAGTTCTAATAATTTAGCTTGCTTATCTATATACATAGTTACTTTTAACCAAGATAGTATTTCTTTTAGCTCCATATAATTTATGGTCAAATTATTTTCCTTTAAGTTATTAATAAATTTTTCCTGAATTTTTTTAAAATCGTTTTCCAGACTACTATCAATATACTCTTTTATAATTTCATTTTCTTTTATATAAAGGTCTACTATTAATTCTCTCCTTTCTTTCATGCTATTTATAATTTTTAATCCATAGTGAGACTTTCTTTCTAGATTAAGATTATATTTTTCTAAATAAGAATCAATATCTTCTTTATATCCTTTTACTACTGACCTACTTGTCTTTAACTTTCTTAATATCTTGTCAATAGTTATATAATCTTCATTTAAGATAATACATGAAATTATATTTTCAGCGTTTAACTTAGGTTGGTCTAAATACTCAGACAACTCAACTTTAAATTTTTCAAATAAAGCATTATCTTTAATCTCTAATAAATAGCCTAATCCTCTTTTTTGTATTATTTTAAAACCTTTATTACTAGATACTTTAGATAAATACGAAAAGTCATTTTGTAGTGTTCTTTTAGATACAGAATACTTATCTATAAAATACGTTATAGATAGATACTTATTTGTGTCATTTAAATCATTTATAATATTTAATATTCGCATTCTTACACCTCCCTATTATCCATAATAGTTTTTATTCTTACATTCTAAAAAATACTGTAGAATTATTTCATTTTTTATCATTGTATAATTTAATATCGATTTGTGTAAGATGCTTATATTGTTATTATATTTTCTACACAATACTTTTAAAAGGTTTTTAATTTCACTATAAAATGAAATTAAAAACCTAATACATTACCTATTTATACCACAGCAACTTCACTATTCTCTATGCAATTATATGTTTATACAAATATTAGTTTTTTCCATGTTATAACTTTAGTACTAGTTTTATACTTGACAATTTGTTTAAACATATTATAATTAAGTTATAAATTACAGGAGGTATCAAGTATGAAAAATTGGTGGAAAAAAGCAACTGTCTATCAAATATATCCAAAAAGTTTTAAAGATAGCAACAATGATGGTATAGGTGATATAAATGGTATTATAGAAAAGTTAGATTATCTTTCTTTTTTAGGTGTTGATTTATTATGGTTGACTCCTATGTATGTTTCACCTCAAAGAGATAATGGGTATGATATAGAAGATTATTATAATATAGACCCAAGATATGGCACAATAAGCGACTTTGAAAAACTCTTAAAAGAAGCTCATAAAAGAGACATAAAAATAATGATGGATATGGTTTTAAACCATACATCTACTGAACATAAGTGGTTCAAAGAATCTAAAAAAAGCAAAGACAATCCATATCGTGATTATTATTTCTGGAAGGACACTAAACCTGATGGTTCTGTCCCTAATAACTGGATATCTAGATTTAGTGGAACTGCTTGGAAATACGATGAGACTACGAATCAATACTACTTACATTTATTTGAAGAAACTCAAGCTGATTTAAACTGGGAAAATGAAAAAGTCCGTGAAGAATGTTACAAAATACTAGAATTTTGGGCTGATAAAGGTATTGATGGTTTTCGTTTAGATGTAGTCAACCTATTATCTAAAACACCTGGATTACCTGATGACCCTATAACAGGTCCAAAAGGAGATGGAAGAACTCACTACGCTGATGGTCCTCGTATACATGAATATTTGCATAACATGAATCAAAAAGTTTTCAAACCTAAAAACATAGTTACTGTAGGTGAAATGTCATCTACTACACCCGAAGAGTGTATTAATTATACTAGAGAAAATCGAGAAGAATTATCTATGGTTTTCAGCTTCCATCATATGAAAACAGACTATAAAGGAGGCGTAAAATGGACTAATAAAATGTTTTCTTTAGATAAATTAAGAAAAGCACAATCTGACTTCCAATATAAAATGTATGAAGGAAAAGGATGGAATGCTCTATTTTACTCTAATCATGACCAACCTAGAGCTTTATCTAGATTTGGAGATGATAGATTTTTTCGTCAAGAAAGTGCTAAGATGTTAGCTATAACACTATTTGGTTTACAGGGTACTACCTACATATATCAGGGTGAAGAAATAGGTATGACAAATGCCTACTTTACTAAAATAGATGAATATGATGATGCCGAAAGTAAGAATGCATACTATGATATGATTAAATCTGGTATTGATGAAAGGGAAGCATTGATTATACTTCAACAAAAATCTAGAGATAACGCTCGTACTCCTATGCAATGGGATAATACTATTTATAAGGGATTTTCTAATCATAAACCTTGGTTAAAAGTTAATAATGACAATATTAGTGTAGAAAATGAACTTAAGGATTCTCGTTCAGTATTTTACACTTATCAAAGATTAATAAAATATCGTAAGCAATATGATATTTTTACAGAAGGTAATTACAGATTGTTAGATGAAAATCATAAAAATCTATTTATTTATGAAAGAGAATATAAAAACCAAAATCTCCTTGTTATAAGTAACTTTACTCATGATAATGTAGTGTATAAATTACCTGAAACTTATTTGAATAAATTAAACTACACGATACTTGAAACCAATTATACTAGAGGTACAATTGAGAGTGAAATGGAAATAAAACCTTACGAAAGTATAATGATATATTATAAATAAAATTATATTAAGCCTATTTTTAATATTTACATTCTATGCAACTAGAGCAGTCAAAAAATAAAGTTATTTATGTAAAAAATGGTATAACACCAAAGTGTTATACCGAGTATCCTAAACTCAAAATAATCTTTATAAAATCTCTGCAAATTACAAGAATTATTTGACTTCAACATCATTATATTTCTTTGAGTATACTTTAGTCATATAGAAATATATAGGAACTACAATTATCATTCCACCTAATCCCCAAACTATCTTCATAGGTTCATCGATACCTGCTTTTATTAGTAATAATATACTTATAATAACTGCAAATATTGGTATAATCGCTCCTCCAGGTATCCTAAAATTTACATCTTTACCAGCATACTTCTTTCTTAATATTAATACAGCTAAGCAGGTAGGAATATATTGAATAAATCTAGATACAACACTTATTTGAGATAATGTTGTAAATGAACCCGACCACGCTATTAGTAGAGTTCCTATAACAGATACTATAATTGCTATATACGGAGCTCCATTTTTATTAGTTTTTCTTATAGACTTAGGCATTAATCCTTGTTCAACCAAAGCAGCAGCAGACCTTGGTGTAAATATAGATGATGCAATATTTATACCTCCAACAGATACTATAGTTCCTATTGTAATTATATACCCACCTACAGGACCCAACATCTTAATAGCAGCATCTGCAACAGGAGTAGCTGACCCTGCTAATCCATTGCCTAATACGCCTATACTTATTCCCAGTATAAGCATATATATTACTGATACCACAAACATTACCATTACCAATGCTTTAGGTACATTTTTCTTAGGATTCTCCATATCTTTTGCTGCAACAGCTAAAGATTCAAATCCTGTAAAAGCATAAAATAAAGTTATGGATACTGCTACAAAAGCTGATGATGCACTTTGACCTTTTTGTATTATTACAAATGGTGTAAAATTAGAACCTTTTATAAAAAATAATCCTACAGCTATAAATAAAACTATTGGTAATAATTTTCCTATAGTCATTATATTGTTTAAATGCTTAGATTGTTTCATTCCCATAAAGTTTATAATCCCAAGCCCTACAACTAATATACCAATTATTATATTCTTAGTAAGTGGTTCTGCTGCTTGAGGCCATACAGATGATAGTGTTACAGCAAAGAAATTTGCCATAGTGGCCCAAGCAATCATACTAACTATCCACTTCATAAATCCAACTTCAAATCCAATAAAATCTCCAAACGCCTCTTTTGCATAAAGATATGGTCCACCATCAGTATCAAACCAACTACCTGCTTCAGCAAAACATAAAGCAATAGAAACAGCTAAAAACATACAAAAAACTAATACTAATATACTTGCTGGACCTATATCTGTATAAGCATCGCCAGGTAACCCAAATATACCTGACCCTATTATTGCATTGATTCCTAATAATACAATACTCCAAAAACCTAACTTAATGCCTTTTTCCATTGTTATTCCCTCCAAACCCAACTTAATATAGTCATAATTATTTTTATTTAGATGCTTCTTTAACTATTGCCATAAATATTTTTTTCATATTATCATAATCTCTAGTCATCATTTCTGGATGCCATTGTATCCCTATTACAAACTCACTTCCCTCCTTTTCTATAGCTTCAATTAAACCATCTTTAGCTGTAGCTGAAACAATATATCCTGGAGCTACTTCATTGACAACTAAGTGATGAAAACTATTAACTAAAATTTCTTTTTCGCCTAATATTTCATATAACTTTGTACCCTCCTTTATCTGTGCTGTATGTGTAGGTACATTAGATAAATGTTGCTGATTGTGTTTAATATATGCTCCTTCAATTAGAGATAAATCTTGATATAAACTACCTCCCTCAGCTACATTTATAATTTGTTCTCCTCTACATATACCTAAAACGGGTTTTTTCATATCTAAAGCATGTTTTAATAGTTTCATATCAAAAACATCTCTTTTTGGTGATATTGCACCTAGCTTATTATGAGGTTCCTCTTTCCATATAAGTGGATTTATATCTTGTCCTCCAGATAGTATAAGCGCATCTATATTAGATACTTGCTCCTTTATAATCTCATCATCATATACAATCGGTACAATATATGGTATAGCTTTACACATAACGACTGATTGTATATAGTCATTATTTACATAAGCCCTTTCATAGCCAGGAAACATTCCCCCCTCATCAATTAATAAATTACCTGATATTCCTATCACTGGATATTTCTTTTTAACCACTTTCTTCACCCCTTAACTTATTTATGAACAATAAAAAATGCTACTTTTCTATTAAAGAGCAAGTAGCATACCAATATTTTATTTATTTGAAGATTATAATTCATTTTAGAAATACTTTTTCTAAATACTAGTAATATAAATAACTTTATTAATTTATATTTTTTTCTTCTGTTTAATTTGACTTTTTTAAATACTCCTAAACTTAATTAATAGGTAAAATAGGTATTTATACTTTCCTTTTTATTTACCTATTAAATAATATTTAATATATTTTTACCTCTTCTATTTAATTCGCTTCCCTTTCGACCTGATTCACATATTATTAAATCTAACTCTTTAAGGATATTAAGTATCCCCCTTACCTCACCTTCAGTTATACCATAACCTAATTCATTTATTAAATTGACAATACTATTTCTTCCAATGTTTTTATTAAGATTATTAGCATTTCTTAAGCATTTCATTACTAATTTTACTTTTTCTATAGATGTTCTATCTTTTAATATACTTATTTCTTTACTATAATCCTCAGTTATATTTAGTAAATTATGAGGTAAATCATTAATTAAAATAGTATACTCAGAGCTCATAATATTAATATACATAGCTGTATTTTTTAACTCTCTTATGTTACCTGGCCATTGATATGAATTAATAATATCTTCAACATCTTGACTAATTTTCTTCTTTCTTTTCATAAAATACTTTAACATAAATTCTATGTCTTCTTTTCTCTCTCTTAAAGGTGGTATGTTTATAGGCAATACATTTATCCTATAATATAAATCTGCTCTAAATCTATCTTCTTTTATCATTTCTAACAAATTTTTATTTGTAGCTGCAATTACTCTAACATCAATATCTATTACATTTTCTCCTCCAACTCTCATGACTTGATTTTCTTGTAATACCCTAAGTAATTTGCTTTGTAAGTATATAGGCATGTCCCCTATCTCATCTAAAAATATAGTTCCGTTATTAGCCTGTTCAAATAAGCCTTTTTTACCTCCCCTTAAAGCTCCTGTAAAAGCACCTTCTTCATATCCAAAAAGTTCACTTTCAAGTAGATTTTCTGGCATAGCTGCACAGTTTATTGCTATAAATGGTTGACTATGCCTTGGTGATGCATTATGAATAGACTGAGCCATTAGTTCTTTTCCTGTTCCACTTTCTCCAGTTATAAGAACTGTATAATCAGATTCAGCTATTTTCATACCTAAGTCCTTAGTTCTTTCCATCTTCAGTGATACTGTTTTTATATCATCAAAAGTATATCTAGCCACTTGACCCTTTTCTCTAAGCTTCCTTGATAAGTTTTGTTCTAATTTTCTTATGTAAGTTATTTCTTGAATACAAAAATAATATCCAGTAACCTTTCCAAAACTTTCTATATTATATTTATTTACATTTAAATATTTATTATTAAGCTTTATAACTTCATCATGTGCCTTACTTAACCTAAAAATCTTTTTAATATTCTCATTCTCTAATTCATCTATATTTTTTCCTATAATATCACCTTGAATATCTAGTATATCACTTAAACTATTATTACAGATAATTACGTTTCCCTTATCTGATACCATTGCCATACCTAAGTTTGACAAGTTTATTATGGAATTTAATTCATCTGTTTTTATAGTAAGTTCCTTATATTTAGTATTTATTCCCGAATATAAACTAATCACTTCATCTGTATACTTAATTAACCTATCAGTAATTTCCTTATCATCCAATTTGAGTTTTGCTATTATTTGAATAAAGGTTGAACTATCAATATATCTATGCCCTAAATCAATAACTTCTTCTATATATTTAGGAACTAAATCTGCCTCTCCTGGCGTTATAGCTATCTTAATGTTTCTATATTCTTCATTAGGATTATATGGTATAAAATTTAAGTGATTTATTCCTATATTACATAGATTAGATATTGTTTCCAATATAGTATGACTATTGTCATTTACTACTAATACATCTATTCCTTCTGGTAATGAAAATAACTTGTATATCTCCTTTTGCTTTATACTCCTATTTATAGTTATTATTTTTGAGACATCTTTTACATATTTTTTTATTTTTAATACTCTATCATCTATCATTACTAATATTATGTCACCTTTTATCGATTCCTTTTCTGTTATTTTATTTAAATAATAGTTTTTTATTATTACTTTATCTTTAAATATCAGTTCTAGATTTTTATTTAAAAAACATTCTAATTTAGATAGACCATCAGTTACTACTGCTATTGTTTTCATTTTATTACTCCTTTTAAAATATACTCTACTCTTTTATAATACACATTTGGTTTTCACTTTTACACTACCAAAAAATCCTGCATTTTTTACATTTATGTAGAGCAAAAATTGTGCCAATTTGATAATTTTCTTACTTTTTATTTTAAAGTTTCTCAATAGTATCTACAAACTTAACCTTTATAGCTTATAAGTCTTTATATTATTAATCTATTTTTATAGATTAAATTATACAAATCATATATCACTTTTACCTTTTAAATTCATTATAAAAAAGATGGAATAACGAATCGTTACTCCATCTTTCTTTATGATAAAAAATTGTATTATATTGACACTATTTACTACTCTTATAAACATAAACAGTATCTACATACTATAACTTTTCACCATTAGATTCTATTACTTGTTTATACCAGTTAAAACTCTTCTTCTTAATCCTAGATAAGTCTCCACTTCCATCATCATACTTATCTACGTATATAAATCCATATCTCTTAGCCATCTCACCAGTAGATGCACTTACTAAGTCTATGCATCCCCATGGAGTATATCCAAATAAATCAACACCATCTTCTACAGCTTCCTTCATTTGCTCTATATGCTCTTTTAAATATTCTATACGATAGTCATCATTTATTACTCCATTAGGTTCTTTTTTATCGTAAGCTCCTAAACCATTTTCAACTACCATCATAGGTATTCTATATCTATCGTAAATTTCATTTAGTGCATATCTAAGTCCTTTAGGGTCTATTTGCCAGCCCCATTCACTAGACTTAAGATATGGATTTTTTACTCCACCTAATATATTGCCACTTGTATTAGCTTCTTTAGAATTACTACTTACACATGTAGACATATAGTAACTAAATGTATAGAAATCTACACAACCTTCTTTTAAAATTTCTAAATCTCCTTTTTCCACTTTTATTTCAATATTATTTTCTCCAAAATACCTATTCATATAAGTTGGATATTCGCCACGCACTTGTACATCTCCACAGAAATAATTCATTACTCTACTGTCTCTTTGAGTTTTAACTACATCATCTGGATTACAAGTATAAGGATACATTGTTGCAAATATTTGCATACATCCAACTTGGTAATTTGAATCTACTTCATGAGCTAACTTAACAGCCTTAGCACTTGCTACAAATTGATGATGTAACCCTTGAAAACGAAGTTGAGGTATATCTACTTGGTTTATAAAATCTGTAGTCCCTTCATTTAATATCCCCTGCGATAAGTATCCTCCCATAGGCATAGTAGCTGAATTTATTTCATTAAATGTTAACCAATATTTTACTTTTCCTTTGTATCTTTTAAATATTGTTTCACAGTAATTCATATATAAGCCTATTACCTCTCTTGAAACCCATCCATTGTATTTCTCTGTTATTGCGAAGGGTACTTCATAGTGAGATATTGTTATTAATGGTTCTATATTATATTTTAAACATTCATCTATTACATTCTCATAAAACTTAAGCCCTGCTTCATTTGGTTCTTTCTCCATTCCAGTTGGAAATATTCTAGTCCATGCTATTGAAAATCTAAATACCTTAAATCCCATTTCTGCAAATAAAGCTATATCTTCCTTATATCTGTGATAAAAATCTATTGCTTCATGACTTGGATAGAACGTCCCTTCTTCTATAATTCTTGTTATTCTTTTACTTACTGTATGAGAACCTCCTGTACACATATCTGAGCAAGATGGACCTTTCCCATCTACATTCCAAGCTCCTTCACATTGATTTGCAGCTGTTGCTCCACCCCATAAAAAATCTTTTTTAAATGCCATATCTATATACCCCCTATTCTAATTCTTTACCATTTGATGCTATCACTTTTTTATACCAGTCAAAACTCTTCTTTTTACTGCGTTTTAAAGTTCCATTTCCATCATTATCTTTATCTACATATATAAATCCATAACGCTTTTTCATTTCTCCAGTACTAGCACTTACTAAGTCAATACATCCCCACGGAGTATATCCTAATAATTCTACACCATCTAATTCAACGGCATCTATCATAGCTTTTATATGAGCACGTAAATAATCAATTCTATAATCATCATTTATATTGCCGTTTTCATCTGGAGTATCTACTGCTCCTAGTCCATTTTCAACTATAAATAATGGTTTTTGATAGCGGTCATATAAAGAGTTCATAGTTATTCTAAGCCCTAGTGGGTCTATTTGCCATCCCCACTCACTCGCATCTAAGTATGGATTTTTAAGACTTGCAAAAACATTTCCTTCTGTTAAAATATTTACTTCAGGGTCTGCACTTGTAAGTCTTGATGAATAATATGAGAACGATATAAAATCTACTGTGTTCTCTTTAAGTATCTTTTTATCATCTTCTTCCATCACTATATCTATTCCTTTTCGCTCCAATTCTTTTAGTGCATATCTTGGATATTCTCCACGAGATTGTACATCTATAAAAAAGTAGTTTTCCCTATCTTTTTCTATAGATTTCCATACATCTAATGGGTTACAAGTGTTTGCATAAGTGTTTCCTGCTGCTAACATACACCCTATTTTAAATTCTGGATTTATGTCATGAGCTAGTTTAGTAGCTAATGCACTTGCAACTAATTGATGATGAGCAGCTTGGTATTTTGTTTGTTCTTCATTTTCACCTTCTGCTATATATAGCCCTGCACCTATAAATGGTAAATGAAGTATCATATTTATTTCATTAAATGTTAGCCAATACTTCACCTTGTCTTTGAATCTTGTAAATATAGCTTCGCAATATTTTACATATAAATCTACTAATTTGCGATTTCTCCATGCTCCATATTTTTCTACTAAATACATAGGAACATCAAAGTGGCAAATTGTTACAAGTGGTTCTATCCCATACTTTAAACACTCATCAAATAAATCTTCATAGAATTTTAGTCCCTCTTCATTTGGAACCTCCTCAATTCCTGTTGGAAATATTCTAGTCCATGCTATTGACATACGATAACATTTAAAGCCCATCTCTGCAAACAATTTTATATCATCTTTGTAATTGTGATACATATCTATTGCTTCATGTGCTGGGTAATAATGCTCATCATCACATTCAAACATTTTCATTTTCCCAGCCAAAACTGGAAATCTATCTTTTCCCTGTGGTGTAACATCAACATTAGCAAGACCTCTGCCACCTTCTTTATATCCACCCTCACATTGATTTGCGGCTGTTGCTCCACCCCATAAAAAATCTTTTCTAAGTGCCATAACTCTACCTCCAATAATTTATTTATAGTAAATCTATTTTTAAATAAAAATACGTATATCCAATTCTTAATTAATAAACCTATCTTTTACGCTAGAACAGTTATCAATTCTTGGCTACTATTTACATACTTTTGTGTATTTTCTATAATATCCACATAATCAGAGTAATTTGTAACAACTACTGGTGTTTCTAAGCAATATCCTTCTTTTGATATATTTTCTATATCAAAAGTTATTAAGGTCTGACCTTTTTGAATCTTATCTCCTTGATTAACAAAAGATTTGAAATATTTACCTTCTAACTGAATAGTATTTAACCCTATATGTATAAGTAGTTCACAACCATTATCAGATATAATTCCTATTGCATGTTTTGTAGGAAATAAAGTCATTACAGTCCCATCAAATGGTGCTACTACTTTTCCTTCTTTGGGTGTTATTGCTACACCTTTTCCCAATACACCTGTTGAAAATGCTGCATCTTGCATTTGTTCCAAAGCCTTTACTTCTCCTCTTATTGGGCTATATACTACTTCTCTTTTGTTTTTTTCTACAACGCCTTGCCCATTATCATCTTCAGAAATTTCTACTATAGTATCATCTTTCCAAAGAAAGAATGTTAACACAAATCCTACTACAATAGCTACTACTATTGCTATTATCGTTGCATAAACACCTGCCATATCTCCAGTTGTTGGATTTATATAATTAGGTATACCAAATATTCCAAGTCCACCTATTACATAACTTTTTACATTCATTATTCCCATTACAGCTCCTGCTACAGCACCACCTATACAACTATATATGAATGGTGTTTTTCTTGGTAAAGTTATTCCATATATTGCAGGCTCTGTTACACCACATATCCCTGAAATAATTGCAGGTATACACAACTCTTTTATTTTCTTATCTTTTAATTTAAAGTACATTGCTGCTACTACTGCTGTTTGTGCAAAAGATGGTACAAATGCTCCCACTAATATTGTATCAAACCCCATAGTCATAACGTTTGAAATAGCTATTGGTACTAGCCCCCAATGTAGTCCAAATATTACAAGCACTTGCCATAATAAACCAATTAATACACCATATAAAATTGATGAGAAATTAAATAATGCTAAAAATCCATTCCCAACTATATTGGAAGCATAGGTAGCTATAGGTCCTATAACCATAAATCCCAAGGGTAAAGAAACTAGTAAAACTGCCATTGGTACAAAGAAATTCTTTACTACATTTGGTATTATTTTAGCAAACACTTTTTCTAACTTAGATGCTAATAATACTATTAAAATTACTGGAACTACTGTTGAAGTGTAGTTCATTGCTATTACTGGTAGTCCTAAGAAAGTTATATATACTGGTGATTCAAATATTGTTCCAGTAAATAAACTGTATAAAGGTTGACCTGTAGATGCTAGAGTATCTAATTGAATACCTGAATAGCATAAAACTGCACCTATAAGCATACCGATAAATGGTTTTAGTTTGAATTTCTTGGCAGCTGTATATCCAAGAATTATCGGCATATACTGGAACATCGCATCTCCAATTGCATTTAACATAATATATGCACCATCAGTTTCTCCATACAAACCCAGTGCTGTAAATACTGAATTGAATCCTTTTATCATACCAGCAGCACACAATACTCCTAGTATTGGTTGAAAAACTCCTGATATTATGTCTATAAACTTATTAAGTAATCCTTTTGGTACGTCTGAATCTGAATTATCTATTGCATCCCCTCCTAATCCAGCCAAATCGCACACAACTTCATAAACATCTGGAACATGGTTACCAATAACTACTTGGTATTGACCTGCACTTTTCATTACAGTAACTACACCATCCATCTTTTTTAGTACATCATCATTTGCTATTGACTCATCTTTTAACTTAAAACGTAGTCTCGTTATACAGTGAGATAAACTGCTAATATTCTCCTTTCCACCAATGTTAGCAATAATGTCTTTTGATAATTGCTCATACTTTCTCATTTTTTCTCCTCCATTTTCTTTTTGAAATATGAAGGTTTGGCCAACTTAATGTCACCACCCAATATATATAAACCTAATTATTAGGGTTTATATCTGACTTAATACTTTTGCTTACCACTCTTTCAACATGAATAGTTAAGTATAATTTTTCCTCATCTGTTAAATCGTAATTATATTTTTTATGTATAAACTCATCTAACTTTTCTATGCATTTATAAGCATTCTTATATTTGACTTTTATTACATTTAATAAATCATCCTCATTATTTTCATGTAAATTATTACTAACAATTCTTTCTGCAAAATACTTTAAGTGAGTAATAAATCTATGATAATAAACTGAATCCTCATCAAATACTATTTTATAATGGTACTTAACCACATTTGCAATTTCTTGTATTATTTGTGTAATCTCATATATAATTTTTATATTTTGATCCATTTGTGCATTAACTATATGTAGTGCTATAAATCCAGCTTCATCTTCTGGCAGTCTAATTTCAAATTTTTTTCTATATAATCTAAAGCCTCTAGACCTATTTTAAATTCATTTTTATAAAATCTTTTTATATCCCAAAGTAATACATTTTTCACATTTACTCCTTCATGAGCTCTTTCTATTGCGGTATACATATGATCTGTTAAAGAAATATAAATACTATCATTTAATCTTTTCCCTAATTTTTCTTTAGCATATAAAATTATTTCATCTGATAATTCCATATATCTCATAGGAATATCCGCTATTAATTCTTTAAATTTATCAGATATATTTGGATCTGAAAGTTTGAATATCTTATCAATCTTATCTTTTGATATATGGTCTCCTGTACGTTTTTTATAAGCTAAACCTCTTCCCATAACTACTATTTCCTTATGATTTTCATCAGTTGTAATAATTACATTATTATTGAGTATTTTTTCAATAATCATTGTGATGCCCCCTTTACTAGCATTAAGTTAAAATAAATCTTTTTTAATTATTTAGAATATTTAAAATGTAATTTATTACATAAAAAAAAACCTATTTATTACACATTAAATAGACTCCCATGAATCCTGAGTAATAAATAGGTTTAGCTTGTATTTAAACAATCACTATCCGTTTGTATTTTATTTTAATTATTATTTATTATATGTTAGCAAATTTATTTTTTAGTGTCAACTTTTTCTCAATATTTTAATTTTAAACAAACTATATAAATTGAATCCACAAAAATATTATTTTTATCAATAAACAAAATAAAAAAGGTATTACCATTTTTTAAGTAATACCCATTTATTTTATTTTTAGTTTAAGTGATTTTTCTTAATCTCATCAAGTAGTCCATCTTCTAGATAAATTTCTAATGCACATCCTACCATTGCTTTTACTGCTTTGTGAAGTTTATCATAAGCTTCCTCAGAATTTGCATAGTTTAGAAACTCTTTTTCATGAACATACACCATTGGATTTATATCTAAAGCTATTTCTGTATACATAGTAGGGCAAACTTGACTTACATTACCTATATCTGTAGAACCTACTGGTCCATCTTTACCTTCTAATATATCTGTTATACCCACCTCAATCAAATTATTCTTTGTTATCTTTTGAAGCACTTTGTTATTTATTATGTTGTCAAAAGAATTTTCAAAATATCTATAGGAAAGCTTAGCTCCTGTCATTAACTCTGCTCCTTTTGCACAGTTTATAACCTTTTTAGTTACTTCATCTAAATAACTTCTTTCAGCAGCTCTTACGAAAAATTTACAGGCTGCTTTTTCTGGAACTATGTTTGGAGCCTCTCCTCCATTTGAAACTATCCCATGTATTCTAACATCTGATTTTACATGTTGTCTTAGTGCATTTATCCCAGCAAAAGTAAGTTGTACTGCATCTAACGCATTAACTCCCATATGAGGATGACTAGCTGCATGTGCTGATACCCCTTCAAAACTAAACTCTAATGAATCTATTGCCAAAGCCTTGCAGTTTATATTATTAAAAGCTTCTATATGCATCTGATAACTTACATCAACATCATCAAAAGCTCCTGCTTTAACTAAATCACATTTTCCTCCTGTTGTTTCTTCAGCTGGTGTTCCTATTAGTACTATTTTTCCTTTAAAATTTTCTTTTAATTTACTTAATACTATACAAGCTCCTAGTGTAGATGCTGCAATCCAGTTGTGCCCACAAGCATGAGCTGGTTCTTTATCTTCTCCATATCCAGGAAGTGCATCATACTCAGCTAAAAATGCTATAGTAGGACCATCACTATCTCCTAATTCTGCTCTAAAAGCAGTATCCATATTACAGTACGGATAAGTTGCATCAAATCCATATTCCTTCATTTTCTCTACTAAGTACTTTGATGATATATATTCTTCTTCACCTAGCTCTGGGGTATTGAATATAAAATCACATACTTCTTCAATTTCTTTTCCAAGTTCATCCTCTATCTCATAAGCTCTTTTCTTTACATTCTCTATCATAACTTACCTCCTATTATAATCCTAGATATAATCCTATTGTCAAGAATACCATTACAAGAATTGTTAATACTACCATTAGAGGAACTATGAATCTAACCCACTTTGACCAAGGAATATTAGCTACTGCTAATGCTCCCATTAAAACACCTGATGTAGGTGTTATTAGGTTAGTTACACCTATACCAAATTGATAAGCTGTAACTATCATTTGTCTAGATACATCAACTAAGTCTCCAAGTGGTGCAAGTACAGGTATTGTAAGTGATGCAAGCCCTGAAGCAGATGGTATTAAAAATGCTATCAAACCTTCTATTAAGAAAGTTAAATTTATAAATATAGTTTTTGGTAGTCCATTTAATAAATTTGCTGCAGAATTTAAAATTGTATCTATTATAAATCCATTTTCTGCTATTATTACGATTCCACGAGAAAATGCTATACATAGCCCTGCTGTCATTAAATCTCCTGCTCCATTTATAAATGAATTAACTATTTCATCTTGTTTAAGCCCTGATGCTATTCCTGATATTATACCTATTGCTGTAAATATCATTGCAATCTCAGTTATATACCATTCTAACTTTAAAACTCCAAATATCATAATCGCCATACCTACCACGAAAATTGATATTACCATAGCTTCTCTTTTTGTAAATTCTTTTATGTTAGTATCACTATTAGTCATTGATTCTTGATTTAGTGATATATCGTGTACTAAAGACTTTTTAGGGTCTTTTTTAACTCTATTGGCATATATCATAACAAATCCTATAGATATAGTCATATATATTATAAACATAACAACTCTAAACTCTATTCCAGAACCTGGTGTTATTTGTGACAATGCTTGTGCTA
Organism: Clostridioides sp. ES-S-0054-01; assembly: GCA_021561035.1. Lineage (NCBI taxonomy): Bacteria > Bacillati > Bacillota > Clostridia > Peptostreptococcales > Peptostreptococcaceae > Clostridioides > Clostridioides sp. ES-S-0054-01. The sequence goes on from CP067346.1 coordinate 3,247,894, forward strand.
TTCCTACAGAGAAAGGATTAGTCGTAGCTGCCCCAAATCCAGCTGTTGCTCCTACAAATACCGTTGCCACTGCTGTTAATGAATCATATCCCATACTGGTCATGAGTGGAATAAATATCATATAAAAAGGTAGTGTTTCTTCACTCATTCCAAATGTCGTTCCACCTAGCCCAAATAGAATCATTGAGATAGGTATTATTAAAAATTGAAACCTCTTCATTTTTTTGACAGTATGAGCTATAATAGCTTCTATAGCTCCTGTTTTATTAACTATTCCAAAAGCTCCTCCAACTATCAAAACAAACCCAACTACTTCAGCCGCATCTATAAATCCGTTTATAGGTGCTGTAAATACATCAGTAATCCCTTGTGGATTTGATGGTGCTTTTTCATAAGTTCCAGCTACAACAACTGATCTTCCGTCTATATCCACCCTTTCAAAATTTCCACTTGGTACTATCCAAGTAAGAACTGCCATCACTACTATTAATAAAAATATTATAGTAAGTGTTTGAGGCATAGTAAACTTTTTCTTTTTTAAACTACTCACTTTTAATCTCCCCACTTTTTAAATTAAAATATTTTATTATTGCATCCCTTTTTATCCTATTTTGTATAGATGTAAAAAAGCTCAACATGGATACATGTTGAGCTAAATGTGCTAAATACAACATACCTGCATCTTCCCTTTATCTTATTTAAGATAGCTCTCCATCAAAATTCGGGATAATTTTGATGACAGTACTGTACTTATTAAATACAGTCCCAGCACTAGCTTTGGACACTAGCACTTCGGCACTTACTCCTTTTATATTGTCTCATTGGTTTCCGACCTCTTCAATATTACTCTTAGTAAATGCAACCTCTACCTCAATCTTTTTATTAGATGAGGTAATTCTTATTAAATTTTATTTATTGTAGATAATTGTAGCATAATATGTCTAGACTGTAAATATTTTCAGAGTAAATACTTTAGAATTGAATTTGATATTTACCATATAACTTTTAAATTACCTTAAGGTGTTTTCTATTGTACATTTTATTTACTGTCTAGTATGTAATTCATTAAATTGATAAATTTAAGTCTGCTCCTAGAGATATAACAGAGAAAAACCTATTTAAAACATAATATAAGATGATATGTTATTAATTAAATCAATATTTTAGATAAACAAATTAGGTATTGATACTTTATAAATACCTAATTTAAAATTTCAATAGTCTATTTTATTTACTTTTAAAATGTTCTCTATAGAAAGTATAAGTAAACTAGATATAACCTACCTTTTTTAGTCATTACATAAATCTTGTTATAACCTTTTGGCCTGTTAATTCTCTATTAGTCATCTTATCTAAATATTAACTGTGCTCCATTGGTATAAATATTCACATCTTAACATATTACATAAACTTCTTTCATAATAGCACTAACTTCAACCTTAAATATTTCATACTTTTTAATACTATCTTTAATATACAGGTAATTTTATATCTATTATGTCTCCAATTTTTTCACCATCCATGACTTTTGCTTCAAATGAGTAAATCCTTCACAAAATTAATATACACTACTGTACTTACAATTAACTCTATAATTTTAAATTTGTTTAAATTTATTAATTATGGTATTTTATTTTATGAGGTGATTTAGTTGAAAAAAACAATAAAAGTTGTTGCTGCAATTATAGAAAATAAGGATAATGAAATTCTATGCGCTCTTAGAGCCCCAAATATGTCTCTACCAAATTACTGGGAATTTCCAGGTGGAAAGGTTAAAGAAGGGGAATCTTTGTTTTATGCAATAGAAAGAGAAATACAAGAAGAATTAAGTTGTAAAGTAAAAGCAGATATTATATTTGCTGAAAACACTCATGAATATGAAAAAATTATAGTAAACTTAATTGGTATAAAATGTTCATTAATAGAAGGGTTTCCTACTCCTAATGAACATTCTAAGTTAGTTTTCCTTTCAAAGGAAAATTTAAGCTCTTTAGTATGGGCTCCTGCAGATATCCCTATTGTAAAAGAGATAATGAAATAGGGATATATTGATGTATCCCTATTTCATTATCTCTACTTTTTTTATAAATTCTCTATATATTTTAACAGGAACTTCTTGATGAAGTTTTATTTTCATTGTTATAGGTTTCTCCCCACTGTATTCTACAGTGTCACCCTTACCTATATAAATATATGGCTGTGCCTTCTTATCTATTTCTTTATATTTTCTCACAAATAAATGTAAGTTAACTTTTCTATCTTTATTATGAATTAAATTCTTACCTCTATCAGTCAACTGTCGTGTAGAATTTGGAGATTGCCACTGAAAATAATTTTGATTTAAAAATTTATCCTTATAGTTTATTCTTTCGTCTATTCCTTCTTCCTTATGCAAATCGATAAACAGGAAATATTCATTCCCATTAGCTAAAAGTCCACTACCCCTAAATGAAGAATGAATCTTTCTATAATTAGAAAGTAATGCTATATCAATCATTTTGTACTGTTCATATAACTTTAAGAATGGTACTCCATAATAATCTTCTTTGAACTCTTTTTCATATCTAATAATACCGTAATTAATAGCATCCTCTATATATTTTCTATATTTTTTATCATTAATTATTTGATTAAATATACTACTTCTATATAAAGTATTCCTTTCATACTCTATTAGTTTAACCTTATTTTTTATTATTGATGAATCACAATATTGATGATTTAAACATTCAAAAGCATGAATTATACTATCATGGTCTACTTTATTAATATACTTCAATATTTCATTACTTGCCATTTCTATGCTAATACTATCATGATTTAATAAATATTTAAGTATAATAAATTCATTTATTCTTTTTAAAGGTAGACTAGTATTTAATTCTCTTAATATTTTTTCAAAATTTTCATCCATTAATAAAGTTTTAATACTATCATCCTTTTCTGTTTTACCTACAAAACTTAAATAGGTCCCATCTTTATCTATAAACTTAACTGGGTCTGGTGAGCCATCAAATTTTATATAATCTAATAACAAATATGGTACTTTTCCTCCACATAAGATTTTGAACTGATTATACTCTTCTCTCAAATATTCTGCTGACCTGAAATTTTCTCCATCAATTTGTGTTAGAATCCTTTCCTTGGAAATCTCATCAATTTGAATATGAGTGCATCCTGGTATATTAGCAAAATCAGTACTTACAGCTACTTTTATACTATCCTTATCATAATATCTTGCACCATTTAAAGCTATAGCTATTAAAAATGTCTTATTATGATTTCCTATAAAATCAAGTACTGTTAAAAATTCTTTATCTCCACTTTTTCTAAGTCCTCTCCCTAATTGTTGAATGAATATTATAGGAGATGCAGTAGGTCGTAACATTAAAATTGTATTTACAGAAGGTATATCAACACCTTCATTAAAAATATCAACAGTAAATATAGCCTGTAAGCTATCCTTATTACTTTCTAGTAGTTTAATGTATTCTTGTCTTTTATCAATAGAATCCTCGCCACAAAGTGCAACACTATTTATACCTCTTTTCTTAAACTCTTCAGCCATATATCTTGCATGTTCTATATTTACACAAAATCCTAATAATTTTCTAAACTGTCCATCATGTCCATAAAATTTCATTTTTTCAATAATAAAATCTACTCTTTTATGTATCATTAAACGTTTAGCCAACTCTGATGTATCATCTAAATTAATATCCTCTAAATCTACACCCTCAACATCTGTTATACCAAAGTAATGAAATGGTATTACTAAATCTTCTTCAAGTGCTTCATGCAATCTAACTTCTAAGGCAACATTATTATCAAAAAGCTCAAATACACTTAAACTATCACATCTCTCTGGAGTGGCAGTCATACCTAATGTAAACTGAGGTTTAAAGTAATTCAAAACATTTAGATATGATTTACTAGCACTATGATGAGCTTCATCAACTATAATATAATTGAAATAATCCTCTTCAAATTCAGTATAATGCTTATTCATAGTCTGTATTGTTGCAAATAGATAATTTGCCTCATAGTTTTTTTTATTGCCAGTAAATAAACCTGTTTTTAAATTTCTTTCTCTTAATAATCTATCAAATGTTTCTTTTGACTTCTTTAAAATTTCTTCCCTATGAACTATGAATAATAATCTCTTCGGTTTAAATTCCATCACATCAAATGCGGACATATATGTTTTCCCTGTCCCAGTAGCTGCAATAACTAAAGCTTTGTTTTCTCCATGAACCCTTAGCCTTTCTAGATTTTCCATAGCTTTTATCTGCATCTTATTAGGTCTAATAGGTACAAAATTATCAAACACCATTTTTCTTTTTAATTCTGTTCTCTTAATTTCATTCAAAAATAACATATATCTTTGTAACACTTCATCATTAAGATTTGAACTCATATTCCAAAGATTATCATACTCCTTTAATGCATCCTTTATAAATGGCTCCTCTTCTTTTGAAACTATCTTTACATTCCATTCTATATTGCTTTTTAATGCACTTTGAATAATATTTGAAGAACCTATTATAATTTTATAATGGTCTGCATTTTCAAAAATGTACACCTTTGTATGAAAACCTTTTTCTCTATCTGCTATGAATATTTTCATATCTACATTATTAAATTCTTTTATTTTTTCTAATGCTTTTGGCTCTGTAAAATTTAGATATGTAGTAGTTATTATCTTGCCTTTTACATTTTTTTCTTCTAACTCTTTAAATGTATCTAGCAACAACTGTACTCCACTATAATTTATAAATGCTACACTAAAATAAAAGGCTTTACATTCTTTTAAGCTTTTCTTTAGTTCATTTAATAAATTACTATATTTTGAATTTATAATTAGTTGTTTTGATTCTTGCATCATTTTCCCCTTAATTTTTATAAATATGTTTAAATTATAGCATAAAAATAGAGAAGCGTCCTTATTTTAGCTTGTATGACTATTTATCTAATTTTTTATAGTAACAATTCTTTTTTATCTGATACATTCAAATTTTTACTGTTTTTATTACCAATTATTAAGCATACTCTACCTATTATTAAATAAGTAAAAAATAAAACCATACAAACTAATCTAATTTGCATGGCTATATATCTATTAATCTACACCTAATACAGCTTTAACTTTTGATGCTATTGTAATAACTCTTGGTCCAAATATAACTTGAACTGAATTTTGCTTTCTAACAACTCCACTTGCACCCAATTCATTTACCCAGAAACTATCTTCATAGAATCCATCAATTGAATTTAACTCTACTCTAAGTCTAGTTGCACAGTTTGTAATATTTTTTATATTGCCACTTCCTCCTAAACCTTCTATTATAGAATATACAAGTTCTGTATCTTTATCTTCTACTGTTCCTTTGTCTGTAGCTTTAACAGCATCCCCAGATTGTTTTTCTCTGTATTCTTTCTTACTATAAAGCTTAACTTCTTCTGAACTTCTTCCTGGTGTCTTTATATCAAACTTCTTGATTGCCCATGTAAATATTATATACGTAACTATAAAGAATATTGGTATCAAAAATAATAAAGGTAACGCATCCACTTTTTGAGGTTGTAATAAATTGGGAAACATATTTCTAAATGATTCTCCCATTATAGAAACATTAAACATTTCTGTAAATACATATGTCAATCCTGCTAGTGGTACATATGCTGCAAAGTACAATAATGGTGCAACAAATAAGAATGTATACTCTATTGGTTCCGTTACCCCTACCAACATAGCTGTTACTATTGCTGGTATCAATATACTTATTGCTTTTTTCTTATTAACATTGTCAGCTAATTTATACATAGCCAAAGCTGCTGCTGGTAATATTGCAAAATGTATTAATAAGCGTCCTGTTGTAAAGTTACGAGTTATATAAGATAGTGTATCTGGGTCTCCCATTTGAGCCAATCTTATATTATTAACACCCTCGTAAATTGCTCCACCTACTTCCATTGTTCCACCAACTCTTGTGTATTCTATAGGGAATGCAATTAAATGGTGTATGCCAAATGGCAATAAAGCTTTATCCATTGCTCCAAAAGTAAATGTTCCTAATAATCCACTAGAACCTATCCAATTACCAAGCTTAGATAATGCTAAACCTACTGGTGGCCATATAAAGTACATTGCTGTACCCAATACTATTGATGCTATAAACATCATAATCATTGAAAATCTCGAACCTGAGAAAAAAGATAATGCACTAGGAAGTTCTATGTCAACAAATTTATTATGTACTGTACTAGCTACAAATCCAGCTATTATAGCTCCAAATATACTACAATCATATGAAAATATTCCTAAGAAAGAACCATATAAGGAACTTCGGCTATATGCTTCTGCCTCGCTCAATCCAGATGACATAAATGCTTCTGCTGTAACTGTATCTGAATTTATACCATTTGCTGCTAGTAATGTACTTATAACTGTGTGCATTCCTATAAATAAAACAATTCCTCCTAATGCACCCCATCCTTTTTCCTTTTTAGATAATCCAAAAGCTATACCAGTAACAAAGAATATTGGTAAGTATCCCATTACCATAAACCCCAGGTCATTTATTACTTTAAAGAATACATTTATAAATGACCCTTCTTTTATTAGTCCGCTAAGCCCCAACGCAGAAACGTTTTCCATATTTGCAAAAGCTGACCCTAATCCTATAAATACTCCTGCTACAACAAGTAATATAACAGGAATCATCATTGCTCCAGAAAGTACTTGTAATTTATCCTTCATAGTATTATTTCCTCCATTTTTATTGAAATGCCAGGCTATATAATGCATATATATATACTTCTATCGCTTTATATAATGTGTCTATACTTATATTTTCATTTGCCTGATGTGAATTTGGATTATCTCCCTCTATTGTGGGTCCAAATGCAACTCCATTTTCTAATACTCTTGCATAAGATGCAGCTCCTTTCGTAAAAAGTTCTGCTTCTTTTCCAAAACCTTGTTTATATGCACTTGATAATTTATTTATTAATTCACTGTCTGGTTCTACATACAATAATTTTAAATCTTTATATATATCAACTATTAAATTTTCTTTTTTTCCAATTTCATTAATTCTATTAGTTATAAATTCCCAACTTATACCCTTAGGATATCTAAAATCTATTTTCATATTCAACTCATTTTTTTCTAAGAATATACTCATTATACATATTGTAGAAACTCCCATATCTACATCTTCTGTATATAGTCCTAATTTTTTTCCATGATTATCATCTGTAAAGTATGAATTTAAAATATCTTTTATTATGATTCCTTTATCATTTAACTTTTTAATTTTCTCTAAATCTTTTGCTAAATTAAATGCACAGTTATATGACCTGTGTGGGTTTCTCGATAAAGCTCTTTCTCCTATATATCTTACTAATACTTTCTCTTCTTCTAGTTCTTCTATCTCTGTATAATAATCTAATAATTCTACTAACTCTTTCTTGTCATTAGTTTTAAAAACAGCTTCGATTTTATCACATACAAATCCATCTTCTTTGTTTGACCTTATATCAACTAAATTGTGATTCCTAAGTTTATCTTTATCCATTTTCTTTCTTAGATTAAAGTATAAAATACCTTTTTCTCCATTTACTATTGGGAAGTTTCCATCTGGAGAAAATGCAAATTTTGGCTGTTCATTGACACTAAAGTAATGCTCCATGCATTCCCAAGTCGTCTCTTCAGCTCCACCTACTATCAATCTAATCTTTCTCTTTGGCTTTTCATTAAGTTCTCTTAAGAAAAGTAATGCATATAAAACCCCTATTAAAGGTCCTTTGTTATCATTAACTCCTCTTCCGTAAAGATAGTTATCTCTTTGGTAGACTTTAAAAGGTTTACTCTTCCACAACTCTTTTGTATATATTGGCACCACATCTATATGATTAAGCACCCCCACTACTTCTTCACCTTCTCCATATTCTATATGAATTGCATATCCATCAAAGTCTCTTACAACAAAATCTTTATCTTTTGCTATTTGAATAAGCTTATCAAAGGCATTTCTTGTTTCTATCCCAAATGGTTGATTTACATCTACTGTACTCTCATCTCTAACTGAAGGTATCTCAACTAGACTCGCAATATCTTTTACTATGTTCTCTTGATTGGATTTTAAATAATCAATAATTAGCTCTTTATTTACTATCATCTTAATTATTTATCACCCCTTTATATTAGTTTTACAAAGCATTTCAGTTCATATCTACATTATAAATTTTGAATATTATTTTTTCAATATTTCAAATACTTCTCTAAATTACCATAATGATACGGTAAATAATCAACAGATTATGACAAAATTATACTATACTACTTATTAACATTTTAATTGACCTGTTTTATCTAGATTTAATATAATTTTATTCCAGTAAAACTTATTAAAAAAAGAAGTTATCTCAAAATTGATTTTTTTCTAATCAAATTTTAAATTCAACTCCTTTCTTGAATTTTCATATTCTATTTTTTATTACTTCTTAAACTTTTATATAAAAATAAAACCCTAATATTATTAGAGTTTTATTTTTTATATATTAAATTAATTCATTATTGTTCCATCTTGTATTTTTATACAAATATCAGCTTCTTTAGCTATCATGTCATTATGAGTTATCATTATAAGTGTTTGATTATAATCATTCACACATTCTCTTAATATACTCATAACTTCTTTTGTTGACTTTGTATCTAGATTTCCTGTAGGCTCATCTGCAAATATAATTTTAGGTTTATTTATAAGCGCTCTAGCAATAGCCACCCTTTGTTGTTGACCTCCAGATAATTCATTAGGAAATTTTTTTATTTTATCCTTTATTTGTAGTCTCTCTAGTAATTTTTCTAGATAGTTCTTATCTATTTTTTTATTTTCTAATAACGAAGGCATTATTATGTTGTCATACACATTAACAACTGGTACTAAGTTAAAATTTTGAAATACAAATCCAAAGTTATTTATCCTTATATCAGCCAGTTTTCCATCTGGCATATTACTTATTTCTTCATTGTTATAATAAATTTTTCCATCAGTTGGTTTATCAAGACCTGCCATGCAATTTAATAATGTACTTTTTCCAGAGCCACTAGCACCTACTACAGCAATGAATTTATTTTCTTCTATATTTAAATTTATACTCTTTAAAACATGTAACTCATTTTCGTTTTTACCATAAACTTTGTTTAAGTTTTCTACTTTTAATATCGTCATACTAATTCCTCCTTATTCATCCTTATTAATTCCATCTGATATACTCATTTTTTCTAGTTTTTGTTTAGACAAATGTACTGATATAATGCAAACTACTATCACTAAAAAAGTAAATATTACTATTTCATTAAAAGGCACTTCAAATTTTTCTAGATTCTTAGCGCCAAATCCAACTTCCATAACCTCATTAACCATAGATACATCTTTGTATCCTTTATATATAGCATGAGCAGACCCTATTATACAGCTAAGAAATGCATAAATTAATGATTCCTTAATAAGCATGCTTTTTATCTTTTTCATACTCATACCAATACTTCTCAAAGTGGATAGCTCCCTAGTTCTAATTAGTATTCCTGTTTTTATAGTGTAGTAAATATTTAATGAAGCTACTACAGACATAAGTAATAATAAAAACATACTTTGCATTTCAACAATTTCTTGTGATTTTTCATGTTCTACTTTGTATTTCGCTCTACTTTCTAGATTATTGTAATCTTTCCTTCCAATAATTTTTTCTATTTTATTTTCTACTTCCTTTTCTTTTCCACTAGAAGCTTTCACGCCTATTACATTAACATCACTTATATTAGTCAATTTGGATAATTCTTCTATTGGCATTATTACCGTTATCATAATTCCATAGGAATTATTTAAAATCCACTTTCTATCTAAGAAACCAGCAATTCTAACTTTTTCAACTTTATAACTTAACTTTCCATCATTTACTGATGGTATTTTTATTTCAATCAGCTCTCCAATTTTCAAATTCTTATCTATTGGTTTATTGGTTCCAAAAGTATGATTGTTAATCAAAACATTTATATACTCACTATTATTCTCATCACTTTTTTCCTCTATGTAGTTATCTAATTTTTTCAAATCTTTCTCTGTATAACCCCTAACTTCTAAATGTGATTCATTCTTATTCATAAACCCAGATAACACTAATTTTCCATCTACATCATCTACATCGTCTATATTTTTAATTTTTTTTATATCACTCTTACTGTACATCCCTAAAGCATTTTCCACATTATAATTATCTTTAGTTAGTTTTATATCATACTCACCAATATTTTGACTTGGTATATGCATTACACCCATATCACTTTTATTGTAATTTGATAATGCAGTTATATACATAGATCCAACTAATCCCATAGATAATATACAAAGAATAGTTCTTGTCCTAAATCTAAATGTATTTTTATATGCCATATCTCCAGTTATATTAAATACTTTTCTTATCCATTTATAATAAAATCTATTTCTAGGTTTTCTAAAGTCATTATTTTTCATACCTTCTACAGGAGATACTCTGGACGCCTTATATATAGTAACTATATTTGAAATAGAAACCATAATTACTGCTATTAATATTGGTATCAATATTGCTTCTTTGGTTATATAAAGACTTGGATTTTGAGGATAAACTTTAGATATATAATTATATACATAACCTCCTCCAATTAAAAAACCAGATAATACACCAATTATTACCAGTATTAAACTCTGTATAAAAATTATAGAACATATTTGATGCCTTTTAGCACCTATCGCTCTCAACATACCTATTGATTTTTTCATATCAAATAAAGTCATCATAAAAATATTACATATTAAAAGCGCTGATACAGCTATAGGTAATAGCATCTTCCTTATCTCATAGCTTATTGCCTCTTCACTAACACCAATAGAATTTAGTCCTTGAATTAAACCTACATTCACAGTAAAGTTATACTCTGTAAGACCGTATTTGTCCAACCTTTTATACAGATTCTCCTTTGTAGGCTTTTCATTTTCTACATTTAAAAAACCATCATTAGTAATAAGATTTTCTGATATTAAATTTGTATATCCACCTTTAGTAATAAGGTTTTCTGATATTAAATTTGTATATCCACCTGTAAAAGCTCTAAGTGTATATTCTTTATACTCCTGATAATAGTCTTTATGTCTACTGACTATTCCAACTAACTTAAATTTATGATTTTTATTGTATATCTCTTGTTTTCCATCAGTGTTTTTATATTTTTTAACTATGTTAAAGTCTATTTCCTCACCTAATTTATTTTCTAAATTCATTTCCTCTATAGCTCTATTATCTAAAACTATCTCATTTTCATTTTTTGGTGCTCTCCCTTTTATAAGTTCATACTTGCTTTCTTCTAAATAATATGGACTATATGTATTAAGAATACTCTTAACTCCATTTTTATAAACAATACTACCTAAATTGATTGTCTTAGAGACTCTATTTTTAAACCTATATGTAATATCACTAGTATTGTCATTCAATATTTTTTGTAGTGCTTGATTATCAATATCATTGTATTCATAATTATAAGTTCCAAATATTTCATGTAATTTTTCAGTTCCTAATTTTATATCTGTTTGTTTTTGAACTATATTAGAAAATGATATCAATGTAGCTAGCCCTATTGCTATTATTATAGAAAAACTTCTCCCTTTTTGCTTTCTCAGATAAGAAAAAGCTAATGTAAAAATACCTTTCATAATTGCCTCCTTTTTGATTAATATATATTTATTTAATGCTAATTAGTTCACTTGAACTAATATATCTACCTTTATTAACAACTTATTTTATCTTTTAATAAACAAAGATATACTTTTTATACGCAAAAAATAGATGCTATCCTTCTTTGACTAAAGGATAGCATCTATTTTTTTTATGTACAATGAACCATGCACAACTGTACATTTTAATGTTACAACTGTCATGTTTTAGTTTTTATAATACTGCTAAAAGGCTTTCAAGGTATACCTCTTTAAACTCTTTAAATCTATATCTACTTATAGGAACTTCTTCTTTATTCTCCATAGTAGCTACATATTGTTTTACATTTACTACATAGTCCAAATTGACCAAATAACTTTTATGACATCTATGGAAATTTTTTTGGTTTATTTTGCTTTCTATATTATCCATAGTCATATTAATAGAGTGCTTGGATGTTTTTGTATGTATAGTTATTTCTCTTTTCAAAACTTCGATATAATAAATATCTGCTGTGTTTATCTTAAATATTTCGGTTTTAGAACTCAAAATTAACTCTTTACCCTTGTTTCTCTCTATTTCATTGAAGCAAGAAATCAAATGCCTCTCTAGGTCACCTAACTTTATAGGCTTTAGCAAATACCTATAAGCTCTTACTTCATATCCTTCTTGTACATAGTCTATTAAAGATGTTGTAAATATAATTTCTACATTTTTATCATACATACTTCTTATTTTTCTAGCTAAAGTCATTCCATCAATTTCTTCTAATTGTATATCTAATAAAAATATATCTATATTCTTTGGATAATCTTCTATTAAACTTTCTCCATTTCTATAAATCAAAAGGTCATATTCTTCATTTCTGCTTTCGAAAATTTTTTCGATATACCCTTTTATCAACTTTTGTTGGCTTAATTCATCTTCACATAATACTATTTTTTTCATAGTCCAAATTCACTTCACTTTCTATTGGAATATAAATATCTAGCTCAAATTCATTACCAAAATCCTTAAATTTAAACTCTCCATTGTACTTATTCAATGAATATTCAACGCTTTTTAAACCTATTCCATGAAGATATTTATCTTTTTTACTACTTAGAATATTATTATCATCTGTTTTTATATCATTTATTTTTGAGTTCACACTCTTTAATACAAAATAATTTTTAACTATAGTTCCTCTTATATATATTTTTCTTTCATTATCTTTTATCTTTAAACATGCTTCTATTGCATTATCTAATATATTAGAAAAAATACTACACACATCAATCATTTGCATGAAGTTGCATTTTTCAAAATTTATATCTGCAAAAAAATCTATATTATTATCTATACAAATATCATTTTTTTCTTTAAGTACAATGTCTAGTATATCATTTTTAGTATTATATATATACTCTATCTTCTCTATTTCTTTTTGAAGTTCCATGCTATATCTACTAGCATTTTCATTTGCATCAATATTATTGATACAGACCAAATGATTTTTTAAATCGTGATAAAGTCGTTTAGTTCTACCTTGATTTTCTTTTATTCTTTCATAGTAATTGTATTGAGCTCTTATTTTTTCTTCTATCACTGCTTTTTCCTTTTCTAAAATTATGGATTCTTTCATCTTCTTAATTGTAAATATTAAAAGTATAACAATCACAACCAATGATGGAATTATATTTTGATATAAAAAACTATCTATCGAACTCCATATATATTTATATGTTGAATTTTTAAATTTAACTACATATACCAAAATATACTTATCTATAAAATTGTATATATACAAAAACATTACTAAAAATATAACAGTTAATATACTTATTATGTATTTTTTATCTTTAAAAATATTTCTATATTTTTTTAATATTAAATTTAATACAAATAAAATGATAAAAACTAGTACTTCACGTAAAATTAAAACTAATACACTTGGATAGTTATCACTACCAAAACCAATAACCATACAAAAAAATGTAATTCCCCAATAAATTATATTTCCAGTAATAAAAAGTATATTTCTATAAACTATAAAAAACATAAGTGTTTTCCAGAACTTCACTTCATAATTTTTTTTACAAAAATATATAATTATACAAATAAATGCAATTTGTAACAAACTTAATTCTATCGACCACAAACCTAATTTAACTATTCTATTCAAATGAAAATGATTATTCAGACAAACTAAAACCACAACTAATATTATAAGTTTCCAAAGAGAGCTTCTTACTTCTTTATCTTCTCTTTTTTTATTTTGATAAATATCAAGGAAATTTTTAAATACTAAAATTTTAAATACAGTTAATAACGTCTGTGACATTTCCAATACAAATAATTCCATAAACTCCTCCCCTTACAATTCTACCACATAAAAAATATTTTTGTGTCATTTAGCAATCTCAAACTATTGTTTATATCTCATAAATAGAGTATCCTTTGAACTTTCTTTATTACCTCCAAGAAAGTTTGTAAACTGTGCAATTAAATTTTTACTTACTAGTAAAAAATAAATACAGTTCATGTTTGCATATATTATAATTTTTCTAAATTCATCTCCTCAATAATTTGACTTAATAACCTTACAGAATCATTTTTTGGAATCATGTAATCAATATTTAGTGGTAATTTAAATTGATAATTATCACCATAAATAGTATAGTTGATATGTATAGTATTTTGTTTTAGCATACAATTATTATACAAGAATCTCGAGCTCTTTTGAATGTGGGATTTATTTTTTTAAACAAAAAAAGGATGTAACATTATTTTCTAATGTGACAGCCCCTTTCTTATATCTATTCAACTTCCATTATTACACTATTAGTATCTACATTTCCAGGTTCTAGTCTATCTTTTACTGTTCTCTTAACAGAATTAGCATCATCCATTATAACTACAGGAGTTATTATGTTTAAATCATTTGACCTTATAAAATCTAAATCTACTTCCATTATTAAATCTTTAGCTCTTACCTTATCTCCTGCCTTTACCTTAACATCAAACGGCTTTCCTTCTAGTGACATTGTCTCTAAACCTACATGTATCAACATATTTGTATTATCGTTACTCTTAATCATTATTGCATGCTTTGTATCAAATACATTGACTATTTCACCATCAACAGGAGAATATAACTTACCTTCACTTGGTATTATTGCTACTCCATCTCCCATCATCTTTTGGGCAAAAACTGCATCTGGAACATCTTCTAAGTTAACTAAATTTCCCTTAAAAGGGCTGTATATTTTCTCAATTTTATTTTCTTTTTTCTTAAATATATTAAACATAACACACTCTCCACATTATAAAATTTTATGATAATACTTTTCTTAAAGCTTTTGCTACACCATTATTTGCATTAGTATCAGTTACAAAATCTGCCATAGATTTTACTTCATCTGTAGCATTTCCCATAGCGATACCAAGACCTGCAAATTCAATCATGGATATATCATTTTCATTATCACCTATACATATAACTTCTTTGCTATCTATACCTAATATATCACAAAATTTTTTAACTGCAATACCTTTTGAAGTACCTTTACTCATAACTTCAAAATTTAACTTTCCAGAACTTACCACTTCTAAATCTTTTTGCTTTTTAAACTCTTCCTTTGCTTCTCTTAAAGACTCTACGTTTTCTGAGAAAAGTATACACTTTAAAATCTCATCTTCAGCTCTTTCTAATAAAGTTTCACAGCTTGCATTTTCTATTATTTCAATTCTATCTTCTTCTTTATTTTTACTATTTATTAGTCTATATGGATGTTCTTGACCTATTTCATTGTTGGATATGACTATTTTACATCCTTTAAAATGTTTATTTAAATTATATTTTTCACTTATTGTATATATTTTTTTTAGAGACTCTTTACTTAACACCTTCTTATACTCGTATCCTAGTAATTTAAAATACGTCCCATTAGTTGATATAATATATATATCATCACCTAAGACACTTGTAAAATATTTCATAACATTATAAGGTCTTCCTGTAACTAAGGCTACTTTAATCCCCTTTTCCATAGCTTCTTTTAATGCTTTAATATTTTCTTCTGATATTTCAAATCCCTTTCCCAATAAAGTACCATCCATATCAGTACAAATTAATTTATAATTCATTTGTATCACATCCTAGTAAGATTTTTCTAATATTTCAACAAGGTCTTCTTTTTTTCCAAATGGTAAAAAACCTAAAACTGGATAGCCTACTATTTCTTCTAACTGTTCTTTTGTTACATTAAACTCAGACATTTTTGTCTTAAGCCCTACACTCTTTAAAAAGCTTTCTATTTCATTTTTTAAAGCTTTAGCTGCTTCATTATCTTCTACTTTTTCTAATTCTCCGTTGAACATTCTTGCTACTTTAGCAAATTTAGCTACATTATTTTCACAGAACTTTTCCACAAACTTTGGAAACACTATAGCTAAAGCTTCACCATGAGGAATATGCGTAACTCCACCTATTATTTCACTTAGAGGATGTGGTGCTGCTGCTCCAGCATTTGCTAATGAACTTCCACCTAGTGTATCTGCCATTGCCAATTTTGTTCTGTATACTATATTATTTCTTTCTTTCATTACTTTAGGTAAATAGTTAATAACTAATTCCATAGATTTTTCAGACATTATCTCTGTAAAATCATTAGCATTTGGGTTTATGTAACTTTCAAATGCATGAGTAAAGGCATCAAATGCTGTTGATGCAGTAATTCTCTCTGGTAAAGTTAGCATAAGTTCTGGGTCTACTATACATTCTCTTGAGAAACAATTTTGATGGAATATTGTATTTTTCTCACTTCCTCTTGATATTACTGCTGCTTGTGTAACTTGGCTTCCCGTCCCAGAAGTAGTTGATACAGCAATTAATGGTAATTCTTTTTCACTTACTTTATCATATATTTTAAATGGATTTGTATATGTACTAAACATATAATCCCAATCTATTTTTTCTAGTCCAAAAGTTAAGGCTAATACTTTGGCAGTATCTATACTTGAACCTCCACCAACAGCTAAGATAACATCTACAGATTCTTTTTTAGCTAATTCAAATCCTTCATTTATTAGTTCTACAGTTGGATTTGGCTCTACCTTATCAAAGTGTACAACTTCTATACCTTTTCCCATTAAATCTAATCTAACTCTTTCATATAGCTTGTCTAATGGCTCTACATTTGGAGTAGTAACTAACAAACATTTCTTTCCATATTTTCCTATTATTCTAGGTAACTCGCTTAAAGTTCCTTGTCCAAAATTTATTCTTGATGGTTGATAAAAGTTAATCATATTTTTCCTCCCTTAAATTATTGCCTTCATATTCAAATTATACCTATCACAGGATTTTTAAGGCAATACTTTAACTGTTAACTCTTATTTACTAAAGTTTATGGAAATTAATAAACAATCAACGTTTTATTATTACCATATCATTATGTAAATTTTATTAAGTAGTCATGGGATAATTTTATAAACAATCTTATTGTATAATTAACTTAATATCTTAATAAATAAAAATTATTGCCTTCAGAAGAGGATTATGGCTAATAAAAGAGTGCTTTTATTGTAATAAATAACTTAAAGGAGAATTAAATTATGAAATATTTAATAGATAGTGCGAATCTTGATGAGATTCAAAAGTGTTTAAGGTATGGGTTTAAAGGAATAACAGCTAATCCATCTATGTATCTTAAAGAAAATGTAAATTTTTATGAATTCATTGAAACATGTACTAATTTAAATCCAGAAATATTAACTGCTGAAGTTATAGGAAATAATTTATATGAATTACTTGAGTCTTGTGATAATATATCAAATATAAACAATAACATTATAATAAAAATAAATTTTTCTGAAATTGGCTTAGAACTTATAAACATATTGAATCGTAAAGGTGTAAAAACTGCATGTACTTTGATTTTCAATACAAATCAAGCATCATTGGCTGTAAACGCAGGTGCTGACTACCTATTCCCTTTTATAGGTAGAAATGATGAAAATGGGTACGATGGTATAAAAAATCTTACAGAAATATGTGACCTTATATCAATAAATGGATATAATACTAAGGTTGTTGCAGCTTCTATTAAAAATGTATTCCACTTAACTCAAGCATCTATTTGTGGATGTGATTATGCAGCTGTAACATATGATTTATTTAAAAAAGCTTCTTTTAACCAGCTTACAGTAGATGGGACTAAAACTTTTGAAAAAGATTGGTCTAAAGTTAATAAATAGCAACTAAGATTTAGGAGGGTTTGCATTGAACAAAAGATTATTAGATATTGCAGAATTATTACTAAATAGTTCAGACTATATTACTGTAGATACTATTGCCCAAGAATTAAATGTTAGTAATAAAACTATTCGTAATGACCTTGTTATTTTAGATGAATGGTTTTTAGAGTTTAATTTATCTCTAGATAAAAAAACAGGTTCAGGAGTTATTATTCTAGGTAATGAAGATATAAAACTTAAAGTTATTAGAGATATCAATGATAAATCAAATTGTATATATGCATATTCTCCTGAAGATAGAAAAAGATATATTCTGAGTAAATTATTCATTAAAAATTCGAAGTTTAGGATTCGTGACATTTGCAATGAACTACATGTTAGCAGAGCCACTGTGCATAAGGACTTGGTAGTTATTCAAAATTTTTTGCAAAACTTTAAAGTAACGCTAGTTAGAAAAACCAACAATGGTGTATATCTAGAAGGTAAAGAAAAAGATATTAGAAAAGCAGTTTTTGAACTTACTACTACTAATAAAAGTTATACTGAACTTAAAGAAATCTTATTCTCAACATCTGATAAATGTAATGACACTCCTTCAACAAAAATATTTAAGGAGTTATTCAACTATAATTTTGAGAAATTATCTAAAATCACTCTACACACTTTACAAGTAGAAAAAAGTAATCTTAGTGATGAGTATTATATAAATTTCTTAATACATATAGCTATATGTATTAAGAGAATTTCAATTAATAGATATATTAACTTATCTGAAAGTTTCTTTAGAGAATTATTAGAACATGAATGCTTTGAAAAATCAAAAACCTTATGCTCCAATCTAAGTGAAGCTTTTGATGTAGAATTTATTGATGAGGAAGTCTGTTATATCCTTCTTCATATAGAAGGATTACTTAAATCCATAAAGAAAACTACTACTCTTGAACCTCTTAGAAATGAAGAGATTACAGAGTATAATCTATCTGAAGCAATAGCTACTCATTGGGGAGATATACTAAATTTAAACTTAAAGGACGATTTAATATTAATAAAATCTCTTGCTAATCACCTTAAGTCAGTTCTACACCGAATAAACTATGGATTTACTATTACAAATCCCATATTAAATGATATAAAGAGAACATTCCCTTATACGTACAAGGCTGCTAAAGAGTCTAATACTGTTATTAAACAGTTGATGAATTATGAAGTTAATGAGGATGAAATAGGACATCTTGCTTTATATTTAATATCAGCAATAGATAGAAGCAAGTCTCCCCTAAATACTATTTTAATATGTCATTGCAGTGATGGTGTATCTAACTTACTAGTACAAAAATTAAGTTTTGAGTTTAATCAAATTAATATAGTTAAATCTATACCTCTATCTTCTATTTCATTTACAAACTTTGATGATGTGGATTTAATACTAACTACTGCTCCTGTAGACTTTGAACATCATGCTGAGCTGATAAATATAAATGCTCTTTTAAGTAAAAATGATATTTCTAGGCTTAGTACAATTATAAAAAAACTATATTCTGAAAAAAATAAAATATTATCTTATAAATAAGTAAAAAATGGGTTTGTCTCAACATTAGTATAATCCCCTTATAGTAGACATTTAAATAAAAGGCTATTATAATAGGTCTAAAAAGCGTATACTCTAAGGGGGTTTTTCTATGTCTAAAAAACACAAAAAATATAGCAAAGAACTTAAACTAAAAGCTGTAAACTTATATATAAAAGAAGGATACTCATCATACAAAATTGCTGAGATGCTGAATATAAGAAGCAAAACACAAGTTCAAAACTGGGTAAAAGATTATAAAAATAAAGGTAAAACTGCGTTTAATGATGAAACTAGGGGCAGATTTAAAAATATTAGTCTAGAAAATGATAATAGAAAATTTAAATCTGTTGAAGAAGAATTGAAGTACTTACGCATGGAGAATGAATTCTTAAAAAAGTTAAGTACCCTATTGGACAAGTCAAAGTAAGCGATAAATTTAAAACAATTAAACTTATGTCTAGGAAGTATAGTATTTCTAGTATGTGTAAGTTGATAGGTGTGTCAAGAAGCGGTTACTATAAATGGCTAAGTTATTCTAAAAAATCTTCCGATAGGGGTATCAAAGATAGAATTATTAAGGATTATATAATTGAAATACATAAAAAATATAGAGGAACTTACGGTAGAAAAAGAATTTGTACTTATTTAAATAAAATACTTGATAGCCCTATTAATCATAAGAGAGTATATAGGTTGATGAAAGAACTAGGTATTAAATCTATTATTAGAAAGAAAGTATATAGACGTAAGTTTAAATCATATGAGATATATGATAATATATTAAATCGTGAATTTAGAGCTAATCAACCATTAGAAAAAATTTGTATGGATATAACATACATACCTATCGGTAAAAAATTCTTATATATGAATGTAGCCAAAGATTTATTTAATGGTGAAATAGTGGCATATGAGATAAGTACAAAAATGGATACTAAATTAGTTAATAATACAGTAAATCAACTAATAAATATGAATTTAGCTAAAGATTGTATTTTACATACAGATCAAGGTTCACAATATACAAGTAGATCTTACTCTAAAAGGCTTAAGGATAATGGTATTATACAATCAATGTCCCGAAAGGGCAACTGCTGGGATAATGCTCCTATAGAAAGTTTTTTCAGTCATTTTAAATCTGAATTAATATATTTAATTGATACTACAGATCCAAAGAAAATGATTAGTCTAATAAATGATTATATTTATTTTTATAATAATGAAAGAATACAATTAAAAAACGGAATGAGTCCGATTGAATATCGAACTCATTGTGCGTAAAGATAGCCTTTTTTAAGTCTGTCTACTTGACAGGGACATATCCAACATAGAGATAAGCCTCTTTTTCATTGTTGAAATGATAAAAACATATTTGATTTCATACAAAAAAAGTGCCTCATGAACTAAAAAATTCATTTTGAGACACCTCCTTTTTTTATATTTAAACTTTATATTTAAACTTTTATATTTAAAGTAAGTTTTATTATTTTTATTGAGTACAAGTACTATTTATATTATTAGTTTCTTCAGTATTTTTATCAAACTTTGTAGTTACAAATCCTATTGTCTTTATTATGAGTAATAAAGATATTAATGAATATATAGATATCATAAAATTCTTACTTATTATTCCAGACGCGACTATTATAAATCCATCTAGCATAAATAATATAACTGGCAACTTCAGAAATTTAATTATCTTATTAATAAGCATTGCAACTAAATCAGTTCCACCAGTACTACAACCTCTTATTATGGCTATACCTATAGCAGTTCCCACCAATAATCCACCTATCACTCCTGCTACTAATAAGTTGTCAGTTATATGAATTTGTGGTATTACTTTTAAGAATAATGGCCCCATAAGAGTTATATATAATGTTTTTATTCCAAATCCCTTACCTAAAAATAATACTCCCATTACTAAAAGTGGCATAGATATTCCTAAAGATATATTCTCAACAGGTATTGATAAAAATGTACTAAGTACAACTGATAATCCTGTTATTCCTCCTGGAGCTAGTGTATGTTCTGCAAAGAAAAAATTAACTGCTAATGCCATTAAAAATGCTGATATTGTTATCAATAAATAGTCTTTTATCATTTCTTTTTTCATTTAATAACCTCCTACTTATATCTCGTGTATTATTTCAGTATAAAAAATAAATTAAATTAGTCTAACCTCCTATAATTTTTCATAAAAGAGATGCTTCCTTAAAACATTAAGAAAGCATCTCTTTTATTATAGTTTATTATCTTATTCTAAACCAAACTTTGTAGCTGCTTCATCTATAGCTTTTCTACACTTCTTAACACCTGCTGTTATGCCATCTTTATCCTTGAATATTGCTGAAGATAATATTACAACATCTGGATTACATTCTATTAATGGCTCCATATTGTCTGCTCTTAGTCCGCCATCTATTGCCAATTCACACTTAGGATTCTTTTCGTCTATCATTTTTCTGGCTCTTTTAACTAAATCAACTGCACTCTTTCTCCATCCCCAGTTATCTTTTCCATCAGTTTCATCAACACCATGAACGACTATTTGCAATCTATCTATATCATATATAGCTTCATCAACAAAGCATAGTGGCGTGTAACATCCAACTGTTAATCCTATTTTCATACCAAATTCTCTACAGTAATTTATTATGTATGCAAGAGGAGCTCCTAAGAAATGTTCAGCTGGTATTATCAACATGTTGCATCCTGCTGCTGCTATTTTTTCTATAAATAATCTATCGCAATCTCTTGTGTATATATGACATTCTATTGGTTTATCTGTTACTGGTCTTATTGCTTCTATTATTTGATGACCACCCATAAGTTGCATATTTTTCAAATCATGCATATCTGCTGCATCTGAATGCACGTAGTCTACACCTGCATCCATCGCTTCCTTAACTACGGCTGATATGTGACCGTAATTTACATGTGCCAATCCTGCTGCTATTTTTATGTGTTTCATATTTATGTACCTCCATATTTTTCTTTAATTAGCATTAAATATTAGTTTTTGATATTTCTTAATCTAGTACTACTTTTATTGTTGTACGTATTTCTTATATGAACTTACTCTGCTTTTATGAACTGTGAACTTATTTTGCTTTGTAAATTAATATTACACTGATATATTTTTTTTCACAACACTTTTACTACTCCTTAAAAGTACCTTTATATTGTGGCAAATTATAGACATTAATTATGTATAAAAAGTTAGTTTTTTACCACATTCTTATGGTATTTATTATCTATACTAGCTCAATTGATATAGCTAGTTCACTTAATATATAATCAGACTATAAATATAAATTTACTCAATAAAAAGTACCATTCATAACAATATTAATGAAAGGGAGATGTAAAATGAGAAACTGTATTATTGCCCAATCTGGAGGTCCTACAGCTGTTATCAATGCTTCTGCAATTGGTATTTATGAAAAAAATTTAGAAACTAAATACTTTGACAAAGTGTATTTTGGTATCAATGGGATTGAAGGTATATTAAATAAAAATATAGTAGATTCAGAATGCTTAAATAAGGAAGACGTACTAAATTTAAAACAAACCCCTTCTTCTGGTCTTGGTTCATGTAGATATAAGCTTGCTGATTATAAGATAAATTCTTATGATTATGATAGAGTTATAAATATACTATATGAATATGAAATAGATACATTATTTTACATAGGTGGAAATGACTCTATGGACACAGTCATGAAATTTTCCCAATACTGCAAAAACACTACTTGTAAAATAAAATTTATAGGAATTCCTAAAACAATAGATAATGATTTATTGGGAACTGACAACTGCCCTGGATTTGGTTCTGCTGCAAAGCTTATTTCTACACTAATAATGGAAACGTACTTAGATTTTTCTATATATAAAAATAACGGAATATTTATAGTAGAAACTATGGGTAGAGATACTGGATGGTTAGCAGCTTCTTCTTCACTAGCTAGACTCAACGATACCCCACTAGTTGATTTAATATACCTTCCAGAAATTGATTTCTATGAAGATAAGTTTATAGAAGATGTTAGAAAAATATTTAAAGAAAAAAATAAGGCTTATATAGTTGCATCAGAAGGTATAAGAGATAAAGACGGCAACTTTATATGTGAGCAAAAAACATCTGCTCACGATAAGTTTGGTCATTCTCAATTAGGCGGAGTAAGTAACTATTTAAAGAACCTTATAGTATCCTCATCAATCACAACAAGAGTAAAGACTTTAGAGCTCGGTGTAATACAAAGATGTGCTATACATCTAGCTTCAGAGACTGATTTAAAACAAGCATCTGAAGTTGGTGCATATGGACTAGAACTTTCTAAAAAAGGATATACAGGAGTTATGGCTACCATCAACAGAATAGGCAATACTCCTTATAAGTATGAAGTTAGTCATACTGATATTTCTAAAATAGCTAATAAGACAAAGTATTTTCCTAGAAAGTGGATAAATAAAGAATGTAATTATGTGACTGACGAAGCTCTAGATTACCTATATCCACTTATTCAAGGTAACCCAGATATTAAGTATAAAAATGGACTACCTTATTTTTCAACTCTTTACTAGGAAATTATTATAATTTGATATACACTAGGTTCCATTACTCTTAAGTACTTAAGTGGCTGTTAAATAAAATTATAAATTGTTATATGACAGTCACTTAATAGACTTTAATACTAATAAGATTTTCCGTAATAATGTCTCATACCCATTTTCATTTTGGATAGATTATAATTAGTTAGACAACAAATATTTTGTCATGATATTATTATATATAGTGATACAAATGAAAATACTTTTATCATGACTAGAAAAATAAAGATTAAGCAAAGGATTTAAAAACCAAATAACTTCAATTAAAATAAATAGTTAAAATAAATTCTAAATCAACGACATAAACAATAAAAGAACATAAAGTAGTTAAATCTACAATTATAAAATTAGTAAGATTATAATAACTTAAATCAAATTAAAGTTAATAAATACTACTCTATCTAAATAATTGTTTTTTTATAAAGAACTCTTTATTTTAATTGAATATGATTTTAACTAACACAATAGATTAATGTAATATTTAATATAAAATAACTATAATAATTGAAAAGGAAGTAATCTATGATGAAAATAGCAGTCATAACAACCGAATTTTTAAAAGAGTTTGTAGATAATTCTATAAAAAAGTTAAATATTAATGCAGAAATTGAAATATATATCTATAAAGATTTTTCTCATGTTGGAGATTTATATTTAGAAATAGAAGATAGGTTTGATGGATTTGCAGTTAGTGGTCCTATCCCCAAAAAAGCTATTACAAAAAAGGTTGGGACTATTAAAAAACCTTTAGTTGATTTTGGTACTGATTTACAAAGTTACTACGATATGTTTCTAAAACTTATCTTTAAATACAGTACATTAGATTTTTCTAGAGCATACTTTGACCTAATGGACTGGGCAGATAATCCAAAAGATATATCATATTATTTATCAAATGGCACATTTGGAGACTTAATGGATAGTATTGATGAAAATGCATCTAAAATGAGTTTATCTGATATAGCAGAACTCGAAAAAAATATTGCAAAAAAACATATTAATTTATGGAATGAAGGTAAAATTGATTTTTCTACTACTCGTTTCAGTAGTATTGTTCCTATGTTACAAGATGCAGGAGTAAATTTTCATTTCATATACCCTGACATAGATTTATTAAAAAGTACTTTTAACAACTTAATAAAAGATATTCATTTACATAGAATGAAGGGAAATCAACCAAGTGTAATATATATAACAGTTAAAGATACAAATTACAACGATTATACTTTAGACCAAGTTTATAAAATATTAAATAGCATAAAAAAAGATAAATTAACCGATTTTATAATTGAAAAAAATAGTAGCTCTTTTAAAATCTTCACTAAATGTGAAACTATTAAATCATTAACTAAAAATTTTACTACGTGTTATATAAAAGAATCTATTGAAAATAGTATAAATATTAAGGTATGTGTTGGATATGGAATTGGTAATGATATAAAACAAGCTATGTCTAGTGCCATAAGTGCTAATAA
Organism: Clostridioides sp. ES-S-0054-01; assembly: GCA_021561035.1. Lineage (NCBI taxonomy): Bacteria > Bacillati > Bacillota > Clostridia > Peptostreptococcales > Peptostreptococcaceae > Clostridioides > Clostridioides sp. ES-S-0054-01. The sequence goes on from CP067346.1 coordinate 3,273,550, forward strand.
GGAATCTAAAATAAACCCTTTAAATTACAGTTTCTTAGTTAATGAAAATTATGAGACAATAGGCCCTTTATTATGTGATAAGTTACTTACTGTTTCAAATAAAGTAACTCCACACATAAATACAATCGCTAAAAATTCTAAATTGTCTACTCTTACTATTCAAAAGATTATATCCGTTACTGAAATTCTACAAAGAGATGAAGTTACTCCTAAGGAATTATCTTCATGTTTAAATGTAACAGTAAGAACTGCCAATAGATTTCTAAGTAGTCTCTTAAAGTCTGGAAATGCTACTATATTATATGAAAAACAAAACTCAACAAAAGGTAGACCTGAAAGGGTATACAAATTATTTATATCAGAAAATAAATATTAAAATCTAGAATACATAAAAATATTTTATCATCTGATGTAAAATAAAGTTATATATAATTTTTTAAAAGGTATATCTTAATATTTATTTTTTAAGATATACCTTTTGTGATATTTAACAATAATTTATGCTATTATCTATTAAAATTATTTTCTAACCATTTTACTGCACAATGAGCAAATAAAGCTGAACCGTAAACTAATCCCTCTTCATTAAAAACTGCCTTGGGATTGTGCATACCAAAATTATATCCCTGGCTAATACTTCCCATTCCAATCCATAAAAGTACTCCTGGTACCCTTAGTAAAATCTCTGAAAAATCTTCTGAACCCATTGCAGCTGGAAAGTCTATTACATTTTCATATCCTATAACCTCTTTAACATAAGATACAATCTCATCTCCTATGTCTAAATCATTTATAACTGCAGGAGTACCCATTTTAAACTCTATCTTAGCACTTCCTCCAAATGATTTAGCTATTCCCGTAGATATTTCAATAATCCTATTTTTTAATTTCTCTCTAACAGATTGGTTAAACGTTCTTAAAGTTCCTGACATAGATGCTTTATTTGGTATAGCATTTGGTACACTTCCTGCATTGAACATTCCAATAGTTAAAACTACAGGCTCTTTCTGAGGTTTTTCTCTTGAGAGTATAGTATTTAATGCTATTTGTATGTGTGACATTATATTTATTGGATCCACTCCAAATTCAGGGCTTGCTCCATGAGTTGCTTTTCCTTCTACTGTTATTTCAAATATATCTGCAGATGCCATAGCTGGACCACGTGAGTAAGCCACTTGACCTGTGTTAAGAAATTTGCCCACCATACTGTGAAATGCCATAGCTGCATCGACATGAGGATTTTCTAATATCCCATCAGCAATCATTGATTTTGCACCTCTAGTAGTCTCTTCATCTGGTTCAAATACAAACTTTACTCTACCTTTAAGTAAGTGCTTATTATCCATAAGTATTTTGGCTGCACCTAATAACATTGCTGTATGATTATCGTGTCCACAACTATGAGATGCACCTTTATTCTTACTTTTAAAAGGTAAATCCGTCTCCTCCATAATAGGCAGAGCATCCATATCAGCCCTTAACAATAATGTTTTTCCATCATTATTACTGTCCAAAACAGCTACTATTCCATTATTAGACGTTAATTTTGGAGAATATCCCATTTCTTTTAAAGTACTGGTAACAAATGCAACTGTTATTGGTAGATTGCAACCAGTTTCAGGATTTTCATGTAAATATCTTCTCCATTTAATAATCTCACCTTCTATTGACTTTGCTTCTCTAAAAAAATTTTTCATATCTCTTCCTCCTAATCGGATAGCCAGCAAAATCCCACTTTCTTTTGATAAGGAAACAATACTGGCATAAAAATTATAATTTAAACTTTATATCTCTTTTAAGGAGTCGGAATATCCTCTGGAATAGGGCATTTGTATGTTTTCCCATTCATAGATTTCTCAAATTCTTCTTTTGCTTTTTTAGCTATCTCTGGATTGTTTAATATTTTAGCTCCAAACATAGCCATAATTTTCGCTGCATATATCATACCTTTTTCTCCTATGGAACTTCCTGCACAAGATGTAAACTGCCAACTATGACCTGGTGCACCTAGATTTGTGCATCCTGTAAAAAAGTATGCTGTAGGGACTATATGCATTACATCTCCAATATCAGTAGAGCCATAACTATTAAAGTTTGTAACATTTCCTCCACCATAATATAGATGAGTTCCTTCTGGTAAATTATATTTACTTATCATAGCCTTATATTGTTGTGGGCTTTGTCTATCTAACTTAGCTGCAAAATCCAATTCCTCTTGAGTCCAAGGCTCTTGTTTAATCTCATCCATACATTCTGATACAAGATTTGCTAAAACATGATTGTTTAAAGTATTATAGCATCCTCCTAAAAACTCTACTTCAACCTCAGTTTCAGTCATCATTGCAGCTCCTTTTGCTACCTTTATAAGTCTTTCATATGTATTTTCTACAGCTTCTCTACTTAAAGCTCTTGTGTAATACCATACTGATGCTTTATCAGGAACTATGTTGGGTGCTACTCCTCCATCTGTAATTGTATAATGAATTCTTACATCAGAAGTAACATGCTCTCTCAAATAATTAGCTCCTACATTAGTAAGTTCTACGGCATCTAGTGCACTTCTTCCATTTTGAGGGTCTGAGCCTGCATGTGCAGTTTTTCCCTTAAAATGAAATTTTACAGAGTTAACAGCTGTTGAAATACCAATTGTAGCCTCACTAATTTTATTTGGATGAAAATTTATAGCCAAGTCTAAACCCTCAAACGCTCCACCTCTAGCCATAAATCCTTTACCTGTTAATTGCTCTTCTCCTGGACATGCATAAAATACTATAGTCCCACTTAAATTGTTTTCTATCATTTCTCTTTTAAGTCCTACTACCGCTCCTACATGTGCTGTACATAATAAATTATGTCCACATCCATGACCATAAGCTCCTAATTCAAATGCTTCTTGCTTTGTTGAAACTTTTTGATTTAAACCAGGTAATGCGTCAAATTCTCCCATAAAACCTATAACTGGTTTGCCTGAGCCAAAACTAGCCTTAATAGCTGTGGCTAAACCTCCTACACCTACTTCCACATCAAATCCTTCACTTCTTAGAAAATTTGCTGTATTTTCACACGCTTTAAATTCTTTAAATGATTTTTCAGGATTTTTCCATATTTTCTTACTCAAATCATCAAGTTTAAATCTTTTTTTATCTATCTCATTTATAGATATATTTCCTATCATTACCTCTACCCCCTATAAGTCTATTTCCTATCAACCAAATATAATTGGACCTATTATACTAGCAAATGCCACTGATGCAATAGTTACAGTAACAAATCCTCCTATAATCATCTTTGGTAACAAATAATCTGTTGCTCTTTGTTTTTCTTCTTCAGTTCCTTCCATAGCATCAATACCTTCATTAGAAATTATCTGTGTTGCTGGATAAGCAAGCATACAAGTTACACCAATTGCAGCTGACATTCTTGGAGAGTATCCCAATAGTTTTCCTACAATCGCAGTAAATAATATTATAAATACAGAACCTACAACAAGTATTCCTATAGTTGGAACAATCATTCCAAACAATGCTGTTGGAGTTACCTTAGCAAGTCCTCCAGGTAACATTAACATACAACCAAACATTATAATCCCATTAGATTGAGATTTATCTAAAATTCCTTTTTCTAAAAAACCTATTCTTGTAAAAATTAATCCTACTAACAAACATGCTATATTGGGATTTAAATAATAGTTTGCAGGAGTAAATCCTGGTATCAGAGTAGCTAATCCTACAAAATTACCAATCATAGCAACAAATGAAAGTTTTGCAAGATATACTAGAGTAGATGATTTTTTACCTGAATCTTCTTTAAAAATTCTCATACTTGGAAGCTTAAAATTACTTTTTGATTCATCTTTCAAAAAATCTCCACTATCTCTTTTAAATTTTAATTCTTTATTTATACAATATGTAGTTATTGGAATTCCAAAAAATTTTTGAAATGATAATACTAGAATTACAAATGCTGCAAGTTCAGGTCTATTTGCTGCTTCTGCAACAGTTGTTACAATAATACCAGCAACAGTAGAACCTGCTATTGGGGGAGCTGCTATTAAAGCATACTCTCTACCAAACAACATACTACCCACTGTTAAACAACCAACCCCTATTCCTACAATACCTACTAATGCAATTACAACCGTTTTCCATTCATGACATAAGTCTTCAAGATTTATAAGTGTTCCTAAATTAGTTATTAATAAAGCTATACCAAAGTTACTCATTGCAGCTAATATACCTGATGCTCCTGTAATGTCTTTTGGTAGAATATTTGTCCAAAATCCTAGTAAAAATATAATACATACAAATAGCAATGTTGAAATTGCACCTTTTGTTTTCTTAGATAAAAACTCACTAAAAGCATAAATCATTACACATACAGTAAAGCAAGTAAGTGGATTCCAAAAATTTTCCATTGTTGTTTCCTCCTAAATATAATAATTTTTTATCAATAAAACAATAATTATAAAATGTATATTCTGTAGTTATTCTTAACTACATGTGGTATAGCTTGATTTTTTTGGTGACATTTTATACGTCTCAAATTATTCCTAAAATAGCTAAATAAATATAACTAGAGTTAACGCTTTAAATATTAACCATAATTATTAATTTACTAGATTTCTTTTTAATTTTTACTTTCTACATTATTTTATAAATGCAGGATTATATTACAACTATATTAAATTTTAATATACATGTTGGAAGACTTATATTTATTTAAATATTAAATATAGAATGTATATTTTATAAACGTCTTAAATTATTCTCAAAATACTTAAAATAAAATAATAATACACCCATTAAATTAATATTATCAGAATACACTTAATTTTAAGTCTTCTCTATGTACAAACTTTATCTACTAGTGCCTCCCCTCATTTGTAAATTAGATTATTTCTAAGTGAATTTAGATATCTTATTCCCAGAAACTATTCCCAGAAACAAAAATCATTTATTATATTAAATCAATGATAAACTATACTTTAAAACTCTTTCTAGATAAGTATAACTTATCATATAATAACGTCTATACCTTTATCTTTATAGTAGTCCTAAATTATTCTTAAATTAACAATAAAAATAATTTTGCTACTTATAAAATCACTAGTTTTTATATTGTCGAACTATTCTTAACATAGATTATAATTTCAAACCTTTTCTTTGTCAATATATTCTGACATTTTTCCAGAAATTTTATAAATTTATATAGTGAGTAAATCATACTATTTTTATGTAATGAATAAATCATACTATGAATGTGTCTAAATATTTACTTAAGTATAGACATAAAAAATGTGCATTCTCCTTTGTATAATAATTTTAATTGTCATTACTTTTAGGAAGAATACACACTTTATTTTAAAAATCCTACACTTTATTTTAAATGCTTTGCTAGATACTAATTAGCATTAGTACCTAACTTTTATTTATCTTATTTCTGCCCTACTACCATATCCGTGGAGAAATCTAAAACTTCTCCATTCGTAGCTATTACATTTTTATACCAATAGAATGATTTTTTCTTAACTCTGTTCTTAGTACCATTTCCCATATCATCCTGATCTACATATATGAATCCATAACGTTTACTCATTTGAGATGTCGATGCACTAATAATATCTATACACCCCCAAGACGTATAACCCATACATTCAACACCTTCATCTATTGCTATAGCTATTTGTTCAAAATGATTTTTAAAATATTCTATTCTATAATCATCATTTATCGACCCATCATCTTCTACGGTATCATATGACCCTACACCATTTTCAACTATCCATAGTGGTTTTCTATAACGATCATATAAATCAATAAGTGCTATTCTTAACCCCTTAGAATCTATCTGCCATCCCCATTCACTGGTTGGTAAATATGGATTCTTAACCCCTGTTACTAAATTACCTCCAACTTTCTCTCTTTCTTCAGCATTTATGCTTTGAACCATTGACATATAATAACTAAAGGCTACAAAATCTGCTGTATATTGCTTTAATATATCTTCATCCCCTTCAAGCATTTTCACCTTTATATTATTTTTCTCCCAATATCTTTTAATATGGATAGGATACTCTCCAAATACTTGTACATCACTATACATAGAATTATTTCTATTGTCTCTTTGAGCTAATATTACATCATCTGGATTACATGTTTCTGCATAAGTTAAAGTTTTAGTAACCATACATCCAACTTTGGAATCTTCTATTATCTCATGACAATATTTTGTAGCTAATGAAGCTGCTACAAATTGGTGATGCAGTGCTTGGTATATTGCTTCTTCTGTTTCTCTTTTACTTTTATACTTTTCTTCTAACACCCCTACTGTAGTAAATGCATGACGAAATACACTATCTATTTCATTGAAAGTTAACCAGTATTTTACTAAGCCTTTGTATCTTTTAAAACATACTTTTGAATATTTTACAAACATATCTACAACTTCTCTGGATATCCACCCATTATAATTATTTACTAAATATATTGGCATTTCATAGTGTGATAGTGTAACTAATGGCTCTATATCATTTGCTCTTAACTCTTTAAATAAATCTTCGTAAAATTGGAGCCCTTTTTCATTTGGTTTTTCTTCTATACCCTTTGGGAATATCCTAGTCCAAGCTATTGAAACTCTTAATGTTTTAAATCCCATTTCTTTAAATAGTGCTATATCTTCTCTATATCTATTATAAAAATCTATACCTCTTCTTTTAGGATAATAAGTATCTTCTTCTGTATTCATAGCTTCTTCCAAATCCTTGATTCCCACATGCCATTGACTTTTATAGTCTTTTATATCTATGTTAGGCTTGTACTTAGCTACATCAGCTACTGACATTCCTTTTCCATCAACATTCCAAGCTCCTTCTGCTTGATTTGCAGATATTGCTCCTCCCCATAAAAAATTCTTTTGAAAACCCATTTTATACCTCCTCTAAGACCTCTTTTGATATATTACTTACAACTTCATACTGACCACTTGTTACTATTATCATGGTAGTTGTGTCATAGCCTTTTCTTTTTATCTTTTCTATATCAAATTTAATTAACTCTTGACCTTTTTTCACTCTATCGCCCTGTCTTACCAAAAGTTCAAATCCTTCACCATTCATTTCAACAGTATTTATACCTACATGAACTAATATTTCAGTATCATCATCAAATCTCATTCCTATTGCATGACCAGTTGGAAAAGCAACTTCTATAGTTCCATCTTCTGGAGCTTTTATTATCCCTTTTGAAGGTATTACTGCTATACCATCTCCCATAGATTTACTTGCAAATACAGAATCATTTACTTCTTCAAGGTTTACTAATGTACCTTCAATACAAACTGGTAATTCTATATCATTACTTAATTGTACTTTATTTTCTTTTTCTACTACTTCTTCCTCAAAACCCAATATATAAGTTAAAATTGCAGATAAAAAGAATGACATTGCTATACCTATTATGTATATAACAAATGTATCTCCAAAGAAGGCAGGTAGAGTAGTAAGTGCTGGGAATACATATACTATTGCCTTTGTTTTAAATAATCCCATAAATGCTCCTGCTATACCTCCAGCTATTACTTGTGCTATTAATGGTTTTTTGTATTTTACACTTAACCCATATACTATAGGCTCTGTTATACCACCTAATAATGCTGGTATCATAGTTGATACTGCAAATGTTTTTGTTTCTTTATTTCTAGAACGAAAAAATATTCCTAGTGCTACACCTGCACTAGCAAAAGTTGCTGCTGCTATCATAGGTCTTATAACATCATATCCTAAATTTGCTATATTATTTATCATTATAGGAACTACTCCCCAGTGAATTCCCATCATTACTAAAAATGTCCACCCTGCTCCTACAATAGCACCTGCTAAAAGACCACTCTTATCACTTAAGAAATTTATTATATCTCCCATTCCATTTCCTAATATAACCCCAACTGGACCTATCACCATAGATGATAATGATACCATTATTAATAAAGCAACCATAGATAAAGTGAATATCTCTATACTATTTGGTATAAATCTCTTTAATAATTTTTCTATATAACTATAAATGTAAATGGTAAGGATTGCTGGTATAACTGTTCCTGAGTATCCCATAAGTACAACTGGTATCCCAAAGAAACTAACTACATCTCCTGTGTTTTGCATAAGCCCTGTAAAATTTGGCTCCAGTAAAGCTCCAACTATAGCAACAGATATAAATGCATTACAATTAAATGTTTTTGCTGAACTATATGCTAAAAATAATGGTAAATAGTAAAATACACTATTTCCTGTAGCGCTTAAAATACTATAAGTACTTGACTCTGTACTCATGAAGTTATATGTCGTCAATATTACAAGCAGTGCTTTAATCATACCTGCACCTGCAAGTGCTATAATTATTGGATTAAATATTGATGACATTACATTAAACATACGTGTAAGTACATTTCCTGTATTTTCTTCACCTTTATCATTGTTATTTTCTTTTTCACTCCTTATTTCAGGATATATATTCAATATAGTATTAAATATATCTGATACATTATTCCCTACAACAACTTGAAATTGTCCATTTCCCTCTACAACTGTTAATACATCACTTATTTTTTTAATAACCTCTTTATTTGCCAGAGATTCATCTTTAAGTTTGAATCTTAACCTTGTAACACAATGAAATAATGAGTTTACATTTTCAACTCCCCCAACTTCTTTAACAATTTTTTTTGCTAAATCTCGGTAGTCTTTTTTAGCCATATGATTCTCCCCTTTCACAATCCTTTCTGGACATCGTTTTCATTCTTGTAATTGAATTATATCATCATACTTTTTTTACCTTATAATTTTCGATTTTTGGAAACTTTATGATTATAAATAAAAAAACGTGGTATAATATTTAGGTCACCACGTTTTTTTGCTATTTATTAGTTCTTTGTATCTAGATACAATAATATCTGTAATTACCTGATATATTATAGGATGTGTTTGAACACTTGACTTATGCCCAAAACAGATACATAAATCAACATATGGGCTTTTTTCTAGTTCTTTATTTGATGTAATTGCAACAATTTTAGCTTTTGTTTGTTTAAAAACTCCCTTATTTATATTCCCTCCTATCAACTGATATTTCTTTATATAATCACCAGAATTTGTGAATATAATTATTAGAGTATCCTCTTTTGCATTTCTGATAAATTCATGTTGTTTTATATCATCCAATCTAGAAAAAATATATTTATTGTTATAAGCTAATTTAGTTTGAAAATCTATAGCTGCAGACTGAGAATAAAGCACACCAAATGCTGCAATGCTTTCATACTTGATTAAATCTTTAGCTAGTTCATCTATTTTATTATATTGAATATTTAACTTTAAATCTTCTAAATCTTTCATTATTGTATTTATATAATCTTCAACACTATGACCATCAAGATACCCTAGTATATTATCATTATAATTTAATACATTTTGATTTTTATTACTTTTATATCCAGCTGCCGATTTTAAATCGGAAAAATCTTCAAATCCAACATATCTTGTAAATTTTGATATTGTTGACTTTGAAACAAAACATAATTCTGCTACTTCTGATATTGTCATATCTTTAATTTTGTCATAATTACATATTAAAATATTTGCTATATGATAGTATGTAGATTCAGTTTTTCCATTATTTAAAATATTTAGCAACCTATTTAGTAGTACTCCCATTTATAAACCACCACCTTCAAATAAATCTTAAAATGATAGTTTATATTATACTTTGTTTATATTTGTAGATAAAATCATTTTTAAACATCTACTTCAATATATTTTTTAATACTTCTTTTTCTAAATATAAAAAATATTCCTTATCATTTGTATAGCAATATTTAAAATTCTAATTATCACCATTTATTATAGTTTAAATAATTATAGAATTAGACACTTTTACTATACATAAAAAATGTGTACCTCCAATAGTAGTAATTAGACTTAACTTCTTTATTACCACCATTTTTAGGAGAGTACACATTTTATTTTATATATCTAATGAATTTAAATTATCTCCATTAGATTTTATCACTTCTTTGTACCAATTAAATGACTTTTTCTTATATCTCTTAAAACTACCTTCACCTTCATCATCTAAGTCAACATATACAAATCCATATCTTTTACTCATCTGACCTGTAGTTGCACTAACTAAGTCAATTGGTCCCCACATTAAATATCCAAAACATTCAACATTATCATCTTCAATTGCAGACTTCATTTGAGACAGATGCTTACTTAAATACTCAATTCTATAATCATCATTTATAGTTCCATCTTCTTCAACTTTATCATACGCCCCTAACCCATTTTCTGTAATTAAGATAGGCAACTGATACTTTCTATAAATATAGTTTAAAGTAAATCTTAAACCTATAGGGTCTATTGCCCATCCCCACTTACTTTGTTCCAAATATGGATTTTGAATTCCCCCAAATAAAGATTTATCACCTGATAAATTTTCTTTTGGAGTAGACACACTTGAAAAATAATAATTAAGCCCTATAAAATCTAATCTACCTTCTTCAAATGCTTTTTTATCTTCATCAGTCACTTCAATATTTATATTATTTTTTTCATATTCTCTTAATTTATATTGAGGAAACTTTCCATTACACATTGCATCAATTTGATAATAGTCACGGTCATTATCTAAAAATGCATTTAACACATTACTAGGATTACAATTATATGGATAAATTGGATTTAGTCCAAACACACATCCAACTTTATTATTTACATTGATTTCTCTAGCCAACTTTGCAACCTTTACACCTGCCAAAGTCATATTGTACCCTATATTTGCCAATGTTTGAGCCTTATTTTCTATCTCACTATACTTAATACCTGCTATCATATAAGTAAAAATATCCGAGTGCTCTGTTTGAGGGTCAATATGGTTCATCTCATTAAATGTAACCCAGTACTTTACCTTGCCATCAAACCTTCTCATTACAGTCTCACTGTACTTTAAATACAAATCTATAAGCTTTCTATTATTCCATGAGCCATATTTATGTACTAGCTTCATAGGTAATTCAAAATGATATAGTGTTACAATAGGTTCTATATTATTTTCTATTAAAGTGTCTATTAAGCCTTCATAGTATTTAATCCCTAATTCATTAGGATTTTCATCATCCCCATTTGGAAAAATTCTTGACCAATCTATAGATATTCTTAATGCACTAAATCCAATTTCTTTAAATAGGGCTATATCTTCTTTATATCTATTATAAAAATCTATTCCATTATGAGATGGATAATCTAATTTTTCGTCTATTTTATCAGTAATTACTCTCGGTGTTTCATAAGAGCCTTTAGTTACAAAATCCATAATTGCAGGTCCTTTGTTATCAACATCCCATGAACCTTCACATTGATGAGCTGCAATACTTCCTCCCCAGAAAAATGTATCTTTAAAATTCATGAATTTCTCCTCCTAAAATTTATACTATTACAGTTAATAGTTCGTCTGATTCATCATTTGATGAAATTACATCTAAATAATCACTAGTATTTGTAACTACAGTTATTATAGTCGAATCAAATCCTTCCTCTATAATTTTATCAGATTCAAATACTGCTAAAGTATCTCCTTTTTTAACTCTTTGATTTTGTGTTACAAGACTTTCAAAGAACTTTCCATCTAAGTTTACAGTATCTATCCCAATATGAATTAATATTTCTAATCCTTCGTCAGTCACTATACCATAGGCATGTTTAGTTGGAAATACTATAGTTATAGTTCCATCTACAGGAGACATAACAGTTGATTTTGATTCACTAGGTATAATTCCAATCCCTTTACCTAATGCTCCAGAGGAAAATGCCTTATCATTAACTTCCTCAAGTGCAATTACCTGACCTTTTGCAACATTTCCAATACTAATAGTTCTTGAATTATTTTCGTCGATTACTAGTTCTAATTCTTTTTCATTTGAAGGTATTCCTAATAAGTAAGAAGCTACTGTTGCTGCCACAAATGATACTACTACACCTATTATCATAAATGTAAAGTTAGATACCTCTCCTCCAACAAGATATGTTGGTAATGCTGCTAATCCCCAAACCATTCCATAGGTTTTAACTTGTGCTAAACCTGCTATTAAACCACCTAGACCTCCACCTATCATTACTGCTACAAATGGTCTTCTATATTTCATAAACACACCAAACACTGAAGGCTCTGTAACTCCCATAAGTGCACTAAAACTTACTGTACCAAATAACTGCTTTTGCTCTTTATTTCTAGTTTTTAAGAAATATCCAAACATTGCACCACAAACTGCAATATCAGATATTGTTGCAGCCCCCATAAAAATTGGGTCATATCCTAATGTTGTCACGGAATTTAAAGCTATAGGCATAGTAAAATTTGCTGCACCAAAAACTATTAAGAGTGGTTGCAAAGCTGCATATAGTGCAACAACGCTCCAATTACCCAATGTATCAATTAAAAACATACATGCATAGTTTAATCCATCACCAATCCACATACCGATAGGTCCAAATATAGTTAATGTAACTGATAAAGTTATTATTAAAGATAATACTGGAACTAAAAAATAGTGTAGTGCTTTAGGTAATATTTTTTTCAAACCTCCAATTATAATTCCCATTGCCCATACTCCTAAAAGTATTGGAATAAAGCTATTTGCATAAGTTGTAGCCTGCAAGTTTATACCAAATAGATTTAACCCTTCTACACCATCTATTGATGAAGATAGTAGAGTAACTGCTAACACTACTGCTATATAGGGATTCACATTAAGTCTTTTTGCTGATGCTATTGCAATTAATACTGGTAAGAAGTGAAATGTAGCACTTCTTAATGTATCTAATATTTGATACGTAGGACTATCACTCTGAAGTATACCTGACATATTTAAAAGTGCTAATATACTTGCAAGTATACCGGCTGCAAGTAATACCTCAATTACTGAAGTCATAGTCTCTGAAACTACCACAAATATGGAATTAAATATACCTTTGATACCTCCAACTCCTTTTTTTCTTTCACTCTTTGCACTTGATTCACTTGAACTTAAACCTATCATAGACATAAACTCGTTATATACATCTACAACATGAGTTCCTATTATAATTTGGTAAGCTACATCATTAGAAACTACATCAATCACTCCGTTTAATTTTTTAATTTCTTCTGTTTTAGCTATACTTCTATCATTTAGCGTAAGTCTTAAACGAGTAACACAATGTGCTACCGATTTTATATTTTCTTTTCCGCCTATAAGTTTTATTATATTTTCATTTAAATCTTTATACTTCATCTGATTTTACCTCCAGTCTTTGAGTCACCCTATTTATGTGCAACATTAAATAGGTTTCTTCACTTATAGATATATCAACATTAAATTGTGATTTTATATATTTTCTTATTTTTTGAACACTTCCAAATGACTTCGGATAAAGTTTACTTACTTGTTTATATAAATCTATTGAACCATCTTCATCTGTTGAAGCTTCATCTGACATAATTCTTTGTATAAAGTACTGTAGATGAGTTGTAAATCTCATATAGTTTGTTGAAGTTTCATCTAACTCTACATTAAAATGATATTTTATTATCGAAACTATGTCTCCTAAAGTCCTTAATTCCACAACTGTGTCATCATGAGATTCTTTATTTACTTCCATATTTACAAAATGAAGTGCTATTGATACTGCTTCATCATCAGGAAGATTAATTCCCTTACTATCACCAATTAATTTTAGTGCATGCATGCCAATTTCAAAGTGCTTTGGATAAAACCTTTTAACATTCCATACTAAGGGGCTTTTTATAAACTGATTCTTTTCACATCTTTTTAGCAAAAATTCTAAATGGTCTAGTAAGGTTAAACTTAGATAATCACTTGACTTTATATTTAAAACTTTTTCACCATATTCAATTATTTCATTAATAAGAACTATGTTGTTAGAATCTGAGTTTTGTAGTAGATAGCTAAAGTGTTCTAGCATATCGTATGAATCTAGTATATAAGTTCTCTCTATTTCACTTTCACTTATTACTTGTCCCACTCTTTTTTTAAAGCCAATGCCCTTAACAAATATAATAATTTCGTTTTTACCTTTTTTTACTAAAGCTACATTATTATTTAAAATCTGAATTATTTTCATATCTTCCTCCTTTCAATAAAAAGAACTCAAGTATATATGCATAGAGTATTCCTCTATACATATATACTTGAGTTCTGCCTGCTAATCAGTAACATACTCAAAATTATGACTACGTCGCCATAATTAGAATTCTTTTTCGTTTAATTTTATATTCTATATATTATACTATCTACGTAAATCTGTCAACGATTTCCTAGATATTTTTTAAACTTGATAAGTATAAGCTTGTCAAACAATCTCCTTATAAGGTTTACATACTAAATTGATACTATTAAATGCTATATTATAGTCACTCTATAAATCCTTCGCCTCTCTTGTTTTAAAATTATATCTAGAATTCCTAATCATAGAAAAAATTAGTATTATTTTCAATGCAAATTTTACTTTTTTCATAGAAAATCATATCTACAATTATTAATTTGTTAAAAAAGAGAATAGATAGATTTATTTTTGCAAAAATCTACCTATTACTCACTATTCAAACTTTATTCTTATTTTATAAACTTCACATATATTATATATCAAGTGCTGCATGATATCCTTGGTATACTGCAGTTGTTATAGTAGATGGACGTACACAATCACCTATTTGTGCCACATATGGAGCACAATCTGTTAACTCATCTACTGTATTTCGATTAGCCCTTTGACCAAGCGCACATATAACATGTGTTCCTGAAACTAAAATTTCATTACCATTTTTATCAGCACAAAGAACACCCTCCTCTGACACTTTTAATCCTTTAAACTCTGTATGTACTTCAACACCTTGTTTTTCTATTTCACTTAAAAGTATTGGACGATGTCTTATATTTGCATCTGGAGCAAGTTCACCTCTCATTTCTACTAAATGAACTTTCTTACCTTCTTTAGCTAAATGTATTGCTGTTTCACATCCAGCAAGACCTCCACCAAGTACTACTATTTCTTTTGCATCTTCTACCTTATTTTTTTCTAGATAATAATTGTTTACAACTACTACATTATCACCATCAAGCCCTGAAATTGGTGGAACTAGTGGAGATGAACCTACTGCTATTATTAAGGCATCCACTTTTTCTTTTTCTACATACTCTTTAGTAACTTCTGTATTTAAGCGTATTTCTACACCTTCATCTTTTGCTAATTTACTAAGAGTATTTCCAAGTTCATACATTTCATATTTAAAAGGTATAGCTTTTTCCCCTTTTAATATTCCACCTAATGCATCTGATTTTTCGCAAAGTATTACTTTATGACCACGTTGTGCTGCTGTTATTGCTGCTTTTAATCCCCCTGGACCTCCACCTGCTACTAAAACTTTTTTAGGTTTTAATACTGGAGTTATTTCCATACCTTCTATTTCACGACCTATAAGTGGATTTACTGTGCATCTTCTAGTGGAAGTTGCAGCTCTTTCAGCCATACAAGTGAAACATCTTAAACACTTAACTATATCTTCATCTCTATTTGTCATTACCTTTCTTGGAAGTTCATGGTCTGCCAATAATGCTCTTGCCATTTCAACTACATCAGCTTTTCCACTTGCTATTATCTCTTCCATTTGAGCTGGGTCATTTAATCCACCAAGAGTTGCAACTGGTACATTTACATGTTTTTTGATTTCTGCTGCAAGATAAACATTACATCCATGAGGTACAAACATAGATGGATGTGTTATTCCAAATCCTCTTTGATATGTTCCTGCTGAAACATGAAGTAAGTCAATTCTTGACTCTAATAGCTTAGATATTTCAACACCCTCAGCTAAATCATATCCACCTTCAAATAATTCAGAACCACTTAATCTAAACTCTATTGGGAATCCTGGACCTACAGCTTTACGAACACTATCTAATACTTCTTGTGCAAAGCGTACTCTATTTTCTAAAGTCCCTCCATATTTATCAGTTCTTTTATTAAAGTATGGTGATAAGAATTGATTGATTAACCATCCATGCCCTCCATGAATCATTATCATTTCAAATCCGGCTCTTTTAGCAAGACCTGCAACTTCACCATAAGATTTTACTATATCATCTATTAATTCTTGGGTTAATTCCTTTATTTCTAAACCATCAGCCCTTATACTTGGACTTACTCCATATTGTGACAAACCTTGCTTCTTGTTTTTATCAACTAAGTAAGTCCCTGCATATTGACCAGAATGTGATAGTTCCACACTTGGTATTGCACCATGACGTCTTATAGCATCTGCTGTATATGTAAAACTAGCTAAAGAATCAACTATTTTTAAATCTAAATGATACGCATGTGAACCATCAGTTTCTGGATGAACCATACATTCACTTATAGTTACAGCCCCAGCTCCACCCTTTGCTCTTAATTCATAAAATGCTGTTGACTTTGGTCCTATTGTACAATCAGCTGTTATATCTGTTCCACCCATTGGTGCAGAAAACATTCTATTTCTGAATATTACATTTCCTATTTGAATTGGCTTACATAAATTTGGATATTTTCTTTTCATAATACTATTTCCCTCCATATTAACTTATTTTTTTACTTTGATATTTGGATATTTCTTTATTATTTACAAATCTATAAACAAATGTTAATCCTAAGCCTATTATTGCCATAACAATTCCTATTGTGAAGGCTCTTGTATAATTACCATCTACTGCATAAACATTTTTCATTACTGTAGGTCCAATATACCCTGCAAATGCAAATCCTATAAACATGATTCCATAATTAACACTATTATTTTTAGGACCAAACTGGTCTACTGTAAAACCTGGGAATACACCCATAAATGACCCAAAACATACTCCTATAATAGAAATTCCTATGTAAAACTTCACTATATCTCCTTGTACTGAAGTTGATAAACACAATAAACCTACAATTGAAATTATAAATGCCACTGATAAAGTATTTATTCTACCTATCTTATCTGATATATAACCTGCTACAATACGACCTGCTGTATTGAATAAAGCTAAAACAGAAACTGCAATTGCAGCTGTCGCTGATGTCATTCCTATCATATTTTGTGCTAAAGCAGATGCCATTGATGTACACATCAATCCGTAAAATGCTCCACATGTTAATAAAATAATCATCACATAGAATATAGATGAAGAAAGCATCTCTTTCCAATCTTTATTTTTTAATTGTTTGCCTTTCATAACTGGTGGTGTCCATCCTTCTGGTACAAAATCATTTGGACATTTTTCAATAAAAAATGATGCTCCACATACAATTATAAGAAATACAATTCCTATTGATTTAAATGCTGTTGTAATACCAAAGCTAGTAGTTATACTATTTGCTATTGGTGGTATAATTACAGAACTAAATCCATAAGCAGCAGTTGTTACTCCCCCTACTAAGCCACGTTTATCTGGGAAAAATTTAACAGAGTTACTTATTGTACATCCATATACCATACCAACCCCAAGCCCTAGTATGATTCCATATGTTAATATTAACATTGGCAAGCTTTTTGAAAATCCAGATAAAATCATTCCAATACCAAATATAAGACCGCCTACAAAAATAACTTTCTTGGGACCAAATTTATCATTTATTCTTCCTCCAGTAATCATAGTTATAGGTCCAACAGAATTAGTAACTGTGAATACTATTGCTAAAGTTCCTGCAGTAAATACTGTTCCATTAATTCCACTTAAGTATTCTGCCATAGGTGTAGCAAATACACTCCATGCATAAATTGACCCAATGCACAAATTGATAAAACAACTTGCGATTAATATAATCCATCTTTTTTTAGTATAGTTCATTACTTTCTCCCCTCCAAATAATTCAATCTATTCATTTTATTTATGTTAATATTATCATAATAATATTTTCATGTAAATACAAACATGTAACTATTTACATGTTTGTATTTAGTTTTTTATTTAACCTATTTTTTTATAAATAATGATATAATAGACTTATTGATAGATAATAAAACTAAAGAGGTGAAATATGGGAACCCTTAAATATGCAATATTGGGACTATTAAATAGAAAGCCTATGACAGGATACGATTTAAGTAAAGAGTTTAATTTTCAATTAAATGAATTTTGGAGTGCAAAACATAGCCAAATTTATCCAGAGTTAAAAAAATTAACTAATGAAGATTTAATAGTTCATGAAGTTGAAATTAGTGGTGATGTGTTAGAAAAAAAAGTTTACTACATAACCGAAAAAGGAAAAGATGAGTTTTTAACTTGGTTATCTAAAGACATGCCAATGGAACCTACTCCTAAAAATAAATTTAGATTGAGAGTATATTTTTATAATAATTTAGATTTAGAAAGTAGGATTGCTTTACTTAAAAATCAACGTATTCAGCACAGTAAACGACTTGAATTCCTAATAAGTCAAAAAGATGCTTATACTGAAATTCCCGCTTTTTATGATGATTATTTTGGTGATTATCTTGTATTAGATGGAGCTATTATAAGAGAAGAAGGTCAAATTAAATGGCTAAATAACTGTATAGATATTTGTTTAAAGCAAAGCAAAAAATAAATATTTTTTTAAAATCTATAAAATATTTAAAGCTATGCAACATTAAGTAGATGATTTCTGTTTTTAATAGAAATCATCTTTTTTATTCCCATGGATTCCCTTAATTATTGTAATAATATATGTATCTATATAAGTTTTATTATTATATCAATTGCTATATTTATAATTACACTTTCTATTAAGTATTAACCCCTCCATTGTCTCCTTGATTATATACAAAAATACCCTATAGGATGATTTTTAGGTATCTACTCTATAGGGTACATTTTAAATTTAAAGCTATCTTTATAGTTTTTTATTTAATATAAATCTTCACCATTTGAAGCAATTACTTTCTTATACCATTCAAAACTTTTCTTTTTCGTTCTTCTCAAACTTCCATTACCAATATTATCTCTATCTACATATATAAATCCATAACGCTTTTCCATTTCACCTGTGCTAGCACTTACTAAGTCAATAGGACCCCACATAGTATATCCTAATAAATCTACACCATCTATAGAAACTGCATCATGCATAGCTTTTATATGCTCCCTTAAATAATTAATTCTATAATCATCTTCTACATAACCATTTTCATCAGCTATATCTTTAGCACCCAATCCATTTTCTACAATAAATAGTGGTTTTTCATATCTATCATATACATGATTTAATGTAATTCTTAAACCTAATGGATCAATTGGCCATCCCCATTGACTATATGAAAGGTATGGATTTTTAGCAGATGTAAATATATTTCCTTCAGCTACATCATCTGCATTTTCATCAGTTCTAACACAGCGACTGTTATAATATGAGAATGCAATAAAATCTACAGTATGTTTATTCAATAATTCAATATCGCCAGGTTTCATTTTTGGTGTAATACCTTTTTTTTCCATATACTTTAATGCATAATTAGGATATTTTCCTCTAGATTGTACATCTATAAAAAAATAATTTTCTCTATCTAACTTCGTAGCTTCCCATACATCATTAGGATTGCAACTATAAGGGTATACACTTCCAGCTGCAAACATACATCCAACTAAGTTATTTGCATCAACTTCATGTGCTATTTTAGTTGCAATTGCACTAGCTACAAGTTCATGATGAGCAGCCTGATATTTTATCTTTTCAACATCTTCACCTTCTTCAAAACAAATACCAGCACCCATAAATGGAGCATGTAGAATCATATTTATTTCGTTAAAAGTTAACCAATATTTAACTAACCCCTTATATCTTCTAAAAATAACATTACACAGTCTCTCATAGAAACCTATCATCTTACGATTACGCCATGCACCATACTTTTTAATTAAATGCATTGGACAATCAAAATGTGTAATAGTAACTAATGGCTCTATTTTATATTTTTTACATTCTTTAAATATATTTTCATAAAATTGAAGACCCCTTTCATTTGGCACATCTTCGTCACCTTTTGGGAATATTCTACTCCATGCAATACTCATTCTATATACTTTAAATCCCATTTCAGCAAATAGTTTTATATCTTCTTTATAATTATGGTACATATCGATGCCAGTTTGAGCTGGATAATAATGCTTATCATCAAAATCAAACATTTTTAATTTTCCTGTAATAACTGCTGTTCTGTCTTTTCCTGTTGGACATACGTCTACATTTGCTAACCCTCTTCCGCCTTCATTATATCCACCTTCACATTGATTAGCTGCAGTAGCTCCTCCCCATAAAAAATCTTTTTTAAAACTCATAGTTAAGCCTCCTAAAATTACAACTAAAGCATTAACTTACGCTAATGCTTTAGTCTTTTATTAATACTTTAATCTCTTACTAAAATATAACTGTAATCAGATTATCTTCTAATTCGACATTTTTACTTTCTGTTTCTACCACATCTAAAAATTGTGATGAATTTGTAATAACAATTGGAGTTACAACACTATATCCCGATTTCTTTATTATATCAATATCAAAGTTTAATATAGTTTGACCTTTTGTAATTCTATCACCTTGCTTTATACATGCCTCAAAACCTCTTCCTTCTAACTGAATAGTATTTAATCCAATATGAATAAGCACTTCAACACCTTCATCTGAAAGAATTCCTATAGCATGTAGACTGGGGAATAAAGTTGTAACCAATCCATCTACTGGTGCAACTACTTTTCCATCACTAGGTACTATAGCTATACCTTGACCTAGTACACCAGATGCAAATGCCGCATCTTCTATATCGCTTAAATTTAATACCTCACCTTTTATAGGGCTTGCTACTACTTCTCTTTCTAATTTAGTAGACTTAACTTCTTTTGTTTCTTCTTTTACTTTATTTTTTACTTCTTTAGCTTCTCCTACTTGCTCATCTTTATATAAAACCATAGTTAATACAAAAGCTACAATCATTGATATAGCTATACCAGAAAGAGCTACTATTAAGTTACCCATTCCTCCATCTGGTTCAATCATTGCTGGAAGTTCGAATATGCCCATTCCTCCAGTTATAAACTTTCTAAGATTAAAGAATCCATAGAAAGCCCCCCCAATACCACTAGCAATACAACTTATTATAAATGGTTTCTTCAAAGGTAATAATATTCCATAAATTGCTGGCTCGGTAACTCCAAATATACCAGATATAAAGTTTGGTATTGCCATCTCTCTTAACTTCTTATCTTTAGTCTTAAAAAATATAGCTAATACAACTGCCGAACTTGCAAATGTACAAGCAAAGAATGGCATCATAACATTATCGTATCCTAAAGTCATAACATTATTTATATATACAGGAATGAATCCCCAGTGCATACCAAAAATAACAAGAATTTGCCAAGTAAATCCTACTATAACACCTGCTAATAATGGACTAAAATCTCTTATCGAAATTACAACTTGTGAAATAAGTGTAGAACCAAATGTTGCTATAGGACCTATAACTATAAGTGCAACAGGTAATGTTACTAATAATGTAAGCATTGGTACAAAGAAAAACTTAACTAAATCTGGAATAAACTTGTTAAATAATTTTTCACACTTAGATGCAAAGTACACTATAAATATAATTGGTACGACCGTTCCAGTGTAATCCATTGATATCATTGGTAGTCCAAAGAAGTCAATGTATACTGGAGATGCAAACATTGTTCCTTTAAATAAAGTGTACATAACATCTGTACCTACTGATATACTGCTACCTTGTATAGCAGGATAACACATTGCAGCCCCTAGTGCTAATCCCAACATTGGTTTTAGACCAAATTTCTTAGCTGAAGTATATCCTAAAAATAAAGGAAGGAATGTAAACAATGCATCTCCCGCTGCATTTATTACCATATATCCACCAGATACATCACTATATAGCCCCATTGCTACAAATAAAGCATTAAAACCTTTTAACATACCACAGGCTGCCATTATTCCTAGTACTGGCTGGAAAATTCCTGATATTATATCGATACATTTATCTAGCATGCTACTTGATTTTTTAGTTTCTGAATTTGCACTTGAGTCATCTAAATCAATTATTTCAATTACATCTTTATAGACAGCTTCAACATGATTTCCTATGACTACTTGATACTGTCCTCCACTTTTCATTATGGTAACAATACCTTCCATGTTTTTTAATATATTATCATTTGCTATACTTTCATCTTTTAATGTAAAACGTAATCTCGTAATACAGTGTACTAATCCACTAATATTTTCTTTTCCACCAACATTTTTTACTATTTCTTGTGCTAATTGTTTGTATTTTCCCATTTTTTCCTCCATATTTCTTTAAATTAATTTTTTGAAATTTGAAGGTTTGGCCAACTCAATGTTACCATCCAACCATAGGTATAGTTTTTTTAGTATCACTCCTTTCAATAGCTATTACTATATTACTACTAAAAATTATTCAGCTTACACATTTGAATCTTTAACTACTTTAGCTAAATGTATAGTTAAATATATAAGCTCGTCATATGTTAATATGTAGTTATATTGTTTTTTAATAAAATTTTTAATCTTAGCTACACATTCAAATTCTTTATTATATTTAGATTTAATAATGTTTAATAATTCTTTGTCTGTCTCACCTTCATGTTCACTATCTAAAAGTAATCTCTGTGCAAAAAATTTAAGATGCATTATAAATCTATAATAAAATACTGATTCCTCATGAAACTCTATCCTAAAATGATATCTAACTATACTAAGTACTTCTTGTATTAACTTTGTGATATCAGATGCTAAGGTATGACCTTCACTTAACTGAGCGTTTACTATATGAAAGGCTATAAATCCAGCTTCATCTTCTGGTAATTTTACATGTGTTTTGCTTTCAATAATACCTAGTGCTTTCATCCCAATTTCAAACTCTTCTTTATAAAATCTTTTAATTTCCCAAAGTATTGCATTCTTTACGTTTATTCCTTCTTTCATTCTTTGAATCGCAGAATATGTATGGTCACTTAATGATATATAAATACTTTCATTTAACTTCTTATTTAGTTTTTTTTGGGCATACTCTATAATTTCACTAGATAATTTCATGTGTTCTATAGGAATATTGTTAAGTAATTCTTGTAACTTATTCGATATTTCTTTATTTGATATTCTAAATACTTTATTTACTTTAGTTTTATCTATCAAATCTCCTTTTGATTTTTGATAACCAATTCCTTTACCCATGACAATAATTTCTTCATCATTGTCATCTAATGTGATTACAACATTATTATTTAATATCTTATTAATTATCATGATTATCCTCCTTTTAAGCATAAAAAAAGCTTATCCATAATAATGGGCATACTCCTTCCTAGGATACTGCTATTATTAATGAATAAGCTTAGCTTGTACTTAAACAATTACTACCTAATTCCAATTAATATGATAAAACATCAGACATATTTTGTCAACTTTTTATTTCCATATACTGCATCAATCTTTTGTGTTGCTTTTTGTCAGTTATAATAATTATTCTCATTAATATTAATTTAATAGAGTTCATTTTTAATAGTTTTATTATAATTTTTAAAATCAACAACATTAAATCCTTTATTTATTAGAAGATTATATGTTGTTATATGTTTTAAATTATATTTTCTTTCTGACCTCTAAACTATTCTCTATCTCTTATTTATTTCTGTAATAAAAAACGACCTCCTTTAGTAATTTAATCTCTCACAAGAGGTCGTTTTTCGATTTATAAATTCAATTATTAACCTCTTCATTTGACTTAAAATCTATACTAGATTTGTATCAATAAAAAATTTATAAGTCTAATTTAATATTTCTTTGAGCCAATATAAATATAAAACAATTTATAGACAATACTACTAAAAATTCTATTAAAATCAATAAATAATTAATATTATAATCTCTCTGTAACAATGAAATTAGTAAGAATCTAAATAGTTCATAAAAAATTGCTATAAGAATACTTTGGATAATTGATACAATTATCATTTCTAATAAACCTATTTTTATCAATTTTCGTTTACTCATTCCTACTCTATACATAATTTGATAATCTAGTACTCTCCTTATAAAAATAATTATTTGAGATGTTAGTATTAGAAGTATACTTGACAATGACACAGCAAATATAATATTCAAAAGTAATGACTTTTGATCATCAACATATGTTTTCATAGAATAAGCAAAATCATTATAGTCCTCTAAATTAGCATATTTATCATTATGTAATAATTTGCTAAGTAAAGTGTTATCTAACTTTTCTTTAAAAAAATATATTACTGGTTGATTTTTAGATAAATCAAGGGTTTTAGGTGAAATATTTTCATTTATATTTATATATCCTAAATCTACACCTTTGTTCAATGATTTTGGACTTAAAAATCCTATTACTTTAAAGTCTATATCCTTTCCATTAATTCTTAACTTTACAGTATCACCTAGTTTATAATCTATTAAGTATCTATGAAGATAATTATTTATAATTATACTATTTTCTTTATCATTTTCTTTGAACCAGTTTCCATACTCTAAATCACTTTTTAATATTGTCTGTTTAGTATTGAATAAATCAACACTTAAGTCATTTAAATCATTCATTACATCTTTTCTATTCTCATATGGAAATTTTTCAATATAATCATTAACAGAAATATTATTTACTGACTCTATACTATCTATTTTAATTGGATAATATTGAAAATAATCTATATCATTTTCGATAAGTTTTTTATCTGTAATTAATTTTCCTTCTAAAGTTGTTTGATATACAATTGAATTTTTTATACTATTATCAACTTCATAATTGCTAAACATAGCAAAGGTTATTTCAGATATCATAAACAACAACAAAACAAATATTATTGTTATTGTTAATAGACTAGAGCTAAAAGCATTGGTTTTACAATCATTATTAAGATATATAAAAGTAATCGAGTATTTTCCTTTAATAATTTTTTTAATTAAACATACCATTTTTAATAATGCATATATCAAACTGTATACCAATAAATCTAGTAGTATTAATCCTAAAATAAAAAAAATACCTAGAAAGGACTTCACATATATTGTAAAAGAAATACTTGTTAAAAATATTACAAGAATTATATCTGGAATAAAGTTAAATTTATATGAAGACAACATACTATTATCTCTATTTATTCCTTCATAAGGTATTTTTTTAACAAAACTTATAGGAATTAATGAGAATATTGATGTTTCAATTATTATAATAACTATTGAAATGAAAATATTTTTGATAATACTCAAAATAGAAATATTAAATAGATTAATATGTTGTAAGTTAATATAGAATATAGTTATAGGAATCCCCAAAATAATACCTATTATAATCCCCTTTATAGTAATTGACATAAGTTCAGTAAATACTAGAAAAGATAAACTTCTTTTTTTAATTCCTAAAGCCTTAAAAGTTGAAAAATCATGTATTCGATTTAAAATAAATACAATAAATGTAGAACATAGACAAATTCCAGTGATTAATAATGAAATAGCTCCAATTAAATTTATTGAATCTAATTGCATAGATATTCTCTTTATTATTGACTGTTCTAGTTCATCAGTTGTTCTAACTTCAAAATGGTTTTTAAATACATTTTTTATTTCATTTTTAATATTTTTCACATTTTCTTTGTTTATTATATTTATATAAGCCACATTATATTTAGTTTCATTAGGCAAATATACATAACTTTCTCCAACTACCTCTTGGCCAACCTCTGCTTCTTTTTGAGCTGTACTTAATGAAAACCGTTTTGGTATTATATCACTAACTTTAAAATATGTATCATCATAAACTGAAGAATGTAGTTTTAAAAACACTTTATCTCCTATATTTACATTTAATTTATTAGCTGTTTTTTGGGATAAAACTATATCATTTTCATTTCTTAATTTTAAATATGTATTTTGCATTTTTATATTATTTACTACAGTCAATTCAGTACTTTCAATCATACCATTTGACAATATATTTGTATTCATACTACTTCCCAACTGAAAATCAATAGATTCTTTATCTTTTAATTCTTCTAACTTACCTATTTGTTCACTTGTAAAGTAGTATTTATTATATTCTATATTTTGTATTTTTATATCTCCACCATTTGTTATAGCCATATTTCTCTTAACTTCACTTGAATATGTATCCGTTAACACTCTTGTAAAAAGTAATATTGATGTGGCAAATACAATAGATATTATACAAGAGATTTTTAATAATTTATTATTCTTCAAACTATTCTTACTATATATTTTATAAACTTCATGAAATATCAATGTATCACCACCTATTTTATAATAGTTCCATCTTTAATACTTATAATCCTATCACTATATTCTGCCATTTGAATATCATGAGTAACCATTACTATTGTAGTACCATATTCATTGTTTATATTCTTAAACAATTTCATTATAGCATGACTATTAGTACTATCTAATGATCCAGTTGGTTCATCAGCAAAGAGTATATTTGGAGAACAAACTAGAGCTCTTGAAATAGCAACTCTTTGCTTCTCACCACCTGATAACTGTTTAATATTATTTTTTGTTTTGGATGTCAACCCAACCTTTTTAATCATCTTATCTACTATTTTATAATCTTTATTATCAGAAAAAATCAATGGCAATTTTATATTTTCTTCAACAGACATTGATGTAATTAAGTTAAATGATTGAAATACAATCCCTATCTTTCTATTTCTATATTCAGCAAGTTCATCATCAGTTAATTTCGATAAATTCTCACCACAAACTTTCACGTTTCCAGTATAGTTTTTATCAAGACCACTTAATATACTTATTAGAGAGCTTTTCCCACTACCACTAGCACCCATTATAGAAACAAATTCTCCTTCTTCTATGTATAAATCTATATTCCTTAGTATAGTAAGTTCTGTGTTTAACAAGTCTACAACTTTAGATAAGTTTGAAACTTCAATTATCATTTTTTTCATACCATTATTTCCTTTCATACAAAACTTTTAAGATTGATTATTAATTAAAACAGAGTATATAGGACATCTCTTTAATAAAGATTCATGGTCTCCTCTATCAACAATGTGACCATTATCTAAAACATAAATATTGGGTACATTGGTTATAGAAGTAATTCTATGAGAAATTATTATGATTGTCTTCTCCTTTGATAACTCATCTAAAAGACACATAATTTCATTTTCATTTTTTCCATCTAAATCAGAAGTTATTTCATCCATTAATAATATCTTAGGATCTTTTATTAATGCTCGAGCAATAGCTATTCTTTTCATTTGTCCACCTGATAATTCCTCCAAAATTGTATCAAATCTATCAGGTAGTTCTTCAATAAATTTTGCTAAATCTACTTTTTCACAAACTTGATTTATTTTCTCTATCGTAGCATTAATATCTCCATATAATAAATTTTCCTTTATAGTACCGTTAATCATGACAGGTCTTTGATGCACTATTGAAATATTCTTCCTTAAGTTATCTAAGTCAACATTTCGAATGTTATTGTTATCAATATATATATCACCATTGTTAGGCAAATAAAATTGTTCAATCAATGAAAACAAGGTACTTTTTCCTGCTCCATTTAATCCCACAATAACTGATAATGATTTTGGTTCAAAAATAGCTGTAAAATCACTTAATATTTTTTTATTCGTATTCGGATAAGTAAAATGAACTTTATCAAATAATATTCTTCCACTAATTTTGCTAATCATCAAATATCTATTACTATGATCTATAGAAATATCAAAGAAGTTAGAAATTCTATCTATTGAGGCAATAACGGTTTGATAAACTAAGTTAATATTTAATATACTTTTGATTCCATCAAAAAATGTTGCTAAAAAACCATTAAAGGCGACATACGAACCTATAGTAAATTTATTATATATTATTAACCAAGTCCCATAACCTATAATAATCCATTCTGTTAATGAAGAAATAAATAAATTTAAAAAACCTACAATAATATCTAAAACTGCAATTTCCATATTTAATTCCCTATAACGTTTTATATAATTTTTAAATTTTTTGTACATAATTTGCTCCATTGTATAAGCTTTCACATCTTTAATTCCATCTAAAGAATTATTAAGAAATGAATACAATTCATCACCTAGCTGTCTTAATAAACTAGTTTTTATGTTTATTTTCTTTCCACATATTACATAACCCAAAAATCCTATTGGAAATGATATTATTGCTATTATTGTTAATGGTATTGACAAATAAAGTAGAAAAAATAACGAAACAATAGACTTAATAATTGCAATAACTACTTCTATTATTTTAACCACAAAAAAATTAGATATGGTTTCACTATCTCCTTCAATTAGTGATATAATATGTCCTGATCCTAACATATTGAAATCAATTATAGATAACTCTATGCTCTTTTTATAAATATCAGCTTTTATATCTTGATTGATTCTAAATATTAACCACTTAGTTAAATAAGTTTCAATAATACTAAAGAAAGAATTTATCATAAAAATAATAAATAGAAAACAAATTATTTTGACAATACCATCAAACTTTCCTTCTGTTACATAATTTATAATCTTACCTAGAAAATAAATAGGAAAAAGATCTGCTACATTACTTAATATTGTGGCTAAATATAAAAATATAAATCTTAACTTATAAGGCTTTATGTATTTTATAAATATTTTATAATTTTTAATTTTCTTAATTTCAGAGACCATATATTTTCACCTCTAAGTAACATTTTTATAACTTTGAAAAACTCCATGCTATGAATCTTCATAAAACATGGAGCTTTTTAAGTACTGTAATTTTATTAGACACATTGCTAAATTTAAAAGTATATTAAAATTAGAATGCATAAGGTTATAAACATGTTTTGTTTTTATCTAGTGCCTACACATCCGTGACAACCTAGTATACAAGTTCCTTTACAACTCGCAACACAATTACCCTTACATGGACACCATCTTGGATTTATGTTATCATTAACTATCTTACTGTCAAGCTTCATATTTTAACACTCCCCTTTATACAAGTTTTATTAAAATAAACAATTATGGTTGAATAAGTACTTTTCCTTTACAACCTCCTTCACATGAACCCAAGCATCCTGTACATTTTTTCATGCAAGAAAACTGACAACCTGCATTTTTACATGGACACCATCTTGGGTCAACTGAAGTTTCAATATTCTTTGAATCTAATTTCATATAATATCCCCCTCTTTCTTTTTATATTTGTTTAATATACTTCATATTATCTATATATTTTCACATTTATAACCTTCATCAGAAAACATTTGATCTTCATCAAACTCATTTAAATAGATACTACAATCAGAGAAATTAAGAGTATATTTATTAGCTAATTCTAAATTAAGATTGTACTTTTTGATTAACATTTCCCAATATAAAGTATATTTATGATTTGCTTCTTTGATATCTTCAGTTATCTGTTTATATAAATCACTGTTCTCTTTATAAAGATTATTTTCTTCAGTCAATGTAATCATAAGATTCCTTAAAGTATTAATTTCTTCAACTATATTTATTAAAGTTTCGTTATCTTCTTTAGAAATAGTTGTTATTAAATTCATTTTCTATATCCCCCTAAGTTTTTATTTTATGCTTGCATATGGATTAACATCTAATTCTCCAAGAATAAGTTCAATTGGATCAGAATAATCTAATGGTTTAATATCTTCCTCTAAATCTATAGGTAATTTATAATCTTTTATAAGTCTTTGTAGTATCATAGAGGTATTTCTTTCAATGTGGCTTTTTTCGCACTGCTTATGTCCAGGTATATTGTACTCTCCAGTACAGTTTATATTATGATATACACATCTATTGCACTGATATGCATCACAAGCTAAGCAGACAGGAGAGTGATCCATATCACAATTAAATAATTTATCTTCTGTTATTCCTTCATCTATATTACCTATAAAATCTTCTGGATTATTAAAATAAAATGCTGGGCAAATATAAATATTCCCATTTGGAGCAATAGCATAATTATTCTCTCCACATTCACAATTGTCCATTTTATTCAAAAATATTCTATCTGTAATAACATTAACCTCTTTATATTGCTTTCGCTCATAAAGCTTGATTAATAAATCTTTAATTTTAAAAAGTTCACCTTCATATAGTTTTAAGTCGATCTCATTAATATTACCTTTGAAAACTAAGTTAATTCTTTTTGACTTTTCCAATAATTTTTTAATGCTAATATATATTTGATTAATTTGGGAAGAATAAATATTAAGAATGCAATTCCTTCCACCAATATATTCATCAATATCCTCTATATTTAAACATACAATTTCATTTGTATTTTTATATGTTGGCTTGATTTTTAAATCCCTTATTTCAATTCTTGATAATACCGAAAAACTATCTAAGTCAATAATATTCTCTTGGGTTTTTGAATTCAAAATAATTGGTTTGAAAAAATTCTTTTCACAGTAATTCAATGCCTTTTTTAACAATTCTTTGCTCATAATATTTTCTGAATTTGATTTACTAGAGTAGCTACAATGTTCTACAGAGTCATCAGAAAGTATAAAATACATATTTTTCTTGAACTTTGGTTCAATCTTTCTGCGAATATTATGTTCTCTTTTTAACCTATCCCAGTAATAGTTATTTCCTCTAATTCTTGCCTTATGCATCTTACATATGTATGTAGCTCTATTATAAATTGATGAATTATCTGCACAATCATAATTAGAACCTTGGCACCAAGCACATCCTGATGCCACTTCACATTTTATACACTCTTCTTTGCTTATATTTTCAGTTGATAGGGCTAAAAATGGTCTAACTTTATCTAATATAATTCCTTCATTAACATTTCCTATTGATCTACCACATTTGTCATTTAATGAAAAATCAGAAAATCTTAAGCAAGGATAAAAATCTCCATTAGCATCAATAGCTAACATCCTTCCAGTTCCACAAAAATTAGATTTTAGATTAAAATCAGTTATTGGACCACCTAAATTTTCATCAAATAATGTGCAATTCACCTCATTCCAAAGTTTATTATCTATTACATAATCTGCTAAAGATATTAATTGATTTTCAAATACTTTATCATCTCCATCTTTCCATACATCTTCATAAACTACATTAGCTGGCACATCTTTTAAACCTGAATTCCATAAGTGAATTATACTTTCTTTCAAATATATCAAATCTTCACTTCCAAAGGTTACTTTTGTAGTTGAGTCTGGCATATCTGATAACCATTTGGGTATGTTTTTGAATACATCATTGTATGAACCTCTACCGTCTTCATATATTCTATGTAAATTATGTTTTCTCTCAGTTCCATCAATAGTCATACTTATAGAAAGTTTATCTTTATTTTTCCTAATATATTTACTAACCAGGGGTTGATTATAAAGCGTACCATTAGTTCCAATATTAAATCTATAATCGTTTAACCACTTATGTTTCTTTCGATAAGATTGAATCTTAATATAGTCACTAATTTTATCAATTAACTCAATCTCTAGAAGAGGTTCTCCACCAATAAAATCCCATATTACAGCTGGAGCATCATACAATTCCTCATTATCCAATATATAATCGACACTTTTTTTTGCTATCTCAAATGACATACGTTTTTTATTATTTTTATGAACTTCATAGCAATAACTACAACGTAAATTACAATCTTCAGTTACAATAAATGTAACTTCATATGCCTTTCCTTCCTTCCATTGCTCATTTCCACATCCCATTAAATAATTTTTAGACATACAATTTTCTCCTAATTCTTTAGATTATCATATGATTTTTGTTAAACTCATTCCTAGGATAACACTACTTAATTATTTTTTACGATATTTTAAATTATTAATAATATTATTCGTTAAATTTAACAGATTGATTTAAATCATTTTTTATATTATTGTCTATTATCGATAATTTTGCTACAATTGATCATTTAAAAGTAACAGCTTAAATAAAAACTAAAATAGTCCAAATGCATAAAACCTTATAAAATTTATTGATGATTCATAGTAAACATACTTTATTCTTACATAAATTTGTATTATCATGCGTTAATGTAATCATATAATACCAATGCATTTATGTCAATATAATTCCATAATTTTTATTATATCTAATTATTTTCACTAAATTCTTACTTTGAATTTCTAAAATGACTTTAAATTTTACTAATAAATACAAATTAAAAATAAGTGTAAATGTTTAGGCACTCTGCTCTAACAATTACACTTATTTTTACATAAAAACCCTTATTGGTATTTATTATATGTTAATCTCTTTTTACATAATTTTAAAATCAATACATTCTATAAATCATCTACACGTTAATCCAATTAGTTTTCCAATATCCATATGTAATTGACCAAAGACGTTTTTGCTTTTTACCATTATGGATTCTATAATACCATTTAAGCTGTTCTGCTTTTGTATCTACAGACTTATAAGAATCTGTTTTAATGGCAATACCTACTTCACTAGCATAAACCATATCTGTTCCAGCTACACACATAATTACCAGTAGTAATCCAAAAATGCCTTTTTTCATAGTACTTTTCATATTATAACCTCCTTAGTTTTCTTTTCTAATATTCTTTATATCTGAAATTGGCTGTGCTTCCAAGTCATCATTTGTTACTTTTCCAAAGAACTCTCCATTAACAAAAAGATCTATGCTTCCATCTTTCCGTATTAATAAATATGCATTTTCATTAGTAATTGCAACTTCTGAAACAAGCTCCTCTTGAGGTGGATAAGAAACTGGTTGTAATATTATGAAATATGAAAATATGAATAAAAGCAATGCTAAACATATAGTAATTAATTTTTCCTTAATATCTTTTTGAGATTCTTCATTAAGAACAACTTCAAATCTTTGTTTTATTAGCTGAGTATTTTTGTTTTTGCAAAAAGATGGTAATCTAAATTTTTCTCTTTTATTTTTAGTTTGCTTTAAAACATTTAAAATAGTTTGTAAATATACCATTCTTCCATCATAATCCATATGTTTTGTAACTGCTAAATCACACCTTAGTTCTAGTAAACTGTCAACTTCACTATTAAAAATATGAATAACTGGATTCCACCAAAGTATAGATCTTAGTAGAGTGTAGAAAAGTTTAATTAAGATATCTTTCCCCTTTACATGTTGTATTTCATGTTGAATTATATATCTTAATTTATTATCTCCTAAAGATAAAGGTGGTAGATATACATATGCTTTTAAAATACCTGTAACTCTAGGAGTATCAATATTTCGAGATACTTTAATAACAGAATTTTTTGCAAACTCTTCTTTCGCTATTTTCTCTACCTGTTCATCCTTTATTGTAAAGTCTATTTTTATTTTTCTATGCTCTGCTATATAAGATAACATTGATATCACAAAAAATATAATAGCTACTACAATCCATATAATCACTATCAATTCTCCAAAAGTTACATCATTAAATATAGTCTTCTCCAATACTGTCTGTATCCATGGAAGAAATGTATCAGATTCTATAAGCAATGTATTATATAAGTCTAGAGGAAGCAATAGCCGAACTATTGAAAGTACTAATAACAGTAATAGTAATGATGTTCTATTCTTTATTAAGAAAGAATTACGATTTCTTAATACTGCAATTAATAACAATCCAAAACTAGAAAATACAAGTGCACTCATAAATGAATATATACTAACTCCAGATATTAACATTTAGTCTATCCTCTTTTTTTCCTCAATAATTCTTCAAGTTCTTCAATAGTTTCATCTGTAATATCCTCTGATTCAATAAGTTTAGAAAAAAGCATAGATATACTTGTTTTTCTCGCAATTTTTGCTAATATACCTGCATAATAACGTTCTCCTGATTTAGTAGGTTCAAACGTTCTGCCAAATCCTTTACCAGTTCGAACATATCCAGCCTCACGAATAGCATTTTTTTTCAATAAGCTGTTAAGTAAAATATGTATTGAACTATCTTTCCATGATTTATCAACCGATAAGTTCACTATTTCTGTTCTTGTAAGTGGACGTTGCTCACTCCATAATACTTCCATAATTTCAATTTCATTTTTTGTCAATTCCATCTACTCATCTCCATTTACTCATCTGTACTTAATTGAATTATATTAATATTATGTATAAATGTCAACCTTATACTGAATAAATTATATTAATATCAATGCAATTTAAATCTTGAAGAATTACTCAAATAATATATTGAATCAATCAAGTTCAATAATCTAAATCATACATATCTTACTAGATTATTTAAAACTGATACTATTCTTAAAATATTTCAACATTTGCTTTTACATTCTAATATTAATACAACTATAGATATTTACACTCATTTTATTGAAAATAAAAAATAGAAACTGTAGAGAAATTAAACTCTACACTCTCTTTATAAAGTAATTAAATTATTTAATTTCTTTTTTGTATTTAATTTATATACTTAATAAATAACTGATTTTTTATAAAGATATATCTCGCCAAAAAAAGTAATTCTAACTTTATATAATAGAGTAATTACAGTTTATTCATATATGTTCATTTAAAATTAGTAGATAAGGGTAAAGTATCTAAGTGTCTTTTTGATTGTTTTATTAGGTTTTGTAAATGTAGGTATATAGCTATTAGTTATGATATTAGACTAATTTTTTGGTACGTTTTTTATTATTTATTTTGTATTTAAAATATTGTTGAGATATAATTTTCTACTTTCCAAAAATCTTACTAATTCCATAATATAAATCAAACTTTTAGTTGAATTTTTAATGAATAGATAACTATTTATACTTATAATAATATCTTTTATATAATCTTATAGTCATATTTTCTGTTATCTCTTCTTTATTTGCAAGAGACTGTAAATTAATTTGTGCTTTTAAAGATAATTTCTACTTTATAGCAACAATTATTTATTTACTATTAATATTTCCTAATATATGAATTTTATTCTAATAAATTGTAAAAAATATATACTGGGATATTTCTAAATATTTTTAGAAAACATATATATTATGGAAAATTTTTAGAATGTGATTTTTTAAAATTATATTCTATTATCAAAGAATATAGATAACTGATTATATATACTATCCCAGTTTCTATATCTCATAGTCCATTTTTTCATCACATTTTCACTTGCCAAGAACAATATTTTTAATAGTGAATCGTCTGATGGAAAAGTGGACTTTGTTTTTGTGACTTTTCTAAACTGTCTATTAAGTCCTTCAATTATATTTGTAGTGTACATTATAGTCCTTATTTCTTCAGGAAAACTAAAAAATGGTGCTATAACATCCCAGTTATTTCTCCAAATTTTAATTGCCGAAGGATACTATTTACCCCATTTTTCATCTATTTTGTCTAAAGCCGATGAGGCTTCTTGTTCATTAACTGCTTTATATACAGATTTAAAATCACTTATTAATGCTTTTGAATCTTTGTATGAAACATATTTAAAAGTATTTCTTATCTGATGGATTATACATTTTTGTATTATAGAATTAGGATAACTTGCGGCTATCGCCTCTTTGAAGCCATTTAATCCATCAACACTAAAAATTAGTATATCTTTAACACCTCTATTTTTTAAATCGGTTAAAACACTATACCAAAACTTTGAAGTTTCGTTTTCACCTATCCATATTCCTAAAATATCTTTGAAACCATCCTTATTTACTCCTAGAACTACATATGCAGCTTTATTTTTTATTTTTCCATCATCTCTTACTTTGTAATGAATTGCATCCATAAATACAAAAGGATAAACTTGTTCAAGAGGTCTATTTTGCCACTCTTTAGCTCTTTGAATTATAATATTTGTTATATTACTTACTTGATCAGCTGAAATTTCTATACCGTATAAATCTAATATCTGGTCATGTATATCTCTTGTTGACATACCTCTTGCATAAAGTGATATTATTTTTTCTTCGATTCCTGAAATATCTCTAATATTTTTAGGAACGACTACTGGGTTAAAGTCATTATCTCTGTCTCTTGGAACGTCTAGTTGTAAATCTCCAAATTGTGATTTTACAGTTTTTTTGCTATATCCATTTCTTCTATTAGTTGTATTCTTGTTATGGCTGTCGCCCTTTTCATAACCTAGCTCTAATGCCATTTCTTGTTCTAACATCTCTTGTAGTATATCTTTGAACATATCTCTTAGATAGCTACTTATATCTCCAGATTTTATAAATTCTCCATCTGATATAATTTCTTTGACTAATTGTTTTCTTAAAGTATTCATAAAAAATCTCCTTTACGACATTTGATTATATTTAAATCATTGCCATAAAGAAGATTTTTATTAACCTTGAAGCACAAATTATTTTACATTACCATTTGCCAACTAATTTAGTCTAATTTTAGCTTCGCCTTTACATGATATGTATAGCTAGTTCTTGCCTTTAGCAGTTAATATTAGCTCCCACTTTTTATGACATAACCAATAAACTATTTACATTTTTTCTATTATATTCTTATGAAAGTACTTTTAGTGTTGATTCCTTAACTGACATACAATCCATAACCACAACTTTTTTAATCATATCACTATTAGAAGCTTTTAATTTACTAGGTGACTGCTCTAAACGTTCTATTGTTTATTTAAATTTTTTGTCTAATATAAATTCTAAAACTTAGATAATATGTTTCTTATTTAATCTTACATTATATCTATAGTATCTATGTATTTATTTTTATTTTTTTGTATTTTTTATTCTTAGTATATTAAATTTTTAAAAATAAATATTACTTAAAACTTAGCCATTTTAATATATTAAAAAACTGCAAATGTATTTGTCCAAAAACAAACCTATCTACAGTCCTTTAATTCACAAAATATGTATTTTTTTCTGCCCTAACAGTTATAGTTCAAATATACTATTCTAAATAAACTAAATATTATTTCTTTATTGCATTTAATATCAACTCATGAGCTGTATCATTTGTACAAACAATTAGTGCTTTCACATGATTTATTCCTAATACCTCTATTGCAGCTTTAGCTACATCATTATCATCTACAACCATTCTTATGTTAAAGTTAAACTTTCTTACCAAATGTTCTGTATCAGAGTAGCATACATAATGTTTTGTTCCTAGTCTAACAATACCATTTCCTTCATCTGCTATTTCTGATACATTTATTTTAGAGCCTTCCTTTTTTCCCTCTAATTTACTAACCCAATTATTCATATCTCTTGTAGTATTAATTTTTTTAAATTGATCTATTACATCTTCTTTTTTAAACATTTTTCTTAAATTCCATATTCTATTCTCAGATATATTAGAAGCTTCCATTTTTTTAGAGAAATTAGGCATTATTTTGTCTAAACCATTTATAAATTGTATTTGCTTAGCCTTTACCTCTGAAAACCCTCTATCATCAATTAACCTTTGCAGAGGTGACTTAGTTTTTTCTTGTATTTGCTTAGCTTTTTCGATTTCTCTTTTGAAATATTCTTGTTCTTCTTTTGCTTTCCTACCTTTTAAAGATTCTTTTGCCATCTTTTCTCTTTTTCTTGCCCTTAAATATTCTTCCTCTGCAAATTTATTATCTGGGTTTATTTGTTCATATAACACTTGAAGCTCATCAAATATTTTAGATAATTGGTATATTGTGTGATGTTTTCTTATTCCATTTTCATGAAGGTTTTCTTGTCTATGATTCCTATAAGCATCTACTTCATTTTTATATTTTGTAGTATCAATAGTTACACGTATTGTTTCTTTACCTAATATTTTGCATGCTGTTAATCTATGATATCCACTTATTAAATGGTAATTTCCATTGTGGTCTTCCCACACATTGATGGCATTTATCATTCCATGAAATTTTAGATTTTCAATTAAATTATCTAAGTTAGCTTTATCTTCTTCATCTTTAAATCTTTGTGCTACATAAATTTCTTTTATTTTTATTTCTTTTTCTTTTCTTATTGTAGTTTTCATATTCTCTCCTAAATAATAAATTATTTAATATATTTTGTAAACACAATTCTATCATCTACAATTATAGACAGCTTTTCTGCGTTTTCTAGCAATGCTAGTGCTGTATTTATATGCTCCAAATCATTTTGAGTTAATTGAACTATTTTATTCTCTTTTTTCTTTTCTTCAATATCTATTACTTCATGTATTTTCTTAGATACTCTTTCAGCAAACTCAACTGGATTATTTCTTTGAAAATACTTATCTTTTAACTCATCTTTGGTTTTCTTTATAGCCTTTTGATATAAAGTATTTATATTAGAATCTTCAGGAATTTTTATACTTTTTATTGTATCAAGATGTATTTCAGACGCTTTCTTAATCTCTTCTTCATTTATACCTACTACTATAGATGTTAGTGTTTTTGAACTTATATTATTTGCCTTTATTTCCTTAGCCTTTTCATTAGGTATTATTTTTGCAATTTTTAATTTTGAGTTTATATTACCTTCACTTCCGCCAGTACTGTCAATCGTATTCTGTGCAAATGTTTTTACATTAACTAAATCTTTTTCAAGAAAATCAAGTTCTTTTAATTCACTATCTGTTAATGGTGTTCTACTATTTAACAGTGATGTAACTTTACCTCCTATTTTTTTTTTATATTCTTCAGGTGTCAATCCACCTGTTTTATACCCAACTATTTTATCATAGGCTTCTTTTCTTTTAGTTAATATATGAGCTTCAGCTATAAAATCTGGGTACTTTCTTTTTAAATTTTCATCTGCTTCTAATATGGTAAGTCTTGCATTTTCTATTTCATTATCTTCATACTCTCTTTCTATTATTTGTGCTGGTATTGTCTCCCATCCCAACTGTTTACAAGCAGTAAGTCTATGTTCTCCTGCTATCAACTTATATTTACCACTTCTTTCTTGAACAGCTATTGGAGATATTAAACCTTCTTCCTTAATTGACTCTAATAGCGGTTTTAAATCCCTATCATATATTTTCCAAAGTCTATTATTATCAATATATATATCAGTAATTTTAACGTTATCGATCTTATTAGCCATTACTTCACATCCTTAGTTTTTGTATATTTTTCTATTTTCTTTTCTAGAATTTGAAATATATTAATTCCTAGAGATATTTTGTTCTACCCTTATTAGCTTAAGTTTAAATATATAGCAATACTATTATTCCTTGAAATTTCTTACTAAAATTTAATATATTTATGTCAATGTTTAGAGAAATTAAACTTCACTTTTTTATCTTATATTGATAACTAATTTAATACTCTATATTAATATAGTACTACGTACAACCTTATTTTTCAAATAATTATTCAATTAAAAACTTATATGTTGATTTGATTTACTTATTTTATTTCATATACTTTAAAATACTTCTCAATCTTTAATATTATTTTGTCATTAAAAACTAAATATAATATTATATTGTATGTAGATATACCATAACTTTCTTATACATAATGTACATCTATAAGTATCTCACATTTAGTATGTATTGTTAATTATAAGTACTGCATCATTATAAGACTATAAAATTTTATTATGTATTAGAAGTATATACATTAGTATCTCTATTTTACTAACTTCTATAAAAATATCTAAAGCTTTCATAAAAATATAATAATTATTCTAGTATTTATTTAATTTTATATACATTTAAAGTTATCTATTTATAATACCTTATATTATAAATAGATAACTTATTCAAACAAATTACAATAGAATATTATAAATGTCCAATATTTCTTATGAATATACCCTCAAAACTCATCTTTTTTAGTAGTTAAATCATAATTGATGAATTTATTCACTAAAGTAAAAAATACCAGTAAATAAAGACTAGTATTTTATCATTATTTTTTTAAGTTTTAAATTGAGTTTATCTTAATTATTATATAACTATTATTTACTAAGTTTTATAGGTTAATCACTTTTATTATTCATACTACTTAACACACTTCCTTAATTTATCTGTACTTTCCTTAACATTTTTTTCAACTCCAAAAACATATGTCATAATAAATGGAGCAACCAATGCTATAAATATAACTATAAGCCCATTTACTATATTTGAAGTCCCTTTTTCTCCTGATAGTCCAAGTACTGCCATTATACTATTTTGCGGAACATATAAGGTTACATGATTAATTCCTGCAAATAATCCTGCAATTCCTGCTCCTATAGATGCTAACATAGCAGGTTTTTTGAGTTTTAATGTAACTCCATAGAGAGCTGGTTCAGTTATACCCATAATAGCTGATATCCATGCAGCTGATGCTAACTGTTTCATCTTACTATCTTTACTTTTTAGTGCTACAGCTAATGTCGCCCCACCTTGCGCTAAATTAGCACAAACTTGTGCTATTAATATAAGTGATTCTTGCCCTGTAGTTGCAAATGCTGATATAAATATAGGAGTCAATGCATGATGCATTCCTGTCATAACAATAAATGGCATTAAAGCTGCTAATAAACAAACCATTACAAATCCTAACCTTCCTTGTAGTAAACTTATTATGCTAGCTAATCCTTCTCCTAAGAAATTTCCTATTGGTCCAATTACAATTAATGCTATTGGCGCACTTATTAATAATACTAAAGTTGGATTTAAAATCGTTTTTAACATACTAGGTATTAATTTATCAATAAATTTTTCTATATATGACATCATCCATACTGTTAAAAGTGCTGGAATAACAGATGCTGCATATATAACACCCTGAATTGGTACTCCTATAAATGATATAGGGTCCCCACTTGATACCCATGCTGAAAAATTTGGATGTAAAAATACACCTACTACTATAACTGCTATTGACGTATTAACATTAAATTTTTTAGCTGCGTTTATTGCAAGTATTATAGGCATAAAGTAAAATGCTACATCTCCTATTATATCTAATATTCTGTATGTACTTGAATTTGATGATAACCAATTAAAAGTAGTACAAAGAGATAATATAACCTTTATCATACCTGACGCTGTAAGAGCTGGTATCATAGGTGTCATACAACCAGTTATTGTATCTAATATATTATTTAAAATACTATTTTTCTTATTTTCATTTTTTATATCAGTTTTAATATCTCCATTAGTATTTATCCCCTCATTTACTAGTGCATTAAATACAACCCCTACCTCATTGCCTATTATGACCTGGTATTGAGTTGAAGTTGAGTTTACTCCAACTACTTTATCTATAGATTTTAATTCATCTACATTCACTTTCTTTTTATCTTTTAATATAAACCTTAATCGTGTCATGCAATGAGTCAAGTCAATTATATTATCTTTTCCTCCAAGTCCATCGATTATCAATAAGGCTACATTTGCATATTTATTTTTCATGCTTTATCCCCTCTTTTAAAATAATTTTTAATATAATCTTAAGCTAAACCGACCTTTTTACTCCAAACTTGTAATAGTGTATTGTAACTCAATAAACCAGTATCTTCTACAATATAGTCACATTTTCCTAGTACTTCTTTTTTTCCTACACCAATTGATGTCATATTGGCATCATTTATAGCTTTAATACCTGAATAAGAATCTTCTATTCCTATACAATCATGTTGTTCTAAATTTAGCATCTTACTCCCTTCAATAAAAATATCAGGATATGGTTTTCCTCTTTCTAATAGAGATGGGTTTACTATACAGTCAAACTCATCTTTTATCCCCAAAGATTCCAATATTTTAGGTGCATTCTTACTGGCAGATGCTATTCCTAATTTTATATTATTTTCTCTAAGTTCTTTTATAAGTTTACTTATTCCTGGTAATATATCCTTAGATGTTAATGAACCTATTAACTTTATATACGTTTTATTTTTTTCTTCACACATCCTTAACTTTTCTTCTTTAGTATAACTATCTACTTTGTTAGCACATATTAATATTCTATCTAATGATTCTTCTCTGCTTATGCCTTTTAATTTTTCATTAAAAGTTTCATCTATTTCTATATCTAAAGATTTTGCTATATCACGCCAAGCTTCAAAATGATACTTAGCAGTATCTGTTATAACTCCATCAAGATCAAATAAAACTGCTTTCATATTAATTACTCCTTTTAAAACAACTATTAACTTCTATTACATTTTTTGATAATTTTATTTCTTTATTATCATGTAATATGGTTATATTTCTACCCTTTATTACCTTATAACAAGATTTATTCTCTTCTATATTTACAGAAACTAGACTATCTCTAAATAATATATTAAATTTAATGCTTTTCCAATGTTTAGGAATCCTTGGTTCAAAACTTAATTTATTATTTTTTATTTTCATTCCTGCAAATCCATATACTAAACTCATCCATGTTCCACCCATATTAGCAGCATGTATTCCATCACTTGTATTTTTTTGTATGTTATTAATATCCATTAATGCCGTATCCATAAAGTAGCTATAAGCTTTTTCATGATTTCCAATTTCACTTGCCATCATTCCAAATATTGACCTTGACAAAGATGAATCATGAGTAGTTATTTTTTCATAGTATTCAAAATCTATCTTTTTTTGTTCTACACTAAACTCCTCAGGGAAAAGTAATGCTGCAAGTACAGTATCCGCTTGTTTATTTACTTGATATCTATATATTGTTAATGGATGATAATGAAGAAGTAATGGATATTTTTCTTTTGGTGTATTTTTAAAATCCCACACTGATTTTTCTAAAAATGAATCATCCTGTTTGCTTATTTTCTTCTTTTCATCATATGGTAGATACATATTTTCAGCTGCCTTTATCCAGTTTTTTACTTCATATTCTTGCAATTTAATTTTTCTAAACACTTCGTTTGAATATAAATTATGTTTAAATTTATCTACCATCTGTGCTGCATATGTCAAATTATATTTAGCCATTAAATTAGTATAGTAATTATTATTTACTATTGCTGTATATTCATCTGGACCTGTTACCCCATTTATACAGAATTTATTATTTTTTGTTTCTATATAATCTCCAAATTCGAACCAAAATCTCGCTGTTTCTATAAGAATTTCCAAGCCATTTTGCATCATGAATTCTTCATCATTAGTTGCTTCAAAATACGTTCTAATCCCATAAGCTATATCTGCATTTATATGAAATTGTGCTGTTCCTGCTGGATAATATGCACTACATTCATTCCCACTTATAGTTCTCCATGAATATAAGCAACCTTTATTTATTCCAAGCTCTCTAGCTCTTTCTCTTGATGCATCTAAAATTGAATATCTATAAT
Organism: Clostridioides sp. ES-S-0054-01; assembly: GCA_021561035.1. Classification (NCBI taxonomy): domain Bacteria; kingdom Bacillati; phylum Bacillota; class Clostridia; order Peptostreptococcales; family Peptostreptococcaceae; genus Clostridioides; species Clostridioides sp. ES-S-0054-01. Next base: position 3,316,882 of record CP067346.1, read on the forward strand.
CCAATAAAGCTCTAGCAATAGATGGTTGAGTATATATAAAAAATGGTAATATGTACATCTCTGTATCCCAGAAATAGTGACCCTCATAGCCATCACCTGTAAGACCTTTAGCTGATATATTAGTCTTTCCATCTCTTCCTGCCGATTGATAAATATGAAATAAATTAGTTTTTATTCCTAATTGAAGTCTTTTATCGCCTTCAATCTCTACATTAGAAGTTGTCCAAAATTCATTCATTTTCTCTCTCTGAATATTTTTAACTTTATCAAATCCAATGTTACGTGCCTCTCTTAAAACCAATTCTAATGATTTTAAACGCTCTCCTGATTGTAAATATTCTAATGAATCTAGATATTCTTCTGATTTTAAACATTCTTCATTTAGATTCAAATCAGAATATACTCTGCCATATCCTACAACAATTTCTAAATTTAACCTTTCACCTTCTTTGGCATAAACTTCTATTTCTCGCTCTATACATTCATCTAAAACATTATAGGTCTCATTTATAATATTTCCACAAGTAATATATGAATCAAATCCACACCATAACCCTAATTTACTTGTTTCTGTAATTAAATTCATAAAATACTTATCATTATATTTTTTTATATCAATTTTAAATTGATTCTTATTTATAGATGCCACCCTTGGGTCATATACTTTTTCACAATTAAATTTCTCCACATTATTTTCCATTTTATTTTTAAAGTTTATTTTTCCATTAAAATTTAATGGTGTTATTGTGTATGAAATCATCATTAATTCTTCTATGTCTTGAGATACTAGCCTTTCTATAGATACTTTAACTTTTTTCCCATGAGAATTTTCCCATATAAATGAACGTGTAAGAGTCCCTTCATTTAAATCTAGTATCCTAGTATGTTCACTTGTAATACCTTTTGATAAATCAAAGTAATCTCCTTCAATAGAGAAGTTTACTATATGAGCATTAGGTAATTTACAGATAGTCTCATTTTGTTTTGCATAACCATAAGCAGTTTCTCCATATGTAATTGGAGATGATTCATAAAATCCATTTACATATGTACCTATATTATCTATATACTCATTATTAAAATCAGACTCTTCAATATTCCCTCTAATTCCTAAATGCCCATTAGCTAGTGTAAACAATGTTTCATTGGATTTTATTATATCTTTACTAAGCCCTTGCTCTATAAGTTGATTCTTAGTATTAAGTATTAAACTCATAATAGCACTCCTTTCTTAAATGAATTATACATGAGTTTCCATATCATTAAATAAAATTTCTCCATTTGTTTCTATTACTTTTTTATACCAAAAAGCACTTTGTTTTTTAGTTCTTTTAAATGAACCTCTTCCATAGTCATCAGAATCAACATGAATTATACCATATCGTTTTGTCATCTTTCCTTCACTTACACTAGTTACATCTATGCATCCCCACATAAGATAACCTATAAGCTCTATTCCATCTTCAATTACTCCAAGAATCATATTTTTTATATGCTCTTTCATATAATCTATACGATAATCATCAATTATTTTTCCATCTTCATTTACAATATCTTGAGTACCCAGCCCATTTTCTACTATGAATAAAGGAAGCTGATACCTTTCATATAATTGATTCATAGTTATTCTTAATCCTACAGGGTCATTTTGCCATACACTATTTGACTTTGGAAGATATGGATTTTTTATGGTTTCTGGTCCATTTGCCTTTGACTTTTCTAAGCCTTCAGCTCTAGCTGAACTACAAGCACTAGAATAATAGCTAAAAGATACAAAATCTACAGTATTATCCTTAAGCATTTGTAAATCTTCCTCTTTTATTATTAATTTTATTTGATTTGATTTTAAATAATGATTCATAAAGCTCGGATATACGCCTCTAACTTGAACATCAGAAAAAAATAAATTATGCTTTTCATGCTCTAACGCTGCAAATACATCCTCTGGTTTACATGTATATGGATACGTTTTTCCAGCAGCTAACATACATCCAAACTTAAACTTTCTGTTGATACGTTTTCCTATTTCTATAGTTTTTGCATTAGCTAATAATTGATGATGTGCTGCTTGATACTTCTTTTGAAGTTGATTTTCATTATTTATAAAAGTTAATCCAGCTCCTATATATGGAATATGCATTATCATATTCATTTCATTAAAAGGAATCCAGTATCTGACATCATCTTTATATCTTTTCATTAAAATTTCAGCATATTTAACATATAAGTTAACTACCTTTCTATCTGCCCACCCTGAATATTTTTCAACAAGAGAATAAGGTATATCAAAGTGACTTATAGTTATCAATGGTTCTATATTATATTTTTTCAATTCTTTTATTATATTATCATAAAGTTGTAATCCCCTTTCATTTGGCTCACTTTCCTCTCCTGTTGGAAATATTCTTGACCAAGAGATAGAAAATCTAAAACATCTAAAACCTAATTCTGCTAACATTGCTATATCTTCTTTATAATTTTCACAAAATTTAATCCCTATATGACTTGGATAATATTGATTATTTTCATTTAAAATATTATCCTCATCTAAAAATACATCTTTTAATCTCTTATCATTTAATGGAAGTTTATCAAATTGCGACAAACCTTTTCCCCAGCCTAAATAAAATCCTTCACTTTGATTGGCTGAAATTGCTCCTCCCCATAAAAAATCTTTATCTAATTTCATACATCTACCTCTTTCACAATATAAAGTTTTATAATATCTATCTCATATTTAGTTATAAGATTTTTTTCTATAACTATATCTTTTAAATAATTCAATTATATTTTTTAACTCATTATAATTGATATTACCTATTTTCAATATTTTCATAGTACATATTAATATTAGATATCTATGTATATATAATTATATACATAGCAAATACATTTTTATATCCTCATTATTGTTATCTTATTCTCATATATTGCTGTATATTTATATATAAAAAAATAAGATTCCTATATAAGAATCTTATTTTTTCTTCAAGCTATTATATCTTTTTTTAAATTCCAATGGAGAGACTCCGATTTTTTCTTTAAATATTCTATAAAAAGTTTTTGTACTTCCAAAACCAACTTCTTCAACTAAATCTATAATAGATATATTATTATTAAGCAATATCCACTTTGCCTTTTCTAATCTATATTCATTTAAAAAGGTTATAAATGTTTTTCCTGTGTTTTTCTTGAAAAATTTAGTAAAATAATATACACTAAACCCTGCTTCATAAGATACATCCTCTAATTTTATAGGTTGTTTATAATTTTTTTCTACATACTTGAATATATCGCTTAATCGCTCTAGTATCTCTTTAGAGTTCACTTCATATTCTGCTGTATTTTCTTCAATTTCTCTAGGAATCTCTCTGTATAATATAGAAATTAAGTTATACATTTTACCTTTTATTGCATAGCTATATCCTTCTATTTTATACATGTCTTCATTATAGATGTCTATCAATATATCGAAAACTGACTTTCTTATTTTTGATGTCCAATCTCTACTACATTTTTTTATACTACTGAATAAATTAATTAAGCTTTCTTTTTCCTCATTTAATAAAATTAAATCATTAAAAAAAGATATGTCAAATTGAAATACTAATCTTTCACTTACTGGTGATGGTAATATATAATGAATATCACCTCCGTTTATTATCACTATCTCGCCTTTTTTTAGTTGCATAGGCTTATCATTTATAAATAAATTTACTACGCCTTCTGTTATAAGTAATATCTCTATTTCCTTATGCCAGTGTGGTGTTGTTAATACTTCTCCTTCATTTGATAGACTACGAAAAGGAAACTCGTGTATTAATTTAGGCATTTCTAAATATATTGCCATAGATATCCTCTCCTTTCTTATGTCTAAAAATTAATGTATATTATGTCATGAAATATTTTTTTATAGTTTAGATTAAACCATTATATATTAGAATTCTGAACCTCCCATGACTAAAGTCACAGATTTCCTGCTTCATAGAATTTTGCATACTAAAATATGTCTTACTAATTCTCCACAACTTGAGATACAAAATTCTTTAATTCCTAAATCTAGACCTATCTGATTATTAGTATTTTCAAAGGCTTCAATATCTACATCAGTACAGCATAATGATACATAATATCTACCACTTGGTTCTTTAGATACAGTAGCATTAAGTATTCTCCCTTGAGGAACTTGTTTATCCCTTACTTTAACCATACCAAGTTTAGGTAATTTTATATATTGACTAAAGTACATGATGTTTCCATTTGTAAAGTTCGTTTTATATGAGAATCTATTAGTTTTCTTTGATTTAAATTTAGGAAATCCTGACTTTTTTTTAAAGAATTTTTCATATGCGTTTTCTAAATCTTTTAAGGCGTTTTGTAGTGAAAATTTGTCAGGTTCTTTAAGCCACTTTAATTCTTTTTTTAAATTGGTCAAATCAGAACTGCACTGTTTATAAGTAAAAGTTTCTTTATCGTTTTTATAAACTTCTATTCTTTTAGCAAGATACTTATTATATACAAATCTACAACATCCAAAGGTTTTGTTAATTAACTCTTGCTGTTTTTTATTTGGATACATTCTAAACTTATAAGCTTTTTCCACTACTATCACCTCACTTTAATTGTTTTTTCTGATTATTAATATATATATCTTTACCATGAGTCACTTCCATTTTCATCACCCATTATAATATTAACAAACGTAATTATTTAAAACAATTATTTCGAAGATTTTTATATTTATTTTTAAATAACATATTTAAGAACCATAAGTCTTAACTTTTATCATTATCAAGTGATTTTATATTATATATACTAACTATCTACTTTCTCACGTATAAATACAGTCGTTTTTTAATACTGACTCTTTCAGCTTTCTTCGATTAAGTTTAAAAATTTTATGTAAACCTCACTTCAATTAATAGTTAATACTATTTTTTGAGTTTCTTGTATCAATATATATAAGTATAAATTTGAAAAATATCCCATTATATAATCTATTTTACACCTTAGTTAATACAAAGTATCTATTAAATCAATGAAACCTATATTTTAAGTACATAATTTAAATCATTATAAATTTAAACTTAATATTTAATGGTAATCAAATTCTTTACCAATAAATATAAAAAAGATTAATGTGCTATAATTTCTTTAACTAGTAAATTTTATATTTATTATAATGCAATATATCCATAAACTACTTTATTAAAACAAAAGTATTAAGGATTAAAATAAAAAATAGTTAGGGAGATATAATCATGATTTTATATTTTAGCGGTACTGGTAATAGCCGATATGTAGCTCGCAAAATTGCACAAGAATTAAATGATGAACTAATATCATTAAATCAACTTATAAAAGAAGAAAAAACAGATGACTTAATATCAACAGATAAGCCATTCATATTTGTATGCCCTACTTATGCATGGAGATTGCCTATCGTAGTTACAGATTTTATAAAAAAAATAAAATTTTTAGGAAACAACAAAGTTTACTTCATAATGACTTGTGGAGGTGATACAGCAAAAGCCATAAACTATATCCAAAAGCTATGTAAATATAAAGAGTGGCAATTAAAAGGTATGGCAGAAATTAAAATGCCAGAAAATTATATAGCTTTATTTTCCACAACAGATAAAGAAACATCAAAGCAAATGATTAAAGAAGCAGATAAACAAATATCTAAAATTATTTCTGATATACGTAATGAGAATGAGTTTGAAACTATTACCCCTAGTGGCTTAGGAGGTAAAATTAAAAGTGGTATAACAAACGTAGCTTTTTATAAAATATTTGTCCATGCCAAAGGATTTCACTATACTGATAAATGCATTAGCTGTGGAAAATGTGTATCCTTATGTCCTTTAAATAATATTAATTTAAAAAATCAAAAACCAGTTTGGGGAAATAACTGTACTCATTGTATGGCATGTATTTGTGGTTGCCCTGCTGAAGCTATTGAGTATAAAAATAATACCCAAAATAAAGAAAGGTACTATTTAAAATAATACAGTTTTATCATTTAAATCATTATAAAAGTGGCTGTCTCAAAATAGAGAGATGTACTGAGACCCAAAAGTTGGACTTTATACAGGAATGGAATTTTCATTCCTGTTTTTTTACTTTATGTAACTTTAGATTCATATTCAAGTCTATATTTAACAGGGCTACGCCAATTTAATTTTTCTTTAATTCTTTTGTTATTATAATAGTAAATATATTCTGTTATAGCTGTCTTTAATTCGTTGAAACTTTTATATGTTTTTCTATAATACATTTCTTGCTTCATTATTCCAAAGAAATTTTCCATAGGAGAATTATCAAGGCATGTACCCTTACGAGACATACTTTGAAATATTTTATTTTTCTTAAGTGTTTTGCCATACTTATTCATTTGATATGCCCAACCTTGGTCTGAGTGAAAAGTTCTTCTATAAGGACAATCTTTTGTAATATTGATGGTTTCATTTAAAGCATCACTTATTGATTTAAAATTAGGTCTATCTGAGATACTAAATGATAAAACTTCTCCATTAAACATATCTAAAAATGGATCGAGATATGCTTTTTTTATAATTAAATTTCCATTTTTATCAGTAGTATATATTTTAAATTCTGATGTATCAGTTGTTATTTTCTGATGTGGAATTGATGTTTTAAATCTTCTATTTATTTTATTATTTTTTACCTTACCAATTGTACCTTTATAGGAATTATATTTACGTAATTTACGAGAAAATGCTATGCATTTAAGTTCTAATTTTCTCATAATACGTCTAACTTTCTTTTGATTAATAAGGATACCACTATTTTTTAATGTAGCTGTAATTCGGCGATAGCCATATCTGCCATTGTGTTCTTTAAAAATAGACATGATTTTTTCTTCAATATCTTTATCTGGATTTTCAATATCAAATCTCTTCTGGCAATACATATATGTTGATTTAGGAAATTTAGTAGCTTCAAGAAGAATGGAGAGTTTAAAGTCCTTACGAAGATCATAAATTACTTTTGCTTCGTATTGTTTTTTAACCTTTCGGGAACATTCATCCCTGAAGCACGCAACTTTTTTAGAAATGCAAGCTCCGCTTTTAAAAGTTTATTTTCATATTCTAATTCTTGTTCTCTTGTTAATTTATTTTTTTCTTTAGTGTTTTTGTTTTTATTCATTGATGGTCTTCCTTTCGTTTTAGACAAGGCATCGACACCACCATGTAAAAGTTTTTGTTTCCATATTGCTATAAGTGTACTATTGTTCATTCCAAAATGGTTAGCGACTTCTTGTGCACTAGATTTAGTTGTTATCATATAGTTTATAACATCTAGCTTGAACTGTATAGTATAAAAAGTATTTTTATTTTTTCTTTTTAGTCCATCCTCTCCTAATGTATTATACGTATTAACCCATCTTTCAACTTGAGAATGGCTAGCAACTCCATATTGTTTTGCTATTGAAGCATATCCTCCTTCTCTATTTAAATAGGACTTAACTACTTTTAATTTGAAATTAAAATCGTATTTAGCCATATAGAAACACCCCAATCGTTAGATTTTTAGTCCAACAATTGGGGTGCAGTACAAGATAAGCCTCTTTTTCATTGTTGAAATGCTGAAAATATATTTGATTTCATACAAAAAAGAGTGTCTCATGAACTAAAAAGTTCACTTTGAGACACTTCCTTTTGTTAAGTCACTTTGCTTTACTCACCTTTTCTTACATCATTTTCACCAATATGTTGTATTCCAATAAATATAAGATTTATTAATTCTGTTAGTGATTTCCATTGTGATTCTTTTGAATCAAGATAATAATAGTTTTTCGTTCCTTCTCTACGTACATTAACAATTTCTGCTTCTTTCAATATTTTAAGATGATGAGATACAGCAGGACGAGAAAGATGTGTTTTTTCTGTAATTTCTCCTACTCGTATACCATTAAAGTCACTCTCTAGGAGTGTAATTAAAATCAACTGTCTAGTTTCATCACCCATAGCAGAAATAGCTTTACGACATTCTTTAAATTTAGATGTTATTTCTTGTATTCTTTGCTGACATTCTTTTTCCATAAAAACCTCCATACCTTATAAGTATCTAACACTTGCTGTCTCTTTTTGTGCAGTACGTCTATATTTAACATCTGGATATCCAATCACTAGTGTCATAACTACATGTTCCTTGTGTTTTAAACCTAAAAGTTTTTTTAACTTTGGTGAATTATTTGCTACATCTGAAAAATATCCACTAAATAAGACTCCTAGACCATAAGATTCTGCCATTAATGCCATATTTGATGCTGCAAGTGAACCACTAATCTTATCTTTTGTAACTATCATTATTGCATTAGGAGCATTCTTGAAAAAAAAGTTATCATCAATTGGAACTTCCTTTGAATGCTTAACAACAATGTTTGCAATAGGTTTTATTTTTCTAAAAAACTTCACTGCTTCCTTTTCATATATTGCTTTTTTATTATCCAAAACAATATATGATACATCTTGTGAGTTTTTAGCACTAGGTGTATATCTACCTGCCTCTATAATTTGATTTATTATTTCTGGAGAAACTTCTTTATCTTTGAATTTACGGATACTTCTTCTAGATTTAATTGCCATTAATAATTCGTCTGGGTCTAATTTTGGCTTATTTGTAAGTTCTATTGGTGGTTCATCAAATCCCGTCAATGTAATAGCTTCTTTTGGGCAGATTGCTGCACAGTGACCACACATTAGGCAGTCTTGCCTTTTAATTACTGATTTTTTATTTTCTATAGTTATATTATTTACTGGACAATCATTTTTGCAAAGTCCACATCCAATACAAAGATCTTTATTAACTTCAATTATATGTTGGTGTTTCATATTCATCCACATACCTTTCGTTTATTAGTTTAAACTATTATAACACGAAGATGTTTTTTATATTCATTGGTAAAGAATTTGATTACCATTAAATCTTTAATATCTCTATTACATAAACTTTTCATAGATTTTAAAACAGTATAGTTTTCATATAATAAAAAATCAACCTATTCTAAAATATTTGCCATCTTTATAGTCTAAGTTTAAAAAATCTTCATATTATTATTTTTGTTTATTGTTATAAAAAAAAGCACACCCCTAATTAGATGTACATTTTAAATAATTTTATCTTTTATAAAAGTTATAATTCCTGTAGATTTTATCAGATTCTTTTAGATTAATTCAATATTCCAAAATAAATTCGAATTTATAGTTTATACAATATCTACACTTCACAAAACACACCTACTATTTCTTTTTTGGTAGATGCACTTAAAATCCTTTCACTTATATCTTCACCACCTAAAATATAAGCTATTTTAGACATTAATATTATATCTTCATTACCTTCAGATTGTGGCATAGCAAACATAATTATTATTTTTACAGGTAAACCATCTATACTTGGCCAATCTACACCTTCTCTAGATTTACCTATTACTACAGATGCTTTCCTTACATACTTTGTCTTTCCATGTGGCATGGCCATCTGATAACCTATACTTGTAGAACCTATCTTCTCTCTATGTTTTAATGCCTTTATGAACTTATTTTTTGAAGTTATACTTCCTTTATCGTATAATTTATCTACTAATTCTTGTATTATACCTTCTTTTGTAGTTGATTTTAAGTCTAAAATAACACTTTCTTCGTTCAATATTTCTCTAATTTCCATTTATTTTCTCCAATACATTGTTATCAAATAATATTTTAATATCCTCTTCTCTTTCGCAATCTATTATATAATTTATATAGTTCTTTTGCCTATATAGATTTGATACTTCAATCAGAATATGCTTTAAAAAACTATGATTACTAGTTTCTAAATAAAGATTAATCACTCTATTAATATTATCGACATTCATTATTACCTTATTTACTTTACTTTGATTGCATATATATATATTTAAATCTTTTCCTAATGAAATAGAGTCATATTTACTACTTAAATTCATGCCTATTAAACTTCTCATCTGGCTTACATCAAGATTAAAATATATATTATCTTTTAAATACACTCCTAATAAATTTGTATCTAAGTGCATACTCTTCCTAGGTTTATTAAGTAAAGTATTTTTTATATTATTGATATCACTTTCCATTAATAGTACTGATACAACTATATGTAATTTGTCTCTCAAGTCTAAATTTACAGTAGATATTACAAAATCTACATCATCTAAATTTCGCTTATTCAGCTGATGCATAGGAATTATATCAACTATAGTCCACTCAGGAAATTCTCTTTTTAATCTAGCTGCAAGAAGCTGAGATGTTCCATATCCTGTATTGCAAACTACTATTACTCTTTTACTACTCATATTTCTTTCTATAGCCGCTTGAAAATATGTAGCAATATACGAAACTTCATCTATACTAATATTCTTTAGATTATAATGTTCTGTCATAATGTTTATAGTCATCATGCACAATCCCAATACCTCTGAAAATCTCTCTTGTATCTCTTCTAATAATGGATTTTTTATTTGGATATCATATCTTAATCTGTTTAACATGTGCCTTACATGAGATACTAGACTTTTTTGTAGTAGTTCATCATCTCTAAGACTTATATTTAAAAACTGTGACATATTCTCTATCATTATAGATGATACTTTTTCACTGTCACTTAATATATCTGATTCATTATTACAACTCCTATTACTTTCGCTACTAAATCCAGATGATACTAAATAAATATATATATATTTAATTTCATCTTTAGTTATTTTTACTCCATATCTATTTTCTATTTTATCTATAAGTGTAGTAACTTTTTGATATACTAACTCATCCAAATTACATATGGAAACTTCCTTTTCTTCCTGAAACTCTATTTGATTACCTTCTTTAACTCTCTTTAAGCATATAAGTATATGCGTAATTAAATTTATATAGTAGGGCTGACTTATAACATATCCTAAATTGTTTTCCAATTCTGTAATTATAGTTTCTACAAATATGATGGAATCAATATCAAATAAATTTATCAATGCACTAAATGTAGCAGAATCTAATCTTGTTAACTCAGATATATCATGTTGTTCATAATTTTCATCTAATAAATCATCCACCATCTTAGCAATCGATTTCCTTATATCTACTTCTTTACCTATAATTTTAGTTCCCTCTAATGTTTTATTAAGTTTTAAATTATATTCTTTTATCCATTCCTCTATATATTTAAAATCATTTACTATCGAAGTTTTACTTACATAATACTTATCCGATAACTGATTTATTGAAGTTACATTACTTGAATTTAATAATAGATATTTTAAAATTTCCATCCTTCTTTGCTCTACTGATAAAGATTTATTTCCCTTTGGTTGTATATTTAAACTATTAATTAGGTCTATATTGTTCTTTGCTGAAGCTTCTATTAATATTCCACAACCTCTTTTTATATCAATTTTTATATTAAAAGTCTCTAAATATATCTCAATCATCTTCAAATCTTTTTGTAATGTTTTATCTGATACATTTAATTTATCTTTAAAGTATTTTATAGGCTTATATTCATTTTCATTTAATATCAATTTAAGAAATTCAATTTGTCTTGATACAAGCATACTTATGCCCCCTACCTATTTTTTGATATTTCTATTAAGTACTATTTTAGCATATTTCATACTTATGTAAGAATACTAAGATACTTCTGTATCATAAAAGAATTTATGATACACTTTACAAAATTCATATAATATAGAATATAATTTCAAAATAAAAAATAAGGATATTGAGATGTAGCTGGCTACTTCTCAATATCCTTATTTTCAATCTTATTTATAATTTAAGCACTAAGTACTTCAAATTCACTACTTTCACCCTTTATAGTAGGCTTTGTTATCCCTATAATTAATGTTGTTATTACTGTTCCAACTAATATGCAAGCTATATACGCAATTGGTGAACTACATGCAAATGGTATTACAAATATTCCTCCATGTGGTGCCATCAAGGTTATATCTAAACTCATACATATTGCTCCACCTATACAAGAACCAATTATATTTGCTGGAATCATTCTTAACGGGTCTGCAGCTGCAAATGGTATTGCTCCTTCTGTTATGAAAGATGCACCCATTATAGCAGTTGGCAGTGCTGACTTTCTTTCTTCTTTAGTAAACTTATTTTTGAATATTAACATAGCTAATGCTATTGCTAATGGAGGTACCATTCCACCTACCATTAATGCTGCTGATGGTTCAAATACATTACTAGAGAACATGGCTAATCCAAATGCTGAAGCTGTTTTATTAATAGGACCTCCCATATCTGATGCCATCATTCCTGCTAATATTGCACCTAATAATATTTTATTAGTTCCAGACATACTTTGTAACCAAGACTGTAAAGCTTCATTTAACCATGATGCTGGCGTATTAACTATGAAGAACATTATAGCTCCACTAGTGAATGCAATCAACAGTGGACATATCAGCACGGCATTTACTCCCTTTAATACACCCGGTAAGTTTTCTGTTATCTTCATTACTCCTAAAGCTATATATCCTGTTGCAAATCCTGCTACCATACCCCCTAGAAATCCTGAACCTCCAATAACTGCCATGAAACCAGCTATCATAGCAGGAGCAAAACCTTGTCTTCCAGCAATTGATTTAGCTATAAAACCAGCAAGTATTGGTATGAATAACTTAAATGCTGAGTCGCCTCCAAGTTGTCCAAAGAATCCAGCTATAGGGTTGTATGTTTCATGAGTTGGGTCTGATGCAAATATACCAAACATAAATGCTATGGCTATACCAATCCCACCTATTACTACAAATGGAATCATTTCAGATACACCATTCATTAAGTGCTTATAAATACCTTTTTTCTCTGCTCCTTGAAGTATTTCTTTTGAATCTTCTAAAGTTTTTCCACCTGGCTTAATTTCTTTAGCCATCCCATTTTCAGCATTTACAATTAAATTTTTGGCTAATGAGACATTCTTAGCATCTGCTACTTTCTTTTGTAATACTTTCTTTCCTATAAATCTACTTGTTTGAATTTCCCTATCACAAGCTATTATTACGTACTCCGCTCTTTTTATATCCTCTTTAGTTAACTTATTTTCTACGCCTATAGCTCCATGTGTTTCTATTTTAACTTCATATCCAAGTTCTTGTCCTGCTTCCTCTAACGCTTTTTTTGCCATAAAAGTATGAGCTATGCCTGTTGGACATCCTGTTATTCCAACTATAAGACCTTTATTTTGATTATTACTTGAATCTCCTGATTCTACAACTTTACAATTAAATATATCTAATATTTCATATGGAGTTTCTGCACTTAGTAAGTTCTTAATAAGATTTTCATCCATTAAATATGTAGCTAGTTTAGATATAATCTTAAGGTGCTCGTCTAAACCTGACTCTGGAATTGCTATCATAAAAAATGACCTAAGTTTTTGACCATCATTATCCGTAATATCCTTATCTGTTCTTAAATACATCATCACAGGTTGCTTTACTGCACTTGACTTAGCATGAGGGATAGCTATTAAATTCCCCATGTTAGTTGGTGATTCTTTTTCACGTTTATTAATATCAATTATAAACTTTTCTTTATCATTTATATAATTTCCACGATACAAATGATTTACCATGTAATCAATTACATCTTTCTTAGTTTGCATTTGTTTATCTAATACAATACAATCACTACGTAATATTTGGTCTACCATAAATTCTCACCTCCTCGTAATTTATTATCCAATCACTAATTCTTCTTTTTCTAAAAAGCATTTTAATTTATCTATGTCATTAAATAAATTCATTTTAAACTCTATAACTTCCCTTGCAGTTTCTATGCATTGTGGATATATAGCATCTGGCTCATATAAACTTGGATTTTGTTCTAATACTTCTCTATACTTCTTATAATATGCTGATTTAACATCACTTGAAATATTTACTTTACAAACTCCTAGTTTAACTGCTTGTGCTATTTCTTCATCTGGATTTGATGAGCCTCCATGAAGGACTAAAGGTATATCTACTACTTCTTTTATTTCTTTTAATAAATCTAATCTAAGTTCTGGTTTAAACTCTTTTGGATATATACCATGCGCCGTACCAATTGCAATAGCTAGTGTGTCTACTCCTGTTTTTTCAACAAAATCCCTAGCTAATTGTGGATTTGTATATATTATTTCATCAGAACCGCCTTCTCCTGATGTTCCAGTTGTACCTATTGTGCCAAGTTCTCCTTCCACAGATACATTTAATCCTTTTGCTATTTCTACTACTTCCCTAGATATAGCTACATTTTCTTCATATGGTAAATGTGACCCATCAATCATTACTGATGTAAACCCACATCTTATAGCTCTTAATATTTGCTCTTTATTTGCTCCATGATCTAGGTGTATTACCATAGGTATTTTACTCTTATTTGCTTCTTCTATACAACTAGCTACAAAGCTATCTCCTAGGAAACTTAACTCATTTGGATGTATCGCAAGTATTACTGGTGCTTTTTTTTCATTGGCACTCTGTACTACTGCCTTAAGTATTTGCCCACTCCCTATATTAAATGCTGGTACTGCAAATTGATTTTCTTGTGCAACTTTTAACATTTCCTTCATATTTATTAACATATTGTGCCTCCTGATATTTTTAATTTTAGTTTTGATTTGTTTGTTATTTATCTCATTGTTGTTATATTTAAATAATATCAAGATAATAAATGTTCGAAAATGACAATAGTTTTCCTTTTAAAAAAGGAACTTTTATTATACACTCTAAGTTCCTTTTCAATAAATAATTTTTAGAAGTCTGCATCATAGTTAACTATACTTCTTAGGGACAGCTTCTCTTCTTAACTGTTTTAACATACCTTATCTTTCATAATTCTTTATAATAAACAATTATATAAATACAACTGTAATACTTCTAGACCTTTAAATTATTGCATCCTAACAAATTATAATCCACAATAATAATTCATAAAGCAAAGGTATAGCAAATTATAAAATTTTTTAAAATCATTTAACATCTTAAGCTTATTTATTATCTGTATAAAAACCCAAGAAGGTGCTAAATAAAACAATACTTAGACTTTGGAAGACGAAGAACTGACTCTGGAGTTATCGGTCAAAACTAAATAATTTATCAAAAGATATAAACATATCAAATATCCTACTTTCATTTACTAGAAAATTAATGGTTAATGATAGTATATTTAATATACCTATAGCTATAAATTTAAAGATACTTGTACCATAGTTAGTACTATATTGGTGTCAAAAAATTAAAAAGATATTAGCCATTTAGCCAATATCTTTTCGTAGATTTCAATGGTAGATATGATTTATAAGAATTATCCTTTATTATTTTATGCAAATCTTTTTCTATCTAATTTAAAAATTATTCCTAATGCCATATAACATATACCAATTACTAATACACCATAAGCCATAGATACTCCTATCTTAAATTCTTGCATATTAGTTACAATAGAAATTGAAATAGGTCTATTGTAAACACCATAAAGCAAGGCTGACATTGTATATTCTCCAATTGTACGAATGAATACTAATATAGCTCCTGAAATTATTCCTGGCATCATATTTGGGATTATTACATTATAAAAGGTTTGTATCCTTCCAGCCCCTAAACTCCTTGATGACTCTTCTAGCCCTAAATTTATTGACTTCATAGCAACCTCATTGGATGAAAATAATAATGGCAAAGCATAAATTGTATATGCTATAGGTAAAATATAAAAACCACCTATTAATGACTCATTAAAAGCAAATATACTTTTTTGATTAAATGTATTAATTAGGTTAACTGCAATGGCACTTGCAGGCATACTCCAAGGTAACATTATAATAAATTTTGCTAGTCGATTATATGTATTATCCTTTTTAATTACTAAATATGATACTGGTACAGTAATTATCAATCCTAATGCCACTGCCATTAAAGACATTTTCAAACTGTTTAACATAGGCTGTAATACACGTGATTTTTGGAAAATCATCTGGTAGTTTTCCAGTGTAAAGTCTCTAGGAAATATAGATGTCATAATTGAATATGTACTTACAAAAGATAAATATACAATAGTAATTATAGGAAGCATAATCATAATAATTTGTATTTCAATAATAATCTTGCATACAAATGTAAATAAATCTTTTTTTCTATTATCAACTTTATAACTTTGAGATTTTAAAGATGATACTACTCCATATTTTTTGCCATAATACTGCAATAAAATCATAAATGAAATCCCCATTAGTAATAAAGTAATTACTTGAACTGAGGCTATATCCATGTGGTTATTAGCCTTAGACCTAACAATCTGAGTGCTTAAAACTTTAAAACCACCACCTATAAGATTTGGGGCTGAGAAAGAACTAATCCCAGATGCAAAAGTTATAATAGTAGAGCTTATAACAGCAGGTGTAATAACAGGCCATATTACATCAAAAAATACTCTTAGCTTTGATGCTCCCATTCCTTTTGCAGCTTCAACTGTTGAGTAATCCACATATTTTAAGGCAACATATACATTTAAATAAAAATACACATACTGAGTATAGGCAACCACAAATAAAATTCCTTTTAATCCACTAAAATCATAAGGTTTGTCGATAAAAGAGAGTAAAAATTCTATAGATTTTGTAACTATACCAGTTTCTCCATAAAGCTGAATACATGCAATTACCATAATTACTCCAGGAATCATCATTGGACTTAATAAAAGAATATGTATGATTTTTTTGTGTTTGTCACAAACAAATGTCATATATAAGGCAAGCGATATTCCCATAATTCCACATACAAGTACAGAACCCAATCCCAAAATTATAGTATTATTTACTACCCTTAAATTATTAGCATTTGAAAAATATTCTTTGAAAACTTCAAAAGAATATCTACCTTCACCTTGAAATGCTTGTGCAAAGGTGTTAGTTATTGGAACGATAATATATCCAATCAAAATCCAAAATAATATACTGTATAAAATAATAGAAATAATATTTTTAGATGTAAATTTACTATGGTTTCTTTTTTTAATCATATTATTCACCTTGTAGCACACCTAAATATGCCCTATCCCCTACGTTTAATTTATTGCTATTATTCAGCCTATTAAGTTCAGTCACTTGATATTTTTTCCCATTATTTGATACTGTATATTCTAAAATTGGTCCTAAGAAATTCTTAGATTCTATTTTTACTTTTACAAAACCACTTTGGTCGGTATTTTGCAATAATATCATTTCTTCAGGTCTTTTATAAATATAAGACCTTGTCTCTTTTTCAATATTAAAATTAACATAATCCTCTTTTTCAATACAGTTTGAAGTACCTACAAAGTTTGCTACGAAATCATTCAATGGGCTTTTGTAAACTTCCATTGGCATACCAATTTGAAGAACTTTGCCCTTATCCATTACAGCTATTCTATCAGAAATAGCCAAGGCCTCTTGTTGATCATGAGTAATAAATAAAGTGGTAATACCTATCTTTTGTTGTATCTCTCTTATTTCTTCTCTCATCTTGACTCTTAAGGCTACATCTAGATTAGACATTGGTTCATCTAATAAAAGCATAGTAGGCTCAGTAGCTAATGCTCTTGCTACTGCCACTCTTTGTTGCTGTCCACCAGATAGTTCATCAATCTTTTTTCTCCTAAACTCTTTCATTCCTGCCAATTCTAAATAAGTATCACATTTTTCCATTATAATTTTTTTAGATAACTTTTTTATTTTCAACCCATAAGATATATTTTCTTCTACAGTCATATTTGGAAACAGTGCATAGTTTTGAAAAACAGTTCCCATATTTCTATTTTCTGGTTCTAGATTGGTAATATTCTTATCACCAACATAAATACTCCCAGAAGAAGGCTTTATAAATCCACCAATTATTCTTAAAATAGTTGTTTTACCACATCCAGAAGGTCCTAATAAAGTAAAAAACTCTCCTTCTTTAATGGATATATTAACATCATGTAATACTTTTTCTTTTCCATAATAGTGATTAATTTCTTTTAATTCTATATTCTTCATATCGTCCTCACAAATTATCTAATATTTATAAATTTTTAAATATACACATGATGAATCATCATAGATTTTAAATCTAGTTTTAAATCTAAGAAACTCTATTGCCATTTCATCACCTTTTTTATTTCTCTAATTTTGCTATATATAATCTATACTTTAATATAAGCTCTTTTCATCATTTAATCTTTATCAAAACTCTTATACCTGCCACATCCACATGAATTGTATTTTTACTATAATTAAAAGTTCTGCATAATAAAAATTTCATTTCGCTTAAGCAACTATATTTATGAATCACTTCATATCATTGGTTACTTCATTAATCACTCAAAATATACTTTATTTAATATTGGTGTATTAGTATCATTTGGTTACACGAGTTATACAAAAATCATGATATGCCATAGTTCCCTTATACGTAAAATAGCGAGGAAAATCCTCACTATTTTTGTATATAATATTAAATTATCTAACTAGACTATTTTATAGTTTTATTGTTATCTATTATATCGGTTTCCCACTTTTCAATCCAGTTAGATTGATTTTTTCCAATTACAGACCAATCTACATTCATAGCTTTATATTCTTTTGACATCCACTTTGGTGAATCTTTAAGTGCAGAATCTAATGTCGGAATACGATTAAAATCATTTGCAACCATAGCTTGAACCTTAGCACTTCCAACAAAATCTACGAATTTAGCTGCTGCTTTTGGATGTGGTGCATTTTTTAGAGCTGCTACACAGTCTGTGATTACTACAGAACCACTCTCTGCATCCACAACTTCTAATGGCATATTATTTTTTTCTTTGTTTTCTATTATATCACTTAACACTGCAACAGATATAGCAGCTTCACCTTTACCTATTGCTGAATACATAACACTTCCACTATTGTAGTAGTTCTTTATATTTTTATTTAAATCTTCAAGATACTTCCAAGCTTCAGCTTCACTCTTAGTAGTTGAATAGTAATTAATTAAGTTACTAACAGTAGAACGCATAGACGACGATAATGAGTCTCTAGTAACTATTGAATCTTTATATTCTTCTTTTGTTAAATCGCTCCAATCTTTTGGTGCTTTATCAGCTGATAATAATTTTGTGTTATAAAACATAATTACTGGTGTTTTTATAGTTCCATACCAATATCCTTCTGAATCTTTATAAGACTTGTCTAATTCATTATTCCAGCTTGGTTCAGTCTTTTCATACAATCCTTCTTCTTTTAATTGCATATATGTAGACGTATCTCCACCAAACATTATATCTGCTTGTGGATTATCTTTTTCACTTCTAACACGATCTGCTAGTTCACCCTTTAAATTTATGAATTCA
Source organism: Clostridioides sp. ES-S-0054-01 (assembly GCA_021561035.1). Taxonomy (NCBI): domain Bacteria; kingdom Bacillati; phylum Bacillota; class Clostridia; order Peptostreptococcales; family Peptostreptococcaceae; genus Clostridioides; species Clostridioides sp. ES-S-0054-01. The sequence goes on from CP067346.1 coordinate 3,336,267, forward strand.
ACATTAACTCCTGTTTCCTTTGTAAATTCTTCAGAAATTGCTCCTAACATATCCTCGCTATGTGTAGTATATACTACTAATGTATCCTCTAATTTGTCACTTTTTGATGTGTTATCATTGCTACAAGCTACCAGTGATAATGACATCACTACAGTTAATAAAATAGTTGCTATTTTTCTCTTCATATCAATACCTCCCCCATCTTCATTTTAAATGTTATTATTCTTATAGTCAACGATTCGACAATAATCTATATAATTGTATTTTTCTATAATTACTTATTTTATTATTGTATTTTTCTATAATTATACTTATTTTTATACATATAATTTTTATATTGACATTAATCTATTTTCAATATTAGTATTTTATTTCTTCAAAACATATTTTAAATATTAGTAGTATCATTCTTCACCATTAATAGTTACTAAAAACTATCTTCGCAATCAGCTTGAAAAATTATAATTTTAAGCTAGTTTATATATCAATTCTCCCTAAAAAATCAAATAAATTTGTATAATATGCTATATATTAAATTATACTATATAAATCATATATATCCTAAATTTTAACTTTACCTCTTTATATTTATATTCATTTTTTAATAAAAAAGATATTGACTATTTAGCCAATATCTTTTAATGGATTTAAATGTTGGAAACTCTCCTCGAAAATTATACCCACGATTTTAATTTAATTTTTAATGGTTTCTTTAACATAGTCTTATAAATATTAAAATTTATCTTCCTATAAAATTTCTCCATTAAATTTTATTACATTTTTATACCAGTCAAAAGATTTCTTTTTATATCTTTTAAGAGTCCCACTTCCATCATTATTTTTATCTACATATATAAATCCATATCTTTTTTTCATTTCTCCTGTTGTAAATGACACTGGATCTATACATCCCCAAACAGTATATCCTATAACATCAACACCATCAATTTCAATGGCATTTTTCATTTCCTTTATATGATTAGCCAAATACTCTATTCTATAATCATCATCCACAGTATTATCTGATTTTAATACATCCTCTGCTCCAAATCCATTTTCAACAATAAATATAGGAAGCTCATACTTATCATATAGTTGGTTAAGGTAAAATCGTAGACCTACAGGGTCTATATTCCATCCCCAGTCAGAAGTTTTTAAGTATGGATTTTCAACTACATCAGCTTTTCCTGCTGAGTCATTACCTGTTGTTTTCATAGTTTTATCAGCTGTTACTACAGTAGTTAAATAATAACTACATCCAATAAAGTCAACCGTTCCTTCTTTTAAGATTTTTTTATCTTCCTCTGTAATATCTAGATTATAATTTTTTCTTTCCCATAATTTTAGTGTATGTCTTGGATAATGACCTCTTACATGTACATCAGTAAACATAAGTTGTTCTCTATTAGATTCTACAAATTTAATCATATCCTCTGGATTGCAAGAATAAGGGTAACTTGGCATAGCTGCCACCATACATCCAATTTTAAACTCAGGGTTTATTTCATGACCTATCTTCACAACCTTTGCACTTGCTACAAATTCATAATGAACTGCTTGATACATAACTTCTTCTTTGTCTTCCTGCTCTTCATAGATTATTCCGGAGTTAGTAAATGCATAAATAGGATTTGTAGTTATACTTTGATTATTTATTTCATTGAAGGTCATCCAGTACTTAACTTTATCCTTGTATCTATTCATTACCACTTCACAGAAGTTTACAAAGAAGTCTATTAACTTTCTATTTCTCCAGCCACCATAGTTTTTCACTAAATGATAAGGCATTTCAAAATGACTTAAAGTTATTACTGGTTCTATATTATATTTTAATAATTCATCAAATAAATCATCATAAAATTTCAGTCCATCTTCATTTGGAGTTGATTCATCTCCCTTTGGAAAAATTCTAGTCCAAGCAATACTTGTCCTAAAACACTTATATCCCATTTCGGCAAATAATCTAATATCTTCTTTATAATTTTCATAAAAATTAATAGCTTCATGATTAGGATAATTTAAGCCCTCAATTACTCCATCTGTTATCTTTCTTGGAACAGTATGGGTACCTGCAGTCATTACATCTGCAATACTTATTCCTTTTCCATCTTTATTATATCCACCTTCAACTTGATGGGCAGCAACTGCCCCTCCCCATAAAAATTCTTGATTAGATTTCATAGAAATATCTCCTCCAGCATAATTAATAAACAACTTTTATTACAGGTGTTCCAATTTTAATATGTTTATTTTCTTCAACTATTACATCTGCTAAATCATTTGTGTTAGTTAGTATTATTGGTGTAACAACACTATACCCTTCGCCTTCTATTTTATCCTTATCGAAAGAAACAATCTTATCTCCTTTTTTAACTTTATCTCCTACACTCATGTGAGTAGTATAATACTTCCCATCTAACATAGTAGTATTAAGACCTACATGTATTAATATTTCTGCACCTTTATCAGAGGTAATTCCTATTGCATGTTTTGTAGGAAAAATAGTTGTTATTATTCCATTTACAGGAGATGAGACTTCTCCCTTTGAAGGTATTATTGCCATACCATTACCTATAGTTCCTGATGCAAATACTTCATCTTCTACTTCAGATAACTCTATTTGCAAGCCTTCTATTGGAGATAATATTTCCTCTATACCATCATCTTCATTAGAAACAATTTCTTCATTACCTTCTTCATATTCTTCTTTACTTAATCCAAAGAAATATGATAGTACTGCTCCTAGTACTAATGCTGTTCCTATTCCCAATACATATCCTAGGAATGGTGTATAAACTGGCATTGAGAATATATTATGAAATACATATGCATTACAAGTAACACCAAATGCACCACATATACCACCACCAATACCTCCTGCAATAGCTAATACTGGAATCATTCTTCTATATCTTAATATAATTCCATAAATTATAGGTTCTGTTACTCCTGCTAAAATTCCTGTAACTGCTGTTGAACCTGCTAATACTTTTAACTCTGAATTTTTTCTAGATTTTCTAACTTTCATAAATAAACCTATTGCAATACCTATTTGAGCAAATACTGCTGCAACAGCTGCACCTTCTATTGGGTCTCCACCCATTGTAGCCAAATTTTGTAAAGTAATTGGTGTAAATCCCCAGTGTAATCCTAATACTGCTAAGAATGGCATAGCTATACCTATTGCAGCTCCTGCAATTACTCTGTTAAATTTAAATAATCCCATAAAAATATTTGATATTACATCACCAACAGTAGTTGCTATTGGTCCAAATAAAATCACAGTTAAAGGAACCATGACTAATAATGATATCATCGGTACTAAGAACAATTGTAAATCTTTTAATATAATCTTCTTTAAAAGCTTATCAACATAGTAATAAATAAATATAGCAACAAATATAGGAAACACACCAAAAGAATAATCAATTGGTGTTACTGGCATTCCAAAAAAGTTAGCTCCACCTTTTACTCCAATTAAAGCTGTAAAATTCGGTTCTAACAAAGCTGCTCCTATTACTCCACCAACATATGGATTTGCACCAAGTTTTATAGCTAAAGTAATACCTAAGAATATTGGTAAGAAGTAAAATACAGCATTTCCAGCTGCTGATAATATAGCATAAGTGCTACTTGCATCAGACATCCATTTCATAGTAGTTAGTATCGTAAGTAATGCCTTAATCATGCCGGCTCCAGCTAGTGCAGGTATTAATGGAGAAAATGCACCTGAAATTGATTCAAATATTCTAGCAACTATTGAAACTTTTTCTCCCTTTTCTTCAGTATTTTGTCCTTGTAAAACTGCTTTTTTTGTAATAGTTTCAAAGTAATCAGTTACTTTATTTCCAATTACTACTTGGTATTGTCCTCCACTATTTACTACAGACAGTACATCCTTCATTTTTAACAACTCTTCTTTGTTAGTTTTTGAAATATCTTTCAACTTAAAACGTAGCCTAGTTGCACAATGAATTAAACTAATAATATTTTCTTTTCCTCCTACATATTTTATAATCTCTTTAGACTCTCTTTCAAATTTCATACAATCTATCCTCCATTTTCATAATTTTATGTATAAAAATAGACCTAAATCAATACAATTAGATATTAAAAACTAATTATACTAACTTAGGTCATGCCTGCCAAACAGTAACAATCCTACACTATTTACTTTATATTTGATAATCTATTTAAATGCAATGTTAAGTACAACAATTCATTTTCGCTAATTTTCCATTTATACGTCTTTTCAAGGAAATTTTTTACTTTTTTTGCACAATTGTAATCACTTTTATATTTCATTTTTATTATATCTAATAATGATGTGTCTACATTTGTATTTTCACCACTTAATTGCCTTTTTATAAAACATCTTAAATGACTTATAAACCTTGTGTAGTCAAATGAATATTCATTTATTTCAATTCCATAATGATACTTTATGATATCTAATACGTTATCAATTATCTTAGTTAATAATAAAGTTTCTTGCATATCTTTCGTCTCTAAATAAGCATTTGCAAAATGTATCGCAATAAATGCTATTTCAGAATCAGGAATATCTTTATCTAATTTTTTCCTTAAATATTCTACAGCCTTCTTACTAAAGTCATATTCATTAGGATATATTTGTCTTATTTCCCATTGAAGTGGGCTTTGAAATACTAATCCTTCATCCATTCTTTTTAACATATAACTTATATGTTCCGATAGTGTAATTAATATGCTATCATTAAGATTATCGCCCAATTCTTCTCTTCCCATTTGAATAATTTCACTTACAAGCTCAACATCTTTTAGAGGTATCCTATCTAGCAGTGAATGTAATTCACTTAATGATTCCTCATTATTGAATATAAATTTCTTTTCAATTTTATCTATTTCAACTAAATCTTTAGTAAATTTGTTAAATCCAATTCCTTTTCCCATTAATATTACTTCTTGTCCTGAATTGTCTCTAGCAAATACAACATTATTATTAAATACTTTCTTTATAATCATAAACTACCTCCACTGTAAACAAAAATAGACCTAAAAAAGACTAATAACACTTTAAGCATTTACTAGAATTTTTAGGTCACGCCTGATTACATCTATCTCAGTAACGATCCGTTTATTTATCTGTATGATACCTTTATCATCATTATAAATTAATAGTTGTACTTAGTCAATATATAATTTCATGTATATCTTTACTAGCTTATTCTTCTAAATATTCACTCATTCTACCTTTTTTTCATATAATTTATATAATCTAAACATGCTAAAATAAGTTTTGAAGTTATTTCATAACAAAATTAAGCTCATATATTTTTTATTATATATACTCGACTATTTATCCATATATAAGGAAATCCTTTATTTTTGTAACTACAATAACTGCCTAAGTTTTGATTTTATTTTATCTTTTACTGTTGTATCTAAAGCTCTAAACAGTTTAATCATCAAATCATTGTTTGGATTATTAACCTTACCTAACTTATTATATAGCTTTTTAACTGTTTATCTTTAATAGCCCTTTTGGTATACTAATCCATTTTATAACATTAATTCTCGAACCAAGCATATATTCCCCTTACAATACATATCTTATCCCCTCTATAAAGTTATGATAGTTGATGAACCTGAAGGAATTACCCTTACAATACATATCTGATACAACCTCACTTATAAGTTTATATGTATAAACTTTCCACTATTCTTCTTCAATAAATTCAAACAAATTTTCTACTGTAGTATTGAATACTTTAGCGATATCCATAGCTAACTTCAAAGAAGGATTATATTTTCCATTTTCTAAGTGTACAATAGTCTCACGTCTTACCCCAACTAATTTAGCAAGTTCATTTTGTGTCATAAGGAGTTTTTCTCTGTATTCTTTAATTTTTGTTTTCATCAATATTGCCATTTAGTTACATATCCCCCTTTTATCAAAGTATATATACAACACTAATTTAGATAAAGACTGTATAAATAAAACTGCAATGAGGATTATACCTGTATCCACGTTTGATATATTTATATTACTTGTATAAGGTGTTGCAAAGAAAATAGATATTATTACTATAGAATATATCATTATTTTTATTGCAATTTTATTAACCTTTGATAGTATAAATTCAGATGATTCGTCAACTAAATCATTGTATTTTTTATTATAAATTGAATAACATCCGAAAATTATTAGCCAACTCAGCCCTGGAAGAGAAGCAGTGCTTGAACCTTTAAAAATATACTTAGTGGCTAATACAGCTATAAAAAAATAAGTTATTACAAGCAACTCCAGGATAAGCTTTGCTCTTACACCAGTTTCTGATTTACACATATAAAATCACTCCTTAAAAGTTATATATTTATAACACCTTATGTTATAAATATATAACTTTTCCAAATAAATTGCGATAGAATATTGAAAATATTCAATAACATCTTTATAAATGTAGTTTATAAAAGATTTTATAATAAACATTACAATACAGTACTAAATTAGTTTATTGCATCTATTATCTCAATTATATCATTTACTAACTATTATTCTAATGAGCATATAACATTGAAATTTATAATTATACAACTTAAATACATCCCAATATACCCTCAAAACCTCATTTTCTGTAATTGAAGTATAGTTGATAGATTTTATCACTGAAATAAAAAAGACTAGTCAATAAAGACTAGTCTTTTCAAGTATTTTATCATTCTTTTTTTAAAATTATTGAAGACGAATCGTCGGAATAATACCCACAATTTATCTATATGCAAATTCTAAATTTAAAATAAAATTTTAAATGAATTTATTATTCTATGCTATGATACAACAGAAAAACTGCAATCTATGAGTGGTAACTTCATACAATCCTAGTTCCTATAGTAATCAGAAAGGAGGTTTATTCTATATGTAACTAATGATAAATTTTATTATAGGAGTTATTAGCTCTATTTGTGTTGCTGTAAGTACTAATTATATATACGATAATTTTTTAATACTTATATATTGGCTATAGAGAAAGTAGTTTAGAATTTAAATTCAAATAAAATTTAAGTTCACTAAAAAGAAATCTATATTAGAAACCACTACTCTATTCCACCAGATTGTAGTTTTTTGTCCTTTATATCACAATGCTATACTACATTAAATTGAAAAATAAATTTTAAATTTATTTGTTACAATTCATTAGTTCAAAAAAATATTTTGAGTCGTGAGTTTTGTAAAGATTTAACCATGAATTTAATGCTTCTGATTCAAAAACCTCTAAAATTTTCAATACTTGAAATGTAAATTCCAACGGAGCAATTCCTGAAGCTGTAACTAAATTTCCATCACTAACTACAGATTCCGTTTTATAATATTTTTCTCCAGAGTAATTTGGTATTACCATTTTAAGAAACTCTAAGTCATTACTTGTATGATTTCTAAAATCTAATAGCCCTTTTTTAGCTAGGCCTAACGTAGCTCCACATATGGCTGTAACTATAGAATCTTGTATTAAAGCTTCTTTAGCTTTTTCTAATATTATCTCATGATTCATAGATAACCAAGTATTTCCCCCTGGCAAAATTAATAAATCTTTACTTTCCATATTAAACTCATCAACTGTAATTTCAGGTAAAACTTTTAACCCACCCATTGTTATAATAGGATTTTTATCAATTCCTACAGTAATTACTTTTAGTGGTTTTAATCCTTTTTTAAAATATCTTCCTGTATTTAATTCAGCAGTTAAATATGCCACTTCCCAATCTGACATAGTATCAAATACATACATATATACTTTTCTATTTTTCATCTTTTTTACTCCTTATGTAATTAATTTATATATCTAATTGTAAAATAACTTAACTGACATATTCAGTCAGTTAAGTTATTAAATTTGATAATAATCAATTAATTCTAGTAAATCTTCAATTATTTTCTTCTTAAGGCTTAGTGGTTCAATTACTTGTATTGTCTTTCTATAAGGTAAAAGTATGTTTGGTATGTACTTGCATATTACTTCCTCTTCAAGCATAAATATTATTTTATTAGGTGTTCTTTCTTTCAAGTAGTGTCCTAAAAACCAATGTTGGCTTAAACTATCTAAAGAATCTATACTCCCTTCTACAACTAATTGAATTATACTTTGTTCATCTTTTATTTCAGGCATAATCCCTTTTATAAAAAATTCACTTGCTGAAAATTCTGTTGGTCTGTTAAATGTATTTGATGTTTCTATGATTTCACTAATCCTATCCACTCTGAAACTACGAATCTCATTTCTCATATTACAAAAGGCAACTACGTACCAATTATTATTCCAATGAACAATTCCATATGGATTTATAATTCTATATTTTGATTTTACTTTACGACCTGCATGATAGTTGATTTCTACAGATAGCTCCTTTAATATACTATTCTCCAATTTTTTAAGTACTGATTCTATAGATACTTTCCCAATTGGTTTTATTACTTCAAGGGCTATTAATTGGTTTGTTAAAATATCTTCTTGTTTTTGATTTGAATACATTTTTAACTTTAATATCGCTTTATCTAATGCTTCGTCTAAGAAGTATCCTTCTTTTTTAGCAAATAGAGCTGCATGAAGTAGAGATTTTTGCTCTTCTATATCAAAAAAAAGAGGTGCTTTAGTAAAATTATTTAAAAGGCTATACCCACCATTATGACCTGTATCTGAAATTATAGGTACTCCACTCGCAGAAAGTACATCAATATATCGGTACACTGTTCTTATATTTATTTCTAATTTTTCAGCTATCTGTTTTGCTGTAATTTTTTTGTCAGAGTTTAACATCCACAGTATAGACATCATATTGTCAATTTTAGCCATGTAGTTTCACCTCTTTCTATTTGTTATATAAAGTTATTATATAACTTTTTGATTAATTTTTTACAAAAAAATATTAGTAAAGTGATAATAATTTCTACTAAGGTCTATTTCAAGTATTTATAGAGAGTCTTTTTTTATAGTTAAGTTATCTATTAGATTTCATAGTAGTATATCTAGCTGATATATTTTCAGCTACACTTCTTGTCATATATCAATTTTCTTTTTCAAAGATTTTACAAATAATATTTAGTTTAAGATATATATTAGTTTTTAAAAACCTTTCGGTCTCAAATTAAAACTTCTTTGTTTTAATTTGTTTAGAATATAGAAAAAGTCTTAGCCTAATTTATTTAAGCTAAAATGCTTATATTTTAAATTTTTCTTTAAAACTAAAATATTTATTATCATCCTCAACAACAATATAATATACTAATTAAATACCTAGTATTTATTTACATTTTGTGGCTTGTTAGTTATAACTCCATCTTCTTGCTAAAATTAATGTTACACGACAGATAGTCGTGGAAGTATATTACTTTAGAAACATTAGTTAATACATCTCTTGGATATATTAGCACTGAGTTTATAGTCCCTATACTTCCAACTTCTATACTAACTGGTTAACTCTTTGTCCCTAAACATACTACTACAAACTTTTCTCTATCACTATCTACTAAAAAGCTCCTTACTAATCTATAAATATCATAAGAATTACTTTTTTTCTAGTTTCATATAAAGTACTACTTTTTTTGTTAATTTTAAAAAACTATATCTACTCTTTTAAAAGATGTTTTCTTATTATTAATTCACCTTTTTCCTACATCTTTCTGAATTGAAAATAATCATATACATTGATATATTGTATATGATTATTTAAGCAAATGTTCAGTTTCTTTATTTCTAGATATTCAGTTATACTACATTCACTAGATAACAAGTATAGTGTTGAACTGTAGATATTTACTTCACCTTTATACATTCCCTACTAAATTCTTCTAATAATCTTTTTAATCTATTTGATTTAAAATACTCTTTAAAAAACTGTACTTCTTCCTTACCTTCAACTCAACTATACACACATATCCACTATAATCTGTTAATTTTCTGTTATATCTATAGTTTTCATCAGGAACACCGACAATATTATTCACTTTTTCAGCTACCTCATTTGGATATTATTACAATAAGTTTAAATCTTCTTTCTTCCATAAATATATTATGAGGAAGACTATCATCTTTAATGGTTTAATAGTATAAAGGATATGAATTTAAAAAAATCTATTTTTTATATCAGATGGGTATTGTTTTTTATAAAACTGAAAAAATTACCTAATAAAGGCTATGATTTTTTAACATAACCTCCATAAATTAGTACCAATTATCATTTTAAATTCAAATTTTTATCTGAAGAATACAAAATCATATTTCCAGACTCAACATAATATTGAGTATTGCACTTGTATTTACAAATTATCATTCTAATAAAAACAACTATACATATCTTAAAATCATCTTCTAAATATAGTTACTAGAATTGAATTAATGATATCAATTCCATTAATCTCTTTTTACAAAAAACTCTCTTTTCTATATGAAAATTATTTCAAAACTTTAAAGTTGAATACAAAAATGACTATAAATAGATTTTTATTTACACAAATCTATCTATAGCCACTATAGTTTATCCAATAAAATAAATATATACACAATAAATGTTATTTACGTCTTAAGTATTTATTTATTGGATCTTTAATCAAATAAAATAAGCTAATGAACATTAATGCTAAATATAGCATTATATTGCTTTGATCTCCTGTTTGTACATTTTGACCTACATTACTATCTAAACTTTCATATGTATCTATATTTACATCTGGTTTTCCATCTCCATCTATATCTATATCCGGTTTTCCGTCTCCATCTATATCTATATCTATATCTATATCCGGTTTTCCATCTCCATCTATATCTATATCTATATCCGGTTTTCCATCTCCATCTATATCTATATTTATATCTGGTTTTCCATCTCCATCTGTATCTATATTTATATCCGGCTTTCCATCTCCATCTGTATCTATATTTATATCTGGCTTTCCATCTCCATCTATATCTATATTTATATCTGGTTTTCCATCCCCATCTGTATCTATATTTATATCCGGTTTTCCATCCCCATCTTTATCTATATCTATATTCGGTTTTCCATCTCCATCTGGTTTACTATCCCCATCTTTATCTGGGTCTTTATCTGGCTTACTATTATTATCTTTATCTGGCTTACTATTATCATCTTTATCTGGCTTACTATTATTATCTTTATCTGGGTCTTTATCTGGTTTACTATCCTCATTTATATTTGGATTACCTGTATCATAACCTCCTGAACCAGTATTTACATCTTTATCTGGCTTCCAATAATCATCTACTCCATCTTTATCTGTATCTATTGCTGGGCGATTATAATCTGTATCAGGTTTTCCATCTCCATCAGTATCTATATTTGTATCAGGTTTCCAAATACCATCTCCATTTCCACCTTCTGTACTAGGTTTCCATTCACCTGTATTATCAGTATCTATGTTAATATCTGGCTTCCAATCACCATTTGTATCTATATTGATATCTGGCTTTCCATTCCCATCAGTATCTATGTTGATATCCGGAATACCATCTCCATCTATATCTACATTTGTAATATCTAACTTTAACTTCTTTTCATCTTTACTATCTTTAGTGTAATTTATATCATCTCCAATATATTTTACAGTAATAGTTTGTTCAGTATTAAGAATATGATGATTACTATCTAAAGGTCTCCATTCAATAGATGCAGTACTATAATTATGACTCTCACTAACCTTATCATGAGTTTTTAATTCTACTGGATCTTTATATTCCTTTCCATTAATATAGAATTGTACATAACCTTTTGGAGAGGCACAATCTGGCCCTTCTTTCTTATCAGGTGAAACAGTGGCATTTAATGTAAACGTATCTACTGGTTTAAAAATATCAGTTTTGACTTTAGGCGTTTCTACAACTAATGAAGTTTCTGTATCAGCAGGAGTAATTTCTGCATAATTATAATGTGATCTATGCCCCCAATAAGACTCATTAAAAGGAGCTATACTAGCATACTGTGTCGATGTAATGATTAATTGATATTTTCCAACATCAGCTTGTTCTGTAAGGTCAGCACTTCCTAAATTTGTATCTGGTTCCATCGTTTCCTCATTTAAACGTTGAGAACTAATAATCATAGATGTTCCATCTGTGAGTTTTCCACCTTTAGGATTAGTTACTGGAATACCATCTTTTAATATCCAATCTAAAAATGCTTTTTCTTGGTCTTTTCCAAATGGTAATCCATCGTATCTTTTATTAATCGAACCTGGTGGAGTATTTATCTCATCAATAATAAATTCTTCATACTGCTTTAAAAATGGAGTAGTTGGACCTATATCTTTAATATAAAAAGTATCTGATTTTAGAGCTTCTCCAGTATCTTTATCTATAATAACTAACTTAACAGATACTTCAGAACCAGTAAATTTATCAGAGAACCATAAGTAAAGAACCCCTTGAGCATCTGTATAACTAGGCGCTCCATAAGGATAATCTTTTCCATTAATTTGCATTGTAAAATCATCGACTAGTTTAGTATTAACTTTATCTTGCCCTAAATACTTTAAAGATACTTTGCTCATAAAAACTTTTGTTTTCTTTTCTAAGTCACCGTATGCAACTGTTCCACCATTACTTTTGAATGTTGTTGCTTTTAATGAACCACCTGTTACTATAACATCTCCTGTTGTAGCACTTAGGTCAAAAATCCAATCTCCTACTCCTGTCATATAAGGTAAAACCGTTCCTCCAGTTACAATTATACGATATCCTCTATTTGTTCCTGGATTAACGCATCCATCTCCAAATGCACTACCATGTGCCCCTCCATATGAATAGGAAAGTCCACCATTAATTGTAATATTTCCACTATAACCACCACCTTTATTACGATCTACTACTGATGGACTTAATGTATAACCTCCTGATATATAGTACGAGCCACCAATTCCAGCTCCATGGTATGCGCCTCTAGCAGTTATAGTACCACCATTGATTGTGATATCTCCACCATCACCGATACCACCTCCCCCTATTCCAGCTCCATATCCAGTATTAGCCCCTTCCATAGCTGTAGCATTTATAATACCACCATTAATGATAATATTTCCTCCATTTTCAGTATCTCCACCACCAATAGCTGCAGCATAATAATTTCCGACAGCTGTTAAACGCCCACTATTTTTACTATCTAGTAGTGTAAGGCGATCTCCTTTTTTTAGCTTGTCCCCATTTTCTAGAGTTACATCTCTAGGAATTTTCCCATTTTCAGGAACTATAAACTCTCCTTCAATGTCTCTATTTACAATAGAATCATCAATAATTAGAGTGGTACTTTTTCCTGCTCTTATACCTGGATAAAGTTGATCACCTGACTTTAGTATGTTTTTGCTACCATCTTGTAATATAATATGTGCATATGCACCACCACCTTTTTCTGGTGTTAAAGTAAATGGACTATTAGATTTTGTTTTAATATTTACTCCATTAAATATTAGTTCTGCTTTTACATCTTTAGGTATAACAATCCTATGTTCTGTTGCCTTATTTGGATCATTATTTTGAATTACCATTTGTTCTCCACTAAGAATAGTTAAAACACCGCTTTCAAATTTAAAATCAACATTTATTTCTCCACCACTAATTTTAAAGTCTCCTGTAGAATTATCCTCTTGTGCGTTAACATCTTCCTCTGCGTTAACATCCTCTTCTGCATTAGCATCTTCTTCTGCATTTCCTGTATTAGTATCTTCTTCTGCATCTTCTCCTGCACTTCCTTCATTAGCATCTTCTTCTGCACTTCCTGCATTAGTATCTTCTCCTGCACTTCCTTCATTAGCATCTTCTTCTGCACTTCCTGCATTAGCATCTTCTCCTGCACTAGCATCTTCTCCTGCACTAGCATCTTCTTCTGCACTTCCTGCATTAGTATCTTCTCCTGCACTTCCTGCATTAGCATCTTCTCCTGCACTTCCTGCATTAGCATCTTCTTCTGCACTTCCTGCATTAGTACTTTCTTCTATAGTCTCTGCGAAAGCATTTGATACATTAAATGGTGCAACTGAGCCAAATCCTATCGATATACTTAAAATCATTGATAGTGCTTTCTTTTTACCTTTTTGCTGCATAAAATACCTCCCCCTAATAATTTTTAATATACACTTACAACTTATATTTGTCAATGAATATTCTGCCTTTTCAACTTTATCTATTATAATTATTTATTATTTGCTAAATAACTACAATAAAAATTTTAATTATACAAAATTTATTTAATTTTTTATATAATAATATAGGGGGTGATTAATTGAAAAAACTAGTAAAAATATTAATAAACATTATTTGCATTATTACACTAATTTTCTCTAGCCTTTCGATTTACATAAAATTATCTGAATATAAAAAGGCTGATGAAGTATATACTGAACTCAGAGAAAACACTAGCAATAATAATAGTAAACATCAAGAACTTTATGATAAAAATAGTGATTATAGATTCTGGCTTAAAATAAACAATACAAATATAGACTATCCTGTAGTACAAGGATATAATAATGATTTCTACCTAACTCATGATTTTTATAAAAATTCTCTTCCTTCAGGTAGTATTTTCATGGATTATAGAAATAATTTTGAAAATGATAAGAGTTTAATAGTCTATGGTCATTATATGAAAAATAAAACTATGTTTGGTCAGCTAGAAAACTATACTGATGAAGCATTTTTCAAAGAAAATAACTTAGTAGAAATAGAATATAAAGGACAAACTTATACTTATGAAATTTTTTCAGTATATACTGCTGACTTAATTAACAGAGATTATTTAAATATACATTTTAATAGTAATGATGAGTTTAAAGATTATTTGAATTATATAACCGAAAGATCAGTACACAAATCTGATATAAAGGTAGATATTTCAGATAAAATTATAACTTTATATACTTGTAACTATGAATTTAAAGATGCTCGTACTATAGTTCATGCTAAATTAATTTCAAAAAAAAGACTGTGAATAGGTTTGTGTAAATAAAAACTTACCTACAGTTTTTTTGAATATAAAATTGGTAAGTTTGGAATAATATCCATATTAAACTTTCGGAAGTAAAAAAATGAAAGTTCAAAGAGAAATAATTATTCTAGATTTAGATTACCAAGCTGAAGTAAGAAAGTGTAAAACTATGGAGGATGTAGTTGGTAAATATGAATTAATGCAAAAGTTATTCAAAAATGTTATACAACAATTACTAGAAGCAGAAGTGCAAGAATATCTAGAAAGAGAAAGGCATGAAAGAAGTAACGAAACTAATCTAAACTATAAGAATGGATATAGTTCTAAGACTATTGAAAGTAGTTTTGGCGAAGTTGGTATAGATATACCAAGAGATAGAAAATCACAATTTAAACTGAAGGTTGTTAAAAGGTATGAAACTGTATATAATGAATTAGATAAAAAAATAATAGGTCTTTATGCATGTGGTATGAGTGTAAGAGATATTAAATCTGAAATGAAAGAATTATATGGTATTGACGTATCTCCTGCAATGACATCTAAGATAACAGATAAGGTTGTAGAGGCTGCCGCCGAATGGTAAAGCAGAGAACTTGATAAAATATATCCAATTGTATATATGGATGCTATGCATTTCAAAGTGAGAGACGATAATAAAATAGTTTCAAAGGAAGCATATATATGTATGGCTTTAGATATGAAAAGAAAAAAAGATATATTAGGTATTTGGATTAGTGAATCAGAAAGTGCAAAATTTTGGCTATCAGTCTGTAATGATTTGAAAAATAGAGGTATAAAGATATTTTAATTGTATGTATGGATGCTCTAAAGTGCTTGCTTGAAGCAATTAAAACTGTATATCCAAATGTAAATATTAAACTTGTATAGTTTCATCAAATTAGAAATCCTCTTAAGTGTATAATAACTGGAGTAATCTAAATACGTATTTTGAGTATTCACATGAAATTAGAAAAATTATTTATACTACAAATGCTCTTGAAGGATTTAATAGACAGTTAAGAACATATACTAAGGTAAGAACTGTATTTTCAACAGATGAATCACTAAGAAAGTCACTGTATGTATCTACAATGAAAATTATGGAGAAATGAACTTCTCCAAACCAAAATGGGGAGTGTACTTTAAGACAGCTAACAATTATATATAGTCCTTATTTCTTTAGGAAAACTGAAGAATGGTGCTATAGCATCACAGTTATTTCTCCAAATTTTAATTGCCGAAGGATACTGTTTACCCCATTTTTCATCTATTTTATCTAAAGCCGATGAGGCTTCTTTTTCTAGCATCTCTTGTAATATATCTTTGAATATATCTCTTAGATAGCTACTTATATCTCCAGATTTTGCAAATTCTCCGTCTGATATAATTTCTTTGACTAATTGTTTTCTTAAAGTATTTATAAAAAATCTCCTTTATGACATTTGATTATATTTAAATCATTGCCATAAAGAAGATTTTTATTAACCTTGAAGCACAAATTATTTTACATTACCGTTTATCTTGGATAGCCTTTATGATACATTAATCCATTTTCTAGCATTAACTCTTGAGCTAAGTATATATGACCCTTACAATGCATATCTGATATGCCCTCACTTATAAGTTTATATGTTTCAGAAGTATATAAATAATCCATACTTTCTTCCAAGCTTTTTCCTGTCTGTTTAGAAAATTCTAATATTATTTTTTAAGTATTTGTAATAATGTTTTATTTGCTTCCATAAGCACTATACCTCCTCTTCACATCTAAACTTTAAATATTTATCTATTACATTTTGATTGGTCATACATATTTGTTCATTTGGTTTATAGTATTTTAATCTTTTTAAAGCTTCATCTTTTTCAATAAGATTGTCTTGATACAGTTCTATTGTATTCTGAAACTCCCACGCCTAAAGGCATGGGGTTCTTAGGTACTACATGAATTTCTATAATACTCTCAGTTACAATAAATCATAACCTACAACATATTATCACTAATCATATTCCCTAAGACTTTTATTAACAAAGTATCTGTTGACACCATTAACATTAATATTAGGCTCGTTTCTCAACCTATATAGTTTTTATATCCCCATACTAGATATTAATTTATAACCATTTAATTTTAATTTCTTTAACCTATTTATTTCTTTGTCATGTAATATTTTAAAGTTATCATATGTCTCAATACACAATTCTCTGTTGATTGATTTTAAATCTTCATTAACATTCATTATTAAAAATGCAGAATAGCAATCTCTTTGAATATCCACACCCTTATTCCATCTCTCTTTTAATTCCTTCTTATTGTACTCATCTGAAAAGTGATTATATTGACTAGCTCTACATTTAGCAGTATTTATCTTATATAATTTTTCACCATTATATTTTAACTTATTGTCTAACATAGTCAAAAACATTGATGGTGCTTTATTTGCTAATGATTTTCCAAAACGTTTCTTCTTATTGATTCTACCAGTCTTTTCATTAATAGTAGTATTCTTTACTCTAGCTTGAAGTCTTTTATAACTCATCGTTTCAACATAAAACTTATTACCTAAATTTAATAATTTGTTAATTAACACATAATGGTCTTGCTTATTTCAGTTTGCTTTCTATATAGCTCTTTTCTTAGTGTTTTTAATTTAATATAGTGATTACTAAATATCCACTTATCTCTATTTCCTTGTTTTATAGTATCATTATCATTGAATTTATTAGGATTAGTTGCACGTTTACTTCTATCCATTCTACGTTGAATTAATTTTAATTGCCTATCTATATTATTAACATTAGGGGCTAACTCCAATGGCTTAACATCATATTTACTAGATATGGCTATAGTTTGAGTTCCAATATCTATACCTACATTACCCAAACCAATTTGCCCTTTTATTTTTCCTTGAGTGGTTGTTTTTTTAGGTGGAACTCCTTCTAAGACTAATTGTACATACCATTTAATTTTACCCTTAATTTCTTTTTTAAGTATTCTACAATATTTTATTTTATCTTGGATTGCTCTTTGAGCATAGTTGTCGTTATTCTTTATTATTACTGGAATAGCCATCTTATTAAATTTAATAGCACCATCTTTATAACTAATTCCAGTTGAATTTTGTTTTCCTTCTATTGATGTTAATTCATTATATCTAATATAATTAACCTGTTTAGCTTGATGATATATATACTTACTAAAAGCATTAAAACATCTTGTGGCTATTTTCTGAGATATAGCAGAATGTAATTTATAATATTTACAAATAGGTTTAACAAAATTATGAAGTGAATACTCTGTCAAATTATATTTCTTAGTAATATCATTAAATATTTTATTTCTATCTTTACCCTTATATTTACAATTTGCTTGATACTCCTTAGATTCTATCATGTGGTTATATCTTTTAAATAGTTCTGATAAACATGAATTATATACTTTTCTATACTTATCAAAAGTATTACATATAATATCTTCTTGAAACTTTTCTGTCTTTAATTGTAATGTTAATATATAATTTGACATAATATTCACCTCACTTTCTAATATCTTGTTTTCTGATTTTCTACATATTTTTTAATAGTTTCACTGCATACATTTTCTGCTGTAGATACAAAATAACTTCTAGTCTATAAACTAGGCATTCTTGATAATTCAATAAATTCTTCTCTTAATATTTTACTTGTATAACCTTTTATATTTTGCATTATATCAGAAGGACTTAAAGTTGGAAGACTATTTAAAAACATATGTGTATGGTCTTTATCACATTCTATTGCAATAATTTCAATATCCATCTCCTTACACTTATTTTTAACCAATGTTTTAAATCTATCTTCTAAACCTTCTATATTAAATACTTTTCTTCTATATCTAGGACAGAATACAAAATGATAATTAATTAGACTAACAGTTGTTTGAGTTCTTCTATATTTATTTTCCATATATTTATATTAACATTATATGTGTATGTGTCAATACCTTTTATACACTATTTGTGCTATCCATCCCACACCTAAATGAGTGGGCTTTCCGCACTATGTTGTAAATTTTATCATCAGCAATGCCACCTATTATAACATCATATTTCATATATACATCACTCATATTTCTACATTCTAATATAAAGTCAAGCCATTCTAAATTATAACTATCGAATATTTTTACATTACAGCTTTTTTTAATTCATCAATATCTAAAGAATAGCTATTTAAATATGCTTTTTTCCCCCCTTTTCTTAAAACGTTCTGTCTAGTTAATTGCCTGTGTTTTTATACTAGTTAAATAGAATCCTTTTCCAAAATCTAAAGAATCTCTTGAGAAGATAATATTAGGCGTTTTCACCACACAGTATGAACCATGATATACAATCATTACATCACTCCCTTTTCTTTAAGCACTTGTATTAAATCTTCCACTATATAACTTTTACTTTGAGAATGTAGTGCTTCATAGCAAGGTATTATATAGTTATCTAAAATATCAGTATCATGTTTAAGAAGTTTATAAACTTCTTCTGAATCTATATTCAATTTTTCTGCTAAAGCTTCAATGCAAAAAATAGAAAATTCTAATTTTCTTTCATCCATTACAAACCTCAACTCCTATCAAACTTATTAATATATATTTTTATTAATTAACAACTTAAACTGTTTTACATTTATAAAAATATTATATCATAAAGTAGATATTAAAATTCTATGTTACCTAATATCATAATAAATAAAGGCTTTTTATACACCTTAAATGCACCTCAATATCCCCCCAAAAAACCTCTTTTTCTGTGGTTGAGGTACGGTTGGTGGATTTCAGCACTAAAATAAAAAATACTAGTCAATAAAGACTAGTATTCCCAAGTATTTCATCATTCTTTTTTCAAAATTAGTGGAGAAGATTCGTAGAAATCATACCCACTATTTTTAATAGTATCTCTTAAATTATAATTATACTATTATATAGCTTGAGTTCTTTATTTCATTAAATAAAGATAATCTATTCTTTGTTTCATGACTAAGTATGTCTTTTTTTATACCTTCAAATATATTCCCTTTAAACATCAAGTATTTATTATAATCCTTTATTAAAAGGCTACTTGCATATCTTGAAAATCCTGCGTTCTGTAATATTATATTCTTAGGATCCCTTGTTCCAAATTCTAAGTATAAAGACCAGTTACTTCCACATAAATCTATCCCATATTTATCGATTAGTATACTATAATAATGATTAAAGTACTTTTCTAAATCATATCTCAGTATATCTTCTAAATCAGTTATAATACTATTTATTAAAATATTTATATGCTTTATATCATCTTTATTGAATCTCTTATAATGATTATGATCAATTTCTATATTAGAATTATTTTTACTTTTGTGTTCTATACTAGAATTAATTATTATATTTAATGGCATACCATTCATCCATAAATTCATAAGTGTAGCTATATATGCTAATGTTTTTTTATTTTTAAGACGTTTCTCTTTAATATCCCATCTATACTTATCATGCATTAACATTAGAGTCTCATAACAGTTTTTATAATTTATATTACTAGAAAGTGGTTTTAAGTTATCTTCTTTATACAAACTCATCTGTATTTTATAGTCTATACTTTTTGCTGAGTTAACTATATCATAATTTATATCTTTATCAATATCCTCATGTTTAAGCTCTAAATTATTTAACTTAGCCTTTTCTAAAATAGCACTTCCTTTATCTACCATATTATCAATCTTAATTATATTAGATAAATAGTTATTATAGTTATCATCCTTAGAGAAATCTAAACTCAACTCATTACTTTGAATATTTTTTTCTATTTTTTCTTTATTTTTCTTTAAAACATTATCTAGATTATCATTTATTTCTATTTTTTCTTTATTATAAAGTATACCTTTATCCCTCCAAGCATGTTGCCTATTATAATCATTTATACAAAATACATTTCCATAATATTCATACCCTAATCTACCTGCCCGTCCTGCAAGATTCCAAAAATCTAATCCTTTCATCTTAGAATTACCTATATAATTTGCCATAATAAATATATTTTTAGCTGGTAAATTAACTCCTTCAAGTAAAGTATTAGTACAGAATAAGTACTTTATAGTACCTCTCTTAAATAAATCTTCTATACTTTCTCTAACTATGCTCGGTAGTTTTCCAAAGTGATAAGCTATACCCCTTCTTAGAAATTTTATTAAGTCATAGTCTTTATGTATATTTTCTTTTATCATCTCACATGCATTTTCTATTTCTTTACTTTCTTCATGTGATAGAGTATCTATATTATTCAAACATACATATCTATAAAAATCCATAGCATATTCTATTGATTTAGCTTTACTACTTAAATAAATTATATTATTATAACCTCTACCTATATGATGATATAAGCAATTTATATTCCCAGTATCAATTACTGTACTTATATCAATATCTTTATATAAGTTATCTATCACATCTACTTTTTTTTCATTCATATCTACATAGAATAAGTTCTGTGTCACAGGTGATTCATCCGTTCTATAATTCTTAAAGTTAATTTTTTTATATGAATACTTAAATATCTCTGGATTTTTTATTAATGGTGATGAAAAGAATACACTTATATTTTTATTTATAGACATACATGTATCTATGCTACTATAATAGGTCAATGCTCTAGTATCATTATCAAATACTTTATGAGCTTCATCTACAATTAAATAATCTATATTAACTTTATTGCGATTAAATAGTAATATATTTAATCGCTCTGGTGTTAATACAAATATATATTTATCCTCACTTGGTGTTAGATATTCTAATATGTTAGAATTAGTAACTACCTTATATTTATTACCATTTATTTTTTTTAAATCTTTGTTTAAATCTATTACATATTGTTTTATTAATGCTCTAGTTGGAACTATTATACAGAAGTTCTTTAATGTTCCTTTTAAAATTTCACCTAGTATGAATTGCTTTATTACAAATGATTTTCCCATAGATGTCGGACCTGAGAAACTTAATGATTGTTTATTTACCATATTTTTATAAATATTATATTGTATCGGTAGAAAATATTCGTTTTCTATTGGAGATTTAAGTCTTTCTTTATTTATAAAAAATTCTAATTCTCTTTCAATTGGTAGTTCTCTATCTGGCGTATTTTTTAACGCTGGAAAGTTATTTAGCTTTTTCAATATTGCATTAGAATAAGTTATATATATGTCATTATTTTTATATCTATCATATAATAGACTAACTATTCTATACGATAGGTTTCTCATATTTTCTTCATGTGAGTTTGAAAATATATCAGAAAATCTAAGCGAATCTACAAGCTCTTTTTGTGTAACTTCATATTCTTCTCCACTAAAAATACTTTTTAAGAATAAATTAGTTAACTTTTTATATAACTCCCAAAGGTATTCACTATTGTATGCATCTTTAGCTAATCGTTCTAACATTTGTCCCCCTATTCTAAAATTGAGTCTAAAATCTCTACTTTTACTTTATTTAAATCTATAAAAGGTACAAAATATATATAAAAATTGTGCTCATCTAGATTCAATTCATCTATTTTTGCTCTAATACTAGTGACTTTTTTTATTATTTTATCTTTTATATGTTCTTTAAATTGATCTCTAAATTCTCTTTGCCTTTTCTCTTGAAGAGAATCAGGTATTTTAATATCAAATCCTACAAAAATTCCAAAAGATACATCATGTTCTATATTATCCTTACTAGGTATTAATATATTTTTTACATATTCATATTCATCATTTAATAATTCTGATTCAATATTATTAACTAAAAATAAAAACTCATCATCTATATTGTTGTCTTCTCTATTTTTAAATTCATGTATAGATTTAAACGCTTCTTGTATTCCTGTATTTAGGCTTTCATTTAATTTTGACTCTCCATATATCAATTCAAAGTATCCATCATCTACTTTTAATAAGTGTATCCCATCAGATCTCTTCACTGCATCATTTGTAGATGTTTTCAGTCTCATTTTAGTTAATATCTTAGGTGCATTTAAATGTGATTCTAAAAATGCATATAGTATTAATTCTCCTATCTCTCCATCTTTTGTTCTAGTATTTATATAATCACCTTGAGGCCTTTTAACCTTTACATACTCTCGAAATGATTTTCTCGATAGTTTACTTAATGCTCCTATCTTATTTTGTTCTTTCATTTCATTATATGATTTAGAACTTGTACAGAATGTTATTAGTCTATTAGTCAAGTCTTCACTTAGTAAATTATAATCAAAATCTTTATTTTTAATCTTTATAGAAAATAAATTTATATTACAAAAACTAGGATCATTTAAGCTTAATAACTTATCAAAAATGTGCAAAAAGCTATCATCTACATATAGTTTTGGTTCCCCCATTCAATCATCCTCTCTTTTTACGTAGTTATATTTTATCATCATCTTGCTGATTTTCCAATATGATACATTTTATTAACCCTAATAATCCAAATATACTTTTTAATACTTTATTTTTCTCTTTCTATCGTAATATGTAAGTCATGATTAATTTCATTGTTAACAAAAGAAAAAACCATATTGAATGCAACTTCAACGTGGTCTTTATATACGATTACTTCCTTTTCCATCTACACCTTTTCGCTGTGTCTTATTAAATACATATACCCCTGTATACTTCTCATTATTTAATATTCCATGCAAGCTATTCTTCCCAAACTTGTTGCCTATTTTAGTCTTATACCCTAAATAATTTAGTTCATCAATTATCTTACTATATGAATATCCATTTATATATCTATCAAATATAAGTTTTACTGCTTGAACTTCTTCTTCATTTATAATATACATTTTATCAGTTGAAATTTTATATCCTAAAGGTGGCGTACCTTCCAAATGTATCTGGTTCTTAATTGCTGATTCTTTTAAACCCTTCATTATCTTACGAGCTAAATTTTTAGAGTAATATTCTGCCATACCTTTAATTACATATTCTAATATAATTGATTCTGGAAATCCATATAGCTTTTCTAATACACTAATTACCCTTATCCCTTTACTTTTTAACTTATGCTTATACTTTGCTGAGTCATACTTATCTCTAGAAAATCTATCTAGCTTATGTACTATTACCATTGATATATCTGTTGTATCTGCTTCGCAGAATTTAATCATATTTTGAAATTCTGGTCTCTTATCTGATGTTGCTGATTTTGCTCTATCTATAAATTGATTAACTATCTTTATATCGTTCTTATCTGCATATTCATTAATTGCTCTGAATAGGCATCTATCGATCCATCTTTTTGATTATCCGAATTAAAGCGTGCCTATATTACTGCTTTTTTTGTTGTAATATTATCTCCTCCAAAGTTTAGACATCCTGATTTTATCCTATATTAAAGTGGCTGTCGCATGAGCAAATTAAATTTGTTCTGTGAGAGCTCTTTTTACTTATCTTAATAGGTGTATTTTTAATTATTTTATATAAAGTTTATGTTCTAAGTAAAATTATACATGGCAAATAAAGGTATAAAAATACCATTTTTTCAGATAATATTTGATTATAAATAATAAATTTAGAATACTTTTTTTAAATGATGAAGATATACTCTACGTTTATTTTTTACTATTTTATTATGTAGTCTAGAAATATTATGAGCTATCGCTACAATAATACATTCTGATAAAACATTTTCTTTACCTTTGCTTAAAAATCTTCTAAATTTCATATTTTGTTTTACTTTGAATCTACATCAAATTGTATATTATATGCTGGTTTCAATTGTCCATTCTTCATATGTTCTTCTTTCATTCTCATAAAAGTCGCGTCATTATCTGTTTTAGAATAACTATTTCGTTCACCTATTATATGAAGGTCTTTAGTATATTTTTTCAATCTATCAATATAATTATTTAATTGCTCTATAGATTTTTGAATCATAGTTTTTTTCTTTCCTTTTCTATGAACAAATGTTATATTTGATTCTTTTGATATTTTTTTTAGTTTCTTTAAAAGTTTTTTCAAACGATAAATTTTGATTTCATCTTTATAAATTATCTTAATACCAAAATCAATCTCACATTTTAACATGAAGTCAGATATATTACTCATCATTTTAGCCATATTTTTATTTATAGCTTTTTTCCAAACAAAAGTATATCTATTGGCAGAAGACTCTATTTTTGTGACATCAATAAATAGAGTATCTTTTGGAATCATTCAATCAATATTTAGTGGTAATTTAAATTGATAATTATCACCATAAGTAGTATAATCAATTTGTATAGTATTTTGTTTTTGCATGCAATTATTATACAAGAATCCTAGGCTATTTTGAACTTAGGATTTATTTTTTTGCACAAAAAATGGTGTAGCACTATTTTATAGTGCTACATCCCCATTTAATTAAGTATTCAGTTTCTTTATTTTTAGATATTACAGTAATACTATAGTCACTAAATAGTAAGTATAATGTTGAACTGTATGTATTGATTTCATATTCATATACTTCATCACAAAACTCTTCTACTAACCCCTTTAATATATTTGATTTGAAATATTCTACTTATTCAATATCCCCAATTACATATACATATCCACCATCACCTGTTAATTTTCTTTTATATCCATAGTTTTCAACAAGAATATTTATAACATTATTCACATTTTCAACTACTTCTTTTGGATATTTTGATAATAAGTTTAAATCTTCTTTTTTCCATAAGTTAATCATCTTAACTTCCTCCTTATAATTTTTTGCATTAGAAAAGAGATGTTAGTACTTATACCAACATCTCAATGTATTAGTTTTTATATTTCTATCTAGTAGGATATACATTTAATATAGATCAAGAATATAATATATATTTATAATATGATTTAATACACCTTACCTATTTGCTTCTGCATATATTTTTTCAGCTAAATAATGAATCATATAATTTTGAAGATTGTCATTGGTTAATATCTCCTTAACCAATCTATCATTCATATTCTTAGCCTTAACTATACCTCTCTTAAAATAACTCTTTCCAAAAGTGTTAACCAAATCTTCATAACTATTTGCCTTAGCTATATCCATAATACTCTTATCATTCTTAGACATCTCTTCATACTGATCTATTATAATCATTTCTTCCTCTGTAAATACTACTCAAAAAACATCATTTATTGTAATATGTATGCAATCTGCTGACTCTTATGCAAATATTAAAATTCTGACTTTTTCTATGTCTTTCATATGAAATATCCCATTAATTTTTTAATTTATTACTCAATCCAAAATTATATTATCTGTAGAAGTTTCTAGTTTTTATATCTCTTACTTTCAAACTATAAAAACTCATATCCAAATGAATATGAGTTTTTATAGATTTCAATAATATTTCTTATAAAATAATATAACTATAATCACAAAGTCTATGGTATTAGCTTAATTCAAATTAGTAAAACTTTATACATAGCCTTAGACAGAATATCTTTAATTATTAGACATTACTTCAATTAAATTTATAGTTCTTCTTTTCTCCATCTATTAATTACATCTTCGAAATTTACATTGCTCCATTCTTTACTCCACTCCTTATGGAATGCGATACTTTCTGACTCTGGCTCTGGGTTAGGTTTTTCTAATTTTACTATAGATGGCAATGGTATAGAATCTCCAACTATCAAACATTCTCCACATGACAATGTAGGTAAAACATCGGCTATAGAACTTGTATTATTAGGAAGTATATGCTTTACATAGCTTTGATCATTTACATTTGTTAATCTTAATGCAACAAAATTATTACATTGAGAGAATATTGTATCTGATACTTCTGATGGTCTTTGGCTCACAACCATTAAACTTAATCCATACTTTCGTCCCTCTTTTGCGATACGCTCAATAGACTTTTTAGCAGCTTTATATTCACTTCCACCTTGCTTTGGTATATAATTATGAGCCTCTTCATATACAATCATAAATGGTATATCATTTTTAGATTCCATTGAATGTTTTATTTTAGAATAATGAAATGCAAAATCAAATACTAATCTTGAAATCAAACTGATTGTTATACTTAATACCTCAAAAGGTATGCCACTCAAATCAATAATAGTAATATTTGATGAATTTAGATAACCTAAAAACTGCTTTAAAATTTCCTTAAAATCATTTGATTTATACATTTCTCCATTAGAACTATCTTTATAAGGTTTAAGTAAAAAATCTAATCTCTTATCACTTAATTTAGTTTCTAATCTTGAAATAAATCTTTCAAATTCTCCATTAAAAGGTCCATTTGATGCTTTAGTCGCTGCTGCTGTACTAGATTGTATAAAACTTTTTTTACTATCAAAATACTCAATTCTATCTGAAATTAAAGTCCCACATTGCAATTGAGGTAGATGTTCTTCATTAGCCTTTTTATTTATAACTTCATTATTCATATTATATATATAGTTATACACTTCATTTATATCAAAATATATAGGAGTATCATAAGTTATTCTAGATTGATCTAAACTTGGATTATGCTTTATTTTATTTTTTATAACAGCGTTTTTAAACTGAGATATTTGATTATGTGAATTCTTTTCCCCACTTTCTATAAACAAAGCTTCTAATTCTTCTGAATTCATTAGCCAATAAGGTAATTTTAATGTATCTACATTAAGCACATTAAGATTAAACGCTTGATCTTTTGAAAGTGTAAATGCTTTTTTATACTCATCATGTATATCAAATATTATTATATGCGAGTTTTTTTGTTCTGTTTTATACATATTACAATTATTATTAATTCCTACAACATCTTGCAATATCTTTGCGACTGTACATGACTTTCCTGAACCAGTAGATCCTACAATACCAATATGCTTACCAAAAAATTTATTTCCATCTATGTACATATTTATACCTTTATTTTGGCTTAATACTCCAAACTTGAAAGAGAATTGTTCATTCTTACTAAATATATTTTGTAATTCTTCATCTTTCATTAGGTAGGCCTCTTCTGTGGGTGATGGAAGTCTAAGCCCTCCTTGAGAAAATTCACCTTCATCATTCAATGCTCCTATAGGTTGGATTTGCACTATATATTTACTACTTTTATCATTTCCTTCTGTTAGTTTTATATTTTGAATTGTCCCTATTAAAAAATTACTATTTCCTTCCCTTATCTTTATATATTTACCTATTTGCAATACATCTTTATTATCTTCAAGTATATTATCTTCATCTATTATTACACTTATTAAATTAGGTGTACTTTCAATTACTTTTCCGATCTTATCACATGATTCCATAAATGCTCCCCCTTAATTTTTTAATCTAGAGATTCAACTAGCTTAAGTAAGTATTTAAGTTCATTAAAATCTCTTATTGTTATTCTTTCTACCTCTATATCCTGAAAATCCAAATCCTTATATTCTTTTTCTCCCACTATAAATAAAATATCCGGTTTATTTGAGTTTATAGTGGATACTACATCATCACTATATTCAACAAATCTTATTTCAAATTCTGTCCAGTCTGATATTTGGCCTTTGCCAGGAACTAATTTTGCGTCTCTCATAAGTGCATCTTTAAAAAAGGTATTCCCTCTTCTTCCATTTTCATAAGATATTTTCTTTTTATACAATCGTTCTTCCAATCTATATATATCAGTAGAAGACTTATCTAAACTATCTAAACAAAACATAGGTGTTTTGTGTAATTTTATTTTATAATTATATTTACCATTATAATCATAAATAAAATTTATTAAATCATCTTCAAAACCTTCTATTTTATCTGCATCTAATATGAAATATACTGTTTTATTATTATTTTGTAATTTAGAGTTTATCTGATTTCTTCTTCTTTTCATAAATGATTTATACAATTCCAATTCTAAAGTCCATCTAGTTATAGCCGTCTTTTTTTTGTCTTTTATATTATTTATAAAATTTATTTTTTTTACAATTCTATCTTCTTCATTGTGTAAAATACTCAAATCTGCTATCTGCTGTATAGAATTAGGATAAAATAAGTCTTCTACATCTTGTTGTGATAGATTAGATTCTTTGAGTTTTTCTTTTGATTGATTACATATATCTTCAAAACTATCACCTAATCGCATTTCAAACCTGTCTAGAAAAGCTTCCAAACTTATCTTCTTAGTTAATGTACCTAAATTTGCTTTATAATAATCAAATATTTTATTTTTATCATCCGTAGTTTTACTACTTTTATTTACTAATTCTTTTATTTCATCATCTTTGGCTTCAATAATTTTAGAAATATATTTAACTACAAAATCCTTATTATCTGTATTAAGTATCGTTTCAATATCATCTTTATTAAGCGATTTTATTCTTGGTTCTTCTTCACTAAAATAAGCATGAAGTATATACCTAATGTTTTCGACCTGATTTCTAGAATAATGCTCCATCATCTGTAATATTGGCTTATAAATATCCGATAATGTATACTTACCTTTTGTCTCATGGTACTTACATTGTATCGCTGTTATTATATCTTTGGATTTTATATCTATATCCTCAACAATACCTTCTACAGTTATAGTTTCATCGTCTCTTGAATTTAGTATCTCTAGCAATGTTAGATTAAATTGATACAGGAATCCCTTTATTGTATAATCTGCAACTCTACTCATTAAACCTCCAATTTATATATACATAATTAATTCCGTTCTAACTACATTTTATAAGATTTTATATCTTAATACTATTATTTTCCATCATTTTTTCTATTTAATAATTTTTTCTACATTTTTTAATTTTATAATTGTGGCTTTAATCTCTACAATATAAAAATATTATATAATTCTCAATTGATTTTCTGGACATATTAAAAATACTCATATCCATTGGATACGAGTATTCGTGGACTTCAATGGTGGAGATGATTCACTAGAATAATACCCACTATTAATTTTAAACATCTATTGCAGTTATAAAATTTTTTTAAGTTGATTTTTCATATCTATTAGTTCTAATTTATAAATATTTGCAAGCTCCGCTTCTAACATTTGATGAATTGTACTTGCAAATAAATCCTTTAACATGTCTTGAATGTCTGTAGTTGTTTTAACATCGTATTCTTCAATAAGTTTTTTTAATATTTCGTTTTTGTTAAACATAAAAAGTGTGCACCTTCCTTTTATATAGTGATATTTAATATTTTAATTATCACCATTTTTTAGAAGAATACACACTTTATTTTAAAGACCCTTAAAACTGTCTACTAAGTAGGGTTCAGTTCATTTATATGGCAACTACCTTTTTCTAATAAGCATTTAAATCTAAACTCAATATATTTTAAATCTCTATTACATCTAATTAAGTTTTATATATTTACCATTCAAAACTACTTGAAACATAATTTATCTATTATTTAATAAATCATACTTCTTTTTTATATCTCTTGTATCTTCTTACATTCTTCAAAAGAAAATAAATTTCCTATATACCAATATGGCCTAAATCCTGATTCACCATCTCTATTTTTAGCAACAATAATCTCACTTAAATTAGCACCAAAACCTTTTTCTCTTCGTCTCAGCTCTCTTATATCTTCAATTCCTATTGTCTTACAATAATTAAGAGCCTCTTTTTCTGTAGGTCTATGAATATATATAACTGAATTAGAATCCATATATATCTGCTTTGAGTTTCTCATTACTCTATCCCCTTTAGGTCTTTCACCCTTCAATTCATCATTTAATTGAGCAAGCTGAATAACTGGTATATTAAAATCTAAAGTAATCTTTTTTATTTGCCTTGATAAGTCAGCGAATTTAGCTTCTCCTACTTCTTTACCTTCATAATCCAAAATTTGCAAATAATCAATTATTACTAAACTGGGCTTAATATTCTTTATTTCTCTCTTTATTCCTGATACTGTGTTTACAGAGTCATTTATATAAAGATTATTTTCTTGATTTATTATGCTTAAAGCTTGTATATATTTGACTATTTCTTCATCATCTAAGTTTCTATTTTTCATTTTTACAACTGATATTCCAGTCAGTGATGCTATATTTCTAAACAAAATCTGTATATCGCTCATTTCTCCACTTATAAAAAGTACTTTCTTACCTTGAAATATTACATTTCTAAGTATTTGTAAAGCTAGTGCCGTTTTCCCCCTTCCACTTTTAGCTGCTATTGTAGTTAGTTCACCCCCATATAAACCTCCTATAGTCTCATCTAAGAACTTTATTCCAGTCTTAATACCTTCATTTATTTCATCATTTATATATTCGAAAGCTCTCTCTGATATTGCTGTTATACTTGAATCCTTTTTTATTAGTTTTTGATTAGCTTTATTTATATCATTTTCTAACTGATATATAAGAGTATTATCATCTATTTCGCCAAGACTGAATTTATTGAATTTATCAATTATATTTCTATTTTTATATTTTTCAATAACTATACTGACATAACTCGTGAAATTTGATACTGTTGGAACTATTGTTGACAAACTAGTGATATAGCTTATACCTCCAATATTATTCAAATGACCTTTTCTCTTTAATTCTTCTGTAAGAGTTATTATATCTATTACTTCATTTCTCTTGTTTATTTCTTTTATAGCATTAAATATGTATTTATGTTCCTCATGATAAAACATGTCTTCATTTAACATTTGCTCTAACTCTTCTACTATTGTTGAGTCTAATAAAATGCTTCCTAATATAGATTGCTCTGCTTCTGTATTTTTAATTAAGTTGTTTGAATTGTTTATAATATAATCTCCTTACCACTTTAATTGTGAGCCATCTGGATTATATACCTTTTCATCTTTATTTAGGTCAGTTTCCTTGCTATGATAATTTCCTTCTAGTATCTTAGTAAAATTACTTGGATTCATTATCCAATCAAAGTTTGCTTTCCATCCTGTATTATTGTTTCCATTTAGAAAACTTGTCTTACTAACTATATTTATAACCTCTAATACAGTTTCTTTATCATATTCTCTTATTCTTGAATTTATTCTCCTCTTTCTTGTATCTGTTAGTTTCTTGACCTTTGAAAGTTCGATACAAGTTGAATTAAATTTACTTATGATTTCACTATATATAATATTATTTTCATTCTTTATATTCTTGATTGTTGTTGATTGATTGTTAATCGTCTGTTGATTAGGTTGTTGATTTTCTATGTTCTCTTGGTAAAGCTCCCAGTTTTCAATAGTTATGACTATATATTTGTTTGTTGTTTCGTATGTTAGAAAACCAGCATTTTTAAAAAACAACAAACAACTTCTAACCATTTGATAACTAACTCCTTTACCACATCTTTCAGCTATTTTGCTATATGAAGAAATAAATTGTCCAGACTTTATTTTTATCTTTTTATTATCTATAAAAACATGATTTTCTTTATGACTAGCCATAAGTAATAGAGTTATTAATATTACTTTTCTTTCTGGTTTAATATCTTTCCAAATTGATTTATCCAACAACTCCCTATAAAGCTTTATCCACCCTTTATTGCTCAATTGCAAACACCTACTTTAATACTATAACTTGATACCATTTGCATTTTCAATAAACCAATCATCCAATTTGTTTTTTATTATGTATACTCGATTATTTATCCATATACAAGGGAAACCTTTATTTTTAGAGTGACATAACTGCCTAAATTTTGATTCTCCTATAGGATAAAGCTTAGATGCTTCTTTACATGTTATAAGTTCAGCTTTATTTCTTTTCGCATTTTCAATAATTTTATATCCTTGCTTTTTTTCTTGTGCTTCTTCTTCATTCTTTACAATAATATTTAAAGTAGCTTGTAATGTCTTTAAAACTTCTAAATTATTATTCTCTTTCATATTTTACTCCTCCTTACTAAAAAATAATTCTTCTACTGTTGTATCTAAAGCTCTAGATAGTTTAATCATCAAATCATTGCTTGGATTATTAGCCTTACCTGTTTCCAGATTTGACAAATAATATCTTGATATACCAACTCTATCTGCCAGTTCTTGTTGCTTTAAACCTTTTTTAATCCTAAATATTTTTAAATTGATTTCCATACTTTTTCCTCCTTTTCTCTAGTTTACATTCGTAAACTTTACATTTTAATTATAATGTCGATATATGTGTACCGTCAATAAGAATATATTATTTTTCTGTTCTCATTTGTGTACTTTTGGGATATACTTTATACGAGGTGATAATATTGCAAATTGGAAAAAACTTAAAAAAGATAAGAAAACAAAAAGAACTAACACAGATTCAACTTGCTGAAATTAGTGGCATCTCAAGAAATGCTCTAATAAATTATGAAAATGATAAAAGAATACCTAGTATAGATACCTTATCAAAACTCGCTAAAGCTTTGAAAATTGAAAAGACTATCTTTTATTTTGATATTGAAAATGAAGTAATGACTAATGAAGATATTTTATACTTTTTACAGTCTTTATTCCCAGAAGAATACTATTCTTTTGATGAATTTTTAAATGCTATTTCAAATCTTATGGAAGATAATGATATTAGGATTACCTCAAGTTTATTGCTAGGTGCTTGGTCTGATAAAGACCAATATTATAAACTTGGTGAAAAATTAGAACTAAATGAAAATCAAGTTTATAATTGGATACTTTCAGATTGTATATCTAATACTGAATTAGATTTTTCATTACATCCTGATGATATAAAAGAAATTATTAAAAATGATGTTCTTACAAAACAATCAATTGATGAATTATTAGATATTGGTCTATCAGAAGAAAATATAGAAATAATTTATGATTACTTTAGTGACTCAACAGATAATGGAAGTAATATTCGACTAAAAAAATTAATATCTCAAAAAGAAAATATTACTATTAAAAATAATGATTACTTTAAATTATTACAAGAAAATAACGAATTAAAGGAAAAAAATGAAAAGCTTGAAAATACACTTAAAGAAATAAAAAAACTACTAACTAAAATATAAAATAATATCAATACTATCTAAAGCAATGATAAAGAACTACAAATGGAGTTAAAATTATAAATAAATCATAGATGCTAAAATACACATATAAATACCCTACTAATTTATTTCATGGAGATAAAAGATATACTCTAACATACATTAAAAGAATTATGAGTGATTTAGTATATTATATGGATAATCTAGAAAATAACTCCTTTACATGTTTAAGTACAATCATTGTTTGATGATATATTTAAGGTGAAATTATGATGAATAATACAATCGGAGAAAAGATTAAACAATATAGGAAATCGATAAATATGTCAAGGGGTGAGCTAGCCAACAAGATTGGTTGTTCAGTTCATGCTATAGCTAAATATGAGCAAAATCAAAGAATACCTAGTCTAGATATGATAAGAAAAATATCTACCGCTTTATCAACTGCCATAAATAAACTCATTGTTGAAGAAAATGATTTAGATACTTTAACAAATAATAATATTAATTTAAAAGTATTTGATAAAGAGTTGGATTTAGTAGTTCACATATTAGAAAATTATGGTTATGATATAAAAACAGACTATAAAAAAAAGTTTGAAATTACAGATAATGCAGATACAATAAAACCAATTAACCTAAACTTCTCTGACTTCAAAGACTTCTCCAAAAATCTAAATTGGGTGATAAATGGTCTTGTTGAAAATTTTATACAAGAAAACTCTAATAGTCTTATTGAAGATGAGGATGAAGAATATTAATATTACACATTTTCAAAATATGGGTTTACCTATTAACTTTTATACATTCATAGTTAATAAATAAAAATTAGATATGAAAGGAGCTAAAATCATGAATAAATCATATATACCAAAATACATATATAAATTCCCTACTAACCTACCTCATGGAGATAAAAAATATACTTTAACATACATTAGAAGAATGATAAGTGAATTTGTGTATGATATGGGTAACCTAGAAAATAACCCATTTACATTCCCAGAAGTACAAACATTACTTGATGGTATAACAGTAGGTGGACATAAATTAAGTGACCAAAATCAAATACTAAATATAAAATCATCATGGGATTATATAATAAAATTAAGTAACAAAGAAAACTTATCTTTAAATAAAGATACAATTTGCTCTATACATAAAATAGTTGCAAAAGATGAAGCTCTAATTGTTGGAGATTTCAGAAATGGTAATATAGGTATAGCTGGTACTACTCAATATGAGTGCATAGAAGCCACTTTATTAAATGACTTATTCATAAGTGACATAAATATCATAGATAAAATAACAAACCCCTTAGAAAAGTCTATAATAATAAATTTATGGTTGTCCTATTGTCAATTCTTCTATGATGGTAACAAAAGAACTGCTAGACTTACTTCAAACCTAATACTTATAAGTAATGATATAGGAGTTCTATCAATACCAGCTAAACATAAACAAGAGTACAACACATTAATGCTAAACTTCTATGAAACACTAGAAGCTGATGAAGTTATAAAATTCTTATTAGAAAAATGTATTACATTCTTTGATGGGTATAATTATAAATCATATAAGGAGCTGTTTAAAAATGGCAACTAAAAGAGCTAATGGAGAAGGCTCTATCGGAAAATATAAAGATGGTTGGCGTTCCCGTATAATGATTGGTTACAATGAAGATGGGAAACCAATAAGAAAAGAATTTTATGGTAAGACTCAAAAAGAAGTTAAAGATAAATTAGATGCTTATAAAAAACAATCTTATTTAAGTTCTGATATTTCAGATGATAAAATAACTTTAGAACATTGGTTTTACAATTGGTTGTTTGAATATAGAATAAAAGATTTAAAACCCAAGTCATTTGAAAGATATGAAAGCATCTATCGTAATTATATTAAAGATACTGATTTAGGCAATGTTAAGTTAAAGAACTTAAGAGTATCTCACATTCAAAAATATTACAATAGATTGCTTGATTCCAATAAAAACATACCTACTATAAGACAAATAAACACTAAACTGAAAACCTGCTTATCAGAAGCTGAAAAACAAGGTCTTATACAACGTAATTATTGCACTATGGTAAATATACCAGTTGAAAAAAAGGAAAATAAACTTGAAATATTGACTCTTGAACAACAAAAGAGTTTTATAAAAGCTATAGAGGGTCATAAATTAGAGGTATTATTTTTACTTGCTCTTGGTACTGGACTTAGATTAGGAGAATTATTAGGACTTAAATGGTTTGATATTGATTTTAAAAAGTCTAATTTAACAGTTAAAAGAACTCTTCAAAGAACATATTTTATAGATAAAACTGGAAATAGAGAGCTTAAAGTATTAGAACAAGAGCCAAAGACATCAAATTCTTACAGAACTGTGCCTATTCCAAAGGATGTCTTAAATAAATTGAAAGAACATAAAGTAAATCAAAATAGAGATATATTAAAGGCTGGAGAATTATATAGAAATGATAATTATGTATTTTGTAATGAATTAGGTATTCCTATAGATGATAAAAGACCTCTAAGGAATCTAAAGTCTATATTAAACAACTTAAGTATAGAGCCCATAAAATTTCATGGTCTTAGGAAAACTTATGCAACTAGACTTTTTGAGAATGATGTCCCTCCTAAAACTGTACAAGTTTTAATGGGTCATTATGATATATCAATAACTTTAAATATATATACTCAAGTTATGGAAGATAAGAAAGTTGAAGCTGTAGAAAAATTGGATAAAATATTTTCATTTTAGAAGCTATAAATCTATTGGCTCCTTTTTTGACTAAATACTATTCTGTAATTGATATATTTATTATATAAATAATAAAGTAAAAGATACTAGTTTTATAAGCTAGTATCTTTTATATCTATAAATTTTATTTGTAAATATTTAAAACTAATTAAATAATCAATTACAAGTTTAAACTAATTTCATTACTACATAATAAACTTGCTTCATCCCAATCATCTCTAATATCTTCTCTAAAGTATTTATATACCTCTAGAACAAATTCTTCATCCTTAGTATTAGAAGTCCTATTATGAATAAGGTCATCTATTTCATTAACTGTAATCAATGTATTCAGATTTTCTGTACTTATTTTATATCTATAGCCAAATGTACCTATAGACATAATTGTAATATCATATATAAGTCTAATTATAGTCTCTGAATCTATTATATTTTTAATGTAAACCTTAATATCTCTGTCAATATCTTTTAAGGCACGATATAATGCCCATACACCATCTTTATTATAAAATTCTTTATATATATTTATATTATTATCATATATATTTTTTCCAATATATATAAATTTTTCATTAAATTTTATTAATCTCTCTTTTTCAATATCACTTTTTACATATTTATTGCATTTCATCCAATAATTTATACTATCTATTATTATTAACTTTGAATATTCATTTTCCATATCTTCTATATATTTATTAAAGTGAATGTCAGGCATTAATAGCAATATATCAGATATAATCATACTAGCTCTACTTCTGCCACTTAACCCCATAAATTCTCTTGCATCTTCAATCTCATATATATTCGAAAATAGTGCATATGCTAGATAATGTAAATTTTCAACTTTAATATCTCCTATATAATATTGCATAGTTTCAAAAACAGTTTTGTGAGTTTCTTTTGGAAATTTTCTAATTAATAAATATAAATTATCCATAATATTAATTTTATTATCACTATTATTAATTAATTCAATAAAAATATCAATAGCATTACTTATATATATAAAATCATTATCCGTTTGAGCAAAATATAAATCAAAGAATTTCGCACTACAAATACTTTTTTTCTTTTCAATAGACTTATATTCTTCATGGTTAGAAATAATTGCATTTACAGTACATTCTAAATCTTCTCCACATTTATACTTTTTAACATAAGGAAATATCTCTGATAATATACTCTGATACTCTTTATTATTTTCATCGGAGAATAAGTTATCAAAATATACTTTACCTTCTTTATTAAACTGTTGTTTATTAATTAATGAAGAAATTGAATTTAGCCATATTTTATCATGTGATATAAAAAATTGACTATTATTATAGATAGAATTATATAAATTATTATTATACATTTTTATCAATTCTATTATAAAAATTTCTATAATATTTAAATATTTATTGCTTCTATAATTAAAACTAACTACAGAGTTAATAAATCTTTTTAAATCTCTAATATCCTTAATAATAACTCCAAGTTTATTGATTAAAATATCATATTCATTTAAATTTTCTTCTTTTTCTCCATATAAAATAAGTATATTCTTAATACATCTGTCGATAATATTTATCTTTACATCAGATTGTATATTTGGTAATTTCACTTGAAGTTGAACTATTTTTTTTAGATAATCATAATCTATTTTCAATTCATCTTGCATAATATTTTTCATATTTTCACCATCAAATGCAAGTATATATGTTACATAATCAAAATCAAGTATATTATTAACCAATTTAAAAAGCAGCGTAATATTTTCCTTTTCTATTCTATCAATATTATCAATAATAAAAACAACCTTTTTATTGCTTAATTGAAGATAATTATTAATCATTTTTTTAATTTTATTTATTTCAGAAAAGCTCTCTTCATTATACAATCCTAATGCTCTAATTTTTTTTCTATCCTCATCTGTAAATAATACTCCATACAAACTATCTATAATTTTTTTTGATTGAGTTGCACTAAATTTTATCCCTGATTTTTTTAGAAGGATATCAAACATTCCTCTAAACATACTACTATTATCATCAAAAGACCAGGGATCAAAATCATCTATTATAATTGTGTCTAAATTATTTTCTTTAATCTTATTTTTTACAATATTTAGAACTGTAGTTTTTCCACTTCCCCAGGGTCCTTCTAAACTTATGATAAATTTTCTCTGTGGATTACAATTAGTTATAATATTATATAAATTATTAATAAATCTATCTCGATCTAATAAATCATAATCCACATATTCTTCACTAACTAATATAAATTCATTATTTTCAGTTATACATCCATCATACAAGTCTTTTAAGCTATAAATATTAGATTTTTTATCTAAAGCTTTAATTAATTTATTAAAAGAAGTAATTCTGTATATTAATAGAACAGCCAATATAAAAATAAATATAATTGATACATAAACTCTATATGTAACTTCCTTAAATGTTAATAAAGATATAACCGAAAATGTAAAAAGTATGATTATCGAAAAAATTAATATCATATCAATATCATTAACTATTTTTATTTTTAATGAATTTAATAAACCAAAATCAAATAAGCTTACTAAAATGAAAATTCCCATAAGTATGTATATCTCTTTGTTAAAACCAAAACTAATTACTTTAGATAATATATTATTTTTATCAACTACTAATAAAATAATATTTACAATAATTGACCACCTAATAATTCCTGTTACATTATATACATTTTTAAAATCAAATAAATATTTTTTCATTTCTCCCCCTTTTGCAAAATATATTACATGAAACATAAAATTATTTTTAATAGTTTTGTAACACATGTATTTTACTTTTTAAACATAATCATGCTACAATATCTTTCTAATTAATACTCCATAAAGAAATTGTATATATTCTCATCTATTAAGTTAATAGTAGCACTACTTATAACTTAATTAATTTTCATTCTCTTATTATTCTATAATCTATAAAATCCATATTTGAAATATTTAAATATATTGTTTTATATTTCTTTATAGGTCTACTATATATATAAAATATAATTTGTTTTTCATTGTCAGAAACTAAGCCTTCTAGCTCATTCCTTATTTTCTCACTTCTATAATATCTATCTATAGTTTCTTTTTTTATGCAAATTATAGTCTGCATTTCTTCGTCTTTAAAACTTTTTTTTAAAAAAATTACAAATTCATTTTTATTATTTTTTGATTTAAAAATTTTTCCAATACCAAAATAGATTCTATTATATGACTCAATATTCTCATAATTTATATCAGCAATGTTTATAAACATACTTTTATAACTAATTTTAAAATTATTTATATTAATAAAAAAAGAATCTAATAAGCTCTCAGATTTATACTTTTCAAACTTAGAGATTAAAGGTTTAATTGAATAAAAACTTGAGCTTCTAGAACCATTCTCAATATATTGCTTTTTTAAGTTTTCTTTTACTTCTTTTTTATTTTTCTTCTTAACACCATCATTAGATTTCTTAACATAATTATCTGTTTTTGGTCTATTAAACATAAGTATATCCACTTTATTATTTATATACTTCATAGGTTTATTCTGTCTATTTATAGCTTTACTATCTTTTACTTCTTTAAACGCTTTAATCATCTCACATTCTTTACTATGTTCACCATAGTATTTAAAGTATGGTATTCTCTTCATCTCAGATTTTTTTTTATCAATATTTACACATGTTATTTGAGCACTGCAATTAGAATCTGTACATTCAAATGCTCTTTTATCTTTGATATAACCATTCCAAAATAACTCATATGCCTTTTCAGCATCTATTACATCTTCAAATTCTAAACTATATGCTTCCTCTATTTTACTCACATAAGACCTCCTTATAAATTAGATATTTGATAATAAAATGATTCTCTTAGTAATACTATTTAGGTATATTTTACCATTTTAATGAAGTATTTGGTATACACATAAAATTTATTATTATTTGTTCAAAATACAACCTTAGAATTTTAAATAAAAAAATATATCTTCACAAATAAATTACATCTTTTCTAAACTATCTTTATTTCTATAAAACTTAATAATATATCTTCAAAAAAACCTCTTTTTCTGTGGTTGGGGTACGGTTGGTGGATTTCATAACCAAATTAAAAAACACTAGTCAATAAAGACTAGTATTTCCAAGTATTTCATCATTCTTTTTTCAAAATTGGTGGAGACGAGGGGAGTCGAACCCCTGTCCGTAAGTCTTTTCCTCGCTGCATCTACATGCTTAGCCAACTTCACTAGTATCTCGCCTCACATAACGCCAAGTGGCAGGCTTTATGCTTAGCCAGTCCCAATTAATCTACTTTAAGTCGA
The DNA here is from genome assembly GCA_021561035.1 of Clostridioides sp. ES-S-0054-01. Lineage (NCBI taxonomy): Bacteria > Bacillati > Bacillota > Clostridia > Peptostreptococcales > Peptostreptococcaceae > Clostridioides > Clostridioides sp. ES-S-0054-01. The sequence goes on from CP067346.1 coordinate 3,377,250, forward strand.
GACACCCTTAAAGTAGTTCCCTGCATAATGACGTCCAGTCTTAGTCGGCAGGAGGACTAAGAGGGACGAGCAGCAACTAGGCTGCTATCGCGAAATTATCGTCTGCGTTTATTTTAAAGTTCCCCAGTTTTTACGTGACCCAGAGTAACACGACATGCAGCCTCAAGTTCCAAACCCACGTCGAAACCTTTACGCCCCCTTGATTAGTTTATAGTCCAATAGACTCTTCGCAAACTTTATCACCATTTTTATTAAATTTTTAATGTATATATAATATAATACTTTTAAGAATAAAAATCAATGTTATGTTCTAGATAATAAAGAATTTTATTCTAAAAAATACAATTTTATCTAATTTAATACTTCCCTGTCATTTCTCTTTCTATACGTCTTTGTGCATCTTTCTTAGCCATATCTTGACGCTTATCATATAACTTCTTACCTTTTGCTAAAGCAATTTCTACTTTAACTTTACCATTTTTTAAATATAAACTAAGTGGTATAAGTGAATACCCCTTTATAGTGGTTGCTCCAATAAGTTTTCTTATCTCATGCTTATGAAGCAATAATTTTCTAACTCTTAAAGAATCAACATTGAATATATTTCCTTGCTCATATGGACTTATATGAACTTGTTTCAAAAATACTTCACTATTATCTACAGATGCATATCCATCACTTAAGTTAACTTTACCTTGTCTTATTGATTTTACTTCTGTTCCTTTTAATTCAATTCCACATTCATAAGTCTCTTCTATAAAATATTCATGTCTTGCTCTTTTATTTGTTGCTAATATTTTCTTACCAGCCATATAAATCTCACCTTCTTTGCTAGAAATTTCTTCAATCGATATTAAGAATCTGCTAAATTTTTCATGCAATTAAATCATTTGACTAAGCTGTATAATAACATATTTAGGGATTTTAGTCAAGATTACACTAATATATTAAATTTCTTAAACAATATGATAAATAATTAGGCAAAATAAATAACAAACCATATTAGATACATTCAATATCAAGCTAAATTTTATCTTTTATCTTTTATCTTTAAATAATTTTAACATACCCATAAAATATAATACCCACAAATAATAAATAATACTCAAAACATCCACTTAAATAGTCATGCATCCTTAAACTATCATATTTCAACTACAGCTATCTTGAAAATTTCTTAAAAATTTGACGATAAAGTAGCCATTTTTCCAAAAAAAATGTAATATATAATTATATCTTGTAATATTTTAGAGATAAATCTTAACATAGTAGGGAGAAATTTGTATGGATTTAAGCAAAAAAGTAAGAATTTTAGAAAATGCATCAGATGGGAAAAGTGAATTTGAGATATTAGAATTTGAAAAGCTTGAAGGTGCTTCTAGCCCAATGATGGCAATGGGATTATATTTTGCTAGAGAAGCTGGCCTAAGAGCTAGACAAATTAAGATAAAGTTAAATAATTCGTCAATAAAAACAGAAGCTGGTGCATTATATTATTATAAAGGGAGTATCTCTTCTGAAACTAAAATTGGTGGCGTTGGAGGTCTTTTCAAAAAAGGAATATCAGGAGCACTTACTAATGAATCGATGATGAAACCTGTATATAAAGGTACTGGCGAAGTTTACTTAGAACCTTCTTTTAGACATTATTTATTTATGAGTCTTGATAATGATTCTATAATTGTTGATAAAGGATTATTCTATTGTTGCTCTGATACAATAGAAGTAAAAGCATTTACACAAAAGAACTTCTCATCTGCTTTACTTGGTGGTGAAGGTTTCTTCCAAATAGAATTAAGTGGTACTGGTGTAATTGTTCTAGAATGTGTTGTACCTCAAAGCGAAATTGTAGAATATGAATTGAAGAATGGGGAAGAATTAAAGGTAGATGGTAACTTTGCAATAGCAAGAACATCTGGAGTTAATTTCTCTGTTACAAAATCAGACAAGTCTTTAATTGGTTCTGCTTTAAATGGTGAAGGTTTCTTAAATACATTCACTGGTAACGGTACAGTTTGGCTAGCTCCAACTCAAGTAATGTATGAAAAATTAAGCTTTGGTTCAATGCCTACTAATGATAATATGAATAACAAAGTTTCTAAACAAAAATAGTAATTTTATAAATATTTATTAAATCATTATGAAATTTATAAAATTATTATAGGCTTTATTGGACTATTATTGTAAAATTACTATAGAATTTGAGAATGTATATAGATTTGTGTAAATATATATTTTTGCTATTAAATATTACTGGAAACTTTCAATTCTAGTAATATTTTTTTATTATCAGGAAATACTAATAATGGTATTTTATACACATTTATTGTATGTTAAATTTAGGTTTTTATACACTAAATGTACCATTTTTCAAAAAAATTATATTATATAATTTTTAGGAATTCTATCTCCAAACATTATTGTAAGTTGACCTAATGTAGCTGACCAATTTTGATTTGGAGAGTTCCATTTCTCAATAATTTTCATAGTCGATAGGTATAATGATTTTCTAAGTGACTCATCTGTAGGAAATACTGTTCTGACTTTAGTATATTTTCTAAGTTGCCTATTAAAACCTTCCAGTGCATTTGTAGTATATATAATTCTTCTAATATCTTCTGGGTATGCAAAGAATGTTGATAAATTACTCCAATTATTATACCAAGAATCTATTACTACTGAATATTTTTGATACCATTTTTCCTTCAAGGAATCCAAGTTCAAGAGTGCTGTTTCTTCATTAAATGCCTTGTAAACTGATTTTAAATCTTTCATAAATTCTTTTTGGTCTTTTGATGCTATATATTTAAAACTATTTCTAATTTGATGAACTATACAGGTTTGTATACTTACATCTGGATATACCGTTTTTATTGCTTCTGGAAGTCCTTTTAGACCATCCATACAGGCAATCAATATGTCTTCAAGTCCTCTATTTCTAAGGTCATTGCAGACTGATAACCAAAACTTAGCACCTTCAGCTTCACCTATCCAAATACCTAGAATATCTTTTTTTCCAGTCATATCTAAAGCCATACATATATATGCAGCTTTAGAAACTATTTTATTATCATCTCTTACCTTAAAATGCATAGCATCCATATATACAATTGGATAAACTGATTCTAAAGTTCTACTTTGCCATTCGGCGGCAGCCTCCACAACCTTGTCGGTTATTTTAGATATCATTGATGGTGATACATCTATTCCATACAGCTCTTCCATTTCTGATTGAATATCTCTTACACTCATGCCACATGCATAGAGACCAATTATTTTTTTATCTAGTTCATTGCAAACCGTTTCATATTTTTTTACAACCTTCGGCTCAAACTCAGCATTTCTATCTCTTGGTATATCTAAATTTACCTCTCCAAAACTGCTACTTACATTTTTAGAACTATATCCATTTCGATAATTTTTATCACACATATCTTTTCTTTTATATTTATTTCTACCTAAATGCTCCTCCATTTCTGCATCTAATAGTTGCTGAATAACATCTTTGAATAATTTTTGCATAAGGCCATTTTTCCCAACCACATCTTCCATTGTCTTGCATTTTTTAACTTCTGTTTGATAATCAACATCTGGAACAATTATATCTTTCATTTTCAAAACCTCCAAAATTTTTTATATGAATATTATTCCAAATTTACCAATTTTGTATACCAAAAAGACTATAGGTAAATTTGTTTTTACACAAATCTACTTACAGCCCCTAGAATTATTAAACTATTATTGTAAAATCACTATGAAATTTATAAAATTACTATAGGTTTTATTAAACTATTATTGTGAAATCACTATAAAATATAAATTTGAGAGCTTTTAATAAAATTCAGTATATATATGTATTTTTATACTAATAGATATATACATCTACTTACAGCCCCACATACATAAATATCAACTTATAATTTATACATATAAAAATAAACTCATCTATTATAAATGTGTTTTTGCATTTATACTATCCTTATTTTATCTAAAGCTCTCATTTTATCACCTAATCTTCCTTTTTATTGGTTTTATCAATAGAGATATGATTATCAATACTACACTTCCAGATATCAACCAATATTTTTCATCAAAATGCTCTTGAATCATATACATTATAAAGAAATTTCCAACATTCTTGTCTTTAGTCATCATATTTAAAACTAATATCCTATAGATATCATATATCTCATGATTTTATTGTTAAATAAGTTAGAGAAAAACATTCCTAAGCTTCCTACAAACATAATTGATTCGAAACTTCCAACAATATACTCAGTTACTGGAAAATCTCCACCTAAATATATTAAAACATTTACAAAACCTATGATTAAAACAGTGATACTTATAATTGACATCAGTATTCTAATTAATTGTACAATAACTTGAGATAATGATTTTGATGCTACTATCTCATCAATTTTCTTTAATTATTCTAGTGAAAATATAGGCACCAACATTATTATTCCTACTATTGCAACATAATTTTCTAAACATATAGCTGCTGAAATTCTGTCTAAATTAGCTACTCCTTGTATTAGAGTAATCAAACATAACAATATAATTGAACATGTCAAATTAATTAAAGTGCTTAATTTAAAGTTTTCTCTTATTAAAATTAAACAGCTTTGAAAACTTTGACCCAACATCAAGATTCGCCCTTCTTTTTTGCTCATACAAAAATATAGTATATAGCTAAAAAAATTATTGAGTACTATAAATAAGTTTCAAAAACATAATCGATTTACATGATATAAAATATGGTATCATCATCTCCTCCAAATGGACAACCAGTTAAAGTAAAGTGAATAGCATGCCATGTTCATGCTTTATCAATATTAATAGTATTATTTTTATGTACATCTTCAAAAACAAAATCTTATAGGTTTCCTTCTGCTTGTTGTAATTTCAAAACATTTTCTTCAATTATTCTAATATAATATCATACCCATAATTCCATTCCTCCTAAGTAGTATTTGGTATAATTTTAACACTAAATTTATATAAAGTAATACATTACTATAAACTAAATAAAACAAAATTTATGTAAAACAAAAAAATAAGTGTATCTTAAATTTTAAATGATACACTTATTTTGTAATAAAAATCTATCTTTTAGATATCTGTTTTTCATTAAATATTTTTAGACTATCTATTTTAATTAAGTATTTTTAGATTATCTATTTCCATTAAATATTCTTCAACTGTTTATTTTCATTGAGTATTATAAATTTAGTTATACCATAAATACTATAACTTCTCATATCTGTTTTAGATGTTTTACTTATTCTTCTATCTTTTCAACTATTTCAAAATCAATTTCTTTAAAGTCTACATTTACATTCTCAACTTTTATCTTAACCAAATCACCTATCTTATATGACTTCTTAGTTCTTTCTCCTAAAACACTATAAGAACTCTCATCATAAATATAGTAATCATCATTCATATTTGCAAGTCTTATCAATCCTTCTATAGTATTCTCCAACTCAACAAATATTCCAAATGAAGTTACACTAGATACAACACCTTCAAACTCTTGACCAACTTTATCCTTCATATAAAGAGCCTTATAGAAATCATGTACATCCCTTTCAGCTAACTCTGCTTTTCTTTCTTTTTCAGATGACTGAACAGATGCATAATCAACTATAGTAGTAAGCTGTTCCTGTCTCTTTCCACTTATCTTATTATTTAAAGATTCTTTTATTATTCTATGAATTTGAAGGTCAGGATATCTTCTTATTGGTGAAGTAAAATGGCAGTAGAATTTAGCTGCTAATCCAAAGTGTCCACTACATTCTGGTGAATACTTAGCTTGTTTTAAAGAGCGAAGCATTATAGTACTTATAGCACCTTCTTCTTTTTTGCCCTTTATATTCTCTATTATTCCTTGTAGTACTTTTGGATGAACTTCTTCCTTATCACCCTTTATTATATATCCAAATGTAGATATAAATTTACTTAATTCTTCCATTTTTTCCAAAGATGGGGTCTCATGTATTCTATATACAAATGGTACTCCCATCCAATAAAAATGTTCAGCAATTGTCTCATTACTTATAAGCATAAATTCTTCTATTATTTTATTAGATATTCTTCTTTCATATGGCTTTATGTCTACAACTTCACCTTTTCCATTTAAAATTATCTTTGCTTCTGGGAAATTGAAATCTATAGCTCCTCTTTTTTCCCTTCTTGACATAAGAATTCTAGCTAAAGTTTCAGCATTCTTAAACTCTTCAACAACATGTTCAAAAGTCTTTTTAAGTTTTTCGTCATCCTTCTCCAATATGTCAGATACTTCTGTATAAGTCATTCTAGCTTTTGAATTTATTATAGATTCACATATTTCATGTTTAACCACATTCCCTTTATGGTCTATTTCCATAAATATAGAAAGTGTTAACTTATCTTCAAATGGATTTAAACTACATACTCCATTTGAAAGAGTCTTTGGCAACATTGGAATTACTTTATCTACTAAATAAACTGATGTAGCTCTTTTTAAAGCCTCTTTATCCAGTTTATTTTTTTCTCTTACATAATGTGTAACGTCAGCTATGTGAACTCCTAATTTGAAATTTCCATTAGATAGTACTTCTATTGATATGGCATCATCTAAATCTTTTGCGTCATCTCCATCTATAGTAAATATATTTAAGTCTCTTAAATCTCTTCTTCTTTTTATCTCTTCTTGAGGAATCTCAACAGCTACAGCTTCAGCTTCTTGTAATACTTTCTTTGGAAATTCTTCTGGAAGACCATGTTCTCTTATTATAGAGTCTATTTCTACGCCTCTTTCACCTTTTTGACCTAGTATCTCTATAATTTTACCTTCTGGTTTTCTATCCTCTTGTGGCCATACTGTAATTTCACATACTACCTTATCATTATCTACTGCTCCACTAAAATGTTTTTTAGGGATATATATATCCTTAGTAAATTTCTTGTTATCTGGTGTTACAAATCCAAAAGTTTTACTTGATTGAAAAGTACCTACTATTCTAGTTATTTCTCTCTTTATGACTTTTACTATTCTTCCTTCAGCTCTCTTTTCTTCAGTTGCAGGTACTACTATTTCTGCCATAACTCTATCGTTATGCATAGCACCATTTATGTTGTCACTTGAGATAAATAAATCCTGTGTATATTCAACATCAGATTCCACAAATCCAAACCCTTTTTTGTGTGATACAAATTTCCCAACAAAGTATCCCATTTGATTTGGAGATATTATTTTCCCTTTCTTAGTAAAGCAGATATAGCCATCTTCTTCTAATTCATTTAAAAAATTATAAAACATTGGCATTTCTGATGAATGTATATCAAATATTTCTGCTAATTCTTCTTTTTTTAAAGGATTATACGCACTTTCATTTATTAATCCTAACAAACTTTCTTTAAGTCCTGGTATCATTTTTTCCTCCTATTTTTACTTTTCATTATATTATTGTTTATATTATCCTTTATATTTCTTGAAACAAAGCTTCTTTATTCCTTGTCACACGGATTTCTATATTCTTTTTATTATTTTTACAAACTAAATTATTTATTTATATTTTCGACTTAATGTAAATTGTATTAAATCAATTCCAAACAAATTATGATGGTTTTTAATCATAAATTATCTGTATAAATGTTGTTATAATTGTTTAAATTACTATTTATCATCTTCTTTATCACCTAATTATACACTATCATATAGGATTGGTAAAATATTCATCTCATATAAGTATTACTATATAATAATTTATTCTATTAGTATACTCAAATCATGTAAAATTTATATAACTCAATTAATTTTTTAAACACAACTTTATAATATAAAACTAATAATAAAAGTAAATTTATATGTTAAATGAGGTTGATTTTTTATTATTTTTTATTTATGCTAGTACTAAAGACTTGCAAACGTTTTTTGACAAGTCTTTATTTTATCTAAATTAAACAAACTCTTTTTTACAAATAAATATACGAAATTTAAACTAATCTACTTATTGGAGGAGATAAAATTGGAAGAAGTAATTGCTAAAATTATTACTATAGAAAACGGCTTTAAAGAAATTGAAAAGATTGCTAAAAAGATTGTAAAAAATAATGACTCAAAAAAATGTTATTATCTATCAATCTACTTATATAGATCAGAATATTATCAAGTAAGAGAATTGGCAGTGTTTATACTTGGTTTTATATCAATAACTATTTCTGAAGCTTTATTGTTTTTAAAAGATAATGTGAGTAAAGATGAAAACTGGAGAGTACAAGAAATACTAGCTAAATCATTTGATTATTATTGCAGTGAAGTAGGATATGAAAAGGCACTTCCTGTTATAAAAGAATGGCTTAATTCTGATAGTCCAAACATAAAAAGAGCTGTGACAGAAGGTCTTAGAATTTGGACCAGTAGAGACTATTTTAAATCTAATCCTGATATTGCTATATCACTACTTTCTAGTTTAAAAGAAGATGATAGCGAATACTTGAGAAAGTCTATAGGTAATGCTCTTAGGGATATAAGTAAAAAATATCCGGATTTAATAAAAAAAGAATTAGATTCATGGGATATTTCAAATAAAAAAATTGAGTTTGTATATAAGCTTGCTTCAAAACGTATATTAGCAAAATAAATTGGAGGTGACCTTATTTGAAACTTCGAGAGAATTAACTTTATGCTAGATAATGGTATGAGAGATATCCTTAAGGAAAATGTTATTTTAAGGTAAATGAATACCCATAAAAAAGTAAGTAATTTACCATTATTTTCAACTAGTATATAATTAAATTATAGATATACTCTATTAACTTATTATATATTTAGGAGGTAAATTATTATGAGAGTAACTAGTACTGGTATAGTAAATGGTATTATAGAAGATAAATATGGTAAAAGAGGAACTCAATTCAATGAAGGTGGTATGCCTACATACTCACTACCTCTAAAGTTTGAAGATGCACCAAAGAATACAGTATCCTTTGCTGTGTTTTTAGAAGACAAAGACTCTGTTCCTGTATGTGGATTTGCATGGATACATTGGTTAGCTACAAATATAACAAGAGATGAGTTAGGTGAAAATGAAAGTATAACAGCTACTGATTTTGTTCAAGGAACTACTAGTTGGCATGGTAAGTTAGGAGGTCTTGATAGATTAGAAGCTAGTGTATATGGTGGTATGGCTCCTCCAGACAGACCTCATGTCTATGAGATACATGTATTTGCACTTGATACTATTCTTGACCTTGAAAAAGGATTCTATATGAATGAATTTTTCAAAGCTATGGATGGACATGTTTTAGACACATTTACATTAAAAGGAAGTTATTCTAATTAATTAGATTGACTGTAGCTAATCATTAATTAAATATCTACATTTGATTAATGATTAGCTTAATTGTTATTAGAGTATTTTTTATATTTTAATTAACAGATTATATTAAATTTTGAAATCTACATAAAATTTAATACTCTAAATGAAATTCAACAATCAATATAAAATTCAACAATCTGCATAAAACTTAATACTCTAAATGAAATTCAACAATCAATACAAAATTCAACAATCTACATAAAATTTAATGCTCTAAATGAAATTCAACAATCAATATAAAATTAGATAATCAATATAAAATTAGATAATCAATATAAATCATATCAGTTTATAAAATTAAATAAATTTATGTTGAGTTTATCAATATGTAAAATCTTAAGGAGTTGTTATGATAAAAAAAATAGACCATGTAATTATTACTACTAATAATATAGAAAATTGTATAAGTTTTTATAAAAAGCTTGGTTTTACATCTAAAGAAATGAATAAAAAATATGAGCTTTATACTGGAGATTTTAAGATAAATGTCCACATAAAAGGTAATGAACTTTCACCATATAGCAAAAACATACAAACAGGTAGTGCTGATTTATGTTTTGAAATAAACAAGAATATTGATGAGACAAAAAAATACTTAAAACAAAATGGTATTCAAATTGAACAAGGAATTGTAGAACGTATAGGAGTTTTTGGTAAAATGAAATCCATTTATTTAAGAAACCCTGATAGAAATTTAATTGAATTATCGAGTTATGGAGAATAGACTTTGGAAAATTTAATTCTATCAGTAAATGTTGTTCTTCCCTTGTTTCTCACAATGTCACTTGGATATGTTCTAAAAAAATTAGGTTTATTTGATGAACATACTTTAAATAAAATGAATAATGTTTGTTTCAAATCTTTTTTGCCATTATTATTATTTTTTAACATATATAACACAGATTTAAATGGCTCTCTTAATTTTAAACTTATGGCCGTGGCTGTTATAATCATTTTTTCAACCTTCTTAATCTTAGTTTTTATTATCCCTAAAATTGAAAAAGATAATAAATTGAGAGGTGCATTAATACAAGGTATATTTCGTAGTAATTTCGTTATATTTGGTATTCCTGTCACAATCTCACTATTTGGTGATAAGAGCATTGGAGTTACATCTTTATTAATTGCAGTCATTGTACCTATGTTCAATGTGTTGTCTGTCGTAATACTTGAAATTTTTAGAGGAGGCAGAGTAAATATAAAACATATGATTAAAGGTATTATAACAAATCCACTTATAATAGCTTCTGCAATAGGTCTTATTATGTTAATTTTAGATGTAAATATTCCTACATTTTTACATAAGACAATTGGCGATATATCTAAAATCGCAACACCTTTATCTCTTATAATTTTAGGGGGGTCCTTTAGTTTTTCTTCTATAAAGGGACATATAAGACCCATTATATTGGGAGTATGTGGAAAACTTGTACTAGTACCTACTATATTCTTGCCAATTAGTATTTTTCTTGGATTTAGAAATGTAGAATTAGCCTCACTTATGATAATGTTGTCTGCTCCAACTGCAGTTTCTTCATTTACAATGGCACAACAGATGGATTCTGATAGTGAACTAGCTGGTCAAATTGTAGTATTTACTTCTGCATTTTCTATAATTACAGTATTTCTAATAATATTTATTTTAAAACAGAATAATCTTATTTAAACTAATCTTATCTAAATATTTGTATTTACTTATTAAATATTCAGATTTACTTATATGATATTTTATAGTTGTATGCTTTTATTTCTACACCATATTTATGATATAAGCCCTAATGAAGATTATTTTATAAGATACTATAAAATCACTATTTATATTTGCAATATACTAGCCACACTATAAAACTTAACTGAAAATACTTGTCCAAATTGTAATAAACTAATTGTCTGGTTTGATAGATATACACATAAATGTAAATAATCAAAGTATCTAACTTAATCTTTAAAATAAAATAGGACTAACAATATAAAATTGTTAGTCCTGTTTTATTTTTTACTTTACATACTTTCATTAAAAACTAAATTTAATTTTTAAATATTTTCCAAATGCACTAATCAAATAATGGCCAGTTATTCAACAATATCATTACTTCTTAACTATAAGTAATGCCAATGCATTTATAAAAAATAATACTGCTGTTATCTTTGTAATTCTAGCAAGAAATGCTTGTTTACCTTTTGGTTTAAAGTAAGCTTGACTTCCTTCTCCACCAAACTCTGAAGGCAAAGCATTCTTTGAATCTTGAGGCATTATGCTAATTACTAGTAAAAGCCCTAGTACTACTTGCACACCCATTAAAATGTTGCTCATTATTGCCCCTCCTATCTATTTATTACTTAAATTTCATTACTCTTTAGTGTATCACAATAACATAGTCATTTCAAGACCATTAAACCATAAATAACAAACAAAACTGATATCTTGTAATTTTATCTTTCAGTTAAAATTTAATCATATCGCTAAGATATTCAATAATACTATTAGGTATTTTATAATACATTTTCATTTCATCATTTCCAGAATTACTCTTTGATACTGCCCAGTATTCATCATCACTATGATATATAATTATTTCCTCATTTACAACTAATTCTTTATCTCTACTTTTTCTATTCGGCTGATATGCTCTTATTACACATATTTTATTTTTTTCAGATAATGGCTCATTTACCTTATCCCAGTTATTTTCTTTTAAGTTATTATAAAAATCAGCTATTTTTTTAGAATCAGTTATACTGACACTATCATCTAAATATTCTATTTCTACTTTTTTTACATTGATTGTTTCAGGAGTATAATTTTCCTCATAATCTTTATCAATATTTTGTTCTTCATCCTCCCGTAACTTTGAAAGTATCTTCTTACCTAATACAGTAGTTAGATTTTTATCAGAGTTTGATGTGGTATTTCCCCACGTAGAAAAAATTTTTTGTTTATCTTGTATATCAGACTTATGCTTAGCAAACGTAATTAAATAATTCCCTGCAGAATTAGGAATTTTATTATAAGTTGTTTCACCTTCTGAGTTGACCTCAACATAAAAATTTTCATCGCTTTTATATAGAGTCTCCAAACTGTAAGAAATATTAGAATCTGTTTCATCTAAAAAAACAGGCTCAGTTATTAATTCATAACTAGCAAATGTATATAATTTTTCATGATTTACAGGTATTTCTTTGGCATAAGTCCATTCATCGATTTCCTTATTTAGAACATAATCAGTAATAATATCATTGTCTGTCGTTTGTCTTATCACATCACCATTAGAATCGGCAACTTCTAATAGTTGTTTTTTATCAATATCAGTATCAGAACCATTATTATTTTCATTTTGGCTACAACCTGTAAATAAGGTTAAAGCGATACAAGAAAGCACAAACATACTCTTTATATATTTTTTCAACGCAATCATCTTCCTTTCAAGTTTTTACTCACCTAATACTTTATATAATACTTTTTAAACATAGATATGTAAACTATAAATATAAAAAAGGATAAGTAAGTTGAAAAATCAACTAAAACTTATCCTTTATAAGAAATCTAAATCTTTTATATTATATCTTTTTAATCTTCAATAACTATTTTTTTAAATTATAGAAAGATTTTAATCCACAGTATCTAGCTTGCTCTCCAACCATTTCTTCTATTCTTAATAATTGGTTGTACTTAGCAACTCTATCAGTTCTTGATGGAGCACCAGTTTTTATTTGACCAGCGTTTACTGCAACAGCTAAATCTGCTATAGTAGAATCTTCAGTTTCTCCTGATCTATGAGATATAACAGCAGTATATCCTGCTCTCTTAGCCATTTCTATAGCATCTAAAGTTTCAGTTATTGTACCTATTTGGTTAACTTTAACTAATATAGAGTTAGCTACTCCATTTTCAATTCCTTTTTCTAATCTCTCTGTATTAGTAACAAATAAGTCATCACCAACTAATTGTAATTTGTTTCCTAATTTTTCAGTTAATAACTTCCATCCATCCCAATCTTCTTCATCTAAACCATCTTCTATAGTTATTATTGGGAAGTTGTTTGACCAATCTTCATATAAAGCAACCATTTCAGCAGCAGTTAACTCTTTTCCTTCTCCTGCTAAAACATATTTTTTAGTATCTTTGTTGTACATTTCTGTAGCAGCAACGTCAAGTCCTAACATAACGTCTTCACCTGGCTTGTATCCAGCTTTTGTTATAGCTTCAACTATTAATTCTAAAGCCTCTCTATTTGAACCTAAGTTTGGAGCGAATCCACCTTCGTCACCTACACCACAAGCTAATCCTTTTTCTCCTAAAACTTTCTTTAATGAATGGAATACCTCTGCTCCCATTCTTAAACCTTCTTTAAAACAACAAGCTCCTACTGGTAATATCATGAACTCTTGAACATCAACGTTATTATCAGCATGCTCTCCACCGTTTAATATGTTCATCATTGGTACTGGTAATTGTTTAGCATTTACTCCACCTAAGTATTGGAATAATGGTAAACCTATTTCATCAGCAGCTGCTCTAGCTACTGCCATTGAAACACCTAATATAGCATTAGCTCCTAATTTACCTTTGTTTGGAGTTCCATCTAATTCTATCATCATTGCATCTATAGCTGGTTGGTCAAATGCATCCATGCCTTCTATTTCTGGTGCTATTATTTCATTTACGTTGGCAACAGCTGTTTCTACACCTTTTCCTAAGTATCTGTCTTTATCTCCATCTCTTAATTCAACAGCTTCAAAAGCTCCTGTAGATGCTCCTGATGGAACTATTGCTCTTCCCATTGCTCCATCTTCTAACACTACTTCAACTTCTACAGTTGGATTTCCTCTTGAGTCTAATACTTCTCTAGCATATACTAATTCAATAACTGACATTTGTATATCTCCCTTCGATTTTCTATTAGTTAAATTTTCATTTGCTGTAAACATCCGTCTACTATTTTAATCTACTTTTTATATTATAGTACATAAAGCCTTTTTTGAAAATTAGGTACAAATTTATTTGATGGGTAAATTTGTAAAAGTTCCTATTTTTATTTTATTTTTTATAATATTTTAACTTATATAGTATTAAAAAACTGGTCTAAAATCCAAAAACAATCTTAAATACATGAATATTATAACTAGATTTAAAACATTAAACATAAAATGTACAACTAATGATTCTAAAATTTTTGCTTATATAATATATATTAATTATTATTTATATTGTTATCATTTGCATCATTATCTATATTATAATTTTTTATTTTATAAATTGTCTATCTTGTAAACTTTATAAAATATACTTGAATCTACACTTTACAATATCCAGACCTCACAAAATATAAGTCTTATGTTATAAAGTCTAGCCCTTACAAAATAAACCTAAACTGTATTATTTTTAAATTTATATTGTAGTTTATATCATATTCTCTACATATTAGAATCAACTATTTTGAGATAAGTGAATGACCAGTCATTTCTTCTGGTTTTTCTAACTTCATCATATCCAAAACAGTTGGTGCTATATCAGACAATCTTCCTCCATCCAATAGCTTTGCACTTTCAAATTCTTGACCAACTACAATAAATGGTACTGGATTAATAGAGTGAGCTGTTACAGTTTTTCCTGTTTCTTGGTCTAACATATATTCAGCATTTCCGTGGTCAGCAGTTATTATTGCACTTCCACCTAACTCTACTATCTTATCTATTAATTTTCCTACACAAGTATCTACAGTTTCAACAGCCTTTACAGCAGCTTCTATACTTCCTGTGTGACCTACCATATCAGGATTTGCAAAGTTTAACACTATAAAGTCAAACTTATCTTCTCCTAATTTCTCTAAAGCTTTATCTGTCAATTCATATGCTGACATTTCTGGCTTTAAATCATAAGTTGCAACCTTTGGAGAAGGTATCAATAATCTTTCTTCTCCTTTATTTGGTTCTTCTACTCCACCATTAAAGAAGAAAGTTACATGTGCATACTTTTCAGTCTCAGCAGCTCTAAGTTGAGTTTTTCCATTATTAGCTAGATACTCACCTAGAGTGTTGCTTAAAGATTGAGGTCCAAATGCTATATGCACATTCTCTATAGTTATATCGTACTCTGTTAAACATACAAAGAAGTTTTTAATATCTTCTCTTTTAAATCCATCAAACTCTTCACAAACTAAAGCTCTAGTTATTTGTCTAGCTCTATCTGGTCTAAAGTTAAAGAATATAATTGAATCATTTTCCTTTATACTTCCAACTGCTTTATCATCTTTCATAATAACTGTTGGCATTATAAACTCATCATTTTTTCCATTGTCATAAGAGTTTTGAATAGCCTCTTCAATAGAAGTTGCTTTTTCACCAATACCTCTTACCATAGCATTGTATGCAAGCTCTACTCTTTCCCATCTCTTATCTCTATCCATAGCATAGTATCTACCAGAAACTGTAGCAAATTCTCCTACCCCAATTTCATCCATACTAGCTTGTACTTCTTTGGCATATTCTAACGCACTTTGAGGGTCAGTATCTCTACCATCAGTAAATGCATGAACATACACCTTTTCCACACCTTTATCTTTTGCCATTTTGATTATAGCCTTAAGATGGTCTATATGTGAATGTACTCCTCCATCAGACAAAAGTCCCATTACATGAAGAGAATGTTCTTTTGCATTATCCATAGCTTCACATAAAACTTTATTAGTAAAAAAGTCACCATCTTTTATAGATTTTGTTATTCTAGTTAAATCTTGATATACAATTCTACCTGCACCTATATTAGTGTGACCAACTTCTGAATTTCCCATTTGACCATCAGGTAGACCAACATCAAGACCACTAGCATTTATCAATGTGTTTGGATACTCTTTTTTTATTCTATCTAAATTAGGAGTTTTGGACTCAGCAATTGCATTTCCCTTAACACCCTTATTGTATCCAAATCCGTCCATAATAATTAAAGCAACTGGTTTTTTCATCATTTCACTCCTTAGAAATTAACAAGGTCTAGGTAGTCATTACTAGCTAAACTAGCTCCACCTACTAAAGCTCCATCTATATCACTTTGACCCATTATTTCGGCTACATTTGAAGGTTTAACACTTCCACCGTATTGTATTCTAACTTCATTAGCTAATTCTCCATATAATCCTCTTATAACTTCTCTTATATAAGATATAACGTCATTAGCATCTTCAGCAGTTGCAGTTTTACCAGTTCCAATAGCCCAGATTGGCTCATATGCAACAACTACTTTTGCTAAATCATCTTTAAGAACATTTTCTAAAGCTTTTTCAACTTGAACTTTACAAACATCTTTAGTTTTTCCAGCTTCTCTTTGCTCTAAAGTTTCTCCAACACATAGTATTGGGTCTATTTCTACTTCTAAAGCTTTTAAAACTTTTTTATTTACAGTTTCATCAGTTTCATTGAAGTATTGTCTTCTTTCTGAATGTCCTATTACAACATAGTCCATATCTATTTCTTTTAACATAAGAGGTGAAACTTCTCCTGTAAATGCTCCTTTTTCTTCAAAGTGCATATTTTGAGCACCTATCTTTATATTTGTACCCTTAGTAGCTTCTTTTAAATCCTTTAATAAAGTAAATGGGGCACATATAACAGCTTCTACTTTATCAGAGTTTATTTTATCTTTAACCTCATTTACAAATTCTAAAGCTTCTTTTATTGTTTTATGCATTTTCCAGTTTCCTGCAATTATAGGTTTTCTCATTTTACAATCTCCTCTATATATTAGTTTATTTATTATCTAATGCTGCAATACCTGGTAATTCTTTACCTTCTAAGAATTCTAGTGATGCTCCTCCACCTGTTGATACGTGGGTCATCTTATCACCAAATCCTAATTGATTAACTGCTGCTGCACTATCTCCACCACCAATTACAGTAGTTGCATCAGTTAACTCTGCCATAGCTCTAGCTACTGATAATGTACCATTTGCAAAGTTTTCAAATTCAAACACTCCCATTGGTCCATTCCATACTACAGTTTTTGATTCTTTTATAGTTTTTACAAAGTTCGCTATAGTCTTAGGTCCCATATCTAGCCCCATATAGTCTTCTTTTACATTAGCATCTTCTGTTACTATTGGAGTTGCATCTGGTGCAAAGTGGTCCGCCATAACAACGTCTACTGGTAATAGTAAATTAACCCCTTTATTTTTAGCTTTCTCCATCATTTCTTTTGCATATTCTACCTTATCTATTTCAAGTAAAGAAGTTCCTACTTCATATCCTTGAGCTTTTAAGAATGTATAAGCCATTCCTCCACCTATTATTAGGTTATCAACTTTTTCTAATAATTCATTTATAACAGCTAATTTATCAGAAACTTTAGCTCCTCCAAGTATAGCTGTAAATGGTCTTACAGGGTTCGCAACAGCTTCTCCTAAGAATTTTAATTCTTTTTGAATTAAGTATCCACAAACTCTCTCTTGTAAGAACTCTCCTGCCCCAACTGTTGAACAGTGAGCTCTATGAGCAGTTCCAAATGCGTCATTTACGAATATTTCAGCAAGTGAAGCTAATTCTTTAGAGAAGTTTTCCTCGTTTTTAGTTTCTTCTTTTCTATATCTAGTATTTTCTAATAATACTACATCTCCGTTTTCCATTTTTTCAGTAGCTTTCTTTGCATTTTCTCCTACAACATTGTCGTCTGCTGCAAATACAACTTCTTTACCTAGCATTTCAGATAATCTCTTTGCTACTGGTGCTAAAGATAATTCTGGCTTAGCTTCTCCTTTTGGCTTTCCTAAGTGAGAGCATAATATAACTTTTGCTCCTTTAGAAATTAAATATTGAATAGTTGGTAAAGCTCCGTTCAATCTATTTTCATCAGTAATTACACCATCTTGTAATGGAACATTAAAGTCACATCTTACTAATACTTTTTTTCCGCACACATCAATATCTTCTATAGTTTTTTTGTTAAGCATTGACATAAATATCTCTCCTTTTAATAAAGTAATTTTTTATTGCCAAGTATAATATAGTACATACTTTTACCCTATTAAATATATCATATTATCATATTTTTATATATAGTATGTAACATTATTTAGGTGTATTTTATATATTTTTTCTTAAAAAAAGTCCTGAGTCCGTAGTATTAAACTACAAACTCGGACTTTGTCAATCTACTTTTCTATTTTCTCAAAGCTGACTATTTTGCTAATTGTGCAAAGTATCCTAAAGTTCTTATTAATTGAGAAGTATAAGACATTTCATTATCATACCAAGAAACAACTTTAACTAATTGTTTTCCATCTACTTCCATAACTTTTGTTTGAGTAGCGTCAAATAATGAACCGTAGCTTATTCCGATTATGTCAGAAGATACTAACATTTCTTCAGTATATCCGAAAGATTCGTTTGAAGCTTCTTTCATAGCTGCATTTATTTCTTCAACTGTAACATTTTTTCCTAATGTACAAACTAATTCAGTTATTGAACCAGTTACAACTGGTACTCTTTGTGCTGCCCCATCTAGTTTTCCTTTTAATGAAGGTATTACTAAACCAATTGCTTTTGCAGCTCCTGTAGTGTTTGGAACTATGTTTCCAGCAGCAGCTCTAGCTCTTCTTAAATCACCTTTTGGATGAGGACCATCTAAAGTATTTTGGTCATTAGTATATGCATGTATAGTAGTCATTAATCCTTTTTCTATACCGTATTTGTCATTTAATACTTTTGCCATTGGAGCTAAACAGTTAGTAGTACAAGAAGCTCCTGATATAACTGTCTCAGAACCATCTAATATATCACTGTTTGTGTTGAATACTATTGTTTTTAAATCTCCAGTAGCTGGTGCAGATATAACAACTTTCTTAGCTCCTGCTTGTATATGAGCTTCAGCTTTATCTTTAGATGTAAAGAATCCTGTACATTCTAATACTATATCCACTCCTAATTCAGCCCATGGTAGGTCAGCAGGATTTCTTTCTGCTGTTACTTTTATTTCTTTTCCGTTTACTACAAAAGCACCTTCTTTAACTTCTATTTCTCCGTTAAATCTTCCTTGAGCTGTATCATATTTAAATAAATGAGCTAACATTTTAGCGTCTGTTAAGTCGTTTATTGCAACAACTTCAAACTTATCTTGTTGCTCCATCATTTTTCTTAATGCTAATCTTCCTATTCTTCCAAATCCATTTATAGCTACTTTAACCATTTTCGCTACCTCCTATAAAGTAAATGTATGTTTTCTAGCTCTGTGCTAGTTCTTGACTTTTATAATAATGACAATATCTTATAAGCACTTTCTTCATCTGTTACAAGAACCATGTTTTTATGCATATTTGATATGGCTAATAAGGCTTCTACTTTTTCAGTCCCTGCAAAGATTGCAATAGTTTCTTTTACTTGTTTAACTGTCTCTAAATCAATTCCAACAGTATTTAATTTGTAAACTATTTCTCCATCTTTGTTGAAATAGTATCCAAATGCTTCTCCAACTGCATTTTTAGATAATATCTCATCAACCTTGTCTTCTGGAAGTTTTCTTCTCTTTGCCATGACATCTGCTCTACCTATACTAAAAACTAAAATGTCCGTTCTTTTAATATACTCCAAAGTTGTTTTAATCTCTGGCACTAGACTAAGAGTTTTCATTGCACTCTCATCCAACTCATCTGGTATATGTAAAAGTTTGCAATTAGAATGTAACTTCTTACTTATTGAAGCAACTATACTATTAGACTGCATCTCTACATCAGTTCCCATACTTCCTCTAGCTGGAACTATTGTAGTATTTGGGTATCTCTTATCAGTTTTAATAACGTTTGAAAACTCCAACATAGTGCTTCCACCTGTTATTGAAACGATATCTCCATCTTTTAAAATACCTAAGAAATACTCGCATCCATATCTAGTTACATCTTTTAGTAAACTTCCATTTTCATCACAGCTTCCAGGAACTAGTATTACCTTTTTTATTCCAAGCTTTTCTCTAACTCTATCTTGTAACTTAGACAATCCCATGATGTCACTCATGATGTCCTTAAGTTTATCTAACAAATCAGAACCTTCTTTGGTGATAGTCATCCCAGATACAGCTACGTCTATAAGTCCTTGTTCTTTTAAAAACTCTGTTTCTGACCTGATTATTCTTTCACTAATTTCTAATACATTTGATAAGGTTCTTCTACCTATTGGTTCACTTAAAGATATTTGTCTTAAAATAGAGTATCTTCTTTCCATAAGTTCAATTGCCTGTGGAATCAATTTCTTTTGAATTTCTAATAAGTTCTTCATAACATACTCCTTATTGCTTTCCTTTCGGGACTTTTTTCGTCCCTAGTGTTTATTTAAGTCCCACAAGATAATTTTATTTTATAGGATTTGCGTATAGATTTCAATAGTTTTTCAAAAACTTTTTTATTTTTTTATTTTATAGAATATTTCTCCACCATTTTCAAATTACAGTATTTTTTCTTTTTATATAAGGCTTTTTATATATATTTTTTTATATTTTTATTCTAATATTTTTTACTATAACTAATTCTATTTGTAGTTACTTTTACTTCTACTTACTTTTATTTCCAGCTAAGTATACTTCTATCTAAGATTTTTATTTATATCCTATGTGTTTTCCTTTTGTAATTATTAAATTTAATAATAGTTTATTTATCCAAACATTCTTCTTCTAATATTTAATTATTCTTTGCAAGCATTTATTTAATTATGTCTTCTAGTTTTTTAGCATTTTACAATATTTTAATGTTACCCAGTATTTAAATTCTCTTTAGTATTTTGATACTTTCCAAGTTTTAATGTTCTTTACAGGTCTAATATTCTTCAATATTTTAATGTTCTTTAGTATCTTAATGTTTTAATGTTCTTTAATTTTTTAATATCTTCTAGCATTTTAATACTTTTCAATATCTTATTATTTTATTTCATAAAATTTTTAGCCCAATTCACATTCATCTTTTAATTAGCCTTTTCCCCTTACAATACTGATATTTGTCTTTTACTTATTAGTATTCTTTTCTCTTACTTGAAGATGGGATTCCTAATTCTTCACGATATTTGGCAACTGTCCTTCTTGCAACATTAATTCCTTTTTCTTTTAGTAACTTAGATATATGGTCATCACTTAAAGGTTTCTTTTTATTTTCGTCTTTTATTGTTTCCTTTATAATTTTTTTTATGCTTGTACTAGATGCCATTTCATTATTCTCAGTTTCAATAGCACTACTAAAAAAGTATCTAAATTCATATACTCCAAAAGGTGTTAGCATATATTTACCATTTACACCTCTACTTATAGTAGATTCATGGAATTCTAATTTTTCTGCTATGTCCTTCATTTTCAAAGGTTTTATATATTTTGTCCCTTTTCTCAAGAATTCATCTTGAGCTTTTACTATTTCTTCTGCAATCTTAAGTACTGTAGTTTTCCTACTCTCTATATTTTTCATAAGTCCTGTTGCTGAATTTAGTCTTTCTTTTATAAATTCTTTTGCACTTTCATCAGACTGTGAATTTTTTAATATGTCTTTATAATAATTATTGATTCTTATCTGATAAGAATCTTTTTCATTTAAATATACAATAAATTCATCATCAATTTTTTCTACAGTTACATCAGGTTGAATGTACACACTTTTTTCTACTGAACAAGTTCTTCCTGGCTTGGGGTCTAATGTCTTAATTATATTTATTAGTTCAACGCATTTTTGTAGTGACATATTGTACTTTTTACTTATCTCTTTGTATTTATTATTTGCAATTAGATTTAAGTCTTTTGTAACGATTTCCTCTAAAATTTCATTATATATTCCCAAACTAGCCATTTGAATCATCAAACATTCTGAAAGACTTCTTGCCCCTACTCCACTAGGTTCTAACTGCTGAACACTAATCAAACATTTTTCAAAAAGCTCTTCATCTATCTTTAAGGTATCAACAATTACTTTTTCCTCAGTTCTTAAATATCCATCCTCATCTAAACTATCAATTATATACTCACAGACTTCCAATTCTTTATCTGTAAGTTTATATAGGCTTATCTGAAATTTTAAATCCTCATATAAATTTGACGAATATTTAACTAAATTTTCTAGATTAACTTCATTATCAGGATTATAACTTATCTCTGTTCTATCTAAACGTCTTGACCTATCCATGTCTTTTATATATTCTTCCCAATTTATCTCCCCACTTTTCTCAACTTCAACTAATGGGTTATTCTCTGCTTCTCTTTTAATCTCTTCTTCTAATTCTAACTTACTCATATTTAATATTGATAATGATTGCTTTAGTTGTGTAGTCATTATTAGCTTCTGAGATTGAGTTAATTCTAGACTATTATTAAAATTCATTTTGCTCACCTCTCAATTTTATTAAACTTATTTTATAAAAGAAAAACCCTCCTGTATATGTATATTCTATCATTTAAAATATACCTTATGCAAAAGGGTTTTTTTTATTTACAATTTAATCTATTTTTTTATTTAATATTTCTTTTTTTTGTTACTTTTTTTTACTATATGGAGTATTTTGTAGTGGTAGTTCAGTTCTAAATTCTTTATCAAATACATAATAAGCATTTTGTACTGCTGGTGCAGTAGGAACTGTACAAATTTCTCCTACACCTTTTGCTCCGTAAGCCAATAAATCTTTGTTCTTTTCAACTATTACAGCTTGTATTTCTGGTATATCTGTAGACTTAAATAAACCTAATGTACCAAACTTAGCTGTAGGAACAGATTTCACTACTGGGTAATCCTCAGTTAGAGCATATCCAAGACCCATAACTACTCCACCTTCTATTTGCCCCTCTAAACTGATTGGATTTATAGCTCTTCCAACGTCGTGCGCTGCTACTACTTTTTCCAATTTTCCATTTTCATCTAGCATTACAACTTGTGTTGCATATCCATAAGCAACGTGACTTACTGGATTTTCTTTATCACAGCCCATTTTATCTGTAACGCTTTCATATTCTCCGTAAAACTCTTCTCCCTCTAAATCATGTAGAGTTTTGCCAGAGTCTAAAGCTTCTTTTAATTTATTTGATGCAACCTTAGTAGCTTCTCCTGTAAATACTGTCTGTCTTGAAGCCGTAGTATTACCAGAGTCTGGTGTTAAATGAGTATCTGGAACTTCATGCACTATATTTTCAGGAAGTAGGTTAGCAGTTTCACAAACTACTTGAGTCATAACAGTGCCAAGCCCTTGACCTATACAAGAAGCACTTGTTCTTATGTGAACCTTGCCATCTTTTATCACCAATCTACATCTTCCAACATCAGGTATACCAACTCCAACACCACTATTTTTCATAGCACAAGCTATACCTGCACGTGGATGCTTTTCATATTCTTCTTTCACAGCTTCTAGTGTCTCTGCCATTGCTGTTCCTTCATCTGCAAATTGACCATTTGGTAAAACTTGACCAGGTCTTATTGCATTTTTATATCTTATCTCCCAAGGTGATATTCCAACCATTTCAGCAAGTAAATTTAGATTACATTCTGTTGCAAAACAACTCTGTGTAACCCCAAAACCTCTAAACGCTCCTCCAGGAGGATTATTAGTATATACTGCTGTTCCTGTTATATCAATATCTTGATAGTTGTATGGCCCTGCTGCATGAGTACACAATCTTTGTAGTACTGGTCCTCCAAGAGAGGCATATGCACCTGTATCAGATATTATTGTTGCTTTCATACCTGTTAAATATCCATTTTCATCACATGCTGTCGTAAATTCCATTTCTGTAGCATGTCGCTTTGGATGAACAATAATGCTTTCTTTTCTTGTTAACTGTACTTTTACAAATCTCTTAGTATGGTATGCAAGTAAGGCTGCATGGTGTTGAACACTCATGTCTTCTTTTCCACCAAATCCTCCCCCTACCATTTTGTTTATAACTCTTACCTTCTCATGTGGTAACCCTAACATATCTGCACATTCATGTTGAGTAGCAAACACCCCTTGGTCTGTTGAATAGATTATCACTCCATCTTCTCCATAAGGACCAGCTACTGCACATTCAGGCTCTAAAAATGCGTGTTCTGTAGCAGGTGTAGTATATCTCTTAGTCACAACATATTTTGAATTTTCTATCTTTTCTTCAGCGTTTCCTCTTACTAAATGTTCCTTAACAAGTATATTACCTGTCTCATGTATTTTTGGAGCATCTTCTCTAAGTGCATCTGCTGTAGTACTTAATGGTGTTAATTCCTCATAATCTATCTTAACTAGCTTTTTTGCTTCTTCTAATGCTTCTCTAGTTTCTGCTGCTACTAAAACTATTCCATCTCCTAAGTATCTAGTTATCTCACCTTCTGGTATTAAAGTGTCCCAATCCTTCTTTAAATGACCTACTTTTATAGTTCCTGGAATATCTTTAGCTGTTAGAACTGCAACAACTCCTGGATAAGCTTTTGCTTCTTCTATATCTATTTTTTTAACTAAAGCTCTAGGATACTTAGCTCTAACTGCTGAACCATAAATCATACCCTCAATTCTCATATCATCTACATATTCAGAATATCCAAGTGCTTTACCTACTGCATCAACTCTAGGAAGATTTTCACCTACTAGACCTTTACAGTTTACTTTTGGTACATCTATCTCTTCTCTAAAAATCTTTGCTGCTAAATCGACAGCTTTAATTATTTTTACATACCCTGTACATCTACATATATTACCTTTTAAAGCTTTCTTTATATCATCTTCAGTAGGATTATTATTAACGTCTATAAGTGCTTTTGAGCTAATTACCATACCTGGAATACAAAATCCACATTGTACAGCTCCTTGGCTAGCAAAAGAATATGCAAAAACATCTCTTTCTCTTTCTGATAATCCCTCTATAGTTGTTATGTTTTTTCCAGCTAATTTATCAGTTTTAAATACACATGCTTTTGTCGCTTTACCATCTATTATAACCATACATGTTCCACAAGCACCTTCTGAACATCCATTTTTAACTGAAGTTATGTTCATATCTTCTCTAAGGAAGTCTAAAAGTTTTTTGCCTTCTTTTGCAACAGCTTTCTTTCCATTTAATATAAATTCTACCATTCTCTAGCCCCCTTTGTTAGACGCCTATTTATATATCTTCCACTTGGAGTATTACAGATTAATTCTCCCTCTCTAACTACTTCTTTTCCTCTTAAATAAACATGTTCTATTTGACAATCCACTTCATATCCTTCATAAGGTGTATAATCTACATTTTGCAATTGTTTTTTTGCTTCTATTTTAGATTTTTTATTTGGATTTAAAACTAATATATCTGCATCACTACCTATTTCTATAGTTCCTTTATTAGGATACATTCCAAATAACTTTGCTGCATTAGTTGATGTTACTTCTACCATCTTATTGATAGATATTTTATTTTTACAGACTCCATATGTGTATAAAAGACTCATCCTGTGTTCTACACCTGGAGAACCATTTGGTATCTTACTGAAATCGTTTATTCCAAGTTCCTTTTGTCCTCTATAATTAAAAGAGCAATGGTCTGTTCCTATAGTATCTATTTGGTTATCCGAAATAGCATTCCATAATATTTCATTATTTTCTTTATTTCTTAAAGGTGGTGACATTACATACTTAGCACTTTCAAATCCATCTAAATCATATAATTCATCATTTAATAGAAGGTATTGAGGACAAGTTTCAACTATTACATCCACACCCCTTTGCTTAGCTTTTAGAACCTCATCCAAAGATTCTTTGCAACTTAGATGAACAACATATACCTTAGAGTTTGCAACTTCAGCTATCTTCATAAGTCTTGAAGTAGCTTCTGCCTCCAGTATGGCTGGTCTAGTTAATTGATGATATTTTGGAGATAAATTATTTTCTGCCTTTGCTTTATCCACAAGTTCACATATTATATCCCCATTTTCACAATGGAATCCAATAATTCCACCTATCTCCTCTGCTTTTTTCATGGCTTCAAATATTACACTATCATCAACTTGAAGGCTTCCTTTATACGCCATATACAATTTAAATGAAGATACTCCTTCTTTAACCATATCTTCCATTTCATTACAAACTGAGTCATTCCAGTCTGTTATAGCCATATGAAAACCATAATCTGAGTAGGATTTATCCTTAGCTTTTTCATGCCATTCTTCTAATCCTTCTTTTAAAGAGCATCCCTTAGTCTGTGTAGCAAAATCCAATATAGTAGTAGTTCCTCCAACTATAGCAGATTTTGTTCCTGTCTCAAAATTATCTGCTGTCTTAGTAACCCCTGTATCTAAGTCAAAGTGAGTGTGTGTATCTATACCTCCTGGTATAACATAAGAATCACTAACATCGACTATTTCATCATTTTCTTTTGATATATCAAGACCTATATCTACTATTTTTTCATCTTCTATTCTTACATCTGCACAGTAAGTTTTTTCACTTGTTACTACTTTACCACCTTTTAAAACAATTCCCATATAGACTCCACCTTACTTATAACGTATCAATTTATTTTATCTAAAGCAATTAACTTAAAGTAATTTTGCTAGAGTACTTATAATATATTCTAAACTACACTAGGTTAGTTTTATATGTCGATTTACATCAGATTATTACTATAGTTTATCTGTTAACTTCATATATCTATCGTTTCAGTTCATATTACTCTAAGTTAATTATTAAAGTTAGTTATTAAAATTCTGTACAATATTATTCATTTACAGCTTCAACTTGATTGTAGCAAATGCTTAAAGCTCCCTTTGGACATCTAGTTACACATAATCCACATCCAAAACACTTGTCTGAATCTATATTTAATTTATCTGTAACTTCTAAAGCTTCGTATACACAGCTTGTTACACATTGCTTACATTTGATACACTTATTATCATCCACAACTGGAGCTACTGAATGAGTTCTAAATCCTCTAGCTACCATTTTCTTATGAGTTAGTCCTTTTATTTCATTAACATCAGCATATCCATTTTCATCTAAAAACTCATTTAATTCTTTAGCAATTTTTCCATAGATAGAAGGCCCTTTAAGGATTGCTTCTGTACATACTTGAACAGCACTTGCTCCAGCCATCATCATTTCAGCCACGTCTTTTCCACAAGTGATTCCACCAACACCTATTATTGGTATATTTACAACTTGAGAAGCTTCATATATACATCTTATTGCTAAAGGTCTTATTGGTGCACCTGATAACCATCCATATCCAGCTTTACTTCCCATTATAGGGTATCCCGTATTTACATCTATTGCCATACATGGTCCAAATGAGTTTATCATTACAAGCCCATCTGCTCCCGCTTCTTCAACAGCTTTTGCAATAGTTTGAATATCAGTATGAGGACTCATCTTCATAAATACTGGTACGTCTAAAACAGCTTTTGCAGCTTTTAAAGCATTTACTATTGGAGCAACATCTGTACCTACATAATGAGTAGATAATTCAACTGCATCAGCATAAGGTTTTACTAAAGGAGCAACTTCAGCTATTTGCTCTGCTGAATATCCCATACTTACTATTACTGGAAGACCTGTTTCTTTTACTTTTTTGTATTCTTCTTCTATCCATTGCTCTTTTGGAAGCTCTGACCATAATTCTGTATTTAAGAAACCACTATTAGTCTTTGCCATACATGGTCTTGGTACATCTGCTGGTAATACAGATATAGTTTTTGTACATATAGCTCCTGCTCCACCTTTTGCTGCCTCTTGACAGAGAGCACCATCTTTTGCTCCAGGACCTGCCGCTGTCATAATTGGGTTTAAGAATTCCATTCCATATAAATTAACTTTTAAATTAGCCATATTATTATCTCTCCCTTAAATTAAATATTTTTAATATTTAGATTGTATTCTTTTATTTGTGTTCGTTATTTATTTACTTTTTTATATTATTTAAAATATATGATAGTTTTGTTGAATTATTAATATCTCTGAATTATTTTTATTAATGTTTAATGACTTTAAATCAATATAGATTTTTACTTGTTTTATTTTTACTTTGCTTCTTCAGCTTTATTATTTTTTTCTTTTTTAGAACCTAGTTCATTGAAGAATATATTTAAAATCACTGCTGATAAACTACCTGTTGTTATTCCACTATGGAATATTGTTTGTACCCAAGTTGGGAAATTATGATAGAAATCAGGATTTGTTAGTGGTATCATAGATAAACCAACACTAACTGCTACTATAACCCCATTTTTAGTTCCATCAAATTTCACTTTGCTTAAAGTTTTTACTCCTCCAACCATTACCATTCCAAACATTGCAAATCCTACGCCTCCAAGAACAGGCTTAGGTATTGCTCCTATTATTGCTGCAAATTTTGGTAAGAATCCAAGTACTAGCAATATGACCCCTGCATAAACTGCTATAAATCTTGACTTTATACCTGTAAGACCTACTATTCCTGTATTTTGACCGAATGGAGTTATTGGAAATGAATTGAATATTCCAGATAATGCTGTAGATATTCCATCTCCAAATAGACCTCTTTTAATATTTTTACCTGTTACTTCTTTGTCCACCATTTCATGAATAGCTATCATATTACCAACTGATTCTGTCATAAGTACTAACATAATCAAACACAATGATAGTATTGCAGATGGTTCAAATCTAGGCATTCCAAATTTTAAAGGTACATTTAAGTTAAGCCAACCAACTCCATTTACTGCACTAAAATCTGCCATTCCAACTGCCATGGAAAGTAGTGTACCAAGTACTATACCTACCAATATAGCTGTACTATTCCAAATTCCTTTTAAGAATTTAAATGAAAGTAAAGTTATTGCCAATACTGCTAAAGCTAATGCTAATGAGTTTGGTTCAACTGCTTCCAATTTATTGTCAGTTATCCACTTTATCCCAACTGGAAATAGTGAAATACCTATTACCATAACAACTGTTCCAGTAACTACACTAGGGAAAAATCTTATTAGTTTTTCAAATACTGGAGCAAGTAGTATACAAAACAATCCAGCTACTAATACAGAGCCAAATACTGTCTGTATTGCAACTTGTGAATCACTATATGATGAGGCTATTGCTGTCATACCTGCTACAGCGGCAAAACTAGTTCCTTCTATTACTGGTATTTTAGCTCCTACAATATTTCCTATACCAACACTTTGTATGAGTGTTCCTATACCTGCCATAAACAAGCAAGCATTTATTAAAAAAACAATACTAGCATGATCTAGTCGTGCAGCACTTCCTATCATCATAGGAACTGCTACTGCTCCTGCACACATTGCCAAAACGTGCTGTAGTGAAAATACCCAAGATTTAGATACAGGTAACCTTTCATCTACTGGAGCTATTTTAGGGCTTTTATCTTGAGACATTTTGGGTCTCCCTTCTATATTTAATTTAATATTCTATTCCGTATATTTTTTATTTATATACTTCATTTAAATTCCTATTTTTGTTTAAGCTCTGTTTTTAACATCTAAATTCTTGTTTCTTACTTGTATATTAATCTGAACCTCCCATGACTAAAGTCACAGGGTTCCTGCTTCATAGAATTTTGCATACTAAAATATGTCTTACTAATTCTCCACAGGCCATCCCCATAGTTCCTACGGTTCTTACATACGTTATTTATTTTGAATTGTTATTAGTCTTAATCCTTCTTTTAATATATTTATACTTGCATTTATATCTCTATCGTGAGTTTCATTACAACTAGGACAAATCCATTCTCTTATATTTAAATCCTTAACTTCCTCGTTTTTATACCCACATTTATTGCATATTTGTGAACTTGCAAAGAATTTACCTACCTTTACAATTTGTCTACCATACCAA
The DNA here is from genome assembly GCA_021561035.1 of Clostridioides sp. ES-S-0054-01. NCBI lineage: Bacteria > Bacillati > Bacillota > Clostridia > Peptostreptococcales > Peptostreptococcaceae > Clostridioides > Clostridioides sp. ES-S-0054-01. Next base: position 3,407,393 of record CP067346.1, read on the forward strand.
TTAGCCTTGTATTCTAATTGACGAATAAATTCTGACCATGACACATCAGAAATTAAGCGAGATAGTTTACGATTTCTAATCATATTCTTTACTTGTAAATCTTCTATGCAAATAATATCGTTATCTTTTATTAGTTTAGTAGATAGTTTTTGTAGAAAATCATTTCTTTGATTAGCTATATGTTCTTGAAGTCTTGCAACTTTTAATCTTGCTTTATTTCTATTTAAACTACCGATTGTTTTTCTCGATAATTCTCTTTGTAATTTAGCAAGTTTGTTTAATGACTTCTTAAGATACTTAGGATTTTCTATAAATTCTCCACAACTTGAGATACAAAATTCTTTAATTCCTAAATCTAAACCTATCTGATTATTAGTATTTTCAAATGCTTCAATATCTACATCAGTACAGCATAATGATACATAATATCTACCACTTGGCTCTTTAGATATAGTGGCATTAAGTATTCTACCTTGAGGTACTTGTTTATCCCTTATCTTAACCATACCAAGTTTAGGTAGTTTTATATGTTGACCACAATACATAATGTTTCCATTTGTAAAGTTAGTTTTATATGAAAATCTATTAATTTTCTTTGATTTAAATTTAGGAAATCTTACTTTTTCTTTAAAGAATTTTTTATATGCATTATCTAAATCTTTTAAGGCGTTTTGTAGTGAAAATTTGTCAGGTTCTTTAAGCCACTTTAATTCTTTTTTTAAGTTGGTCAAATCAGAACTACACTGTTTATAAGTAAAAGTTTCTTTATCGTTTTTATAAACTTCTATTCTTTTAGCAAGATACTTATTATATACAAATCTACAACATCCAAAAGTTTTGTTAATTAACTCTTGCTGTTTTTTATTTGGATATATTCTAAACTTATAAGCTTTTTCCACTACTACCACCTCACTTTACTTACTTTTTCTGATTATTAATATATTTTCTTATCTGTTCTTCTGTATTTTCTGATACAGTAGCAACGAAATAACTAGGATTCCAAAGATGCCTCCCCATAATACTGGATGTCTATATTTGACATACTATATGCATATCCTCTACTATGAGTAACTTCTACTTTTCATCACCTATCATAAGATTAAAATATTCAATTACTTAAAACAAGTATTTTGAAGGTTTTTTATATTTATTTTTAAATAACCTATATAAGAACCGTAAGTCTTTACTTTTATCATTTTTGAGGTTGTCGTTCACATAAGTTCGCTACTACCTATGAAGTTCTCTTATGAACTTCTTACACTTTCATGCAAGCACAGACTATATCTTATCCTTCGGCATTATCCGTTAAGGTCTACACACTTCCACTACCGATAACTTGTAGTGTACTTCCCTCAAGAGGAATAGTCGTTGAAGTTTCTCCTATTCGGAGTTTACCTGCTGATTGCCCATTTTAAAGTACTTAGGGTTTAACCTTATACCATCTAACCAATTTTTTCTACTTTCGTAACTTTCACACTTAGGTTTATTTCATCCTTATGTTTTAGTTTGGTTAACTTTAGGGGTTTTTAGCAATTCAAGTAGTATTGGATAGGTTCTATCCTATCTCTACATATAAGTTTCCCTATATGCTGACTATTTTAGCTACTAACTCATGACTAAAGTCACGAGTGTGCGTAGCTATTTTTTAATCAATTATTTAAATTCTATTCCATAGATTTTGACTTAATTCTCTACTTTTTGCTAGAATACTTTCTTCATCTATGTTTATTAACTTTCTATCTTTCATAAGTACTTTTCCATTTATAATAGTCGTATCTACACTTCTTCCACTCATTCCAAAGATAGTGTGTCCCCCTATTGTATTTTCTGTCAATGGAGTATGTGGTATATAATCAACCACTATTACGTCTGCATAAGCACCTTTTTTAAGTACTCCTAGGTCATTTTTATAGTAAGCTTTGGCTATTTTTCTATTGTTATCAAATAGCATTGTTTGTGACTCTCCAAATCCAACTCTTGGATCACTCAAGTGATGTTTATGGATTATATTAGCAACTTTTAATGATTCAAACATATCGCTAGTATATCCATCAGTTCCTAGTCCTACTGTAACATCTCTTTTTAATAGCTCTATTGCAGGAGAACATCCAACTGCATTTCCCATATTAGATTCTGGATTATGAACTACAAATGTGTTTGTTTTATTTAAAAGACTGATTTCATCTGTACTTATATATATACAATGAACTGCTATAGTCTTTTCCTTTAATACCCCAAAATCATTGAATCTTTCTAGAACTCTCTTTCCATATTTGTCTAAATTGTATTGTAAATCATCTATACCTTCAGCAACATGTACATGATAACCTGTATCAAGACCAGCCATTTCTAAAGCACACTTATTTAATGTATCATCAGATAATGTAAATGCAGCATGAAGACCAAACATTCCTTTTATCATGTCTGTATCATCTTTTTGAGCGTATTTTATAAAGTTTACGTTTTCATTGATACCTTGTTGGATTGTATTTCCACCATCTCTATCAGACACTTCATAACAAAGACACGTTCTAATTCCCAAATCCTTTGCAACATCTGATATTGTAAACAAACTACCTTCAATTGCATTTGGACTTGCATGATGGTCATAAACTGTTGTTACACCATTTTTTATACATTCTATATACGTTGCATATGCACTGTATTTTGTATCTTCCAGTGTAAGCTGTTTGTCAAGTCTCCACCATAAATTGTTTAGTATCTCTAAAAAGTTCTCAGAAGGTTTTCCTGGAACTGCCATTCCTCTAGCAAATGAGCTGTATATATGCATATGTGAATTTATTAGACCCGGCATGATTATTTTCTTGCCTGCATCTATAAATTCATGTACTGGATATTTAGCTTTCATTTCTTCTGTAGTACCTATATCTTCAATTAGATTATCATTTATTACTACACATCCATCTTCCATATAGGGATTTAAAGAATCTTGGCTTATTAGCCTCCCATTCCCCACTAAAATCATAAATTTATTCCTCCTTAAAGCTAAGATTTAATTTTTAAGTACTTTTCCTGCTTTAATTTTATTGTATTTTCCTTCTTCAACAACACAATTTCCATTTATAATTACGTAATCTATACCTGTAGGGTACTGCATAGAGTTGATAAAATCATCACAACCACTAACTGTATCCTTGTCAAATATAACTATATCTGCAAAATATCCTTCTTTTAATTCGCCTCTATCTTTTATACTAAAGCTTGTAGCTGCCTTTTTAGTCATTTTATAAACAGCTTCTTCGATTGTTAGTACATTTAACTCTCTAACATATCTTCCTAGTATTTTAGGGAAAGAACCATAAGCTCTTGGGTGTGGTTTCCCTGCTAAAAGACCATCTGTACATACATTTTGCTCATCTCTTTTCATGAATCCTATTATATGTTCTTCTAATCCATAGAAATCTACCATTCCAACTGCATTTTCTTCTTCCTTTAGTAAATCAAACGTTGCATCTAATGGGTCTTTTCCTCTCATTTTTCCAATTTCTAGTAAGCTCTTACCAATTGTATCTTTATTCTTTTCTGTTTTTACGCTTGTTACAAATATTTGGTCTATTCCAGCAAACTCTATAAAATTATCCCAACCTTCTATTCCATTTGCTATGTCTTTTTTCATTTTTGCTCTTTCGTTTTCATCACTTAATCTTTCTATTAATTTATCAGTTCCCCCAGAATGTGCCCAAGGAGGTAAAACTACTCCAAGCATTGTACTTCCTGCTGCATATGGATATTGGTCAAAAGATACTCTTATACCTTCCTTTTCTGCTTTTTCTAAAAGCTCTATAACTTGAGGTATATACTTCCAATTTGATTTACCACAAACCTTAAAGTGTGAAAAATGAACTTTTACTCCTGATTGTTTTCCAATTTCTATGATTTCTTCCATTGATGTTAAAATTGTATCTGCTTCACTTCTTTGGTGAACTACAAATACTCCATCATATTTTGCTACAACCTTACACATCTCTATAATTTCTTCAGTCAATGAGTATGCACAAGGTATATATATAAGTCCAGTAGACAATCCTATAGCTCCTGCTTTTAGCTCTCTCTCTGTGATTTCACACATTTTTTGAATTTCTTCTTTAGTAGCAGGTCTATCTTCAAGTCCCATTGCTTCCATTCTAACGTTTCCATGAGGTACTAAATAAGTTTCATTTAAACCTACCCCATTGTCATCCATCATTTTTAGATAATTCTCTGTAGTTTCATATTTCCAATCAATTTCATCACTTTCACCATCTAGGCCTGCTAAATTTTTTCTCCAAGAAGATATATGTTCTTGAGGTAGAGGGGCCATAGATATACCATCTTGGCCCAACACTTCTGTTGTAATTCCCTGTCTAATCTTTACCTCATTATATGGATTGACTAAAATAACTAGGTCTGAATGGCTATGAGTATCTATGAAACCTGGACATATAACTCTACCTTTTGCATCTATAACTTTGTCAACTTCTTCATTTAAATCCTGTGATATTTTTAATATTTTCTCATCTTCTATTAAAATATCTCCTTCATATGCTGGTGTTTTACTTCCATCTACTATAAGCCCATGTTTTATTAAAGTTCTCACAAAACCATCTCCTAATTATTTTTTATAAACTGATTTTAATATACCATAGTATCCTTCTGCACCTTTAAACAATTGGTCTAATTCTATATACTCATCTATTGTATGAGCAAGATTTTCTTTAGAAGGACCAAATCCTATAGTTCTTATTCCAGCCTCACCTGCATAGTGGCTTCCATTTGTACAGAATGAGTATTGAGTTATTTCTGAATCTATTCCAGCTTCTTTTAATCCTTTATATGCTGCTTGAACAAATTCATCTTCTTCATCATATAACCAACCTGGGAAGAATCTTTCACTCTCTATAGTATTTCCTGTGTAACAATCAGCTTTTTCAACTGCATAAGAAACTTTTGCATTTAATTCTTTATCTTCTTTCATCATTTCATCTAACAATGCTTGTATTGGAGCTAATACTCCTTCTCTTGTTTCTCCAACTAATAATCTTCTATCAAAAGTAGCTTTACAGTAATCTGGCACTACTGAAGCTCCTGGATATGGAGAAGATTTTATATCTGTTAAAACTAGTATTCCATCACCTAAAACTGGATGAGTTGGAGGTACTAATTGTTGTATCTTTTGGATTACATTAGCCATTTTGTAAACTGCATTTACACCTTTTTCTGGATTAGCAGAGTGAGCTGGTTTACCAAAAGTCTCTACTACTATTTCTCCTCTACCTCTTTGACCAATTTTTAAATTTAATTCTGAAGATTCACCTATTACAACATAATCAGGTTGAACAGCCTTACTTATTTCTCTAGCTGAAACTCCTTCAAATATTTCTTCGTGAACAACACCTGCTACGTATAATTCACCTTCAAAATCTTTGTTAGTATCTTCTGCAAAGTATGAAACAGCCGCCATCATAGCACTTACTTGACCCTTCATATCAGAAGTTCCTCTACCATATATTTTACCATCTACTATTCTTCCTTCAAAAGGAGGAACGCTCCATTTACTTGCATCTGGAACTGGAACTGTGTCTATATGTCCATCAAATAATATTTTTTTACCTGGTTTGTTTCCTTTTATACATCCTACTATATTTCCATATTTATCTCTCGACCAGCTATCAAAACCTAGCAAAGCAAAATTCTCTTCTATTGCTTTTACTACATTTTCTTCTTGACCTGAATAACTAGCATTTCTTATTAAATCTTGGCATACTTCAGTTAATTGTTTTTTTCTTATTTCATTTAACATTTTGATATTCCCCCATATAATTTTTAATTTGTTGACGTTTTACTTTGATATTTCACTTAATCTATTGATTTTTTACTTCTTTATATTTTATTTATTAAACTTTTATTTAGACTTTATTTTAATTTTATTTAGTTTTTATTTTGAGTTTTTCATTTGCTTAAGTTTTTATTTTACTTATTAAGTTTTTATTTTACTTAAGTCTTTTATTTACTTTGGCACTCACCATTCCAAACTATATCTCTATATTTGTCAGGGTCAGTGTCTCCTTCTGTACTTATTAATAATACTTTAGAGTTCTCATCTAGTTTTAAAGCTTCTCTTAAATCTTTTAAATCTTCACTTTCAAGAATTGAAACTAATGCTCCAGTTGTAACTGCTCCAGATTCTCCAGATATTACTTTCTCATCTCCTCTTAAAGGATTTCCTAGTATTCTCATACCTTTAGCAGACACCCAGTCTGGTGCTGAAACGAATGCTGATGAATAATTTTTTAACACTTCAAACCCTATAGTATTTGGCTCTCCACAAGCAAGCCCTGCCATTATAGTTGGCATATCTCCTCCAACAAATCTTGGCTTTCCATCTCCTGCTTCTGCTGATTTATAGTAACAGTCAGCTTCATCAGCCTCTACTACTACTGTTATTGGGCATTCATCATATATTGAAGCAATATACCCTTGGACTGCACCAGCAAGTGAACCAACTCCTGCTTGCACAAATACGTGTGTTGGTCTATCTACTCCATGTTCTTTTAATTGCTCTATAGCTTCTTTAGCCATAGTTCCATATCCTTGCATTATCCATGCTGGTATTTCTTCATATCCGTCCCATGCTGTATCTTGAACCATTACTCCATGGTCATCAGCTTCTGCATAATCATTAGCTAATCTTACTGCATCATCATAGTTTAAGTCTGTTATACTAGCATCTGCTCCTTCTCCTTTGATTTTATTTAATCTAAATTCAGAAGAACCTTTTGGCATTAATACAACAGATTTTTGACCTAATTTATTGGCTGTCCAAGCAACTCCTCTACCGTGATTTCCATCTGTAGCTGTAAAGAAAGTTATTTCTCCTAACTTTTCTTTTATTTCTTTTGAAGTTAATTTATCATATCCTAACTCCGATATATCTGTATCTAATCTTTGAGCTAGGTATCTACCCATAGAGTAAGAACCCCCTAAAACTTTAAATGCGTTTAATCCAAATCTATAAGACTCATCTTTAACATATATTCCGCTTACTCCTAGTGATTTTGCTAAGTTATCTAATTTAACTAAAGGAGTTTTTTCATATTGTGGAAAGCTCTCATGGAAAGCTTTAGCCTTTGCAATTTCTTCATCTTTTAAAAATTCAATCCCTTTTTCTTTTTCCTCTGATTTAGGTAAGTTATTTAATTTCCATTTTATTTCTCTCATTTATTTTATATTCCCCTTTCAAATTTTTCGGTGTCATTTTAATGTTTTATCTTTGTGTTTTAATAGTAAAGCAATTACTATGCCAATATTATTTATTCTAAAAACAATTTTTTTATGTTGGAATTACATATATTTATAAGATTTCTTTAAAATTTATAAATATTAAATATGAAAAGTAAGATTTATAAAAGAAAAAATTCTCATATTGGGAAATTTTTATCAATACGAGAATTATCAATTCGAGAAATCGTTTCTTTATTTTAATTTTTGCTTTGTTATGCTCTTATTCTTTATATGTCTACTATTTTGTCATATATCTTACTACTTTTATTTTCTATAATTGCTATTTCATTTTGTCAATGAATATAACGTCTTTATTTGCAAGTTCAAATTTACCGGATATACTTTGAATAGCTGGAAGAGTGTTTAAATATCCTTTTTCATTTAATACTAGTTCCACTAAATGCTTCTTTTGCATAGAAAAATTATCATTTTAGCTATATTTTAACATATAGTCAAATTTTTTTAAAATATATATAACATTACTTATTTGTATATTTTCATAAAAATACATAATCTTAATTATAAAAAATTCTTTTTATATCGCAATTAGCTTAATTATAATACACAAATAATAAAATAATGTGTTATTTGAAGTAAAAATAGACAACTCAAAGTTAATACCAGCAAATTAATTTAAAAATAAAAAAGGAGTATATTATCATAAAACTCCTTTTTCTTTTATAGCTTATTTATCCAAGTAAATTGGAGGATATTTTAAATTCTTAAGTTTCTTAACATCCGTCAGTTCATGACCATCACTTGAGTCATATATTTGTAATAAAACCTTGTTTACGCGTAAAGCATAATAATCATCACTATAAAAATATTGATATTCATATTGAGAATCATCCTTATAAAATACCTTATAAAGGATACCCTCGTAACTTGCCTTTTTTGCTTTTTCTTTTATAATTTTACTTATATTATCTTTTGAAACGCCCTGTTCTACCATGTATTTATTAATACGTTTTTCAGCTTCATTCCAAGGTTTAAAGTATTTATCATATACAAAAAATCCCGTAAATCCTATAATTAATACTAGTAAAACAACTCGATATTTTTTCATATAAACCTCCTTATTTTAATAAAAGTTATCATATTTAAATTCATTATAATGAACTTTAACTATGTTATAAATTTTCTAATACACTAAGACTTTGGAATATCAAAATCATAGTTACAACTTAATTGTAAAGTTTTAATGTATTTTCCAGATTTATTAACTTGAACAACTTTAATCGGTATATAATTCTTATAAGGAAGTTCTACAATACCATCCTTTTTATTAAATGTTTTTTTAACTACATCAAAGAACTCTGTCTCTGTTAATTTAGTATTAGTTAATGACTTAAATATATTGTATATGGCTTTAACATATTTATCATTTTCAAACAATTCCATATTTTCTGGATATTCTTTAGCACACAGAATATATAGTGTTGCCTTACCTTTTTTATAGTCTTCGGACATAGAGTAATTTAAACTTTGAATAGATTTTGTAGGAGGATTTTCGAAGCCTCCTATAGATACTACAAAACTACCATCTGAAAATGAATTCGCAACTGTAAGACCACTATCTGTTATAGCTTTTGAAAACTTTTTAGATATATCTTGTCTAACCTTATAAACTCCTTCTATGGTGTTAATTTGTTTCGAATAATCTTCAAATAGTTTAGGTTCGTATTCTTCAGTTGCTTTAGTTTCAGTTTCAATTAAGTTTTTTGATGAATTAGGCATACATCCTGCCATTAAACATACACTTATACTCAAAACTAATATCATAGCTAATATAGATTTTTTTACTTTCATATACTTTCTTCCTCCATTATATCTCTACTTATCAAGTATTTATTAATTACTTACCATAGCACCTTCGTTTATGACTAATCATTCTGATAAATATCAGAAAACTTATAAATTCTTATACTATAAAAAATAAGGATGATATCTTCTGTTATTAAAAAGATATCATCCTTATTTTTTAGTATCAATATATATGACCCAACTAGTAGTTCAATCGACCCAACTGTCATTATTTTAGTTTAATGGTATGTATATGTTTAGTCCAAAGTTTCCTTATTTCATCTTTTAACATCTTCACTATTATTTTTAAGACTATCTATAACAAATATAATTATTTATATTATGATAGAACTTTTTTATCTTCTTTCTTACAAGTTAATATACCTTTTAGTATAATAAAACATATAAGTATTAATAAAACCAATAGTAACTTAGATATAAACTTCAGCATATTGTATGCCAAGAAATTAAAAAAATTTCTTCTTTATTTAAATTATTGTTGATCTTCTTCCAATTTTCTATATAATGTAGCCAAACCTATACCCAAGTCTTTTGCTATTTTCTTCTTCGTCTTTGTATCTCTTCCGTATTTATTCAACAACTTATTTATATAAGTAAACTCTAATTCTTTAATTGAAAGTATCTTTTCTTGATTTTCTACTATCCCTTCAACTATATCATCTTCAAATGTTACATTTGTACTCTTACATACATTTCCATTAATATTATAATAGTTCAAGATATCTAACGGAAGCATATCTTTGTATATTATTCCATCATCTCCAACTAAATTCATCATATATTCAACTGCATTTTCCAGTTCTCTTATATTTCCCGGCCAATTATAGTTAATCAACATATTCATTACATTTTCTTCTATTTTATTCAATTGAATACCTAATTCTAAAGAATATTTAGAAGCAAACTTCATCATTATTGCTTCAATATCATCTTTTCTTTCCCTAAGAGGTGGCAAATTTATAGGAATTACATTTAATCTATAGTATAAATCATCTCTAAACTTACCCTCATTTACTAATTTCAATAAATTTTTATTTGTAGCAGCAATCACTCTTATATCTAAATCTATAAGTTTATTTGACCCAATTCTCGCAAATTTTCGCTCTTGTAAAACTCTAAGTAACTTTGCTTGTAGAGGCATTGATAAATCGCCCATTTCATCAAGAAATATAACACCTTCATTTGCAAGTTCAAATTTACCTACTTTACCTCCACTATTAGCTCCACTAAATGCTCCCTTTATATAGCCAAATAATTCACTTTCAAGTAGGTTTTCTGGGATAGCGGCACAGTTTATAGCAATAAATGGCTTATTCCACCTACTACCTTCAGCATGTATGGCTCTAGCAATTAACTCTTTACCAGTCCCACTTTCTCCAGTTATAAGAACAGTTGAATTTGATTTCGCTAATTTCTTAGTTCTCTCTTTTACTTTTACCATTGCTTCTGAATTTCCAATTATAGAATCTATATCACTATTTCCCCATCCACTATTAACTTTTCCATGTCCTTTATGATTGATATATGTCTTATCAAATATTATTATTTTGTCATATTGATTTATATATGGATATACAGGAATTATTTTGGCATTTATATTATAAATCTTGTTATCAATATCAATTTCTAATAGTTCATGTCCATTTGAGGAGGATTCAACAGATACTATATTTACTATATTTTCTCTTATCTCTTTCTCAATATCCAATTTTTTTAAAGCAATATTGTTTATGTAAGATATTTTGCTATTTATGTCCAGTATTATAACGCCTTTTTCAACATTTTCAATTATTTCTATCATCATATCCATTTTTCTACTACTATTTTTTGACGCTTCATGTTCTTCTATCTTCATAGAAATTAAATCACATATATGATTGACAAATTTTAAATAATTATCTATTTTTTCACTTATTTCTATTTTTTTAGTTTTATCTGTACTAATAGCACCAATTACTCCTATAGTTCGATTATTATACTTTATTGGAACTGCTATTATTACTTTATTTAAGCATTTCATGTAATGGGAACATTCTATACAAAGCTGATTGTCGCATATATCTAATACGACTAATTCCTGACCTGTCTGTATAACTTTATCATAAATAAAGCCCTCTGTAACAACGCTTTCATTTATCTTTGATTTATATAGACCTGTGCCACTAATTCTTATTAATCTATCATCAACTATTTCAATATCTACATCTAACACACTAGCTACTGTTTCAGTGTATTTTATCATTTCTTGTTGAAATTCTTTTAATTTACTTAACATAGTCTCCCCCATTAGAATTTAATTTACCAAATTATCAGTTTAGCTATATTTTAACATATAGTCAATTTTAAAAATATATATAAAACATTACTTATTTATATATTTGCATTAAAACACATAATCTTAATTGTAAAAAGTTTGTTTCATATAATTATTACCTTAATTGTAATATACAGATAATAAAATAAATCACAATGCAATAATAAAATACAAAAAAGCTTTCCTCGTATAACAAATATATTTTTGACACAAAAATATACATTACATGAGAAAAGCTCAATAGTTAAATATTTAGATAGATTTTTATATAGACTTTTTAATATAAACTTTTTTAATTGTAGACTTTTTTTTATTAGTTTTTAATTTTCATTAGTTTTGTTATTGGTTTTATTGTTATAATACTTATAGTACTGCCATTGCTTCAATTTCTAAAACTGCATCTTTTGGTAATTGAGCAACTTGTACACATGATCTTGCTGGTGGATTTTCTTTAAAATATGTAGCATACACTTCATTAATATCATTAAAATCCTTTAAATCTTTTACAAATACTGTAGTCTTAAATATTTTATCCATACTTGTACCAGCTTGTTCTAATATTGCTTTTACATTATCTAAAGAAGCTTTTGTTGCTTCTTTTGGGTCAGATACTAACTCACCAGTCTTCATATCTATTGGAAGTTGACCTGATGTAGAAACTATATTTCCAACTTGAATCGCTTGAGAATATGGTCCAATTGCTCCTGGAGCTTTCTCTGTAGCTATTACTACTTTTGACATGACTTCACCTCCTATTATTAAGTTATATTTACAGGAAAATAAAATTTCCTAAACACCAATATCAATATGAACCTTTAGATTAAATTTCAAATCTAAAACTTCAAATAATCAATACTTAGATGATTATATTTATTTGTGTCCATGTTAACTTTTATTAAAGCAATTAACATGCCAAACTTTACCTATATATAAAATTTTGTGAAGTCATTCAAACTAGCCACATCTAAATATTTTTATAAAAAAACGCTTCAAAATTATTTTTCCGTAATGTCAATTTTTTTCTCATATCTAGAAATTTACCAACTTGAGAATTCTTGTTTTGAGAATTTATACGTTAAAACTAGTTTTTTAATCCTAAATTATCAAGTTATTATGTATGAAAGAACTATAGTTGACAATCCAACCACTATAAATAGTAAAAACTTTACCCAAACCTTATTTACTCTAGTTATCATAGAGCCTATTGAAAATATAATAGCTAAATATAATAGTAACCAAAAAATCATCAATATCCATCACCATTGCTGAGAACTCACAAATCCCTCTTTTAATAACCTTACTTCATAGCATTATTCTTCTCATAATAAATTTATAATCTATCAGTAAATTATTATGTTGATTACCTCTCAGCAACTTTCTCCTTTCCTATTTTTTAAATCTTTTATAGAATTGTATCATGTCTGAATGAATTTTCATACTATTAAGTCTCTTTTATAATAAAGTATTAGATCTCATTCTATGTCCAATAATGTAAGATTGTAGTTATTTTATTGATTTTAATAAATTTATTTAATATACTTATATTAATTATTTTTTATTAGGGGGATTTTTTAATATGGGTAAAAGTGAATTAACAGCAGAAACAACAGAGGAAATGTTAAAGATATTAAGTGGTAAAGATTATAATATTGCTTGTGATTTACATGAGCTTGGTAAATCATTAGATTGCAAAATTGAACCAAAGACAGGTGCTCGTTCTTACAAGATAGTATATTCCACTAAGAAACCAAAACGTAGCCTATTTACTATAGAATGTAACGAAAAAAAATGGAGAGTTAAAGCAAATCTTTTTCATCTAAATACATATAAAGATGCTGTAGAAGAATGTTCTAAAACTATTAAGGAAAGTATCACTAAAACTCGTACTTGTAAAAAATGTAATTCAAAGTGTATTGGTGGTTCTTCATTTAAATTAGATGGAAAGTCTTACTTGACTTGTATAGGAAGTGGTCATTATTTTGCAAATATGGAAGAAAGCGATTGGAAAAACTTAGAAAAATTAATTACTAAAGAAAATAATATTATGCAGGAATCTATATAGTTTTTAGGGTAACTGTTGAAATATATGAGTGATACTAGATATTTAAATAAATATTGTAAAATAAAAGTAGTGTCTCAAAATGAACTTTTTAGTTCTCGAGACACTTTTTTGTATGAAATCAAATATATTTTCATCATTTCAACAATGAAAAAAAGGCTTATCTCTATTTTGAGACAAACCCTTTATTATATACAAACACACTATACCAACTTGCCCATTTCATATGCCTGTTTCATTGACTCACTTCCCTTAATATCACCTATGTGCCAAGCTCCTACACCATATACTATACCTTTTTCCTTAGAGCCATTTAAACATGATGTAAACCCTCTAAAACCTTCTATTGTTCTTTCCATATCATCCACATTATTGTCTGCTGCTGCGACAATAAAATAGAAATCTTTATCACAAATTTCAGTATATCTAGAACAAGTTCTATCAATCATAGTTTTCATTTGTGCATTCATAGTATAAAAATAAACTGGAGTTGCCAAAACAATCACGTCTGCTTCAATCATTTTTTCAAGAATTTCTCCCATATCATCCTTCTGTGGACAACTTGCTCCTTTTTCATAACAAGCACCACATCCAGTACAATAGTTAACATCTTTATCTTTTAAAAATATTTTCTCTACTTGATTTTTAGATTCTAACACTCCTTGCATAAATTGGTCACACAATAAATCAGAATTACCGCCTTTTCTAGGACTAGCGGACACTATTAATACATTTTTACTCATAAGATACTTCCTCCAATTTTTTATTTATACTCTTGCCTAATGTCTTTTCTTTTTCAATAAGACCTTCTTCGTATCTATCAATCTTAAAATTTAATCGTTCCAAAGTTTTTTGCATTTCTTCCATTCTTTTCACTAGTTGATTTCGCTGTTCTATCAAAAGTTCTTTTCTCGCTTGGATAGTACTATTTCCTTGTTGAAACATAGCCACATATTCAATCAATGTCTCAATAGAAAGACCTGCTCTTCTCATACATTTTATAAAATTAACCCACTCACAATCTTTTTCTGTAAAAGACCTAATTCCACTTTTATTTCTACCTACAGGCGGTATCAGACCAATTCGTTCATAATATCGTAAAGTATCTGCTGAAAGTTCGTATTTTTTGCTAACTTCTGAAATCGTCATACATATATACCTCTCTTGATATTGTATAGATTAAAATATCATTAAATAATTTAAATATATTCTATCGAAAGTACTTATTTTGTCTATCTATAGTTAGTAACTTATCAAAATTATTGACTCTATTTATCTACAGTTAGTAAGCTATCAAAACCATTTACCTTATTTATCTACATATAATTATTTTTCAAAATTATTTATCCTGCTTATTTACAGCTACTAATTATTTTTCAAAAATTTCTGCCACATTCTTTAAGGCATCTATAATTTTAATATGTTGTGGGCAACTTTCCTCACATTGTTTACATCCAATACAATCTGATGCTTTACCATAAGTCTTAGTATAGTTATTATAGTAAACCATCTGTGTTGAAAATCCAGCATTAATAGCTTGTTTTTCTGAATTATACAATGCAAAATAGTTTGGAATAGCAATATTTTTTGGACATCCTTCTACACAATACTGACATGCAGTACATGGAACTGCAATTGATTCATTGATAATTTCTACAGCTTCGTCTATAACATCATATTCTTCTTTTATGAATGGTTTAAAATTTTGCATATATCCTGTATTATCTAACAATTGTTCCATATTTGACATTCCACTTAATACCATCATAACATTGTCTTTACTTGCTGCAAAACGGATTGCCCAAGATGGTATTGACATATCTGGATTATAGTCACTCAATAACTTCTCTGCCTTTTCTGGTATCTTTGCAAGTGTGCCTCCTTTTACTGGCTCCATAACAATTACAGGTTTATTGTGCTTCTCTGCTATCTCATAGCATTTTCTAGATTGTATACTTTCATTATCCCAGTCTAAATAGTTAATCTGTAATTGGACAAAGTCTACTTCTGGATGCTCAGTCAAGACTTTATCTAATAATTCTGCACTATCATGAAAAGAAAAGCCAATATTCTTTATTTTTCCTTCTTTTTTCTTTTCTTCAATAAACTTAAAGCTATCAAATTTTTTGGCTACCTCATAATGTGATACACCTATATTGTGTAAAAGATAATAATCAAAATAATCTACACCACACTTTTCTAACTGTTCATTAAAAATAGTCTCTTGTTCTTCTTTTTTCTTTAAAACCATTAATGGTAGTTTTGTAGCTACAGTAAAACTATCTCTTTTGTGTCTCTTTACTAAAGATTCTCTCAACGCTATCTCACTTTTTCCCATATGGTATACATAAGCTGTATCAAAATATGTAAACCCTCTCTCTAAAAAAGTATCAACCATTTTATTTAAATATTCCATATCAATAGTTGTAACATCATTTTCATCTTTTACTGGTAAACGCATTAATCCAAAACCTAATTTTTTTGCTTCCATTTTCTTACTTCCCCCTTTAAGTATTCTCTATTTTAACTTGTGCTTCTAAATACTTATAAATTTTCTATAATTATACTTTACTACTTAGAGTTAACTTTAAGTCAATAGTTTTTTTATTTTTTAGCTAAATATTCTAAAGATTTATCTATTATTCATTAATTATCTAGTTCATAGTCCCTCATATATTTTTGTTAGAGTTTAAAGAATAAGCTATTTGTAATATTTTAACCTTGTAAGATTAGTATATCAATTGAACGTTACTAATTTCAATTAATACACGCTTTTATTTCTTATATATAGCATTCTAAATTAAATATATATAGTAAAAATGCCCTTAAAATCCATTTATTTAGATTTTAAAGACATTCTCTTTATTTTTAGGCTATATTTTTAGCAACTAATTCACATATAACATAGAATATAACAACTATTCTTAAGTGAAAAATATTCATTTTTCATAGTATAGATTTAGATGTATGTCATTAATTGGATATAATTTTACCATCATTAATAGTTATAATATTATCAGCACTCTCAGCTATTTCATTATTATGAGTTATCATAACTAATGTCTGTTTATATTCATTAACACAAAACTTTAATACATCCATTACTTCCCTAGTTGTTTTACTATCTAAATTTCCAGTCGGTTCATCCGCTAATATTACTGAAGGCTTATTTGCAAGTGCTCTAGCAATTGCAACCCTTTGCTGTTGTCCACCTGATAATTCATTGGGAAATTTCTTGATTTGCGACTTAAGACCCAATTTAATTATTAAATCTTCTATATATTCCTTATCTATCTTTTCACCACTAAGTGAAATAGGCAGTATTATATTTTCATAAACATTTATAACTGGTATTAAATTAAAACTTTGAAATATAAACCCAAATTCTTTACTTCTTATCTTAGACAGTTTATCGTCATTTAAAGTATATAAATCTAAATTATCCATAAGTACTTTACCTGAAGTAGGTTTATCAAGCCCTGCCATACAATGAAGTAGTGTACTCTTTCCAGAACCGCTTTGACCAACTATAGCTGTAAATTTATTAGGTTGTATTTCTAAATTAATCCCGTCAATAGCTTTAACTTCGCTATCACCCTTACCATATATTTTTCTTAAGTCTAGAGTTTTTAAAGTTTTCATAAATTCGACCCCCAAAATTAATCAGCATCTTTTATTCCTTCAATAATATTCATCTTTTTAAAATCTCTATTACTTGTTATTACTGCAATTAAACATACAGTTATTGATATAATAAAAAATATTATTGATTCCTTAAGTGGAAATGTAAAAGACATAAAATGTTCTATTCCAAAGTTTATATAAGCATTATTTTTCCAGTTTACAAATTTAATTAAGCTTATTATAGATGGAATCAAAGAAATTACAAAACTTAATATTGTATATGCTAATGCTTCATAAATAACCATTTTTTTCATATTTTTTACACTTAACCCTATTGCTCTAAGTGTTGAAATTTCTTTTCTTCTCATAATGAGACTAGTTCTTATTGTACAAAAAATATTAACTCCTGCTATTATTAAAACTAATAATATTATTGATATCTGTGATTTAATATAATTTACATTTGCTGTCTTTCCCATCTCTTTAAAACTCAATCTACTATCAAATTTAGATAAATGTATACTGTTAGAAATTTTTTTCACTTCTTTATTTACAGTTTCATCATATGAGTCTTCTAAGTTTATGCCTAATTCAGTGTATTTCTGTTCCCCAGTAAGGTATTTAGCATGATTATTAGATGTGATAACCTCAAATTTACGACCAGGACCACCATCTCCTTTAAATGCCCAGTCAGGATTTAAGGTTGCACATACTCTTACTTTATTTTCTTTATATAAAGTTTTATTATTCTCTGTAATCGGGACTTTTATTGTTATTATATTCCCTACTTTCACATCTTTAAAAACATTTTCATATGTATGATCATCAACTTCGTCATAATAATAATTATATACTGCCACATTTGGATATCCATTTGTCATTTTCCCTATATCATTTAAAATCCCCTCTTGTACAAAATTTTTTAATGTCCCATTTATATAATTATTTTCATAGAATTTTAAATTCATTTCATATTCCATTGTATCATTTTCTCGTATCCCATTGTGCTTTATAAATTCTTTATTTATCTCATTCTTTTTAAACTCGAAGATTCCGCTTTCTACTTGAATCTTATTTATACTTTTTACACCATCTATATTTTGTATTTTATTCACATCATTATCTGTATATTTTAAATTATCTACATCTGAAATTTCTGCAACAAATTCCATTGTTATATCATATTTATTGTATATATCCTCAATTTTATTACTTACCTCTTCTTGCATACTTGAAAATGTAGTTATAAATATATATCCTCCTAGTGCAATTGATATCATCGAGATAAACGCTCTACCTTTATTTCTTCCTATATTTTTAAGTCCCATAAACCCATAAAATCCAAATATTCTACTTAAAAGTTTATTTAATTTATAACTTTCTCTATATTTTTTAACCTTATCTACTTTCTTTATAGCTTCAATAGGTGATATTATACCTATTTTCCAAATAGGTATAATACAAGAAATAATTACAGAAAATACACCTATTATTATAGCTTTCATGATATTTGCATTACTTACATATAATTTTGGATTTATTGATGCCTGTTTATATAGTTCTATATTGTGGCTATTAATCCCTATATATGAAAATGTTACACCTAATATTAATCCCCCAATTATACCTACAACCATTATGATTAATGCTTGATATATTATTATACATCTAACATTTTTCTTGCTTGAACCTGTTAACCTAAGTAAACCCATTTCTCTTATTGTTTCATTTAATGTGATATTAAAAATATTAAATATGAAAATTGATGCTGTAATTATAATTAAAACTTCTCTTTTAAAAACATCTGGATTAATATTTTCTTCTATATCCATTGTTTTTACCATAAGTGGAGAATTTGGTATGCAACTATACCTTCCTATATTATTCCTTCTCATAATATTTTCAGCTTGTCCCCTAATATTTTTCCAACCAGTCTTTAAACTTAATGTACTATTATAACTAATTGTATCTTGTGGTATTATGTTATTATTTTCATCATTTTCGTAAGTAAATGCTTCAAGTTCATAAACATAGTCATAATATCCCTTTGGTTTTTCTATAACTCCTACAAGTTTAAATTCTTCATCTATAGTATAAATTTGATTACTTCCATTTGAATCTTTATATTCCTTTTTTACTGTAAGATTTATAGTAGAATTTAATGTATCAGGTATATTCATTGCTTCTATAGCTTTTTTTTCTATTACTATTTCGTTACTACTTTCAGGAAATCTACCTTTTATCAATTTACTAGATTTTCCTGTTAAGTAATCTTTGTTTATTGATTTTAGTAATACAGAATTTCCTTTTTTATCTGTAACACTACCTAAATTTTGTACTGTAGTAATTTTTGATACATTCTCATCACTTTTTAACTTTTCAATACTCTCTGGGTTTAAATCAGTACATTCCACATGATATCCACCATAAAGTTTTTGTACCGCATTTAAATCATTTTTATTTTGAGAATCTTTTATAACATTCAATCCAAATATCAAGATTACACCTAATACAACACCTAGTATCAAAAGTGAAGTTCTAATCCTATTTTTTCTTAAATATGCAAGTGACATCTTTAAGTATATTCCCATAAATCCCCCTCCTTTTTAAGATTAAGTTATTATCAAAAAATTCTATTATTAAATACTTTGTACAATAATATTACTATTGATTATTTCTTATTTTTATTTATATACTTTATTGTTAGTTTAAAAGTTAAGCACATATCTCTTACACATATCTTCTAAAAAATAAAGATGTTAACTTTTTTTATTACAAAGATAGCATCCTTATTTTTTAGTATCAATATATATGACCCAACTAGTAGCTTAATCGACCCAATTGTCAGTATTTTGATCCAATAGTATATATAGATTTAGTATAATTTTATATAGCTTCTACTTTAGGGTAATATCTTTTAATTACTTTCACCAACCTTCAAGTCTAAATATGAGAATAAATTTAATAGCTTTTTTATTTTTTATAAATATCTTTGAAGTCTATACACTCTAAAATAACTAATAAAAATACATAAAACCTACACTCATAAAATATAATTTATTTTATAACACATCTATTTTCCCAATATAAACTCCTGTAAAAACTTTTTCCCATTAAATTATGGTATAATATTGAATGTAAAAATAAAAAATTTATATTAAATAATCTTATCTGTTAATTTTAAGATGTTACATCTAATAGTAACTTGACTTTAAGATTATACTTTACTAAGTAACACTAAATAACAAAATTTTAAAGATTGTGAGGTAAAAATATGAATAAGAAAAATTTAGCTATATTAATATCGGGTATGATATTTTTTTCTAGCTCTTCAGCAATTTTTGCAGACAATACTACAAAACAAGAAAGATTAATAGGTGAAACAAGATATGAAACAGCTGTAGAAGTAAGCAAATTGGGATGGGTTCAATCAAAAACAGCTATTATCGTTAATGGTAACTCTATTCAAAGTGCTCTTTGTGCAAATCCATTTGCTAAACTAAAGAATGCACCTATTCTTTTAGTAAACAGTAATAGTATCGAAAGTTCGACTAAAGCTGAACTTAAAAGACTTAATGTAGACAATGTATACATAGTAGATAGCGGAAATAGTATTTCTTCCAAAGTAGAAAATGAAATAAAGTCACTTAACATAAAAATAAATAAAATAGTAGGAAATAATATATATGAAATGTCTACAAATGTACTTAAAGAAATAGATAAAATAAAAAAAGTAGAAAATGTTGCTGTTGTTAATGGCTTAAAGGGATTATCTGATGCAGTTAGCATAGCTTCTCCAGCAGCAATACACAATATGCCTATAATATTAGTATCAGACGAAAATAGTAATAATAACAGTATAAATTTCTTAAATAATAGGTCTATAAAAAAATCTTACATAGTTGGAGGAAGTAAGGTTTTGTCAGATAATACAGTAAAAAAATATCCAAATAAAGAAAGAATTAGTGGTTCGGATAGAAACAATACTAATGCAAAAATTATAGAACAATTTTATAAGGACAAAAAAATAAATAATATATTTGTAGCCAAAGATGGTATTAATCAAGAAAATGCACTAGTCGATTCATTATCAATAGGAGTACTAGCTGCTAAAGAAAATTCTCCTATAATGATATCTAATGGTAGCCTTGTAAATAGTCAAAAAGAATTTATTAAAAACAAAGACATAAATGAAATAACACAGGTAGGAGGAGGATATAATCAAAAAGCGTTTGAAGATATTTTAAAACTAAAAAATGTCAACATAAGAAATAGAACTAAAAAAATATCTTTAATACAAGCTAAAAAAATATTAAAGCAAGCTCTTCCAGGAAGTAATATTTTAGTTTGTTACTATGATGAAGATGATAATAAATACGACTGCAAAGTTATAAAAGATAATGTCCTATATGAGATAGAAATTGATGCCTACTCTGGTAAAATAATAGAAATTGAAAAAGATGATGACTTAAATGATAATAATTTAGGTACAAAAAATATATCATTGGATAAAGCTAAGTCTATAGCATTAGATGCTGTTCCTAATGGTAATTTAATCTATTGTAAATATGATGCTGAAGATAATGAATATGAAGCTAAGGTAGCAAAAAATAAGAAAACCTATGAATTAGAGATAAGTGCATTTGATGGAAGAATTATAGATATTGATATGGACAAGGATTCTGACGATGACTTTGATGATAATGATAATAATCACAACAATAACTCTAATACTAATGACAACAATTCTATTATTGGTGCTGAAAAAGCTAAATCAATAATGTTAGATAAAGTACCTGGTGGAAAAATAGTAAAATTTGAATATGATGAAGATGACAAAGAATATGAAGGTGAAATAATAAAAGGAAAAACTGAGTATGAAATAACAATTAGTGCAATTACTGGTAAAATATTAGAATTTGAAATAGATAATTAATAAAATATATATTTTATTAATTATCCCAAAGCCATAAATACTGGAATTTTCCGTATCTATGGCTTTTCTTTTATTTTGTTTTTTAATTAGTCCCCCCATTAAATTGTAATAAAATTAACTTACACAGAATTATTGCGTGATTTACTCATGAAAGAACAATAAAGTTAATATATAATTTGACTGTATTAAGATGAAAGGGGACATATACAATGAATACAATATTAAAAGTAAATAACATAACTAAAATTTATAATAAAGGTCAACAACCTAGTTTGGATAAGGTGTCCTTTAATGTATCAGAAGGAGAATTTATAGGAATAATGGGAGCTTCTGGCTCTGGAAAAACAACTCTTCTTAACGTATTATCTACAATTGATAAACCAACAAGTGGAGATGTTTTAATAAACAATATAAATTTGAAATCGCTTAGCGATACTAGTGCTGCTGATTTTCGTAGTGATAATTTAGGTTTTATCTTCCAAGAGTATTTTTTACTAGATAGCCTTACAATTTTTGAGAATATTTCAGTACCTCTTACACTTCAAAAACTACCCCCAGATAAGATAGAAAACATGGTAAGGAGTCTAGCTGAACGATTTGGCATAGCTTCTCAATTAAACAAATACCCAAATGAACTATCTGGTGGGCAAAGACAGAGAGCTTCAGCAGTTAGAGCAATAGTAAAACAACCTAGCATTCTATTTGCAGACGAACCAACAGGTGCTTTAGATTCCAACTCAGCCACTGAACTACTCTACTCACTACAAGAAGCAAATGAGGAATTGAAAACAACAATTTTAATGGTAACACATGATGCCTATGCAGCTAGTTTTGCAAATCGAATTTTGATTTTTAAAGATGGTCATATTATTAAGGAGTTATACAAACAGCAGAACAATAGACATACATTTTATGAATTGATTATTCAAGAAATTGCAAAATTAGATACTAAACGATAGGAGGATAATTTAATGAACATTTTTTACATGGCAATAAAAAATCTTAAAAAGAACTTTTCATTCTATTCTCTATATCTGCTTTCAGTCTCCTTTGTGATTACCGTATTTTTCGCATTTACTTCATTTTCGGTTAATAAAGTAATGTTAGAAAAGATTTCAACTGATGGTAGAGTTGAATCTATGTGTAATGTTATTTCTATATTTTTGATGGCATTTGTCATCTTTTATATGGCATACTCAAATCGCTTCTTCTTGAGACGTCGTACAAAAGAATTGGGCATATATGCTTTACTTGGCTATCGTAAGTTTACAATCTTATCACTACTTACCTTTGAAAACATGTTAATTTGTAGTGGAGCTTTTATTATTGGATTGGTATTAGGAGCATTGGTACATAAGGGTATTGTCTTTGGCATTACAGTACTACTTAATTTATCAATCGACAATTCACAGATACCGTTTTTTAATATAAATGCAATAAGCAAAACAATCATTTTTATAGCATTAGTTGTTTTAGTTTTAGCTATATCAAATGTTAAATTTCTTTATAAGACTTCACTTATAAAGTTGATAAGATATGAAAAAAGCGCAGAAAAAAAATTGAAGTTCAGAAAAATTCCAGCCTTTATGGGATTTATTATGATTTTAAGTGGGTATTGTTTATCACTAGATATTCTTCGTGGAACTAAGTCAGTATGGATAAGTATTGGATTTTATCAAATGGGCTTGATAACTATGATTCTCATTGTGATTGGTACAGTTCTCTTTATCAATTCCTTTCTTCCATACATTATGCAAAAGAGTAAAAAAAATAAACGAGCTTTCTACACAGGTACGAAGATAATAACTATTCCAAACTTTATCTATCGTATCCGTTCAAATTCTAAAACTCTAATTATGCTTACATTACTCTCTGCTGCTACTTTGACAGTTTCAAGTGTTATGGCACTTTCTTTATACTACCCTATTGCATCCGTTTCACGTATTACACCTTCAGAAATAGAATTTAGAGTAGAAAAAAATGAACAAATCGACGATGTAAAACAAATTGTCAGTCAATACACGTCTAATACAGACGATATTATTTTTACACAGACAAATATTTATAAGGTAAAATCTTCATCAAAAGACCTTCCACTTGAATATGAAATTGGTACATCTAAGAATGATTTATCTAATAATAGTTCGTCTAAAGAAGTTATTCCAAGAGAAGCAGGATTTGAATGTATATCTTTTTCTGATTATTATACTTTACTAAAGGCACAAAATCGAACAAAACTACTAGAACAACTTAACCCTTTAAGTGATAATGAATGTATTTTGATGAAATATCAACCAAATAATGATGAAAGTAGTGAAAATGGAACGATTTATCAACTACTCATCAATAGTAAAGAAACACCTGTAACTGTAAGAGAAACATCATTAAACAATGCTATTTCTTTTGGAAATAGCGTTGGAACACTTATTGTTAGTGATAGTATATATGAACAAATAGCACAAAATAAATTACCAGTAACAAGCATTTTAAGTATTAATGGTAAATCAATTAAAAATAATGAAAATTTATATAGTAATATTTCAGATTATTTAAATGGAAGCCCTTATTTACAGGGATATTCTCACAGGATAAATGATTTATTATCAATCAATAGTTCTACATTTCTACTAATCGGATTTCTTGTGGTATTATTCTTTATTGCTGCTGGAAGTATTTTATACTTTAACAATATATCAGCAATTTCAGATTCAAAATCCGATTATGATATTTTACAAAAAATGGGTTATACTAATATACAAATAAAAAAAATTATTAAAAAACAAGTATTGCCATTTTTTAATATTCCGTTTTTACTTGGGATATTGAACTGTGTATTTGCCACATTGGTTTATAAGACTGCTTTGATGCAGAATTTACTTGGAAACTCATTTTCACAATATATACCTGTGATTATTGCGATTTTCTTAACTGCTGTAGTATATTTAATATATTATATACTTACTATTAAATCCTGTTGTAAAATTGTATTAAGCTTAATATAGATTCTAATTATCTTTTTATATATTCTTATACTCTCGTAAAGCCTTATTCTATAGGGGTTACGAACATTTTACTTTCGGTATATACTTCACATTTCTTCTTATAAATACTCATGTCTTACCTTTGGAAAGTGGTACAGCAACAGAAGTTTCAGGAAATGATGAACATCTATGACGATTTATACAGTCTTGACCTGTTTGAAGAAACGATTGAGGGATTTAAAGATTTAGATGAGATAAAGTAACCTTTATCCGCTTTTAAGAAGATATAGTAAAATAAAAAGCCCGATTAAGAGTGCTTCGCACCACCTTTTGTGAAAGGCTCTTGATAGGGCTTTTTACCTTTGCTATACGTTATAGAAAGTAGTATAATAGTCATATAAAACCGAATTTGTAGAGGAGTGGTATGAGATGAGCAAATATGATACTTTATGGAAATATATACAGGAAAATGGAAACCAGTCTTTCAAATTAACTTTCGCTGAAATTGCTGAAATTACAGGGATAGCTATAGACCATTCTTTTTTGAAATACAAAAAGGAACTTACGGAATATGGTTATCAAGTTGGAAAAATATCTATGAAAGAGCAAACAGTTATTTTTAATAAATGTGATTAATAATTCCAGTTTACAGTAGTGATTAAGAGAAATAAAAATTGTAAGTTGTAAGGGTGATGTTATTGTGATTGAAAAGGATGACTGGCGATTATTGAATCATGTTAAATATTTAAAAAAGGCATATATAAATCCGACTGACGGAGAAGAAATTTGAAAACAAGCACTACAGCTAAAATGTTGCGAATTTTGTTCAGACTCTGTACAGGACAACCCTTATGGTGATTTATTCCGGTTGATTTGTCGTGCTACATTTGCGAAGATTGCTATAGTGATTTCAAAGACATGTTCGAGTGGGAAAAACTTGATGGTTGCGATATTAGACTGGGGCGAATAACTCCCAGTTTATAGATAGAAAGAAAAATTAAAACTTGTAGGAGGATAGAAATGTACCAGTATTGTGACTTAGATGATTGTTGTATTAGCCTTCATGATTGCTTTGTAGAAAAAATGGATTTTGATAATGGTATCTTATCCTTCGTTTTTCCTGATGGTTTTTGGATAATAAAAAAACATTCTCAAAACAAGTCAAATACTACTGTTCGCACAAATTCTTCTCAAGTAGATTTTCAAATTATAGATGAAGAAATTGATGGCATTGAGATTTATGTTTTTAAGGGAAATGGAAAAGTAAAAACAATCCGTGAAAATTGGGAACCGATAAATTTTATAACTGCTATTAATAATGGAAAATTTAGGATAGAGTTTATTACTCAATATAAAAACTATCAATCTTTTCTATTCAAATGTTGGGCATGTTTCGACAAATCGCCGTATCATTTAGAATGTGAAATAATTTTACATAGTAATAGTGTGGCTTATCGTTGGAATAAGCTACGTTATGATTGTATTTGGTAAATTACAGTTTATCAAGCAGTTAGTCAATAGATTGACTGCTTTTCCTTTACAAAGAAAAAGAACTCCTAAATAAAAGTGCCTATCATTGTTTTAATAATTAAGTCGTATCAAAGCTCACTCATTCGTGGTAAATTCGTGGTAAAATAAATATTTACTAATTGTAAAACTGCTGCTAAATCCAGTGTTTATGTAGATAATCGGCATTTCTATATAAAATTTTGTATAAAAAAATAATATTTACCAAATCGTCAAACTTAAATGCATGACCATTTGATATACTTTATTTATAAGTACTTGATATAATACAAAACTATAGATTCATAAGTTTGATATAGCCATAAAATTGATATAGTACAAAACTATAAATCCATAAGGAGGTGTAGAAAATTGCAAAATTTTAATTTAAAAATACTATTTTTAGGAAACTACATTCTATCAATCCTCTTCATGGGAGTATCTACAAGTATTGAAACTTATATGAGTATCCAAAGCATTATTCCCTTAATAATTTCAACATTATTACTTATAGATATTACATATATAACCTCTTGTAATGTCCGAGAAAATAACATTATCTCATTGTTTTGTGGATTACTGGCACTAGATAGTTGGTATTTGCTCTTATCATTTGTAGCCACACCAATAGGCACTATTATTTTTAAAATTTTAAGCACAATTATAGCGTATGTCTCTATTAAATTTATATTTTTATTTTTGTTTCAAGGTAGTGGATACAAGTTTCGTAAGATAACAGATATTTTATTTCTCATCACCTGTACTGCTGCAATTATAGGAGCATTTATCTCTGAAAAAATATATGCTTGTATGTATGGAATTCAGTTTGTTGTTAGTATAATAAGCTTTTTCTATATTATTTTTTATCATTGGAAAAGGGTCGTTTTTGTTATAAGAAGTGAAAAAAAACCTATATCGTTTTCTGTATTTACAACAATTATAGGATTCTTTACTTATTATTTTTTCACATTAAGAATATCAAATCATATTGGTAATTTTGGAATCTATCTAATTGTATTGATATTTTCTATGAGTATTCATGGAATTGTACTTAAAGAAAATGATAGTTTTCCTATTTCAACAGTTTTTAACTTAAAACAAAGGGCTATTTTTCTTTTTACAAGTATTTTAGTAGTTAGTTTGATAGTACTATTTAGTAGTAGTAATTTTTCTATAATATTAATAGCTATAAATGTTTTATTTATGCTTATTTTTCTTTGTAATATTATTTTGGAATTTAACTTAAAACATGAAAAAAATCAAATACCTAAAAATAGTAAGTATACTTTTGCATTAGAAAGATTACAACAAGAGGAACAACTAAAAACAGATTTTTCTAATTTTTTACATGACGAGGTATTACAGGATTTGCTTTCAATAAAAAATATGACAAGTAAGTCATATCGTCCAGAAGTACAAGATATTATATATGGAACACTTAACAACTTAAATACACGTATAAGAAAGCAAATGCAAGACTATCATCCCGTAATCTTAAAAAATTTGACAGTAAAAGAAAATTATCAGAATTTAATTGAAAGTGTTTCTTTATCATTTCCACAAAGAAATATTCTGGTTGCATTTAAGTGCTCTGATACTCTATTCTTGGTTGAGCCGTATGATATATTGATATACCGTCTAATTAAAGAATTATTGACAAATGTATATAAGCACTCAAATGGTAGCCACGCATGGATAACTTTATCACTAGAAAAAGATATAATAAAATTATCTGTTAGTGATAATGGTGTGGCAAATACATCCTTTAAAGCTCATTTAGATATATCTAAAATGCCTTTAGATACAACAAGCCATAAAGGCGTTATCTTAATTAAAGAACAAGTAGAAAACCTAGAAGGAACAATAAATATTTCTGATAATATACCTCATGGAGTTTGCGTACAAATTACAGTTCCTATGAAAGGAGATGGTTCATATAAATATTTTGTTAGTTGATGACCACATGCTTTTTGCTAAGAGCTTGTCCATTGCATTAGAAGAATACGAAGAAATCGAACAATTTTATTCTACACAAGATGTTCATAATTTATCAGAAATAATTATAAATAAAAAAATAGATATTGTATTGATGGATATAAATCTTAGAGACTTAAGTGAATATGATGGATTAGAGATAGCTTATAATCTATTAGAAACTAACCCTACTATTAAAATAATAATGTTAACTGGATATGACCTACCAGTTTATAAATATGAAGCTAAAAAAATAGGTATCTGTGGATTCCTTAATAAGAATATCAGTCCAGATGATTTAATTGATTCATTATTGAAAGTCTATCAAGGTCGAACTTGTTTCCCATCTGAAAATAATGAACTAATTATTGAAGATTTGACAAGTATGGAGAAAAAAATATTACAGCTTGTCTGTAGTGGAAAAAAAAGAAAAGTGATTGCTGATGAATTGTACATAAGTGAAAGAACATTATCAAATCATTTACAGCACATATATGACAAACTCGATGTCTCTTCATCAGTTGAAGCTATTACAAAAGCAATTCAAATGGGCTATATTTCTCCAGTATATTAAAAAATAGTGTTCATTTAATTAGTTAATATACATATTTTACACAATGAGGAGGAATAGTTATGACAAACTCTAAAAGTAAAAAAGAATATATAAATCGTATTTGCAAAGTACAAGACTATATAGAAGAACATTTACATGAACCTCTTTCCCTTGATGAGCTTTCCAATATAGCAGGTTTTTCAAAGTTTCATTTTCATAGAATTTTCAAAACTATAGAAAAAGAAACTTTGTCTCAGTATGTAAATAGACTAAAGTTAGAGAACGCAACTTCTTTTCTTATTCATCGTACTGATATGACAATTACTGATATTGCACATTACTTTGGCTTTACTGATTCTGCAGTTTTTTCTAGAGCATTTAAAAATTATTATAAAATAAGCCCTATAAAATATAGAAATAATTATAGCAAGAATTGCAAAGAACCATATAAAATTTCTCAGTACAATAGAAGCATATCAAAACCTAAATGTAAGAATACTAGAGAGGTTAAAGGTGAAATTGAAATTCTAGAACTTGATAATATGAATACTATTTACACTAGATATACTGGTTCATATGGTAATCTAACTAGTACTTTCCCAAAACTTTTAGAACGGTTATTCAAATATGCAAGTGAACAGAATCTAATTGGACTTGAAAACACAAAAATATTACCCATTTATCATGATAATCCACAATTTACACAGGAGCATCAATTGAGGACTAGTATTTGTATGACCATTCCAGATAACATTGTTGTCAAAGAGAATGACAACCTCGGCAATATGATAATACCTTCTGGAAAATATCTTGTGGGACATTTTGATATTTCAAAATCTGAATATAGTGATGCGTGGGATTTTATGTATAATGAATGGCTATCGAATGGTAATTATAAGTTACGTGCCTCCTTCCCTTTTGAAGTATATCTTAACAACCCACATAATCACCATCAAAATAGACACTTGGTCGATATATATTTACCTATAGAACCTTTTTAACAACCTCATCTAAGCTATTCTTGTATTAAGGATTAACATATTCCTATTTTACGGTTTGATAAAATTGATAAAATGAGGTGAACCAATGAAAGAAATAAAAATTAATGGAGCAAAGATACACAATCTTAAAAATATAGATGTTTCTATTCCCAAAGATAAACTTGTTGTTGCAACAGGTGTCAGTGGCTCAGGTAAATCTAGCCTTATGTTTGATATTGTATTTGAGGAAGGACGTAAACAATACCTGCAATCTTTAGGCATACTTGCAGGTATTGATAATGAGGATAAGTTCGATAATATTCAAGGTTTAGCTCCTACTATAGCTGTTCAACAAAATATTATTCGCCAGAGTAATCCTCGTTCGACAGTTGGCACAAGAACCAATATTCTCAATATGCTTACACTACTGTACTCAGTAGAAGGGCAAATAATGTGTACAATGTGTAATACACCTGTAGAGAATAATCTAATTTGCAATAATTGTGGGAATGAAGAAGAGCGATTGAGACCAAGTTATTTCTCATACAATTCTTCAGATGGAATGTGTATGAAATGTTCTGGACATGGGGCATATTTTGAGATTAATATTGAAAAGTTAATTCTCGATAAACGCGATACTCTAAAACAAGTCTTAGATAGGGCAAAAATTACACCAGGATATTTGAGAGTATTCTCTAAAAAATTCAACGATTATTTAGAGATGCAATTCTTACAATTACCTGAAGAAGTAAAAAATGAAGTACTCTATGGTCATTATGAAAATGGCAAAAAAAGTTCTTGTTTATCAAAGCTATATCACAACTGTTACAAAAGAGGGGAAGATTTGAATGGAGTTTATACTATGACTGCTTGTTCTGATTGCAATGGTTTCAAAATTGGTGAAGAAGCACGTGGAGTACTCTTAAACGGAAAACATATTGGAGAACTTGGGAAAATGACGATTTTAGAAATTGATGAGTTCCTTAAAATCTTATTAAACCAAGGTAATTTAAATACATTTGGTACAAACCTTGTAAATGATATTTTAGCCAAAACTAGACATCTAATAGAATCACGATTAGGTCATCTATCCTTATACAGAGAAATGTCAACTTTGAGTGGTGGTGAAATGCAAAGACTATTTTTAAATTCACATCTGGATTCAGAGATGGATTCATTAATTTATGTGCTTGATGAGCCAACTGCTGGATTACATGAATCAGAAAAAATAGACATCTTAAAATCCATAAAGAAACTTAAAGACTTAGGCAATACAGTTATAGTAGTTGAACATGATAAAAACACAATTGAGATGGCAGAACATATTATTGATATTGGTCCAAAGGCTGGTATTGAAGGTGGTCAATTAGTATATCAAGGAGATTTAGAAGGTCTACTTCAATCTGAAAAATCACTTACTGGACAATATCTATCTGGAAAATATTCAATGCCTAATAGAACAACTACTAAAAATATTACACATACTGATAAAATACCTTGTATAACTATTCAAAATGCAAATACAAATAACCTTAAAAATGTAACAGTATCATTACCTTTAGGTGCTATGGTTGGAATATCTGGTAAATCAGGTAGTGGCAAGAGTTCACTTATATCAGACACTTTACTTCCTCTTCTTAGAAGTCAGTTTAATAACTACACTAGCAATAATCAAACAAATTCTACAGAGAGTGAAATAGGTGATGAAGACGATGATTATGCAGTTGTTGATACTATTGCAGATAGATTGATTGGTACTAAATATATTTCTGGATATTCAGAGATATCTCAGTCTCCTATTGGCAAAAATATGAACTCAACTCCTGCTTCTTATATTGGTATATGGGATAAGATACGTACACTATTTGCAGGTCAGCTAAAATCATTAGAGCGAGGATTTACATCTGGTCACTTTTCATTTAACTCTAAAGGTGCTTGTCCTAAATGTAGTGGTAGCGGATATGAAAAAGTCTGGTTGGGAAATAACCTAAGTATAGACCATATATGCAGTGAATGTCATGGAAAAAGATTTAATGATGAATCTTTATCTATTAAATATAAAAATAAAAATATCCATGATGTTTTAAATATGAGTGTCTCTGAAGCTGTAAATTTCTTTGAAGATATGCCAAATATTGTTTCACACTTAAATGTACTGGAACAAATAGGTATGGGATATATAAAATTGGGTCAACCTACACCGACTTTAAGTGGAGGTGAATCTCAAAGGGTCAAGCTTGCAAAGGAAATTGGTAAAAAACGAAATGGTAATATCCTTTATGTATTGGATGAGCCAACTACTGGTCTAAGTCTGTATGATACTGCCAAACTAATTCAACTGTTGGATGAGTTGGTAGCAAATGGAAACTCTGTAATTGTTGTTGAACATGATATAGATGTTTTAAATGTTTGCGACTGGATTGTTGAGCTTGGTCCAGAAGGTGGTGACAAAGGAGGTTATATAATTGCAGAAGGCTCTCCAAAAGCTCTAAAAGAAAATCCAAAGTCTATAACAGGAAGGTATCTATAATGAATAAAAACAACTGCTCAAACTTAATTTTTGAAAAAGTAGACCCTTCAAGTGTTGGCATGAGTTTAGAAAAGCTTTCACAACTCGAACCTTTAATAATCTCACAATATGGCAATATAAATGGAATAATTATCGCAAAAAATGGGAAAATTGTCTTTGAAAAGTACTATAATGGATATAGTGCCGATGATACTTTCCATGTTGCATCAGTTACAAAAAGTATTATATCAGCCTTAATAGGTATTGTAATAGATAAAGGATATATAAAAGATGTTGACCAAAAGGTTGTTGATTTTTTCCCTGAATATACTTGTAGTCCTTCTGAAATATGTAAAAAAGCAGTAACTATACGTCACCTACTTACAATGACTGCACCATACCCTTTTAAAAATATGACTGAGTCTTTAGAGAGACTTTGCAAACAAAAAGATTGGATAAAATATACCTTGAATCAGCTTGGTCAAAAAGGTGAAATTGGTACTTTCAAATATTCTTCAGCTGGAACGCACCTACTTTCAGCTATTATAACAAAAACTACTGGAAAATCTGCTCGTGAATTTGCTAATGAGTACTTATTTAAACCTATTGGTATGAAAGTTATACTAGATTATGATATGAAAGATTTTGGTTTTGAAGATTTCTTTGGAAAAAATCTTAAGGGTTGGGCGAAAGATAGACAGGGCTATTCTATAGGTGGCTGGGGACTTACATTGAGTGCTAGAGATATGTTGCGATTTGGTTTTCTGTATTTAAATGATGGTATTTGGAATAATAAACATATTATATCTAAATCGTGGATTGAAGAATCAGTTAAAATGAATAGTAATTACTCTTAGATAACCAAACCCTCCACTATAACACCAGACTTTTGTTTGGTGTTATTATGACTAGTACTATATATCTAAAAGGAGTTGAATACTAATGGAAACTTACACGACATCAGAGGTAGCAGATTTAATTGGTGTACATCCTAATACTGTACGTTTATATGAGGAACTCAACTTAATACCTAAGCCCAAGCGTAATACTAATGGTTATCGTATCTTTAATGATTTTCATATAGAACAATTTAGATTTGCCCGTACAGCCTTAAAAATTGAGGTTCTACAAAGAGGGTTGAGAAAAAATGCTCTTGAGATTATCAAAACATCAGCAAATAAAGATTTTGACAAGGCTATTTGTCTTGTAAATCACTACTTGCAACAATTAGAAATAGAAAAATCTAATGCTGAAGAAGCACTTGCCATTGTTACACAGATTTTAAATGGAAATACTCAGGAAACAGATAAACTCTTTTTAACTAGAAAAGAAACTGCTGAACACTTAAATGTTACAATAGATACTTTAAGAAACTGGGAAATGAATGGTTTGCTAAAAGTAAAAAGAAAACAGAATGGTTATCGTGTATATACTGACGAAGATATAAAACGACTTAAAATTATCAATTCACTTCGTTTAGCAAACTATTCTCTTTCAGCGATTTTACGAATGCTAAATGCTTTATCTTTTAACCCTGATACTAATATTAAAACTGTCCTTGACACTCCAAATGATGATGATGAAATTATCTCAGTATGTGACAAATTGATAACTTCATTGAAAGAAGCTGAACATAACGCAAAAACCATGAAATCTCATCTTCAAACTATGAAAAAACAATTTTCCTAACCCTCCACCCTAACTCCAGACTTTGATTTGTGTGTTATCCTTAAGAGCGAGAAAAATTCAACACACAAATCAAAGGAGGAATAGGATGGAAAATAAAAATACTCATTCTACATGGAAGAAAAAAGTCATTATTTTTTTAGCAAGCCAATATATTTCTTTATTTGGCTCATCACTTGTACAGATGGCAATGATATGGTATGTCACACTTCAAACATCATCAGGTGTCTGGGTAACAGTTTTAACTGTATGTTCCTTTATACCTCAAATGATAATTTCTTTTTTTGCTGGTGTATGGGCAGATTACTACAATCGAAAATTACTCATAATTATATCAGATGCAATAATTGCTATATCTACATTAGTTCTAATTCTATTTATGATGTCATCAAACGGAACAACAAGCGAACTAATAGCCATAGCAGTAATATCTGTTATACGTTCACTAGGAAGTGGTGTACAAACACCTGCTGTAAATGCAATGATTCCTCAACTTGTACCAGAAGAACATTTAATGCGTTTTAATGGTATAAATGGTAGCCTACAGTCTATAGTACAATTTATAGTTCCTATTGTGGCTGCGGCAATCCTTGGCTTTGGTAATAAAATAAATCAAGTTCTTTTAATCGATGTATTTACTGCAATTATTGCTATTGTATTGTTGATATTCATCAAAATTCCTAAACATGACATACCAAAACAAACTGAAAAAGTCTCATTTTTTGCAGATATGGTATCAGGAATAAAGTACTGTTTTTCAGATAAGTTCATTAGAAAAGTACTTTTCACTTATGGGGCATTCATGCTTCTTTGTGTTCCATCAGGATTTCTTATAGGGCTTTTGATTGAACGAACATTTGGCAAGGGCTATATATATTTGTCTATTATTGAAATGATTGGATTTTTAGGTATGGTTTTAGGTGGATTGATTATAGGTGTTTTTGGTGGCTTTAAAAATAGAAATAAGACCTTTTTTATAGCGATATTATCTTATGCTATTTTTTCAATTATTCTAGGTCTTGTAACACAAGCTTGGCAATTTTTTATATTTATGTTTTTTACTAATTTTTCAATTCCAATTATTCAAGCATCAGCTATGACTATGTTACAAGAACATGTAGCACCACAAATGCAAGGTCGAGTTCTTAGCTTACCTATTATTATATACACTGGTTTTATACCTCTTGGTATGGTGATTTTCGGTCCAATGGCAGATGTAATATCTATTAATAATTTAATAATCGTAGCAGGTATTATACTCTTATTTTTTGCCTTGGCTATCCCCTACTCCAAACAGTTTTACAAACAAGGAATATTTAATTCAGAAAAATCCGAATGATATACTTAAATAGTTCAACTTGATTTACCTGATTAAAAATAATTATGTAATTTAAAATATATATTTTAAATTACATAATTTCTATATCAAATAACATTTTGATACTATCTTATATTAATTTTATATAATAATACCTCCGTTTCACTTCATATCAACAATTAAATTTATGATAGAAACGGAGGAAAACAAAGTTATTTGCATAATTTAAGTACCTACTAAATTTTTTACTAAGTGGCTCTAATTATATTGAACTTTTTACTAAATTACATTAAGTAACTATAAAATAAAATTAACTATTACACTATACAAAGTATCTGCTTGTCTTTTCCATAAGAAAATGTTAACTCTTCGACTTTTATCATCTATCACAACCTCCTTCATCATTTTTTTCTTTTTGTCGTCTACCCCACTACTTTCAAACTTAATTTTAAGTGAATAGAAACCAAGACTATCAATATAATAGTCCACCATGTATACCATTTCATAGGTACTCCACATTCTAAGTTTATTTAACTACCCTTCGATTTTTTTAATTTATTTAAACTTATTTTATTTCTATTCGGTGAAATCAAAATATCTCTCTTGTGAAATCGAAGTGAAATATATAGTAATGACTAAATAAACAAATTGAATTAAATACTTACTTGTGTTAAAGGTAACTTTAACGTGTATAATAAATTTGAGGTGATAAAATGAAAAAGGTTTTATATTTAATTCGTCTACAAGGTTGGCGTGATTCTCCATTAACAGCAACAGTAATTCAACAAGCTAAAATTCCTAGAGAATACTTTACAAGTAATGAGATTTTTTGATGATACTTACTTCCAAACTTTCTAAAGTACTTAGGATACGTTGAAATATATTGGAGATATACATCTCATGGTACTACTTATCGTCATTTTATATGTTATTGGAGTCATTAGTAAAATTGATTCCAATAAAATTAGCAATTGGTGTATTTTAAAATTTACCTACTATGAAGGTGAAACTCTCGAGCTATTAGTAATTATTAATCATGATTTTTCTGAAATAAACAATTAAAACCCTTTAAAAAATATGAAGGAGGTTGGCGTAAATGGAAATTAGAATGTTAAAATACTTCCTTACAGTAGCAGAAGAACAGAATATTACCCAAGCTGCAAAAAAACTTCATATCACTCAACCTACATTAAGTAGACAAATTAGAGAATTTGAAGAAAGTTTACATATTGACTTATTCATACGACAAAACAAAAAACTTTATTTAACCGAACCAGGAATGTTCTTGAAAAAAAGAGCAGAAGAAATTTTGGAATTGAATGAAAAGACTGAACAGGAATTTGCTAACTATCAAAATGCAATCTTGAAGGGTCAAATTTCAATAGGTTGTGTAGAAGCAAATAGCTCTCGTTTTTTGTCACAAATGTTAGAGGAAATGATTGCAGACCATCCACAAGTAACCTTCAATATCTTTAGTGGAACAAGCAATGATATAGTTGAAAAATTGGATAAAGGTCTTTTAGATGTAGCACTGTTAATAGAACCAGCTCCTGTAGATAAGTATAATAAGTTGGTTTTACCAGATAAAGAAATATGGGGGTTGTTGGTATCTACTGAACATTTTTTAACGAATCAACACAGTGTTTCTGCAAAAGAAATTTTGGGTGTACCATTAATTTGTTCAAGTCGAAAAGAAGTACAGAATATGCTTTGTTCATGGGGAAATTTTACAGAAGATGATTTAAACATTATTGGAAAATACAATTTAATTTTTAATGTAATCTCTTTAGTTGAAAACAAAGTTGGTGTAGCTCTGGCAATTAAAGGTGCAGTTGATAATCGAAAAGACAACACAAAATTTCTTCCTTTTACTCCTTCTATGGAAACTAATTGTGTTCTTGTATGGAAAAAAGATTCAATCCGTAGTTCAACAGTTCTAACATTCATAAAAAAAATAGAATATGCTTTGAAAGCATAAAACTAAGCCTAATAGGTATTGGACTATATGTAAATAAAGCTGTAACATTAACTTGTAAGCTATTCGAGTTTATGTTATAGCTTTTTTGAGGTGATAAAGCTGATAATGCTGTTTCAAATTGGCTTACTCAATATCCAGTAACGGAGGAGATATAAATGGCAAAATCTGAAGAAGTAAAAAATAAGAAAGAAGGAATAAAACATGAAAAAACAAACAGCTGGAAGAGATAACTTAGGTGAATTTGCTCCACAATTTGCTACATTAAATGATGATATATTATTTGGAGAAATATGGGCACGTGAAAAAGAACTGTCTCCTAGAGATCGTAGCTTAATTACTATAGCAAGTCTTTTAACACAAGGTGTCCCACAATTAGAAGCACATCTAAATATTGCTAAAGAAAACGGTGTAACTAAAGAAGAAATCGTAGAATTAATTACACATCTTTCTTTTTATGCTGGATGGCCCAAAGCATGGTCAGCTTTTAATTTAGCAAAAGAAATTTTTGATGATAAAGAATAATTTGTTTTACTCTAGCAATCAATTGACTGGTTGCTAAAGTAAAACTGTCGATAAAGGAGATAAAATGACATTTTTTTCAATGAAATTAATTGCCTTATTATCAGTTGCTCTGATTGTTAATTCCGCACCGGCCATTTCTGCAAATAACCCAGCAATTATACAAAGCTTCCCCTATGTAAGCCCAGTATACGTTGGACTTCTAACCACGATTCCATCACTATTTTTAGTGATTGGTGTCTTTTTAACTAGTTTAATTGAAAATAGGATAGGTAAGAAATATACCATCATTACAGGATTAATCATAGTAGGTATCTTTGGAACATTACCTGCTTGGTATCAAGGTAGTTTTTTTATTCTATTTCTTTCAAGATGTTTATTGGGACTAGGTATTGGTTTATTTAATCGCTTATTAATTCAAATGATTAGCAGTTTGTACCAAAAAGATACTAGAAATAAAGTAAAAGCATTGGGATTAGAAAGTGCTTGTGAAGGTTTAGGCGGTATTATTATGACAATAAGTGTTGGACAACTAATAAAAAGAAACTGGTCAATTTCCTTCATAGTTTATGGCTTTGCTATTGTTAGTTTAGTTTTTGTTGCTATTTTTATTCCGAATCAAAGATTGAATCTTGTAAATACGGAAGAAATTGATACACAAGTTTCGGTTTCAAAAGAACGGAGAACGAAATCTATTCTTTTAGGTTTTATTTTATTTTGTATCGTTCTTTTGTTCATTAATTACAATTTGCAAATCACACCACTATTAATTGAACGAAGTATTGGTAATGCGACAAATGGTAGTAATATGATTGCAGCCATTGCAGCAGGAGCTTTTATTGCAGGAAATT
The DNA here is from genome assembly GCA_021561035.1 of Clostridioides sp. ES-S-0054-01. Taxonomy (NCBI): domain Bacteria; kingdom Bacillati; phylum Bacillota; class Clostridia; order Peptostreptococcales; family Peptostreptococcaceae; genus Clostridioides; species Clostridioides sp. ES-S-0054-01. The sequence goes on from CP067346.1 coordinate 3,446,286, forward strand.
TATTTGGAGTAACGTATATGTATTTGAAACGCTGGCTGTTACCTATTGCAGCATTCATTGCGGGTATAAGTATCTTTTTAACCAATTTGTCTTCCTCTGTTATATTTATTTTAATTTGTTCATTGACTTTAGGTTTTGCTTTTCGTAATATTATGCCTTACTTTATGCATACGTTTACTACCGGCGGAGAGGAAGTAGCAAAATTTGGAACGACTGTTGTCTTAGTTGCTTATAACTTGGGGGCAACTCTCGCTCCATATGCTTCTCAAGCTATTTCCTTTTTCAGTTCAAACACAAGCGCGAGCAATCAAATAATTGTCACTGGATTATCATTATGTTGTATTGGTTTTATTACATTGATTTTTAATAAGCATATGACTGTTTAGAAAAATACTAAGGAGGAATATAAATGGAATACGTTAAATTAGGAAATACAGGGATGGATGTTTCAAGAATTTGTCTAGGAACAATGAGTTTTGGTAATCCAAATAACTGGATTCACAAGTGGGTATTATGAGGAAGAAGAAAGTCGCCCAATTATTAAACGTGCACTAGATTTAGAAATCAATTTTTTTGATACAGCAAATGTTTATTCTCTAGGACATAGCGAAGAGATTTTAGGAAAAGTTTTAAAGGATTATGCAAATCGAGATGAAATTATTCTAGCAACAAAAGTTCATCAAAAAATGTTTGATGGACCAAATGGTCAAGGTCTATCTAGAAAAGCAATTATGTCACAAATCAATGATAATGTATTTAGACTAGGTAAAAAAATTACAAATTATGAATCTAAAATAAATAATTGTGAAATGAGAAGACTTAGTAAATGATTGTTTGAATTTTAGGAGTGTGACTTATTATGTATCTTTTTCAAAAAATCGAAGAAACTGTTTTTAAACAAAATGATGCAAGACGTACAATCGGAGAATTTCTTTTAACAAATAGAACGAAATTAGCAAGCTATTCGATGGATGAAATTGCACGAATGACCCATACTTCTAAACCAACACTGGTTCGCTTTGCAAAGTACTTTGATTATTCTGGTTGGAAAGAGTTCGTTTATGCTTTTACACATGAGCTTGCTCACTTTGATGATAGTCATCTTGATGTAGATATTAATATACCATTTAATAGTTCATCAGATACATTGGAAATCATTGAAAATATTGCGAATCTTCGTATTCAAACAATAAAAGAAACAACTTCTTTAATGTCAGTTTCAGATATAAACAAGGCAGCTCAAATTCTTAATGATGCACAAACCATTATGATTTATGGAAGAAGTCCAAATTCGTATTTTGGAGAATTGTTTAAAAGAAATTTGAATACAATTCATAAAAAAGCGTTTGTTACAGATGCAGATGAATCTGGTCTTGTTTCGAATATGCTGACTCACAAGGATTGCGCAGTAATTATATCTTATTCTGGAAATAATTCTGATTCCTATCCAATGAAAAACGTAAAGTTACTTTTGAATAATAGTGTCCCTATAATTAGTATTACAAGTGGTGGAGATAATTATTTACGAGACTATTCTACAATTGTTCTGAATATATCAAGTAGAGAGAAATTGTATTCAAAGATTGCGAATTTCTCTACTGAAGAATCGATTCAATTCATTTTGAACATTCTATATGCAAAAATATTTTCATTGAATTATAATCAGAACATGCAGACGAAAATTGAAAACTCTCGTACGTTGGAATCGAGCAGAAAAGCCACCTTTAAAGATATATCTGAAGATTTTTAACCGAAAAGGAATTCACTAAAAATAGTGAGTTCCTTTTTTTACTAAATTACCTCTTAAAAAGCTAATCTTTCAAATGAATGTAATAGTTAGTTTATATAGAATTATTGTTCAATACCTCGTTCCGTTAATGTGGAATCACAAACTCCTTGAAGTTTCTTTAATTAATTAAAAAAATTTTGTTATCATGCTCTCTTTTTACGAAAAGTATATCAGTTAAAGTAAACATTATATCAATATGATTTTTTTAAATCATAAAATAAATTTCACAAAAAATAGTGTATTTGAAAATAATATGGAATCTATTTCGAGTTTGGTTAAAACTATTGGAAAAGCTATCTATAAATGATAAATTGTATCCAGAAGGAACATTATGTCTTACCGGTGACAGCATAAATTTTCTTTAAATTTATTTAGGAGTGGTTTGTATGAGTAAAAAATATGAACAGTTGGCAAAAGATATTATTCAACAATTAGGTGGCAAAGAAAACATTACTGATGCATATCATTGTCAAACTAGATTACGCTTTAAATTAGCAGATGAATCGAAGTTAAACAAAGATAAGCTAGAGAATTTAGATGGTGTTACTAAATATATCAATAATGCTGGTGTCCACCAAGTAGTAATTGGAACACATATAAAAGATGTATTTGAAGAAATTGAAAAGAATATTGATGTTCAAAGTTCAAGTGATAGCAGTTCATCAGAAAAAAAAGGTCCTGTTGCCATAGTAATTGATTTTGTTGCAGGAACTTTCCAACCAGTTATTCCAGCATTATCTGGTGCCGGAATGGTTAAAGCAGTTTTAGCACTTTTAATTGTATTTAATGTTATCACACCTGATTCTCAAACATATTACATGCTAAATCTATTTGCTGATGGAGTATTCTTATTCCTACCAATGATTTTAGCATTTACTGTTGCACAAAAATTGAGATGTAATCCAATTCTTGCAGTTTCTGTTGCAGCAATGATGATGCATCCAAACTGGGGAGCACTTGTAACTGCGGGTAATCCAGTAAACTTTTTCGGATTTATACCATTTACTTTAGTTAATTATACTGGTTCTGTTATCCCTATTTTAATTGTTATTTTTTCCCAATCATATGTAGAAAAATTCTTAAGAAGAGTTATTCCTAAATCAATAGAGTTAGTGTTTGTTCCAATGTTGACATTCCTTATTATGGGAACATTAGCCTTTTCACTGTTAGGTCCAATTGGAAGTATTCTTGGTGGCTACTTAGCAACATTCTTTACTTACTTAAGTGTGAATGTAAGTTGGTTACCAGCTGTTCTTATCGGTGGTTTACTACCAGTCATGGTTATGTTTGGTTTACACAATGGAGTGGCTCCACTTGGAGTTATGCAAATGGCTGAATTAGGTTATGACAGTATCTTTGGACCAGGTGCTTTGGTTTCAAATATTGCTCAAGCAACTGCATCTGCTGTAGTTGCTTTCCGCACAAAAAATAAGAAATTAAAACAAGTAGCAATTTCTGGTTCGATTACAGCTTATATGGGAATTACTGAACCAACACTTTATGGAGTTAACTTACCTAAAAGATATCCATTGATTGCCGCAATGATTGGTGGAGCATCTGGTGGTCTTTATGCTGGATTGACAAATACACACCGTTTTGCAACTGGTTCATCTGGATTACCAGCAGTGTTACTCTATATTGGTGATGATACAATGAGATTCTTCTGGAACATCATCATTGCTTTGATTATTTCAGCAGCTGTTACTGCAACATTTACATATATTTTAAGCTTTAAATATGAAAAAGAAGAGGAAGTAGAAGAAGTTCCAGAAATCAAACCAGTTGTTTTAGATGATACTCGTCTAATTAGTCCAATTCCTGGTACCGTGATTCCATTAAATCAGGTTCAAGATGAAGCTTTCGCATCAGAAGCATTAGGTAAAGGATTTGCAGTTGAGCCATCTGAAGGAGAAGTTTTTGCACCATTCAATGGAAAAGTTGTAGCAGTTTTCCCTACAAAGCATGCTATTGGTCTAGTTTCTGATACTGGTGTTGAAATTTTAATTCATGTTGGCTTGAACACAGTCGAATTGAATGGTCAATATTTTGATGCATTAGTTGAAGTAAATCAAAGGGTAACAAAAGGTCAATTACTACTAACTTTTGATATAAATAAAATTAAAGAAGCTGGCTACCCAACTCAAGTTCCAGTTGTGGTAACCAATACACCTCAGTATTCGTCAATTGAAACAATTAAACAAGGAAATATAAATAAAGATGAAGATGTATTAGCAATCAGAGTTTAGGAGTGATTTAATATGGCATTAAGTAAAAATTTTTTATGGGGTGGCGCAACATCTGCTAACCAAGCTGAAGGTGGCGCGTTAGAAAGTGGAAGGGGTTTATCAAATGTAGACCTTCTTCCAACAGGACCAGATAGGAAGAAAGTAGCATCTGGTGATTTAGAAATGTTGGAGTGGCAAGAAGGATATTATTATCCAGCAAAAGTTGCGATTGATATGTATCATAGATATATGGAAGATATACAGTTATTCGCAGAAATGGGTTTTAAAGTCTATAGAATGTCTCTTTCATGGTCTCGTATCTTTCCAAATGGCAATGATAAAGAACCTAACGAAGAAGGTCTAATTTTTTACGAAAATATTTTTAGGGAATTAAGAAAACATAATATTGAACCATTAGTAACAATTGCCCATTTTGATGTTCCTGTTCATTTAATCAAAGAATATGGTGGCTGGAAAAACCGCAAGTTAATTGATTTTTATGTTAAATATGCAGAAACGATAATTAAACGTTATAAAGGACTAGTTAAATACTGGTTAACAATCAACGAAATCAATATTTTACTTCACCAACCCTTCGTAGGTGGAGGAATCGTCTTTAAAGAAGGCGATAACAAGCAAGAAATTAAATATCAGGCAGCGCATCATCAATTAGTTGCGAGTGCATTAGCAACTAAAATTGCTCATGAGGTAGATAGCGAAAATATGGTTGGATGTATGTTAGCTGGTGGAAGCCATTATCCATACACTTGCCGACCAGAAGACTACCAAGAAGCAATTAATCGTGATAGAGAAGGTTATTTTTTTATTGATGTACAAGCACGTGGTAAATATCCAAACTATGCCTTGAAAAAATTTGAACGTGAAGGTTTGAATATTCAAATGAAAAATGGCGATAAAGAAATTCTCGCGGCTTCACCAGTAGATTTCGTCACATTTTCTTATTATTGTTCACGAACGGTTAGTGCGTATCCAGAGGATTATGCACAGGCAACAGGAAATTTGTTCCCATCAATCAAAAATGAATACCTTCCTTCTACTGAATGGGGATGGCAGATTGATCCTCTTGGTTTAAGAAATTCCTTAAATCAAATGTATGACCGTTATCAAAAACCCTTATTTATTGTTGAAAATGGCTTAGGTTCAATTGATACACCAGATAAAAATGGTTATGTTGAAGACGATTATCGTATTGATTATTTGAAAAAACATATTCAAGCATTCAAGGATGCAGTAGAAATCGACGGTGTAGAACTACTCGGTTATACGACTTGGGGTTGTATTGATTTAGTTGCAGCCAGCACCGGACAAATGAGTAAACGTTATGGATTTATCTATGTTGATTGTGATGATGAAGGTAATGGCACTTTGAAAAGAACGAAGAAAAAATCATTTGAATGGTACAAAAAAGTTATCGCTTCAAATGGTGAAGAATTATAATAGATACTTGCCTTAAAGTTAACTTTAATTGAGAATATTATAATGAACAACAAAAGAATAGTGCTAAGCTCTATTCTTTTGTTATTTAGAAGTAAAAAATTTAGAAAAATCTTTCCTAAAATCAATGAATTTTTTGGAATATCAATAGTGTATCTAAGTAATAAGGAATTAACTTTTGTTAAAAGTATTTTGAGCTAAATGGTTTTGTTATATAATCATCTGCACCATATTCATAACCCTTTAATTTGTCCTCCTCTTCACCTTTAGTTGTCAATATAATAATAGGTATATTAGTCATTTCACGTGAAACTCTACACACTGAAAATCCATCTAAATATAGCATCATAATATCCAATATCACTAAATCTATATTATTGTTGTTTAATATTGTAAGTTCCTCTACTCCATCATCAGCAATTATACAAGTATATCCTCCTTTTTGCATATATTCTACAATAATACCTTGCATTTTTTCATCTTTTACAACTAGTATTTTAGCATTTTTATTTTTTAACTATTTTTTGTAGACTTTATTTTAGCTTATATTAATTTATTTATCAACTATTTTTTCATAGTATTTTGATAGTATTTTTTTATACTCTTATTAATAGCGTTGATATTATTGATAAAAATAGCCTGCTAACTTTATCTCCTGTTAGCAGGCTAAAATATTTCTAGAATAATAATTATATTACTTTATTACTGTTCCATTTTTTCGATTAAAATATATTCTAAAACAAATATCTTCAACTAATGAATAAATTGCACTTGTTATAAAATACAGACCTATGGCTACTGGAGTTCTAACAGTCAATATAAGACTTGTTATAGTAGTTACTATAGCCATTTGTTTATTAAACTTTGCCTGAGAATTTATCCTAAAATATGGTATATAATTCACTAAGTTTGAAGCTAACATAATTAATGTATATATACAAGGTAATATAAATAAGTTATCAAATGCACCTAAATTAGCAATCCACGGAATTATAATTGTTGTAAATCCCTTTGTCATATCTAAACATACATGATATAAAGCATATACTACTGGCATTTGTACTAAAACTATAAGGCATCCCAGCATACTCTTCATACTTTCTACAGAATTTACTTGTATTTGTTTTTCCAGTTCCTTAGTATCATTCTTATACTTTTCTTTTATATGTTCCATTTTTTCTGCTAATTCTTGCTGTTTTTTCATAGAAAACCTTTGTTTTAATGATAGTGGCATTAGTACTAACTTCACTATTAAAGTTATAAGTACAATAGAAATTCCAAAATCTCCTGTAAAGTTAAATAATATACTTAATAATCCTTGCAATATACTTGAAATGAAATCCATTTTATTCTCTCCTTTTATTTTTAATCTTTAGAATTATAACAGATTCATTTCAAATTAAAATAAACTACAATACCTCCAAATATCATATTTCTGAAAAACTATATATTGTTTAGGCAATCTTTCTTCAGAATATGCAGTTCTATTTGCAAATAAGTTTCTCATTAAAACATATTTAATTTTATGATTTAAGAGGTCTTTGCAAAAATAAAATATACTTCCAATAATGGATACCAATAATGTCATATAAATTAGTATATATAACATACTATCCATATCTAATCTCACTACATCACCACCTCAATACTTATATTTATTTTTATACAATTTCAAGGCTTAAATAATTCCAGTATTCATATTTAGTTTTAAATAATTATATTATAAAAAGCTCCTAATGTAAATATACAGATTATCATATTTATTATTCTTATTTATCATACTTACATTTATAAGTATCCAATCTTAACTCTTTTAATCTTTAATAGAAACCACCTAAAGTATTATTTTTTATGTCTAAAAAAACAATATTGAGTTTTTATAGTCTATTTTTCAATTATAAACCTTAATTCAATATAATCCTAATATAATACTAAATACAACCTTTGATACCGTCAGTATTAAATATTATACCTAATACAATCCATTAGTATAATCGTATAATCTTTGATACAATTCTTAATATAATCATTAATAATCTGATACTAAAATCAATGACTTTTTTCCAGATTAATGCTAAAATAATTAAAAATAGAAAATAAAACTCAAAGGAATTTTCCCCAAAAATAAACGGAGGTTACTTAAGATGATAAGTGATTCTATATCAAAAAGACGCAGTATTAGAAAATATAAAAATCAAAGCATTTCACATGAAACTATAGAGAAAATAATTGAAGCTGGAATAAATGCACCTTCATCTAAAAACAGACAACCATGGCGTTTTGTTGTTGTCACTGAAAAGGAAAAAGAATCTATGCTTAAAGCTATGACTAAAGGCATTCAAAATGAAATTGATGACAATGGACTTCTTACAGAAAGTCGTCAACATATTGCTGGTGCAAATTACACAGTTAAAATTATGGAACAAGCTCCAGTAACAATCTTTATTTTAAACATATTAGGTAAATCACCTTTAGAAAGCTTATCTGCTGAAGAACGCTTTTATGAAATGGCAAATATACAATCAATTGGAGCTGCAATTCAAAACATGTCACTTGAGGCTGTGGAATTAGGTCTAGGTAGTCTTTGGATTTGTGATGTATATTTTGCATATCGTGAATTATGTGAGTGGTTAGATACAGACAGCCAATTGGTAGCAGCAATATCTTTGGGTTATCCTGATGAAGAACCAGCAATGAGACCTAGATTACGATTAAGCGATGTAACTGAGTGGAGATAAATAATTATATTGGGTAAATAAGACTAACAGAATTTATATTAGGCGAGGTATTTTAATGAAAAAAATAGTTAAATCTTTTACATTTTGGTTTCTTTTAATAGCATTATTTGAGATTTATATGCATCAAATTGGTCAAGACTCAAAAAGTATTGTTCTAATAAGCTTAAATCCTATCTTATCTATTATTTCTCGCACTGATAGTTTTCTTGTTTTTATGGATTCAGGTATGCAAATACCATGTAGAACGATTATGGGGTCAATTTCGATTTATTGGTACATAGCATCTATACTTTCTTTTCTTATTTATGGCATAATCTTAGATTTGATTAGAGTAATTATTTCTAAAATTGTACACAAAACAAAATAAACATTGTAAATAGTGCATTTTCTTGAGCTATTATGAAAATTTGATTGTTTTTTAAACAACCTTCTCAAGCAAGGCAGAGTATCTACACTCTACAATCTAACTGTAGCTCCTGAAAATGCACCCTAAAGTTATACATGAAATTATTTTAGTGTTAATTAATAAAAATTAATTTAATATATTTATCAATAGCTAGAAAGGCCACCTTTTCTAACATTGATATAAATAACTCTTTCTCTTCTTTCTCAAACGAACTCAACAATTCTTCTACATATCCATTTGTTATTCTTAATATTTCATCATAACATTCTAAAGATTTCTCTGTAGGGTATAAATGCCATGTTCTTTTTTCCTTTACACTTGGCTTTCTAGTGATGAATCCTTCTTTTTCTAAATTTGCCAAAGCTCTTGTTATATTGCTAGGATTCACAAGGATTTTTTTAAATATAGTATCTTGTGTAATACATAGTAATATGAGTAAACTTATAAATGACTCTGATGAACTTATTATAATAAATTTACTACACAATAGATAGCATAAAACACTCCTAATTTCTATATGTTGCAATTCATTTCTTTTCTTTATGAGCTGTAATGATTGTGTAGCTATAAACATTTACTGTTATAATACAATTATCTACACTTATATACCAGTTCTTTCCCTTTCTATTAATAACAGCACTTTAAGATTCTATTTTAGTTTTACACCAGTTCACTACATCATTTGTCTCCAAAGAAAGGTTTTTCTTAATTCTTACAACACCTAATTCTGTTGTATGTAATTTATCCAGATTTCTAAGTAATTCATTTTCTGGATTCATTCGTATCAGAACACCTCACCCTTTATAAGATTTAATATTTCAACTCTTATAGAAACATACTTGTAACATTCCTTATTTCCAAAGCTTTATAGACTTATCTGTTAACTGCGCTTACAACTTATTAGCTTTTTATTTAAGTTTACTATAATCTTCATCAGATACAGGCTCCAACCATTCATTGAAGGCACCCTCAGCAGGCACCTCTACAGCTAGATGCTGAAACCAACTATCATGTGCAGCTCCATGCCAGTGTTTTACATCTGGTGGTATATTTACTACATCACCTGCATGTAATTCCTGAGCTGGCTTTCCAAATTCTTGATAATATCCTCTACCTCCAGTCACAAGTAAAATTTGCCCTCCCTTATGGTGTATATGCCATGAATTTATTGTAGAAGGTGCAAATGTTACATTTCCAATTGATACTCCATTCGTGCTAAGCATATTTAAATAACATTCTCCTGTAAAATACTGTGCAAATGCCTTATTTTCCTCACCAATAGGAAAAACTGCTCCTACACCTAAATCTTCTTTTCTACTCATTTCTAATTCCCCCTATGCCTTAATCTAACTTTTTTACACTTCAAGTATACAACTTGAAGTTAACTCTAAGGCAATAGATTTTACTATAATAATTTAATTTTTAATTTAGATTTATTTTTTAATCTATTCCTTTAAATCCTCATCCTCTATTATAGATTTTCTTATATTCAATAATTGGTCTACAAATTGATTAGCAGGAGAATTTAAAATATTCTTAGGAGTATCATACTGTTGAATAATCCCATGATTTAATACCAAAGTTTTTGTACCTAAAATCAAAGCTTCATAAATATCATGTGTAATAAATATAATTGTAACTCCTGTTTTTTTATGAATTTCTTTTATCTCTTTTTGTAATTGCTTTCGTGTAATCTCATCGACTGCACCAAAAGGTTCATCCATCAGTAAAATTTCTGGTGAAGAAGCTAAAGCTCTTGCAATACCTACACGTTGTTGTTGCCCACCCGATAATTCTGATGGATAGCGGACTTTCATATCATTCGGTAATCCCACTATCTCCATCCACTTGTCTACAGCATTTTTTACTTCTGATTTATTTTTTTTATTGAAAAGATTTGGTACATATGAAATGTTTTCTTCAACAGTCATATGAGGAAAAAGAACACTTCCCTGCACACAATATCCTATTTTTCTTCTTAACTTAATTAAGTCCTCATTTTTAATATCTGTTTGATTTATCAAGATATTGCCACCATCTGGCAAAATTAAACCATTAATCATTTTTAAAAGTGTTGTTTTACCAGAACCAGATGAACCAATAACAGTTAAAAATTCTCCTTTTTCTATATCTAAATTAAGATTATTTATGATAGTTTTATCATCATATTGTTTTTTAATATTTTTAAATTGTATAATAGGTGTCATTATATTTCCTCCAATTACAAAAGACCTTTTTTACTCAAAAACTCATGTGCAACTTCTCTAGGCTCTAAATTGTTGTTTTCTACATCATAATTCATTTTAGCCATTTCCTTGTCAGTCAAAGTATTTTCAACCATTTTAAATACTTTTGATAACTCTGGATGTTCCTCTAATACTTCTGAACGAACAACATTTCCACATTGATAAGATGGATAGAAGTTTTTATCATCCTTTAAAACTACAACGTCTGAAACACTATACTGACCATCAGTTGTAAATATAGGCATTACATCAATTTTACCCTCATTGATAGCTTGATATTTTAATCCAATATCTAAGTCAACTGTGTTTTTAAAGTTTAATCCATATGTATTACACAATGGAGTATATCCATCCTCTCTCTCATAAAAATCATATTCTGCTCCAAATGTTAATTTAGAAGATACATCCTTTAAATCCGAGATATTTTTTAAGTTATATTTTTCTGCAACTTCTTTTCTGACTGCCAACGCATAGCTATTAGAAAAACCATACATACCAGTCCATTGCATTTTAAGTTTATTTTTATATTCTGATTGTAGTTTGCTAAACATATCTTCAGTATATAATTCATTTTTCTTAAGTACCATATTCCAACCTGTCCCTGTATACTCTGGATAAATATCAAATTCTCCATTTTCCATAGCTGGCTGAATATTAGATGTTCCTCCGCCTACACCTTGTGTAATTTCCACTTTTAAACTTGTATTCTTTTCAATTAAAATATCCAACATCTCACCAAGAATATATTGTTCAGTCATAGGTTTTGTAGCAATATGAATAGTTTGAGTCTTCGAAGAATTAAAGAAATATGATGTAAAGATAGCTAATATGAGAATAAAACTACCTAGAATGTAAAAAACTTTTTTTCTATTTTTCTTTTTTCTTTTTATTTGAAAAAATCTCTCTACTAATCCTAAAATAAAATCAAATACTAAAGCTAATAAAGCGATAAGTATACTTCCAGTAATTGTCATTACTGTATTATTTGTCGTGATTCCTCTATATATGGCTACACCTAATCCTCCAGCACCTATAAACGAGGCAATACCAGCTAAGGCAATTGTCATAATAACCATATTTCTAATACCAGACATAATAACTGGCAAAGCTAGTGGAAGCTTTATTTTATATAGTATCTGAAAATCTGTACTTCCCATCCCTCTAGCCGCTTCAAGAATATTTTTATCTACATTAGTAATTCCAGTATATGTATTTCTAACCATAGGTAATAGTGCATAGATAGTAAGAGCAATAACAGCAGTAGTATTTCCAATTCCAGAAAATGGTATTAAAAATCCTAACATAGAAATCGACGGAATGGTATATAGAAAATTAATAGTTCCTAATATGGGTTTAGATGAACTATGAAATTCACTTACAATGATACCAATTATACCACCTAAAACTATTGCGATTATTATAGAAATAATAGAAATAGTCAAATGCTCTATAGATAATTTTATGAAAAAATCACTTCTCTCAGATAATAATGTCAAAATATCGTTTATCATTTATCTCACTCCTTTTTATGAGTTTTACTTAACAAGATTTAAATTTTAATTTAGTAATAGTACTCATTTTAATACATCAACAAATTATTCCATAAATTACATGTTAAAGTTATAATATTAAACTTGCAAGTAGGCACAAAAAAGTAACTATTAGAGAATATTTTCTTATATATTATCTATAAAAATAAGAAAAAATGCCAGAATCGTTAAAATTTTGATATTTAAACGAATTTCTGACACTATATTTATTTAAATTTGAATATTTCTCATATTATTTAATATTGTTAAGTTTAAGTATCATTTTACATACCCATTATATTTATTAATATATCATTTATTTATTATATTTTATTCATTATACTATATACTTTGCTGTTAATGATACTTTATTATTACATAATTGTTTTGGAGTACCTTCAAAGATTACTTTTCCGCCTTTTGTTCCTCCTTCAGGTCCCATATCAATAATCCAATCAGCTCTTTTAATTACATCTATATTGTGTTCAATTATTATAACAGTATTTCCATTATCTACAATTTCTTCAATTATATCTATAAAATTCTCAATATCAGCCATATGAAGACCTGTTGTAGGCTCATCCAATATATACACTGAACTTTCCTTATTCAATTCACTAGCAAGCTTTAATCTTTGACATTCTCCTCCAGATAAGGTATCAAGAGTTTGCCCTAAAGTAAGGTATCCTATTCCCATTTTTTCAATACATTGTAATTTTGTTTTAATTTGCTTTAGACTAAAAAATTCAATCGCATCTGATACAGACATTTCAAGAACTTCTATTATATTCTTCCCTTGAAACTTATATTCTAAAACTTCTTTTTTAAATTTTTTACCTTCACAAATATTACAAACGCTCTTTATACTATCCATAAAGGCAAGATTCATCTCTACTATTCCAGACCCTTTACAATTATCACAAGCTCCTTCTGAATTTGAGCTAAATAAAGAAGAATTCACTCCATTTGTTTTTGAAAATATACTTCTTATATTGTTCATAATGCCACTGTATGTTGCTAAACTTGACCTTGAATTTGCTGACACAGGGCTTTGGTCTATAAGCACAGCATTAGGATTTTGATTTAAGAATTCATCCTTAATTAAGGTACTTTTACCTGCTCCTGCTACTCCAGTAATTAAAGTCAGTACACCTTTAGGTATATTAATAGATACATTTTTTAAATTGTTTTTATTGCAATTTTTAATTTCTAAATATCCTCTATGTTCTCTTACATTTTCTTTAATAGGAAGAAATTTATTTAAAGCATTTCCTGTTACTGTCCCACTTGTAAGTAAATTTTCATAACTTCCTTCATACACAACTTCTCCACCATACTTACCAGCTTTTGGACCTACATCTACAATATGGTCTGCAATCTTAATGACATCTGGGTCATGTTCAACAACTATAATTGTATTTCCTTTATCACGTAATTGTTTTAAAAGTTTATTTAATTTATATACATCTTTAGGATGAAGACCTACACTTGGTTCATCAAATATATACATTAAATCTACAAGATTACTATTCAGATATTTAACCATCTTTATACGCTGAGATTCACCCCCTGATAGAGAAGATGTCTCTCTATCTAAGCTTAAATACCCAAGACCTATATCTATTATACTATTTAATTTTTCTATTATTCCCTTAAGTATAGGTTGGGCTTCTGGTTCATCTATATTTTTAATAATTTCAACTAATTCATCAATTTGCATACTAGTTAAATCTGCTATGTTATAGCCATTAATTAAAGACTTGTACACCCTTTCATGAAGTCTCCTTCCATTACAAACAGGGCATTTGTCTTCTATAAGAAGTTTACTCATTTTTTTCTTCGTAGCTTCAGAGATTTCTACTTGTTTACTTAAATATAGACGATTAAACTTAATTAACAATCCTTCATATGTCATATTAGTTTGACCAGCATTTTCTCCTTTAATCTTTTCTGCTTCACCATATAAGAATTTTTCTAACTCTTTTTCTGAATAATCACAGATTTTTTTATCAAGTTCAAAGTATCTTGATTCAGCAAATATATTCCAGTGCCAAGAACCCACTCCAAACCCTGAAAGCAATATAGCTCCCTCATTTAGAGATTTATTCATATCAAGAATATTATTCATATTAGGCATTAGCTTTTTTCCAAGTCCATGGCAGTCTGGACACATACCATCGACATTGTTAAAAGAAAACATGTTAGCATTACCTATACGTTCACTTCCAAATCTTGAATATAAGGTTCTTAAAAATGAGTTTACATCTGTAATAGTCCCTAGAGTTGACCTTGAATTGCCACCAAGTCTACTTTGGTCTACAATAATTGGAGTTGATAGATTCTCTATACAATCAGCTTTAACTTCTCCATACTTAGGTAAAAAACTTCTTATAAAAGTACTAAATCTTTCATTTAACTGGCGTTGGGATTCTTTTGCAATTGTCTCGAATACAATAGATGATTTTCCGGAACCTGATACACCTGTGAATATAGTTATTTTTCTTTTAGGTATTTTTAAAGATACATTTTTTAAATTGTTCTCTTTGCATCCTTTTAAAATTATAAATTCATTATTCATATTTTCCCTCCTACATTGTTTCTATTTAGATTTCTTGAAGTAAATAATAGTAGTGATTATGCCTAAATAAAATACTATTTTATTAGATTACCCATTATTTTTCATAAACACAGGTCAAATTATAGCATGTAGGTTTTATCTGGTAGTATAATGTAGGGTTTAATTTTTATAGAAAATATAAAAAAGTATCTCATCTATGATTTTAAAATCATAAATAAGATACGATATTTCTTAAAAAATTATATATTACTTTTAATAAATAAAAAAAAATGAGTATTTTAAATAAGATTAGATACTTTTGAAATAATTATTATTACCCATTATTACTAGAATCAAATCCGCCAATAAAAATTATAAATTCGTTAGATTGTAAATTATTTAATAAAAAATATTCCTAGTTATAATTTTATTTTTATAACTAGGAATATTTTTTACTTATCAATACTAATTGTTCTGCTACAAATATTTGCAACAATATCATCATGAGTTACAATTACGATTGTTTTGCCTCTATCATTCAATAACTTTAATGTTGACAATATTTTTTCTCTTGCTTTAGAATCTAATGAACCAGTAGGTTCATCTGCTAATATGAGTTCACTAGGTTTTAAAAGAATCCTTGCTAAAGCAATTCTTTGTTGTTCTCCACCAGATAAAGAATATATTTTTTTATTTAATGAAATTTCTAAATCCAAGTCTTTCAAAACCCTTAACTTTAGCAATTCCTTATCTTTTTTGTTCATTTTAGAGTAATATAATGCTACATCTAGATTTTTACCAATAGTATAATTATCAATAAGAGCAAAGTTTTGAAATAGATACGATATTTTATTTCTTAATAATATTTCCTTATTTCTTCTTGACAAATTAGTAACATCTTTTCCAAATAGCTCAATATTTCCACTATCAACTTTATCTAACAATCCAATTATATTCAAAATTGTACTCTTTCCAGTGCCACTTTTCCCAGTTATAGCAAGCATTTCTCCCTTTTTAATTTCTAAATTTATATTATTAAAAACTTCCTTATCTTTATAAAATTTTGTTATATTCGTAAGCTTACATATATTATTCATAAAGTTTATTCTCCTTTTAATATATTTATCTTATTCTTTCTTTTTAATATGGAAATAGATAAAAATGTAAATAAAAATTCAATAATAAAAAATGCTATATATATTAACATTACATTGGACTTTATTGATTTTGATAACAAGTACTCTATGGCTAGTTGAATAATCCATGTTGATGCTAATATTAGTAAAATATTTCCATATATTTTTAAAAATCCAGCACCATGAATACTTTTTACAATAATCTTTTTCTTAAGTATTTGAAATATTATCAAAGAATTTTGAAATATTATTATAGCAAAGACTATAATTATTACTATAATCTGAGTAAGTATATTTTTAATATTATATTTTAAAGTATGTATATAATTTAATATTAATTCATTACTGTTTATCAATGTAGTATAGTTATCACTTAGACTCCATTTATTTAGATATGGCAATAATGATTTATATGTTTTTTCTGCATCATTATCTTTTAATTTTATTTTAAGGGGATCTGTATTTCCTCCTCCCCAAATACCATACTTCTCATTAGGATAAGAATTTTTTTCGGTCATTACTTCTATAATTTCATTCTTTAATATATTATTATTCTGCTTTTTTACATCTGGATTAAATGAGAAAATATTTTGGTCATTTTTAGTCCAAATAATTTTAATTTTTTGAGAAAGAATGCTGTCATACTTTTTCCCTGTAAAATTATCTATTTCAAAATCGTATATAGATTTTCTACTATCAATTATATATTTCATAATTTTTTCTTTTTCATATTTATACTTTTCAGGAATTAATACAATCCAATTAGTATCATTTTCATCAACATTTATTTTTTCATTACTAATATTGTAAATCGGAAATTTTTCTAGATAATTTGGATTAACTACTAAAGTAAAATATCCATCAAAATACTTATCTTTTTCCCTATCATCTTCATAAAGATTAGATTTTATATATATAGACCCTTTTTTATTTAACAAATTATACAGTTTTTCCGTTGCATTAATCTCTGTTTCTGATTTCTCTAATCCATCATTTCCAACTAAAACTGGATAAATTGCACCATAATCTTTTACCTTATTCCAATTTTTTAGATTTTCTAGTTTATAGTTCAAAGTATCTATATTACTTATCAAAGAGATACAATTTGTAACCAATATAAAAACTACCACTATTTTAAAAGTATAATTGAATATTACTATAATAATATCAGAATTTTTATTTTTCAGATTCATATTGATATTACACCCGCTCATATACATATAAAAAACAAGTGATATTATACTGAAAAGTATAAAATAAAGTATTTGTTTAAATAATACAATAGATATAAAATCTCTAGGAAGACCAAAAAACAGAGATATTAATACTGAAAATAATATAAATAAAAAACAGGACACATTAATGTATTTTTGAAATAAATCATTCCAAATAGATTTATCCTTTATTCCATGAAGCTTATATATTGATATTTGTTTAGAATTATTAAATATTATAAAAATAATTAATAAAATACTAACTATTGCTGATATAAAAGTACACAATTGAAATAAAAAATTTGCTTTTTTATTCTGAATTTCATCAGTTTCTTCCGCTATTAAATCGCTTCGTTTTAAGTTAGTATTTAAGTTTTTATTTATTTCAGTAGATAAATTAGATAAAAAATCAGACATACTTATTCCATCACTAAGTTCTACTGAATATGTACCTGCAACAGGAAAATTTTCATACAGTTTATTAAAATCATATATTGATATTTTGTCATTATTTCCAAAGTCCTTTATCAATCCAATTTGATTTTTAGATTTTGTATTCTCTGTACCATAAAATTTATTACCTTCTAAATTACTTCTTTTAGAAAAGTTATCAATATCTATAGACTTAAAAAAGTCAGTTGATTTATTGTTTATTAATATATACTTTACATATTCAAATTCTCCATTTTTATTTGCTTTAGTACATGTTCTGTATATATTTACATTCATATTATTTGATACTTTTTTTATTATTTGATACATTTCTTTTCCAGAGGATAATACACCATCATTAGGGATACTAAAAGGACTAGCTATAGTTGATTCTAAATTATTTAACTCATTTGCTTTTTCTGAATCGTATTGACTAAAATTAACAGCATATAAAAATACAGAAAATATAAAAAGAAATAATACTAAAATTTTCTTCATAATATCACCTTTCTTTGTACAATAGATATTGCTTTATTTACATAAAAAGAGGCACTTAATTAGCCTCTTTTTATGTAAATGATTTATATTTACTAACGATTACTCCAGTATGCTTTTGCCTTTTCATATACCTTTCCAACAGCTCTTGCATGTGACGTTAATTTAGCTGGAACTTCATCATAATCTTTTGCACTTCCAACACGTGCAGTTGATGAATGTCTTTTGCTTTTTTGATAAAAATTAGATTTACACTCTTTCAAATATGACCCTGTTCCATTATTACGTATAGTTGTAGATGAATATTCCCATACGCCTCCACCTACATTTTCCTTCCCACTTGAATCTCTAGTTTGATTATCAGCAAATACATGAACACCACCTTCAGTTTCATTACTCTCAGCAAATACCACTCCAGTTATACCTAGGCATATTACTGCTGTACAAGTTAAAGACATTAGTTTTTTCATCATTCGAAAATCCCCCTTTATTTATTTTTTCATAAATATATAACGAACAACTATGCCTTTTTTGGACAATTTAACTAAATAATTATATATAAATAGAATATTAAAATTTTTTTAAATTATATAAATATATGAAGAGGATTCATTATAATTATATACACATTAATAAAAAATACATTATATTATTATATTCAATAAGAAATCTTTAAAAGAACTATTTATAAAGTAGACTAAAATAAAAAAGCCTTCTAACTGTAACATTGCAAATATTACAGCCAGAAAGCTTCTTAATTCTTAAAATTTATTAAGCTTAAAAATTTATTGAGCTTATTTTTTAATACAAATATGTCTATTGTTGATAAACTATACTTTAATTACTATATCAATATGACATTACTACATCAATATGGCTATTCCCATACTCTACATTTCCTTTAAAATCTCAAGCAACTCTTCTTCACTATACATATACTTCTTATTACAGAACTGACAACCAACTTCTGCTTTTTTATCTTCTTCTATTATTTCAGCTAATGACTTTTTACCGATTGCAACCAACGCAGTTTTTACTCTTTCTTTTGAACATTCGCACATAAAACCAACTTCACAAGTATCAAGTATTTTAGGCTCCAAACCATCTAAAACAATATTTAATATATCTTCTGGTGATTTTCCTTCCTTTAGCATATTAGTTATTGAAGGTAAGTTTGCTACATTTTCTTCTAACTTCGCTATAGTCTCTTCTTCTGCATCTGGCATCAATTGCACTATAAATCCTCCAGCAAACTCTACTTCATCTTCTTTTGTAAGCACACCTAAAGCTACTACTGATGGAGTTTGCTCTGATACAGCAAAATAATAAGTAAAGTCTTCTGCAATTTCTCCACTTACCAATGGATAAGTCCCGTTATATGGTTCTCTAAGACCTAAGTCTTTGATAACTTTTACAACACCTTCTGTACCTACCGCTGCTGCTACATTTAACTTTCCATTTGGATAGTCTTCAACCTCTACTTGTGGATTTCCCACATATCCTTTTACTATTCCCTTAGAATCTGCAGTTGCGATAATAGTTCCAATTGGACCTCCACCCTTTATTATTACAGTCAATTTATCACTATCATTTTTCATCATTAGTCCCATTATAGATGTCGCTGTTAACGTTCTTCCAAGTGCTGCTGTTGCTACTTTTGTAGTTTCATGTAATCTTCTAGCTTCTTCTACTGTGTTTCTAGTAGTTGCAACAAATGCTCTAACTTGACCATTTCCTGATGTTGCTCTTAGTACATAATCTCTCATTTATATTCCTCCATATTTCGTTAATTATCTCATTTCACTATATTATTATTTTAATTTTAATATATAAATACTTACCTATTTTAACCTTAGATAATAGTTCTTCTATATTAGATTTACTCTCAATCTATAAAACTTTATAATTATCAAAAAGTAACAGTTTATAAAGCATCATCACTTTGTTTTAATATATAAACCTGTATTTGTTGTATTTTCATATGACATTTATCTTCTATATACAAAATTTTTTTACATATAAAAATATCCTATTTTTTACACACAAAAAATATCCTTTGACTTTCTTCATTAGGTTTATCAAAAGTAAAATCTCCATAAGATTTTATATCTTTAAAACCAGATTTTTTAAGCATATCAACTATCTCATCTTCAGTGTACGCCCTCTGTTGGTGTACTTCTTCAAATCTTTCAAACTTTCCACATTCATCTTTAATAAAAAGGGTCAGTTCCATTTCAATTAGATTCTCTTCTTCATCAAAGTAATTTTGCCACATATACGCTATATCTTCTCTATTCTCTCCATACATATTATTTCCCAATACATTAGCTAATTTATAAAATGAACTTATATCAAATATAAATATTCCATCTTTCTTTAACAATTCATATGTCTTTGAAAATACATTTTCTAAATCATCATCATAAGTTATATAGTTGAATCCATCACAAGCACAAAGTACACAATCCAAATCAGATATTTCAAAATCAAGCTCTGATATGTCTTGTTGAAGTAAAACTAGTTCTACTCCTTCTTTTTCCGCCTTTTCTCTTGCTACACTAAGCATCTCATCAGATATATCGATACCAGCTATATCGTAATTCTTTTTAGTCAATGGAATTGTAAGATTACCTGTACCACATGCCAATTCCAATATATTTTTTACTTTTACACCTTCATAATCTATTATATCTTCTATATACTTAACCCATCCTTCATAATCAACTTCATTCATAAGCTCATCATATACAAACGCAAAATCACTATATTGACTCATCCTTTTTATTTAGCCCCTCTACAATCTTTTTTAGCCTCTTTTTGCGTGATGTAAGCATACCTCCAATTCTTCCAGCTTCCTTAGCTGTAAGTCCTGCCCATCCACGTTCACCAACTTTGTCCATAAGACCTAGTTCTGAGGCTATCTCATATTTCATTATATCATCATTTGTCAATATTTTAGTATTCTTGCCATTAGTTATCTTCTTTTCTCTCTGCATATTTTCTTTCAAAAAAATCACCCCTTCATATTTGTATTTTTGTCAATTAAAAGAAATTTATACAAATATGTAAGGGGTATTTATCAATTCACATCTTTTTAAATTTAGGCATTTTAACTTTTTAATCTTTATAATTTATTTCTCTAATCTATAGCCTTTTTATATTTTAATAACTTTGAATAAACATTCAATGCATTTACACATATCTTTTCATCAAAATTAAAATTTATATTATGAAGACCATTTACAAATCCTTTTTCTTCATTTCTTGAGCCTAACATAAAAAATAATCCTGGAACTTCTTTTTGATAATAAGAAAAATCTTCTGATATCATAAGTGGCTCTAACTCTACAACAGTATCATTTCCAACAGCTTCTACAAACTCTTGATACAATCCCTTGTCATTTTTAACAGCAATATAATCATCTATAATATTTATATTAACCTTACAGTTATAAGCTAATTCAAACCCTCTAGCAAGTTCCCTAACTCTAAGCTTCATTCTCTCATACACTTCTGGGCTAAAACATCTCATAGTACCTTCCATCTTTATATTTTCAGCTATTATATTTCTTCTAGCTCCACCTTCAATTCTACCAATAGTCAACACTGCATTGTCTATTGGACTTATATTTCTAGATACTATAGTTTGAAGTGAGCTTACAAAGTTTGAAGCTATCACTATACCATCAATTCCATTTTGTGGCATAGCTCCATGTCCACTTTTAGACACTATTTCTATGTCAATGTCTCCTATTTGAGCCATAAAGTAGCCCTCTCTTGTGCCTACATAACCTTCTGGTAGCTCTGGATATATATGAAGCCCATATATTTCGTCAACATTGTATTTTCTAAGCACACCTTTATCTATTAAAGCTTTTGCTCCCCCAGGACCTTCTTCTGCTGGCTGAAATATAAATACTATATTATCATTTAACTCTTCTTTATTATCATTTAAATACTCAATTAATCCAAGTAATATAGTAGCATGTCCATCATGACCACATAAATGTTTTACCCCTTCTTCACTATGAAGACCATCTATGTCAGCTCTAAAAGCAATATCTTTTTTAGGTCTTTTCCCTTCTATTACACCTACTATACCTGTTTCTAAGTAAACTTCATACTCAATTCCTAATTTATCAAGATAATCTCTTATGTATTTTGAAGTCTTATACTCTCTTCTCCCAATCTCTGCAATAGGATTTAATGACTTCCTATGCTTATAAAGTTGCTCTTGTAAATATGATGCCTCTCTCATGTAATCTCCTCCAAATTCTATTTTATTAAAAAAATATTTCTATATCTCTTATAGTTAAAATATTATATAACATACTATATTAATTAAAAATAAAAAACTAAATTGAATATAAAAATATTTTGCATTATTAAATAATTCACCATTAATAATAATTCCCCTGTTTCATAAATCAAAACAGGGGAATTATTATTAAAAAATTTCATTTTTTAGCAAGAGAAGAAATGTTTAGCAAGTCCACCCTTAGCAGTTTCCTTATACTTATCCAGCATATCGATACCAGTTTCTTTCATTGTTTCAACGACTTGGTCCAAGGAGACGGAATGTGAACCATCAGTTAATAATGCATAATTAGCTGCATCATAAGCTCTTTGAGCTGCCATAGCATTTCTCTCTATACATGGAATTTGAACATATCCATGTACAGGGTCACAAGTCATTCCTAGATGATGTTCAAGTGCTATTTCTGCCGCATATTCAATATGGTCTATTGTACCACCTTTTAAATATGCTACTGCCGCTGCTGCCATAGAACAAGCTGCGCCAACTTCACCTTGACATCCTACCTCTGCCCCAGATATTGAAGCATTAGTTTTTATTATATTACCTATTATTCCAGCTACAAGTAGTGCTTCAATTATTTTTTCATCATCATAATTATAGAAATCCTGCATTGCAAAGAATATTCCTGGTATTACACCAGCAGAACCACAAGTTGGAGCTGTAACTATTATATTACCAGAAGCATTTTGCTCTGAAGTTGCTAGTGCATATGCATATATAAGTGTTGAGAAATTCTTATCTTTTTGATATGCATTATAAAATGTACTTGCTCTTCTTTTTAATAATAGTTTACCTGGTATTGTTTCATCCGTACTTAGTCCATCATCAATAGATTTTCTCATAGCATCTTTTATAGTTTTTATATAATCTTTTATGTCTTCTGGTTCACATTCCAACACAAAATCTACTAAAGTCTTGTCATTTTCTTTACACCATTTTACTATTTCATCCATTGTATCTAAGTGATATATGCTCTTACTTTTACTGTTTCTTTGACCTTCTTCTGCTATAGTCCCTCCACCTATAGAATATACAGTCCATTCAGCTGTTACATTTCCATCTTTATCTAAAGCTTCAAACTTCATTCCATTTGGGTGAAAATCTTTTATAATATCTTCTTTCCAAACAATTTCAACTTTTTTAGGTGCTATGGTTTTTTCAATTATATAGTCAGTTAAGTGACCTTTCCCTGTAGCTGCCAAACTACCATATAATATTGCTCTAAAACTTTCTGCATCTGGATTTTCATTCTTAAATCTTTCTGCTGCTCTTTGTGGTCCCATAGTATGAGAACTTGAAGGTCCACTTCCTATTTTAAAAAGTTCCTTTAAAGTATCCATATTATTCCTCCTGAATCTTCGGTATTATTACTTATTATTAGATTTTACGCACATATTTATTATAACCTAAATATATTAATTATTAGTTATTAAATTCGCATAAAATTTATTTTTTATTTCCATTTTGGTATATTTTATTAAATTAATATACATATTTTGAGAATAAAACATTTATTTCAAATTTTTATAATATTAATATAATATAAATATCTTATTTAAACAGTTAAGATATTAACTATACCTATTAAAATTAATTAATTTGTACTATAATTATTATTGTACTTAAAAAATTAAATTTAGATAAAAAGGAGATTTGATTATATGTTATTTAAAGGTTCTGCTGTTGCTTTAGTTACTCCATTTACAGAGGATAATAATGTCGACTTTGAAAAATTAGGTGAATTAATCGAATACCATATTGATAATGACACAGATGCACTAGTTGTTTGTGGAACAACAGGTGAGGCGACTACTATGAGTGAATCTGAAATTTTTGCTGTAATAAAATATACAGTTGAAAAAGTTAATAAAAGAATACCTGTTATAGCAGGTACTGGTTCAAACAATACTATGTTGTCTGTTCATATGAGTCAAGAAGCTGAAAAATTGGGAGTGGACGGTCTTTTAATAATAACTCCTTACTATAATAAGACTAATGAAAGAGGTCTTAAACTTCATTTTGAAACAATAGCAAATAGCGTTAAGTTACCAATTATTTTATACAATGTACCAGGAAGAACTAAAGTAAATATAAAGCCAACTGTTGTGGCTGAACTTGCTAAAATAGATAATATAGTTGCTGTGAAGGAAGCTAGTGGAGATTTAGCTCAAGTTGCAGAAATAGCTAAATTAGTGCCTGAAGATTTTGCTATATATTCCGGTAATGATGATACCATACTACCACTATTATCATTAGGTGGAAGTGGTGTTATCTCTGTACTTGCTAACATCTGTCCTAAAGAAACGCATGATTTAGTAGCTAAATTCTTTGAAGGTGATATTGAAGGCTCAAAAAAATTACAACTTGATATGGATGCTTTAATTGCTGCCTTATTTATAGAAGTAAATCCAGTTCCAGTTAAAACTGCCATGAATATTTTAGGTTTTAATGTTGGAGATTTAAGACTTCCTCTAGCTGAAATGGAAGAATCTAATCTTAATGTGTTAAAACAAGAGTTGACAAATTTTGGATTTAAATTTTAGCAATATATATATAAATAAGTTGATTTTTTCTTAAATATGTATTATTATTAGAATAATCAAATTTTAATATCCTATTAACCTAGGGTAGAGGTAGCTGTAACTAAGAGTATCCAATAGTAGCTGGCAGGTGTTAATGATTGGAAAAAGGATTTACAGCCGAAGAAAATATTTCTTGCAATAATATTTTCTGGGATTGCACATAACATGTGTAATACTGTCACTTATTTTTATAGGTGATGAGCTACAGGGTTTACTTTGAGTGATAAATTAGACGTACAAAGTATACCTTTGTGCGTTTTTTGTATATAATTAAAGTTGTTAATATAATATTAAAGTTTTTGGATATATAAAAATATTAACATATCTTACTTGTATAACTAAAATCAAATAAAACAATGTTTTAATAATTTAAAATTGGGGTGAATTTATATGAAAAAAGTAAATGTGGCAATAGTTGGTGCTACTGGAATGGTAGGTAGAACATTTTTAAAAGTATTAGAAGAAAGAAATTTTCCAATAGAAAATCTATTTTTATTCTCTTCTTCTAAATCAGCTGGTTCTAAAGTAATGTTTTGTGGTAAAGAATATATAGTAGAAGAATTAAAGGAAACTTCATTTACTGATAGAGGCATACAAATAGCATTATTCTCTGCTGGAGGAAGTATTAGTGAAAAGTATGCTCCAATAGCTGCTTCAAATGGAATCTTAGTAGTAGATAACTCTAGTCAATGGAGAATGAATCCAGATGTACCTTTAGTAGTTCCTGAAGTTAACCCAGAAGCCATAAAAAATCATAAGGGTATAATAGCTAATCCTAACTGCTCTACTATACAAGCTATGGTTCCTCTTAAAGCACTTGATGACAAATACAAAATTAAGAGAGTCGTTTACTCTACTTACCAAGCTGTATCTGGTTCTGGTGTTAAAGGTGTTGAAGATTTAGAGAAAGGAATGAATGGCAATCCTACTGGATTCTACCCTCATCAAATCTCTTACAACTGTCTTCCTCATATAGATTCATTCACTGAAAATGGATACACTAAAGAAGAAATGAAAATGGTAAATGAAACTATGAAAATACTTGATAACTACGACTTAAAAATAACTGCAACTACTGTAAGAGTTCCAGTAAAAAATGGTCACAGTGAATCTATAAACGTTGAATTTAACAATCCATTTGAATTAGAGGATTTAGTAAAAACACTTGAAGAGGCTCCAGGTGTTGTAGTAGTTGATAATCCTGCTAAAAATGAATATCCAACTGCTGTAGAATTTGATGATAGAGATGAAGTATTTGTTGGAAGAATAAGAAGAGATTTTAGTGTTGATAATGGTGTAAATCTTTGGGTTGTTGCTGATAATATAAGAAAAGGCGCTGCAACTAACGCAATTCAAATAGCTGAAATGGCTTTATCATACGATTTAGTATAATGTACAAACTTGTATAAATATATGATTTTGTAAAATATTAATAATAATTCAAAAACAAGCATTAGAAGTAACTGTAATATAAAACACAAAAATAAAAAAGAGGGGATTGATTTTATATGATATTTAGAGGTTCTGCTGTTGCTCTAGTTACACCATTTACAAAGGATAACAAGGTTGATTTTGACAAATTAGGTGAATTAGTTGAATACCAAATAGCTAATGGTACTGATGCTATAGTATCTTGTGGTACTACTGGTGAAGCTAATACTATGACTGATGAAGAACAACTTGCTACTATTAAGTATGTTGTAGAAAAAGTTAATAAAAGAGTTCCTGTTATCGCTGGAAGTGGTTCTAATGATACTATGCACTCAGTTAATTTAAGTCAAGAAGCTGAAAAATTAGGAGTAGATGCTCTATTAATAATAACTCCTTATTACAATAAAGCCAATAAAGCTGGGCTTAAACGTCATTTTGAAACAATAGCTAATAGTGTCAAACTTCCAATTATACTTTACAATGTCCCTGGAAGAACTTGTGTAACTATAAGTCCTAGCCTTATAGTTGAACTTGCTAAAATAGATAATATAGTTGCTGTAAAAGAAGCTAGTGGAGACCTAGGACAAGTTGCAGAAATAGCTAGCTTGATACCAGATGACTTTGCTATCTACTCTGGTAATGATGATACTATACTTCCTTTGTTATCTTTAGGAGGTCAAGGAGTTATATCAGTACTTGCTAATGTTTGCCCTAAAGAAACTCACGATTTAGTAGCCAAATTCTTTGAAGGCGATATTGAAGGTTCTAGAAAATTACAACTTGGTATGGATGCTCTGATTGCAGCTTTATTTATAGAAGTAAATCCTATACCAGTTAAGACTGCAATGAATTTATTAGGATTCAATGTTGGAGATTTAAGATTACCTCTGGCAGAAATGGACCCAGCAAATTTAGAAGTATTAAAGAAAGAGTTAGTTAACTTTGGACTAAAAGTTAATGCATAGTAAAAATTAATGCATAGTAAAAGGATAAGTTTGGTCAAAAGTTAGCCCTTAATCATAGGAGGAAATTATGTTAAAAGTTATAGCAACTGGTTATGATGGAAAAATGGGTAAGATTTTAGCCGACACTATAAGAGAAGATAGTGAATTAGAATTGGTTTGTGTTGCAGCTAGAGGTATGGATAGCTGTGAAGGTGACCTCAAAATCTATGAAGATATGAGCACTATAGTTGAAGAAGTTGATGTAGTTATAGATTTTTCTCATCACTCTAATTTAGATAATATCTTATCTTATGTTTTAAAAACGAAGACTCCTTTAGTAATTGCTACTACTGGATATAATGATGAAGAAATGAACAAAATACATGAAGCGGCTAAAGTTATTCCTATATTCCAATCATATAATATGTCTCTTGGTGTAAATGTATTAGTGAAATTGGTTAAAGATGCATCTAAATTATTAGAAGGATTTGATATAGAAATAATAGAAAAACATCACAACAGAAAAGTAGATGCCCCAAGTGGCACAGCTGTTATGATTGCTAACGCTATAAAAGAGGTTTTACCAAACGTTGAAAATAATTATGGTAGATATGGTCGCAGTGCAAAAAGGCAACCAAACGAAGTTGGTATTCACGCTATAAGAGGTGGAAACATTGTTGGTGAACATGATGCTCTATTTGCTGGAGATGATGAAGTCCTTACAATAAGCCATCAAGCCCAATCTCGTGGTATTTTTGCAAGTGGTTCTATAGCTGCTGCTAAATACTTAGTTAAACAAAAACCAGGATTTTATAATATGGACAGTATGTTAGGATAATAACAATAATATAATAATAAACAGTATAAATCAAATATATATGATACAAATATATATGATAAATAAATTTACTTAATACTATGCTTATACAATAAAAAATCTGTAAAATAAAATATAAATAATGAGAAGTAAGTATATACTAAAATTGATAAATAAGTATATAATAAAAGAAATATAATGAAATACAAGGAGAATTAACAAATGGTAAATTTAAACGATGCTTATGAAATAGCAAGATATATAAAAGAAGTAAAAAAGAAAACACCTGTTAAGGTATATGTAAATACTAATTCTTTACATTTCCAATCAACTGATAAATTTAAAGTATTTGGAAGTAATGGTTCTTATATATTTGTAGGTGACTATGAAGATATAATGGAAGTATTAGATAAACATGGTAAAGATATAACAGATACTCATGTAGAATACGATAGAAGAAATTCTGCTATTCCTCTAAAAAATACTTTAAGTGAACATGCAAGAATAGAGCCAGGTGCAATAATAAGAGACATGGTTACTATAGAAAAAAATGCTGTTGTAATGATGGGAGCTGTTATAAATATAGGAGCTGTTATTGGTGAAGGTTCTATGGTAGATATGAATGCTGTTATTGGAGCTAGAGGTACTCTTGGTAAAAATGTTCACTTAGGTGCTGGTGCTGTTGTTGCTGGTGTTTTAGAGCCACCTTCTGCTACTCCTGTTATAGTTGAAGATGATGTTTTAATAGGAGCTAATGCAGTCATTCTTGAAGGTGTTAGAATCGGTAAAGGTGCTGTTGTTGCAGCTGGTGCTGTTGTAACTACTGACGTAGAAGCTGGTGCTGTTGTTGCTGGTTCTCCTGCTAAGGTTATAAAAATGAAAGATGAAAAAACGGCTGACAAGACTAAACTTATGGATGACCTTAGAAGTTTAGACTAATTAAATAGTAATGTATTAACTAAGAACGAGGCTATCTCAAAATAGAGATATGCCTCTTTTTTATAATTTATCTTATTCCTCACTTGTAATGTTTTTATTATTATTATATATTTTTAATTCCTTCAATTTTGATTTTTAAGTAAATTTTGTGATATATGAACCTATATTTAATATAGATTAAATCTAAGTTCAATTTTTTAATATCTAGTAAATTATACTCTTATTATTTTTAATATTGTTTTATATAAATTATATTAGTGATAAAATAAACTTACAACAATATAACAAATTTTTATTAATTTCATAGGAGGAATTTATGTTGAAAGTTATAATTAGTGGTTATAATGGTACAATGGGAAGAGTATTAGCAGAATGTGTAAAAAAAGATAGTGAATTAGAGCTAGTTTGTGGTGTAGCTAGGTCTGCTGGTAAAAAAATATCTCATGGTGATACAAGGCTTTATAAAACAATTACTGATGTAAATGAAAATGCTGATGTCATAATAGACTTTTCACATCACGAAACTTTAGAACCTATCTTATCATATGCACTAAAGAATAATACACCTGTAGTATTAGCTACTACTGGATATGATGAGAGTGATTTAAACAAAATAGAAGAAGCATCAAAAAATATTCCTATATTATTATCATCAAATACATCTCTTGGAGTAAATATTTTAATAAAATTAGTTAAGGATGCTTCAAAGATGTTAGAAGGCTTTGATATTGAAATCATAGAAAAACATCATAATAGAAAAGAAGATGCTCCTAGTGGAACTGCTACTATGATAGCCAATGCAATTAAAGACTCCTTGCCTGAAAGTATAAATACACATGGAAGATATGGTAGAGATTGTAAAAGAAAACCAAATGAAATTGGAATACACTCTATAAGAGGTGGCAATATAATCAGTGACCATGACGTTATATTTGCAGGTGATGATGAAGTTCTTACACTAAGTCATCATTCTCAATCTGATGAGGTGTTTGCAAACGGTTCTATAGTTGCAGCTAAATTTTTAGTTAGCAAACAATCTGGGCTTTATAAAATGTCAGATATATTAGGATAAATTTTGTACATAATAAATCTCAATCTATTTAGATATTCATATTTGATAATTTGAATACTTAATTGATTGAGATTTTAATATATATTCTAAGAGTTTCCAACTTGTATACTGTCCTTTTGTCTATAAAGACTCTCTTCTCTATTATTTTATTTATTACTATATAGAACCATATCATTTGCTATTTTATAGTTTTCTTTATTTGTCATATTAATTATTGTATTCTATAGACTGATACATGCCCAGCTGGAGAAGTACCTGTCGTACCTGAACCAAATGTAAAACTTAAAGTAACAGCTGCTGCTCTAGCGTCAACCAAAAAGCTTAAACTTACACTTACATCTGATGAAGTAAGTGTATTTACTGCTTTTGCAACAAAGTTGTTTTGAGCTACTCCATTAAAATTAGTAGTAATTGACATAAATCCCGCAAGAGAAAGTATAGCACGTATACCAAAAGATACATTATATATGCCTCCAACTGCAAGATTTATGGTACTACTTGTTGGAAAAGTTATATTAGTTCCATTTATAAATGATGAGTTAAATGTTACTAGTGAGTTATTCCCAAGGCTTGAAGATGATACAGTAAATTGTGCATTGTTTGATGCTAATACCCCTGTTGCTCCTGTTGGACCCGTTGGACCTGTTGCTCCATTTGCTCCGGTTGCTCCTGTTGCTCCGGTTGCTCCTGCCACACCATTTGCCCCTGTTGGGCCTGTTGGACCTATTACACCTGCTGTTCCTGCTACTCCAGTTGCTCCTGTTGGACCTGTAGAACCTGTTACTCCATTTGCTCCGGTTGCTCCTACTGCTCCTGTTGGTCCTGTCGCTCCTGTATTTCCGGTTGAACCTGTTGGACCAGTCTCTCCATTTGCTCCTGTCGCTCCGGTTGCTCCGGTTGAACCTGTTACTCCATTTGCCCCTGTTACTCCGGTTGCTCCTGTTACTCCTGTTGGACCTGTTGACCCTGTTACTCCTGTGTTTCCGGTTGGACCTGTTACTCCATTTGCTCCGGTTGCTCCTGTATTTCCTGTTGGACCTGTAGAACCTGTTATTCCATTTGCTCCTGTCGCTCCTTTGTTTCCTGTTGGACCTGTTATTCCATTTGCTCCGGTTGCTCCTGTATTTCCTGTTGGACCTGTTATTCCATTTGCCCCAGTTGCTCCGGTTGCTCCTCTAGGACCGGTTGGGCCTGTTGGACCGGTTGGACCTACATCTTGATACAAGCTTGAACCTAAATTGTCATTGTAAGCACTCATATAATAAATCCTCCCTATTTTAAAATTAGAGCAATACTCTATGACTATTGAGTATTGCTCTAATTAATTATATGAATCGACAATTTCTTATGTGAGAATATATCTATTCACTTATATCAATATCTATACTTTGATTATTAAATGTTGTTACATTGTTGCCTTTCTTACCCCAGTCTTCTATTATTGGAGTCACACTTATTTTTTTAACATCTTTTTTAATTTCGTATTCTAAATAAGATTCAACATAATTGCCTTTAGAATATCCTAAATCATAGCCTCCAGAACCACTAAGAAGCTCTAAATTTTTTCCTCTTCCACCTTTAAGTGCAAACTTTAATATCTTTGGTGCATTATCATCCTTATCAAAATTATATTTATTAGTCTTAAATCCATATATTATCCTAACCTTTGTAGGAGAAACTCTTACTTCTTTCAATATTAAATCAACATCAACATTTTTATTTTTTAGTTTTACATTCTTATCTACATTATAAATCCTTGTATCTTTAACTATATTTGAACCATTTATATTTGTATTAAATGACCAATTCCCACTAAGATACCCATTTAGATGTTCACCTTCTACTCCACCCATATTTCCTATTTCTATTTCTTTTGATGTTTTTATATCCTTGTTTAACTCATACTCTACTTTATTTATACTTATCTTTATATCGTAGTTCTTATTTAAATCTATGTTTTTTAATAAATCAAAATTTTCTATATCACTTTTCCCATCTTCATTCTTATCCAAATTATCAAGTTTACAGGTCATAAGCATATTAGTAGTACCATCTTTATTTTTTTCTGATGTAGAAGGACCTGTTATTGAGACAAAGTTCATATCTCCAACTTTAATTTTAATATCATCAATTCCTAAGAATCCATTTTCTTTCTTTAATCCCAAAGTATCTTTATCAAGCTTACTATCATCAACACTTATATTGAGGAATAGTTCTCCATCTCCAAGCATAATCTCATTTAACTTTATGCTGATTCCTTTATCTGTAGCAACACTATCCACAATCTTTTTATAAGGTTTAAGTTCTTCAGTATCCTTATTAAAGAAATATTCTATTTGTTTTCCTAGATGTTGCATATATGCTAGAGTAGTTTTATTAGTAAATGCAGATGTGCCTAAAATAATTACTGATAATCCCCCTACTAGAGCATACCTCTTAAAATTATTATTCTTATTATATTGAACCTTAAATTTCATTCTCTTTTTCATCTCATCTTTTTCTTCACTACTCAATACAACATCATCATATTCTCCTATATCTATATTTGTATCATTAAATAAATCAAATTTATCTCTCATAAAATTCTCCTTTTCTTCTATATTTTCTATATTTAAACCATTTACTATTTTTAATTCTATACTTAGGCTTTCTTCTTACTTAAACTAAGTCTCATTTTTTTCCTCCCTCTTGAGAGTCTATTATGTAGATTCTCAACAGTAGTTTCATTTTGCACAGCTATGTCTTTTAGAGATACATCTTCTAAATAATACTTTCTAAAAAGCTCTGCATCTTTATAACTTAATGTACTTATAAGATTATCTACTTCTTCTTCAATTTCCCTTTTATCTAAGTCCTTGTCTATATAGATTATTTCTTTAGCTTCTGAATCTAAATAGACATTGCTATTTGCATACTTTTTTCTATAATTAATTGCTCTGTACTTAGAAATAGAACCTATCCAGTTTTTAAAAGAATTTTTTTCACTATCAAATTTTTCTATGTTATTCCATATTGATAAAAGTACATCGTCTATACATTCTTCTTCATAAATCCTAGCATTAGCAAGGGTTCTTCTGACTATAGATGTTATAAAACTCCCATACTCATCAATAAGCATTTCCATTCCTTTTTCTTTTTGTTTTTTTATATTTTTGATTATCAGTTTATCTTCCAAGTTAATACCTCCTTTGTAAAAGCCTTTACAATTACTAATACAATTAAAAATCTTATTTCCTATCAATTATTTAAAATTTTTTTATTAAATTATAAAAATAAAACCAGTTAATCTGTATAAAATTAAACTAATCCTACTTTAGATTTCTTTTTAAATAAAAAAACCTCAACACGATTAATAAAAATCATATTAAGGCATACACAAAATTATATAATTGCTTATCTATCTTCATCTGTAACATTAAATATATAAGGAACATTTCTATAGTAATCACCAAAATCAAATCCATATCCAACCACAAACTTATCCTCTATCTCAAATCCACAATAATCTGGTATTAAATCGACTTTTCTTCTGCTTGGTTTGTCCAAAAGAACACAGCATTTTAAACTAGCTGGGTTTTTAGATTTTAAATGTTTTAATACAAAATCCATAGTAAGTGCAGAATCAGTAATATCATCTACAACTAACACATCATATCCTTCTATATCAGTAGTCACATCTGAAACCACTTTAACCTTTCCAGTACTTTCTTCACTGTTTCCATAACTAGATGTAGTCATAAAATTAACTCTAAGTGGTAAATTTATATTTCTAACTAAGTCTGCACAAAATATAAAGCTACCTTTTAATAGAGAAACCACCATAAGATTTTTATCTTTATAATCTTTTTCTATAATTGCTCCTAATTCTTTTAATTTATCTTTAATTTTTTCTTCTGAATACAACACTTCCCATTTTTTTGTTTCTATATCCATAAAAAGACCTCCAATTGTAATAATCCTTCTTAATTTTATAAGAGATTGCTCACTTTTTCAATACTCTTATTCAATATTAGCCAATATTATTGAGTTTTTAATTTCATTCAACAATTATTAACAATGTATCTTATATTTTAAGTAGTCAATATATTCATACTAAATTACATACTATATATTTTAGACAAAAAAAGAAAAAACTTGCACTAACAAGTTTTTTCTATTATACATAAACTTATACATAATCGTATTTTATTAGATGGTACTAATTAAATTTATTTATGCTATTTTTGTTATA
This sequence comes from Clostridioides sp. ES-S-0054-01, assembly GCA_021561035.1. Classification (NCBI taxonomy): domain Bacteria; kingdom Bacillati; phylum Bacillota; class Clostridia; order Peptostreptococcales; family Peptostreptococcaceae; genus Clostridioides; species Clostridioides sp. ES-S-0054-01. The sequence continues at coordinate 3,480,842 of CP067346.1, forward strand.
CCTCATACTACAAAATATATTTTAAAATACTAGTCAACTTTATTCATATCATTCATTACATTTAGGATTATCTCATCTGTTATAGACATACCTTTATCACTTACTCTACCTAAGTTTTGTATACTTTGCTCAACACTTGAACCAACTATACCATTTAGTGGTGGTACAAAACAATCTTGCTTAGCTATTATGGCACTTTGTATAGCCGCAGATGCAGCAGAAGATAATTTTAATGCACAACCAGCTTTTGCACCATCACATATCATTCCACTTAAGTCAGCTATCATATTTTCTATAGCCCCTTCTATTTGCTTTTCAGTACCATTCATAAGCCACGAGATACCAGCAGTTGCTCCAGTAGATGCAGCAACACCACATCCACATACAGCAGATAATCTTCCTGTATAGTTCTTAATATAACCAGTTACTAAATGAGATATAGCTAAAGCTTTTGCTAGTCTTTCATCAGATTGTGGAAACTTTTTATTGTAAGCAACGATTGGAAGAATTGCTGTTAATCCATGGTTTCCACTTCCATTTGAACTCATAACAGGCATTTTTACCCCTGCCATTCTTGCATCTGAAGCTCCAGCAGTTAACATCATTGCATAATTTATAACATCATTACCTAAAAGACCTTCTTCCATAGACTTTTTAATTCCGTATCCTACACCAATACCAGTTTTTTGCTTTAATCCATATTCAGCCATTTCTTCATTCATTTTTACCCCATCTAGTAAAAATTCTATATCTTTAAAATCAATGCCTTCTACATTTTTTATTAATTCTTGTATAGTTACAGTATCCATTAAGCTCTCAGCTTTTTCTGTTGCATCATTTGAAACTGATACTTTTGGTTCATTGTCTAATAATACTTCTCCATCTTTTTCTAAGAACGTAAAATTATCATGCTTAGTTCTTATTCTAACTTTAGCAACATGATTTTCTCCTTTTAACACAACTTCTATAAACACTTTCTCTCTTGTATCAGCAGGAGTTATTGATAGAGGAGTATTATCCATATAATCCTCAGCTATTTTAACTTCTTCTTTTGTTAGGGTCTCTAAAACACTTAATCCGTTTTCAGAATGTCCACCTACTATACCTAGAGCTGCTGCTATTTTTAGTCCTAATCTTTCAGTACCTGGTATACCTACGCACATACCATTTTTATAGATACTAGGACTAACTAACATACAATTTTCAACTATTTCTTCTCCTAATAATTCCTTTGCCTTTGCACATGCTAAAGCTAAAGCTACTGGTTCAGTACATCCTACTGCTGGCTTAACTTCTGCCTTTAACATTTCTACTAATTCTTTTCTTATATCTCTCATTATATATAAACCTCCCAATTAAGTTTAGATTTAGTACTTAAATAATTCTTTTAAATAATTTCTTATCTTCATCTATATTTATAGCAAAATACATGCCATATTTCTTATTTCTGTTCATATTTTTAATTTGATATTCTATAATTATTGGGACGACTGGTTTTATTTATATATTTTTTTTATTTGGATAGAGGTTTTATATTTTTTAAAATGGGGAAATATGCGACAATTTCGCAAAAAGACAAAAAAAAATCTCAAAATGAGATTCTATATCATTTTGAGACGATTCACACATACTGTTTTTTATAGACTACTACTATTTAAATTTTATATATTTTTTTATTATGCTCTTATATTACTATGAAATTATATTGTATTTTTCAATCTTTCTATATAATGTAGCTCTTGATATTCCAAGTGCTTTAGCTGTTAATTCTTTATCTTTTTTATAATCTTTGTATTTATTTAAAGCTTTTATTATCTCGATTTTCTCTAGTTCATCAAGTGGAATTATCCTGTCACTTTTAACTTCTAACTCCTCTACAAATGTATTCTTAATTTTTCGAGGAATTACATTCATTGTAATTATTGGAGATGAAGACATATTCACACTATATTCAATAATATTCTGTAGTTCTCTTATATTACCTGGCCACTTATATTCAATCATAGCATCAACAACCATGCTATCTATATCGATAACATTTTTATCTAATTTTTTTGAATACTCCTTAACCATATGCTTGATTATAAGTGGTATATCTTCTTTTCTTTCTCTTAGACTTGGTAATTTTATAGGTATAACATTTAGTCTATAATATAAATCTTCTCTAAAGGTACCATTTTGAACCATTTTTTCTAAATCTTTATTTGTAGCAGCGATAATTCTTACATCTATCAAAACATTTGATTTACTTCCAATTTTATTAAGTTCTTTTTCTTGTAATACCCTCAATAATTTTGATTGTAAATGCAAACTCATATCTCCTATTTCATCTAAAAATATACTTCCTTTATGTGCTACTTCAAACATTCCAAGCTTTCCACCTTTTTTAGCTCCAGTAAAAGCACCCTCTTCATATCCAAATAATTCACTCTCTAATAAATTATCTGGTATCGCTGCACAGTTTACAGCTATAAAAGGATTATCTACCCTATTACTATGGTTGTGTATAGCTCTTGCAAAGAGCTCTTTACCCGTTCCACTCTCCCCAGTAATAAGTACTGTTGATGTTGATTTAGAAGCTATTAAGGCTTCTTTTTTAGAATTTCTTATAGCTACACTTTCTCCAATTATGTTTTCCAATTTTATCTTATAATCTTTATTCATCTTATTGTAGTTTTTTATAGCCTCTCTTTTATCTATAAAGTCAATAACATATCCTTTTAATTCATTTTTTAGCACTATTTTGTTTATGTTATATATGCCCTTTGAGTCATATCCGTATCTCTTGTAAAAAAAGCTACATGATTTGTCCTTCTTAAAATTATTTATAGAAGGCTTCTTTATAAAATCTAATTCGACAAATATGTTTTTGCCAGTTATATTATCTTTTATATTAAAAAGTTCTTTAAATTTTGAATTATACTTATCAATCTTACCATCCACATCAATAGACACAACAGCTTTATCCATATTATTTAATAAAGTCTCTAGTTTTTTCTTTTCTAACTCCAATTCATATGTCTTAATTTGAGCTTTTAGCTTATTAGATATTAAATCTGCCATCTTTCCTAAAAAGTTTATAAGACCATTTTTATTATTTTCTATAATCTGTGCTTGCTCTTTTGTAAAGGCTATAAGACCTATAACACCATGAGAATCTCCATCACATATAATAGGACAACATACCTCTGCAAACTCTACACAATCGCCATTCTTATAGCATTCTTTACATATATCACTACTCTTTGGGTCATCAATTAGTATTGTAATCTGTTCTGTAAGTGATTTTTTAAAAGCCGTATATTTATCTACTTTCTCACCTATTTTATCCACATATATTCCTGTACCTGCAATCCTAAATAACTCCTTATTTACTATAGTTACATCTATATTGAGTACTGATACTATAGCCTCAGCTATATTTTGAATATCCGATTTTATATATTCTAAACCTATCATAATCATCATTCCTTATTTTTCTTTAACATAAGTATTTGTCTTATTTCTTTAAGAATCAAGTATATCTTATTTAAAGTAAATTGTATTGACATTAGGATTACAAAGAGCATAACAATTATTATTAATTCATAATTTATTTCCATTTAAACATCTCCTTATAATAAAAGACTAGGCTTAACCTAGTCTTTTATATTATATCCATATTTATATTTTAACTCATTTATCTTCTTTTTCCCACATAAATATATTTTAATTTATTTGACTCTTTAATCATACCATCAAAGTTTAATCTTGAAAATATATTGAATACTTCATGTGGATAGTGAATCTTTGCAACAGAACCACAAAACTTATGTTTAAGATAGTTTAACTTAACTTTTAAATTTTTTAAATTTAAATCCTCTAATATAACCTCTCCATTGCCCTTTAATACTCTTTGTATTTCAGATGAAGCTTTTTCACAATCTGTAATAACATTAAATTGGTCAACTATTATTATCTTGTTGAACTGATTATCATCAAATGGTAGAAACTCTAACTTACCTTTAACTACATTGCAATTTTCATTATACACTAAAGAATAACAGACATCTTCATAGTTACTATTCTCCAGTATAGTTACAGAAGTCCCAAGACCTCTCAATCTCTTGCCTAGGTTTCCTATATGACCAACAAGCAATATTTTATCACCTACATTATACTCAATTGTATCCAAAAAACATTCTAATTCATCAGATGTATATTTAGCTTTAACCGGCTGTTTATTTATCTGACATAATATGCTTTTCACAATGCTTCACCTCTTCATTTCCTCAATTATAAATTATGTACAGATTACATTATAATAAATGGCGAGCAACTATTCAAGAGATATTTCATTAGTATTTTTTTAAACAATCTTTATACATTTTAATATGATATTATACCAAATTTATTAGTATTTTATTCATAAAAAGCAGTCTATTTTTATGTTTATTCATTGTTATTTTCATCCAATTTTTTTATTTTCGATATGGATACTTCATATGCCATTTTTTTAACGACATTATTTTCATCTATTTTTTTCTCATATTCTCTACTTTGAACTCTACCCCAAAGCTGTATTCTATCACCAACATTTAGATTCTTTGCAAATTTAGCATTTCTCCCCCAAACTATTGATGGGATATAATCAGATTTGTTATAAGGTCTGTTTATAGCAACTAATAAATCGGTTATTTCTCTCCCTAAAGGTGTCTTCCTATACACAGGTTCCTTACACACATATCCATCTAAAAATATACTATTAGGATCTTTATTTTCCTCGTCCATACTTTTTATTTCTCTGACAAACACTGTAAGCACTAATCTATTTTTATTATTTAATGTTTTATTATATGATCTTAATTGACCTACGACATTGACTAAATTTTGTTTATCAAGGTCAATATCTTGGAGAAGTCTTTCTGATACAGTCATTGGAAGTATATCAAAAGAATCGCTTAGTCTATTTATTTTTATTTTCATATTATAAAATTTTTCTCCAAATATCTCATGGCTAAATTCTAGCTTATTGTCTAACTCCCCTCTTAAGTTTACTACATTATTCTCATCTTTAACAGCTATCATATTTTATCCCTCCACAATTGTTAATTCTTATATTTCTGGTATCAGCTTATATAATAAATATATTTATAAGGGATGTATTTTATTACAAATCTTTGATTGCTGTTTAAAAGTTTTTATTTAGTTATAAATTTTATTTAATCTTTTACTTTTATAATGATACAATTATTATATTTTTATGCCATATATACTAATTAAGCTATCTATTTCAGTGTTGAATTAATTATAAAATTCTTATTACAAAATTATTAAGTCATATATAACTTAAATTTAACTACTATAATATAATCAATTTCAACGAATTAATTTTATTCAAACAATTCAGATAAATATCAAGTCATTATAAACTTATTTTCCTCAATTATAAGTTATATAAGACTTATAATAACTCATATTTTTATTAATCTGTATTAATATATGAATATTTATTAAACTTATTGATTATAAAATTTAAATATTTAGCTTTAAATTGTACTTTAATCTTTGGAAATGCAACAATTTTTACATTAAATCTACTAAATTGCTATATGTATTATATAATTGGCATGTTAATTGCTTTATAATTAAATAAATAAAAACTGCCCTAAAATACTAATTAAATATTTTAAAACAGTTTGTAATTCTTGTTATTAGTTGTAATACTTAATAAACACTAAGTAGTCTTTAATTAAGCAACCTTTTTGTTTTTATTTGCAGCCATTATCATTGTAGCAGAAGTGTAAGCTATAACAATTATTACTAATGCTTTTAATATATTCATTGGTAAAGTTTTTACTATATATGCAGCTACAAAAACTCCTATTAAACCACATATAGCTATTATAACTGATGCTTTTTTAGTATATGCATCTTCTTTTATGAATTTCATACTTGCAACTGGCATCAATAATGCACAAGAACCCATAACTATTGGGAATGCAACTTTTGCAGACATTCCTAAGAAATAAACCATTGCCATACCTGGAGCATATAGACCTATACCAGCTGTCATTAAAGCTCCTAGTATAAAGTTTCCTACTACACCTATTACTAATTTAATATCAGTAAGACCTAATTCATTTCCTCCACCTGGTAATAAGTTAATCCAAGGATGACCTAATAACATTAATACTGCTGTTAATGCTAGAGTTACACCCATAACAAGTTGTATTTTTCTCTCGTCCATCTTAGCTATTATTCCTGCACCTATGTATGAACCAACAGCTGCTGCTACAACCATAGATACTAGAGTACCACCATCAACTGGTATAATTGACGTAAATATGAATGCTTCTGTAACAACTGGAATAGTATGTGCTACGTTTAATGTACCAGGCATTTTTTTATCTGGTATATTTAATTTTAAAGCTTTTGACATTGCTATTGTTGGAGCAAATGAGCCTATTCCTAATGTATCAAAGAAGTCTGTTATAAATCCTGTTACAGCAACTTTTGGAGTACTTTGTTCTTCTAGTTTCCCCTCTTTGTTTGCCTTAGCTACGTCTTTACCAAACACAACTGCAAAGATTGCTGCGAATACTACGTATAATGCCTTTAAGATTGCTACCATAATCTGTCCTCCTATTTTTTCACTTTTTCATATATTCTGAATCTTATAGCCTAAAAGCTATAGAATAGTAGCCGATAAGTGACTACTATTCTATTTTAATTTCCCAATTTATTTATTACTTATTTAAGAATAAATCCATGTTTAAGTGGATCTTCTTCATCTATTACAAAGTGATTAAATCCAGTTATATAAGCAGAACCAGTTATTTTAGGTACTACAGCATTAAAATCTGCAACTTTAGTTTCTTCAACTATTTCACCTTTGAATAAAGTTCCTAATATACTTTCATATACGAATTTTTCTCCCACTTTTAATTCACCTTTAGCATGTAAAGTAGCTAGTTTAGCACTTGTTCCAGTTCCACATGGAGATCTGTCAACTTGACCCTGACCAAATATAACTACATTTTTGTAAGTAGCTTCTGGATGAGTTGGCTCATCATATATTTCAACTAAGTCTACAGTTTTTATGTGAGCTAAAGTTGGATGTTGTATTTCTATTTTCTCGTTTATTATATCTCTAAGTTTCATTGCTAGTTCAGTTAATTTACCCGCATTTTGAGGTTCTATTTTTAAACCTAATTGACTTGCATGTATTATAGCAAAGAAGCTTCCACCAAATGATATGTCAAATTTAACAGTTCCAACACCTGGTAAGTCAACTTCAACACCTTCTTTATATAAGAAAGCTGGTACGTTTAAGAATGATACTTCTTTAGCTTTTCCATCTACAACTGTAACGTCTCCTCTTATTATTCCTGCTGGAGCTTCCATAACTACATGAGTTACAGGCTCTACTGTTGGAACTACACCTGTTTCTATAGCTGCTGTCATAGCTCCTATTGTACCATGGCCACACATATTAAGGTATCCGCCACCGTCCATGAAGATTATTCCAAAGTCAGCATCTGGACAACAAGGTTGAGTCATTACAGAACCAAACATATCATTATGTCCTCTTGGCTCTAACATTATAGCAGTTCTTAAATAATCTAGATTTTCTTCTAAATATGCTTTTTTTTCAGGCATAGAATTTCCTTTTATGTTAGGTATTCCACCTACAACTATTCTAGTTGCTTCACCTGCTGTATGAGAGTCTATAGCTTGTATACTTCTGCTAAATTTCATATCAAATTCCCCCTTAGGTTTATTTTGCGTCTTTACGCATTTTTAATTTTAGGAAAGCCAATGATTTTTTAACATTAGCTTCATCCATGTGATTGTCTCCAACTACTTCTGTTTCTATGTAGCCTGTTGTCTTTTTATAATCAATTATGATAGCTTTATCCAAATGTGGATTGGTAATTACTAGTCCATCTGCTCCCATAATAGTAAGACCTACTGTAGGTATATCTGATTTTACAAACTCTGCTATAACATTTATAAAATCAATATGCTGGTTTCCTGCTATATCTAAAGTTATAATCACTCCATCAGGTAGAAATGATTCAATCCATCTTCCAAGTTTAGTTGCTAAGTCTATGTCAGAATCATTATCCTTGTTTTCTCATTTTAAGTTTTAAAAATGCCAAAGCTTTCTTAGCATCTATTTCATTTGTGTTGTTTTCTCCAACAACTTCTGTCTCAATACCTTCTTTTGATTTGTTCATATCAACTATGGTATCCATATATTGATTGCTTACAACAAACTTAGCTTGAGTACCATTAAACGTCACTCCAACTACAGGTATATCTCTTTTTCCTATTTCCTCAAATGTGTTAGCGTAGTCAACATGTGAGTTTCCCCAACCATCTGATGAAACTATAGCTCCATCTACTCTCATGGCTTCCAGCCAAGCAGCCGTTCTTTGTCCCACAAAAGTTTTATTTTCATTTCCATCTGGAGTTCCTACTACTATTACTCCAAGTAAATCTACATCCTTATCACTTTCAACTATGTCTAAAAGTGGGTCTCTAAAGTGATGAAGAGATGTTTCTTTTGTTGAAGGTCCTATTCCCATAATATCACCTCTCTTAAGTCATAGCTCTAAGGGCACCATCTCTGTATTCATTAGGAGATATAATCATAGGTACGTTTCCCATATCTATAATTGATTTTCCTCCTTCAAATCCACTAGGTTCCTTTGAGAATAACTGATTGTCATACATAGCACCTTGACCTGCTATTTGTTTCACTATGACAACCTTTTTTGCATTTGGTCGAATTTTGTCAAAATATTCACGAGCTTGAGTTGCATTTCTTCCGTCTTCCATTTTCAAAGACGTTCTTATTTCTTGTATAAAATCATCACATGCTCTAAATGCTGCAAGTGGAAGCGCTCTTTCAAAAGGTAAGCCTCCCTTTAGAGTTACATCTACATGAATTATATAATCTTCAACTGATGGAGTTCCATATCTCCCAAATACCATTTGTTCTCTCAAAATACCTTCTGAAGAACCAAATTCATGCATTTGATTTCCATCTTCATCTGCACCAGTTAACATTACATATACACCAGTTAAAGTATGTGTAATTCCCTCTCCCAATCTGCCTAAAACTTTAGTTGATATTGGTATAATGTCCATAATAGTATTAATTTCTCTGTCATAATCTCCAGGTTTTATAATATCTACTTTTATGTCTGTTATTAACTCTTCTCTTTCTTTTATTTCATTTATACTTGATAAATTTATTGTAAGTACATCTTTCTTTATAGAAGTTTTTGAACCGAAATTAACTTCATTCATATGAAACGGTTTTATAACAAGTCTTCTCATTATTTTTTCTTCCATAATATCCACCTTTGTTCTTAAAACCCCTCTCCTAACTGTGTAGAAGAAGGGTTCTATATTTTCAAATATAAATTACATTTTAAACGTGAGCTTTATATTCGTATGGTAATGGAACTATCTTACCAGCAGATGGTATTGCAACTAATTGCTCTAATGTATCTCTTAATATATGTGTTTGCATTTCTATGTTATGTGGTTCACCAGCATTAGCACCCATTGGAACTAATGGAGCAACTGCTCTAGGAGTTCCGTTTTGTCTAACTACTGGAGGAAGAGCTGCGATTATTATTGTAGGTATTCCAGCTTCCTCTATTGCTCTCTGCACGATCACGGCAGTTCTATGGCAAGTACCTCAGCCAGCTGTCATAACTACACCGTCTACTCCCTCTTCCTTAAGTTTAGCAGCGATAGCAGGACCAGTTTCTTCAGTGAAGACATGTTGGTTTCCTCCACCACCCATGAATGCATAGTGCATAGGAGCTACTCCTTTGATAAACCCTTCTGCAGCTAATTCATGTAATCTATCTATAGGGAACATACAGTTTATATCTTTGTTTACATCTCCATTGTCATATCCACCATGTGATACCATCATTTCATCAACTGTAGCTGTATTAGGTATAGCTCTAAATGAAGTATCTCCTGCTAGATTGAATCTCTTATCAGATTTTAAATGAACACCAGCTGCTGTAGCTAAAGCTATAGTCATATCTTTTAATTCTTTAGTTACAGGAGTCCAAACTGGAGGAGGTGTTATTGGAACGAATATTTCAGATTGAAGTCCTTGTACTGTTGTAAGGCTCATATATTTCCTCTCCCTTCTATTTTCAAACGATTATTTATTATTTTTCTTCTTGCTTTGATTGCATTTCTGCTTGTTTTTCTTTTTCTCTCCTAATATTTTCTACATACTCTTGATTAGGCTCTGGACTTAATACCTCAGGATAGCTTAGCATGAATCCAACTTCTTGACCTATCTTAAGTTCGTAGTCAGTTATAAGCATTCTATTAGGTATTTTAAATTGTCCAAGTCTACCTTTTAGGTCTATAGTCACTCCACCACCTTTGATGTCAACTATAATACCTTCATAAAAAGTCTCTGATGAGATATATTTTAACCTATCCATTATAATTCTACCTCTCTATACTGTTTTAAACTTGGATCTAAATTTATGTTATTATCTAAATCTTAGTTGTTATCTAAATTTTAGTTTTCGTCTTTTTCGTATATTTCTCTTCTTTTCTTACTCATTGGTAGAGATTGCTCATTCTCTTCTAATACTATTTTTTCTCCTGTAACTTTTTCTATAGCCTCTATGTTATTTAATTTAACATTTGGATTCCATTTTCTTTCAGGAGCTTTAACTTCTACACCTGCTATAGCATTTTTAAGCATAGCCATTATTCTAACTGCATCTTCTGGAGCTAAAGTATTGTTAGATAATATTTCATTCTCTATACCTTGCTTAGATTTATTGTTGTCTACCATGTGAGTCATGTATTTATTACCAACAACTAAAGCACCTTGAACAGCTGAGAAACTTACACCAACTACCGGTATACCTCTCATACCTATTTGTTCTATGTGAGATGCGAAATCTATATGGTTGTTTCCGAAACCTTCAGTAGTTACTACAGCTCCATCAACTTCCATAGCTTCAACTAACATACCTAATCTCTTAGATACATAGAATTTCTCAGCATTTACTTGTGGAGAACCAACAAATACAACACCTACTAAATCTATTTCTTCATCTTCCATAGCTCTTATTACTAATGGCTCTCTCCAGTAATGTCTTGACATTTCTTTTGATGCAGGTCCTATACAAGTTAATGCATGGATACCACCATCTAATACTTCAAGTGGAGATAATACAACTGGCATGTTTCCTAAGTCAACGTTTGGTTGAGCTCCTAATGTACCAACTGGCTCAACTGGTAATATTAGGTTATCATGCATTGCACCTTGTCCCATTATTTCTTTTATAACAACAACTTTCTTTTTACCTTCTCTTCTGTATTGCTCTATTACTTCTTCATCAACTACTAAAGAGTTGTCAACTTTCTTTAATGCTTCTCTTATTTCTTGAGTTATATAGTCAAATGCACGGTGAGCAGCTAGAGGTCCTGGTCTTTCCATGTTAGTTCCTGCTTTTATTGTTACTTGACCTTTGATGAATATTTCACCTTTATCAGCAGCACCTGGTCTACCCCACATTATAGTGGTATTTAACTCACCCTCTGAAGAACCGAATTCACCTATTTGAACTCCATCTTCATCTGTACCAGTTAATACCATTACAGCTCCATCTATAACTCTTGTTATACCTGAACCTAATTCGCCTTCTTCTTTAGTAGCGATTGGTTGTATATCTAATACAGCTTCACTGTAAGTTTCATATTTATCAGGAGTTATTATTTCTAACTTCATATCTACAACTAACTCTTGAGTTTCATTAGCTTCTTTACATATTTCTTCTGCATTTCTGATGTATAAAGTAGTTCCTTCTATTTTAGTCTCATCAGCAAATTCAACTTTATCTATTTTAAAATGTTTTTTAGTTAAGCTTCTTAAAAGTTTCTTTTCTCCAACTTTTGGAGTTACTTCTTCTGATGCACTTGTCACTGGAGCAGCAACGTTTGCTACTGGAGCAGTAACTCCTGCTTGACCAGCTACTGATAAAGGTATCTCTAAGCTTATGTTCTTACCTTCACCTATGTGTATTTTAACTGTTTCACCTACAACTCCTGTGCTTACTGGAACTACTGCTGCCTCTGATACTGCTTCTACTACTGTTTCTTCTACTACTTCTTTTTTAGCTTCTCCTGCTTTGTATCCTTCTACGTTATCTGTAGTCATTGGAGAAAGAGCATCTAAAGTTTCTTTTAACTTAGCTCCTAGTACTTGACCTATAGTTAATCCATTTTCTGGTATTGTTAATAATCCAGAATCCTCTAAGTCTGCAAATATTGCTGGATCTTCTAAGTTTTCTGGCGCTATAATTGTTCCCGCTTCAAATCTACAACAACAAACTGCTGGGTCATTTGCATGGGCTTGAGCTGTTTCTAAAGTTATTGACATAGTATAAAATACCTCCTTACATTATTTTCTTATTTATTATTTTAAATCTCAACTCCTCAATAGGAAACCCCTTAACTGAGAAATTAAGTAAATTAAAACCTACGTAATTTCTTATGATTAATATTATTTTTTCTCACTTAAAGTCACTTTATATTTATAAGCAATTCCTATGCCAACTTATTAACAAAAAGATTTTTTCTATAATAAATTCTTTATCTATCGCTATTTTTAGCCAAATATTCTATAAATATTTATTTAAAATATGTTATTTTTTGTATTTGTAAACATTTTCTCAAACAAAAAAGTGTCAATTAATCAACACTTTTTTATTTTTTTTAATATACCCATATACATAACCCTTTTATAAGCATTGGTTTTACTAGGTTTTAAATTAAAGTTTATCATTTTGTCAAAATTTAGTCATGTGTCATATTTTAGACACATCTATCTTGTATTGGTCTATCTTATAATATAATGTTGTTCTTGGTATATTTAATATCTTAGCTGCTTTAGCCTTATTCCCATTAGACATTTTAAGTGCCTTCGTTATATTCTTTATCTCAATTTTTTGAGTTGCTTTAGTCAAATCTAAAGGATACTCTTCTTCTTCAGCACTATTATTTGTAGACTCTATCATATAACTTGGTACATCGTCCACATCTATTTTAGAATTTTGGGACAATACAACAATATTTTCAATTGTATTTTTTAATTCTCTAATATTACCTTTCCATCTATAATTTTGAAATATATCTATTACATCTTTGCTAATTTTAAGAACAGGTTTATTATTTTGTTTGCATATCTCTTCTAAAAAGCTATGAACCAATAATCCTATATCCTCTTTTCTCTCTCTAAGTGGAGGAATCTTTATCTCCACAACATTTAATCTATAGTATAAATCTTCTCTAAATTTTTCTGCCTTTACCATTTTCCCTAAATCTTTATTGGTCGCTGATATTATCCTAGGATTTATTTTTATTGTAGTATCTCCACCAACTCTTCTTATTTCTTTTTCTTGTAATACTCTAAGCAATTTAGCCTGCATGCTAAGAGGTAAATCAGCAATTTCATCTAAAAATACAGTTCCATCTTTTGCAAGTTCAAATATACCTATTCGACCTTTTTTACTTGCTCCAGTAAATGCACCTGATTCATACCCAAAAAACTCACTTTCAAATAACTCATTTGGTATGGCGCTACAGTTAACAGGTATAAATTGACCTTTTCTCTCACTATAATCATGAATAGCTCTTGCAAATACTTCTTTACCTGTACCACTTTCACCCCAGATAAATATACTACTATTTGTTCTAGATACTTGTTTTGCAATCGCTTTCGATTTTTCTAATTTATAGCTTTTACCTAAAATCTTGTCAAAACTACCTTTAGATAAATTCTTAACTTCGTTCTTTAGATATTTTAATGTATCATTTACTTTTTCAAGCTCAAGAGCTAGTATCTTAGCTTCTGTAACATCAACTTCTGTACATACAACACCAATAAATTCTTCCTTATAAAATATAGGATTTGCATGGACTAACGCATACATATTTTCTTTTTTATCCGTAAAATACAAGTCACTCATTCCAACTTTGCTATTTAGCACTTTTTCTGAAATAGTATTTTCCAAAAATTCATTCATAGGTCGTCCAACGATGTCTTCAGACTTTATATCATACCTTTCCTCCATAAACTTATTCCACAAGATAACAACACCTTCGTTATTTATAGCACAAATTCCTTCTTTAATTTGACCTATAATATATTTCAAAGTCAATCCATAGTCTTCTAAGTGCATATATAGATAATCTCTAATATGTTCTTGTTTTAAGACACCAATAATTTTATTGTTTCTAAGAACAGGAAGAATTCCTATATTTTTCAATATCATTATATCTCTACACTCATCTAAGGTTAAACCTTCGCTGACATATATTACATCCTTTTTCATTATAAGTTTTACTGGCTGGCCTTCATACTTTTTATGCATCTCATAAAGATTATGTATATCTGTCATAGATATAATACCTTTTAATTCACCAGATGAATCTATTACCATTAGAGTTTTTGTATTGCTTTTTATCATTTCTTTTATTGCATCTTCAATTCTTGTGTCTTCGTCTATAGTTGTAAATTTTGTATCCATTACTTCTTCTACTTTTTTTACTTCTGGTATCGAAAACATAAAGTCCCCCCTTTATAGTAGTACCTCATCAAAACTTATTTACATATATTTATTCTAGCATATTATAATAATAATTTATTGAATAATTAATATTAAAATTTCTTAAGAGATTAATATCTAAATTTGTATAATCACTAAAATTGACTTTTAATTCATACAAATAAAATCAAATGAATTATATACTTAGTACATTACTTTTTCAATACTATTTTCACCTTCAAATCATTTTTCTATTCATAAAACAGTTAGTGTACACTTTAAAATAAGTTATACTTACGCAAAAAAAAATGTCTCAAAACGATTTTTAAATCAATTTGAGACAATGTATTTTTAAACTTAATAAATAATAATCTAGATTAATTTTTTACTCTTTTACAATGATACCCTAATCCACAAATTGCAATTATGCCAATAAATAGATATGACATTATTTGAGTTTCGTCACCTGTTTTTGGTGATTTTACCACAGTATCATCTGTTGGTGGTACTGGTGGGTTTATTACAGTATCATCTGTTGGTGGTACTGGTGGATTTACCACAGTATCATCTGTTGGTGGCACTGGTGGATTTATCACATTATCATCTGTTGGTGGCACTGGTGGATTTATCACAGTATCATCTGCTGGTGGCACTGGTGGATTTATCACTGTGTCATCTGTTGGTGGTGATGGCTTATGTCCATTTGAGTCTCCTCCTCCTGATGGTGGCACTGGTGGATTTACATCTGGTTCTCCATCAGTTGGTACACCTATACTGAAATTAACTTCTTCACCATTCTTTTGATCTATTGTATAACTCAATAAATTTTGCTTACTAGCTGGTAATAAAGATGAATGGTCTTTACCTCCCAAATCAAAAACTGCCTTAAAATATTGAATAGCTTTTGGGAAAATATAATCATAAGATACAGCAGATATATTAGCTTTTACATCGGGCTTATTAATACTCTTAAGTTTAAACTTTTTTTGTGTTGAAATTTCTACTTCGCCTGTACCTATTACATTTCCATTTTCATCATAAGCAGTTACTCCGTCTGGCAATTTTAACTTAACTACACCACTATAGCCCACTAGAGCCACAGCTTCTGTTTCGTAAGTACCATCTTGGTTTTTGTCAAATTTAATATCAGTTGAAGAATTGCTCAGACTAGGTTTTCCTGTATCATTTGGCTTTAATTCTTTACGACCTGCGTCTAATAATGCTTCTAAATAAGCTTTTGTATTTATTAATATTTCTTTCTGTTTTTGATATTTAGCTTTTTCTTCCTCTGTTTTTGCATTAGCTATATATCTATCATAACTATTTATATTAGTTTGATATAGCTTAAGTCTTTCTTGCTCATTCCTTTGTCCAAGCATAATCCAAATTGCATCTTGAGTAGCAGAATGAGTCATAAATTCATGTTCTTTTCCACCTAAATTAAATTGTTGCTTATATCCAAATCCATCAAACTCAGAACCTGCATATAGTATAGATTTAATTGCATCTTCATTTTTATTTTCTTGACCATTAAAATCTTCTGCTGGTAAATATGGACTCTTACTATCACTGGTTGGAGCTTTTAGATTATTATTATAACAAAATGCAGTTTGGTCTCCATCTTCACCTTCTATAACATATTTACCATCCTTACGGCTTGCACCTATAAGACCTTCTATTACATAATCAAAAGTTAAGGTTTTTGTAATATTATCAAATCTTATATCAAAATAAGGTCTATTTGAACCATCTGTTTCTTTTAATAAACAACTATTCTTTACTTTTGAATTTTTATCATCCCAAAGGCTAATATTTCCATCTTTTGAAGTAAGTACCTCATTAATTTCTGATTGTTCATCTGTTTTTACAGATTCTTCATCTTCCCAAAAATTATATACAATTTTAGTTATCTGAGATAAAGTCATATCAAGAATTTTCTCAATATTTTGCTTTAAGTTCATTTCTTCTACTACTAATTCTTCTTCTGGAGTTTGTTCTTCTAAAGGCTGTTGTCCCTCTGGAGTTTGCCCCTCTGATGGTTGTTCCCCTTCCGGAGTTTGTCCCTCTGATGATTGTTCCCCTTCTGGAGTTTGTCCCTCTGATGGTTGTTCCCCTTCTGGAGTTTGTCCCTCTGATGGTTGCTCTCCTTCTGGAGTTTGTCCCTCTGATGGTTGCTCTCCTTCTGGAGTTTGTCCCTCTGATGGTTGTTCTCCTTCTGGAGTTTGTCCCTCTGATGGTTGTTCTCCTTCTGGAGTTTGTCCCTCTGATGGCTTCTCACCATCAAGAACTACATCTTTATCCTTCATTTCAGCAGCGTAAGATACTATTGGCGTAAACGTAGCAAATACCATACTAAAAGCGATGGCTAAACTAATTATGCTTGATTTTTTAATTTTTACTTTCAAAATTCTCCTGATACTAAAAATATATATTGTATCTATCTAATATAATTCAAAATATTATATTCTTGTATAGATTTGATTCCACAATACATCTTTAGCGTGTTCAATTAGGGTCGTTAATCCTAACCAGTTCTCTAATGAACTTCTTAATATTTCTATTAAGCACAGACTATATCATTACCTAATAATTAAGTACTCCCCATTTCCCCACACTTGTAGGTACGAGATTTCTCTCTAGTCGTTGAAGTTTCTTCTTTTCGAAGCTTACCTGCTGATTATCCATTTTTAAGGCACTTAGGATTTAACCTTATGCTATCTAACTAATTTTTTCTACTTTCGTAACCATCAAGTATCTATCAAATATACACTCTATCACATCTATCCTTATTTCATGATTATGTTGTGGTTTAGTTAGCTTTAGGAACTTCCAGCAATTAAAGGAGTTTTGGGCAGATGTTCTGCCACTCTACACTCTTTATGAATGTAGGGAGCTATTTCAAAAATATATTTTATATTTATTTATATTTACTATGATTTATGTACTTTATTGTATCTGTTTATATATTTTTGATAATTAAAAGTTACTCCTATTTATATTTATAGCAGGTTGCACTACTAACTCCATATATCCCTTAAGTGCCCAAATTTAAGATATACTTCAAAGTTTCTATAAATAGGTTTTTGTAATTTTTATTTTTTTAATATTTTGTTCAATGCTTTAACTCTTTAAGTGCACTTTTTATGAATGTATTAAAATACAAACTAATATTTCAAAATAATTTTTCTAATATGAGACAAAAATTCGTTTCTATACTAAAAAAGATACCATGGAGTATCTTTAAATAACACAAAAACTTTTACTCTATTGGATAGTTAACTAAATTTAATTTATATATGTCAACACAAATCACATACTTGAGCTTTACTATTTTTGTCTGATATAATTTTAATAGCTATTGTCATTATTATACAATATAGATTAATTTTTGTCTATTTTTTCCATTTCATTTACATATTTTATAAATTCAACTTATATATTACATAAAAAAACATCCTCAGAAGTAATTTTTAAGACTCACTTCTAAAGATGTTTTTATTATATGATTTTACATTAATTAATTATTTTATTTTTAATCTTACGTCACCTTTTATTCTTCTTATTAATGGGTGATTAACTGTTCTCATTACATGGTCAGTAATATGATATACACCTAATTTTAATTTTGGTGCAGATCCCATTACTGTATTACTACAGTCAGTACAGTTTCCTATTAATATAACTTCTGCTCCAGCTTTCTTAAACTCTATACATTTTTGAGCTTGTCCTGGACAGTGTCCTGGATTTTCGCATTTTAATGCACCTTTAATTTCTTGAGCTTGTTTACATTTTTGAACTGATACTATATCAGTAACACCCATTTTAGTTGCTATGTCTCTCATTCTCTCTTCGTTAGGTCCACATGCACAGACTAAAAGACCCATTTTTCTCTTTTCATTAACAAATGGCATAGTAACTATTATACCACCACTAGTTTTAGTTATTGGAGTATCTAAAGTAGTAGCTTTACCAGTGAAAGGTCCTCCTAAGATTATCTCACCATATTCACCTTTTATTCCACCCGCTCTTTCAATTAATTCTCCAACAGTAGTTCCAATTGGCACATCTTCAAATACTATAGATTCTTTTCCACTGTTTAATTGACCAACTACAGTTATATTTTTAGATATAACTGGTCTTTTTTGCTCAACAGCCTCTACTATTCTAGTTAATGTTTCTACATTTATTACTACTGCATTAGCCTCTGAAGGTAATTGAGTTGGCTCAAGTAATTTTCCTAGAACGTCTCTTACTATTGCTCTCTCTTCTCCCATTGGGTACATATCAACTAGTTCTGCAACTTCTATGTTGTCTCCTGGCTTTATTACTTTTTTGAAAGCTTCTATTGCTTTTGGATGTTTGCTTTTTATTGCTAGCATACCTTTTCCAGCATTAGTAACTTCCATAGCATATTTTATACCTTGATAAACTATTTCTGGTCTTTCTTCTATTTCTTTTATATTATGAGCTAATAAAGGTTCACATTCAGCTGCATTTGCTAATATTGTTCCACCATTTAAATCTATGTTTAATTTTACATGAGTAGGGAATCCTGCTCCACCCATTCCTACGATTCCAGCTTCTTTAATTAAGTCAAGTATACCTTCTCCTTTTAATGGTTCAAAAGTATCTTCTTGTACTTCATCAGCTTCAATTACTATAGCTTGGTCATTTATTTCACTTATTTTTCCACTAACACTGGCATAAATATTTGCCCCTAATCCAGTTGGTTCTGCAATTAGAGTTCCTTTTTTTACTACATCTCCAACACTTACTACTGGTTTATCTGAACCACCAACGTGTTGTTTTAATAAAATAGAATATAGTTTGTTCAACTAGTACGCCCCCTTAAGTATATTAATTTTTTATAAGCTGTTCAAATAATGTTAATGCTATTTTTCTATTATAAGGTCTTAACATATTGTTTATTTCTATAGAACATATCGTTTATTAACAAAGCAATTTCTATGCCAACTTTTAAACAAACTTATACCCTTTGGAAATACTGTCTTACAGCATTTATTAATTCTTCTAAATTTTTAAAGCCATCAAAAAAAGTCAATTATTAGACACTTTTCTAATCAATTTAATCTATAATTATTGATATTGCATACATGCATAAAAAGTGTCAAAAAATAGACACCGTCTTTTTATCGACACTTTTCTAACATATACTATATAATTTACCACAACTTTACTTAAAATATACATTTATTACTTACTAATTCTTAAGTTTCTGCACTCCTTTGGAATCAACTATGTAATTATCTTTATACAATAAGTCGGACATTTTTACTAGACTGTATCCATCTTTTTTTAGTCGACTTATTATAGTATCCAAATAGTTATCTACATCGTTTATATTAGCATGAAATAAGACTATTGAGCCAGGTTCAGATTCTTTTATTACTTTTTCAATTACGTGATTTGGACCAAGCTCCTTCCAGTCTATCGAATCTACATCCCACTTAATTACTTTATAACCTAAATCACTACAAATGTCCATAGCTTTATTGTTTACATCTCCAAAAGGAGGTCTAAATAAAGTAGTCTTTTTCCCTGTTATATTATATATTTTTTCTGATGTAGTTTCTATTTCTTTTGTTATGTCTTCTTTTGATATTTCTTTCAAATTGGCATGGGTATTCGAATGATTTCCAATTTCATGTCCTTTTTCATCTATAGCTTTTACAATTTCTTCATTATCATCCACCCAACTACCAACTAGAAAAAAGGTAGCTTTTACATTATGTTTATCTAAAATTTTTAAAATATCATCCATATTATCAGTTCCCCATGCTACATCAAAACTCAAAGCTATTTTTTTCTCATTTGTATCAACTTTATATATAGGCATTTTTGAATTATCAGATTTAGAGCATACGTATTTTATCCCATAAACAAAAACAAATATCAATACTAATAATAATGAAAAAAATAAAACACTATATATCAAAGCTTTAGTTCTTTTAACTTCTCTTTTCATGCTATTCCCCCTTTTAAATAATTTCTTCTATATTTAAAATTTATTTTTTTTCAGCTCAAAAAAGTACTGTAATATTTAATTTATAAGACAACAACTAAAAAAATAAAGCCTATATTAACCTAATTAAACTCCCTAAAATACTCGTTTATTTAATTTTTTTATATTTTTTACATTTTTACCTTTATTTTTCTGTATATATTATTTTTATTTTGGAGAAATTAGTATTAACATCACATAAATAAAAGTGTTGTTAGACATCATAAACTAATTATTTGAGGAGGAAATTTACTATGTCAAATTCAAACAGAACAGTAGTTCCAGAAGCAAAAGCTGCTTTAAACCAAATGAAATTAGAAATAGCTAATGAAATAGGTTTATCTAACTATGAAAACATAGACAAAGGTAACTTAACAGCTAGAGAAAATGGATATGTTGGTGGATATATGACTAAGAAATTAGTTGAAATGGCTGAAAGACAAATGGCTGGAAAATAAATAGTAAATTTTGACACCTGGGTATCAACAGGGCTGCTAATTAGCAGCCCTGTTTCTCTGTATTTATTTATAAAATTGTTTTTATATTAATTGTTAAAGATTAATAATACTATACAAATTGTTCTTTTAATTTTGTATAAATTAGTTTAATATATTATATATAGAAATAGTTTGACGGAGGATGATATTTATGTTTGAAAACTCGTCTGAAGAATTAGCGTATCACAAACTTTTAATTTTATATATATTAGAAAAAATTAAAATGGATTTAACTAATTCTCAAATAACTCAAGTAGTATTAGAGACTGAAATGATGAACTATTTTTCATTACAACAGCTTTTATCTCAGCTTATGGAATCTAAGTTTTTGACTACATATAAAGACTCTGACAGAGAATATTATGCTCTTACTCAAAGAGGCGTAGAAAGTCTAGAATACTTCTTTAATCGAATACCTACTAGTGTTACTGAAAAAATAGACAAGTATATAGATTCTAACAAAGAAAATTTACTAGCAGATACTCAAGTAAAGTCTAGTTTCGTAAAACAAAGTGATAATGAATTTATTGTCAACCTTAGAGTCATAGAAAATCAGTCTAACTTAATAGATTTAAATCTAAATGTTTCATCAGAGAAACAAGCAAAGCTTATTTGCAATAACTGGAAAAATAATGCATCTTATATGTATGCCGAAGTTATCGACTTGCTTATAAGAGACATACATTAAAGCCTACAAACAAACTATAGTTGTAGGCTCTTTTCCTACCTTGATTTCTTTTATTAATTTGTTATTTGCAGTTTCATAAACTTTCACTGAATTTTCTTGTGTATCTGATACAAATAATAATTTTTCATCTTTAGATATTTCTAATCCCTGAGGAATTCCATTTATCTCAATATTTCCAATGTATCTACTTGTTGTATAATCTAAAATTCTCACATTATTATAGCCCAAATCAGCAACATAAACTTTTTTGCCACTATAATTAAATCTTATTTCTACTGGTAATAAGAATTCATATAATACCTTTTTTATATCCATGCTTAATTCATCAACTATTATAAGCTTTCCATCAAGTGTTGATATATACATTTCTTTCTTTTGTTTATCAAGTTCTATATGCCATGCTCTAAAGTCCATATTTATTTTCTTTTGTATATTTTTATTAATTGTATCTATACATACTATCGAATTTATACACGGTACATATAACTTTTTACTTTCTCTATCAAAGTCAAATCCATGTGGCATGTTATCAACACCAATAATTCCTATTGGATTTAATGTGTTTTTATCTAGTACATATATACTATTAGAGTCTTCATTTGCTACAAATAATTCATTATCGCTAAGTACAACTTGACTAAGACTTCCTCCTATAGAAACAGTATCGATTATTTTATCATTACTTAAATCTAAGACATAGAGTATCCCATTACTTGAACTAGGTATGTATATTAAATTTTTTTCTTTTTCTATGCAAAAATGGTGTGGATATATATTATCTTCTAATACTATTTCTTTTTCTAGCTCAAGTGTAGAATAATCAACTATGCTAATGCTCTTTGATAGATAGTTAGAAATATAGATTTTCATATAACCCCCTCCTCTCTACAATACATATACTACAATAATATATTATTTCATTAGCTTGTATTATGCTTTATAGTTGCATTATTACGCATATATTTGGTATTATTATAAATGTTAAAAAAAGAAATAATATTTAATGGAGGTCTTCTTAATGAAAGTAACATTTAATCCAAGTGGTGTCTGTTGTAGAGAAATGATTTTTGAAGTTGATGAAAATAATGTGATTGTTGATGCTGAATTTATAGGGGGATGTAATGGTAATTTGTCAGGACTTAGAAGCTTAATAATTGGTCAAAATGCTCTTGAAGTTGCTGATAAATTAAATGGTATTGACTGTGGTGGAAAAGGTACTTCTTGCCCAGACCAGTTATCTAAAGCAATCCGTCAATCTATATAATTACTACTATACAAACATCAATAAAATTATTAAAAATTTACTATATAAAAAGAGTTGTCCATTTTTTAGACAACTCTTTTTATACTTTTATTTATATTTATATATTTGTTTTATAAAATTATAATTTATTTACTAAAGTTCTTACTGCACCAATCATATATAATGAACCTGCACTTATTATAACATCATCTTTACTTGATGTTTCTAATGTATAATTTACTGCATCTTCTATCTCATGTTTTGATGTTACATCATCCACATATTTTAATACTTTTTCTCTTAATGTATCTGAATTTATGGCTCTTGGGTTATTTGGTGTTGTTGTTATTACCTTATTAAAATGTGGCAACAATATCTCTAAAACACTATCAATGTCCTTATCTTCTAACATACCTATTAATAATGTCAATTTTCTATCTTTAAAATTTTTATTAAGTGCTTTTGCTAAAGATTTTGCTCCATCTTCATTATGTGCACCATCTATTATAAAAATTGGATTTTCTTTTATCTTTTCTATTCTTCCTGGCCATTTAGTAGTTATAAGTCCTTTTCTTATAGATTCTTCACTTATATTTGCTAATTTATTTATATCTTTTAGATATTTTATTACGCTAATTGCCAATATAGAATTGTTTATTTGATGTTCACCTATCAACTTTATTTCAAGGTCTCTATAAATTTCTTTCATTACAGTACAATCGTATATTTGAGAATTTATATCTGATTTTTTTATATTTAAATCATCAAAATTAACTTCTATATATTTAGCTTTTTTCTCCTCACAAACTGATTTTATAACATCTTTTGCTTCATCAGTCTGGTCATATACTAGTACTACTCCATTTTCCTTTATTATTCCCGCCTTTTCATATGCTATTTTTTCTATTGTATCTCCAAGTATACCTGTATGGTCCAAGCTTATAGATACTATCACACTTACAAGTGATTTTGTTATTATATTTGTAGCATCATATCTGCCACCTAAACCAACTTCTAAAGCCACAAAGTCTACCTTTTGTTCTGAATAGTAATAAAATGCCATTGCAGTAACTACTTCAAACTCTGTTGGATATGTATAGCCTTCTCTTACCATAATCTCTATTTTTTCTTTTATTAAATCAATTATCCTAGCAACATCATCTTGTGGTATATTTTGTCCATTTACTCTTATACGCTCAGTAAAAGTTTCTAAATATGGAGATGTATATAAACCAACTTTATATCCACACTCTCTTAGTATATTAGAAACAAAAGAACACACAGAACCTTTTCCATTAGTTCCAGCTACATGTATTATATTTAAAGTTTCTTGTGGATTTCCTAATAATTCTAATAATTTTCCGATATTCTCTAGACCTAATCTTATACCAAATTTATTAGTTTGTGATATGTACTCTAATGCTTCTTCATATTTCATTATCTAATTCCCCCTGTATTGGCATTTTCTTTTATGTTATCTAATTATAGTATATTTTTTACTTTTAATCTACTGACAAAGAATACATATAATTTAATACCTTCTACATTAAATTTAGTTACAAATCTTTATTTATAAGTTTTTACTTTTATACCTTTCCACTAATCCAGTTAGTGTATATATCGAAACTAAGTCATATTTTGAAATGTCCATATAATTAAACTTTATGTCAAATCTATGTTCTAGTTTTTTCAACAGATTAAAACAATTATCATAAACTAGACCTATCTCCTTATTAAAAAGGCTACATTGAAATAATTTCTTATCATCATCTTCAATATTTAGACAATCCCTAACAACATCAGCGACTCTCATAAGAAGGGCATTATCTTTGTCATACAAATCCAATTTAAAGTTTAGAATTCCACTATATTCATCAAAATCACAACTATTCCAATGATTTCTAGTTGCTAATGATTCAAGCTTATCATTTAAATCAGATATTGTTGTGTCTGGTTTTTCTGATAGTATCTTAGCTATTTTACCAGTAAGCTTTGCTGACAAATAACTATTACATTTTGGTGGCAATCTATAGGAATTATTTATATCACAACTTATATACGAATTGCTATCCATAACACATTGAACATCATATTTTTTATTGTACCAAAATGAATCATCTACATCTAAAGTAAATCCCCTCACTCCTATAACATTGTTAAACATAGCTGGATAACTTAAGTCAAAGTCATTAGCTAGTGAACATACTATTATTTTTCCTTTTCTAAATAATTCATAGCAAACTTCAAATAATCCCTTGACACTTTCTACGCCTATTACTGATAAACTTAAATTAATTAATCTTATGTTAGTGTCTAAAAGATATCTCAATGCTTCTTCAAGAACTTTTATATTTGTAATACCATCTTTTCCTAAAACTTTTATTACAAACAACTCTACATCTTCATACTCCTTCTTTATTATTGATGCACAAGCAGTTCCATGACCATCTTCATCATCAAATTTATCTGATATAAAGATATAATCATGTATACATTCAAAAGCAATTCCTCCAACTAAGTTATCTTTTAAGTAATCATGATTTTTATCTATTCCTGTATCTAATACTGCAACCTTAACTTTATTATTCATATCACATACATTCTCCATTACACAAGTTTTTAATATATCTATGTTAATAGTTCATCTTAAACTTTGATTTAAGTTGCACAATTTATCCTTTAAATGCTATATTTCTTGCTAAAAACCTAAAATAAGTACACTATATATTTAATTTATATTTATTATATCAATTATTATCATTAAATGGTTAAATACTGTGATAAAATTTTTAGATTTATATCATAATTTAGAATTATTTGTAAAAAGGAGATTATCTTTCTCATTAGACAATCCCCTTGTATGCTTTATTAATATTTATCTATGATTAACCATCAATTGTATCTTATTCTTTTTAATCTAAATACCATACATCTTAATTTTATTTAAGGGAATAATTATTTATATGCTATGGGAACATTAATTTGAACAAACTTGTCTTATAGGCAAATTTACAAAATGCACCATTCTACAAAGTATGAATCAAAAGGCAAAAAAAATACTAAAAACAACGAATGAACATCAATTTTAGTCAATATATAAAAAACTTATACCAAGTATACTATAAAAACTCATATAAGTATTGTCCTAAAAAACAATACCTATACCCTTATATATTATATCATATTTCAATAAATAAATTGTATAAAAGGAAATCTTTTAATAGAATTAAACTATTTATTAATTCATTACTATAAGTTTTACAAATTGTAAATAATTATTTTTATATCTATTCGATATTTCCTTAAATATTGATATAACTAATTAGAATAGATATAATAAATAAAACAAATATGTATAAATTTTATAAATATTCATTATATATCCTAATGATGTCGCTCATGGTATTAAAGACGAGACATTTGATATATATAAAAATCAATTATAATATATTAATAATTAAGTTATTATAACGATTACTCTACATATGAAACAACATTAAAAATCTATAATCTACTATTTTACATAATAAAACTGTCTTAATATACATAATTTTTTATATATTAAGACAGTTTTAATCAATAGCCCTGTGATGACATTAAATATTTTTTACAATATTTTCGTTTACCTTTTTAAAATTAATACATTATATCACATAACAAGCTTGTTAATGCTACTTTTAAATCTTTAAGCCTATACTTACTTATAGGTATAAATTGTTCGTTAATAGTAATCATATTATCCCCAATATCTTCTATTCTTCTTAAATTAACAATAAAACTTGTGTGACATCTAAAAAATCCATTTTCACACAGTAATTTTTCTGCTTGTTTCATGCTCATATTAGCTTTATAATCTCTACCTAATGTATGTACAACTAAATCTCTCTTTACAGTTTCAACGTATAAAATAGAATCTATCTGTATCCTGTTAAATCCTTTTTTACTATTTAAAACTATATAACGCTCCTTCTTTCTTTGAAGGTTGTCAATACAAAGATTTACACCCATTGCAAAGTTACTATACTCTATAGGTTTTACTAAATACCTATAAGCACGAACTTCATAACCTTGGGGGGCATACTCTGAAAAAGCTGTTGTAAATATAATTTCTACTTTTTCATCAAACTTTCTTATTTTTTTAGCCACCTCAATTCCATTAATATCTTTCATTTGGATGTCTAAAAATATAATGTCAATTTTTTCTGGGTATTTAGATATTAAGTCTTCTCCACAGGAGAATTCCAGTATTTGATAATTTAGACATCTTTCAGACAAAAGTTTTTCTGTAAATTCTTTTAGTATACTTCTTTGTATTTTTTCGTCATCACATATAACTACCCTAAACATAATATCACCTCCAAATCTAAAATATCATTTAGTTTACTTTATTTCAATTTTCAAAATGCACTTACTAGCTTTTATATTTAAATTCCTTGACGAATTTAAATTGTCGATTAAACTACTTATAGTAATTATCTTTAATATTTAAACTTAAATTATGATAAATTCATATGCTTTTATAGCTATATTATGTAAAAAAATATAGGAAAATAAACGTAACATGTATTTATTATCCTATATCAAATATCATAATATATCAAATTTTTATTGCTTATAAATTTTAAAATATAAAATTGATACATTCATAAAATAAGATAAAAATATAATATATCTGTAAAGCATTATAACATCATATTTATCTATATAGAAAGAAAAACATACAAAAAGTAGATATTCTCTACTTTTTGTATGTTTCCATTCATTCTTATATTTATTTTATTTTTGATTCTAAATTTATTAGTCTTTCCTCAACAGATTTAATCATCTCTTCAAATTTTTCTTTTTTGGCTTTTTCTTCCTCAATTAGACTTTCAGGAGCTTTTGCTAAGAAACCTTGATTTGCAAGTTTTCCATTAACTCTCTTTATTTCTCCTTCTAATTTTTTCTTTTCTTTAGATAATCTCTCAATTTCTTTTTCAAAATCAACTAACTCATTAAGAGGTATAAATATTTCAACACCATCAATAACTACTCCAACTGCATCTTCTGGTACATTAGATTTGTCTTTTGCTATCTCAACATTTGAAGCAGATGCTAAAGTTATGAAATAATCTTTGCCAAGTTCAATAACTTCTATTTTTTCTTCACTTGGTATTATTATCAATTTAGCTTTCTTAGAAGGTGGTACATTCATTTCTGCTCTCACATTTCTTATACTTCTTATACCTTCCATCAATAAGCTCATCATCTCTTCTTCTTCAGCCATATTATCTTGTTCATTGTATTTTGGCCATTCAGATACTATTATACATCCTTCAACAGTAGGAAGATAAGTGTATATTTCCTCTGTTATAAATGGCATATATGGATGTAATAATTTTAATATTTTTTCAAGAACATAAGTTAATGTATATAATGCTGCAGACTTAGCATTTGTATCTTCTCCATATAATCTAGGTTTAACCATTTCAATATACCAGTCACAGTATTCTGACCAAGTAAAATCGTATATCTTCTGAAGTGCTATTCCTAAATCAAACTTATCCATGTTATTAGTTGCTTCTTTTACAATATTATTTGCTCTTGATATTATCCATTTATCTGCTAAAGTTAAGTTATCTTTAACACTTTCTCTAGTTATGTTTTTAATTATATCTTCATCAACATTCATAAATACAAATCTTGATGCATTCCACAACTTATTGGCAAAGTTTCTAGCAAATTCTACTCTTTCCATATAGAATCTCATATCATTTCCTGGGGAATTTCCAGTTGTTAATGTAAATCTTAGTGCATCAGCTCCATATTGCTCGATTATCTCCAATGGGTCGATACCATTTCCTAATGATTTACTCATCTTTCTACCTTGAGAATCTCTTACTAATCCATGAACCAAAACATGTTCAAATGGCTTTTCATTCATACAGAACATACCTGCAAATGCCATTCTAACTACCCAGAAGAATATTATATCATATCCTGTAACAAGTACACTTGTCGGATAATAGTAGTCTAAAGCTTCAGTCTTATTTGGCCATCCTAGAGTAGAAAAAGGCCATAATGCAGAACTAAACCAAGTATCTAGTGCATCTTCATCTTGTTTAAAATGAGTACTTCCACATTTAGAGCATTTATCTGGCATTTTTCTCGCAACTATTATTTCTCCACACTCTTGACAATAGTAAGCTGGTATTTGATGACCCCACCATAATTGTCTTGATATACACCAATCTCTTATATTTTCTAGCCACTGTAAATAAGTTTTATCAAATTTCTCTGGAACAAATTCTAGTTCTCCATTTTTAAGAATATCTATAGCTGGTTTTGCAAGTTCTTCCATCTTAACAAACCATTGCTCTGATAATCTAGGCTCAACTACTGTATGGCATCTATAACACGTTCCTACATTATGATTATGCTCTTTTACCTTAATTAGGTAACCCTGTTCTTTTAAGTCTGCTAAAATAGCTTTTCTACACTCAAATCTATCCATACCTTCATATTTTCCGCAAACTTCATTCATAGTTCCATCTTCATTCATAGTATTTAACTGTTCAAGATTATGTCTTAATCCTACTTCAAAATCATTAGGGTCATGTGCTGGAGTCATCTTAACTGCACCAGTTCCAAACTCTAAATCAACATAACTATCTGCAACTATTGGAAGTTCTCTTCCTACTAATGGAAGTATTGCTGTTTTTCCTATTAAGTGTTTATATCTATCATCCTCTGGATTTACTGCTATACCAGTATCCCCTATCATTGTCTCAGGTCTAGTTGTAGCTATCTCTAAGAAATCTTCACTATCTTTTAGTGGGTATTTTATATGATAAAAGTTTCCGTCATGTTCTTCATGTTCAACTTCTGCATCTGATAAAGTAGTTTTACAATCTGGACACCAGTTTATTATTCTATTTCCTCTATATATATGACCTTTTTCATATAGGCTTACAAAGAATTCTATAACTGCCTCATTACACCCTTCATCCATAGTGAATCTCTCTTTATCCCAATCACAAGAATCTCCTAATTGTTTAAGCTGGTTAGATATTTTTCCTCCAAACTCATCTTTCCATTCCCAAGCTCTCTTTAAAAATTCCTCTCTACCTACTTCATATTTTGTCTTACCTTCTTGTTTTTTTATTCTTTCAACAACTTTAACTTCAGTTGCTATAGAAGCATGGTCAGTTCCTGGAAGCCAAAAAGCTTCATATCCATCCATACGCTTCCATCTGATTAGTATATCTTGAAGTGTATGGTCAAGAGCATGTCCCATGTGCAATTGCCCTGTTATGTTTGGTGGTGGCATCATTATTGTAAATGGTTTTTTATCTGGATTTGGTTTAGATTTAAAATACCCTTCATCCATCCATTTTTTATATAACCTAGCCTCAAAATCTTTGGGATTATAAGTTTTTGATAAGTTCGTATTTTCCATTGTCTTGCCTCCTGTATTTTTATAAATAAATTTTTTAAAATATATCTAGAAATAAAAAAGAGCCCTTCATCCTCTTTAAAAAGGACGAAAAGCTCGCGTTACCACCTTAATTCCAAAGCTTAAAAATACATTAACATATAGTTAAATTATCGGTTAATGTTATTTTATCAACTTTGACTCTCAAAGAATTTAACGGTTCTAACCGTCTAAACTTACTAACAGTTCAGTTTAGAAACTCCAAAGCTACGTTCAGTAAACCTTGTACTTAGAAAATCTTACAGCCAGTGAATTTTCCTCTCTTTTAGTAGTATTTACTTACTCCTCTTCTTCTCAGTCTTTAATATTACATATTATTATATACAAATATTATTCTCTTTGTCAATCATTTTTATTTTATTTTTTCTGAATTTTCTTAATTATTTTTTTATATTCTATGCTGATTATTATATCCTATACTATTTTTTTCAACTTATTTTGCCTTATAATGTCAATAATTATACTATTATTTTGTTTAAATTTTAACATCTTTTTATTGATTTTAGATTATATTCTATTTACATTATATTTCTTATGCTTTATTTTTTATATTCTATTTTGTAAATTATATGTTTTATTTCATAAATAATTTACTTTATTTTTTACCATATTTAAATTTATTATAAGTTTTCTTGCCAGAAATTTTTAGGTGTGATATTTTCTGTAATTGGCAATATTGTATACCCTCTCTCTTTTAAGATTCTTATAATGTTATTTAAAGCATTTAAACTTTGCTCTTTCTCATGAATTAGTACTACTAATTCATCTCTTTTTCTTCCATAATATAATATATTACTTACTATCTGACTTGTAGAAGACTTCCAATCTTGTGTATCCAAATTCCAGTCCCAAATTAAATAATCATTTGCCATAAGTTTATTATATGAACCTTCTGGCATATATGGCTTACTTCCATATGGTAATCTTATTAATTTTGAACTCTGACCAGTTATATCTTGCAGAGTATTATTGCATGTATTAAATTCCCCGACTGTTACTTCTGGGCTTTTATATAGCTTATGTATATCATGACTTACACTATGAAAACCTATTGAATTTTTCTCTTCTAAGACTCTTCTTACTTCTTCCTTGTGGTTTTTCATGTTTTGATTAAGCATAAAAAATGTCGCTTTGACATCATTTTCTTTTAAAATATCAAGTAGTGCATTTGTATATTTTGATGGTCCATCATCTATTGTTATGTACGCTACTTTTTCAGAAGTAGCTCCTGGTCCTTTTGTTTCTTCTTGAGATGCTTTATACATAATTTCTCCTAATGTATTCCCTTGAGAAAGTAATTCTAGTGTATTTTCACCTTTTGTGCTTATATTTTGGACTGGAACATTATTGATTTTTTCTTCCAATAATGTCCCAGTTAAAATTAAAACAGCTATAAGAAATAACCTTATCATTACATGAAAAGTAGCCTTATTATCTTTAATTTTCATCCCCCATATCTCCCTTTTATAAAAGAATAAGTTTAAGAGTAAAAATTATTTTTTATACTTATTCTCTTTCTTATTACTTTTTATATCTCTACTAAATATTTTTTTAACTTTTTCTTCTTCCTTTTCTCCTAGAGATTCTACTCTTTTGATTCCCAAAGAAGTTAAAAATTGTAATACATTTAAATTATCAAATGGAGTTTCCATATTTGTACTTTCACTATATTCATCAACATTCTTAGTACCTTCTTCTACACTTAAAATACGTTTAGGACCTCCTACACAGCCTCCTATACACCCCATTCCTTCTATAAATGTAGCTTCTATTTCTTTATTTAGAACTTTCTTTAGACCGTCCATACACTCTTTTGTTCCTTCAAATGCTTTTTCTTCAAATCTTATATTTTTATCAATTCTTCTAACTGATAATTTAACTGCCTTACTTACACCTCCTGTTCTAGCATAAACTCTACCTGAAAGAGATGCCTCTACTCTATTACTCTCATCCATTATTGCTGGATTTAACTCTAATGCATCAAATATTTCTTGTAGCTCTTTAAATGTAAGCACAAAATCAACTGCATCCTTTATATCTTCTAACATTGCTTCTTTCTTTTTTGCCATACAAGGACCTATGAATACAACTTTAGCATCTGGATTTAAAATTTTTACAGCTCTCCCACAAGCAATCATAGGAGAAACAGATGGTGATACATTCTCCAGTATCTGAGGAAAACTATTTTGTATCAGGCTAACCCAAATAGGACAGCAACAACTAGTTATAAAGCATCCTTTTTCATCCTTTTTCATATGTTCATAATAATCATATGCTTCTTTTGCAGTAAGCATATCTGCTGCCAAAGCAACTTCTACCATATCTTCAAATCCTATCCTTTTTAATGCAGTTCTTAACTTACCAGGGCTCACATCTTTTCCAAACTGCCCTACAAAAGCTGGTGCAACTATTGCATACACAGGGCTCTTTATATCTTTCAACAACTTTATCATTGGTATAAATTCTATTTTATCTGATATTGCACCTAACTTACATCTTGATACACAATCACCACAAGCACTACATACATCTTCCTCATTACAATTAATATGCTTACTTCTTATCTTACATGACTCATCTTCCTTATTATTTTCATCACAATATTTGCAAGCATCTGATATTATAGATATTATTGGTCTTTTAACTTCATCTAAATTTACAGCTTCATGTAGTGCATCTTTTAGATTTTTATCTGTATCTCCTGTCACATCCAATCCCATAGTTACCCTAATTAAATTTACCATAGTATCTTTATCGAATTTTTCACCAAAATAATTCTTTAAATTATCATTTAAATCTTCATTTAAAATTTTATTAGGTAAGTTTTCAATATCCTCTATGTCATCATTCCACACTGCCTTTACAAGTTCGCCAAAAAGCTTCATCTTATATATTTCTAATATTTTAGAATTATCATTTCTAGTATCCATAAAAAATAGTACCTCCGTAAATTAAACTTATATATGTTTAATATTTACAAAGATACTATTTTTTATTTATTATTTACTTACTATTATTGATATAATTTATTTAATTTCTTTAACATCTCTATTTCAAGCATTATTTTCATTAAATGATAGTTGAATACAGGACTTTCTTCTTCATCTATATTCCAATCCAATTCATCCACATTATATATTTTCTTAAGGTATTTATATGTATGCTCTTTTAAATAAAGTTTATTTTCAAGTAACTCTATAGATTGCATATGAAAATGGATTTCTCTACATATCCTTAAGGCATTCTCAATTTTTTCTATATTAGTCTCGCTCAAACTATAATCCAACTCATCAATAAGTTTTGAATATATTTCTTCCAATTTTTCTACTTCTTCTTCAAATTTCTCGACATTTAAATTTTCTTTTCTGAGTATTTTATCTTCAATAAGTAACATTGAAAGTTCTTCTATCTTTTTAAACTCATCTATAACACTATTTAGATAATTTGGTCTAGCTACATAATAATTAACAAGTACCCCAAACAAAACACCTACAGACGTATCTAATACCCTATGTAAAGAATAAGATACAGGGTCACTATTTCCTACACCTAGATGTATAGCCAGAAAAGTTACACATGCAACTACTACTGACTTTATTTTAAATAAATTGCATAAATATATTGCGCACATTACTCCTAGACCGCATAAAAACGGGTCCCCAGCTTTAGTGATGGCAAATATGAATCCTATTATACCACCTAAAATAGTACCTTCCACTCTATTGATTCCCGTCTTTAGAGAACCTTTTACTGTATCTTGAACAGAAATTATACATGCTACTAGAGAATAAAACATATTCTCAACTAAATAATCGCCAAGAAGCATACATAAAGTGACACTAATTCCTGTTTTTATAGTCCTCATACCCATCTTTTGAAGTTTCAAAGTTCCACCTCCTAAAAAGCATCTTCTATAAAATACGCATCCTCATATTTAGTATGTTCCTAGTATATCACAATTTTTTAAATTTACCCATTAATCATATTTTTTTATCAATTACTTATTAATTTAGACAATAAAAAAACTGCTTTAAAGCAGTTTTTTATCCTATCTCTACCATTTTACCTTCAATTGCAAAAATTATCTTTTCACATACATTTGTTATATGGTCTCCAATTCGTTCAAGGTATCTTCCTATAAGTAAAAGTTTTACCCCTTGGTCTATAGTATTCTTATTTTCATGCATTATTTTTAAACAATCAATTTGTACTTGTTCATATAAATCATCTACAATATCATCTTTAGTTCCAACATTATAAGCTATACTGGCATCAAATGAGATTAAAGCTTCTCTAGTATGAGACATCATATCTCTACATTCTTTTGCCATTTTAGGAATATCTATCAACTCTTTTATATAAGCTTCTCCACCTATCTTCAACATTTCTCTAGCTATATTTGCTGCATAATCTCCTATTCTTTCTAACTCTATCGATATATTCCCCAATGAATAGATAAATCTTAAATCCCTTGCCATTGGTTGCTTTAATACTATTAGCTCTATACTTTTATCTCTTATTTCTTCCCTTAATTTATTTATTTCTTCATCATCTTCTACTACTTTTCTTGCACCCTCTAAATCCTTCTCTATCATACAAGTCACAGACTTCTCTATTGCTTCTTCACATTTTTCTATCATAAGTACTGTTTGTTCTTTTAAAGTATCAATACTTATATCTAAGCTATTATTGACCATTGTCTAACTCCTTTATAGTTATATATTTTAACCAAATCTACCAGTTATATAATCTTCTGTTCTTTTATCTACAGGAGTGGTAAACATAGTTTTTGTATCGCTAAATTCTATAACCTCTCCATTTAAGAAAAAAGCTGTTTCATCTGATATACGAGCAGCTTGTTGCATATTATGTGTAACTATGACTATTGTGTAGTCTCTTTTTAAATCCTCTATAAGTTCCTCTACTTTTAATGTTGAAATTGGGTCTAAAGCAGATGTAGGTTCATCCATAAGAATAACTTCTGGTCTCATTGCAATTGCTCTTGCTATACATATACGCTGTTGTTGTCCACCAGAAAGTCCTAGTGCAGATGACTTAAGTCTATCTTTAACCTCATCCCAAATAGCTGCTCCTTTTAAGCTTTCTTCTACAATTTTATCTAATTGCTTCTTATCTCTTAGCCCCTGTGTACGAGGACCATATGCCACATTATCATATATACTCATCGGAAATGGATTTGGCTTTTGAAATACCATTCCAACTTTAGTACGGAGATTTATAACATCATCTGAAGTATATATATCTTCTCCATCAACAAAAATGTTTCCTTTAATTGTTACATCCTCTATTAGGTCATTCATTCTATTTAACGTCCTTATAAAAGTTGATTTCCCACATCCAGATGGACCTATTAAAGCAGTAACCTTATTCTCTTTTATATCCATATTTATTTTCTTTAGAGCTTGCTTATCACCATAAAATAAATCCAAATCTTTTACACTCATTTTTATCTTATCGATTAATTCCATTATTCACACCTCTTAAATTTAATAATTAGCCTTATTTAATTTCTTAGCAACAAATCTTGCTAACATGTTTAGTGCTAATACAATTACTATTAAAACAATTCCTATACTAGCTGCCGTCGCTATATCTCCACTCTCTTTAGTCAGTAAGTATGAGTGTACAGTTAATGTTCTTGCACTATCAAATATTCCTCCTGGCATCTTAGCTACAGTACCTGCTGTAAGTAATATTGCAGCTGACTCTCCAATTATACGACCAACTGATAAGATTACTCCAGATAAGATTCCTGGTATCGCACTTGGAAGTACTACCTTATATAAAGTTTGAAATTTTGTAGCTCCTAATGCTAATGATGATTCTCTATACGCTTGAGGAACTGTCTTTAAAGCTTCTTCTGTTGTACGAATTATTACTGGTAATATTATTATTGCAACTGTAAGCGAACCTGCAACTATTGAATACCCCATTTTTAATGTAACAACAAAGAAAATTCCTCCAAATAATCCATACACTATAGATGGTATCCCTGATAAACTTTCAGTTGCAAATCTTATAGCAGTAACTGCTTTTCCTTTTTTAGCATATTCTTGTAAATATATAGCAGCCAATATTCCTATAGGAGTTGCTACAACTATAGAAACTACTACAGTATATAATGTTGTAATTATCATTGGAAGTATACCACCATCACCTGATGCTGAATAATTGCTAAATAAGAAATTAAAATTCATGTTTCCAATTCCCTTTATAAATATAAATCCCACTATAACTACTAATGATACTATTGTAAATAGTGCTGATAGATATACTAATGACTTCAATAGATTCTCTTTGAACTTTCTCATCTTAATTTACCGCCTTATTTGAAAGTTTATTTAAAACTAAGTTTAAAATTAATATAAATGTAAACAATACTACTCCAGTTGCAAATAACATTTCTTGATGTGTACCAAATGCGTATCCCATTTCAAGTGCTATATTAGTTGTAAGTGGTCTTACACTATCTGTTATTGCAGTTGGCATAACTGGTGAGTTTCCTGCGACAAGTATTACTGCCATTGTTTCACCTAAAGCTCTTCCTACTCCTAACACTACTGCAGCCAATACTCCAGATTTCGCAGCAGGTAATACAACTTTGAATATTGTTTCTATTTTTGATGCACCAAGTGCTAATGAACCTTCTTTGTATGCTTTTGGTACTGCTCTTATTGCTGTTTCTGATACAGATATTATTGTCGGTAACATCATTACTGCTAGTACTATTACTATTGCCAACAAACTTTGACCTTTTGGAAGATTAAATATACTTTGTATCGTTGGAACTATCACTGCAAGACCAAATACACCATATAATACTGAAGGTATACCTGCTAAAAGTTCAACTGCTGGTGACATTATTTTTGCTAATCTTTTAGGTGCTACTTCTGCTATAAATACAGATGTTAATATACCAATTGGTACTCCTATCACAAGTGCTCCAAGTGTTGCAAATATTGATGCTACTATCATAGATGATATTCCAAATTTATTAGCAGAAGGAACCCAATCTACACCAGTTAAAAAGTCTATAAATGAGTATCCCTCAAATATAAATGGTCTTAGCCCTTTATAAAATACGAATCCTATTATCAAAAGTAAACTTGCAACTGCTACTAAAGCACTAAGTAGAAAAATATTTTTTGCTACTTTTTCAATTACGTATTTTGTTTTATTGCCATTATTGTCATTTTTTTCTAAACCTACTAATCTAGATTTTACTATCATAATATCCTCCCATTAAAATATACTTATCGATTTTCGTTCTGTATTCAAAATTTAAATTTTTATAATTCATCTTCATCAAATTTCCTGTACTTTTATTCTACTTTTTTTAAGTTAAATCTATATTAGGATTAAGTTAAGCAAGTGTAAAATTATATTCACTTTTTTAACATTAATTTTACTTTTAAAACTATATTTGAAATTTACTTTACATATAACGGTGTTTTGCTATATTAAAATAGCAGATATAGGTAATAATACGCTTTATGCGTAATTTATTACCTATATCTGCTATTAAGATTTGTTAACTAAATTTAACTTTTATACTACATATATAATTATTATCTATGTCACTATTATTTTCATCAAATTGTTATGATACTTGATATTTACAATAGGTCAGAAAGGTTTAGCAACATAATATCTAAAATTACCAAATCAAATTCATCTAAGTTTCAAATGGAAACCTTAAAATAATAGCTTAAGTAAATATCTTTTTAAACAATAAAACTGAATGTAAGTTAAACGTCAGTTAAACCCAGAAAAACAGGCTTTGACAGTTAAATTTCAGTCAGCTATTTTACAATAATTTCGTTTAAATATCGCTAAAGTTGCACATTTTTTATACTTATTAACGCTCATTAATATATGTTCATTATTCCTTATTAAAATAATATCCTGCTCCTCTTATTGTTATAATCTTTTGAGGATTTTTATAATCTTTCTCTATTTTCTTTCTTAATCCATTCACTGCAACTACCACACTATAATTATCCTCTAAGTATTCATTCATCCATACATGTTCATATATCTCTTTAGTAGTTAAAGTCTTTTCAGGATTCTCTATAAAAAAGTTTAATAACTTATTTTCTGTTGGAGTCAATTTTATTATTTTATCTTCTAACTTTATTACTCCACTAGTTCTATTATATTCCTCTAACTTTGTATTATTTTCATTATTATTTACATATAAATTCATTCTTCTTAAAATAGCTTTTACTTTTGCATATAATATTTCTAAATTTAAAGGCTTAATTAAATAATCGTCTCCACCAGAATTTAATGCATTTAAAATGCTTTGGTCTTCATTTATGTAAGTCATATATACAATTGGACATGTAGTTACATTTCTAATTTTTTTACAAAGAGTCCATCCATCACCATCAGGTAAAATTATTTCTAAAAATATTAAATCATATTTATTACTAAATATTTTTTCAATAGCTTCTTCACAATTATATGCTAAATCTATATTTATCCCTTTTCCTTCTAAAAAGTTTTTCAATTCCTGGCAATTATTTTTATCTTCATCTATTATCAATATCTTAGTTTGCATTATAATCACTCCTAAATATCATTATTCTTTTATATTAAATAACCCATTATTATGAAAAACATAGATTTAGTTTTATTGTAAAAACAGTTCCTTTTCCTAACTCTGAATCTACAAAAATTTCTCCATCATGTTCTTTCACAATGGACTTTACAACATATAACCCTAACCCTTGACCTGTTCAAATGTCAGCATCTCTTGATGTAAAGAATCGTTCAAATATCTTTGACATATTTTCTAATCTAAGACCAATCTCTCTATCTTGTGATGTAAATTCTTGTAGACTATGTACTCTATTTTGTACCTCATTTGATTTTTGATTTATCGCAGATAGATAAGCTTTTGTCTCTTCATCTACACGAATATTACCAACCTTATATTATATATTTTTATCTTCGAGAATACTGGTTCTTTGTTTTCAGCTAAAAATCACCAAATTTTTTCTTCTTCATGTTCATAATTAGATAAAAACATTATAGATATGTTAACCTTTTCTTTTATATCATTGTACATTTCATATCCATCTATATCTGGCAATACAATATCCATAATTATACAATCTAAAACTATGTTTTCTACTATATTTATAGAATCCTTTAGCAGTCTCTGATGTATATACATTACTCCACTCCATTCAAAAATATTTTAATCATAGTCTCAAGTTTTTATTATTACAAATTATAATGTTTTATTTTTATATAACTAGTATTATCATTTTATAATATTTTTACAAACTAGACTATAATACTTAAGTACTTTTGAATAATTCTTGAATATTATATTAAATATTAAGATTCATTATTAAATACTAATCAAAGTCTCCGATTGTTGGAAAATGGAGCTTAAAGTCGTTTTATCTTATAAATCTATTGTTTTTCTAGAAACTTGTCCATTAGTGAGTTTGAGTATTGATTTATATGATTTATATGGTTATAATATAAAATAAATTGTATTATTTTGGTAAATATATTGTTACAAAAAGTTTACATTCTATATCCTAATGTTTATAAAAACGTTATTTTCTTATTATAATTGTATTATACTTTTTAAAAAATTTCCCTTTTCCAACAAATGGCTACTTTAAAATTCAAAATTTAACTTATTAATATAAATCTAACTACTAATACTATTATTTTCAAATTTCACAATATTCTTGTTAATTTTAAAACAAAAAAGGCTATGCAATATAAAGATTATATTCATAGCCGGTTGCACCATTAACTCCATATATCTCTAGATGCCCAATAATAAGATATACTTCTCAGTTTCTAAAATATTTTTATTAAAAATCTTTAATATGTTTTAGTAAATTTCCTTTTTATTCTAACATTGTAATATTATTTTGTCAATATTTCCATATTCTTTAGGTATAACATACTAAAATATATATTATCTCTAAAAATATTTATATTTCTATATCCAAGAATAGACAATACCCTGCAAGTTATAGCAACATTTTTATGAGCTTACCTTGCAGGGTACATATATTTATTTTACATTAAATATTCATTTTATTGATTAACTTTAATAAATCCTTTCTCTGAAACAAGTGCTTGTCCTTCATCACTCAATATATAGTCTATTAAAGCTTTACCTTTTTCTGATAAACCATCTTCTTTATTAACTAGTATAAATGGTCTTGATATCGGATATTTGTTAGCTATTACATTTTCGTCAGTTGCTTCAACATCATTTACTTTTAAACTATTTACTTTCTCATCAACATATCCAAATGATATATATCCTATAGCATTTTCATTGCCTTCAACTGTAGTTTTTATATTTCCTGAACCATCACTTATTTGTGCATCTT
Organism: Clostridioides sp. ES-S-0054-01; assembly: GCA_021561035.1. NCBI lineage: Bacteria > Bacillati > Bacillota > Clostridia > Peptostreptococcales > Peptostreptococcaceae > Clostridioides > Clostridioides sp. ES-S-0054-01. The sequence continues at coordinate 3,521,754 of CP067346.1, forward strand.
TAGTTAATTCTTCTGACTCAAATCCTACAATTTCTTGGAATCCATCTCTAGTTCCTGAACCTTCTTCTCTTGATACTATTACTATTGGCGCATCCTTTCCTCCCACTTCTTTCCAGTTAGTTATCTTTCCTGTATATATACCTTTAACTTGGTCCATTGTTAGATTTTTTACTGGGTTAGCAGTATTAGTTATCAATGCTATACCATCTATTGCTATCTTAGATTCCTTCAATCCAGCACTTTTTTCTTCATCTTTTAAATCTCTTGAGCTCATTCCTATTTCAGATGTTCCTTCTATGGCATTTTTTATACCTCCAGAAGAACCAATTTGTTGTACTTCTACACTAACACCTTGATTTTTTCCCTGAAACTTTTCTGCGATAGTTTCCATAAGAGGACCTATTGAAGTTGAACCTGAAACAGAAACTTTACTTGAATCACCTGAACCTCCTGAATTAGAACCACATCCTACTGCTAAAGCTCCAACTAGCATTGTACTAGCTAAAAGAACTCCTATTTTCTTTTTAAACATTTTACTTACCCCCGCTTATATTTTAATTTTTTTGTTTTCATATTATCCATGTTTTAATGATACATAATTTTTGTTAAATAAATATTAGAGCGAGGTTAAGTAAGTGTAAACATTGTTAAATACATGTAAATATTTTATTTTATATAGTATATTTGAAATTATATTAAATTTTTTAAGTAACCTTTAGGGTATAGAAGTATGTGAGTATAGCATACTTGTCTAATATTATTACAAGTTTTTACTTAATTCATTAATCTATTTATATATTATAGCTCTTTTTCCAGTCTATTAACTAAACTAGAAAATACATTTAAAGCTTCTTCTATAGATTCTTTTTTCGTCATATCCACACCAGCAGATTTTAATTGTTCTAAAGGATACTCTGACCCTCCACTTTTTAAGAAGTTTATATATCTATCTACAGCAGTACTTCCTTCTGAAAGTATCTGTTGACTTAAAGCACTTGCAGCAGAAAATCCTGTAGCATACTTATACACATAGAAATTTGAATAAAAATGAGGAATTCTAGCCCATTCTATTCCTATTTGTTTATCTACTATTGCAGATTTTCCGTAATACTTTTCATTTAATTTGTAGTATATGTCAGTAAATTCATCAGCAGTAAGTGGTTCTTTGCTCTCTACCCTTTCATGTACAATCTTTTCAAACTCAGCAAACATAGTTTGTCTATGAACTGTAGTTCTAAATTGTTCTAAATAGTAATTTAATAGGTATACAGTTTCATCTTTAGACTTAGAATTTTCTAATAAATAATTTATAAGAAGTAATTCATTAAGTGTAGACGCAACTTCTGCAACGAATATCTTATAGTCTGAATATAAAAATGGTTGACTTGTTCTTGAATAATGACTATGGACAGAGTGACCTAATTCATGGATTAAAGTAAATAGAGAATTAAGGTCATTTTTATAGCTCATTAATATATAAGGATGAGAATCATAACTTCCCCAAGAATAAGCTCCTCCTTTTTTACCTTCATTATCATATACATCAATCCAACCTTCGTCAAAAGCACTTTTTATAACCTTCAAGTATTCTTCTCCTAAAGGCTTAAGTGCCTCTAATATGATATCCTGTGCCTTATCATATGGTATATCCATGTCAAATTTATCTGTCAAAGGAACATACAAATCATACATGTGTATTTCATTCAATCCTAAAAATTTCTTTTTAAGCTCAACATACTTATTTAAAGTAGGAAGACTTGCATCTATAGCTGATATAAGATTATTGTAGACATCTAAACTTACATCATCTGAAAATAAAGACGCTTCTATTGCTGAATTATACTTTCTAGTTTTTGCGTAAAATATCTCTGACTTTATTCCACCATAAAGTGTTGATGCAAATGTATTTTTATATTTCTCATAAGTTGAAAATTCACCTTCAAAAGCATCTTTTCTAACTCTACTATTTTTACTTTTTATAAATAAAGAGTAGTTTGAATGAGAAAGCTTGACCTTATTACCTTCTTCATCTTCTATCTCAGGAAATTCCATATCTGCATATGCTAACATATCGTATACATTTTCTGGAACTGTTGATAATTCTGATGTGGCTGCAAGTATTTCTTCTTCTCGTTCACTCAAAGTATGTGGTTTATCTCTTAATATATCCTTTATATATTTTGTATAAAAAGATAACTTCTCATCTTTTAAATATTCACTTAACCTATTCTCTTCTATAGCCAGGATTTCTGGTACTATATAAGAAGTAGCCACACCCAAATCAGTAGATAGCATTTCTGTCTTAGTAGCTCTTCCTTGATTATCATTAATTCTAGTATCTTCGTGTTGTTTCATATGAGTATATACATATAAATTTTGAACAATTCTAGACGCATTTTCAGAGATATTTAATACTTTATACAAATTCTCCTTACTCTCAGAAAGCTTCCCCTTATATTCTTTTACCTCTTGGATAAGATTTTTTACTTTGCTTATATCTTTTTCAATTTCCTCTTTACTAGAGTACATCTTATCTATCTTCCATTTATACTTTTCTTCTATCGTACTTCTATCAGTTCCCATATCATACACCTCTATTTTTATTTGTTTTATATTTTATTACTTTACAAAATATATTGTATATATTTTAGTCCAAATAATCTACATTTATTACTCCTTCTATCATATTTATTTCTTTCATAACATCGTGTAAGTATATTCTTTTATCATAGGATACAAAAAAATTTACCTTCCAGTATTCTTCATTACGACATTCTATTTCCATGTTTCTTACAATAAGTTGATTTTTTTCAAATTTATCATATAAAAAAGGTATAGAATCCAAATTGCTTAATTTTAATATCAATACATTTTTTTCTTGGCTAAATAAAAATGTATTGATTATCCTAAGCACAAATAATGCTATCATTACAAATAATCCACCTAAAATTGATAATTCATAATAACCATAACCCACTGCTATACCAATACATGCAGTTGCCCACATTCCAGCAGCTGTAGTAAGCCCTTTTACTCCACCTTTATTTTTTAAAATTGCTCCTGCACCTAAAAAACCAATTCCAGATAATACTTGAGCAGGCATTCTTGCTGGGTCAGCATTTGTATACAAATTATAATCAAAAAATAATCGAATCGAAGTTATTGAAACAATACAAGAACCTATTGCAATTAATATATGTGTCCTAAAGCCTGCAAACTGTCTTATTTTTTCTCTCTCTAGACCTATTATTCCTCCTATTATTAAAGCTAATAGTAACCTTATTGCTATCTCCTTACTTCCTATATCAATCATAATATAAAACCCTCCTGACTTAATCACATCTTATGCCCTACAGATAATTTACACATCAGAAATACTATTTTATATCTTAATATTATTATTAATATATGTAAAATATAGCCATCTGTTAATTTTTGATACAAAAAAACCCACAACTGTGGGCTATTTGCTTAGGTACATGTATTTATTTATTAATATATCTATTTTCTTACTCGATTCTACTAACTCTTCTTGAAATATTTCTGGATATTCTATGTATGTATTTATCTCTTCCCTAACTGCTTCAATCTCATTTTTTAACACTTCTAATTCATTGTTCGCCATAATAATCACCACTATTACAAATTTGTATATTTTTATATACATTTTATCAAACAATATTATATTTTGTCAATATTATGTCAATAAAACTTACTATAAAAATGTTTTAATTTAGGTATTGTATACCTAGATACTAAACCTACAAACATACCAGTTACTAATGACGCCATTAACATAAATGGTAAGTATCCTATAGCAAGTATATTTTCTATAATTAAACTTGCAACTAATAATTGACCTATATTATGCCCTATTGCACCTATAATGCTTATCCCTATCAGCGATAAATCTTTTATTTTACTTGCTAAATACATAAATAAAAGACTTAGATAAGCTCCTCCTATACTGAATAGTAGATATGATAAAGGGCCTGCGAATATTGATGACAAAATTACCCTGATAGTAACAATTATAACAGTATCTTTGACACCTAACAACATTAATGAAATTAAAGTTATAATATTGCTCAAACCTAATTTTGCCCCTGGAAATATAACTATAAGAGGATTTGGTATATATGTCTCTAGTACGTATAAAGCTAAACTATATCCTATCATAAGACCTAAAAAAGTCATTTTTCTAGTTTTCATTAAGTTAACTCCTTCAAATTTTATCTATCATCTTACATTATAATACAAAATATATAAAAACACCTAATTTAAACTAAAATATTTTTTAATCTATTTAAAATAAATATTAGTTATTTCAACGTGCAATTGACTCTATAATTCTTGACTTTTTGTATCATACTTGTTACAATTTTAATGATAATGAATTTCATTAGGAGGTGTTAATAATGACTGTTTATGATTTAAAAATAGGAGAAAAAGGACTTATTAATAGCATAGATGGAGACATTAAATTATCTAAAAGATTACTTGCACTTGGATGTATAAATAGTACTGAAATAGAAGTTAAAAAGGTTGCCCCATTTGGAGACCCAATTATAATTAGATTTAGAGGTTTTGACCTTGCGATTAGAAAATCTGATGCTAAAAATATTTCTTTACAATAATAGAGGAGGAGCTACCTGTGATTAATGTAGCATTATTAGGAAACCCAAATGTCGGTAAAACTACTGTTTTTAACATACTTACAGGTTCAAATCAATATGTAGGTAACTGGCCTGGTGTTACTATAGAAAAAAAAGAAGGATTTCTTGGGAAAGAAATAAAAGTTGTCGATTTACCTGGTATATATGCAATGGATACTTTCTCAAATGAAGAAAAGGTTTCTAAATCATATTTAGAAAATGAAGATGTCGATGTAATAGTAAATGTAGTTGATGCCTCTAATTTATCGAGAAACCTTTACTTAACAACTCAACTTATGCAGTTTAACAAGCCTATAGTGATACTGCTTAATATGTTAGACATTGCAGAATCTAAAGGAGTTAATATAGATGCTAAAAAACTAGGCGAAGAACTTGGAGTAATTGTTGTTCCAATTATAGCAAAAAAGAAAAATGGTGTTGATAGGATAGAAGAAGAAATTAAGGGAGCTACACAAAAAGCTTTTATATATCAAAAAAACTTTGGAAGTGAAACAGAAACATATAAAAAATTAGAATCCATTTTATCAAGATGTACAAAAACTACATATACACAGAGAAAATCTATCAGTGATAAAATAGACAATATAGTTTTAAATCCTATATTAGCATATCCGATATTTATTGGTATATTGTTCCTCTTATTTAAATTTACCTTTGATTGGGTTGGAGGACCACTACAAGAAGGATTTGCTAGTCTTATAGAAGCTTATATTTCTGCACCTGTTAGTGATATATTATCTAACTCTAGTCCATGGTTTAAATCGCTTATAGTTGATGGAATAATTGGAGGTGTTGGTGGCACTTTACCATTTTTCCCTTTAATATTTACATTGTTCTTTGGTATATCGTTGTTTGAAGATAGTGGATATATGTCAAGAACAGCATTTTTAATGGATAAGGTTATGAGAAAAGTTGGTCTATCTGGTAAAGCATTTATACCTATAGTTATGGGAATGGGATGTTCTTCTCCAGCTATAATGGCAACTAGAACATTGGAAAGTGAAAAGGATAGAAGAGTTACAGCTCTTATTGCACCACTTATGACTTGTGGAGCAAAGTTACCTATCTATGCACTATTTGTAGCTATATTCTTTCCACATAATGCTGCTTTAGTAACTACATCACTGTACTTAGTTGGTATAATTATGGCAATTGTAGTTGCATTATTCTTAAATAAAACAGCATTTAAAACAGAGGCTGAACCATTTATATTAGAATTGCCAGAATATAGAATACCTACTATAGATGCACTTATTAAAAATACATGGAATAAATCAAAAGGCTTCTTGATAAGAGTTATTACTGTCATGTTTGCAATGTCAGTCTTAATTTGGGGACTTTCTTCATTCAATGTTTTTGGATATACAGAGGATATAAATGTAAGCTTCTTGGCTACTCTAGGGCATATTATATCTCCTATATTCAAACCTCTTGGTTTTGATGATTGGAGGACTTCAGTTGCCATTTTAAGTGGTCTTGGAGCAAAAGAAATTGTAGTAAACTCTTTAAATATACTATATGGTAATCTAACTGTTGTCTTGCCAACAATATTTAATGGAATTACTGCATATACTTTCTTGATATTTACTGCTTTATATACTCCATGTATAGCCGCACTTGCAACTATGAAAAAAGAATACGGCAATAAAATGATGTTTGCATCATTTGCATATCAATTTATACTAGCATGGATAATGGCTTTTATAGTTAAAAGTATAGGTGGAGTATTGTTTATGGGTAATTCAATAATGGAGGCTTTGATAGGTGGAATAATTATAGTCCTTGCACTTTTTATTTTATTTAATAAATTCAAGTCCACAAAAAACGGAAGTGGCTGTAGTGGATGTTCTGCTTGCTCTGGATGTCCAAATGCTAATTCTTGCTCAGGTGAGGAAGACAGTAATAAAAAAAGTAGTATACACTAATATGTAAATATTTTAGTTTAAAATAACATAGAAGATGGTGTCTCGAGAAAAAGGCTTATCTCTTTTCTAGTATAATCCCCTTATAGTAGACATTTAAATAAAAGGCTATTATAATAGGTCTAAAAAGCGTATACTCTAAGGGGGTTTTTCTATGTCTAAAAAACACAAAAAATATAGCAAAGAACTTAAACTAAAAGCTGTAAACTTATATATAAAAGAAGGATACTCATCATACAAAATTGCTGAGATGCTGAATATAAGAAGCAAAACACAAGTTCAAAACTGGGTAAAAGATTATAAAAATAAAGGTAAAACTGCGTTTAATGATGAAACTAGGGGCAGATTTAAAAATATTAGTCTAGAAAATGATAATAGAAAATTTAAATCTGTTGAAGAAGAATTGAAGTACTTACGCATGGAGAATGAATTCTTAAAAAAGTTAAGTACCCTATTGGACAAGTCAAAGTAAGCGATAAATTTAAAACAATTAAACTTATGTCTAGGAAGTATAGTATTTCTAGTATGTGTAAGTTGATAGGTGTGTCAAGAAGCGGTTACTATAAATGGCTAAGTTATTCTAAAAAATCTTCCGATAGGGGTATCAAAGATAGAATTATTAAGGATTATATAATTGAAATACATAAAAAATATAGAGGAACTTACGGTAGAAAAAGAATTTGTACTTATTTAAATAAAATACTTGATAGCCCTATTAATCATAAGAGAGTATATAGGTTGATGAAAGAACTAGGTATTAAATCTATTATTAGAAAGAAAGTATATAGACGTAAGTTTAAATCATATGAGATATATGATAATATATTAAATCGTGAATTTAGAGCTAATCAACCATTAGAAAAAATTTGTATGGATATAACATACATACCTATCGGTAAAAAATTCTTATATATGAATGTAGCCAAAGATTTATTTAATGGTGAAATAGTGGCATATGAGATAAGTACAAAAATGGATACTAAATTAGTTAATAATACAGTAAATCAACTAATAAATATGAATTTAGCTAAAGATTGTATTTTACATACAGATCAAGGTTCACAATATACAAGTAGATCTTACTCTAAAAGGCTTAAGGATAATGGTATTATACAATCAATGTCCCGAAAGGGCAACTGCTGGGATAATGCTCCTATAGAAAGTTTTTTCAGTCATTTTAAATCTGAATTAATATATTTAATTGATACTACAGATCCAAAGAAAATGATTAGTCTAATAAATGATTATATTTATTTTTATAATAATGAAAGAATACAATTAAAAAACGGAATGAGTCCGATTGAATATCGAACTCATTGTGCGTAAAGATAGCCTTTTTTAAGTCTGTCTACTTGACAGGGACATATCCATTTCTGAGATAGCCTCTTCTTTTTTACTTATTCAACTTCTTGCTACCTAACTTCATGTGGAACTTAGTATCTTTTGGAATACTTGGGTCTACACCTCTTAATGCAGGTATTTCTCCACATATTAGTTGTATAGGTACTATGAAATTAAAAGTTTGATAGTAAGGATTATCTGTAATATCTATTTTTAAGTTTTTATCGTTTTCTATAACATCTCTCCCTATAGCAAATACATTTTCTGTCCAACCAGAAAGTACATCAATCATCTTATTTACTCTAGGCTCTTTTCCTGTATCCAGTATAAATATAGTAGAGTCACTGTTTATAGCATTATATATACCATGTATGAACTCTTCAAATTCATATCCAGTTACAGGTATTCTCATTGTTTCTAATAATTTTAATGCTGATTCTAATGTATCTCCATATATATCAGAATGACCTATTATTCTTATTTCTTTAGAATTAACTAACTTTTCTTTGTTTCTTTCAATCCATTGTTTAGACAACTTGTACACTGCTTCAAATCTATCAATTGCATCTAATATCTTATTTATTTCCTCACTATACTTTTTACTAGATATTAAACCTTTTTCTCTAGCTATTTGAAGACCTAATAGCATCAAGTTTAATTTTGTACAATAGTATCCTTTTGTTTTAGCTCCAGATTTTTCTTCACCACAATTTACTGTTAATATATAGTCAGAAATCTCATCTATTAGAGCATTTTTACAACCTGCCATAGATGCTATTTTACAACCTTTGTCTTCAGCTAACTTCATAGCATTGTATGTAGAATAACTACTCCCACCTTGAGATATACCTACTACTAGAGTATTTTCATTATCAAACTTAAATGTATCTTCAGTTATCATAAATGGATACATCTTCACAACATCTATGTCTAATAAATTTTGTAAATATGGTTGTACTTGCACTCCTGAGTGATAGCTAGTACCTGAACCTGTTATTATAATCTTTTTTATGTTTTCTTTCTTAACTTCATTAAATAATCTATCTGCATTAGATATAATTTCTCTCATTTTAACGGGTGTTTCTAGCATATAATCTTGTATCGTCATTTTGTACACCTTCCTTATCTATATATTAATAAATTATAATTTAACTTCTATAACAGACCTATAGCATGTAAAGCAATTCCTACTACTATAATGCCTATGGTCAATTTTGTTACACTTACCTTCCTCCTTAACATGTAATATATTACAAATGCAAAAGTTAAAGGTAACATATTAGGTATTATTTTATCTAATATATCTTGTAAAACTACTTCTGCACCATTTAAGTTAAATTTAAGAGGAGTAGTTATACTTAACATAGTAGCAACCATTCCTCCTACAACAAATAAACCAACAGTTGTAGCCATAGACATTATTTTCTCCATAAGCCCTTCTCTTTGTATTCTTTCAAGAGAATTTACTCCGACTTGATACCCATATTTAATTCCAAATATTCTAAGAGCAAATGCTGGTATATTGTATAATATCAAGAATAATAGTGGTCCAAATATATTACCTTCTTTTGCAAGTGATACTCCTACTCCAGCTGCTATAATCCTAAATGTCCCCCAAAATAGTGAATCACCAATTCCTGCAAGAGGTCCCATAAGAGCTGTTTTAACAGCACTAATTGAACTTTCATCAAATTCTGGATTATTAGCATTTTCCTCTTCCATAGCTGCGGTTATACCTAATATGGTAGGAACTGCCACTGGCGTTGTATTAAAAAGCTCCAAATGTCTTTCTATTGCTTTTGCTTGATTTTCTTTCTTATTGTATAACTTCTTTATTGCAGGTAACATTGAATAGCAGTAACCTAAGTTTTGCATTCTTTCGTAATTAAATGCACCTTGAAGAGCAAATGAACGCCAAAACATACTTCTTAATTCTTTTTTTGTTAGTTTATTCAAAGTCAATCTCTCCTTCCGTTAAAGTATTAATTGCTAATTGAGGATTTTGATTATTTTCTTTGTTATTGATATAAAAGTTTAACACGACTGCTACACATACTCCAAATAGAGCTATAGCAGTTATATCTAACCCACCATAAGATGCTAACAGAAATCCTATAAAGAAAAATACTGACATCTTTTTTGAAAGTAACATATCCATAAGTAATGCAAATCCTACTGCTGGTAACAATGTTCCTGCAACGCCTAATCCATCTAATATAACTTTAGGTATTGCATTTATTAATACTGTAACTTTATCAGCACCAATCATAATTGCTAAAAATGTTGGAATTGATGTACTTAAAAAGAATAATACTACTGGTAACCACATCATTATGGTAACCTTCTTAAAATCAGCCTGTTTAGCATAAAAAACTGCCTTTTGAGAAAAGTATGAATTTACTATTCTAACTAATACTCCAAGAGATTGTGCTAAGACTGCTACTGGCACTGCTACTGCTAGAGCAACTTCTGCACCATTTCCTGATAATATAGCAAAAGCTGTACCTAATACACCACCAGTTACTACATCTGGAGGAGTAGCTGCTCCTATACCTGCAATTCCCATCCAAATTAATTCAAGCTGTGCACCAATCATAATCCCTGATTTTATATCTCCTAAAACTAATCCTACTAACATACCTGTAACTATTGGTCTATCAAGCATAGATTGACCAAATATACGTCCATCTAATATACCAAAGCCTGCTACAATAGCTAACATAATAGCTTGTACTAACATAGTAAACCTCCATCTTAACTTAATTTAATTTCTATTAAACTACATTACATTTTTGATTTTATTTAGATTTTCTAATAATTCATTTACATAAACAATTCCATTTTTTGCTTCCTCCAAACCTGACTTAACTAGTAATTTTGTATCTTCCTCGACTAATAAAAGAATAGATAAAAGCATTGGTAGATTTACTCCTGTCAATAACTCAAATTTTAGCCCTTGTAAAAGTAAATTTGTACATATATTTGCTACACTTCCACCAAACACATCTGTTAAAACAACAAATTCTTCACTATATTTGTTATTTGATAATATACTTCTAATTTCTTTCTCAGCATCATCTGTTGACTTATCCTTTGTCATACAAAAATACTCAACATTATTTAATGAACCAATTATTAATTTACTTGTGTCAACAAGTTCTCTAGACAATTCTCCATGTGTTGCAATTAAAAATTTTTTCATTTTCTTTCTCCTTAAATTATTTTATTAAATCTTGTAGTCGTTTCTTTTTATCTCTAGGTAACATTCTGAATTCTATATCAATCCCTAAATCAATTATTTCTTTAAAGTTATTTATATCACTATCATCAACAGCAACTAAATCTGTAAGTTTCTTCTTTCCTTCTTCATATCTTAATCCCCCTACATTTATTTCTTTTAAAACGCCTCCTGAGTTTTTAGCTACAATTAAAGCATCTTTGGTATTTTTTACTAATACTAATACATTACTTTTCTTTGAAGAAGCAAATTTTTCTACTATTTCTCCAGATTCCTCTACCCCCCTTATATATAAAGTTACATTGCTAGGTTTAGCTAAATTTAATGACATAGCTTTCATTTGGTCATTTTTTACTTCATCATTTGCAACTAGTATTACATTTATACCTAGTGATGTTGCCCATCCATATGCTACCTGACCATGTATTAATCTGTCATCAATTCTCATTAAAGATACCATTTTCCTAAAATCCTCCATCATATATTAAGATTTTTATCCTCTTATTTATCTATAAAAGCAAAAAGTATGCCAAATAGTGGCATACTTTTTTAAATTTCATTTATTTATTTTATAATCTTGTATTTTACTGTGGTAGACCATAGATAATATTATAGATGTATCCTATTTCTGAAATTGGTATTTGCACACTATAACTCTTTTCTAGCACACTAAATGCATTTTTTATTAGTTTAACTTCACTATGATGGTTTCTAATTAGCAAATTCATATCAGTATACTCTTCAATTTCAGCTTTTCTAACTAATCTTTCAATCATGCAACTTAGATGAACATATAAAGCAATCTTTTTATCATTTGAAAACTTTTTTTTTTGAATATTTTCTAAAGTATTAATTCCCTCTTCTATTCTCTCTATTATCTTTCTTGAATCCAAAATAGTCAGACTATCTATTACTCTAATCAATGAAAAATTTTTTACGATAGAGTCATTTATGTTCTTTATTTTTTCATTTTCTACTACTCTACTAAATATTCTAAAGACATCAGCTTCTCCTTTTCCTGATATTATATCCTCTAACAGTATAAAATCCACTCCATCCACATTTGGATTGGCAGTTCCTACTATAGCCAGTACATCATACATTTCAAAAATCGAGTCTTTATCTCCCATAGAAACAAGACTATCATAATCATAAGGTATTATTTTAACATCAACTATTCCAATTAAACTTTCTGAAAGTAGATGTTGTATTTTTATAGCAGTACCTATCCCTGTAAAACAAGATGATATTATAGCATATTCTTTATTTTTTTGAGGATAATACAATTGTATATTGAGTTTAATTTCTTCATCCATAATTTCTGCAATCTCTTCAATGTTTTTACCTTGCATTAATAAATTTCCTATTTCTAGTGCAGAAATAGTGGATATTTGGTCTATAAATAACATTGGACTATTTATCTTACCCTTTAAATCTTCGTATATAAGATTAAGAGAGCCCATATCAAATAATACAATTAAACCATTTTTTATTCTATCCCCCTCTAGGTATCTAGACATTTGATTTGATACATCAGCAATGGTAGCATCTATAGGCATATCAATAGCTGTAAATACATTTTTACCTAGCATACGATTACATACATTCGCCATACTACTGGCAGTAGCATATCCATGTGCTATAATAATCACATTAACTTGATTAAATTTCATTCTTATAATTGTTGCCTTAATAAATATAATCATTATAATTGTATCTACATTATTAAGGTACATATCCAATCGGTTTGTTATTAATGTTGATACTTTATTTACTATAGAGTATTCTTTATAATTTTCTTTTTTTAAATATATTAGTAATTTATTTTCTAAAGCTTTATATTCATCAGACAATTGATAAGACTCATCCTTCAAATAAAGATAAGATGAAAATGCTAATACATTATTCCCATCGTATTTTATATTGTTGTTAACTTCTAAGTTTCTAAATATATCCTGCATTATAGATATTATAAGCTCCATAAGTACATTTTTGTTTTCATCATTATTTGAAAAAACTAAATTGTCCATTAATCTAATCATTAAACTAGAACTCTTTTTATTAAATAATTCTTTTGTTATTTCATTTTTTTCTAGTCTATCAAAGTAATCTAAACATTTTATGAAACTTTGATATATTATATTTCTTTTATTTTCTCCATTTGAGATTTCAAGACTAAATTGTTTAGGAGAAAATACAATGCTTTTGCTTTTACCACTTTGGAATTGAAACATACCTACATTTTCTATATAAATATTTCTAGGAAGGTCTTGAAGAGTGACAAAAATATTTCCATTTCTTCTTTGATTTTTTGCATATGCTCGTCCACATGCATATTTTATTACATTTTTACATTCACCTATATTACCCTTGAATTTTATCTTTAAAATCGTGTTTAATGTAATTTGAGTTATCTCTATAGGCAAACCAAGTATCTTACTTTCCTCATATATAAAATGTTCTACAATCCTTCTTTTTTCAATAATCCCTCTTTCTTCTATATTAGGAACATAAATGTTTATAGGTATTCTTCTCAAAAAAGTTTGTAAAAACTCAGCTAGGTTTTCTGTCGTAGCAAATACTAACCTTACTCTGGCTCTTCTGCTTACTCCATTCTCTCCAATTCTAGAAAATGTACCTGTATCCATAAATGTAAATAACTTTTCCTGACCTTCACTATTTAATCTATGTACCTCATCTAAAAATAAGACACCTCCATCAGACTGTTCTATTAACCCTGCTCTAGATTCATTAGCTCCAGTATAAGCTCCTTTCACATGCCCAAACAGTATACTAGATAATAACTCCAAATTATTATAATATTGAGCACAGTTTAGTACATTGTATGGAGCATTTTTTTCTAATACATTACTACTTACACTATATTTATATATTATCCTGGCTAAAAAAGTTTTTCCTACTCCACTTTCACCTGTTAGCATTATCGTAAGCCCACCATTTGGATAAAGTACAGCAGTTTTTATTTGTTCTATTACCTCTTTTAAGCTATTGTCATGCCCTATAATACTATTAAATACACTCTCTTGCTTTAATAATTTACACTCATTGTTAAGTTCATCTATATTTTCATAAATACTCTTCTTTGTAGGACCTATTACATCATTTATCTTATTTTTAGGTAAAAAGATAACAGGTCTACTATTTATCTTTATAAGGTTATCAGACTTTACTAAGTCATTTAATAATCTACTTGATTGAGTTCTACTTAAATTAAACTTTTTTACTATATCTTCTGTTACTATACCACTCTGTTTTTTAAGTTCATCAAAATTGTTAAATAATACACATTCATTTATAAAACTTAAAATTTCATCCCTCATGTTCAACCTCCAATATAAATATCAATAATACTATAATAATAGTATATCATTTATATATTTATGAAAAAGCTAATTATATCCCTATCTAACTCTCTTTTGTAAGATTGTAAAATCAAACTTTTATAAGCATAAAGTCCAGATTTTTAGCATAATCTCAAAGTTCTTATCTTCTCATATATTTGATATAGAACTGATATAAGAATATATTTATTGTATTTATCATAACCAAAAGTAAAACACTATGGATATTTTTAAAACTCATTAGTGAAGAAAATATTTGTAAATTTTATTATCTTATGAATATTATTTCAAATTTACAAAGGCTATAGGTAAATTTATTTTGCGTAAATCTACTTATAGCCTCACAATGATACTTATAAATTTTTTTCTACAATAGTATATTTCAAATATAGTTAAAAATATATCTATTTAAGTATTAATATTTAAGTAATAAACTCTCACTCAATCATTAAACTCCTTCCATAACAAATTACTCTTCTTTTACTTGTACCCCATACATTTCTTTGTAAATATAAGTAAATACTAAAAAAGTAATATGATAAACCTCATTTATATCTGTTATTTGCTCATATCTTTAGATTTATCTATACAAGCAACAATAGATTTTATAACTGCTGCTCTAAAACCTTCCTCCTCTAAAACCTTAACTGCTTCTATAGTAGTTCCTGCTGGAGAACAAACCATATCTTTTAATTCACCTGGATGTTTTCCAGTTTCAAGAACCATCTTAGCTGACCCCATTACTGCTTGAGATGCAAATTTATAAGCTTGCTGTCTTGGCATACCAGCTAATACTGCTGCATCTGCCATAGCTTCTATAAACATAAATACATATGCAGGAGAAGAGCCACTAATACCTGTAACTGTATCCATTAAATATTCTGATACTATTTCTGCCTCACCAAATGATTCAAACAAATCCTTAATCATATTTAGCTCTTCATCAGTTACATTACTATTTTTACAAAGAGCCGACATTCCTTCACCAACAAGGGCTGGAGTATTTGGCATTACTCTTACTATTTTTTTATCTGAACCTATAAAGCTTTCAAGACTTTCGATAGTTTTACCTGCTGCTATTGATACTATTATTTTATTTGCATCTATTAATCCTTTAAGTGGTGTTAAAGCCTTTTCACATATATTAGGTTTAAGTGCTACTATTACCACATCAGAGTTTGTAACAGCTACTTTTGAATCAGTTGTAGTATTTACTCCAAACTCTTCTTTTACTTTATCTAAAGCAAATTGACTTAAGTCTGACACAGTTATATCTTCTGCCTTTACTAATCCTGATTGTACTATACCACCTATCATTGCACTTCCCATATTTCCTGAACCAATAAATCCTAAAGTTTTCATATCAAATCTCCTTTTTTCTATTAGTTTTTATTTTAAAGTAGCTAAATTGGTTTTATTTTAACTGCTTAAAACTATCTTATTCTCATAAAATATAATCTTATTATGATTATAATAATAATTTATTCCTTATATATGTATGACTTATTAAATATAAATTTAACGATTATTAGATTAAACTTAACGAGCTAACTTCCTATTTAGAAAGTTAGCTCATAATTAGTCTAAAATTTTTGAAATGGTATCTAAGCATCCATACTCTATTATACCAGTTCAGTTTTTATATAGTAAGAAGTTTTGTTTACAAACAATCCTAAAATGTTTGCTCAGTTCTTCCTATTATCTCATCTTGTAATGTTCTACTTAGGTTATTGAAATGGTCACTATATCCTGCAACTCTAACTATCAAGTCTTTGTAATCTTGAGGATTCTTTTGAGCCTCTAACAGTACATTTTTATCAAATACATTAAATTGTATATGATGACCATCCATATTAAAGTATGCTCTTACTAGATTAGCCATATTATCCAATCCTTTTTCTCCTTGAACCACTGATGGTGCAAATCTTTGATTTAATAGTGTTCCTCCAGTTTTTATGTGGTCCATCTTAGCACAAGATTTTATAACTGCTGTAGGTCCATTAGTATCTCCACCTTTTTCAGGTGAAATTCCCTCTGAAACTGGTTTTGCACAAAGTCTACCGTTTGGACTTGCTCCCATAATTTCTCCAAAGTATATATGACAAGTTGTTGGTAGCATATCTACTCTGTATTCTCCACCACAAACAGTTGGTCTACCAGTTACCTCATTGTAATATGCATTGAATATCTCTTGCATTATCTCATCAGCATAATCATCATCATTTCCATATTTAGGAGTCTTATTTGAAACTAAATTAAGTATGGCTTCGTATCCTTCAAAATTAGCATCAAGTGCTTTAAGTAATGTATCCATATCAAATTTTTTCTTATCAAATACATTATATTTTATTGCTGTTAAACTATCTGTTATAGTGCCTATACCAACACCCTGTATATATCTAGTGTTGTATCTTGCCCCACCTCTTTGATAGTCCTTACCTTTTTTTATACAATCATCAACTATTGTAGACATAAGTGGACAAGGCATATGTTTTGCACATATATTTTCTATTACAGCATTTCCCTCTACCTTTATGTCAATCATATAATGTAATTGCTTTTTAAATGCCTCAAATAATTCCTCATAAGATTTAAAGCTTCTAGGGTCTCCAGTTTCAATACCTATTTGCTTTTTACTAATTGGGTCATATCCATTATTTAATGTTAATTCAAGTATTTTTGGAATATTCATATATCCAGTTAAAACATATGCTTCTTTACCAAAACATCCAGTTTCAACACAGCCACTAGTTCCACCAAGTCTAGCATCTTCTATAGTCTTTCCAGCTTCCATAAGCTCTTGAACTATTGCTTCAGTATTATAAAATGCTGGTTGCCCCCATCCTTTTCTCGATATTTCACAAGCTCTCTTTAAGAATTTTTGAGGAGTCTTTTTACTTATTTGAACGTTTGAACTAGGTTGTATCAATTTCATTTCATCCATAACATCAAGTATTATATAACTAACTTCATTAACACCATCTTGACCATCTGGATTTATTCCACCAGTGTTTATATTTGCAAAGTCTGTATATGTACTACTTTCTTTTAATGTTATACCAACTTTTGGTGGTGCTGGTTGATTGTTAAATTTAACCCATAAACATTCAAGTAATTCTTGTGCTCTATCTCTATCTAGTATTCCATTCTCTACATCTCTTTCATAGAAAGGATTTAGATGCTGGTCAAGTCTTCCTGGAGTAAAAGCATCCCATATATTAAGTTCAGTAGTAACCCCTATATGAACAAACCAGTACATTTGTATAGCTTGATGATAAGTTTCTGGTTTGTGAGCTGGTACAACATCACAAGTTTCAGCAATTAACAATAAATCGTTTTTCTTAGCTTCATCTGTTTCCTCTTTTGCCATTTGTCTTGCTTTTTCAGCATATCTTTTGCCTAATATAACCATTGCATCACAAGCTATTGCCATAGCTTCTAAGTCAGCTTTTTTATTATATGCATCTAAATCATTAAGAAAATCTAATTCTTTTAACCTTGCCTCTATGTCTTCCTTTAAATCTAAAAATCCTTTTTTATATATTGTATCTCCACAAACTGTATGTCCTGGAGCTCTTTGCTCCATAAACTCTGTGAACATACCTGCTTCATATGCTGCTAACCATTCAGGTGTCATAGCATTTATTATCTTATCTCTTGTTTGTCTCTTTTTCCAAAAAGGAATTATTTCTTCTTTATGTATTTTTCTTGCTTCTTCAGATACACTAAAATTTATTATATCTCTATTATGCATTACTTCTAAATCTTCCATTGTATGACAACAAATCTCTGGATATGTTGGTGCTCCATTAGGAGAATCCCCTTTTTCGCCTACTATTAATTCTCCATCATTTATGCTAAGAGTTCTATTTTCAATATAATGCTTAAATGATAAAGCACGAAGCACAGGAATCTCTACACTTCCCTCATATTTTTTATAAGCTTCCGTCATAAGTACTGCTCTTTCAATAGATATGTGTGGTTCTGCATTAATACTTTCTTCTCTTAATTTTTTAGTTCTCTCAAAAGTTCCTCTTGCCATTTTATTACCCTCCAATCTTAGTATTGAAATTACTTGCCTCAAACAGTCTTTTTATTTCCTCTAGCTTTTCTTCAGATGGTCTTTGCAATTCTTCTCCTTCATACTTTTTATAAATTTTATCATACTTATGTTTACCAATATTATGATATGGAAGAAGACTTACTGCTTTTATATTCAAAGGCTTTAAAAACTCTATCATTTTTTTAACCTCTAAATTTTCATCATCTACATTTACTCCTACAATTAATGGTATTCTTATATTTATATTAGCTCCTAATTCACTCAAAAGCTTAACATTTTCAAGTATTAAATCATTTGATTTTCCTGTAAATTTTCTGTGCTTTTCTTCATCAATAAGCTTAATATCATATAAGAATAAATCTGCACATTTAGCAACTCTTTCATAATTTTCTGACTTTGCATAACCACAGGTATCAATTGCTACATGAATTCCCTTTGATTTGCACATGTTTATTACTCCACAAATAAAATCCATGTCTTGAGCCATTACTTCTCCACCTGATAAAGTTACTCCACCACCTGATTCTTCATAAAAAACTCTATCCTTCTCTATCTCTTTAACTAAGTCTCTTACAGAATACTCTTGACCAACAATCTCTCTTGCATTGTTTACACAATAGTCTAAGCAAGTTTCACAAAACTCACACTTATCTTGGTCTAGACATATTTTTGTTTCACCTTTATAAATTGCCTTATGAGGACATATATTTATACATGCTTCACATCTTGAACATCTTTCTTCATTATACAAAACTTGTTTTGTATATGTTTGGCTCTCTGGATTATGACACCAAACACACTCAAGTGGGCATCCTTTAAAAAAAACTGTACTTCTTATCCCTGGTCCATCATGTATGCTACATTTTTGTAAGTTTATAACTAATGGATTCATAATTTTTCACCCCTAAATAATATCCATTCCATTTTTTCATTTCTACGTAATTTATCTTTATAGAGTATACCTATGAAAAGCATTTCTACAATTACATAATACTATATTTGTTATTATTTTGTCTATATATTTTTAGTAATATTAAAAATCTTTATTTTGCTATGATATTTATATTGTTTTTGTAAATTAAATTTAAATATTTATTAAATTTATTTTTATAAGAAAATATAGCAATAATCCGTAAACAATATATTATTTTAGTTAATTTATATGTATATACCATAAAAATTAAATAAAAATAGAGACTATACTTTACCATGTAGTCTCTATCTTTCTAGTCATATTTAGAAATTTACATTTATTGTTACTGCTTTTCCGCCTCTATTTACTGTGATTTTTGTACTAGTACCTTTTGAGAAAGTATATAACTTTTTATTCAAGTCATTCATGCCTGTTATATCTGTATCTCCTACTTTAGTTATAATATCTCCTACTTTTACTCCAGCTTTTTCTGCTGCTGAACCAAATATTACTTCTGCAACATAAACACCTTTCTCAGTACTTAATTTTGTACCTGTCGCTGCTTCATAATTTGATACATCTGTACCTTTTATACCTAAAGTTACTTTTTCATATTTTCCAGTTTTTATTACTTCTTCAACTATGCTTTTAGCTGTATTAATTGGTATTGCAAACCCTAAACCTTCTGCTTGAGAAGCTTTTGCTGTATTTATACCAATTACTTGACCTTTTTGATTTAACAATGGTCCTCCACTATTTCCTGCATTTATACTTGCATCAGTTTGTAATAAACCAGTCATATTAGTTTTTTCTGTTTGTATAGTTCTATCTAATCCACTTATTATCCCTTGAGTAACTGTTTTTTGGAAATCTAATCCAAGAGGATTGCCTATTGCTATTGATATATCTCCAACTTTTACTTTATCACTGTCAGCAAATTCTGCTGGTGTTAATCCAGTTTTATCAACTTTAACTATAGCCAAATCAAGTTGTTGGTCAAACCATACCACTTTACCTGAAGTTGTCGAACCATCATTGAATAGTACATTTACACTTGTAGCTTGACCATCTGATATAACATGAGAATTAGTAAGTATATATCCATTTGAATCTACTATAATTCCAGTTCCTACACCTTGTGTTTCAGTTGGTATTGCAAACATATTATTAGTATCAACGCTAGTTGTCGTAATACCTACAACAGATGGTGTGGCTTTTTCTGCAACTGCCTGATAAATATTTTGGCTCTTACCATCATCATTTACAACTATTGGCGTAGAATTTCCTGTAGTCTTACTTCCTAAATTGTCTTTAACTAAAATTATTGTTAGTAAACTACTAAGTATTGAACTTATTATAGCAACTAATATTACTAAACTTATACCTTTCTTTCTTCTTGACATCTCATACCACTCCCTATCTAATATAATATAAATTATCAAAATATATTTTTCCCAATTTTTCATAAAAAAATGAAACCATCTATTTTGAGTAAACTCCTTTTCGATGATTTCATTATATTATTTTAATCTTAATTAAACCTTAACTATTTAAAATTATTTAAGTCTTTTTTCTAATTCTTCCTTTTCCTTTTCATAACCTGGTTTTCCTAATAAAGCAAACATATTTTTCTTGTAGGCTTCTACTCCTGGTTGGTCAAATGGATTAACTCCTAATAAATATCCACTTATTCCACAAGCTTTTTCAAAGAAATACACTAAATATCCAAAATTATACTCATCTAATTGTGGTATATTTATTACTAAATTAGGTACTTTTCCATCTGTGTGAGCTAGTAGAGTTCCTTCAAAAGCTTTATGATTAACAAAATCTACAGTCTTACCTGCTAGATAATTTAAACCATCTAAATCTACTTCCTCTGAATTTATAGTTATATTTCTCTTACAGTTCTCAACATTGAGTACTGTTTCAAATAAAAGTCTTTTTCCATCTTGTATATATTGCCCCATAGAATGTAAATCTGTTGAAAAATCTACAGAAGCAGGGAATAAACCTTTATTTTCTTTTCCTTCACTTTCCCCATAAAGTTGTTTCCACCACTCACTTACATAGTGTAACTGAGGTTCGTAGTTAACCAATAGTTCTACATCTTTTCCTTTTCTATGTAAAATTGTTCTAGCAACAGCATATCTATAACTATCATTACTTTTTAAATCAGGATTTTGAAATGCTTCTCTAGCATCATTTGCACCTTTCATCATAGCATCAATATCAAGCCCTGCAGCAGCAATAGGAAGTAATCCAACTGCTGTCAATACAGAGAAACGACCACCTACATCATCTGGTATTACAAAAGTCTCATATCCCTCTTCTGTAGCTAACTGTCTAAGTGCACCTTTACTTGAATCTGTTGTTGCGTAAATTCTCTTTCTCGCTTCTTCTTTACCATACTTTTTCTCTAAGTAATCTTTAAATATTCTAAAAGCAAGAGCTGGTTCTGTAGTAGTTCCTGATTTAGATATTACATTTACAGAAATATCCTTTCCTTCAATTATATCTAATAAATCCATAATGTATGTTGAGCTTATATTATGCCCTACAAAATATACTTCTGGAGCTTTTCTTTGTTCTTTTTTAAGTCCATTTCTAAAAGAATGACTTACCATATCTATAGCAGCTCTTGAACCTAAATAAGAGCCTCCTATACCTATTACTAAAAGGACGTCTGAATCAGATTTTATCTTTTCAGCAGATTTTTTTATTCTATCAAACTCTTCCTTATCATAATTTTTAGGAAGGTCTATCCAACCTAGAAAAGTATTTCCTAAGCCTGTTTTGTTATGTAACATCTCATGTGCAACATCTACATATGGTTGCATAACATCTATTTCGTTTTGACAAAAAAACTCCATAGCTTTACTATAATCAAAATTTATTTTTCCCATTTAAATCCCTCTTTTCAGCATATTCGTTTTAAAGAGATTATAACATAAAATATGGGTGTTTTTTTTTAAAATTTGCCACAAAATTATACATATATCATCACTGGCTATTAGGAAATCGATTCTTCTAAATACTATAACTATCTATAAATTTTTAAATTTTAATCAAATAAATTTATAAAAAAAGAAACTCTAAACATATGGTTTAGAATTTCTTTTTATTTATTTTATACTTCAATTTTTATATTATTTTAAATCAACTATTTTTAATCATTTCCTAATCTCTTAGCTATAACTTGTTGCGCTATGTTGACAGCATGGTCAGATATTCTCTCTAGATTACTTATTACATCTAAATAAATAACTCCATTCTCTATACTACATAGATTATTATTCAATCTGTACATATGATTAGCTCTACAAGATTTTTCCATTATATCAACTTGTTCTTCGATTTTTATAACCTTGCAAGCCAAATCTATATTATCACTTCTCATTGATTCTAACGCATAAGTATAGGCTGAAACAACTCTATTGTACATAACATCAAGTTCAGATTGTCCTTCTTCTGAGAAAGAAATATTTGAATCTATTGCAACTTGTGATAATTCAGCTATGTTTTTAGCGTGGTCACCAATTCTTTCTATATCATTGACTGTATTAAACAAGGTATCCACAACTTCTCTTGAATCATCATCTAAAGGTGCTTTTGAAAGTTTAAGTAAGTAATTCAAAATAGCTTTCTGTAAATCATTGATTAATCTCTCTCGTCTATATGTCTTGTCTATTTTTTCAGCTGAATGTTCTACTAAAGCTTCCATAGATGCATTTAGACTTTCCTTAGCCTTCTCACCCATACGAAGTGCTTCTTTTATCGTATTTGCAAGAGCTATAGAAGGAGTTTCTATCATTCTATCGTCTATATATTTGATAGTCTTAGTTTCATCTTCATCTATGTCGCCTACTTTATCAGGAACAAGCTTTATAGCTAGTTTTATGATAAGATTTGTAAATGGCAAAAGTATCAATACAGATATTATATTAAACAGTGTATGTGTATTGGCTATTTGTCTTGCAACATTGCTTGGGTCCCAACTTGTAACCAAACTTACTACTGGTTTATTCAAGAATATCAAGAATATCACCGTTCCTAAAACATTGAAGATTAGATGCATCATGGCTGCTCTTCGTGCATTTTTGTTGGCACCAATACTCGATAACAGTGAAGTTACACATGTACCAATATTTTGACCATAAAGAATTGGTAGTGCTGCTGATAATGGCACTAGACCTTCTGCTGCCAATGCAACCAACATCCCCATAGATGCACTTGAACTTTGTATTATTGCTGTAATCCCAAATCCCAATAATAATCCAAGTAGAGGATATCTACCAAATGTAACAAGTAAGTCAGTAAATCCTTGATAATCTCTTAGTGGTTCTACTGCCATCTTCATAAAATCCATACCTGTAAATAATATACCAAAACCTATAAGTATTTCGGCTATATTTTTTATTCTAGGCTTATTTCCAAATAAATAAAGTATAATACCTACACCTAGTGCCACTGGAGCCATACCAGTTAAGTCAAAAGATACCAATTGGGCTGTAACAGTAGTACCTATATTAGCACCCATTATAACTCCGATTGCCTGTTTTAAAGTCATTATTCCCGCATTTACGAAACCAACAACCATTACAGTAGTAGCACTTGAACTTTGTATTACTGCTGTAACTCCTGTACCTACTAAAACCCCCATAAATAGGTTACTAGTAAGTAATTTTATTATCTTTTTTAGCTTTGTCCCAGCAGATTTTTGAAGACCTTCTCCCATAAGGTTCATACCGTATAAGAACAGACCTAATCCACCCATTAGACTTATTATAATGTTCAAATTATTTCCTCCTTGTGAAGAGATTACTATATCTAAAAATTTTATAACCTATTGTATTTTATCAAATTATAGGAGTTGCAATGTTAAATTCATGTTAAATATTACAAAATTATTAAGTTTATGTTAAATTTTTGTATTATTAGTGTATTTTTGTATTATTTTTTCTGCACATCTTATACCATCAACTGCTGCTGTAACTATCCCACCTGCGTATCCAGCACCTTCACCACATGGATATAGATTCTTAATACTTATTGATTCTAAAGTATTTTCATCTCTTACTATTCTTATTGGTGATGATGACCTAGTTTCTACTCCGGTTAAAACAGCATCATACATTGCAAATCCATTTAATTTTTTATCAAGAGATATAAATGCTTCTCTCATAGTCTCTGTTACAAAGCTAGGTAAACATTCGCTTAAATTTGTAAGTGTATATCCCGGTCTATATGATGGCTCAACACTTCCTAAATTTAAAGAAGCTTTATTATTGATAAAATCTCCAACAAGCTGAACTGGTGCATTGTAATTTTTTCCACCTAGTTCAAAGGCTAATTTCTCATATTTCTGTTGGAAATGCACACCTGCTAGTGGATTATTACTATTAAAATCTTCTGGCGTTACATTTACTAAAAATGCACTATTTGCATTTACTTTATCTCTTGCATGTTCACTCATACCATTTGTAACTATTTCAAAATCATTTGATGTAGATGCTATGACACTACCTCCTGGACACATACAAAAAGTATATGCTGTTCTTCCATTTGAAACATGCTCTATAAGTCTATAATCAGCAGCTCCTAATCTAGGATGATTATAAAACTCCTTATACTGTGCTTTATTTATTAAATCTTGTGGATGTTCAACTCTAGCTCCTATTGCAAAAGGTTTCTGAACTATTTTTACACCTCTTGAATACAACATTTCATAAGTATCTCTTGCACTATGCCCTACAGCTAATATAATCGTATCTGTATCTATTTTTTCGGTATCATTTATTATTACAGATTGTACAGAATCATTTGATACAACTATATCTGTTACTTTTGAATTAAATCTAACTTGACCACCTAAATTTATTATTTCATTTCTTATATTTTTAACTACATTTTTTAATATATCTGTTCCTACATGTGGCTTATGTGAGTATAATATTTCATCTGGTGCTCCAAACTGAACCAATTCTTCTAATACTTTTCTACATCGTATATCTTTTATTCTAGTTGTAAGTTTACCGTCCGAAAAAGTTCCTGCTCCACCTTCTCCAAATTGAACGTTTGAATTATTTTTAAACTTTCTAGTTGTCCAAAACTCACTTATATCTTTAGTTCTATTGTCTACATCAAGACCTCTTTCAAGTATGATTGGTTCATAACCCATTTGAGCTAAAATCAAACCTGCAAACAAACCTGCTGGTCCACTACCAATTACTAAAGGATTATTTTTTAATTTTTTATCACCCATGGTTACATTTACATATCTAACTTCCTTTATTTTTGTTACATCTTTTATTTTTGAGTTGAGTATTTTATTTTCATCTTTAACTTCTACATCTACAGAATAAACAAACTCCATTTTTCCTTTTTTTCTAGCATCTACAGATTCTTTATATATACTATATTTAACTAAGTTTTTTTCTTTTATTCTTAGCTTCTTAAGTACAATATCTTTTAATAAAGATATATCTTTATCAATTCCAAGTTTTATATTAGATACTCTTAACATATTGTTTTCCTCTCTTAGATTGTAATATAAAAAAGCTAGGGTTATTCCTAGCTTTCTACAAATATAACTTCTATATTCTCTTTTACTAGATTTTCTACCCAAATCTCATCTAGCACAAAATTCTTTATTTTGTTTACAACAAGTGCTTTATCTAAATTTTTTTTCAAATTTTTTACTAAGACCATTGCTTCAACTGATTTATTCAATCTTTCAACATACAGAGAATTAACTTTAATTAATACAACCCTTAATTCACACAAATATAGCTCTTCACTACCTAAGGTAATTTCATCATCATATTTATACACACTAAATTCATATATATTTTCATAAGGTGTTATATTTTCTATTCCTATATAGTCCATTTACTTATCCTTTTTTAGTTATAAGACCTCTTATAACTTTCATGTTATTAAATACCTTTTCTAAGAAGTTTTCTGCTTCTTCATTATCTAAAAGATTCATTTCAAGGTTTTCATTTTCTACAATACCTTTAGATTTACAGTACTCTTTAGCAATATTTATTAGTTCAATTTTTTTATCCATAGATAAATCAAACTCTTTATAGTCTATTATTATATATTGTTTGGTATCAGGGGATACACCATTATTATATCCTATTTCTATATGATAAATAACTGCATATATTTCTTCTCCGTTGTACACAGGTACTGCTGGGTTAGATTTTATAAAGTTCGTTGACACAGCAATTGCATTTCCTAAACTAAGACTCATTATTAATACCTCTTTCTAAACATTATACATATATTATACTATATATTCTTTATCTATGACTTAAAGCTTTTTATAATTAATTAAGATATTTTTAAATCTTTGTATCTTTTTCCTAGAGTGCTAGAGCTTATATCGTATTTTTTTGATATTTGCACTTGAGTTATAGGTTGTCCTGCTTCTTTCTTAACATAATATTCAACAGCAGCTGCCCAACCATTTTCAGCTCCTTTTATATTTTCATGATTTTTCTTATATTCATTCCAAAACTCTATACATGCATCTATATTTTCTTTTTCTACATTTTCTTTAAGAGTATCTAAAACCTTACATTCTTCTTCAGCTAATCCACTTTCTGAATTAACTTTTATATCATTTTTTTCTCTTTCTCTCTTTAAGTATTCAGCTATACTTGGGTCTAAAAGCTGTTGTATATACTTGTATAGTATATGTGTATGATAAATTAAGAACGTCTTCATATCTTTGTATACACCTTGATATTGATTGAATAAATTCATAATATCCTTTAAAATTATATCTTTAACCTCATTTGATATACTTATAGTTACATCTATCAATATGTTAATTCCTTCAATATCAACTATTCTAGCTATCATACAACTTCCGATTTTAAAACTTCTTAAAAGTTTTACATCTTCTGTATAAAGTTCATTCCCACTCAGACAATCTTTTAAGACTACTCTTCCAACAGAAACTTCTTTTACCTCATAAATACTTACATATGATTCAAATAGACTTTTTAATATTGATACTTCTGATTGACTTAGGTTTGCACCATTTTCTTCAAGAAAACCAACTGTCATAACCTTTTTATTTTCCATTATGTGGTCTTGTATTAAATAAGTATTAAAAAATCTTTCAAACTTTTCATTTACACTATCATTATGCATTATATAAAACATTTCTTTAGCTTTTTTACATTCGTCTTTAAACTTATCCTGTCTTGAATAATCATATAACTTTGAATATAAATCTGTATATTGTTTTTGTGAAAGTTCAGTTTTTCTGCATGCTCTTTCTGAAACAATATCTTTATTTAAACAACATTTCTTGTATTTTTTGCCACTTCCACAAGGGCATAGCTCATTTCTCCCTAACAATATGACTTCCACTCCCTTATTATTAAATTAAAGTACAATTTGTTATTATACCATTTTTTTATTAATCCATCTATAGTATAAGTAAATATTCTCTTAAATTCACTTATACTTTGGTACAATATATTAACTTTAATTAGGATTTCGATAAAATCACTAACAATCCCTCTTATAGAAATGGATTATCGTAAAACTAATTCCTCTATAAAATTTTATTAATTGATAATAGTTTTTTACTTTATCTATTCTTTTTTGTTATATGACTCTAACTGTCATTTTACATTCAACAATATTATCTTTTTCTTGTTTATATTCATTGGAAATATTTTGAGCATCAAAATTATTAGTTTTTAATTTATTGATTTCTATCTTTTCAAGTTTATTGTTTAGTTTTAACTTCTTCATTACACCTTCAAGTTTCAATACATTTTCAAGTTCTCCATTAACTTTTATTTCTAAATTAACTTGTTTTTTATTATGATTATCTAAACTACTTTCTTGATTAATATATTCTATGTTCACAATATCTCTCAGTCCATTTTCTACTAATAACACTATATCTTTATTTGTTTTTTTATCTAAAAATGAATTATTAAAATTATTTTTCAATTCTTCATTTTTATTTAATTCAACACTTTCTATATATTTATCATCTTTATGCTTATTATCCTTTATTTGATAATTATCTTGACTATTTATTTTATTTATTATATTTTGCTTTTCATTCTCTAAACTAGTTAAATTTTCTCTCAAAGGACTTACTATTATATTAGTTGCTAACATAATAGCTAATATTAACAATATTTTAAGTAGATTTTTTTCTCTATTATTTAATCTCAAAAATAACCACCCATCTAACTTTTTATTCTAAATCTGTAATATTCTCCATCTCTTACAATGCTATCTATGTAATAATATTTTATATACTTTATTTTCCTTAGATTCTCTAAAACATCTAAATCATTACACACACCTTCCATCTCCAACTTATTTTTATCTATTAAGATTCTAGTAATACTATTTATTCCAACTATTTCATATATTTTTTTTATTTCATTAATTTTTATTTTAGAAAATTTCTCTCTAGTTTTATCTGTTGTTGGTACAGTGCGTTTTGATTCATTCACTAACTTATTTTGACTTATATAATCTTCAAGTTCATTTATAGATTTCACATACATAAACGATTTAAATAAAATACACGTTAAAATTAAGACTATTATTACATTATAGACTTTATTACATGGTTTAGTTTTTTTGAATCCATTAAGAAAATTTATTGTTTTATATACTTTCATTTAAATAATCATTCCTATACTACTTATATAATTTATGCTACTATCTTCTAAGCCTGTATCAAAATTATTTTCTACTTTTACTTTATCTTTTAATCTTAATGGATTTACTTCAATAGACTTATCTGTATATTTAAAGTATTCTTCAATAAAACAATCTTCTATACCATAGTAATAAATGTACTTAAAATTCCTTAATATCCTTTTTACTGACTCATATGATTTTATTTCCTTTGATAGCAAGTATGTTTCTTCTATTTTTTTATCTTTCGCTATATTTATAATGAACTGATTTTTTTTACATTCTATAAATACTCCTTCTTCTGAAAAGTTGTCTATTAAATCTAAGTTTATAAGCTTTTGTAATATATCAAAATTTATATTTATAGCCTTTGGATTCATGTTTAGACTTTTTGAAATACTTTCAACTAATTGAATAATACTCTTTGGAAAAAGAATTACTTGTATATTCAATTTATCATTGGTAGAATTTATAACTTTATATTTTATTGAATAGCTATTTATATTTATTGGGATATATTGTGTTATTTCAAATTCAATCATACTTAATATATCTCTTTTTTTCTTAGTATCTAGAACTTCAACATTTCTAATGACTATATCTTGAATTTGAATGTTAAAGTATAAAGTTTTATATGATATTTTTAATTTCCTTATCTCCTCTTTTACAAATCTAACTACATCTTCTATGTATTTAATCTTCTCAACCGAATCACTATCATTTTTTATATTAAAATTAATCTCTTTTATAATTGATTTATCTATAAAAACTTTTTTATGATTTTTTCTTAAAAATATAAGCCTTATATAATCATCATTTATCTCTAAATTTAAAAATTTTTTAATTATAGCCATCTCCTTCTTAAATAAAAACAAATTTTAAAATTTATAACAATCTATATAAAATACTATTTTGGATAAAATTGTTTAGAATTTATATTTACACTTATATCCGTTCCGTTATCACTTATAACAAGTTCAAATTTACCTGATGTACTCTGAGGAACTGGAACAGTATTTAAGTATCCCTTTTCCTTTAATGACTCTACACTTAGTGATTCTGCTATCTTTTCATCATCATTAATTGCCATACTAGCTGCTGTTACTATATTAGCGGCATTTGTATAGTCTGCATTTAACTTAGCACTTTCTTGAACCTTACTGTATTTAACTAATGCTATACTAGATATAACTCCTAAAATAGTTACCACTACAATCATTTCAACAAGTGTAAATCCTCTTCGTTTTTTATTTATCAATTAAATATTCTCTCCTTTTCAAAAGTTTTATCTAATAAAATTTATTTTTCTCCCTAAAAACTAGTAATTGCATCGAACATAGGAATAACCATTGCCAAAATAAAAGTTCCAATAATTAATCCCATAAAGATAATTAACATAGGTTCTATAAATTTCATTATTTGCTCTATTTTGCTATTTAATTCATTTTCATAAAATTTATTTATTACATCTAGACTTTTATCTAGTTTACCGCTTTCTTCTCCTGTATTTGCCATTGAAATAAATAATTTAGGAAAAATATTCGCTAGATTCAAGGATTTACCTATGCTATTGCCTTTTTTTATATAGTTATTAGAAATCTTTAACCTTTCGTAAATAAATTCATTGTCTATAACACTAGCTGACATGTCTATAGCTTCCACAATTTGTATTCCACTACTAATCAAAATAGACAATGCTCTTGAAAATCTTGTTGTAGCTACTAATTGATTAATTCTTTTTACAAATGGCATTTTGAACTTTAACAAATTAATCAATTTTTTTATATTATCATTTGTTACAAAGAAATAAATGCTTCCTATTGAAAACAATATAAGACAAAATATCAGATAACCTAAATTATTTGTAACTATTGTAGATATTCCCATTAAAACTTTAGTTATTAAAGGTGGTTCAATTCCATTACTGGTAAAAACCACCTTAAAATTAGGTATTACAAATATAAATATAAATAGCATTGATAAGATAGATAATACTATAAGTATTATTGGATAGATTGAGATAGTTATTATTTTCGTTTTTAATTTGTATTCTTTATCATAATAGTTAGACAAATCGCTCATTATTACATCTAAGTTTCCACTAGCTTCTCCTGCTTTTATCATGCTTATAAAGAATTTAGAAAATGTACCTGTTATTTGAAATGATTCTGCTATTGAGTTACCTTTTTGAATATGATTTGATACTATATTGAGCAAATTTTTTACTTTTTTATTGGACTGACTCTCAATGATTTCAAATATCTTTGTAATTTCACATCCTGATTCCAATAGTATGCCTATCTCTTTGCAAATTATTCTAATTTCTTTATCACTAATTCTATTTAATACTAAATAAAACTTTTCTAAATTATAAAATATACTTTTAGATAATCTCATGTACTATAATACCTTCCAACTTATATTAATTACAATTAAATAAATTTAATACTTTCTAATTTAATGCATTTAATTTTATTTTACTTGAATATAATTTATACTCAAACACTTTAATTAAAATAAATTAAATGAAGTCCAACTGTCTAAAAGAAGTTTAACTATACAATTCAGTTAAATCATTTCATTTACTACTAAACATTCTTCTAACGTCGTTATTTTTTCATTTATTAGTCTTTTACAACTATCTTCAAATGTTATCATTCCATTGTTTTGTGCTACTTCTTTAACAGTACTAGAATCCTCCATATTTCTTATACATGTCTTTATATCATCATTGATTTCTAAGATTTCATAAATTGCTGTTCTTCTAAAATATCCTTTATCATTACATCTTTCACAACCTACAGCTACTGTAGTATTTACGTCTCCACTAAAATTATCTTTTATCATAATCTCATGACTACAATGATTACAAACTTTTCTAACCAACTTTTGAGATATAACACCTATAAGAGAGGCATTTAAAAGATATGGTGGTATTTGCATTTCCAGTAATCTAGCTATAGAAGATACTGCATCATTAGTGTGTAAAGTGCTTATAACTAAATGACCTGTTATAGCTGCTCTTACTGCTATCTTAGCTGTTTCTGCATCTCTTATTTCTCCGACCATTATTATATCTGGGTCTTGTCTTAATATCGCTCTAAGACCAACCTCAAAACTCAATCCTACTTTTGAATTTACTTGAATCTGACTTATACCATCCATCTTATACTCTACGGGATTTTCTATAGTCATTATATTTTTATTTATACCTTTTAAATCATTCAATAAGGAATATACTGTTGTAGTTTTTCCGCTACCTGTAGGACCTGTGACTAATAATATTCCTGCTCTTTTGTTTATTATATGATTTATAGATTTTATAGCTTCTTCTGAAAAACCAAGTTCTAGTTTATCTTTTAAGAAAGTATCTCTATTAAGTATCCTCAAAACGATTTTTTCACCATAGACAGTTGGTATTGATGAAACTCTAATGTCAATTAAATTACCACTTAACTTTATATCTACTCTACCATCTTGAGGAAGCCTTTTTTCTGTTATATCCATTGATGCCTTTAATTTTACAACTGTAGATAACGATGGATAGACATCAACCAAAAACTTTGATACTTCCTTTAGTTCTCCATCTACCCTCATTCTCACTATTAAATGTTCTTTAAATGGTTCTATATGTATATCACTCGCGTTTTCTTTTATAGCTTTTTCTAAAAGATTTTCAAATAATTTTTTTGCATAATCCTCATCAAGTTCAGAACTATTGTAATATTTTTCAATCTTTTCACTTATAAGTTCTTTTTTCTCTTTCTTCAATATAATTTCTTTACCTGTAGCTAATCTCAAGTCCTGTAGAGCATATATATCTTCATCCTCTATTTCTACAACTAAATTATCATCTTGAAATTCAACTGGAAATACATTATATTTTTTTGCAAGTTTTTCTGGTATTAACATTGATAAACTGCTTTCCTCTAATATAATCTTAATCACCCTTTATATACTTTAATTTATTAGGTATATTCATTTTTTTCATAGAGATATTTTCTTCAGTTTTTATGCTTATTTTCATTGGATAATTTGTTTGTATGCTATCTAAATATTTACTCCCTTTATCTACATAATTAGATAGTTTACCTTTATCCCCAATGCATTTTATTTCATATGGTTGTGCTACAGGAACTCCATTTATATTTATATGGCTTCCTGCAAGTACGACTTCCGAATATTGATTAATTCTTTGACCATTTATTTCTATGTATTCTCCTCCATTTACTTTTAATTCATTTATAACTTTTACAAGAATCTTGTTATAGTCTATACTATTAGCTATATTCCCTGTTTTTTCATCTATTGCATCTATACTTAATATTATTCCACTACCTTTTATATCTGAATATGATAGACTATCTCTAAGAGTTTCTATTTCTGATATTTCTTCAGAATTTTTTTGATTTTTTTTCATTGAATCAATCTCTTTATCTAACTTACCTTTCTCTTTGCTTAATTCTTTTATAGATTTTTTTGTCATTTTTATTTCTTTTCTTATTGACTTATCCTTACTTGTATAAACTGTTTCTTCACTTCTATAATCTCTAAATATGGTTCCAACAAGTATACCTAAAATAGTACTTGCTAGTATTATAAACACATATTGTTTTTTCATACTGTATTGCTCCTTACAAATTTATTTTTATGTTATAATTTTTAATTAAATATTAAACATTTACATACGCTTATTATATCAAAATTGTATATTAAAATTCATCTTTAGTATATAATATCATACATTAAAATCCTATCGCTAATCTACCACCTATATTGTACTGTTTAAGTATAAATAAGTGAGCCACCAAAAATCCTCTTACTTTAGATATAGAGATAGTATCAAAAACAGTAAAATGGCATAGCTCCAAAGCTACACCAGTTTACTAAAAATTATACATTATAATTGATATTCATTTTAAACATATGTGTTTATATGTTTTCCTCATATTTTAAAATTCTCTTAATTAGTTTGTCTCTTAATTTTCCTACTTCATCAAATCTCATATTAGGGATATAGTAACTTTCTATAATATCATGTTTGGACTTGGCTCTCTTAAGATTTAACACAGCCCAACAAATTAAATCATCTAAGACTTTTTCATCAAACTTAATATCCTCTTCATACTTAAGTAGTTTTTCTCTATTCAAAAATTGATTTAAATCAATTGTATCTTCTTCTTTAAAAATCGTGCTTATTGTTATACCTATATCTAAGTCAGTTAATACTACAGTCTCAATTTTCTCTGGAATAAGTGGATAATGATAAACTTCTACATTTAAACCTTTTTCAATTGCTTTCTTATATACTTTGTTTAATAGTGTAGTTTTCCCAGTTCCTATTTCTCCAGCTAAACAATAAACTTTCTTTACATCTTTTAAAATATTTTCTGTATAATCCAAACACCCTACAGGAGTTATAGCTGAACCAAATAAATGCTTTTCTCTTTTTAAATTTCCTGTGCTTTCAACTCCATCAAACAAACTTTTTATAAATTCTTCTGTGATTAGATTCACTTTACCATAGTCCATACAATCAGAATATTTTTCTTCTATATCTCTAAAGATTGGTTCTGCTGATTTTAAAAACTTAAATGCTCTTTTAAATGCATTACTAATATCTTTATCGTAGACTAATATTTCCTGTCTATTCTTTTCTAACTCTTCTGTATTCCAGTAATCACCTAAATTAATTATCTCGTCCAAAGCTCCAGGTAGCTTTGGGTCCCTAGTATGTGGAGCAGTTGCATCCATAAGTACCACGCCTAATTTCTTTATAACTAAACCATCCAATGAACTTGGGTCAGAAGGGCAGTAATATAAATCAATATCATATCCTCTATGCAAAAACTCTTTATAAATTTTTTTCATAAGCGAGGATTTTCCTACTCCAGGTCCACCCTTTAAACAAAAAACTCTTTTTACATTTTCAGGAATTATATAGTCAAAAAAAGAATATGAGCCCTGTGATGTGTTTCCACCCGGAAATGCCTTCTTTACCTTTCCTTCCATATTAGCGCCTCCTCATAATTTACAATATCTCTTAATTAAGATATTCATATTATAAGAGTTTTATTACAGCTTTATACTTTTGATAAATTTAAAACTTACCATCTAATACTAATAACATGTTAATCTTATCTAATTATTATAGGTTTTTATACTATATCTTAGCTTTTATCGATAAATATAAATTTAACTATAAAGGTGAAATTCCTTTTCCTAACTGATAAGTTCTTTTTTTACTTTATTTTCATAAAAACGTATTGTAGCATTAATTTAGTATTAAAAACTAAAAGGATGCCAAAAAATGACCATTAAAACCATTTTTAGGCATCCTATATTTTATTTTGATATTAATACAATTAAAACTAATCTAATGTTATTTTACATAGATTATCTAAACAAGTATTATGGCAACATTTAATATTTTAAATTTAATCTACTGTTATCTCATATCCATGTTGATTGTATTGATTTACAATTTCTTCCCACAATTCTTCAACACCAGTCTTCTTTAGCGAAGAAACAGGAATTACTTTTTCGCTACTTTCCATTTGTAATTTTTTTCTTATTATACTTATGTGTTTTTGATATTGTCCTCTAGATATTTTATCTGCCTTAGTTGCAATAACTACACAGTTATATCCAAAATGCTTTATCCATTCATACATAAGCTTATCATCTGCTGTAGGTTCATGTCTAATATCTACAAGTAGGAATATAGAACATAATTCTTGTCTACTTTCTAGATATCTTTCCATTATACCTCCCCACTTTTCTTTTTCAGACTTAGCTATCTTTGCATATCCATAGCCTGGAAGGTCTACAAAATAAAATTCATTATTTATTAAATAAAAATTTATAGTTCTAGTTTTTCCTGGTGTTTGACTAGTCCTAGCAAAGTTTCTTCTGTTAAGCAATGTGTTTATTATTGATGATTTTCCAACATTTGACCTACCAGCTAGTGCTATCTCTGGAATTCCTTCTGCTGGATACTGTGATTTATTCACAGCACTCATAGTTATCTCTGAACTTCTAATTTTCATTCTTTTCACCACTCTTTAATAAAGCTTGTTCTAATACTTCATCCATATGTTCTACAAGAACAAACTCCATTTTTTCTTTTACATTTTCTGGTATTTCATCTAAGTCAGCTTCACATTCTTTAGGAATTAATACTTTTGTTATACCAGCTCTATGAGCTGCTAATAATTTTTCTTTAACCCCTCCTACTGCTAACACTCTACCTCTTAAAGTTACCTCTCCTGTCATGGCTATATTTCCAGGTACAGGTCTTTTAGTAAGTGCTGAAATTACTGCAAGGGCCATAGTTATACCAGCTGATGGTCCATCTTTTGGAACAGCACCTTCTGGAATGTGTATATGAATATCATTAGTCTTATAAAAGTCAGGGTCTATGTCAAACTTGTCCACTATTGACCTTATATAAGAGATACCTGTCTTAGCAGATTCCTTCATAACATCTCCTAGCTTTCCAGTTAATACAATTTCACCTTTACCTTTAAGCACATTTACTTCCACTTCAAGTGTAACTCCACCAACTGCTGTCCATGCAAGACCATTTACTAATCCTATTTGAGGATTAACTTCTGCAAGTTGATACTTAAACATGTCTTTTCCAAGATATGTCTCTAGGTCAGATTTATTTACAACAACTTCTTCAAGAGTTGGGTCTTCAACGTATTTTTTAGCAACTTTTCTACAAATCTTACCAATAGTTCTCTCTAAGGTTCTTACACCAGCTTCTCTTGTATAATGGTTTATTATACTTCTTAAAGTTTCATCATCTATTTTTATAAAGTTTTCTTTTAAAGCGTGTTCTTTAATTTGTTTTGGAAGTAAGTATTTTTTTGCTATATTTAGTTTTTCTTCTTCTATATATCCAGATACTTCTATTACTTCCATTCTATCTAATAACGGTCTTGGTATATTACCTAGACTATTTGCTGTTGTAACGAATAGTATTTTTGATAAATCAAAAGGTATTTCTAAGTAATGGTCTACAAAATCCTTGTTTTGCTCTGGGTCTAATACTTCTAACATAGCTGAAGCTGGGTCACCTTTATAATCCGCTGCCATCTTATCTATCTCATCAAATAAGAATACAGGATTCTTTGTTTGTGCTTCTTTTACTCCATTAATTATTCTTCCTGGAATTGAGCCTACATAAGTTCTTCTATGACCTCTTATTTCCGCTTCATCTCTAACTCCACCTAAAGATATTCTTACAAATTTTCTATTTAATGCTCTAGCTATTGATTTTACTATAGATGTCTTTCCTGTTCCTGGAGGTCCAACTAGACATATTATAGGACCTTTAAGCGACTTAGCAAGGGTTCTTATGGCTAGGTATTCTAATATTCTTTCTTTTACTTTCTCTAATCCATAATGGTCTTCATCTAATATAGCCTTTGCCTTAGTTATATCTAATTTATCTTTTGTTTCTTTGCTCCATGGCAATGAAAATATAGTATCCAAGTAGTTTCTACTTACAGATACATCTGGAGACATTGAAGATATTTTTGAAAATTTATCTATTTCTTTTTCTATTTTTTCCTTAGTTGTCTTAGGTGCTTTTATTTTTTTAAGCTTTTCTCTATATTCATCTGCTTCAGAATTTATATCTTCTTCTTCACCTAATTCTTTCTGTATAGCTTTTAATTGTTCTCTTAGATAATATTCTTTTTGAACTTTATTCATTTGTTTTTTTACTCTTAAAGTTATTTTTTTCTCTATTTTTAATATATCTATTTCCTCTAATAATATAGAATAGATAAGTTCAAGTCTTTTCTTAATATCAAACTCTTCTAATATTTCTTGCTTTTGGCTTGATTTTAGGTATATGTTTGCAGCTATTGTATCTATAAATCTATCTACATCCTCTATATCAGCCAAAGATATTAATATTTCTGGTGACACCCTGTTTCCAATATTTATATATTCTTCAAAGGCATCAAATACATTTCTTACAAATGCTTCAATTTCAATTTCTGTCTCACTATTTAGATTATCACTATCAAAAACTATTTCTTCTATTACTGCTCTAAAATACCCTTCTTCTTGTTCTATTTTTTTTACTCTACCTCTTGATACCCCTTCAACTAAAACACGAACTGTATCTCCTGGTAATTTTATCATTTGTTTAACTTTACAGATTGTTCCCACATGATAAAAATCTTCTTCCCCTGGCTCGTCAACTTCTGCTTCTTTTTGAGATGTTAAAAATATAAGCTCTTCATCCATCATAGCTTGGTCTAAAGCCTTAAGAGATATCTCTCTTCCTATATCAAAATTTAATATCATATATGGAAATATAGCTAATCCTCTTAGAGGAATTAATGGTAATTCATGATCTATTTTAGTATAATTTTGTTCCATCAACATTACTCCTTTTCTAGTGTAATTATTTTGCTTTTAATATTATATATTCGAAACAGTTAATTTTCAACATTAATGATAAATTCTTAGAATATTATATTATTATTTTATTATGATATAATATTAATGTTAGTATACTTAGATGTTATTTATCTTTTGGAGGTTTCTATTATGTTGAAATTATTTTTAACCTTTTTAAAAATTGGTGCATTTACATTTGGTGGTGGATACGCTATGGTTCCCCTTATACAAGATGAACTTGTAAACAAACAAAAACTTTTAGAGCAAGAAGAATTTATTGATTATTTATCCATAGCTCAAAGTTATCCTGGAGTACTGGCAGTTAATATCTCTGTATTATTAGGATATAAACTTTATGGTATACCAGGCGTTCTTATATGTACCTTAGGCTCTGCTTTACCATCATTTTGTATAGTCTTAGTACTGTCATATTTGTATTTTAAAAATTCCTCGTCTAAAATTTTAGATGGATTTTTTAAAGGAGTTGCACCTGTTGTAATAGCTCTTATATTGTATTCTTTTACGAGCATGTTTAAGAAACTGCCAAAGTCCAAAACTAACATACTACTATTAATTATAGCAGTTTTATCTGTTGGTGTATTCAATATAAGCCCTATTTATTTAATAATTGGAGGAGGTGTATACAGTCTATGTCAGAAATAACACTACTCTTCTTAATATTTCTTAAAATAGGAGCATTTAGTTTTGGTGGTGGATATGCTATGCTGCCATTTATTCAACAAGAGTTTATATCTAAACACCACCTTATAACTAATCAAGAGTTTTTGGATTTACTTGCTATATCACAATCTACACCTGGTCCTGTAGCAATAAATAGTGCTACATTCGTAGGATTTAAGACTGCAGGTTTCTTTGGTTCTCTGGCTGCAACTATTGGTGTCACGATTTTTGCGTTAATAGGTCTAACTATTATATCAAAGTTATTTTCTAAATTTAAAAACAATAAAAAAGTAGAAAACTTATTGATAGTTCTTAGACCAATTACTTTAGGATTCATACTATCAGCAGCTTTTTCATCTGCTAAAGAAGTTAATTGGGATTTATATGGAATAATTGCATTTATAGCGTCATTTTATCTTTTATATAAAGGAAAAATTGGCTCTATTGCAATTGTATTCGTCTTTGGTGTTCTAGGTATATTACTCACATTTTTATAATGCCGAGATTTAGTTTTATATTTAGTATATTAAAATAAAAAAAGGAGCTTTTAAAGCTCCTTTTCATCATCTTATGCACTTTCCTCTTGATCCTTAAGTACTATGATAGGATTTACTGAGTCTTCGTTCACAGATTTCTCTGTTACTATAACCTTCTTTATATTATCTCTAGATGGTACCTCAAACATAGTTTCCATCATTACACTTTCAACTATGCTTCTAAGCCCTCTAGCTCCTGTATTTCTTTCTATAGCCTTTTTAGCTATTGCACGAAGAGCATCTTCTTCAAATTCTAGCTCAACATCATCTAACTCTAATAATTTTTTATATTGTTTTACTAGAGCATTTTTAGGTTCCTGTAATATCTGCATTAATGCATCTTCATCCAGTAGTTCTAAAGTAGCTAAAACTGGTATTCTTCCTATAAATTCAGGTATTATACCATACTTTAATAAATCCTCTGGAAGTACTTTTTCATATAATTTTCCTAAATCTAATTCTTTTTTACTTTCTATTTTAGCTCCAAAACCTAGTGTTTTATCTCCACCACGTTTTTGAATTATCTTCTCTAATCCATCAAAAGCTCCACCTAATATAAACAATACATTAGTAGTGTCTATCTTCAAGAATTCTTGATGAGGATGTTTTCTTCCTCCTTGTGGTGGAACATTTGCAACAGTACCTTCTAATATTTTTAGAAGAGCTTGTTGAACACCTTCACCACTAACATCTCTAGTTATAGATGGGTTTTCAGATTTTCTTGCAATTTTATCTATCTCATCTATATATATTATACCTCTTTCAGCTTTTTCTATATCAAAATCAGCAGCTTGAATAAGTTTTAAAAGTATATTTTCAACGTCTTCTCCAACATATCCAGCTTCAGTTAATGATGTAGCATCTGCCATTGCAAAAGGTACATTTAGAGTTCTTGCTAGAGTTTGAGCAAGTAATGTCTTTCCAGAACCTGTAGGCCCTAATAAAAGTATATTGCTCTTTTGAATTTCTATATCCTTACTACTAGATTTTTTACTGTATATTCTCTTGTAATGATTATAAACTGCAACTGATAAAGCTTTTTTAGCTTTTTCTTGACCTATTACATAATCATTTAGAATCTCCATCATTTCCTTTGGTTTTGGTAAAGATGTAGTATCTTCATCTATAGTATCTTCTATTTCTTCTTGAATAATTTCGTCACAAAGTTCAACACACTCGTCGCAAATGTATACATTTGGACCTGCAATTAATCTTCTTACTTGATCTTGATTTTTACCGCAGAATGAACACTTTAATTGTCGTTTTTCTTCATATTTAGACATATTAACACCTCTCTCTATCTACGGTCTCTTTGTAAATACTTCATCTATTAAACCATATTCTTTGGCTTCTAATGCACTCATGAAGTTATCACGTTCAGTATCCATTTTAATTTTCTCTAATGGCTGACCAGTTCTTTCAGATAATATCTCATTTAGAGTTTCTTTTGTTTTTAAAATTCTCTTTGCATGAATTTCTATATCTGTTGCTTGACCTTGAGCTCCACCTAATGGTTGATGTATCATTATTTCACTATTTGGTAGCGCTAGTCTTTTCCCTTTTGCTCCTGCTGCCAACAAAAACGCTCCCATAGAAGCAGCCATACCTATACATATAGTACTTACATCTGGTTTGATGTATTGCATAGTATCATATATAGCCATTCCAGAAGTTATACTTCCTCCTGGAGAATTTATATATAAATGTATATCTTTGTCTGGGTCTTCAGCTTCTAAAAATAATAGCTGTGCTACTATAAGCCCTGCTGTGGCATCGTTAACTTGATCTCCTAAGAAGATTATTCTGTCTTTTAATAGTCTAGAAAAAATATCATAAGATCTTTCTCCTCTTCCTGTTTGTTCAACAACTACAGGTACTAATGCCATGGTTTTATACCCCCTTCATTCTATATAATTTACAGTAGCTTTTTCTAAGCTACTGTAAATTATTATACGCATTTAACTAAATTATATTTGCACATCATTATATACTAAACATTTCATAACGTCAACTATGTTAGTTAGCGTTTCTTTTATTAAGCTATTGTTGCATTCTCAACTAATAAATCTATTGTTTTTCTTATCTTTATTTGTCCTTTTATGTCTTCCTTATCAGCATCTCTTAAAGAAGCTTCTATTTTTTCTATTTCCATATTGTAAGCAGAAGCCATTTTCTCTAACTCAGATTTAAATTCTTCTTCTGTTGCTTCAATTCCTTCAGCTTTAGTTATTGCTTCCAATACTAGAGAAGATTTAACTAATTTTTTAGCATCTTCTTTTCTCTCTTCTCTTAATTCTTCCATAGTTCTACCAGTCATCTCCAATAATTGTTGTAATCCAAATCCTTGATATTGTAATTGATAGTTAAGTTCGTTTAACATATTATCTATTTGATGTTGAACCATAACTTCTGGTATTTCTATTTCTGTATTTTCAGCAACTTTTTCTACTACTGAATTTCTAGTCTCTGCATCTGCTTTATTTTTAGCTTCTTCTTCTAACTTAGCTCTTACATCTGCTCTTAATTCATCTAAAGTATCAAATTCGCTAGTATCTTTAGCAAATTCATCATCTAATGTAGATAATTCTTTTACTTTTACATCGTTTATTTTCACATTAAATACAACTGGTTTTCCAGCTAAATCTTGTGAGTGATACTCTTCTGGGAAAGTAACATTAACTTCTACTTCTTCACCAGCTTTTTTACCTACTAATTGTTCTTCAAATCCTGGTATAAATGTGTTTGAACCTATAACTAAGTTATAATTTTCACCTTTACCACCTTCAAAAGCTACACCATTCTCAAATCCTTCAAAGTCTATTATAGCTGTGTCTCCATCTTCTAAAGCTTTATCTTCTACACTTACTAATCTAGCATTTTTTTCAACCATTTCTTGTA
Source organism: Clostridioides sp. ES-S-0054-01 (assembly GCA_021561035.1). Lineage (NCBI taxonomy): Bacteria > Bacillati > Bacillota > Clostridia > Peptostreptococcales > Peptostreptococcaceae > Clostridioides > Clostridioides sp. ES-S-0054-01. The sequence continues at coordinate 3,564,500 of CP067346.1, forward strand.
GTTTAGCTTCAACATCTTCGTCACTTACAGTATTCTCCACCTTAGCTATTTCTATACCCTTGTAGTTTCCTAATTCAAACTCTGGCTTAACTTCTACATTAAGAACCATAACTAATCCATTATCTTTGCTTATTTCTTCTATATCTAAATCTGGATTGTCTATTGGGTCTATATCTAATTCCTTGATAGCTTCTGGATAAACTTCTGGGAATAATATTTCTATAGCATCATTATAGAATATGCCTTTTCCGTATTGAGTCTCTATAACAATTCTTGGAGCTTTACCTTTTCTAAATCCAGGTATATTGTATTTATTTCTGCTTTTATTATAAGCCTTATTTACTGCTGCTTCAAATTTATTGTTATCTACTGTTATTTTTAAAGTAACTTTATTACCCTCTTTTTTAATTAGTTCTGCTTTCATCCTTCTAATCCTCCTAGTGATATTTATGTAATACCCGATAATGGTATCATAATTCATTCTATTTATAATTCAACCACTTAATTATATCACATAAGTTTTTTTATTTACAAGTGTTCCATTAATATCGTTGTACTTATTTGATAAAATTTAATTTTTTGAGCGTTTTTTGCCATTTTTTTGGATAAATACACCTTTATATGCGTATTTCTTCAATATTTATCTCATCTTCTTCTATATCCATAATGACAAAACTTTTATACGATACTCCTCTTGGAAGTGAAATACTTCCAGGATTTATGTAAAGTACACTATCTTTAATTTCTCTAAACGGAGTATGGGTATGACCAAATATAACTATATCAGCTCCAACTTCAGTTGCCTTCTTTTCTAACATATGTGTACCATATTTTACACCATACTTATCTCCATGGCATAAAAATATAGTTTTATTTGCTACTTCAAAGATAACTTCTTCCTCAACAGCATCAAAATCGCAATTACCTTTAACTGCAATAATTCCTACATTAGTCATACTATGAATATATCTTGAGTCTGTAAAGTTGTCACCCGCATGAATTATTAGGTCACATTCTTTCAAATATGGTATTGTTTTTTCCATATTTTTAGTCATCATATGTGTATCACTCACTATGCCTATTTTCATTACTTCACTACCCTTTTTATAAACTCTTGTTTCATAAGTTTTAGTGCATTTGCTCTATGACTGATTGAATTTTTTATAACACTAGGTATTTCTCCAAAAGTCTTATCATATCCTTTTACTATAAATAAACTATCATATCCAAAGCCATTTTTACCCTTTTCTTCAAAGCCTATCTTTCCTTCACAGATTCCTCTTACTACAAATTCTTTTCCATCTGGAAAAACCACTGCTATTGCAGAGACAAATCTTGCATTTCTTTTACTCATTGGTATATTTTGCATAGCTTTTAATAGCTTTTTTCTATTTTCTTCATCTGTTGCATGTTCTCCTGCATATCTAGCTGAATAAACACCAGGTTTTTTGCCTAAAGCATCTACTTCTAATCCAGAATCATCTGATATAGCTATAAGTTTAGTCTTTTTGGCTATTGTTCTAGCTTTTATCAATGCATTATGTTCAAATGTTTTTCCATCCTCTACTATTTCTATCCCTGCTAAGTCAACATCTTTTAAAGAATATACTTTATATTCAAAGTCTTTTAAAATTTCGCCTATTTCTTCTAGTTTATGAGCATTATTAGTAGCAATCACTACTTCATTGCCATAATCCATACCTAATATCTCATCTGCTATTTCACCTAAAACTTCTCTTTGAAGCCTTATTAATTCTTTATTCCCTTTTTCTCCTAACTCTAACAATAAATTTAAATCTTTTCTCGAAAAAGGTTTCTCTTCTCCAGTCCCCTGTACTTCTACAAACTCACACTTATCAGTCATTATTATATTCATATCTACTTGTGCTTTAGAATCTTCTTCATAACATAAATCTAGCATGTGTATTTCATTTACTATACCAACACTAATTGCAGATACAAAATTTGTTATTGGCATTTCTTTTATTGTCTTTGCTTTATATAATTTATATATTGCTTCTGCAACTGCTACAAACGCCCCTGTTATAGATGCAGTTCTAGTTCCACCATCTGCTTGAATCACATCACAATCTACCCAAATAGTTCTTTCTCCTAACTTATTTAAGTCTACAACAGACCTTATCGCTCTTCCTATTAATCTTTGTATTTCTTGTGTTCTTCCGTCAATTTTTCCCCTAGATGCATCTCTTATCTTTCTTTGTTGTGTTGCTCTTGGCAGCATAGAATATTCAGCATTTATCCATCCAGTACCACTATTTCTTAAAAAAGGAGGAACTTTATCTTCTACTGAGGCAGTACATATAACCTTTGTCTCTCCCATTTCTATAAGAACAGAACCTTCTGCGTACTTTGTGTAATCTCTAGTTATCTTTACAGGTCTTATCTGTTCGTTACTTCTATCATAACTTCTGGTCATTTTTCATATCCTTTCTTATATTTTTTATATTTTATAAAGTCATTTTTATAATTTTTAATTTTGTCAAATATTAAGTATTGTCATTTTTCATAATCTTATCAGCTTACTGAACTATTCTATCACTAATCATAGTAGTTTTCTACTAAATTAAGCGACTTTTTAACTCTCTAATATAGCTTTTACTTCTTCTTTCGATGATAAATTTAATAATTCTAAAAATCTCTCTTCATCTATAACTTTAATTCCTAAATCATTTGCTTTAGTGAGTTTAGAACCAGCTTCCTCTCCTGCTAAAACAAATGTTGTCGATTTACTTACACTAGATGTGGCTTTCCCACCTCTTTTTTCTATCATATCTTTTGCATCATTTCTTTTTAATGTAGGAAGTGTCCCAGTCAAGACTATTTTCATTCCTTCAAATATTTTTTCTACTTTTTCGCCTGTATTATCCAATGATTTTGTATTTACTCCTACCTTTTTTAACTTGTTTATAACGTTCATATTTTTATCTTCCTTAAAAAACTCGACAACGCTGTTTGCCATTATACTTCCGAATTCTTCTAATTCTTCTAGTTGCTCACTAGTTGCAGAAATCACTTCATCTAAATCCTTAAAGTTATATGCAAGTATCTTAGCTGCTTTGACTCCTATAAATTTAATACCCAATCCATTTATAAGTCTCCATAAATCATTTTCTTTTGATTTTTCAATTGAATTTATTAAATTATCAGCAGACTTTTCACCCATTCTCTCTAAGTCGACTACATCTTCCTTTTTTATATAATATAAATCAGATACATCTTGAATTATTTTTTCATTTAATAACAACGTAATTATAGATTCTCCTAAACCATCTATATTCATTGCATCCCTTGATACAAAGTGTATAATTCCTCTTCTTATTTGGGCTGGACAAGACATGTTTATACATTTTACAGCAGCTTCTCCTTCCAGTCTTATTGTTGGCTCTAAACAGACAGGACACTTTTCTGGCATTTTAAAATCTATTTCATCTCCAGTACGTTCTTCTTTTATAACTTCTAAAACTTGAGGTATTATATCCCCTGCTTTTTGAACTAATACCATATCATTTATTTTTATATCTTTTTCTCTTATATAGTCTTCATTATGAAGTGTAGCTCTACTTACAGTAGTACCTGCAAGTCTAACTGGTTCAAGTATTGCTGAAGGCGTTATTGTACCAGTTCTCCCAACTTCTACTATTATATCTACTATTTTAGTTTTTTTCTTTTCTGCTGGAAACTTATACGCAATTGCCCATCTAGGACTTTTTGCTGTATATCCCATTTCGTCCCTTTGTTTTATACTATTTACTTTTATTACCATACCATCTATCTCATATTCTAAATTGCCTCTGTTCTCTGTCCAATATTCAATGTGTTCAATAACTTCATCTATATTTTTACAAACTTTATAACTCTGACTTACTGAAAATCCTAATTTTTCTAAATACTCTAGTGATTCACTGTGACTTTCTAAATCGTAATCTTCTATATTTTCCATATTAAATACAAATATGTCCAACGGTCTCTTTGCAGTTAATTTGGGGTCTAATTGTCTCAATGAACCTGCTGCAAGATTCCTTGGATTAGCAAATAATGGCTGTTCTTGTTCTTCTTGTTGCTCATTTACTTTTCTAAAATTATCCTTTGATATATACACTTCCCCTCTAACTATTAATTCTTTTTTATCATTTATTTTAAGAGGTATGCTTTTTACAGTCATTAGGTTTTGAGAAATATCTTCTCCTACAATTCCATCTCCTCTAGTTGCTCCTTTTTCAAACTCTCCATTATTATAAGTTAGACCTACAGAAAGACCATCTATTTTAAATTCAACAACATATTCAACATTATCTCCTACATATTCTTGAACTCTCTTATCAAAGTCTCTTAAGTCTTGCTCTGAGAAAGCATTTGACAAACTCAACATAGGAGTTTTATGTACAATTTGATTGAATTTATCTAATGGCTTACCTCCTACCCTATTTGTTGGAGAATCAACTCTCTTTAGTTCTGGATTTTCTTCTTCTAAAGAAATTAACTCCTGCATTAACTTATCATATTCATAGTCTGATATTTCTGGGCTATCTTGATTATAATACCTTTCATTATGGTAGTTTATTTTTTCTATAAGTTTATTAATTTCATCTTTTACGCTCACTTTTTGCACCTCTTCATATTTTTTAAATTAAATTATTTTGAAATTTCCTTATAATTAATTATTTCCTATTTATATATTTTTTAGTATATCACTTTTTTGACTTTAAATTTACTACAAAAAAACTCTTATTAGTATCTCTAATACGACTAATAAGAGTTTTTTATTTTTATTAAAACTTTTTTATATTTAATAGCCTCTTGATATGTCTACAACATTATCTACAGGTTTATTCTCCATTATATAATGTTTCAAATTATTATAAACCATATTAAATGTTCTCTCTTTATTTTTATCAGACACCCAAGAATTATGAGGAGTTATTATGACATTTTCGCACTCCCATAACTTATTATCTTTGCCTAAAGGTTCACTTTCAAATACATCTAATGCTACACCTCTAAATTTATCTATATATTCTTCTAAGTCTTTCTGATTAATTGTATTTCCTCTACCTACATTGATAAATACAGAACCCTCTTTCATAAGTTTAAACATATCTTTGTTTACTATTCCATCTGTACTTTTTGTAGAAGGCATTGCTACAACAACTATATCACATTCTTCAAATACAACACTCATCTCATCAGTAGCAAAACATTTATCAAAGTATTTTTTACTGCTCCCATCAGTATTGACACCCCATATTTCTAGACCAAAAGCCTTTAATCTCTTTGCTGCTTCTAAAGATATAGTACCTGTTCCAAGAAATCCAGCTCTTTGTCCATACAATTCTGATACAGAAAAATCCATCTTCCATTCTTTATTTTGTTGTTGTTTAAAAAACTTTGCACTATTTTTATAGATTTCCAAAATATATAGAACAATAGATTCACCAATAGGTACACTATACCCTCCTCTATTATTTGCTATCTTAATATTTCTCTTTAATACTTCTTCTTTTGGAAGTTGGTCTATACCTACACTAGTTGTTTGTATATATTTTAAATTTTTCATCTTAGAAATATCTAATCTACTAAAAGGATTATATGTAACTAGTACATCTGCGGTATTTACATCTTCATTATTTTCAATACTATCTTCAGAATAATGTATAACCTCATATCCTAATTCTCTTATTTTCTCAAACTTATCTTTTCCATAATTTATTGTAAATAAAACTTTCATCTTAATCTCCTTCATCCACTCACATTAAAAATTTTATATTCTATAGTATAATATGATACTTGGTGTACATTAGTTAAACTTACTAGAAGATGTCTCAAATTTACTTATGTTCAATTGTTTTTCCTAAAGCCATAGCATTACGTTCTTGAACTAAATTTTCTATTAAATTATTTAATGTCCAATCAATAGATGTCTCAGTTACCATAGCTGTAAAAGGTCTATTTACTCTCACTTTTTTTAGTCCTTCTAAAAATGCATTTACCTGTGTACTTGGAGTGTTATTAAATATTACAGATTTACTCTTAATCCCGTTTTCACATTCATTTGATATACTTCCATCTAGAATGTCTCTTATTATGGTCTCTCCATTTTTATCACTTAAGATGATATGGTCTCTTATTCCAGCAAAGTTGCTGACATTTTTAATTAATGATAATTCTTTTTTATTAAAATTTACAAGCATAATACACTTCCTATTGTGTATTTTATCTAGGTTATTATTATTTATTTTTTCAAATGACATTTTATCCATCCTTTCATTTATCTATATATTTTAATTTACCCTATACATTTAAAATAATCAATTTTTATAGTTAATTTTATACTAATACCCAATATTATATTTAAATAGTTAGGCTATCCAAAACTAATATATAAAATTAGAATAATTAGATTAATATCTACAAATCATAACCTAAAGGAGAGATACCATGAATACATTACTAAACAATAAATTTAGCATTAAAAACTTTTCAAATGTTTGGGTTATAGTACTTGGTTGTATGTTGATACAAGCTGTTCCATTTAGTATTGTAGCAAGTATACAGCCTCAGTTTATAAGTTATGTTGTAGAAGGAGAAGGCTTTAGTTTAGCATCTTTTTCCCTAATATTTACAATTGGTACTATCGCTTCAGCAATTGCATCACCTTTTATAGGTGTATTATTTTCTAAAGTCAATATTAAGATACTATATTTATTAGGTTGTATAATTTCTAGTATTGCTTTTGCTACTTTTTCTATATGTACTGAACTATGGCAATTTTACACTGTATCATGTATTGTGCAAATTGGTGCTACAATCATATCTGCCATAGGAATACCAGTTTTAATAAGTGCTTGGTTTGATGAAGAAAGCAAAGGAAAAGCTCTAGGCTTTGCTTTTGCTGGTGGTTCTATTGGTAGTATATTTCTTCAACCACTTGCAGTTCGCCTGTTAGCAACTCAAGGATACAGTCGTTCTTATCTAATCTTTGGAATTGTAGCATTAATAGTTGGTATACCTGTAATATTATTCATACTTAGGATGCCTAAAGATACTAATGAAAAAGTAAAATCTAAAGGTAAAAAAGAGAAATCATCTGGCAATATTTCTCCTTCAGTATGGGGTTATACATTAAAAGAAGCTAAAAAAATTAAATATTTTTGGATTATGACAATTGGATTTGTATTTGTTGGTATATATGTTTCATCATTATCTGTACAATATCCAACTTATCTTAGAAATTATTTAAATCCTATTTTAATAGGGACAATAGGCTCAACTTTTGCTTTATTTGCTCTCATTGGTAATTTATTTGGAGGATTATTGTTTGACAAATTTGGTCAAATAAAACCACTTATTATATCTTTTATATTGGTGCTTATAGCAACTTTATCGCTACTATTTGTAGATAAATCTTCTGCTTTTGCATTTGTGTTTGCTATATTGAAAGGACTTTCTGTATTTGCTTATATGATTGGACCTGCTTATTTAACTGGCACTTTCTTTGGGCAAAAGGAGTTTGGTAGCATATATGGAATCGTACAATTAATTTTTGCAGTAGGATTTGCATTAGGTTCAACATTATTTGGATTACTAGTTGATAATTTTGGATATAGATTTTCTTGGTCTATTATAATTTTATCAGTTATAATTGCCTATACTTTACTTATTGTAACTTCTATAGGAATGAAAAAATTGAATAAAGAAAGATTAGATAAACTAATGCAATAATTGATTTTTAGATATATAAATATTATAATAAAAAAGATGGAGCTTTTAATCATAAATAAAACTCCATCTTTTTTATATTATAGTATAGCTAGTTTTCTCTTATTTTTAACTTTACTATCTATATCCTCATCCTTAACTATAGTAAATGCCTTAGTTGGACAGACATTTACACATGCAGGTCCTTCTGGCGATTCTATACAAAAATCACACTTATTTGCTGTCATTCTTTCTCTAAAACAAAGCTTTCCTTCATCTACATCTTTTAATGTAACTATGTCTATTGCACCTATAGGACATGCTAACATACAAGTCTTACATCCTATACAATTTTCTTCATTTATTTTTATTGTATTCCCAACCCTAACTATACCACCATTTGGACATGCCTTTACACAAGGAGCATCTTCACAATGTCTACACTGTATTGGAGCACTGACTTCCTTTGTCTTTATGACAGAAAGTTTTGGGTTAAAATTTATTTCATCTGGATTTTTGTAAAAAATATCTTCATCTGAATGTGCAACTACACATCCTATCATACAAGTTCTACATCCTATGCATTTATCAGGGTCTGCTATAACAAAATAGTTCATCACTTAGCCACTTCCTTTCCTATACAATACGTAGTGTGTAATAAATGATGAGATTTTTCTCCTAATGGCTCTACTAAATATTCATCATACAATTTTTTAATTTCAGGGTTCTCATGAGATTTTCTAACTGCTAAATGTTCATCATGCACATATGTTGCCTTTGTTCTATTTTCATAGGCCAATTCCTTATATTCTTCTAGTAAAATTTTTGGCTGACCACCACCACTTACACACCCAACAGGACAAGTCATAACTTCAATAAAATCTACATCTAACTTTCCTTTTTCCAAATCTTCAAGTACTGGTATTACATTTTTTAGTCCACTTACTACTCCAACTCTTAGGTTCAAATCTCCTATTTTAATAGTTGACTTTCTAAAACCATGTTCTCCTCTTACTTGTTTTACCTCTACATTAGGAATACTTTCTCCAGTTATAAGCTCATAACCTGTTCTTATAGCAGCTTCCATAACTCCACCAGTAACACCAAAGATAGTTCCAGCTCCACTATAACTACCTAAAGGGGAATCAAATTTTTCTTCTCTTAAGTTTTTAAAATCAATTCCCATATCTTTTATTAGATAAGCTAATTCTCTAGTAGTTAGCACTACATCTACATCTCTATATCCACTAGAATCCATTTCTTCTCTATCACATTCATATTTTTTACATGTACATGGCATTATAGAAACACTAAATATCTTTGAAGCATCTACACTATTTATTTCTGCACCATAAGTTTTAAATATTGCACCACCCATTTGTTGGGGTGATTTACAAGAAGAGAGATGATTAGTTAATTTAGGATAATTTTTTTCCATAAACTTTACCCATGCTGGACAACAAGATGTAAACATTGGAAGAGTTCCACCTTCTGTTACTCTCTTAATTAACTCACTGCCTTCTTCCATGATAGTCAAATCTGCCGCAAAATTAGTATCATAGACTCTATCAAAATTTAAAGCTCTAAGTGCTGCTGCCATTTTACCAGCACCTAGGTATCCTAAATAATATCCAAAATCTTCTCCTAAGGCAACTCTAACTGCTGGTGCACATTGAACCATAGTAAATACGTTTGGGTCACTTAAAGCTTTTTTCACCCTATCTACATCACATACATTGTATGCTGCAAATATAGGCTCATTTATAGACTCTGGTATCTCTCTTTCTTGTTTTTTTTCTTGTAAAAACTCAAATCCTTCATCTATAACTGACGCATAAGATTTACAAGTTTGAACACATTGACCACACATAACACATCTATCTAAATTTATTTCTTGTGGCTTTCCCTCTTCACCTTCAATAGCATTTACTGGACAGACTTTTGAACATTCTCTACATCCAGTACATAAATCTTTATCTATATTTATTATCATAAACGTCACCTACCCCTGTATCCTTTATTTATTTGTTAACAATAAGCTAAGTGCAGCTTGTCTATTCTTAGCTTTTTTGTCATCTATTGGAGTAACAAGTTTTAATGCTTCATGAGGACATGCACTTATACAAGCTATTTTTTCATTATCTTTACATAAGTCACATTTATAAGCTATCTTTTTATTTTCGTCTAAAATTACTTGTTCCACTTCTTTACCATCTTCATATTGTGGAAGTAAGTCTATAGCTCCAAAAGGACATGCTAGAAGACAAGTTTTACATCCTATACACTTTTCTTCATTTACAGACATAATATTATTTTCTTTGATTATAGCTTTTTGTGGACATGAGTTTAAGCAAGGAGCATCTTCACAATGTCTACATTGTATTGGCATACAGAAAGTGTCACCTTTTACTAAATAAAGTCTAGGTATAACAGGTATATCAACTGTTCCAACTGTATAACCTACATTGTTATGTTGATTATGCATTGTAAAACAAGCTACTTCACAAGCTCTACATCCCGTACATTTGTTTGGGTCTGCTATTACAAAAGAGCCTATTTTATTTTTCATATTATCCCACCTTTCAATTTGTATATTTGTAACTCTCTAGTTACTTTCATTATATATATTTATATATTTTAATATTTTCTCAATACTTATGCTTCGCTTACATTTTTTACACAAATTGTATGTATTATTATACACCTTATCAGTATCATTAATTAATACTCCACAGATTTCACACTTTGAATATTTTTGCTCCTCTTTTTTAGTAGACATATACTCATTCTCACTTTTTAATAACTCTCTGTGGATTTGCATAAATATTCATCCGTCTTCCTCTTACAAATCCAATAAGGGTTATATTTAATTTTTTAGAAAGCTCTATTGATAAATTAGTTGGTGCTGATTTTGATACTACTATAGGAATTTGAGTCATAGCTGCTTTTAATATCATCTCCAATGATATTCTTCCACTTACGGCTATAATTTTGTCTTTCAATGTTATCTCATTTAAAACACAAAATCCAATAGCCTTATCCATTGCATTATGTCTTGCTACATCTTCACAAGTCACTATATTTTTATCAAAATTAAATACGGAGACACTATGTACCCCACCTGTATTTTTAAATAATTCGGATGAATTTAAATTTCTATCCATTATACTGTAAATCGTATCATAATTTATTTTTATATTACTCTCTACAGGAGTACATTTTATATAGTCTAGTGAATTTAAAAATATAATTTGCTCATCTTTATTTTTTTGTTTCTCTTGAATAGTTACTTTCGCAAAACGTTCACTCTCATTTATCTCAATATTTAATAAGCTTTTTTTGTTTTCTATATATCCTTTTGTCTTCAAAAAACCTACTATAAGTTCGTTCAAATTATATGGTGTACATAGAAATGTGTTTACATATTTATCATTTAAAATAAAACTAAGTGGGTATTCTGCTATTATTTCTTCATTCTCTGTTGATACTTCATGTTCATTTATTTTACTTACTTCTACATTAAAAGAATTTAAATATTTGTAATCTACTAGACTATAACTGTTTTCAAAAACTTTATCCTTACTATTTTCTTGTAATTTAGTTTTTGAGTATATATTGTTCATAAAATATTAGCCTTTCTGCTTTTTATAAATTCTTAATCTAATAAGCCACTAAATATTTGTAGCTGTCATTTTATCTTTCAGACTTTGATACTCTTCTCTTACACATTTCTCTGCTAATTCTTGGTCTTCAAGTTTTTCAAGTTTAACAGCACAATATTTATACTCTGGCGTTTTAGATATAGGATCCAAGTTTGCTATTGTAAGTTCATTACAGGCTCCAACCCACCACTGATAAGTCATATATGTTGCACCTTCATTAACTCTATCAGTAACTGTTGCTCTTGTTATTACACTTCCTCTTCTTGAACTAATTCTAACTAATTCGTCATCTTCAATTCCTAATTTTTCAGCATCGTTAGAATTTATTTGAACACGCCCTGGCTCATCTTCTAATGAACTAAGCGTTCTACAATTACCAGTCATTGTTCTTACTGAATAGTGTCCAACCTCTCTTACAGTACATAAGCTAAATGGATATTCATCATCTTCAACTTCCATAGGAGGTCTCCATTCAGCAGCGAACAAATTACCTTTACCATTAGGAGTAGAAAACTTTTGACCTTCATATAGATACATAGTTCCTTTATCTTCCATACTTTCGCTCTTACAAGGCCATTGAACACATCCTTGAGCTTCTATCTTCTCATAAGTAGCACCTAAGAAATTTGGACATAATTGTCTAAGTTCATCCCATATTTCCTTAGTATTTTTATAATTCATAGGGTAACCCATTGCTGTAGAAATTTCGCTTATAATTTGCCAGTCTGGTTTTATATCTCCTTGTGGCTCTATAGCCTTTCTCATCAACTGGAATCCTCTATCTGCACATGTATATACTCCCTCATGCTCTCCCCAAGAAGTAGCTGGAAGTATAACATCAGCGTGAAGTGCTGTCTTATTCATAAATATATCTTGAACAATGACAAACTCCAATTCATCTAAAGCTTCTCTAACTTCTGATGCATCTGGGTCACTTTGCACTGGGTCTTCTCCAAATATATAATAAGCTTTAAGCTTTTTCTCTTTTAGTACTAAGTTTGGAACTTGAGTTAAACTATAACCATTATTAGGAGATAGTTTTACCCCCCAAGCTTTTTCAAACTTTTCTCTTACCTTATCATCAGTTACATTTTGATAACCAGGATATACATTAGGAAGAGCTCCCATATCACAAGCTCCTTGAACATTATTTTGTCCACGTACAGGACCTATTCCAACACTTTCTCTACCAAAATTACCTGTAAGTAGAGCAATTGATGCAAGCCCCTTAACTACATCAACAGCTTGACTAAATTGACAGACACCCATTCCGTAAAGTATCATAGCTTTTTTACCTTTTGCATATTCCCTCATAGCTTTTCTTATAAGCTCTTCTGGAATTCCTGTAATCTTTTCAGCATATTTAGCTGTATATGGTTTAACAATTTCTTTATACTCATCAAATCCTTGTGTATGATTTTGAACAAATTCTTTATTGTAAAGACCTTCTTCTATTAAGACATTTCCAAAAGCATTTACTAAAACCATGTTTGTTCCACCTTTTATAGGTAGATGTATATCAGCAATTCTTGCAGATTCAGTTACTCTAGGGTCAGTAACAATTAATTTAGCACCATTTTTTTTAGCTTTCACTATTCTATTTGCCACTATTGGATGTGAATCTGCTCCATTATATCCAAATATAAATAAAACATCTGCATTTTCTATCTCTGGTATAGAATTAGACATTGCACCACTACCTAATGAGTAAGCCAGACCGGCTACAGATGGCGCATGTCAGACACGAGCACAATGGTCAACATTATTAGTTCCTATTGTAGCTCTCATAAATTTTTGCATTATATAGTTTGCTTCATTACCAGGTCCTCTTGCAGAACCTGTTCCCATAATAGAATCAGGACCATATTTTTCTTTAATTTCATTTAACCTTGAAGCTGTGTAACTTATAGCCTCATCCCATTCAACCTCTTCTAGTACACCTTCTTTTCTTATCATTGGCTTTTTTAGCCTAGGTGTTAAAATTTTAGGGTCATTTAGAAAATCCCATCCATAACGACCTTTTAAACACAAACTTTCTTCATTTGTTCTACCATTAGCTGCTTCAGCTCTTAATATCTTATTATCTTTTACGACTAGATATAATTGACATCCAGCTCCACAGTATGGACAAACTGTTAAAATTTTTTTCTCCATACATTTCCCCCCTTAAATTTATCCCCTGATAAGTAAAATTTATCTTAAAGATAATGAGTGTTTTTATAATATGCAAAATCATAAATATTTTGCAATACTATCTATTAAATTCAACAAATTTCTCACAAGTCCTTTTAAGTTTCAAAAAAAATATGTCATAATAATCTTTATATTTCAACCATTTAATTAAAATATTCTAGTTCTTATGACATATTTTTTAATATACTTAATATATGTTTCTTTAAACTTATTTAGTTTTCACTTAAAACAATATTTCTGCCAATTCTATTTTTCATTCTATAATGAGTAATTACAGTAAATATTCCACTTCCAATTAGAATCAAATAGTACATAAATCCACCATATAAAAATACTGCATATCCCATCAAAGGTTGAGGGAATACTGATTTGAATATAGTGAAAAACGCCAATTCATTGGCTCCTACATTTCCAGGTGTTGGTATTGGAGATATTGCCATATATAAAAATGCTTGTAATGTTAATATATATATATAACTATAACCTTGTAGATTAAATGCTTTATATATCCAAAATGAAACACTAAAATAAGCAGTTAATTGAATAAAAGTCACTATTATGGTTGATATTAGTACTTTTTTATTCTTAGCAAAAAAACTTATTGCTTTACTATAATCATCTATAAAAGTTTCTATAGATTCAACCTTATTATCTAAAAATTTTAAAAATTTAAATTTTGATAAATACTTTATAGAAATTTTCGTAAAATATTTTATTTTTTGAGGATTTAAAATAACTAATATTATCATAATTAAGACAAACGAATTGATAGCTATCCCTAAAAACACCAAAGGCATAATCACTTTCATCTGTTTTTCTAACATGGCAAAATTCATTAACACAAGTATTGTGCAATAAAAAGTAACTACTATTTGAAAAATAATAGACTTATTAGTAACAACTGCACTTGCTTTACTAAGTGGCATTTTACATTTTTTAAGTACATATATCTGTACTGGTTGGCTTCCTGAAGCAAAAGGAGTTATTAAATTATAATAAAATCCCATAATGGCTAGCTTAAAACCAATAAATCTAATATTAACTTTGTGAGTGCTTTCTATAATTATCTTCATTACTACTCCTTCAAGCATTATATGACACATTATTGCTAAAGCACCTATGAATAAAAACTTCTTATCTACCATAACTATAACATTTGATAGCATTTTAATATCCAATGTTTTAAATACTAGGTAAATTGTTATACCTATTAACAAAACTAAAAATGTATACTGCAGTAAACTCTTTCTAATATTCTTTAGTTTATCCATCAGAGATAACCTTCCTTTGCTCAAGATTTATACTAAATACTATATTATTAGTATACACTACGAATCTTAATATTTTATAACAAAATACCTTACAATTTTGTCATTTACAAAAAATATTAATTTATAAATTAAATTTTAATATATAGATTAATATTTTACAAACATTTTGTAGACATATATAATATTTTCACTAAAAAATACTTATATTTACTACACCCATTTGTACCCTATCCCCCATACTGTTTCTATTGTATAAATATCATATTGTTTTAATTTACTTCGTATATTTTTTATATGCTCTGTAATAGTGCTTATATCACTTTCTCCATCAAATCCATATACTGACTCATATATTCTCTCTTTTGAAAATACTTGCCCTTTATTTTTTGCTAAAAATTCACATATTAGATATTCACTTTTAGTAAAATTGATTTTCTTACCATCAACTGAAACTTCTTTACCTAAAAAGTTAAATTGAACATTTGAGATAGTTAATAAATTCTTTTTTTCTCTATTTTCTCTTCTTAAATGAGCAGTTATCCTAGCCCTTAATTCTCCTACACCAAAAGGTTTGGTTATATAATCATCTGCCCCTATACCAAGACCATACATAATATCACTTTCCATATTTTTGGCTGTCAAAAATAGTATTGGACAATCAACCTTATTTCTTATAGCTTTGCACACTTCAAAACCATCAATCTTAGGCATCATTACATCTAATATTATTAGATTAAAAGAGTTAAAATTTATATCCATAGCATTCTCTACATCACTAATCACCTTTACTTCGTGACCATCTTTCTTTAATACATTTTCCATCAGCTTTAACATATCTAGCTCATCATCTATTACTAATATCTTAGACATACTAACTCCTCCATTTATATGTTTAATAACATTTTAATTCATACCTTTAATAATATATTTGCAAATTTACATCTACTATCATACTCCCATATTACAGTTTATAATAACTACTTAATATTTTACAAATAAAATATTTTAGATACAAAAACTTCTCATTTCAAACACTTTGTATTTATTTTACCTATGTTTTACTTAAATATCAAAATTTATTTAATAACTTATTATTGTAATATTCTAAATATGTAATAAAATCAATAATAAGAGAACTTATTATGAACACATCTTTAATTATTTAAATTGGAGGAAAAATTATGGACGAAAAGTTAACAAAAAGTAATTATAATGTTCCATTTGACTATGCTCGAGAAAAATTTAAGGAATTAGACCCTCATACAATTAGTAATTTAAGTAATATATCTTTCAACAGTTATTTAAGCAGGTTTACACTCAATTTTTTTGATAGACAATATATCATAGATTATCCAAGTGGAGAAGTTTGGAATGATAATGGTAGTATCTGTAGAAACTTTGAACTTAAAATTTTGATAATTAGATACTTAATCAATGCTAAAGGTATCCCTAGAACTAATAAATATGTGACTTTTAAGGAAATACCAGGAGGCAATGTTTACTATCCAAACTTTTTAAACAGAACTCTGTCTAGACTTTCAGAAGTTTTTATATCACAAATAGACAAGTATAAGTTGGTTATGGAAAATATTGGAGCTGAAAAAGTAGATATGGGAGATTTAGCCTATAAGTTTACATATATGGGTAATACATCTATGATATTTATACTTTGGTTTGGAGATGACGAATTCCCTCCAAATTCAAATATATTATTTGATTCTAACATAGTTTATTACTTTAATGCTGAAGATTTAGCAGTTGTTCCTGATACAGCTATAGATGCAATTTTGAATAAAATAAATAAATTATAATAGTATCCTTTATCTGTTAGAATTAGGTATGAACCCCAAAGATACTTTGCTTCAAGTGTGTGCTGAATTGATATTTAGTACATGGCGAGAAGATTGGCATTTAAACTATATAAACTATCTTTTTGTAAAAAAGGTAAGCCAAGTGAAGTAGCTACAACACACTATTATGAAATATTAAAAAACTAGAAAAATAACAGTTATATACAAAAATAGTGGCTTTTCATTTTTTATAGCCACTATTTTCTTTAAAAATGTTGTTCTAGAAAACATATTAAGTTAGTTACTCTACTAAACCTCACATGACTAAAGTCACAGTGTTCCTGCTTCATAGAATTTTGCATAATCAATTTGAAGACGTTTTCTTCTCCTTGCCTACCTCTAATACAATTTCATAATTTAATTTACTTTTCTTTAAATCAACTCCAGATATACTTTTAATAGTCCCAAAATCTAACATTTCATCAAATGCTTTCCTAGATAAACCTAGTTTTTCACGTAATAATATTGACACCTTTAATTGAGATGGATACTTACTTACAATACGAAGTTGTGTAAGGTCATTAATATTAATTTCTTGACCTACTATTTTATATTTTGGAATACCAGCTTCTGCTCCATTTCTATGCAAAAGTTCCACATTCATAGCATATTGCTTAACAAGATTCTCATCATTTGTATGGAATTGTTCTAGTATTTCTGGATTTAAGTTTTTTGGATTTATACGAGAATATATAGTTGAATTCCATGTTGTATCACATTTTGAACACTTATATATCAACCATATATCCAAATACTTATGTTGAGCATTAACTCTAAATAAACCTGAACAAACATATTCAGTCTTTTTTCCGCATTTTTTACAATACCTAATTACTGGTAGCTGGGAGATATATTCCACCTCCCAGATAATTTTTTGCATAATACAATTTCCTTTCTATAAAGTTACTAAACTAATAGAAAGTTATGAAAAGGTGGAATATAATCAAGTATTTTTTTCAAAACAGACCCTCCTAAACTTTTAATAAATTTTAATTTCACACATATAAAAAATTCTTAATATGTACTTTACAACTAGAGTTATTATCTTACTGTATAAGTTATTGAAATTACTTAAATTATAACATCCATTTATAATAAACTATACCTCAAACACTCTTAGTAAAAGAAAATGAGCCAGCATAATTATACTGGCTCATTTTTAACTATCTTTTCTTTTTTCTTGTAATACAATTCTTTGAATGCTTTTCAAAGATAAATAATATTTTTCTGATAAATATTGTAAATCGTACCCAATTTGGTAATCTTCATAAATCTGCATATTTCTAATTGCTAAATCTTCACGAGTAGATGTATTGCTTCCCCATTCTTTTTTATTATTTGATTTTCTAGGAATATAGATACATTCGCCATCTACATATTCTTGTATCAATTCAAGTAATTCTTCTGGTAATATATGTATTGCTTTTTTATAGCTCATTTTGCTCTCCTATTAAATAGTAATTTTTCATTAGGAATAACAAAGGGCTATTTATATATTAAATTTTACAATTGCAATAGCCCTTGCTATGCAAAAATAAAGATTAAATCAAACATAAAGTCTCAACCCTCCTTGTATGTTACAGGATACATATAATTCTATCAGCAGTATAAATAGTTGTCAATTAACATAAATTCTTTATCTAGTATTTATATTTACTTTATTTAGTATTCATATTATCTTTATTTTAGTAACTAAAGTTTTTTCATTATAAATTATATTTAAAGTTATTAATCAGCAATAAACCCGTTATTTTAATGGGTTTATTGCTGAACAAGGAACTCCAACTATACACTTTCCACAAATGTCACATCCACCTATATGAGCATATTTTTTTTCATTTATCATGCACATTTCATAACACTTATCTCTATCAAATCCGTCTTCTTTTAAAGCCTCTTTTACACATTTACCAACACATTTTTTGCAGGTATTATTATGTTTATACAAGCAGTATTCATTTTTTGGTCTTTTAGTTGGTTTTAATTCTAAACTTGTGATTATGCTTCCTACTCTTCCACAACACCCTTTTTCTGTAATAAGCATATTATTTAAGCCAAAAGTTCCAAGACCTGCTATGAATGCTACATGTCTTTGTGACCAATCGCTGACCAATCTTTCACTATCAAAATTATATGACCCAGGAATAGCATATGAATTAAATCCTAGCTTCTCTAGTTCTCCACATAAAAAACTATTTAAATTTGAAATCAATATATTAGTTTCTATGTATGCTCTTGCCCATATTTCAGAACATTCAAATCCTCCAATATTGCTATTATTTATACTTTCATCAAAAGGTATAAAATATGTAATTACAGTTTTGCCATCTTTCAAAAAATCTTTCGGCATAGCATGAGATGTTCCTACAGCACTTTTTAACTTCTGAAACATATCATCTTCGGCAGATGCATAAGCAAATAAAAGTTCTTGCCACTTTGTAGTTATATTATTTGATTTATAATAATCTTTTACAAAGTTGTTCATTAATATTTCAATCTTATTTTTCACAATATCCCCCCTATATAATTCTGTATTTCCAATTTAATGTTATTATTTTATATTATATAATAGTACTCTATATCCTGCTTATCAATTAATATTAAAATTATGTTTATAAATTAATATTAAAAAAGGTGATGTCTCAAAATAAAAATTTGAATCACTCTATAAAAACCATCTTCAAATAATCTCTTTATAAATAAAAAACATACAGACTATCTAGTCAGTATGTTTTTTTATTTATAATTATTATTTTATAAAATAGATAGAGCATCATTTAAGTCATTGATTAAATCTTCACTATTTTCAAGACCTAAGCTTATTCTTATTGTATATGGTGACACATTTAATGCTTTCGCTTGTTCTAAAGTCATTTCATTTAATATAGCTATATTTGGAGCAAATACTAAACTTTCATGACCTCCCCAACTTACGCCTATTTTGAATAAGTCTAATTTATTTATAAATTTTTTAACATCAGTTACTTCTTTTGCATCTATTTCAAAACTTAATAATGAAGTATAGTTAAGTAATTGTTTCTTTGCTAGTTCTTTCTGAGTAAAATCTTTAGATAATGGGTGATATACTTTAGTAACTGATGGATGATTGTCTAAAAATTCAACTACTTCTTTAGCATTTTTAGTATGTATTGATAATCTAGCATGTAGAGTTCTTAACCCCCTTATGACTAAAAATGCTTCAAAAGGTGATAATTTTGCACCATACAGAGCCAGTTCACTACCTCTTATTTCCTCTATATCGTTTTTGCTACCTATTATACATCCACCAACTACATCTGAATGGCCATTTAAATATTTAGATAGAGAATGAACTTCTAAATCAACCCCCATCTCTATACATCTTTGATATAATGGTGTGGCCCAAGTATTATCTATTACTGTTTTTATATTATGTTTTTTTGCCAACTCTACAATGGCTTTTATATCTTGCATTTTAAATACTGCTGTTGAAGGACACTCTAGGTATATTAAAGTCGTATTTGCCTCTATAGCATTTTCAAAATCTTCTATTTTATCACCCTCAACTATTGTATTTTCTATATTTCCTTTTATTTTTAATTCTTTTGTTATAAAGTTCATTGTAGGATTATATAAATTGTTTGAAGCTATTATATGGTCACCACTTTTTACAAAATGAAGTATAGCACTTGATATAGCACCCATTCCTGAACCAAAAGTTATACTTGCTTCAGCATTAGCCAATGTTGCTAATTTTACTTCTAGAACATCATTAGTTGGATTTTTAGTTCTTGAATAAAGATACCCATCTTTTGAACCTTCAAAATATGCCTCTATATCTTCATATGTACTTCTTGCAAATATTGATGATTGATATATGGGTGGATTTACAGCTCCGTAATTTCCATCTAAATTTTCTCCTGCATGATTTATTAATGTATCTATTTTGTATTTTTTTTTATCCATGTTTTTAATCTCCTTATAAAATGTCTTTATATCAAAGATACATTTAACATAACCTATTTTTATAGGCTATGTTAAATTATAAAATTAAAACCTTTATTACGCTACTCTACTAGATTGTTTTTTATATGTACCGATTCCTGTAATGGCTAATATTACTGCTATAATTGGCGTTCCCCAGTTCACTATAGACCACAATGCGTATTCTCCAACACCAACTCCTAATGTTTGGGTAAAGAATATTGCAGCTGGTGTCCAAGGAAATAATACTTCTAACAACGTACCTGCATCTTCCGTAGTTCTTGATAAAACTCTACGATCTATATTATTTTCATCATATTTTTCTCCAAATATACCCGCTGTTACAAAACTACATGCTATACCATTTGCAGTCATTCCTATCATTGCTATTCCTGTTAATAATGAAGAACATATTATAGCTGTTCTAGATTTAACTCTTCCAAATATAATATTTACTGTTGCTGGCATAGCATTTATACTTCCAAGTACTCCAACAACAAATAATATAGATGTTGATATTGGTAATAATTTGCCTAATTCCCAGAATCCTCCTTTTTGGAAAAATCCTAATATGTAAGCTTGTCCTTCTATAGGTTTAGCATATTCATGCCAAGTTACCATATCTAGTGAGAATCCACTATTAAGCCCTGCAAGAACATCTGCTAAAGAGAACATTTGGAAGATTACTGCAAATGAAAGTGATAAAAATCCAGCTATTGCCATTACTGGTATTGCAGGCTTTTTCATTGCTGAACCTACTAATACTATTAAAAGAGGTATAAATAGAATTATATTGAAATTGAACATCCCTGATAAATCAGATAATAATCTTGTTATCTCTGGGCTGTTTAAATTTGTATTTGTTGCTGGAAATATAAATCCACAAGCAATATATATAGCTAAAGCTATTACTGTTGCTGGACCTGTTGTCCATAGCATAGATGCAACATGATCATATAAATTTACTTTTGATGCTATTGCAGCTATATTTGTAGTATCTGATAATGGTGACATTTTATCTCCAAAATATGAACCTCCTACTATAGCCCCTGCTATAATAGCATTGTTTGCCCCTATTGCACTGCCTACTTCCATCATTACAACACCTATAGTTGCTGCTGACCCCCATGATGTTCCTGTAAATGAAGAAAATAATGCTGCTAATATTAATGCTATAGCATACACGAATTTTGGATTTATTAATTTTACTCCATAATAGACTAGCATAGGCATCAGTCCACTCATAATAAACCCTGCTATAAGTGGACCTATTACTAACAATATTATTAAACCTGGAAGAGCACCTCTTACACCGTTTAATCCACTTTCAAATACTTCTTCCCACGTCTTATTTGTTGTAGTTACTATAAAAAGTGATATTGCTGATGCTGAAATGAGCATTATTGACTCTACTGGTAAACTATATTCTGGCTTATTAGTAATCATTGGAAGTACTAGTCCACAAAATAAAACTACCATAAACAAAACTATAGCTGTAGCCTGCTTTTGAATTGTAACTTCTTTCTTCATTTCTTATTTCCTCCCATTTTTATTTAGTCATTGACTCAAATTCTGAATAACGTTTTCCTAAACCTGATTAATAAATTTAAAAACTTACATTTATATGAAATAATATATTTATATATAAATATATTATTTCATATTTTATTATAAAATCCAATTTATTCTCAAACTATTTTCTTAAACAATACTATTATTTATTCTTTATTAAATTTCTATAATAACTGCTCTAATTTATCTACTTATATAGAGTTTGTTGCTGCCATATAGTATGCTTGGCATAATCTTATTCTTTTCTTATTTTATTTAGTACAGATAATCTTCTGATATTGAAATTTTAAAATCTTTTGCTAAATCTTTGAAATTGTCTGCTGTTATTGTTTGTTTTTTTCCACCCATAGATATTACTTTTACCAATATCTCAGCTGATTTTTCTACTGTATCCATAAGACCAAATGTTAAGTCTAAAGTTTCTCCAGAGCAGAAGGTTCCATGATGAGCCCAAATTACTATATTATGCTTTTCCATTAGTTTTTGTGTAGCTTTTGCTATATCTATCCCACCTGGCACCATCCAGGGTACTATTCCAATTCCTTCTGGAAATACTACTGGACATTCTGTAGCCATCTCCCATAATTCTCTTGTAAATACTTCCCCTTTGAGCGGTAGTATAAAAGTTAATGCTATAAGATTAGTGGTATGAGAATGCATTATTACTCTATGTAATCCATTAGTTTTTTCTTTTTTTATAGAATGACTCATTAAGTGAGATGGAAATTCACTTGTTGGTTTAGCCTTATCTAAGCCCCAAACTATTGCATAATTTTCACCTTTTTCGTCTATTTTAACAATCCCTACATTTTGAACAATATCTATAGAAATATTTCTCATGAACTTACCACTTCCTGTAACTAAAAAGTATTCATCAGCTAAATTTTTTACTGTTACACCAATTGGAATATATTCTACTTCTTCTTTTATAAATTCTTTAACTTCAAATACTTCTTCAGATATTAATCTATATGTTATATTCCCACCATTACGCTCATGCCATCCCTTTAACCAAGCATCATGAGTTATTTTCATAAAATCCTTAATAAAATTCATTTCCATTATAGACATATATTCTACCTACTTTCTATTTAATAATTCTGTTAATTCGTATTCTTTTACTACTTCTATCCAATCTTCTTTAACAGCAACATTATTAATTTTACAATAATAGTTCCATATATCTCCCATAGGATATGTTTTAAACTCTTCCATTATAGCTAATCTCTCTGTAAAACTTCCTTCATCTTGTAAACGTCTTAATTCTTCATGAGGCATTAACATAGCTGATAGTAATGCTTTTATCATATTTCTAGTTCCAATTACCCACGCTGCTATGCGATTTATACTTGCATCAAAGAAATCTAAACCTATTATTACTTTATCTAAGGCATCATTTCTTACTATTTCTTTGGCTATTTCCTTTAATTCATCATCTAATATAACTACATGGTCACTATCCCAACGTACTGGACGACTTACATGAAGCGCAACTTTGTCAGAAAATAATAGCATTGATGATAACTTATCTGAAACAAGCTCTGTTGGATGATAGTGTCCTGTATCTAATAATGAAATTATATTGTTCTTACTAGCAAAGTTTAAGTAAAACTCATTTGAGCCAACTGTGTAAGATTCTACACCTAATCCAAATACTTTTGATTCAACACAATCTAAGTTATATTCTCTGTTTATCTCAACCTTTAATATTTCTTCTAAAGATTCTTTTAGACGCCTTCTTGGTCCTAATCTATCACTTGGTATATCTTTATATCCATCTGGTATCCATATATTTGTTAAACAAGTTTGACCAAGTTCTTTTCCAAAGTATTCTCCTATTTTTCTAGAAGCTATACAATGATTTATCCAAAATTCACGTATTTCTATATCAGGATGTGATAAAGTTAATCCATCACTTGATTTTGGGTGTGAGAATATTGTTGGATTAAAATCTAATCCCAAGCCCCTTTCTTTAGCCCATTTTACCCAATTTTCAAAATGCTCTGGTTTTAATTCATCTCTATCTACAAAACTTCCACTAGTTTCTGCATATATAGCATGTAAATTAACCTTATGTTTTCCTGGTATTAAACTTAGTGCCTTATCTAAATCTTGTCTTAGTTCCTGAGGATTTCTAGCTTTTCCAATATAATTTCCTGTAGATGCAATTCCTCCTGATAATTTTTGTTGATTTGCTTCAAACCCTGTTACATCATCACCTTGCCAACAATGAATAGATATTTTGACCTTTGATAAATCTCTTAATACTTCATCTACATTTATTCCCCATTTTTCATATTCTTTTTTAGCTATTTCATACTTTTGCTTTAATTCCATTATTTATCTCCTTTTACAGATTAATTATATTGAATTATATCAAATGAATTTCCTATTATATCTCTAGCCTGTTCTAAATTTTTTAACTCATTCTTAGCAATTAGCTGACATACTATATTTCCTAATGCTGTAGCTTCAACAGGTCCTGCTAATACTTTTTTTCCACTTCCTTTCGATATAAGTTCATTTAATAACTCGTTTTGACATCCTCCACCAAATACACTTACAGTTTCTAATTTTTCACCTGTGATTTCTTCTATTTCATTTATAGACTTGTTATAACTTTTTGCCAGACTATTAAAAATACAATATGCTACCTCTCCAACTGTTTGTGGCTCTGTTTGATTAGTTTCTATACAATATTTTTTTATTTCTTGTACCATATTTTCAGGTTTTAAAAATCTATCATCATTTACATCTACTACAGATTTAAATCCTTTAGATAGTCTTGCATATTCTACTAATTCTTCAAAAGAGTGCTTATTCTTATAACACCTTCTAGCTTCTTGTATCATCCATAGCCCCATTATATTTTTTAAAAATCTATATCTATATTCATAGCCACCTTCATTGGTAAAATTATATTTTAAAGCTTCTAATTTACACTCTGGTTTTTCTAACTCCACTCCTAATAAAGACCATGTTCCTGAACTCAGTAAAATACTTCTATCTTTTGCTGGAATGGCTATAAAAGCTGACCCTGTGTCATGAGTAGCTGGCAAAATAACTTCTAAATCATATCCTAACTCTTCTACTAATTCTTTTTTTAAACTACCTAGTATTGTTTTTGGGGGGGTTATTTTACTAAATAATTTCTTATTAAACCCAAGTCTAGTTATTATTTCTTCATCCCAATTATTGGTTGTGGCATTTACTAATTGTGTAGTTGTAGCATTCGTATATTCTGCAACTTTTTTTCCAGTTAATAAAAAGTTAAAATAGTCAGGAATCATTAGAAAACTTTTTGCCCTTTTTAATAATTCAGGTTGTTGTTTTTTTATTGCTAACAATTGATATATACTATTGAACTTTTGAAATTGTATTCCTGTTTTTAGATATAGTTCATTTTTATCAACTATTTTAAAGACTTCTTCCATCATTCCATCAGTTCTTTTATCTCTGTATGATACACAATTTCCTACTACAGTATCTTTTTCATCAAGCAAAACAAAATCTACAGCCCATGTATCTATAGCCATACTTACTGGAATTTTATCTATTTCTATACATTTTTTTATTCCATTTTTTATTTCAAAAAATAATCTCGATATATCCCAACAAAAATATCCATCTTTTTCAATTAGATTATTTTCAAACCTATAGACTTCTTCTATTTCTAATTTTCCTTTATTTATACAAGAGATAATATGTCTTCCACTAGATGCCCCTATGTCGATTGCTAAATAGTATCTCAAGACTTCTCCTCCTTAACTTTATTTATTAATTGAATTATACAAGAGGTTAGTATATGTATTTAATATCTAAATTTGTTCTATTTATTGACCTAATTTGCAATATAATCTTATTATTAATAATAACTTATTCAGATATATTCTCTTAAAAGCTATTAATATCAGTAGTTCCAATAATGAAAAAAGAATCTATAAAATAGATTCTTTTTTCATTATTGGCTATTTTTTATATTTTCTTTGTACTCTTTTGGTGTAAATCCATACCTATTCTTAAATATCTTATAAAAATAAGTTAAATTTTCATAACCTACACTCTCTATAATTTCAGCTATTGATAAATTGGTAGACAAGAGTAATTCACATGCTTTACTTAATCTTTTTTCTTGTACTAAATCCTTAAAAGTATAACCAAGATGTTTTTTTACTAATTTACTTATCTTATAGTCACTTTGCTTCAGATTGCTTGCAACTTCAGTTAAACTACCTTTTTTATAATCTCTATCAACATATTTTAGTACTTCTATAATTATCATTTTCTCATAATTATCTACTGCATGATTTTCTACATCTTCAGAATTTTTAACCAATTCTACCAATAGTAATCCTACTAACAATTTAATTTTTACTTTACTAATCACACTTGGTTCATACAATTCTATTACAATGTTTTCTATTATATCCTGAATCTCTTTTTTATCAGATACTTTAAAGTATAAGTACTCTCCCATGTCGTAATTAGTATATAGTGTAGTCATTAGAAAGTTCACTATACTGTTATCATTTTCTAACAATGATATAATATAATTAAAAAATTCTGGTTTTATAATGAAATTAATTATTATATCTTCTTCATCACTAGCTTCTATTTCATGAATAACATGTTGATTTAAAAATATTAACTCTCCTTGTTTTAAATTAATTCTATATTCATCTATAGTTTGTACTAATTTTCCTTTATAAACATAATTAAATTCTATATAATTATGTTTATGTTTTGGAAACTGTATAAATCTTGTGTGTTTTCTTATATGTATCAATTCCCCTATATTCAATAGTTTATTGCTATCTATTATAAATTGAGAATTGTCAGTATAAATGCTTTTATCTATTCTATAATTACCTTCTAGTATATTCTTTTCTTCTTCTGTTATTTCGCTTAACATATTATGAATATATCTTTTCACAACTTACCTCCCTCAATAAAAGATTTGATTTTATAAGGTATATTTGTGGAGTCATTCCATATAATTCCTTAAATTTTTTATAAAAAAAAGTCTGATTATTATATCCAACTTCAATAGATATATCTTCTATGTTCATATCTGTATTTTTTAATAATGTTACTGCTTTTTTAATTATTTGTTCATGAATAATATTCTTGAATGATTTACCAGTTGTTTTTTTTATTAAAGTACTTAAATAATTTGGATGGAAATGAAATTCTTTAGCAACTTCTCCTAATGTTATTTTTTTATAATTTTCTTCTATATATATCAATATTTTTGAAATCTTATCTTTATTTAATACAATTTTTTCTCCACTCACAATTTGAGTATATGAACCACTATACACATAAACTAATTCTATAAAATTATGCTTATGTCTAGGTATATCTACAAATCTATGATGTTTGGATATCATAATATCTTCATCTGGAGAAAATATATTTTTATCTACTAGTATTATAGTCTCATCTATTTCTTCCCAACACAAAATAGTGTGCAGTATAGACATTATTTTTTTATTATCTAATTTTTTTGAATTATTGGTGCCAATAGATTCTAGTATGTAACTTTCTGTTGTTGTTTTTTGTTTAAGTATGTATTCTAGTGTCTCATCCTTCATATATGACCTCCTAATATTATGACAAACTTTATTATATTTTAATTATATTATAAATATTCTTCATTTAATTGTATAATATTAGTTTTTGATAGTAATCTTATTACATTCTGTTATTAAAAAACACTTTTTTTTAATCTAAAATACACTTGTAGGTAAATACTCAAATTTTAGGAGGAATTTTATATGAATAATACGCGTAAGTGCTTTAAGATGAAACTTTTTAAAGGATTTGAAAATGAATATAAAAAGCGTCATGATGAATTATGGCCTGAAATGATAGACATGATTCATAAATATGGAGGTAGTAATTATTCTATATTTTTAGATGAAGAAACTAATTATTTATATGGATATATAGAACTTAAAGATGAGAAACTTTGGGATAAAAGTGTAGAAACAGCAATCTGTAAAAAGTGGTGGGCTTATATGACTGATATAATGGAAACTAATGAAGATAATAGTCCGGTATCTATAGAACTTCAACCTATGTTTTATTTAAAATAATATATATAATTAATTCAATATTAATAGCAGATACAAGTTTAAATATATTTTTATCATTTCAATAATAAAAAAGAAACTTATCTCTATATTTGAGACAGCCTCTTCTTATAAGCTTTCTAAT
Source organism: Clostridioides sp. ES-S-0054-01 (assembly GCA_021561035.1). Taxonomy (NCBI): domain Bacteria; kingdom Bacillati; phylum Bacillota; class Clostridia; order Peptostreptococcales; family Peptostreptococcaceae; genus Clostridioides; species Clostridioides sp. ES-S-0054-01. The sequence continues at coordinate 3,592,946 of CP067346.1, forward strand.
AAGCTAATTATCCAAATTCAAATAATCTGATATATCATAAAAATAAATATTAAAAATTGTGTATATCCCATTTTCTGAGCATACCTCAATATCATGACCTAAATTGTCTATCATTTTTTTTACAAAATATAGCCCCATTCCAGTAGACTTATACAACTGATTTCTTCCATTGGTTCCTGTAAAGCCTTTGTCAAAAACTCTAGCTATATCTTCTTCATTTATACCTATACCAAAATCCTTTATAGATAATACTACTCCATTTTCTAACTTTTTTGAATCAAATTCAATTTTACCAATTTCCTTTGAATATTTTATAGCATTATTAACAATTTGGTCTAAAATATATGACATACATTTAGAATCTGTATAAACGTCATAGTCTAATTTATTTAAACTAACCTCAATATTATTTTTTATAAGTAAAAATGAGTTATTTTTTATAGACATTTTTATCAATTTTTCTAAATTAAATTTGTTTATAAATACATCTTCAAACATAGTATTACTTCTACTACTGTATAAGATAGAATTTACTAAAAAATTTATTTTGGCAACCTGATTCTTAATATCTATACTATCTTCTATACTGCTTAACCTATCTGTAATTATACTTAAAGAAGATATTGGAATTTTTATTTCATGAACCCACTTAGCTATATACTCGTCTAATTCTTTTAATGATTGTCTATAAATTTCTATATCATTATTACTTTTTGTTTTTAAATTCTCTATAATAGCTCTTATTAAAATTTCTTCAAAAGATTGTCCATCAATTAAATGACTATCTATTTCATCACTATTTTCTAGACAATTATATAAATTTTTATAAATATTTCTAAAGTTTATATAATCCACAACAAAAAATACTATTATTATAAATAGTACTAAAAAATCTAAGTACATTAGGTCTTCATATTTATCTCTAAATATATCTATGGCAAGTAAGTAAATGTTTATTATACTAATGATAATAAAAAAAAGTACAATATATTTGAATCTGCTTTTTAAATATTTTACTATCATTGTATTATATATCCTATTCCCTTCTTAGTTTTTATAAAATCATTAAAACCTAACTCTTTAATTTTACTTCTCAATCTATTCATATTTACAGTAAGTGCATTGTCTGTCACAAACTCATCATTATCCCATAGAGTCATCATAAGATTCTCCCTTGATACAACCCTGTTCTTATTTTTCAATAATAATGTTAAAATTTTTATTTCATTTTTAGTCAATTCTATACTTTTATCCTTATACTTATGCTTTATGATTCCTTTTCCTACATCGAACATCAAATCTTCACAATACATAACACTATTAGAGTCACTATAATTGTAAACTCTCCTTATTATACCGTTTATTTTGGTAACCAATATATCTATAGAGAATGGTTTGGTAATATAATCATCTGCTCCATTATTTATGCCCATTATTAAATCCATATCAGAATCCCTTGATGATAAAAATATTATTGGTACATTTGAAATAGTTCTTATTTTTTCGCACCAATAAAAACCATTATATAATGGTAAATTGACATCCAAAAGTACTACGTCTGGTTTTTTATCTATAAATTCATCTAAAACTACCTCAAAGTCATCAATTAATTCTACTTTAAACCCCCATCTCTCAAGTGCCAAAGCAATTTCTTTTGACAAATCAATATCATCTTCTACTAATAAAATTCTATACATTTGTATATTCTCCATTATCTTAATATTTTGCTATTCTATTAATTATTAATATCATAACACATTTTATATAAATTTATTACAAACAAAAAATCACACTGTAGTTATAGCAAATATAAGGTTTATAATCAAGTAGTGCTTGACATAGAAACAATTATACCCTAAGATGATTCAGTAAGATTACTTTACACAATTAGTTGAAACTTCACTCTAAAATTAAAAATTTAATTAATACTATTTTATGATAAAAACTCACTCAAGATATAATATCAATAAATTCTATGAAACAAACAAGAGACTCTTTATCTGAATCAAATAATATTACTTTTGTACATAGAAAAAAAGAAAAACTGATGTTGATGCAACTTTTATGCATTTTAAATAAAATCCTATGAAAAACGGACAATTAAAGCCTGCTTCTAATATTCAAATTGATGTTTAAAGTGAGTATAAAGTATGGATTATGATTCAAAATCTGATATATACACTTGTTCTAATGTGAGGAAGCTGAAACCAATGTATATTAAAATATAGAATAAGTAAGAATGGTTATCCTTGCAAAGTATAAGTTTATGACTAAAATTAGTATTTTTTAATCAGAATGAATCGCTCTATTCACGTTGAAGAAATCTTCAACTTCACAAAAAAAGATTAGGAAAATATTTATTCAAAGCAGGCGATTTAAGTTAATTTTTTTATTAAATTACATAACCTTATTTTCTTATGACTATTTTTAGAAATAATACTCTCAATAAAAAAACATTAGAAGAAACATGCATTGAATTCAGCTAAACATAAAAAATTAAAGGAGGTAATCTCAGAAATAATTTTAAAAATCGTTTTTGAGACACCCTCCTTTTTTTAATTATCTATTCTAGTTAATTGAGATTCCTGCACTTGCATATCCAGCTACAGTATTAACTAATGAAAGACCTGAAGCTGTTGCAGTAAATACTAGTAAAAATCTAGTTTGTGCTGTCACTGGTATATTTAATCCTGTTACTATTCCAGTAGAAACTGAACCAATTGATAATACCCCTGTAAGTGGTGGAGCTAGTGTAACTGTTGCTCCTGGAACAGCTGTAAATAAGTTATTTGGTGTAGTTGATTCATAAAGTGTTGCTGTAATTGTAATTGTTGAACCAACAAGTGAAAGTGCTACTGTTGTACTAAAGTATGCTGAAATAGATGTTATTGTTCCATCTCTTGGTACTGAGAATGCAAAGTTAGTCAATGTCCCTGCTGGGTTTGTAAGATCTATTGTTCCACCAGCTATACTTACACCTGGAGCTGAACTACCGAATCCAACAAATCCTGGTGTTCCTACCAATCCACCAGCTATAGTTGTAAGTGATAATGGTGTACCTGATGCAAAAGGTATTACTGCACTAGCCCCTGTTGGGCCTGTTGCTCCGGTTACTCCTGTCGCTCCTGCTACTCCATCTGCTCCGGTTGCCCCTGTTGCTCCGGTTGGGCCTGCTACTCCATCTGCTCCGGTTGCCCCTGTTGCTCCGGTTGGGCCTGCTACTCCATCTGCTCCGGTTGCCCCTGTTGCTCCGGTTGGGCCTGCTACTCCATCTGCTCCTGTTGCTCCGGTTGCTCCTGTTGCTCCTGTTGCTCCTGCCACACCATTTGCCCCTGTTGCCCCGGTTGCTCCTGCCGCTCCTGCTCCTCCATCTGCTCCTGTTGCTCCGGTTGCTCCAGTTGGACCTACTAATCCATCTGCTCCTGTATTTCCTGTTGCCCCTGTTGCTCCGGTTGGACCTGCTACTCCATCTGCTCCTGTTGCCCCTGTTGCTCCGGTTGGACCTACTAATCCATCTGCTCCTGTTGCCCCTGTTGCTCCTGTTATTCCTACTCCTGTTGCCCCTGTTGCTCCGGTTGGACCTATTAATCCGGCTGCTCCTGTTGCTCCGGTTGGACCTACTAATCCATCTGCTCCTGTTGCCCCTGTTGCTCCGGTTGGACCTGTTGGGCCTGTTACTCCTGGTAATCCTGTTGCTCCTGTTGCTCCGGTTGGACCTGCTACTCCATCTGCTCCGGTTGGACCTATTGCTCCTGTTGGACCTGTTGCTCCTGTTGTCCCTGTTGCTCCGGTTGGACCTATTAGACCTGTTGCTCCTGTTATTCCTACTCCTGTTGCTCCTGTTGCTCCGGTTGGACCTGTTGCTCCATCTGCTCCGGTTGCTCCGGTTGGACCTGTATTTCCTGTTCCTGTATTTCCTGTTGGGCCTGTTGGTCCCGTTGGGCCTGTTGGACCTGTACTTCCTGTTCCTGTATTTCCTGTTGAGCCTGTTGGTCCCGTTGGACCTGTTGGGCCTGTTGGGCCTGTTGGTCCTGTACTTCCTGTTCCTGTATTTCCTGTTGGGCCTGTTGGTCCCGTTGGACCTGTTGGGCCTGTTGGGCCTGTTGGTCCTGTACTTCCTGTTCCTGTATTTCCTGTTGGGCCTGTTGGTCCCGTTGGACCTGTTGGGCCTGTTGGGCCTGTTGGTCCTGTACTTCCTGTTCCTGTATTTCCTGTTGGGCCTGTTGGTCCCGTTGGACCTGTTGGGCCTGTTGGGCCTGTTGCTCCTACACCTGGACCTGTTGGGCCTGTTGGTCCCGTTGGACCTGTTCTACCTCTTGGACCCATTGGTCCCGTTGGACCTACACATGATGATGGACAACCGTGATGACAATCACAGCTATTATAACTATCGCAACCATTGTTGCAATCATCATATTTGTCATAGCTATTATCGTAATCATTATCATCAAATGGGCCAAAATATTTATTTCTACTCATTATTAAAAGCACCTCCTAATATATTTGAGCTTTTAAGCTCTATATATAATATGTCAAAATTAGTATTATTGTGATTTATCAATTATTTTTAAATTTACTAAAATAATTTTCATTGTACAAAATAGAACTATCATTAGGTTTAATTTCTTTAGCTTTTTCATGACAATAAATAGCTTTATCTATTTCTCCTAATCTGTCATAACAAACGCTCAATTGTATATATGGTAGGTATTCATAACAATCATTCGACTTAAATCCTCCATTAATATCATTTTTATCTCTTGTTAATGCTACCTTATACCAAAAAATGGCGTCTTTATACCTTTGTCTATCAAACATATGTTTTCCTATATCACAGCAAACTTCTGCTCTTGGTTCATCAAATTCAAAACTTCTAAATAAAGAATATAAGGCACTCTTTTCATCATTGATTAAGTAATAACATGTGGCTAAATCTCTGCAAGCACTAATACAATCCTCAAGCCATCCTCTTGAGGAATCTAAAAACTTAGTAAATCCTTCTATTGCTTCTTCATACCTGGCATTATAGTATAGTTCTCTTGAATAATAAAATTGATGTCTTGGCTCCAACACTTTTCCTTCTGAAATCATTTTTTCAAAAATCCTAAGATTTCTTAGAGGTTCCTGCCTATGGAGTTTTTTATGAGATATTGCAATGTCAGAATAAAATATTTCTCCAACAAGAGGTATTACCTCGTGAATAGGGTCAACCCATTTGTAATTAGAACTTCTTTTAAATAATCGTTCTCTATAATATGAGAGAGTTGGTTTACCGTTTTCGTCAAAGGACACATTATATTTTGCCATAACAATATCAATGGAAGTATCTAAGCTTTCCTTAACTTTTAATAATTCTTCCCTATCATTTTCTAAAACCATGTCATCTGCATCGAGCCACATTATATAGTCTTTAGAAGCTTTAGAAAATGAAAAATTTCTTGCAGCAGAGAAATCATCTATCCATTCGAAATCATACACCATGTCTGTATATTTTGAGACTATTTCTTTTGTGGAATCTGTAGAACCAGTATCTACGACTATAATTTCATCTACTATATCTTTTACACACTCTAAACATCTGCCTATAACTTCTTCTTCATTCTTAACAATCATGCACAAACTTATTGTAATCATAATGTACAACTCCTTTGTCTTCTATATATTACAGACATAAGTAATATATGGTATTTCTCTTTAATTTGTTATTGAAATTTCAGAAATTTTTAACGACAAAAAAACAGTATATAACTCTATCTACAATACTTACTTTATAGTTCATTTTTATTTAATTCAGAATTCTAATACTTTGATTTGTTTAATAGATACTTTTGAGCTATCATAATCATAAGAAATTGTTAAATTTATTCATTCATAGTACAAAAAATTAAACTACTTTTTATTGGAGGCAAATTATGAAAAAATACTTTGAAATATTAAAATCTAATGGAGCTGATATTGCTATTTCAATAGACCCTAAAACGATTCTCACAGCAGCATGGACAATTTACAAGTGCCAGTTTGGTTGTAATACATTTGGACATAGCCATTGTTGTCCACCTAATGTACCAACCTATCAACAGACACAAGCAATAATAGATTGTTATGATAAAGCTATTCTATTTAGATGTCATGAAATGAGTATTGTCACTCCTTTAGCTGTCAAACTTGCAAGAGAACTATTTTTAGATGGATATTATAAAGTAATTGCTTTTGGAAGTGGACCTTGCACAATGTGTGCCAAGTGTAACCCTACTACCTGTAATTTTCCTAACAAAACGGTTCCATCAATGGAAGCTTGTGGAATTGACGTATTTGCTACAGTAAGGTCAAATGGATTAGAAATAAATACTTTGCGAAAAAAAGGAGAAATTCAAAATCATTTTGGTTTATTGCTGGTTGATTAAACATGTTAATATCTTATTTTCATTTTAATATTATAAAGTTTGTATTTATAATAAATCTTTGTACAAATATTAACCAATGTACCTATAATTCCAAGAAAAGTTTCTTTTTCTAAAAAAAGGGACTGTCGCATGAGCAAATTAAATTTGTTTATGCGACAGTCCCTTTTTTTATTATCTATATATTATGGATTAGATTGTAAAATTATCTTTCTACTCTTCTTTATTTAGTATATAATCAATGATTTCCATAATCACATCTGTATTTGTTTTCAACTTCATCATCTCCTTTTAAGTATCATAACTTATACAAAAACTTTTTTCTTAATATAAATTGCTATCTTAAATTAGTTAATAGTGACAAAATATCCACAACACAATATTAAGTATTCCAACATAAAAATAATAATAGATATCATTAATATAATACTATTATTAAAATTTCAACTCGATTGCGTCTTATATATAAATCGCTATAGATTCTATCTATGTATCTTGCTTCATATGTACTATTTTACTGAGTATTTTTATACCTTTTTCAGTTTCATCAATACTAAGATGAGCATAACCTAGTATAATTTAATGGTCATATTCTAATGTATTTTTAATTGCATACTGTTGTATAGGATAAACTTTTATATTTTCTTCAAAAACTTTATTAATCAAGCTTTCTGTAAACTTAACATTATAAAAATGAGCAACTATATGAAGACCTGCTACCTCACCTTTTATTTTAAATTCATTTCCAAACTCAGTGTTTAATACTTCAATTAGGTGTTTACGTTTTCTATTATATAGCTTCTTCATTCTAAAAATATACTTCTCTAAGCTTCCATTTCTAATAAATTCAGCCAATACATACTAAAATATTTTTTCTGTATGAACATCAGAGTACATTTTTAAAACTTTATAATTCTCTAGCATATTGTCTGGTAGTAACATAAATCCAATACGAATAGCTGGAGATAATATTTTACTAAAAGAGCCTATATAAATTACTTTATTTGGATTAAGTTCATAAGGAGAACTAATTGGTTGTCCCTCATATCTAAATTCACCGTCATAGTCATCTTCAATTATATAGTAACTATTATCTGTTGCACATTTAATAAGCTCTAACCTTCTTTGAATAGGGTCTTCTACAACTACTTTTTTATTATTTTTATATAAAAGTTGTGAAATTAGAGATAATCTTACTAAGATTATATCATAAAATAAAAAGGAGTCTATATTATGCTAGAAATATCAAGTAAGGTAAAAGAAATTTATCCTAATATTAAATTCGGAGTTATGGTTATAAATATTACATATTCAAATCCTAATAAAGAAAATTTTCTATTCCTTAAAAACTCTATAACTGAAAATATTATTGAACAACACCCAGAGTACAATCGTAAAGAAAAAATTAAAACAGAACCAGTTTCAAGTTATATAAAATATTATAAAAAATTTAAGAAAACTTACCCTGTATTCCTACATCTGGACTCTCTTTTATTAAAAATCAAAAGGTATTCCAGATGTAGGAATAACAGTTGAATCAATGTTTTTAGCAGAATTAAAAAACCTTCTTCTAACAGTAGGGCATGACTTTGATAAGATAGAATTACCTTTGAGAATAGATGTAGCAAATGGTAGTGAACATTTTTATGGGATAGGTGGGAAAGAACAAGTTTTAACAAAGTATGATTTATTTTTATCTGATAACATTGGTATATTATCCAGTATTCTTAATGGACCAGATAATCGAACATCTATAACAAAAGATACTAAAAATATTATGTATTTTGTATATGGAGCTGATAGAATATCAGAAAAACAAATTCAAGACCATCTAAATGATATAAAAGACTATATTTCAAGTGCTTTTTCAGATTTAAAAGTTAGTTCAATAAATATATTTTAGTTAATTCGTAAAACCTTAATGTTTAATAAATATTTTTAAAAAATAAATTAGTGAAGTATATCTTTTATTAAAACTAGATACACTTCACTAAAGTTAATTTCACGTATATATTACTTATTTTGAATTTTACTTACAGTAAATATTTTATGACATTTATTATGTAAATAACCTGATTTCATGACTAAAGAGTTTCATAAAAAACAATTTCACTTAAAGGAACACGAGTTTTTCCGTGTCTCTCTGGGCTTTCTGGTATTTTAGATTCGTATCCTATCAGTAATATATTTATTGGTTCTAGATTATCTGGCAAGCTAAACTCTTCTCTAATTACATCTGGATTAAAATAGCATACCCAGACACTTCCTAATCCAAGTTCAGTTGCCTGTAACATCATGTGGTCAGTAACTATGCTTGTATCAATATCTGTAAGTTGCTTACCATCAAAAGGTCTTGTCCAAACTTTTTCCTTATCTCCACACACAATAATTGCTAATGGTGCATCATATATATTGGCAGCCTTAGAAAGTTTATTCAGACCTTCTTTTTCTTGAATAACAATTAATCTTTGTGGTTGACGATTACCACCAGTTGGAGCTATTCTTGCAACATCTAAAACTTTCTCAAGTTTTTCTTTCTCTACCTTTCTATCCTGATAATTACGACAAGAATATCTTTTTTTTGCAAGTTCAACAAAATTCATTTACTTACCTCCTATCATTTTATTAGGCTAAGTTGATGATTCATTTAACCTATGCTATAATTTTATCACTATAGTTTTATATTACAATAATGCACTTTTTTGTAATATAGTACTTAAAAAGATACTTAAAATATATGAAAGGAGCTTAAAAATGAAAAAATGTTCTAGTGATTATAGTTGTCCAATAGAAGCAACACTTGCATTGATTGGTGGTAAATACAAGACACTTATACTTTGGCATCTTAAAGACACTATATTGAGATTTAATGAACTAAGAAAATTAATTCCTAAAGCAACACCTAAGATGTTAACTCAACAGTTACGTGAATTAGAAGCAGATGGTTTAATTATCAGAGTTGTTTATCCTGTTGTTCCTCCAAAAGTAGAGTATTCACTATCCGATTTTGGAAAGAGTATTATTCCAATTTTAGATTGCATGTGTGAATGGGGTTCTGATTACTTAGAAAATTTATAACTAATTATATTTTTTTCAATTAAAATTTTAGTTTTTTGTAGTTACATCATTTCCTATATCTCTTTAGACTTTTCCACTTTTTGAACAAACATATCCTTTGGAATAGGTTTAGCATATAAATAATCTTGTGCATAATAACAATTAATACTCATTAAAAATTCTGCCTGTTCTATATTTTCAACACCTTCACAAATTACTTCTAGACCCAAGTCATTTGCCATCTCTACTGCTTCACTTATAATCTTACCTTCACCTGTAGAATTTATCAGAGATAAATGCTACATCTGCATCGCTTCTTTCTACTGCATTTACATCCATTTTTTTCAGATTTATAACTTTTAATATTAGCTTTTTTATAACGTTTTTTGATATACTTATCATTAAATTTATCATTGTCCACAACAGCAATATTGTTAAACTTATATGCAGACTATCCATTTCAATATCTTCCAGTGCATTATTAACCTCTTCTAGTAATTAAGCATTTTTACAGTACAATAAAATGGAGATGGAAAAAAATTGAGCAATTACATTTTCGTTTTCAGCAGTTCTTAAACTACTAGTTAATATAGCATATACTTTTCCATTTTTTAATGCATTAGTTCTTTTTGATTTTTGAAATATTTAAATGTGTAATTAAATTCTTTTTCGTACGCAAATCTTTTTAAATTTTCATTTCTGCTATTACTTTCATGTAATCCAATCACTATTTCATTAAAATTTTTATAATCATTTTGTAAATATTTTGAATTTCCACGTTTTACTGTAATACGTGATAATTAAATACATTATAAAAACAATTCTTTTAATTGACACAAACCTGATTTCCCATTTATAAAAAGTTTTTATTGAAATTGATTATTATTATTTTAATAATAATACTTATTTACATCATGTTGCTTAATAATATTATATTCAAAGTATATCTGTTTATATAATCATAAATAAATATATATCCTTACTAATTACTTTAAATGTATACTTCCATGTATAAAATTTATATTTATTTTGTTTCTAGCAATTATATATGTATATTAGCATATTAGCACATCCTTGAAAATTCAACAATAGTATTCAACTGCTTCCACAGGTTATAATATAGAATTTAATTTATTATGTTATCAAAGTGACTATATAAAAATAACTTTTTTGTTGACTATAAACATGTATTATGATAATATGATTTAAGCTATAATTAACAAAATATATTTTAAATAAATAAGATAATAACAAAAGTACAAAGTACAATTTGAGTATAAATAAACTAGAATTAATATTAAGATTAGGATGTGAATAATTATGATTTATATAGAATTAGTTAAACTTGTTAGAAAACTTAACTCTACACAAATGTATACGATGAAGCGTTGTGTAGAGGTTAATCTGGAAGCTTAGAGCTTTCTATCTTCATCGGCAAATAAGGTTAGTATAGTTTTTTAGCTATGCTTATTTAAAATTGCCTATTTGCCGATAGATATATAGATTTTCTGGTCATAGACAACAATGCTTGTCTATGACCTTTTGTTTTTCCAAAAGCAGAGGTCGGCATTTTAGAATGTCTTTCCTCTGCTTTTTTATTTCCATAAATTTTTTAATAAAAGAAAAGGAGTTTGAATTATGAGTTTATTAAAAGTAACTAATTTATCACAAGGTTTTATGGATAAATCACTGTACGAAAAAGCTAACTTTGATTTATTCAAAGGTGAACATATTGGTATAGTTGGTCAAAATGGTGTAGGTAAAAGTACCTTAATTAAAATTTTATTAGGAGAAGTTATTCCAGATGAAGGTGAAATCAAGTGGCAACCTAATATCAAAATAGGTCACTTAGACCAGTATGCAGAAATTAATAGAGATACTACAATATCTCTCTATTTACACACTGCCTTTGAAGAGCTTTATAAAATAGAAAAGGAGATGAATTTGCTATATCAAGAAAGTGCCATATCTGGAAATGAACAGCAACTTATTAAGGCAGCAAATTATCAGGAACAATTAATGGCAAACAACTTCTATTCTATAGATAATGAAGTAAACAAAATAGCAAATGGTCTTGGATTAGATTCAATAGGAATGAATCGTATTGTTGGAGAACTTAGTGGTGGACAAAGAGCAAAAGTAATCTTGGCAAAGTTACTACTTTCTAATCATGAGGTTTTATTACTAGATGAGCCAACAAACTTTTTAGATAAAGAACATGTCGAATGGCTTGCAAGCTATTTAAATACGTTTAGTGGTGCATTTATTGTAGTTTCCCATGATTTTGATTTCCTAGAAAAAATCTCCACAGGTATTTTAGATATAGAGTTTGGAATGATTAAAAAATATCATGGAAAATACTCAGATTTCCTTAAACAAAAATCACACTTAAGAGAGGATTATATTAGAAGATTTCAAGCACAACAAAAGAAAATAGAAAAAGAAGAGACATTTATACGTAAAAACAAAGCTGGAGTAAATTCAAAAATTGCTAGAGGAAGACAAAAACAACTGGATAAAATAGAAAGAATAGCTCCCCCTAGCTTTACAGGAAAACCGTCTATCAAATTCTCAGAAATTGAAATATCTGCTCAAAACGCACTTACAATAACTAATCTTGAGGTCGGTTACTATTATCCTTTACTTCCAAAATTAAATTTTTCTGTTGATGGAGGTCAAAAGGTGGTTATAACTGGATTTAATGGTATCGGTAAGTCCACTTTGTTAAAGACATTAGTTAAAGATATCCCTTGTATTTCTGGAAATTTTCAGTTCTCAGAGCAAGTGAAAGTTGGTTATTATGAACAGGATTTAAAATGGGATAATCCTACTAGAACACCACTTCAAATAGTAGCAGATAAATATCCAAAGTTAAGTACAAAAGAGATTAGACGTTCCTTAGCAAGATGTGGTGTAAAGGAAGAACATGTTTCAAGATGTGTATCCACTCTAAGTGGTGGCGAACAGTCTAAGGTTAAATTATGTTGTATGATGTTATCTCCCTGTAATTTCTTGATTTTAGATGAGCCGACTAACCACTTTGATGCAGAAACAAAAGCGGCTTTACAAAATGCTTTACAACAATTTAAAGGAAGCATCCTCCTAGTTTCTCATGAAGAAAAATTTTACAAAGATTGGATTGACAAAGTATTTAATATAGAAAAACAATTGATGTAAACTCTTATATAAATAGAATATATTATATATTTATAGATAGTACTAATTATTAATGGTTTTGATATTTTAGTCTTTGTTGTATTTAGAAAGTAAATATTTTTCTAGAACATAAATACATTGATAGGCGCTCATAAATGGGCGCCTAAAAGATGTTAAAATCCAGTATAATCAGTCATTTAATCCACACTTTCTCTATTGTATCTTTGTTATTGACATTTAGAAATTTAGGTCAATAAATTAGGTACTGATTTAATTATGCAATATGTGGATAACAGAATTATAAAAGAAAGAATACAATAAAAACCCATAAATAAAGTGAAAACCATTATTTATGGGCTAAATGATATATGTTAATTATATTTATTGTTATGTTTATATGTAGTTATACTTATTCTTATATTTATATATAAAAACAACTGTTAAGAATAAAGTTAAAAACTCAGCAATTGGCACTACTAGCCAAATACCATCTATATCTAAGACTTTTGGTAATATCAACAAACCTATAGTTATAAAACCAAAGGTACGCAAAAAAGACAGTACTGCAGATATCTTTCCATTTGATAATGCTGTAAACATAGATGATGCAAAAATATTAAATCCACAAAAAATGAAACTAAAAGAAAATATATAAAATCCAGAACTTGTAATCTCATAGACATCACTTCCTTTTTGAGAAAAAATATCTACAATAGTTGGCGAACATAGTATAGAAAACACAAATACCAGTAATGAGGCCACTGAGATAAATAATATACAAGTTTTAAAAATATATTTTAACTGGATATTATCTTTACTTCCATAATTATAACTTATTATTGGAGCAACTCCCATTGAAAAACCTATATAAAGTGAGGTTAAAAGAAATTGAGAATAAATAATTATTGTAATAGCAGCAACTCCATCCTCACCAATCAACTCCATCATTATAATATTAAATAAAAAAGTAGTAACCGCTGTTGATAATTGACTTACCATTTCAGATGAACCATTAAAACAAGTCTCAAATAATACTTTTTTATCTAGTTTAGGTATACAAAATCTAAGTACTCCCTTATTTCTTGAAAAGAAAACTATACCTGCAATAGTAGGAATTAAATATCCTATACCAGTTGCAAGTGCTGCTCCACCAATACCCATTTGTAATAAAACAATAAAAACATAATCTAAAATTATATTAGTACATCCTGCACCTATCACTAACCATAATCCAAGTTGAGGTTTTCCAGCTGTTACAAATAGACTTTGAAATAATACTTGTAATATATTGGCAAAAGCAAAAACTAAAATAATAAAAAGATATGAGCGACAATATTTAATCAAAATCTCGCTTGCTCCTAGCCATATAATAATATAGTCCATAAATATAATCCCAATACCTGTAATAATCATCCCAAGTACAACTCCAGATAATACAATTAAAGTAAAAGCTTTCTTTGCTTCATCAATATCACCATTACCCATCTTACGGGCTACTATAGCACTTCCACCAGTAGCAAGCATAGTTCCAAGCCCAACGATAATATTAATAATAGGGCATACAATATTAATTGCTGATAATGCATTTGTATTAACAAATCTTGAAACGAATATAGTATCAACAATTGTATATAACCCCATAAAAATCATCATAAAAATAGTAGGAAATGCAAATTTTAATAGAGAAAACATATTAAATCTTTGTGCAAGCAAATTATCTTGCACATTAACATTATCTTGCTTTTGATTTTTTGAATAGGATATATCACTCATTCAAATCATTCTCCTGTACCTTAATTCTATCTAAAATAATATCCAAATTATTAGACATTAAAAGACCTCCTTTCTTCATAAAGATTATATCTAATTATTTGGATATAGTTTTAATTAATCTTGCTATTCTATGTTGTTACAACATCTAAAAATAACGCCTCTATCTTTTCATTACTCTTAACTTTCCTTAATTTAATTACTTGTTTTTACTGTTTAGTATCGTATGAAACATGTTTAATTATAAATACTTGCATAGTATCACCTTTCAATTCTTTAGAGAATATACACATCATTATTTCTTCAATAGCCGAAATACTTGTTACAACACAAATTATAATACTAAGAAAATTTATATTAACAATGTTATAAAGTAGGTGGAAACAGAACAGCATAAACTCATATAATTTATTTACATATATATATAACATGAAAAATGTATTGTATTTAAAAATCACTATGATTATTTATGTAATACGAATAACAGCAATTATTAATCTCCATAATACTATATACTTTGGTATCTTTAGTGCTTAAATCATAACAATAAAGCCTGAGATTACAATATATATATCTGCTATACCTTTAATTTTCATCACATTAAAGACCTAAATTTATTAACTACTTGCACTTTTATAATGTCTCATCCCTAACTTCCAAAATTTCCACATAAATACCGTAAACACGAATACAATACAAATTGAATAGACTAATCCTTTTATTGTTAGAGTTCCAGCTAAGATTTGGGTTGGGATTGTTGACATAATTCCATATGGCAAAATCAAGTAGAATAATAGTTTAAAGACACCTTCATATATTACACCAGGAATTTTCATGTTCATTGGTATTAAATTATCTTCTAATCTCATTATAGCAGTTGACGATATAACAAAGAATGGAATTGTTCGAAATATAATACATATATCGTAAAAAAGCAATGTCATCAATAAAACCATACATATATATGCTATTATTATAACAAAAGTTATATCTGAATTTAGTTCAGATATTCCATATATAACTATAAGGATACTTGCAAAAATTAAAGGAGATGAACCAATACTAATATTTTCAAATGCCAATCTAAATAATGGATTTATTGGTTTTGTAATATAATAATCTAATTCCCCTTCTTGAATCTTTCGTGGAATATCATAAATTCCAAAACAGAAAATTGTCATGTTTATTGCATTTATTAATGAAAAAGTTCCTATAAATATTAACATCTCCCCACGTTGCCAACCTCCTATTGAGTCTACATGAGAATAAATACTATTAAACATTAATAACTGTAATATAAATAAGGAACTATCTACAAAAAATCCTCCAAAGAAATCAAATCTAAATACCATCATTTTTGATAACTTCATTTTCAATAACATAAATATTATTTTGAAATTTTTTTTCATCATATTCCCACCCCATCAAATAGTACTCTCATCCTTTTATAGATGATTTTATTTATTATAAAAAAGGATATTACCCACAATGCTATAATAATTAATCCTTGTATTGCCTCATTACTATTTCTACCTATAAGTAGCATAGATGGTAAATATGTTGTGTAGTAAAATGGAAATAACTTCATAATCGTCACTACAGTTTCTGGCAAAAGTACAAGTGGTATCATTGTTCCTGTAACAAATTCAGTCATATTATCGACTATCATTCTAAAGAAACTAATCTCAATAAATTTAAATGATAATATTCCAATAAAAAAATGAAGCTGCATCATAAAAATAAGCCCTAAAACAATCATCAAAATTGAAATTAATATCTGCACTGGATTTGACGTAAAAGCAAAGTCTATTCTAAATATAAAAATCCATACAAAGGCAGAAAGCATGTTAAATGCCAAATAAAAAAATGTCATCCCAAAGTTTTTAGAAAAAAAGTAATTTTGAATATCAATTGGAATAATCATATATTTTGAAAATGTACCTATCTTTACACGATTACATATCTCTTCACTAGTACTTCTTGACATATCAATACCTGATAAAAATGAACTTATTATATAATAAGATAGCATTGAATTAAATGTAAAACCCGAAATTAGGTTATTTTCACCAAAAATTGATTTCCATAAGATATAAGCAAATAAAATTTTTACAATAGTAAACATCATGTTAACTGCTACATCAAACCTCCAAATAAGTTGTAATTTGAAATTGATTTTAGCTATTTCATAATACTTTCTTATGTTTTGCTTAAACTTATAAAATAATGATTGTCTTGAATACACTTGATTATAGTTGTTCATAATACTCTTCACTTCCTTCTTTATATATTCTCTCAACAATATTTCCTATATTTTCTTCTTCAATTATTACATCCTTAACATCATACTTATCAAAAAACCATTTAACAGTTTCCTTTCCCTTTTCTTTTGGTACAATTACTGATGTTTTATGATTTGTTTGTTCAATAACCTTACAATTTTCTGGAAATAAAATCTTAGTTTCACTATCAAGACTAACTGTTATTTTCTTATATTTTTGAAAATGATTAAATAGTTCTTCTGTAAACCCATCATATATTTTATGACTATTTTCTATGACAATACTTCTACTACAAAGACTCTTAATATCCTCCATATAATGAGATGTAAGCATGATTGTAGTTCCTTTCGTTTCATTTACTTCTTTCAAAAAATACCTGATTTGCTTTTGTGCCACAGCATCTAGACCTATTGTTGGCTCATCTAGAAACAAAATTTTGGGATTATGAAGAAGTGCTACAATAAGTTCCATTTTCATTCTTTCTCCTAAAGAAAGTGTTCTGACCTGAACATTTAGATAATCAGATACATCAAATAGTTCAATAAAATAATCTAAGTTTTTCTTATATTCATCATCAGGTATATCATATAATTCTTTAAATAATAGAAATGTATCTGCTGGTGTCAATTCAAAAAATAGCTGACTTTTTTGCCCCATAACAACAGCATATTGTTTTTTGAAGTTATTTTCCAATTTATTAGGATAATAACCCATAACAGAAATCTTTCCAGAAGATGGGGCGATAATCCCAGTTAACATCTTGACAAGGGTCGTTTTCCCAGCTCCATTCTGACCTATTAATCCAACAAATTCTCCTTGCTCTATTTTTAAATCAAATGATGATATAGCTATTTTTTCTGTATATTGTCTTTTAAATAAAGACTTTACACTTCCCATAAGACCTGGCTCTTTCTCAAATCTTCTATAAGATTTAGTCAGTTTATTAAGTTCAATTATGCTCATTTCATTACCTCCATATCTCATAATTTCTATAAAAAAATCCACAGGTTTATATCTGCCTTTTTGTATGGTTATATTTACCCATACAAAAACAGAAAACTCCTGTGGATTAGAAAATTTAATATTTTCTATTTCAACATAATTATAATCAAAAGAATACTATGTAAAATTAATAAAAGTGTAGCAGATTAAAGCCTACTACACCACAATTTAACAAAGTAATACATATCTTAAATATTATTTGTTGTCATATGTTAGTTATCTATAAAGGCAGAGTAAGACACAATAATTAAATGTATCAAAAATACATTTAAAAATTCTGATTATACAGAATACATATGCGTCTCCAACTATTTAATTGTTGGTTACCATTATAAATAATTCCGACATTAAGACACTCCTTTACTAATATTATTATTCACATTTTAACATAAAATTTTTTTATGTTCAAGTCTAATCTAACAAACTCATATATTTAAATTTGTCTCATTTCTTTATTCTGCACCATTTATTGGTGTTTTCAAACCTAATGTTCACTCAATATTAATTTTTTATAATAAGTGTTTTTTATATTTTTTCCTTATGGTAATATATAAAGAAAATAAAGATAATTCTATAAAGTTTTTATTTCATAACATTATTCTAAAAATATGATACAAGAACTACTTATTTTATTTAATCATATTTTACTCTGGTTACCAATTTTAAACTTTATTGGCTCTTTCCATCTCAGATGCATTCCTTCAGTCAAAACTATTAAAAAAATTCCTGATTATTGTAAGTTTATCTTGAGCTTGTTTGTAAGAAATCCTTTCTTCATTAGCTATTACTTATATGGTGGCAATTTTTCCAAATAATATAATTGAAATTAAGACTAATTCGCGAATTATTAATTTAGTAGAAATGTATTAACATTACATCTTTACTTTTTCATTACATCATAAATTTATTCTCTTAAAACACAATATTTAAACTAATGTATTTATATGCTTTTTTTGTTCATCTGTTTTATAAAATATATTAGTATTTGAATTTTGTTTATATTCTTTAGCCTCCTCATCTAACTTTTCTATTCTCGACTTGAGTTCAATTATTTCTTCTTGTGTCATATTTATAAAATTTTTAAGCATGCCTTCAAGTTCTTCTCGAGTTTTACCTAATAAAAGTAAATCTCCAAACATGTTATCCTCTTTAAACATGTTATCCTCTTCATCAGATTTTTTTTGTTCTAATTCTTTATCATTTAATTTTTTATCCTTAATTTCTTCATTAAGCTCCTTAGTGATTAAAGCTTCTCTTTTCTCACCCATATTTAAGTAAGTCGAATTTTCATCTTCTACGTCGCTATTTTTAATCCCTATTTCTACATTAGAAAAGTTATTGACTGTTTCTCTTATTTCTGACTTAGATAAATTCCTAATTGCCTCATTTATTTTTTTAGTATAAATATCTTGTCTCTCTTTTAAATCTTTAATTCTATTATTAAGTTCTTGTTTTTGTCTCATGATATTAGATAAATAATTGTCTTTTTCTGTAGTAAGATTTTTATTACTAATATTTTCACTAGCTTTTTTATTTTTTACATCACTTTCACATCTAAACAAGTACTGACTTTCATGTTGATTAGAAATTCTCATTAATTTTCCCCTCCCAAAATGAACTAATTTTTAAGTATAGATTAACAGTTAAATATCACCATTATTTTTTTACAATTTTAACAACTTCAATATTTCTAAAAAGTAAAATCTCTTTAGTAAGAGGTTCTTTATAAGTTAAGTAAACTCAATATTTTATATAAATCATATATATTATCGGAAATATCAAGTTTTCCTAAAGCATTTTTCTATTAATATTTTTTCTTTCAATTTATGTCATTTCCTCAATTTATCCAATTTAAAATAGTAATAGGAACTTTTTATCACAAAAACTACAATTAATTTTTACTACATATTCTACATGTTTAGTTTGGTTCTTTAGGAGTAAAATAACGTTCATATCTATAAATTTATTCAATTTTCATACAAGCATGTTGAATAATAACCAATTCTATTGTATTATTGTAATTGTAGAATAAAACTAAATCGGCAAAACTAGAGAAATTTAGTGACGCAAAGCTATAGGGACTAAGACTTATAGAGTATCTTATGAGTTATGTCAGCCAGTTGCCAAAAAGATGTATTCTTTTTGTTTTTATGAAAGTTTTTTAGGGGGATAATAATATATGTTTAGAGATAAAATGGATAGATGTACACATATGTTGACTGCTTATATCGGTAGTTCATATGATTATTGTGATTTTATAGATACACAATTAGATGATTTTATACTGGAGTACGGAGAAAATGTGGTAGAATCTTGCTTACATCAAGTGATGGTATTGGTAAGTAAGTATAATTAGATAGATTTTGTTTTCTAGAGAACCCTTTTTAGTTTTATCTACAATTTAAAATAAACTGTTGCTAAAAAACTCATCAAAATATATTTCTTTTTTACTTTCTGTTATTTTTAGATTTATTTCTCTAAAAAGTAAGAATTTATACAGTATCTTTTCTATAACTCTTATATGAAATCTATTTTAAATAAATTATTATTAAAAGAGTAGATAAAGCTAATAATAAATATGTTACTTTTAATAATAAAAATTACATTCCATATAGTTAATATAAAACTCGCCAAATCCATTTATTTCGGCATTTGCTTCTCCTGATTTACATTCCATATAGTTAATATAAAACTTTCATTGCTCGCTAATGTATCATTGCAAAATGAAAAATTTACATTCCATATAGTTAATATAAAACTTCTTCTATACACCTATCTATTTCATTGTCAGAAATATTTACATTCCATATAGTTAATATAAAACGAATTATCAGATAAAATATCTGAATCTTCTAGTTCATAATTTACATTCCATATAGTTAATATAAAACATAATTTTTGCTACCACTAACATCAAAAAATGAGTCAGATTTACATTCCATATAGTTAATATAAAACGGTCATCACTAAAATTCCTTGACCTCGATATGCAAGATTTACATTCCATATAGTTAATATAAAACAAGCAGAAATGACAACCAACATAGGGTTTTTATTAGAATTTACATTCCATATAGTTAATATAAAACAGATGCAAGAATTAGCAAAGACAATAGCAACAGCAACATTTACATTCCATATAGTTAATATAAAACCCCAAAATAAACTTAGCATTTCCAACACTTACACATATACAACTCTCTAAAATTTGCAGTGAGCGGTCAATAGTGCAACTGATAACACTTATCATATGCTCTCAATTCCTTATATTTCAACTGTTAAACCATACTTTACTAGAAAAATCGCACACTGCAAAACTTCTATATTTTTATTATATCATAAAAATATTATTTTTGAATATCTATACAAATTTATTATATAATAAAAACAAGGAAATAAAATTTACTTTGTAAAAGGTGAATTTCTCTAATTGAGTATAATTTAAAAATTATTTATTTTGGCGTTTATATGATAAAATCACCCTTAGCTTTTCAATTTTATTTTCCTTGCTAAAATGATTATAATATATAATGCTTACATATTTTTCTGATGTAAGCATTACTTTTAATAATTGAGCTTATCTCATAACTCCATAACTATTTTGTAGCTCTGCACCCTTTAAATCGTGGAATCCATATGCTATGTGTACTTCATCTACATATCTATTGCAGTCAATTTAGCTTGCATATTGACCAGACTTATTCACATATAACTGATAAAATGAAACTGTAGAGATTTTTGATAATATTGTAGACTAAATTTGCCACCGAAATCGCTTTATGGTGGTAAACCAGTGTCAAATACAATATATTATTAATATACTAATCTATATAAACGTTGCTATTGCTTGATTACCTTAGCTACAGTTTCCACATGTGTAGAATGAGGAAACATATCTACAGGCTGTACTTCAACACATTTAAATCCGTGTATATTTAGATAATCTAAATCCCTTGCTAAAGTAGAAGGATTACAAGAAACATAAACGATTCTTTCTGGATTCATTGAAACAATAGTTTCTAATACCTTTTCGTCACAGCCCTTTCTAGGTGGGTCTACAACTACTACATTGGCAGTCTTACCCTCACTATACATCTTAGGGACAACTTCTTCTGCTTTTCCAACATAGAATTCAGCATTATGTATATTGTTTAATTTAGCATTTATCTTAGCATCTTCTATAGCATCCTCTATAATTTCTATTCCATAAACCTTTTTAGCCTTTTGTGCCAAAAACAAAGATATTGTACCTATGCCACAGTAAATATCAAAAACAGTATCAGTATCCTTTAGATTTGCATATTCAAGAGCTTTATCATATAATACTTTAGTTTGGACAGGATTTACTTGGAAAAATGACAATGGCGAAATCTCAAATACTAAGTCACCTATATAATCATTTATTTTACCATCTCCATATATAACTATATTTTCTCTTCCTAGAACAGCATTCGTATCTTTTTGATTTACATTTATAACTAAAGTCTTAAATCCAGGTATATTTTCCTTAAGCACTGAAGCTAATTCTTTAAGATATGGAAGTTTGTTTCCATTAGCTACTAATACAACCATTACTTCTTTAGTCGTAAAACCTATTTTTGTTACCAAATGTCTAATCAACCCTGTATGAGTTTTTTCATCATATATACTTACTTTATAGGCTCTTATATATGTTTTTATTATCTTAACAATTTTATCATTTATCTCATGCTGTATTACACATTTTTCTGTTGATATTACATCATGAGTCTTCTTTTTATAAAAACCAATAATTGGAACACCATCATTCTTTTGTATTGGAAATTGTGCTTTATTTCTATATCTATATGGATTCTCCATTCCTATAGTGTCATGAACTTCTACATCCTCTAACTTACCTATTCTTGTAAGTACTTGCTTAACTTCATTCGTTTTCATTTCAAGTTGCTTATTATAATCCAAATCTTGTATCTGACACCCTCCACAATCCCTAAGATTATCACTACACACTCTTTTCACTCTGAATGGAGACTTTTCTATTATCTCAACAATATCTCCTACAGCATAATTTTTCTTTACTTTATTAATCCTAACTTTAACTTTATCCTGTATCAATCCGCCCTCTACAAAAACTGTAATACCATTGTACTTTCCTACTCCTACTCCGCCTTGTCCAATGTCTACTATATCTACAATATACACCTCGTTTTTCGAAAGCATAAATCACCCTCCAATCAATCTATTATATTTAAATCTTTACAAACTCTTTTCTTTAAATTTATATTAAAATATTGCTATTAATTAAACTATATTTTTACTAAGCTACAATATTTTATTTTACCAAAAAAAAAGGAGCTTATAAAGCCCCTTGGTAAATAAATTTATTATTTTTCTTATAAAACTCTAGTTGAACCTCTATATACCACACCTCTTGATGCATCCACAGTGACAACTTCTCCATCTTTTACTAGATTTGTTATATCAGTTGCAGACACAATAACTGGTATATCTAAATTTATACCTACAATAGCTGTATGTGATGTCATTCCACCATTCTCAGTTACTACAGCTCCTGCTTTCTCTATATAATTGTTCATCTCGGCATCAGTAGCAGTAGAAACAAGTATGTCTCCTTCATTGAAGTCTATACAAGTATCTCCATTCTTTATTACACGAACTTTCCCTTCTACTGTTTGAGTACCTACACCTATACCTTGCACTATTTCTTCACTTATTACATGAACCTTTATTAAGTTAGTAGTTCCACTTACTCCTACTGGTACTCCAGCAGTTATAACTACTAATTCTCCATTATCTATATAATCAGCTTGTCTAACTGCCTCAATTGCTTTTTCTATAACTTCATCTGTATTTCCCGCAACAGAAGATTTAACTGGATAAACTCCCCATGTAAGAGCTAATTTATTCATAGTTTTTTCATTATTTGTAGTAGCTATTATCGGAGATTTTGGTCTAAACTTAGATACCATTCTAGCAGTGTATCCTGAAGAAGTAGATGTTATTATAGCTGATGCATTTAAATCTACTGCTGTTGTACAAGTTGCATGGCTTATTGCATCTGTTACAGTAACATTGTTAGTACCATTTTCCTTTAATAATCTATCATAATCTAAAGTCTCTTCTGTTCTTTTTGCTATTGTAGCCATCATTTTTACTGCTTCTACAGGATATTTTCCAGCAGCAGTTTCTCCAGATAACATTATCGCATCTGTTCCATCATAAATAGCATTAGCAACGTCTGTAACTTCTGCCCTTGTTGGTCTTGGGTTTCTTATCATAGAGTCAAGCATTTGTGTAGCAGTTACAACTGGCTTTGCTAATTCATTACATTTTTTTATCATCATTTTTTGAACTATTGGCATCTCTTCAGTTGGTATCTCAACACCTAAGTCACCTCTAGCTACCATTATACCATCAGAAACTTTTAGTATTTCGTCTAGGTTCTCTACGCCCTCTTGGTTTTCTATTTTAGATATTATTTGTATATCAGTTGCATTATTGTTCTCTAATACTTCTCTTATTGCTAATACATCAGATGCCTTTCTTACAAAAGAAGCAGCTATATAATCTATTCCTTGACTTATTCCAAATTCTATATCGCTTATATCTTTAGGAGTTATCGCTGGTAAATTTATCTTAACACCAGGTACATTTACTCCTTTATGATTTTTAACTATTCCTGAGTTTTCAACAATACAAACTATGTCTTCTCCATTTATTTCTTTTACTCTTAAACCAACTAAACCATCATCTATTAGTATAGAATCTCCTGCTTTAACGTCTTCAGCAAGACCTTTATAGCTTACCGTACACATTTCTTTAGTCCCCATAATATCTTTCATAGTTATAGTGAACTTTTGTCCTTCTTCTAAAAATACCTCTGGGTCTTCAAAGTTACCGGTTCTAATTTCCGGCCCTTTAGTGTCTAATAATATAGCAACTGGCTTATTTAATTTTTCTCTAACTTTCTTTGCCATATCTATTCTTTCCTTATGTTCTTCATGCGAACCATGAGAAAAGTTAAATCTACACACGTTTAGACCGTTTTGCATAAGTTGAGTTAAAACTTCCTCGCTTTGTGATGCTGGACCTAGTGTACAAACAATTTTTGTCTTCTTTACATTATTTAACATATTTGCTCCTCCTGAGATATTATTCCACAGATTTATTTTTAATACTAAAACTTATATAGATAATATTTTTGCCATCTCATAAGCTTCTTTATCAAATACTTTCTTTTGAGCTAAAGCCTCACTTATTTCTAAGTCAATTATTTTATTTTCTTTTATTCCTACAACTCTAGCTGATTTTCCATCTAGTAATAATTCTACTGCTCTTACGCCAAGTCTACTTGCTAGTATTCTATCAGATACAGTTGGGCTTCCTCCTCTTTGGACATGACCCAATACAGTTACTCTTAAATCTGCTCCTGACTCTTTTTTAAGTTCCTTTTCTAAATCACTAGCACTTCCAACTCCTTCTGCTAAAACGATTATACTATGTCTCTTACCTCTTTTTTGAGTAGTCTTTAATCTTAGAGCAACTTCATCTACCGTAATTTCTACTTCTGGTACTATTATAGTTTCCGCTCCTCCTGCAAGACCTGCATATAAAGCCAAATCTCCACAATGTCTTCCCATAACTTCCACTATATTAACTCTTTCATGAGATGATGATGTATCTCTTATCTTACCTATTGCGTCTATAATAGTATTCATTGCAGTATCAAATCCTATAGTATAATCTGTATATGCTAAATCGTTATCTATAGTTCCTGGTATACCTATGGCTGGGAATCCTAAGTCACTAAGTTTTTGAGCTCCTACAAATGAACCATCTCCACCAATTACAACTAAGCAATCGATTTTATACTTTTTAAGAATTTTTACTGCTTTTAATCGTCCTTCTTCTGTTTTAAATTCTTCACATCTAGAAGATTTTAATATAGTTCCTCCCCTGTGTATAATATCCCCAACAGAAGATAAGTTCATTTCAGTTAAATCTTCTTCTAGTAACCCCTTATATCCTCTATTGATTCCATATACTTTGCATCCATAATATATTGCTGATCTTACAACCGCTCTAATCGCAGCATTCATTCCTGGAGCATCTCCTCCACTTGTTAGTAATCCTATAGTTTTCATTTTTTACCTCCTTGGATTTTATGTCAATTTTTTATTATAATCGTTGTTATTTTATCTTAATGGACTTTTTTTGTCCCTATATCATTTTTCAATCCCATCAAGACTAAAAAAATTAAATGTCCTTAAATGTCCATTTTGTGATATTATATCACAAAACGGACAATATTTTTCATATTATTATAATATATTTAGATTTTTATATAAAAAATCAAGCTTTTATTTTTATGTTATCTTTAGGAAGTAACTTTTCTAAGTTATTTATAAATTCATCACATATACAAGTTAATGCTCCTGTCATTTTATATGCTTTACGTTTACCATTTATATTTTCGTCCATAGGATATAAGTATATACTGTCATTACCTGGATATTGTTTAGCTATTTCTACAATATTGTTAGTTGTCTCGGTATCAGACATACTATCTATTTTCAAATACAATTTTTTACCACTTTCTAGCTTAATATTTTCCACATTTCTAGTTCTTCCCGAATTGTAGTTTCTATCTTCAAAATCAGTATCATCATTTATATCTTTTATCTCTCTAGCTATAAGTTTTGCATTTTCGCCTTCTTTTATACTTAATGTTCCTTTTACATAGATTATGTTATCTTCATTCAAAATGACATTGTATTTTTGTAATAATTGAGGAAAAACTACTATTTCTATAGCACCATACAAATCTTCTAATTCAATAAATGCCATAATTTCATTTCGCTTTGTAGTTTTTATAGTTTTAGTTACAATCATTCCACCCATTATAACATCTGTTTCATTCATTTGTAGGTATGATTCTTCTTCCTCTTTTAATGAATTCAATTTTCCATTATCCATAGATGTTTTTTCTTGTAATTCTTTTTCAAATTGTGATAAAGGATGTCCACTTACATACATTCCCAAGACTTCTTTTTCAAGGTTAAGTCTCTCTCTCTCTTCATACTCTTGCCTTTTAGGCAAACTATATATTTGTTGAAAATCACTATCTTCCTCATTACCTCCAAAAGCATCAAATAAAGAAATCTGACCTTGAACATTTTTCTTTCTGTCCATAGATACACTTTCTAATAAACTTTCATAACCAGCCATCAAACTAGCTCTATTCTCACTTATATTGTCAAAAGCTCCACATTTTATTAGACTTTCTATTACTCTCTTATTTGTATCTTTTTGGTCTAATCTTTTAACTAAATCTACTAAATCTACAAATAGTCCATTAGATTCTCTTTCAGCAATTATATTGTTTATTATGTTTACACCAACATTTTTTACAGCTGCTAGACCAAATCTTATATTGTCACCTTCAACTGAAAATTTTGAAAAACTTTTATTTATATCTGGAGGCAATACATCTATTTCCAATGCTTTACATTCTCTTATATACTCAACTACCTTATCAGTATTTCCCATTACACTGGTTATCAACGCTGCCATAAATTCAACTGGATAATATGTTTTTAGATAAGCTGTCTCATATGCTAAAACTCCATATGCAGCCGCATGTGATTTATTAAATGCATATCTAGCAAAGTCTATCATGTCATCAAATATTTTATTAGCTATTTCCTCTTCTACACCATTTCTAATACACCCTGCAATTTCTATATTACCATCTTCGTCAAATTTACCATGAATAAAATATTGTCTTTCTTCTTCCATCACATCCATCTTTTTCTTACTCATGGCTCTTCTAACTAGGTCACTTCGTCCATAACTATAACCACCTAAATCTCTAACGACCTGCAATAGTGATAGGTAAGATTTTGAAGTCATCTCCATCTTTTCCCCCACTTCACACCGTACATGAGAGTTTCCTGCTCATACGGCGTTCCATCGAAATACCAATAATTTGAATAATTAATATTAAGATATTATCAAGAATAAATTATTATTTCATTTATCATGCAACATTTATCTTATTTAGATTACAAAGTACTCTGTATTTGTTTACTTTATTAATTTGAGTTTTATTTAGCGAAAGTTCTTTTACTATTTTATTTATTAACTCTTCATCAACTGTATGTATTAATTTATGTACTCTACCTTCCATTATTACAAGATTTTGATAGCTATCATCACCACCCAAATGTTTTGGTATTTTATGATGACAATGGAAGTGAAAAGTTTTAAGAACCCATTTTGTTATTGCACACTGACCATTTTGTGCTGAAAATAGTGATATTCTATTATCATTATATTCTACACTCTCATTCTTCGAGAAATATCTCATCATATCTGCTATCCTACTTGTTATTGTAAGTTTTAAATAATCATGAACTAATTCTCTTCCTCTTTCTGTGTAATCACAGGTTTCTTGTTTAAACTGCATTGGAGGTCTTGTTTTTACGTATGAGATTGGTATTAGTGCGTATTGGCAATAATATTTAATCGCTTTACTTTCTCCATAATATTTCTCAATTACATTATTCTTTGTTCCTGTTTTTGTTGCAAAAGGTTTAAGCCTGTTTTTCATATACTTCAGAACATTATATTCTATAGTATGAAAACTCTTACAAACATGAGAAGCACTATCATAATAATTATGATAACCAAAAATCATTTGATTTAGCTTTGCTAACTCAACCTTTGGTTTATCAGAGTGTTGTATAACTTTAATTTGTCTTTTAATTTTATCTGTCAGATTATTAACTGCTTTATTTGACATACAGCTTTTAATTGTATACTTATCTTTTTTGTTACCATTATAGTCTTTTATTCCTTTTCTGTGAATTTTCATTTTAAGTCCTAAAAATTCAGAATAATGCTTTCTTAAATTTACAATTTTTGATTTATCTTGGTTAATTTCAAGAGTTAATCTATCTTTCAACCAATCTGTAATTGCTATTTTAATTCTACAGGCAGTTTTATAATCTCTACAAAATATTTTAAAATCATCTGCATATCTTACGATGTGCATTTCTTTTAGATTTGTTCCTTTTAGTGCTCTGCAATGTGCTAATTGACAGCTATACTTATGTTTAGTTGGCATACCATAGAACTGTGAGTGTATCCACCAGTCAAGTTCATTTAGAACTATATTTGATAGTAGTGGAGATAATATCCCCCCTTGTGGAGTTCCTTTTTGTTGTATACCTTCACCTATAACTTCACACTTTAGCATTTTTGATATAATACTTATTACCCTTTTATCTCTAATGCCCAAGCTATACATTTGTTTTAATAATTTACTATGATTAACATTATCAAAAAATCCTTTTAAATCAATATCGACTACATAATGTAAATCTGCTCTCTGCATCAAATGATAGCATCTTGATATTGCATGTTTTGCGCTTCTATTCGGTCTAAATCCAAA
This sequence comes from Clostridioides sp. ES-S-0054-01, assembly GCA_021561035.1. Taxonomy (NCBI): domain Bacteria; kingdom Bacillati; phylum Bacillota; class Clostridia; order Peptostreptococcales; family Peptostreptococcaceae; genus Clostridioides; species Clostridioides sp. ES-S-0054-01. Next base: position 3,622,069 of record CP067346.1, read on the forward strand.
ACTATAGTTATAAAATTTTGCTTCACATATCGGTTCTAATACTTGCTTGATACATTGTTGAATAATACGGTCTTCAATCGTTGGTATTCCTAATGGTCGCATTTTCCCATCGTGCTTTGGTATAAATATTCTTCTAATGGCTTGAGGATTGTAATTTACAAGTCTTTTTCTGACATATAATATTATTTCTTCCTCACTCCATTTCTTAATATCTTTAATTGTATGTGGGTTGCTACCTTTTGTTGTACTACCTTTATTTGACTTTATTGTTCTATATGCTAAAAGGATATTTTCTTCACTTATGATTAATTCATATAGTTTATAAAAATTTTCATTTCTTTCTGCTCTTGCATATAAATTATCAAACATTTTTTGAGTTCCATAATATTCATTATATCTAAGAATATCCTTTTTCTTTTCTTCTTGATTTCTATCTATCAAAGTCACGTCCCATCAAAATAAATTTGACAGTACATTCTCTTAGTCTTACTCGAACCTTTGAAATTATCTTTTATGATAATAATATTATATTTTAATTATTAATATTTCCGACTAAAGCCCATCCCTCCACAGATTATTATCTCTGTTTCCTTGGTACTATGGCTTCACTATCACTTGGATTAAGATAAGTTATAGTTAAATACCTTTCCTTATCAACACTTCATCAGAATTGAATTTCCTCCATGTTCCAAGCTTTCCACGTTCCTATAGCTTTAGCTATACATATATCTTTAGGTGCTTCCTTTAAGCCCGTCAGCTTGATAGTGCCTATAACACTATAAGGTCTTTCATAAAGTCAAATCTTACTAAACCTCACTGACACCTCACAAGAGGGTGTAGCATTTCTACTACTTAGAACTAAGGACCCGTACATTCGGAAGTTCGTCAGTACTTATAATACATTCTCACCATGGATATTTTGTAGCCTCACGGTCTATAGATTGCATTGCATACCTCTATGCTACTTTCCTCAGCTTCATTCATTAAATACATGAAATTCTCTGTTAGGGCAATTTTCAACCTGCCTTACCCAGCTTCATACAATCAAATATTCAACTTCTCATGCATGTGGGGACTATTAGAGAGAGCATTTCAGGGCGTTACTCCATCATTCTACTCTTCAAGCTATAAGTTCTAATTGAATAAATTCAATTGTCGCATCCTTAATATTTCTATCTTTCTGCGAAACGTGTCGCACTAACTTGCTCTTGATATACCAAACAACCATATGTAACTTCCATTATAGGCTTTAATTTTTCATGTAGATATGTTACATCTTCTGGATTGCTTTTATTTTTTATATACGCAGGTATAGAATCCATTGGACCTGGTCTGAATAGGGATATACCCGCTACAATATCTTCAAAATTGTCTGGTCTTAGTTGCTTCATAAAACTTCTCATACCAGCACTCTCCAATTGAAACACCCCTAATGTATTTCCAGATGAAAGCATTTCATATACCTTTGGGTCATCATAATCCATCTTTGAAAAGTCTATTTTTTCTGTGTAGTTTTTTATGACTCTATTTTTTTCTATTAAATCAAGTGTATCTCTTATAACTGTAAGGGTTCTTAGTCCCAGAAAATCCATTTTTAAAAGACCAAGTTCTTCAAGTGTTGTCATAGTAAATTGTGTTGTGATTGCATCTTGATGCTTGTATAAAGGCACATACTCATCTACAGGATTTTTTGATATAACTACCCCCGCAGCATGTGTAGAAGCATGTCTTAGCATTCCCTCTATCTGTTTCGATATATTTATTATCTCTTTTGTTTCTGGGTCTTGGTCATACAATTCTTTAAGGTTAGGATTTGTATCTAGAGCCTTATCTATTGTCATTCCCAAAGCAAATGGTATCTCCTTGGCTACCTTGTCAACTTTATTGTAACCTATATCCAATACTCTTCCAACATCTCTTATTGCAGCTTTTGCACCCATTGTCCCAAAAGTTATTATTTGTGCGACATGGTCATCACCATATTTTCTCTTTACATAATCTATAACTTCTTCTCTTCTCTCATAACAAAAATCGATATCTATATCTGGCATAGATATACGCTCTGGATTTAAAAAACGCTCAAACAAGAGAGAGTACTTTATTGGGTCTATATCAGTTATCTTAAGTGTGTATGCTACTATTGAACCAGCTGCACTACCTCTACCTGGTCCTACTATAATATTATTTTCTTTAGAAAAGTTTATGAAATCCCATACAATCAAGAAATACTCTACATAACCCATTTTTTCAATTACATCTAATTCATACTTTAATCTCTCTATTATCTCATCGCTAGGATTATCATATCTTTCTTTCAGTCCATTAAAACATAACTCTCTTAAATAAGTTTCTGGTGTATATCCTTCTGGAACATCATACTTAGGAAGATGTATAGTATTAAAGTCAAACTCTACATTACACATATCAGCTATTTTCACAGTATTATCAATAGCCTCTAATGCATACGGAAATAATTCTTCCATTTCTTCTCTTGATTTTAAATAAAACTCATCACTACCAAATCTCATTCTATTTGGGTCATTTAATGTTTTTCCCATTTGAATACACATAAGGACATCATGTATCTTTGAATCTTCTTTATTTACATAGTGAACATCATTAGTAGCAACTAGCGGAATACCAGTCTCTTTTGATAATTTTACTAATCCAGAATTTACTTCTTTTTGTTCAGGTAAATTGTGGTCTTGAATTTCCAAAAAGAAGTTTTCTTCTCCAAATATATCTTTGTAATCAATAGCAAATTGTTTTGCTTTTTCATAATTTCTATTCATTAAAGCACGTGCTACATCTCCTGCAAGACACGCAGAAAGTGCTATAATTCCTTGGTTGTGTTTTTTAAGTTCTTCCATGTCAACTCTAGGTTTATAATAAAAACCTTCTACATATGAAGTTGAAACTATTTTTATTAAATTTTTATAGCCTTCCATATTCTTAGCTAACAGAACTAAATGACCTTGATATTTGTCATAGTTTGGGTCTTTATCTCTAAGTCCACGTGCAGCCGTATAAACTTCACACCCTATAATTGGCTTTATTCCTTCTTTTATCGCTGTTTTGTAGAAATCTATAACACCAAACATACAACCATGGTCAGTGATAGCTATTGAGCTCATGTTTAATTCCTTAGCCCTTTTTATAAGTTTTTTCACCCTCGAAAATCCATCAAGTAAACTATACTCAGTATGCACATGAAGATGAGCAAAATCTTTGTTCATTAAATCACCTCCTGTTTTATAAATTTAATTTTACCACAAATATATGCCTTAAAACAAAAACAGAGACTTTTATCTCAAAATAGGAATTAACTTCAACATATTTCATTATATGTTAGAAATTAATGCTTATTCTGAGATTGTCCCTTCAATTTATTGTGATGATTTTTTTTTCAAATCTGTCGCAATTTCTTCTATTTTTCTAAGCCTATGATTGACACCAGATTTTCCTATTGGTGGTTCTAACATCTCTCCAAGTTCTTTGAGAGTCATATCCTCATACTCAATTCTAATCTTAGCTATTTCTTGTAAATTTTCTGGCAAACTGCTAATTCCTATAGTTTCTTGTATGAGCTTAATATTTTCTACTTGTCTTACTGCCGCATTTACTGTTTTAGAAAGGTTAGCTGTCTCACAATTTACTATCCTGTTTACATTATTTCTCATTTCTTTTACTATTTTAGTGTTTTGAAGACTTAAAAGAGCATGGTGTCCTCCTATAATACTCAATAAATCTGATATTTGTTCACTCTCTTTAATATAAACAACATGATTATTTTTTCTAGCCACAATTTTACTATTAAAACCTAAAGAATTTATAAGTTCTTTTAGAGAATCTGCAAACTCCTCATTGTTAGTTACAAATTCCATATGATAATTCTTTTCTGGGTCGCTTATAGAACCTCCACCAAGAAAAGCTCCTCTTATGAAAGCTCTCTTACATCCTTCATGTTTAATTAAGTTCTCTGAAATTTTGTTTATGGTAAAAAATCCTTCTTTGTTTTCAAGTATACCTAACTTTTTTAATAACATTTCTGAACCCATTTCACTTGTTACCATTAATACATAACTGTTATTTCTCTTCAGCATTTGGTTCTTATTTACAGAGATTGTAGTATTAATATTAAAATTCTTTTTTAATAGCTTAAATATTTTACGGGCTATTGAATTTAATTCTGTTGTTATCTTTAGATTTAGCTTTTTATATCCAACAATTTGTATACTTCCCCCTGATTTGACTAGAGCTGATAATTCAGCTATATTACAACATTCATTCCCAGATACAATTCTCGCTAGTTCATTTTTGGTTTCAGTTGAAAAAGACATATCTATCACCTATTAACTAATTTTTCTTTAACCTTTTTTTTATTTCTTGTAAGGCAACCTTTATTATCTCCTTTTCATCATCATACCTAGCTAGGTCTACTACTCTATCTAGATGGATAAATTTAGCATCAATAAAGCCTTCCTCTTTTTGTGGAATAGTATCCATATTCTTTGCTTGCATCAAATACCAAAAAACTGTTTTATGAACTGCTCTATTTTCATCCCAGTTTTCTTTGAATGTATAGTGTATTTCGCCTAAATATTTCAATATATCTGCTTTTACTCCAGTTTCTTCACTTACTTCACGCAATGCTGCCTCTTGGTTATTTTCCCCTTCTTCTACTTTTCCCTTGGGTAGAACCCAATCTCCATTGAACTTCCTTAGTAAAAGAATCGTATTGCCAAACAGGACTACACCACCAGCACTAACCTCTTCTCTCATCGATGTTCACTCCTTAAAACTAACATAATGATAAGGATTTCTACACAATTTTTTAAAATCCTTTTTTACTAACTTTTGTTGTAATTATGATTTAGGGCTAACTCAATAACTATGTTAGATATATACTTTGCATCATGTCTTATATAATTATTTTTTATTTCAATTAAATTCTTCTCTACAGTTTTTATACGCATCTCTTTTAATTTATCTTTTTGCTTTTTATCTAACAAAACTTGCTCTGCTCCATCTTGTTTATATAAGTCAAGCATTTCTTCTGGCAATATTTCATTATTTGCTATTACATAATCTATTAAATTTTCATCAGTGTGCTTTACTATAGCATTAACATGCTCTAATACATTGTATCCTTCTGTCTCACCTGGCTGAGTCATTATATTTGCTATATATACCTTTGGAGCTAAAGACGACTTAATAGCGTCTACAATACCCTCTACAAGTAAATTTGGTATTATACTCGTATATAAGCTTCCAGGACCCATAATTATAATGTCAGCATCATAAATAGATGCAATAACATCCTTTAATGGCTTGACATCTTTTGGATTTAAAAAAATTTTATCAATAGAGCTTTTTTGACTTTTTGACTCTTCAGGTATGCTAGATTCTCCATTTATTATATTGCCATTTTCTAATTTGGCAACTAAGTTTACATCTTCCAAAGTTACTGGCAAAACTCTTCCTGTTATAGCAAAAATCTCACTTAATTTATATACAGCTTTTTCAAAGTTTCCATACAATCCATTCATAGCAGCCAAAAATAAATTTCCAAAACTCTGACCCTTTAAAAGCCCTTCTGTAAATCTATATTGCATAACTTCATTCATTGTTGGCTCTATATTTGCAAGTGCTAATAGACAGTTTCTTATGTCTCCTGGTGGAAGCATTCCCAAGTCTTCTCTCAATACTCCTGAACCTCCACCATCATCAGCAACAGTTACAATTGCAGTTATGTTTTGTGTAGAATGTTTAAGACCCCTTAAAAATACTGATTGCCCAGTACCTCCACCTATCACAACCACATTTGGTTCTCTATTCTCAACAATAGACCTTTGAAACAGTTTTACTTTTTCATTTTTTGCTTTCTTATATATAAATAACGATACAATTAATGCAATCCAACCTAAAATTCCTACAATAATAAGTAATTTAGTCATGTTTGCCTCCATTATCGCAACATAGAGTCTCTATGTTTCTTTACAACTCTATATCCCTTATTAGATAAATCCTCCGCTATAAGATTTGTTATAGTAACTGACCTATGTCTTCCACCTGTGCATCCGATACCAATTACTAAATGTTGTTTTCCTTCCTCTATATATTGAGGTACTAAAAAATGAATCATATCTAAAAGTTTCACATAAAATTCTTCACTGATTTTAGAATTCATAACATAATCTCTAACTTCTTTATAATCACCAGTTTTAGCTCTTAATTCTTCAACATAATAGGGATTTGGAAGGAATCTTACATCGAATACTAAATCTGCATCAGCAAGTATACCATGTTTAAATCCAAAAGATACTACAGAAATAGTTAGGTTTGGATTATCTTCACCAGAAGAATATATTTTCTTTATTTCTTCTTTAAGGTCTTTTGGTTTCATATTAGTTGTATCAATTATACATGTAGATAATTCTTTTAAAGGCTCCATTATTTTTCTTTCCATTTTTATGCCTTCTGGAATCTGCATATCTTTTGCTAATGGATGATTTCTTCTTGTCATTTTATATCTCTTCAACAATACATCATCATTACAATCCAAATATACCATTTCATATTCATAATTTTCTTTTTCCAAGTAATTTAAACTTTCATGAAGAGCTTCAAAAAACTTTCTCCCTCTTATATCTATCCCTAGAGCAACTTTATCAATACTTGAATTTGGTTGATAACATAATTCTGCAAATTTAGTTATCAAAGCAGGAGGTAGATTATCTACACAATAAAATCCCATATCCTCTAAAGCTCTCATTGTCTCACTTTTTCCAGATCCTGAAAGACCTGTAACTATAACAAATTTCATTGCTAACTCCTCCCTTTTATCTTATGTTTATCATATTATAATGTTTTCTACTAATGATATATCCAGATTAGAGCCGGATATAGTCTTCATAGCTAGCTTAAAATCGCCAACTCTTTCTGGACAATGTGCATCTGAGCCTATTATAAATTTATTTTCTAGCTCTTTTATCTTATTTAATTGATTTACATTCAAAAAAGAATGACTACTATTTATTTCAAGTCTAGTACCTGTCTTGTTTGCTGTCTTTGCTACCTCTTCTATATACACATCACCTTTATCTCCAGGATGAGTAATTATAAAAATATCATTATTACTTATCGCATTTATTACAGCTTTTGTATTATATTCTTTAGCCTTTTCAGTTTTAAATATATAATTATTACAATGATTTAATAAACTTTTGAATGATGTTGGAGTAGAACCAAAATGATATCCAGCCATAATATAGTCAAATTCTTTAATAAATTTATCATCCATATCTATATTACCTTTATCATCTAATATATTACACTCCATACCTAAAAGTACATTTATATCACTATACTTATCATTTAAATAATTTACTTCTTCTCTCATTTTAAGAATATCTTTTTTATTTACACCATATGCAATATGTTTATAACTATGGTCTGATATTCCTATTGTCTTTATTCCTTTAGAAATGGCCACCTTTACATTGTCCTCAATAGTCCCTTTGCCATGACTATATAATGTATGTGTATGATAATCAGCCAGTATTTTCATTTGTTAATCCTCTCCAAGTATTTTGACTTCTTCTTCCAACATAACTCCAAACTTGGCATAGACAGCACTTTTTATAACATATATTAAATCTAAAATATCTTTAGCACTTGCTTCTCCTTGATTAACTACAAATCCACAATGCTTCTCAGATACTTGTGCTCCTCTCAAAGTAAGACCTCTTAATCCAGTTTCTTCTATTAATTTACCGGCAAAATATCCTGTTGGTCTTTTAAATGTACTTCCTGCACTAGCAAAATTTAATGGTTGTTTAGTTATTCTTCTTGTTGCTAAATCCTCCATTAAACTTTTTATTTCATCATAATTTCCTTTTTGTAACTCTAATTCTGCTGATAGAGCTATATACCCATTTTTCGATATTATACTTTTTCTATACCCAAATTCCATCTGTTCATTTGACAGTTCAAAAATATTTCCTTCCATATCCATAAGTCTTACTGACTTTACTATATCCTTCATTTCACCGCCATATGCTCCAGCATTCATGGCTAATGCTCCTCCTAATGTCCCAGGTATCCCTGATGCAAACTCAAATCCTTTTAATTCTTGCTTTTGGAGAGCTTTACCTAAAACTGATAACAAAACTCCTGACTGAGCAGTCATCCTAGTATCATTTATCTCATAAGAATTGAAATTATCAGCTAATTCTATTACCATTCCTCTTATTCCACCATCTTTAATTAAAATGTTTGAACCATTTCCAATTATTAAATATGGAATAGATTCTTTTTTTACCAATTGAAGTATATTCTTCAGTTGTTCTTCAGTTCTAGGTCTAATTAATATATCTGCTGGTCCTCCTACCCTAAATGAAATATGTTTTTTCATAGGTTCATCGACTTTTATATCATCTTTACTTAATATATTTAATAAACTTTCATATATATCTTGATTATTCATTATATTTCCTCCCAAATTATACTGAACTTTAGCTGTCATTATTATTTAAATTACATTAATATATAGTATTAACTATATTCAATAATATATGATTTTGCTTATCATATGGATTTTATATTTTAAGTTTCTTAATTACAAACTATATTCAATAAATATATAATAAAGTAAAAAAAAAAAAATAACAACATATAAAAGAATATAAATACTTTAAAAAAAGCATCAATATCACTGATATCAATGCTTTAAAAGGCAATTTAATTCGTATTATTTATCTAACTATTTTTAACATAGCAAAGATAATAAATTCCTCCAACTACTATAGAACCTCCAATGATGTTTCCAAGTGTTACAAACACCAAATTAGTCATGAATTGAACCATAGTTATATTTGCTCCTAATGCCATTCCCATTGGTATAAAAAACATGTTTGCAACGCTATGTTGGAATCCACATAACACAAATAGCATTATTGCTGTCCAGCATGAAGCTAATTTTGATATTACGTCTTGAGATGCTGTAGACATCCATACAGCTAAAACTACTAGAATATTACAAAGTATTGCTTTTAAAAACATTGAAACTATAGTTGAATTAACTTTAGCTTCTGCCACAGCTATAGCTTTTGTAGCTGCATCCCCTGTCAATGTAGAAGAATAAAATACAAGTGCTACTAACAAAATTGAACCTACTAAATTTGCAAAATAAACCAGTCCCCAGTTTCTTAACATTTTTCCTAATGTTATTTTTTTGTCCATAAGTGGAATAAGCATTAAAGTATTTCCAGTAAATAACTCTGCTCCTGCTACCACTACAAGCATAAGACCTACTGGAAAGACCATAGCACTTAAAAAACCCGCTACTCCTGGGTCTATCTTGCCAAAAGTTTGGCTAACTATCATACTCCCCAATGCCCCTAAACCTATAAATGCTCCTCCAAATAAACCTAATAAAATTGCATTTTGTGTTGAAATGTTTGCTTTTTTAATGCCTGCACTTATAGTTGCTTGTGCAGTTTCCCCAGGTGTCAAGAATCCTTTACTCATAAATCCTTCCCCCTTAAAAATTATACTTTTACTTGTCTTTTTATGGCAACAATTATATAATAACAATATAATATATAATAATTTTTATTAACATAAAAAATATATTATACGCTTATATATACTTGTCTTATATAATTATATTATTTATTATATAACAATTTTGTTAACTTCGAAATAATTTATATTGAATTTGAAAAATTTACCTTTCGATTATTTATTTTACTTTTTTATTGTTGAGGTATTATATATAATAGATATATGTTTGTGTTATTATATATAATTACTTATTTTAATAAATATTTGAAGGAGGAAGTTTTATGTTCGATATATCATTTTTCGAAATGTCAATATATGAAATAACAGTTACTACAATATATATAATTAATTTTATGGTTATACTGAACCTTATCTTTAGAGAAAAGAGAAACATAAATACAACTCTAACATGGCTTATTATATTAGTATTGATTCCTGCCCTTGGATTCATACTTTACATAGCTTTTGGTAGAAATATTTCAAAAAACAATATGTTTAGATTGAAAGAAAAGGATGATAAGATAATCAAAAGTAATATACTAGATACTCAGGTTAAACTCCAATCTACATCTGAAATTGATTCAGATATACATCAACATAAGGATATGATTTATGCATTGGCCAATTCAAATAATGCTCATTACACCAATAATAACGATGTGTGGATTTATGCTGAGTCTAGTCAATTTTTTAACAGTCTTCTTGAAGAACTTAAAAAAGCTGAAAAATATATAAACATACAATTTTATATTTTCAAAGATGACAAAATTGGAACTGAAATAATAGACGTTCTAGTAAACAAGGCTAAAGAAGGTGTTGAAGTAAGACTTTTATTTGACGCAGTTGGTGGTAGAACACTAAAAAATAGTACACTTTCCAGACTTAAAGAAAGTGGTGTTAAAGTTGGAAGCTTCTTCCCATCATTCTTAAAAATTGTAAACTTTAACTTAAACTATAGAAATCACCGAAAAATTATTGTCATTGATGGTAAAGTAGGATTTGTAGGTGGATATAATATTGGTGACGAATATTTAGGTAGAAATCCAAAATTTGGCCTATGGAGAGATACACATACTAAGCTTACTGGTGATTGTGTAATTGACCTAAATATGAGATTTATCCTTGATTGGAGATACACAACTAAAGAAGATTTAGACTTAGAAAAGTACTTTTTGGAAGAAGCAAACTCTAATCACCTTTCTGAAAATATTGGAATTCAGATAGTATCAAGTGGTCCAGATATATTAGAACTTGACGAGATTAAATATGGTTACCTCAAAATGATTCAGAAAGCTAGAAAGTATATATACATACAGAGTCCTTATTTAATACTTGACTCAACATTTATAGATACTTTAAAAATAGCTTGTTTATCTGGCGTTGATGTGAGAATTATGATTCCTTCTAAACCTGACCATCCCTTTGTATACTGGGCATCATATTCATATGCTGGAGAACTTTTAAAATTTGGAGCTAAAATCTACACTTATGGTCAAAATGCATTTTTACATGCTAAGACAATAGTTATAGATGACTCTATATGTTCTATAGGAACAGCCAATATGGATATAAGAAGTTTTGAGCTTAATTTTGAAGTAAATGCATTTATGTACTCTTCAAAAAAAGCATTAGAGCAAAGAATTATATTTGAAAATGATATTTTAAATTCAAAAGAAATAACATTAGATATATATAATTCTAGGTCTACTTATATAAAAATCAAAGAATCAATTTCCAGACTATTATCAGCAGTTTTATAAATCTTTTATTTTATAAAAATTTTACATTTTAGTTTATTTTTTAAAGTTTTTTATATGTATTATTTTTTTTTTATTGAATTTAGCTCATTTTTTTTATTTTTTTTAACTATTCTGAATTATTTTATATTATAATAGACTAGTATAGTTTTTATTTTTAATTAGGTAACTTTTTTGCATTGTTTTTATGAATAAAGAAATTGTTGTATATTATTCTTTCTTTATTGTTTTGGTTTTGTTCACCAACATAATGTTGGAGTCAACTCATGGTTAATTATTTTATGAAAAATAATAACTTTAAAAAGAAAAGGGGGATTTGTTATGTGCGATTTTATTTCACACAACAAGCAATTATTTGACGAACTAGATATATTTATTGACTCTCTTGCAACAAAGGAAGGCGCGTTAATACAAGTTCTACATGAAGCTCAGGGCATATTTGGATATCTTCCAAAAGAAGTTCAGCTTCATGTTGCCAGAAAACTTGGAGTAGCTCCTGCAAAGGTGTATGGGGTTGTTACATTCTATTCTTATTTTACTACAGAACCTGTAGGTAAGTATAAAATCAGTGTCTGTCTAGGGACTGTATGTTTTGTAAAAGGTGCTGACAAAATTTTAAGTGCTTTTGAAAAACAACTTGGTATAAAAGTTGGAGAAACTACTAGTGATTTTAAATTTTCTTTAGAAGGTTTAAGATGTTTGGGGGCATGTGGTTTAGCTCCAGTTGTTACTGTAAATGGTAAAGTTTATGGTAAAGTAAAACCTGACCAAGTAAGCGAAATATTAGATACTTATAGAGAATTAGAATTGAATTGTTAAGAGGGGTGAATAAATAATGCGTAAAGTAAATTCATTTGATGAATTAAAAGTTTTAGCTGATGAGCTGAAACCTAATCTTAGCTTAAGAAAAAATTATTCTAAGGAAAATGTATTAAGAAGAGAATTACTTGTTTGTTGTGATACTGGATGTACATCTTCAAACAGTCTGGAAATAGTTAGTGAATTAGAAAATGAAATAAAAAAATCAGGAATCCAAGACAAGGTTAGTGTTCGTTTGACAGGTTGTTTTGGTTTCTGTGCTCAAGGTCCTATCGTAAAAGTTTATCCTGATAACGTTTTCTACGTAAAGGTTGATCCATCTGATGCTGAAAAGATAGTTCAAAGCCACTTAATTAGAAATACAGTTGTTGAGGAATTATTATATGAAGAAGAATCTTCAAATAAAAAAGTAGAAGAACAAGAAGAAATGTCCTTCTATAAAAAACAGTTACGTATAGCTTTAAAAAATTGCGGGCTTATAGACCCAGATAGTATAGAAGAATATATTGCCAATGATGGTTATTTGGCTCTAGGCAAATGTTTAACTTCTCTTACTCCTCAAGAAGTTATTGCAGAGGTAAAAACTTCTGGTCTTCGTGGTAGAGGTGGCGCTGGTTTCCCTACAGGTTCTAAATGGGAAGCTGCTTCAAAAAATCCAGCTGGTCCAACAGATAAAAAGTTTGTTGTATGTAATGCTGATGAGGGTGACCCAGGTGCATTTATGGATAGATCTGTACTTGAAGGTGACCCACATAGTGTGCTAGAAGCTATGGCAATATGTGGATATGCTATAGGTTCTGATACAGGATATATATACATAAGAGCAGAATATCCAAAATCTATAGAAAGATTAAAAGTAGCTATAGCTCAAGCTGAAAAATACGGTTTACTTGGTGAAAATATCTTAGGTACTGGATTTAACTTTAAATTAGAATTAAAATATGGTGCAGGTGCTTTTGTTTGTGGTGAAGGTACAGCACTAATGCATTCAATTGAAGGTAGACGTGGTGAGCCTAGAATGAAGACTTATAGTTCTTCTAAGAGTGGTTTATGGAAATCTCCTACTTGCTTAAATAACGTTGAGACTTTTGCTAATATACCTGCTATTATACTTAAGGGTGGAGATTGGTTTGCTAACTTAGGTACTGAAGATTCTAGTGGTACTAAAGTCTTTGCTCTTGGTGGAAAAGTAGAGAATGTAGGACTTGTTGAAGTTCCAATGGGTACTACTTTAAGAGATATTGTATTTGAAATTGGTGGAGGAATCCCTGAAGATAAGAAATTCAAGGCTGTTCAAACAGGTGGTCCATCTGGTGGATGTATACCAACTGAACATTTAGACACTCCTATAGACTTTGGTTCATTAAGTTCTATCGGTTCAATGATGGGCTCTGGTGGTATGCTTGTTCTTGATGAATCTGACTGTATGGTAGATATAGCCAAGTTCTTCCTTGAGTTTACTGTTGAAGAATCTTGTGGTAAATGTACACCTTGTCGTATAGGTACTACAAGATTATTAGAAATATTAACTAAAATTACAGAAGGTAATGGTACTCTACAAGATTTAGATGACCTAGAAAACCTTGCTGAAACTATACAAACTGCTTCATTATGTGGTCTTGGTAAAGCTGCTCCAAACCCTGTTTTAAGTACTCTTCAATATTTCAAAGATGAGTATATAGCTCATGTTGTAGATAAGAAATGTCCTGCTGGTAAATGTCAGAACTTACTTTCTTACTTTATAACAGATGACTGTAAGGGTTGTACAAAATGTTCTAGAGTGTGTCCTGCTGGTTGTATAACAGGTTCTGTTAAGGAACAACATACAATAGATACTTCTAAGTGTCTAAAATGTGGTGCTTGTATAGATAATTGTACATTTAACGCTATAATCAAGAAATAACTTATTTGGAGGAGGAATAACAATGAGTTTAGTTAATTTAACTATTAATGGCAAACACGTTTCAGCACCTAGTGGAACTTCTATCTTAGATGCTGCGAAATTAATAAATATAAAAATACACAACCTTTGTCATTTACATATGAATGAGATAGATAAGCTTGACACTTGTGCTTCTTGTCGTGTTTGTATGGTTGAGACAGAGAGAGGCTTAGTTCCAGCTTGTGGAACAGTTATAAAGGAAGGTATGAAGGTTCAGACTAATAGTGCAAAAGCATTAAATGCTCGTAGAACTATTGTTGAATTACTGTTATCAGACCATCCACAAGATTGTTTTGTATGTGAAAAAAATGGAGATTGTGAATTACAGACTATAGCTGCTGATTTGGGAGTAAGAAAAATAAGATATCAAGGTTCTAAATCTTTTGCAGGTAAAGACACTTCTACTAAATCTTTAGTTAAAGACCATTCTAAGTGTATATTATGTAGAAGATGTGAAACTGTATGTAATGATATACAAACAGTAGGAGCATTATCTGGAGTTAATCGTGGATTTAATACTTTAGTTAGTACATTCTTTAACTCTGATATGGTTGAAACAGAGTGTACATTCTGTGGTCAATGTATATCTGTCTGTCCAACTGGGGCATTAACAGAAGTAGATAATGTACCTAAACTTTGGGATGTTTTAAATAAAAAAGAAAAAACTATAGTGGTACAAGTTGCCCCTGCTGTAAGAGTTGCTATTGGAGAAGAGTTTGGTTTAGAACCAGGTTCAATCTCTACAGGAAAAATGGTAGCTGCTTTAAAGGCACTTGGATTTGAACATGTATTTGATACAAACTTTGGTGCAGACTTTACTATAATGGAAGAAGCTACTGAATTTATAGAAAGAATCCAACAAGGTGAAAATCTTCCTATACTAACAAGTTGTTGTCCTGCATGGGTAAACTTCTTAGAGCATAATTATCCAGATAAATTAAACTTAGCATCTAGCTGTAAGTCTCCTCAAGGTATGTTCGGCTCTATAGCTAAAAACTACTATGCACCTAAAATATTAGGAATCAAGCCTGAAGAACTTTATGTTGTGTCCGTAATGCCTTGTGTAGCTAAAAAATATGAAGCTTCAAGAGAAGAATTAAGTGAATCTGGAATACTAGACGTTGACCTTTCTATAACTACTAGAGAGTTAGCTAAGATGATAAAAGAAGCTGCTATCGATTTACCTAATCTTCAAGACCAAGATTTTGATAATCCTTTAGGAAAATCTACAGGTGCTGCATCTATATTTGGAGCAAGTGGTGGAGTTTTAGAAGCTGCCCTACGTACTTCATATGAGAAGATAACTAATAAGACTTTAGATAACGTAAACTTCACTAATGTTAGAGGTCTTAAAGGAATTAGAGAAGCAAGTATAGATGTTGATGGAACTACAGTTAATGTATGTATTGTAAATACACTTAAAAATGCTAGAAAGATTATGGATAAGGTTAGAAGTGGAGAATGTAAATACCATATCATAGAAGTTATGGCATGTCCTGGTGGATGTGTTGGAGGTGCTGGTCAACCTTATCACCATGGTAATACTGAAATAGTTGATAGACGTGCAAATGCGTTATATGAAATAGATAGAAATAAAGCTATCCGTAAATCTCATGAGAATCCTGATTTACAAGCTATTTATAAAGATTTCTTTGGAGAACCAAATAGCGACGTAGCTCATAAATACCTTCATACTCATTACTTTGATAAGAGTTGTATTTATGGAGAATGTCCACAAGAATGTGCTTGTGAAGAAGCTAAATAACCTCTAACAAATTAAAAAATTTATTCTCAAATAAAATGGGGTGTCTCAAAATGAACTTTTTAGTTTATGAGGCACTCTTTTTTATGAAATCAAATATATTTTCATAATTTCAACAATGAAAAAGAGGCTTCTCTATTTTGAGACAGCCCCTTATTAGTTTAATCAATTAAATTATATTTCTAAATAAGCTTATCTATTAATTAAATAATCCCTGCCATTCTCATAAGTTGCTTTGCATTTGTAGTTTTACATCTTCCATTCTTTATCCTATAGTCAAAATGAATTTTATCATCTACATAGTACTCTGAGAAATGATAGTTCACAACTTCAATATCTCCACTACCTGAAAGGTCACATAACTCAAAGTCATGTGTTGTCACCATACTTATAATCCATGGTCTTGATAATTTCTTCACTGCCTCACTTGCTCCAACAATTCTATCGGCAGAGTTAGTACCCCTAAAAATTTCATCTACTAGAACCAACATTGGCAACTCTTTTAAACTATATTGAATCATTGATTTTATTCTAAGAATCTCAGCATAAAAAGTTGATATTCCTTTACTTACATCATCTTGTATTCTCATAGATGTGAATATAGCCATGCAAGTCGCATCAAAACTCTTAGCACATACTGGAGCACCTGCATACGCCAATACCAAGTTTACACCTATGCTTCTTAAAAATGTTGTCTTTCCAGACATATTTGACCCTGTAATAATGCATGTCTGAGAATTTAACTGTATTGAATTTGCTATGACACTTTTTTCTGCGATTAGTGGATGGTACACTTCTTCCACTTTCAATCTTGGAGTATCTTCATATTTTATTACTGGAAAACATGTATTCTCCTTTACATTGGCAATAACTGTTAAACTTATTAGAGCTTCAAATTCCCCAATAGATTCAAGCCAGCCTCTAATTTGATTTCCATATATACCTTTCCATCGTTCCAGAGCTTCTGCACAATGATAGTTCCACATTAAAGCACCACAAGCAATTATATATATTATCTGATTATATCTTAGATTTACAGCATTTCCTATTGAATTCAATTGTTTAACACCTTTTGAAACTCCACTTCCCTTAGAAAGCTTCTCTTGCAATTCTTTTAGATAAGCACTCTCAAACGTCTCTTTTTCTAAAACCTCAAACATTTTCTCATATACTTGTATACTTCTACTAAATGAAAATAATGGAGAAAGAGTTTGCATAAGTCTTGGATGTCCAAAACCACTAAATCCCAACTGGATTATAAAAAGTAAAAAAACAGGTAAAATAGGTAAAAAACCTAACGCAAAGAATATAAAAGATAAGATTGTAGCAGTAGGTAAACCCCAAGTAAAAATATGCATCCATTTGGGTATATATACATTTTTATTTTCTCCATACTCTATAAATGTTTCTATACTCCCATCAGAGTTATTTTTTTGCTCCTTACCAATTATATTACTCAGTGTTTGAATATGAATAGAAAACTCATCTTTTGATAAAAGTTCTTTTATCGCCATTTGTCTCTCTGATATTATCTTTTCGTCTGGATTTTCATTCCACAATGACTTAGCCAAAGACTTCTTACCATAAGATGTATTAGCCACACAGATATATTGATACAATGAAGCTCTTCCAAATAAATCCAAGTCTTTTGCTTGTGAATTATCATCTTTTAAATATTTTTTGCCATCTAGTTTAAACTCTTTCCATCCATCTCCAAATCGTTTGATATACTTGTCTATTATTTCACTCTTACTTTTAAAATACATTTCTTCTTCTTTTACTTTATTATGAATAACTAAGAGTGATATAAATAATATAATTGCTATAACTCCAACAAAAATACCCACTATATTTTTATTATAAAATCCAATAGCAAACCCTGCTATCACTATCAAAAAAGAGATTAATCTTGCTGTGCTTATATTATTTGATTTTTTACTTAATAGCAATTCTTTTTCAGTAGTACTTTCTAAAAGTTTACTAAAATAATCTATTCCCATAAAAAATTCCAACTTTCTTATTATATAATAAAATTCAAATATAAAATTAATCTAGTATAATTTTAATCTATTATTTTAAATTGTCCTTATATGATGATATATTATTAATAAATATTATATACAATTTAATTTTAATATTATTCTGTGCTACTTAGTATCAATTAATTTTGATAATTTTTTAGTAAACTCTTGAGCTGCATCATACCCCATTCCTCTTTGTCTAAAATTCATTGCTGCTACTTCTAATATCATAGCAGTATTTCTTCCAGGTTTAACAGGTACAACCAATTTCTCTACATTAACACCAAGTATTTCCTCATATTCTTTATCAAGCCCAAGTCTGTCATAGTACTTAGTTTCATCCCAAGCTTCTAGATGGACTACTAAATCTATCATTTTAGAATTTTTAATTGCCCCTACTCCATACAGACTTCTAACATCTATTATTCCTATTCCTCTTATCTCAAGAAAATGTCTTATCAATTCAGGTGACTGCCCCATAAGCATACTTTCGTCTAGTTTTCTTATTTCTACAGCATCATCTGCAACTAATCTATTGCCTCTTTGAATCAATTCTAACGCTGTTTCTGATTTTCCTATACTACTTTCACCTTTTATCAGTACACCTATACCATAAATATCTACTAGCACCCCGTGAATTGTTGTATGTGGTGCTAACTTATTATCCAAATAATTTGACAGTCTATTTATAAGTCTAGTGGTATTTCTGTTTGTACTCAAAAGTATTCTTTTATATTTTTTAGCTTTTTCAATTACATCGGGCTTAATTTCCAAATCTCTAGAAATTATTAGAGCTGGTATTTCATATGAGAAAAATCTATCTAGTACTTCTTCTCGAATATGATTATCCATTAATCCAAAAAAATTATATTCTGTCTTTCCAACTATTTGTATCCTTTCATACGCAAAATAATCAAAATATCCTGCAAACTGTAATCCTGGTCTATTTATATCTTGTGAGTAAACATAATAATCTACATCATCGGGCATGTATACTACTTTTAACTTCAACTCTTTTATTATATCTCTTATTGACACCTTATTGCTAGTTTCCATTAATTTTCTTCCTTTCTAAAAAAATTATAAACATTCTCTGCAGTGCTTTTATTCATTCCATCTACTTCTAAAAGTTCTTCCATAGTAGCTTTTTTTATAACATCTACGTCTTTAAAGTGATTTAGTAATGATTTCTTTCTTTTTTCACCTATTCCCTGTATATCATCTAAGATAGATTTTGTCAAAGCTTTATTTCTTAAACTTCTATGATATGTTATTGCATAATTATGAACTTCTTCTTGTATACTAGCAATAAATCTATATAAATTAGTTGTTTTATCTAGTTCTATTTCTTTTTCTTTACATATCAATCCTTTAGTTCTATGTTTATCGTCTTTATACATTCCCCAAAGAGGTATATCTATATCATTAAGTTCTAATGCTTTTTTTACTGCACTAACCTGTCCCTTTCCACCATCTAATAATATCAAATCAGGTAAATTCCCATGCTTCAATCTTCTATCTACAATTTCAGCCATAGAATCATAATCATTAGGTCCAATAACTGTTTTTATTTTATATCTCCTATATTCTTTTTTGTCCTTCTTAGCATTTGTATATACTACCATAGAACCAATTGAATCTACACCTTGTATATTTGATATATCAAAAGCCTCTATTCTTATTGGCAACTTTTCCAAATTTAATAATTTTTTTAATTCTTCTAATGCACCAATGCTTTTTTCGTATTTTCTTTTGTTCATATCAGAAAACTTTTCAAGATACTCTACAGCATTTTTTCTGACCATTTCAACTAAGCTTTTCTTTTCTCCTTTTTGTGGAACTCTTATCGTTACTTTTTGACCCTTTTTGGATGACAACCATTCCTCTAATATAGAACTATCTTCTATCTCATCTTCTATAATTAATTCTTTAGGTATATATTCTTGCTCATTGTAAAATTGTTTTACAAATGAACCTAATATAGAAGCTCTTGGACTATCCATTACCCCTTCTAATATAAAATGTTCTCTACCTACAATCTTACCATTTCTTATAAAAAAGACTTGTACACAGGCTTCATTATGGGCTCTTGCCATTGCAACTATGTCTTGGTTCAAGTCACTTACATTAGCATCTATTTTTTGTTTCTGTATCATCTCTTCAAGGCTCTTTATCTTATCTCTATATACAGCAGCCTCTTCAAACCTAAAGTTCATAGAACTCTCATTCATTTTTTCCTTTAAAAGCTCCATCAATTTTTCTTCTTTACCAGATAGACACATTATAATCTCTTCTATCATTTTTCCATACTCTTCTTTAGAAACATTTCCTGTACAAGGTCCTAAACATTTATTTATGTGTAGATTTAAACAAGGTCTTGTCTTATTCTTTATTGCTTTATCTATATCTATTTTACAGCTTCTTATTGGATACGTACTACTTATAAGTTCCAAAGTATCATTCACAGCAGTTATATTGGTATATGGACCAAAATACTTTGCCTTATCTTTAAGAACTCTTCTAACTTTTAAGATTCTTGGATAATCTTCATTCGTAGTTACTTTTATATATGGATAAGTTTTATCATCTCTAAGCACTACATTATACTTTGGTCTGTATCTTTTTATTAAATTACATTCAAGTATTAATGCCTCTAATTCTGAATCCGTTATAATATACTCAAATTTATATATATTCTTAACCATAGATTTTACTTTAGATGTATGGTTTTTTGAAGATTGAAAATACTGCCTTACCCTATTTTTTAGAGATATGGCTTTTCCCACATATATTATATGGTCGTATTTGTCTTTCATTAAATATACTCCGGGCTCAGAAGGTAATTTTTTTAAATGCTCTTGTATATCAAACATCTCGCCCTCCAAAACATTAAATTTTATACTAAAATTATACCCTAAAATATGAAATTTAAAAAGTTATACAATTTCCAGCACTTTAGACAAGTTAAAGCCCATATTCCCTTCTATAATTGATTTAAAAACAATTTTAACCATGAAGAGTAATATGGACTTTACTTTGGATTACTATTTACAACTTGTATTTGACTAATTTACTTATAACAGAGCAACTTAGCTTATATATCTCTAAAATTTTTCACAATTTATATAATTTAAGAAAAATATTTCTTTAGGAATTGACCTGTATAAGAACCCTCAACTCTAGATACTTCTTTTGGAGTTCCAGTTGCAACTATAGTTCCACCTTTATCTCCACCTTCCGGTCCTAAGTCTATTACATAATCACAAGTCTTTATAACATCTAGATTATGCTCTATAACTATAATTGTATTTCCTGTATCTGCTAATCTTTGTAATACTTGGATTAGCTTATCTACATCTGCCATATGAAGTCCAGTAGTAGGTTCATCTAATATATATAAAGTCTTTCCTGTTGGTCTTTTACTAAGTTCAGCAGCTAATTTTATACGTTGTGCTTCCCCTCCTGATAATTGAGTTGAAGGCTGTCCTAATTTGATATACGAAAGTCCTACATCCATTAAAGTCTCTAGTTTTCTTTTTATATTCGGTATATTTTCAAAAAACTCAACAGCTTCTTCCACATTCATATCCAGTATATCAGATATAGTTTTATCTTTGTATTTTACTTGCAATGTTTCTCTATTATATCTTTCACCTTTACAAATTTCACAAGGAACATATACATCTGGTAAGAAGTGCATTTCTATTTTTATTATTCCATCACCCTTACAAGCTTCGCATCTACCACCTTTTACATTGAAACTAAATCTTCCTTTTTTATAACCTCTTGCTTTAGCTTCATTAGTAGCTGCAAAAATATCTCTTATAAAGTCAAATACGCCTGTATAAGTGGCAGGATTTGAACGAGGTGTTCTTCCAATTGGGCTTTGGTCTATATTTATAACCTTATCTATATTTTCGATTCCTTTTATTTCCTTATGCTTACCTGCTCTTTGTTTAAACCTATTTACTTTACTTGCAACACCTTTATAAAGTATGTCGTTTATCAATGTACTTTTTCCAGAACCTGAAACACCTGTTATACATGTAAATTTACCTAATGGGAATTTTACATCTATATTTTTTAAATTATTTTCTGATGCTTTAACTACTTCTATAAAATTTCCATTTCCTTCCCTAGTAGTCTCTGGAAGCAATATTTGTTTTCTACCACTTAGATACTGACCTGTTATTGAGTTTTCATTTTCAATTATTTCATCCAAAGTACCCTGCGCAACTATCTCACCGCCATGTATGCCTGCACCTGGACCAATATCTAAAACATAGTCAGCTTCTCTCATTGTATCTTCATCATGCTCTACAACGATTAAAGTATTTCCCAAATCGGTTAGATGTCTAAGAGTAGCTATAAGCCTATCATTATCTCTTTGATGAAGACCTATACTTGGCTCATCAAGTACATATAAAACTCCAACTAATGCAGAACCTATTTGAGTTGCTAATCTTATACGTTGTGCTTCTCCTCCTGATAAAGTTCCAGCTTTTCTTGATAAATTTAAATAATCAAGACCTACGTCTCTTAAAAACATAGCTCTTCCTTTTATCTCTTTTATAATCTCATGAGCTATAAATCTTTGTTTTTCTGTAAGATTTATATTTTCCATAAAGTTAATCAATTCATTTACAGATAAGTTTGTAACTTCCATTATGTTTTTTCCATCAACCAAAACAGATAAAACTTCTTTTTTAAGTCTTAACCCTTTACATTTTGGACATGGTCTTTCTGCCATATATTCTTCAATCTTATCTCTCATGTACTCTGAGTTGGTTTCTCTATATCTTCTCTCTAAGTTTACTATTACTCCTTCAAAATATGACTTATAATTTCTAGTTCCTCCAAATTTTGATTCATAAGTAAACTCTACAATTATATTGTCTTTACCATAAAGTAATTCCTCAACAAAATCCTCTGGTAAATCTTTAAATGGAGTTGTCAAAGATACATTAAAGTGTTCTGCTAAGCTTTTTATCATTTTACTATAATAAGTATCATCATTAACACCTGTTGACCCCCATGCAGCCACTGCACCTTGTTTTATTGATAAATCTTTATTTGGTACAACCAATTCTGGGTCAACTTCCTTACTTTCCCCAAGACCATTACAAACATCACAAGCACCAAAAGGAGCATTAAATGAAAACATTCTTGGAGATAATTCTTCTATACCTATTCCATGTTCTGGGCATGCAAATTTAGTTGAAAAAAGAATTTCCTCTCCATCTATTATTTGGGCTATTACAAGACCATCAGATAGCTTAACTGCAGTCTCAATTGAGTCTGCTAATCTAGATTCAATTCCATCTTTAATTACTATCCTGTCTACTACAACCTCTATATTATGTTTTTGGTTTTTATTTAGAGCTATATCATCACTGACTTCATAGTTTTCACCATCAACCCTAACTCTTACAAATCCTTCTTTTTTGATACTATCTAAGACTTTTTTATGTGTACCTTTTTGCCCTCTAACAATTGGTGAAAGTATTTGTAACTTCGTTCTATCTGGAAAGTCTAGCATCTTATCAACTATTTCTTGAATAGTCATTTGACTTATTTTTTCACCACATGTAGGACAATACACATCTCCTACTCTTGCAAATAATAGTCTTAGATAGTCATATATTTCTGTTACTGTTCCAACAGTAGAACGTGGATTTTTTGATGTAGTCTTCTGGTCAATTGAGATAGCTGGTGATAAACCTTCAATATATTCTACATTTGGCTTCTCCATTTGACCTAAAAATTGTCTAGCATAAGCAGATAAACTCTCTACATATCTTCTTTGACCTTCTGCATATATTGTATCGAATGCCAAAGAAGACTTCCCAGAACCTGATAACCCTGTAAAAACAATAAATTTATCTCTTGGTAGTTCTAAATCTATATTTTTTAAATTATGCTCTTTTGCTCCTCTTATTATAATTTTATCTTCCATAACGTTGTTTTTACCTTTCTATTTTTCCAATTTTTCTTCTAATTGTTTTATTTTATCTCTAAGTTCTGCTGCTCTCTCAAATTGTAAATTTTGAGCAGCCTCCATCATTTCTGATTTTAATTTTTCTATATTATCTCTTATTTCATCTTTATCATCTGTGTCAGATATTCCATATACAACTTCTTCCTCTGCCACCTTAGTAGCTTCTATACTATCTCTTATATTTTTCTGTATAGTCTTAGGAGTGATATTATGCTCTTCATTATATAAATTTTGTATATCTCTTCTTCTCTTTGTTTCATCAATAGCATTTTGCATTGAGTCAGTTATTCTGTCTGCATACATGATTACTCTTCCATTTTCATTTCTAGCAGCACGTCCAATAGTCTGTATTAACGCTGTTTCGGAACGTAAGAAACCTTCTTTATCCGCATCTAAAATTGCTATCAGTGAAACTTCTGGTATATCCAACCCTTCTCTAAGTAAATTTATTCCTACAAGTACATCAAATTTTCCTAGTCTTAAATCTCTTATTATTTCTGTTCTTTCTAGTGTAACTATATCTGAATGCAAATATTTAACTTTTATTCCTATCTCTTTAAGATAATTAGTCAAGTCCTCACTCATTTTTTTAGTTAAAGTGGTTATAAGTACTCTTTCATTTTTTTCTATAGTTTTAGTTATTTCTCCTACTAAATCATCTATTTGATTATTGATAGGTCTTACTTCTACAATTGGATCTAAAAGCCCAGTTGGTCTTATTATCTGTTCTGCTATAGTCTCTGAATGTTGGATTTCATAAGGTCCTGGTGTGGCACTTACAAACAACATCTGATTTATATTTCCTTCAAATTCTTGAAAATTTAATGGTCTATTGTCAAGTGCAGAAGGTAATCTAAAACCATTCTCTATAAGTGATGTCTTTCTAGACCTATCTCCTGCATACATACCTCTTACTTGTGGTATAGTAACGTGTGCCTCGTCTACAATTATTAAATAATCATCTGGAAAGAAGTCCATTAAGGTATATGGTCTCTCTCCTTCTGACCTTCCTGTAATATGTCTTGAATAGTTCTCTATTCCTTGACAAAACCCTATTTCCTTTAGCATCTCTATATCGTACTTAGTTCTTTGCTCAATTCTTTGTGCTTCTAAGAGTCTATCATTCTCCTTGAAAAATTTAATTTGTTCTTGAAGTTCATCTTCTATTTCTACAATCGCCTTTTCAATTCTTTCTGGAGTTGTTACATAGTGAGATGCTGGGAATATAACAACATGATTTCTAGTACCAACAATCTTTCCTGTTACATAATCAATCTCCGTTATCCTATCTACTTCATCTCCAAAAAACTCTATTCTTATTGCTTTTTCATCATTACTAGCTGGGAATATCTCTAGTATATCTCCTCTAACTCTAAAAGTACCTCTTGTAAAATTTATGTCATTTCTTTCGTATTGTATCTCTATTAACCTTTTTATTACATCATCTCTGTCTCTTTGCATACCTGGTCTTATAGATAACATAAGTTCTTTATAGTCTTTTGGGTCACCAAGCCCATATATACAAGATACAGAAGATATTATTATAGTATCTCTTCTCTCTAAAATAGATGCTGTAGCAGAATGTCGAAGCTTATCTATTTCGTCATTTATACTTGCATCTTTCTCTATATAAGTGTCACTGTGAGCTACATATGCTTCTGGTTGATAGTAATCATAGTAACTTACAAAATATTCAACTGCATTGTCTGGGAAAAATTCTTTAAACTCACTGTAAAGCTGTGCCGCTAGTGTCTTATTATGAGCCATTATTAGGGTAGGTTTCTTAACTTGCTGAATGATATTTGCCATTGTGAATGTTTTTCCTGAACCCGTTACTCCTAATAAAGTTGAAAATTTCTCGTTTCTATTTATAGAATCCACTATTGATTTAATAGCTTCTGGTTGGTCACCTGTAGGTTTGAAGTCTGATTTTATTTTAAAATCCATTATATCACTCCTTTTTTCGAACATTAGTTCCTAACATGTATTATTATATCATACCTTTATAAAATTGTTTAAGTTATTTTAAATATTTTACCCATTTAAATTTTACTTAAATCTAAAATATAAAAAAAGGAGTTATCTCGAAATTCATTTTTTCTAATCAAATGTTTATTTTAAGACATCCCCTTCTGTTAAGAGCAAAGTTTTGTGATTAACAGTTATTAATATCACAGATAATAATTTAGTTCTTCTGCTTTGCTCTCATCTCATTTTAAATTGACACAGGATTCTTAAATTTATTTAGCCTATCAGTTTTATGGTTACACGGTTTTACCTAAAAATTCAACAGTTATATTCAACACTGTTAATATTAAATAAATAAGTGTTGATTTAATAAAGTTCATTTTCTAGAAACGTTGAATTTGTCTGTATTGCATCAGATAATTAAAAATTTGGCATGTAGATTGCTATAAATAATTGTATAGATAAGAAGGGAGGTAAAAATGTGAATCAGATTATTTTAGCAAGTCATGGAAGCATGGCAAAAGGAATAAAAAATGCTCTAGAGATGATTATAGGGAATGCAGAATCAGTTAAAGCTTTTTCTTCGTATAGAGATGAGGAAGAAAATATAAAAGTATTAATTGAAAAAGTTATCAAAGAAAATTATGAAACAAAGGAAATTTTTATATTAACAGATATTTTAGGGGGAAGCGTAAATAATGAAATGATGTCTTTACTTAAGGATTATCCAAAGATACATATAATTTCTGGAATTAATCTACCATTAGTTATCTCTATAGCAATATGTAATGAAATTTCTATAGAATTATTAAAAGAATTTATTAAAGATAGTCAGCAATCAATCGTTTATTGCAACGAATTAATTAGAGAATCAATCAGTGGAAAGGATGAGGATTTATGATTAAATTAGTTAGAATTGACCATCGCCTATTACATGGACAAGTAGTTTTTTCATGGACAAAGAGCTTGAGTATTTCAAGAATAATTATAATTGATGATTTTTCAGCAACAGATGAATTAAAGAAAATATCTTTAAACTTATCTAAACCTTCAGGTGTAAAGTTGAATATTTTTACAGTTAAAGATGCACTTTTTAAGATGAAAAAGATAGAACAATTAAATGAAAATATAATGTTAGTATTTGGTAGTACTAAATCAATACGTAAATTTTGTGAGGAATATCCCAATATTAAAGAAATAAATTATGGAGGAATTGCTAAGAAGGAAAACTCAACTCAATATAGTAATGCAATTTTTTTAAATGAAGAAGAATTAAACGATTCAATAAAGCTTAAAGAAATGGGAATTAAGCTATATATGCAACAGATACCAACTTCTAAATCAGAAGATTTAACATCTAAAATTTAAATTTATATATAAGGAGGTTAAAATATGTTATTTCAATCAATATTACTAGGTCTTATAGGTGTGTTTTGTATTCTGGACTCTAGATTATTAGGCCGTTTAAATTTTGAGAGACCTCTTATTGTGAGTACTTTAGTAGGTATAGTTCTAGGTGATATGGAAAAAGGGTTGATGGTAGGTGCTTCTCTTGAATTAATGTCACTTGGTATAGTAAATATAGGAGCAGCTGCACCGCCTGATATGAATATGGGATCAATAATAGCAACAGCATTTGCCATACTTTCTAATTCAGATGCTGAAACAGCATTAACAATTGCAATTCCAATTGCTGTATTTGGTCAGATGCTCGCAATACTAATTAGAACTATACTTTCAAAAATGACTCATACATCAGATTATTTTATAGAAAAAGGCGAATATAAAAATGCATGTAGAGTTCATATCATTTGGGGGCCGATTTTATATTCATTTATGTACTTTTTACCTATTTTTTTAGCTATATATTTTGGAACAGATTTAGTAAAAAGTATCGTAGACAATATTCCAGGATGGTTAACAAACGGTTTAACACTTGCAAGTAAAATATTACCTGCTTATGGTTTTGCTTTATTACTAAGTACAATGCTTTCAGGTAAAATGTTACCTTTCTTATTGATTGGATTCTTTATCACCGCATACTCAGGGTTAAGTGTAACAGGTATAGCAATATTTGCTTGTACATTATCCTTCATATTAGCTGAATTTAAGTTTAAAAAAGAAAATCAATCAGTAGATGAATTAGATAGCATTAATGATTTTGATACGCTATAAATCTCAAAAGAAGGAGGAATAGAAATGGAAAGCAAAAAAATTTTTAAAAAAGAAAAAGATAAAAATGCTTGGAAGTATAGAAAATTCTTTTGGCGTTCATGGAGTATTCAAGCATCTTGGAATTATGAAAGACAAATGAACATGGGATTTTTATATGGTATTTCACCTATTCTTGATGAAATCTATAAAGATCCTAAAGATGCTGAACTTAAAAAAGATGCATATAAAAGACATTTGAGATTTTATAATTGTACACCTCAAACAAGTGCATTTGTGTTAGGTTTGAGTGCTGCAATGGAAGAACAATATTATGAACATAGAGAAAATATTGATCCAGAATCTATAAATGCAATGAAAACCTCATTAATGGGACCTTTATCAGGCGTTGGCGATTCATTTTTTCAAGGTACTATTCGTATCTTAGCATTTGGTCTGGGAATAAATCTTGCTCAGCAAGGAAGTATAGCAGGACCAATATTAGCAATTTTAATATCTTTTATACCATCTTATTTTGTAACATACTATGGTGGCAAAATTGGTTATTTAATGGGAAATAAATATTTATCAAAATTATATAATGAAGGACTTATGGAGAAAGTAATGTATGTTTGTTCGATAGTTGGGTTGATGGTTATTGGCTCAATGATGGCAAGTATGATAGGAATTACTACTCCAATAACTTTTAATAAATTTATATTACAAGATGTTTTAGATGGAATTGTACCACAAATTATTCCATTAGGGATAACTTTTCTTATGTATTGGCTATTAAGGAAAAAAGTTAAAACAGGATGGATGCTTACAATATGCATAGCTAGCGGATTATTATTTAGTGCTCTAGGCATATTTGCTTAAAAGCTAAAGATTCCAAATGGAATTGAAAATAAATTTAATAAATATGTATAAGTTTTATAAAAACAGGAGGATTTAAAAATGATTACTAATATGACACCAAAACAAATTATTGAGGACATCAAGGTAAAGCAAAGTGAAATTAAAAGTGTAGTTTTTGTAGGATGTGGAGCTTCTAAAGCAGAATTATATCCAGCAAAATATTTCTTAGATGGCAATTCAAAAAAAATACGTATAAGCCATTATACTGCAAACGAATTTAACTATGCTACTCCAGAAGCTGTAGATGAAACAACAATTGTTATATCAGCATCATTAGGTGGAACAACTCCAGAAACTGTAAAAGCTAATGAGAGAGCAAAAAAATTAGGAGCTCATGTTATAACGTTAACTCATTCAGTAGAATCACCATTGACTAAGGATGCAGAATATGTAATCTATCATAGATTTGCTGAAAGCTATGGTGCAAAAATAGAAAAAATGGGATTTGCTTTAGAGTTAGCAATGGAGATATTACAACAATTTGAAGGATATGATAATTATGAAGTAATGAAAGATGGATTTGATAAGATTTATGATTTAGCAGATAAAGCTGCTATTTCAGCTAGATTATATGCTAAAAAATTTGCAGAAGAATATAAAGATGCACCAGTTATATACGTAATGAGTAGTGGAGCTACACTTGAGGTTGCTTACTCTACATCAATTTGTTTAATGATGGAAATGCAATGGGTTAACTCAGGAACATTTCATTCAGGGGAATTCTTTCATGGACCATTTGAGATAGTGGATAAAGATGTGCCATTTATATTATTTATGAATGATGGTAGAACAAGAGCAATAGATTCACGTGCATTAACTTTTTTAAATCGTTTTAATGCAAAAACAACTGTAGTAGATGCATTAGACTATGGGCTATCAGCTGAAATTTCAAAATCAGTAATAGATTACTTCAACCCTATGTTGTTAACGGCTGTGTTTAGAGTATATGCTGAAGAATTATCAGAAGCACGTCAACATCCATTAACTAGGAGAAGATATATGTGGAAATTAGAATACTAATATTGAATTAAACGAAACTCTAGCAAAGAAATTGAAAGCATTCAATTTCTTTGCTTTTTAAAAATTGTGAAATATTATAAAATAAACTATAATAAAAAACATTTACAGGAAGGGTGTAGATGCTATGGAAAAATATTTATCTAATTATTTAAAGAAAATTACTGAAAATTTTGATAAGGATAATATAAAACTGCATTCTACAAATTCTATTGCTAATAATATAAATTTAAGTAGAAGTACTGTAAGTAGTTATTTAAATAAAGAAGTTAAACGTGGTAACGTCATAAAAGTTAAAGAATATCCAGTAATTTTTTTAGATAAAGATGTTTTTTCAAAATTTTATTTCAAGGTAGAATTAAGTGAATACGAATCATTGGAAGAATTATTTAATGAGAATAAAAGTAATAGTTCTAAAGCTTCTTTAAATAATGTAATTGGTGCAAAAGGAAGTTTAAAAGAACAAATTGATCAGATAAAAACAGCTATACTATATCCCCAAAATGGATTACCTATAATGCTTTTAGGACCTAGTGGTTCTGGAAAGACTTATTTAGCAAAAAGTATATATGATTATTCCATACAAGAAAATCTTATTTCTAAAAAAGCACCATTTATTTCTTTAAATTGTGCTCAGTATTATCATAATCCAGAATTATTATCAAGTATTTTGTTTGGACATGCTAAAGGCTCATTTACTGGTGCTGATAAAGATAAGAAAGGTTTACTTGAAAATGCAGATGGAGGAATTTTATTTTTAGATGAAGTTCATAGATTAACTGATGAAGGTCAAGAAAAGTTATTTACTTTTATGGATTCAGGTGAATTTTCTCCTTTTGGAGATAATAGCATAAAAAAGAAAGCTAAGGTAAGATTAATTTTTGCTACAACGGAGTCAATACAATCAACCTTTTTACCAACATTTATAAGGAGATTACCTGTTATAGTGAATATACCTAGCTTTTCAGAGAGACCTCAGCATGAGAAACTTAATTTGATAGATAGTTTTTTTTTAAAAGAAAGTGAGATTCTTAATAAATCTATAAAAGTTTCAGGTCAAGTTATATCATTTCTACTTTCAAGTAATTATGAAGGAAATGTAGGAAAGATAAAAAATATTGTCAAATATAGTTGTGGTAGTAGTTATACAAGAGGAGAAAATACTGATTTAATTAAGGTAAAAATTACCGATTTACCTACTGATTGTGAGGAGTATATAAAAGAAACATTTAATTATCAGTTTACGAATAGATATCAATGTAGAAGTTATGATTATAGATGTCCAGAACTATTGAATATAAGTAGTAGAGAAGAAAAAAATATTGCTACTACATATTTTCAATTTATAGAAGAGTTCAAATCTGCAGAAAGTGGAAATATAACATATGAATACTACATAAAAAAGATGATGAGCAATGTAAATATATTACTAGATGATTTAGTATTTAATACAGAGTATGCTAAAAATCAGAGTTTATTTTCTATATTATCATTTAATATAAGACATACATTTAAATTTATGGAGGAAAATTATGGTACCAAACAGGATGGTAATAAAATTATCTCAATAGCAAGTCTATTATATTTTAAAGAAGAACATGAAATTTTAATTAATCATCCAGATTGGAACAGCATTAGACCAAAGTTAATAACTTTTATAAATAATCATATGGCAAATTCAGTATGGTTAGCCAAACTAATGCTAAGAAATTTAAGTGAGCAATTAGACTATGAGTTTTTAGAGGAAGATTTAATTGTTATTTCATTTTATTTAAATAGTACTAGTATGCAGAAATTTAAAAGTGGAATAAATGCAATAATCTTAGCTCATGGTTATTCTACAGCTAGTAGTATGGCAAATGTAGCTAATAGGTTATTAAAGAAAAATTTTTTTCAAGCTATTGATATGCCAATTGATATAACAATTGATGATATAGAAAATAAGATTATTGAATTTATTGATAATAATAACATAGAGAATGGTTTGATTTTATTAGTAGATATGGGATCTTTATCAGATTTAGGTAATAGATTAAAAGAAAAAATAAAAGGTCCATTATTGCTTATAGATTATGTATCCACTCCATTGGTTTTAGAGGTAGGCAGTCTATTAATAAAAGAAAAAAATATAAATGAGATTAATAATGAAGTTTTAAACAATGTAAATATCAATAGAAAGTTAATTTATCCAACTGAGAAAAAGAAAAAGGCAATACTGACTTGTTGTTACACAGGAATGGGAAGTGCTATCCAAATACAAGAAATACTCGAAAATAGTTTAAAACAATATCAGAAATCACTTACAATAATTCCTTATGACTATAAAAAGTTGAAGCAAAATAAATTAAAAGAACTACCATTCCAAGTCTACAAAGTTATTGCAATTATAGGAACCAATAATCCTAAGATTGAAGGAGTCAATTATATAGGCTTAGATCAATTAATAGTTGGAGATGAAATTGATGAATTTATTAGTTTATTAAAATGTAATTTTGAAATTGATGAAGAGCAACTAAAAAAGGATTTAGTATTTAATTTTTCAATAAAAAAAATAATTGAAAATCTAACAATATTGGATGTAGGAAAAATATTAAAGTCAATCGAAAAAGCTGTTGATAAGATGGAAGAGAAATTTGATATTAATCTTTCAAACAATAGACGTTTCTTACTATATTTACATACATGTTGCATGGTAGAAAGAATACTTAGAAAAGAAAAAGTTGATGAGCAGTTAGATATTGATGAGTTTTTAAAAAAACAAAAAAGAAAAATTGAAGTCATAAAATATTCTTTTGCAGAAATTGAAAAGGAATATACTATAGAAATTTCTGATTTAGAAATACGTCTTATATTTGATATTTTATTTACTGAATAGATGAATAGTAATTTTTCATTTATATAATAAACCCCTCCATAGTTCTATTTTAGGGTTAAAAATCAATCTATTATCTACCTAACTAGATTTTTAGAACATATTAAAGCAATCTCTAAAACTAAGGTTGTATAAATAAAATTCATATGATTAACCATTAAGTTCTCTTTATACTTTTTAATATTTGGGAAGATTTCAAAATAAAAATTTGAGTCATCTCTTTTTGTGCAAAAAAAGAGAAGGGGTTCATAAGAACCCCTAATCTATGTGATAATTGTTCTTTGAAAAACCACATTTTAATTATATTAAATACGGATGTTATAAATGAGTGGTATTGCCATTATACATTGAAAATAAATACTTTATCAACTTATACAATAAAATCAAATGCTTCTTTTTCAACTCCATCCAACTTTAAATTAAATAATTTTAATATAGTTGTAGCATGAGCTCTTAAGTCACCTTCTTTTATAATCACACCACTTTTAATATTAGGTCCAAAAGCTATAAATGGAGGTCTATTACCCTTAGTAGGTAAATGACCATGTGTCGCCACAGCAAATTTGTAGTCTTTTATATCCGAATCCTTTATAATGCTTCCTTCTAAATCATTTCCAAAGGAAATTCCTTCAATTCCTTCAATTACCATTTCAAAATCACCTTCAAGACCAAGACTAGATGCTTCTTCTTTACTAAAAATATTCTCTATAAATAATTCTTCTCTAGATGCTTCAAGCAGTTCTCTTAGCTCTGTTAATCTGTCTAAATTATTTACTATTATTTGAGCTGATATTCCAGAAGAATTTACATAGGCATCAAAGTTCTTAACTTCGCCATTTTCAACTGTTATAAATCCTTTTGATTCAAGCAAGACGTTTGGATTTATAACTTTATCAACTCTAAGATGACCGTGGTCTCCAAGTATTATAAAATTAGTATCTTCATACGTACCAGCATCCTTTGTAGCTTGAATTATACATCCTAGCCATTCATCATTCATTTTCAACGCTTTATTTACTTCATCATTAAATAAACCGTAATTATGTCGTGTATGATCCAATGTAGCCAAATGTATTAACATTAAATCTGGCTTATGTTCCTTTATAATATCCACTGCACAGTTTACTCCGAACAAATCCATGTTCGGTTCTAACTTCCAATCAATATAATGACAATGTTTGTTGTAAATGCCATCCATTATAATCTTACTGGAACTTTTTTCAAAAACCTCTCTTGGGTCATCTTCTCTATTAGGAGCCCATATTTCTGCAATATTATAGTCTATATTTGGATTTGCTCCCATTACAGGCCATAATACACTAGAGGTAGTTAGATTGTTTTCTTTTGCTACATCTATAATAGTCTTTACTTTTATGTCTTTTGAATACCAGTACCAATCTTTATTTTCTTTGTTGGGGTTAAATTTTTCATTATGATATATACCATGTTTTTTGGGATATACTCCCGTAACCATGCTAGTATGACATGGATATGTCAAAGTAGGATACACACAATTTATATTTTTTACTATAGAACAATTTTCTAATATATATTTAAAATTGGGTAGATTTTTTACGAATTCCAAATCTTTTTCAAATAAAGAATCTACTGATAATACTATAACTTTTGTCATTTACATTACCTCTTCATTCATATATTATTAAATACTTTTAATCTGCTACAAGTCTACATAATTATTTATTTGTTTTATCTATTACTGCCTGCATTGCAGTAGTTCCTTTGCTGACTGTATCTTTTGGATTTACATTTAAATCAGTAAGCCCCTTTTTAATCTCATCCATTAGCTTATCAGTTGCTTCCTTATATCCATTTAACATTGGAAGTGCAACGGCATATTGTAATTGGTCAGTTGCAACTTTATATTGAGGTTTTTCTTTATA
The DNA here is from genome assembly GCA_021561035.1 of Clostridioides sp. ES-S-0054-01. Lineage (NCBI taxonomy): Bacteria > Bacillati > Bacillota > Clostridia > Peptostreptococcales > Peptostreptococcaceae > Clostridioides > Clostridioides sp. ES-S-0054-01. Next base: position 3,656,762 of record CP067346.1, read on the forward strand.
TAATGTTTGTAACTCTTCTGATTTTATTGCATCTTCAGTTGTTGGTAAATATCCTGTTGATGAACTAAATTGAACTATTTTATCAGTTTGTGTCATCCATTTTATAAATTCTACACTTGCCTCTTTTTCCTTATCAGTCCCACCTTCAAGCATAACTAAGTTTGCTCCACCTGTAGGAGTTGCATATTTTTGATTTTTTGGTAAAAATGCTGTTGATATTTCAAATTTACCTTCTGTTTGTTGCATAAGCCCTGCTAAATCTGCTGTTGATGTGAATATCATACCTACTTTACTATTTACAAAGTCTTGTTTTGCCACATCCCAAGCATTATAATCTTCACCAGGAGGCATTTTCATTATTCCAGCTTTCATCATATCTTGCCAGAATTTAACTGGTGCTTGTCCTGCTTCATTATTAAATGCTACTTTTTTACCATTAGCTATTTCTCCACCACTTTGCATCACCATAGCTTCATAGAACCAAATATCTATTGGTGTTTCAAAACCATAAGTATCTTCTGATTTATTCGTCATTTTATTAGCATACTCTTTAAGCTCTTCCCATGATTTTGGACCTGAAGGGTCAAGACCTGCTTTAGTTGCCATGTCTTTATTTATGTATAATATTGGTGTACTTCTGTTAAATGGCATTCCAACAAACTTATTTTCATAATAGGAATTTGTTAAAAGACCAGAAAAAAATCTTTCTTGGTAAGTTTTATCAAAATACTTGCTCATATCTACTAAAGCACCTGCTGATGCAAATGTACCTGTTTGAGTTATTTCTAATAATGTTACGTCTGGTTGGTCTTTAGAAGTTAAAGCTGCCTGTAATTTTGTTGCATTTTCATAATAATCTTTTTGTTTTAACATATTTACCTGTACATCCTTATGTTCATTATTAAACTGGTCAACCATTTTTTGTGCAGTTTCACCATTAGTTCCACCTAAAGGAGCCCAGAAATCTATCTTTGTAATATTGCTATCAGTCTTTTCTCCTTTAGATGCATTTGAATCATTAGAATTTGAACAACCAACTAAAGAACCTAATAATAATGTTATTGCTAATCCTGTTGCTAATTTTCTTTTAAGCTTCATTTTCATCCTCCAAATTTAGTCTTTAATTTTTTATTTTATTCCTGAATACATAAAAGCTTCCTTTACCTTTTTATTTGCAAATATATATACAAGAATTATTGGTAAAATTAGAATTATATTTCCTGCCATTATTACATTCCATGCAGTAATTCCTTCTGAAGATTTAAGAAGTGCTACTCCTATTGGTAAAGTTCTTATGGCATCTGTATTTGTCATTACTAAAGGCCAGAAGTAATTGTTCCAATGATATATAAAATTGAATAATATAAATGTTATTACTGCTGGTTTTGCCATAGGAACCATTATTTTAAACATTATTTTTAAATCAGAAGCATTATCTAGTTTAGCTGCTTCAATAATCTCATCTGAAATCTGCATAAAATTTTGTCTAAGTAGAAATATGCCAAATGAAGATGTCATAAATGGAATTATAAGCGGAACATATGTGTTTATAAATCCAAGCTTACTCATCATCATATACACCGGTAGAAAAGTTACTTGTGGCGGAATCATAAGTCCTATAAGCAAAAGCCCAAATAACATTTTCTCACCTTTGAATTTAATCTTAGAAAATGCATAAGCTGCTGGAACCATCACTAAAAACTGTATAATTAGAACACTTCCTGTTACAAATACACTATTTAGTAAGTATCTAAAAAATGGACCTGAATTCCATGCTGTACTATAATTTTCTAAAACTATATCATTTGGTATAATAGTAGGCGGTAATTGCATCATTTCTTGTGGATTTTTAAAAGATGTTGATAACATCCATATAAAAGGGAATATAAATATTGCAGATAAAAGTAGTAAAATTAATACTTCTATTGATTTTGATGCTATTTTTTTTATATCAATTTTGTCTTTTTTGATAGGTTGTATAATATCCATTTTCTCCTCCTTCTCGATAGACCTTATCTCGATAGACCTTATATTTTACTTTCTTTATTGATAGTGAACTTTCTTTGACAGTAATCTGAAATTAGCATATGTAGCAATCATAACTATAGCTAATAAAAACATACTCGCTGCATTTGCTTGTCCTATGTCATAATATATAAACCCAGACTCATATATATAATAAGATAACATGTTGGTCGAACCTAATGGACCACCTTGTGTCATTATACTTATCTCATCAAATACTTGAAATGATGCAGTTGTTGTTGTTATCATAAGAAAAAATATTGTCGGTGATAATAGTGGTAAGGTCACCTTAAAGAAATTAGTTATTTTGTTTGCATTATCTAATTTAGATGCCTCATATATATAGTTTGGTATAGATTTAAGACATGATAACACTATTAAAATATTATATCCTAGAGTTTTCCATATACCTATCAGAATTAGTGACATCAAAGCTGAATTTTCACTTGAAAGCCACTTTGATGTTGGTAAATGCAATGTTGACAGTATCCAGTTTAAAAAACCATATTGTGGCTCCATAATCCAAAGCCATAATACAGCAACAGATACTAATGAAATTACATGTGGTGTAAAGATTATACTTTGTGTCAAATTGTGTATTATAGAGTTTTTATTTAACCAAACAGCAAGAACTACAGCTAATGAGATAGATATAGCCACCATAAAAAAAGTATAGATTGCAGTATTTATTATAGTCTGTATAAATTCTGGATTCTTTAAAAGTTCTATATAATTGTTTAAACCTACATTTTCAAAAGTTGAACTAAGAAGACTACCTGATTTGAAACTTAGAGATATTGTCTTAATTATTGGATATACTATAAACAATAGAGTTCCTATAATAGCAGGTGTTATATATAAATAGGCTTTATTAAATCGCTTTTTCATAAATATCTCCTTTAATTTTAGAATACATATTTTTACATTTTTTTATATCTTCTATTCTTTCTCCATGTTTATCAAAATAATATAAATCTTTTTCTAACAAACTTATTCTTAAAGTTCTTCCAATATCAAATATATCATTTTCTGTTTTAACTCTTACCTCACTATTAAGAACAGACAGACAATATATAGTTTCATTTCCCAAGACTTCTTTAGTCATGACTTTTCCAAATAGGCTAAATACACTATCATTTTTTCCATCTATATTTATACTCTCTAGTGTTGCTTTTTCTGGTCTAAATCCAAGTTTGACATCATTTTTCATATTTAGTATATTCATACAAGGATTTCCAATAAACTGCGCCACAAATAAGTTTTTAGGATTTTGATATATTTTCTTTGGAGAACCTATTTGCATTATCTTACCTTTGTTCATTATAACTATCTTATCTGCCATAGACATTGCTTCAACCTGGTCGTGAGTTACATAAACAAATGTTGATTTTAGCTTTTGATGTAATTGTATTAATTCTGTTCTCATTTGATTTCTTAATTTAGCATCTAGATTTGATAATGGCTCATCCATTAAAAATACCTTTGGATTTTTAACCATTGCTCTAGCAAGTGCTACTCTTTGTCTTTGACCTCCAGATAGGTTACCTGGTTTCACATTTAAATAATCTTGTAACCCTACTACATCAATAACTTCTAGTATAAGTTTTTCTCTTTTTTCTTTTGCTACTTTCTTATTTTTAAGTCCAAACTCTATATTTTCTCTAACAGTCATATGTGGATATAGTGCATAGTTTTGAAATACCATAGCTATATCTCTTTTACTAGCATCCATTTTTGTTACATCATTTTCTTCAATTTTCAACTTACCTGAAGTTATATCCTCAAGACCTGCAATCATTCTTAATGTTGTAGATTTCCCACATCCGCTTGGACCTACCAACACTGTAAAAGAACCATCTTCTATAGTAAGATTTAAGTTTTCTATAACAGTATTTTTTTTATTATAAGATTTTGTGACATTTTCTAGTCTTATATTTGCCATTTTTATCCTCCTAAAATATTTTATTTAGTCCTTTGATTTACTTATAAATTAATAATACTCTTAATTTGTAAAGGATATATTAAGGCAAAGTGAACATATAGTAAATTTATTAAAATTAAGGTTAAATTATACACATTTTTTGTTAAATATACTAAAGATTAAGTAAATATCCAATTTGTATTGTTTATAACTTTCTATAATTTTCATAACTACGATTTACTATAAAGATATAATTTAATTTATAATAAAGTATATAAAACTAATTATTTTTATAAAACTGCATTTGGGAGTGTAATGTTATTTTAAATTCAATAAAGAAAAATTTAATGATTGGAATACAAAAGTACAATAAAAAAGACCTCTATGGGGGATAGAGGTCTTTAAGTGGGGGAGATTGAGTAATTTATTTTTGCTATATTAAGTTTTACAATTATATTATGTCCCAATTTTATAGGGTCTAAACATAAAAAACAAAACTTTTTTTAATTTTAATAAGTTTACTCAAAAAAATTACGTGGCTACGTCCTACTCTCCCAGGCAGTTTCACACCAAGTACCATCAGCGCTAGAGAGCTTAACTTCTGTGTTCGGAATGGGAACAGGTGTATCCTCTCTGCTATTGTAACCACATAATCTCTATGCTTAATATTTCTATTAAGTTTTAGTAAGTTTTTAGAATCTAGTAACACTAGTTTCTTTAGAGTTAACACTCTAAAAACTACATATATATCTTAATTAATGAACATCAAATAAATATTGGTCAAGTCCTCGACCTATTAGTATCGATAAGCTAAATACATTGCTGCACTTACACCTTCGACCTATCAACCAGATAGTCTTTCTGGGGTCTTACCCTTGCGGTGGGAAATCTTATCTTGAAGTTGGCTTCGCGCTTAGATGCTTTCAGCGCTTATCCATTCCGTACATAGCTACCCAGCCATGCCCTTGGCAGGACAACTGGTACACCAGAGGTACGTCCATCCCGGTCCTCTCGTACTAAGGACAGGTCTTCTCAAATTTCCTACGCCTGCGACGGATAGGGACCGAACTGTCTCACGACGTTCTGAACCCAGCTCGCGTACCACTTTAATGGGCGAACAGCCCAACCCTTGGGACCTACTACAGCCCCAGGATGTGATGAGCCGACATCGAGGTGCCAAACCTCCCCGTCGATGTGGACTCTTGGGGGAGATAAGCCTGTTATCCCCAGGGTAGCTTTTATCCGTTGAGCGATGGCCCTTCCACGCAGAACCACCGGATCACTAAGTCCGATTTTCATCCTTGCTCGACCTGTATGTCTTGCAATCAAGCTCTCTTTTGCCTTTACACTCTACGTACGATTTCCGACCGTACTGAGAGAACCTTTGAGCGCCTCCGTTACCTTTTGGGAGGCGACCGCCCCAGTCAAACTGCCCACCTGACAGTGTCCCAAGACCAGATTCATGGCCTATGGTTAGAGTCCCAGTACTACAAGGGTGGTATCCCAAGGATGGCTCCGCCAAAACTGGCGTCCTGGTTTCAAAGCCTCCCACCTATCCTGTACATGTAGTACCAAGACCCAATGTCAAGCTACAGTAAAGCTCCATGGGGTCTTTCCGTCCTGTCGCAGGTATCCGGCATCTTCACCGGAATTACAATTTCACCGAGTCTGTTGTTGAGACAGTGCCCAAATCGTTACGCCTTTCGTGCGGGTCGGAACTTACCCGACAAGGAATTTCGCTACCTTAGGACCGTTATAGTTACGGCCGCCGTTTACTGGGGCTTAAGTTCACTGCTTCGATTGCTCTAACAGATCCCCTTAACCTTCCAGCACCGGGCAGGCGTCAGCTCCTATACATCGTCTTGCGACTTAGCAGAAACCTATGTTTTTGGTAAACAGTCGCTTGGGCCTATTCTCTGCGGCCACCGGATGGTGGCACCCCTTATCCCTAAGTTACGGGGTCATTTTGCCGAGTTCCTTAACAACAGTTCTCTCGCTGGCCTTAGGATACTCTCCTCACCCACCTGTGTCGGTTTGCGGTACGGGTACCTTTAACCTCGATAGAGACTTTTCTTGACAGTGTGAAATCAGCTACTTCGCTACTAAATTTCGCTCCCCATCACATCCCAGCATTATCAAAGCGGATTTACCTACTCTGACTGCCTCAATGCTTGGGCACACATAACCAACAGTGTGCTTAGCTTATCCTACTGTGTCATCCCATCTCTCAAACGGTTATCGGTAGTACAGGAATATCAACCTGTTGTCCATCACCTACGCCTTTCGGCCTCAGCTTAGGTCCCGACTAACCCAGGGCGGACGAACCTTCCCCTGGAAACCTTGGGTTTACGGCCTGTGGGATTCTCACCCACATCTCGCTACTCATGCCAACATTCTCACTCCCATACTGTCCACATGTCCTTACGGTCATGCTTCAACCCGTATGGGAAGCTCCCCTACCCATCATAATGATGCCGTAGCTTCGGTAGTAAGTTTTAGCCCCGGAAATCTTCGGCGCAGGATCACTCGACCAGTGAGCTATTACGCACTCTTTGAATGAGTGGCTGCTTCTAAGCCAACATCCTGGTTGTCTGTGCAATCCCACATCCTTTACCACTTAACTTACATTTAGGGACCTTAGCTGACGATCTGGGCTGTTGCCCTTTCGACTATGAATCTTATCACCCACAGTCTGACTCCCAAGTATAAGATGACGGCATTCGGAGTTTGATAGTCTTCGGTAGGTGCAATACCCCCTAGGACATTCAGTGCTCTACCTCCGTATCTCTCACCTTGAGGCTAGCCCTAAAGCTATTTCGGGGAGAACCAGCTATCTCCGGGCTCGATTGGAATTTCACCGCTACCCACAAGTCATCCCCGAGCTTTTCAACGCTCGTGGGTTCGGACCTCCACGAAATTTTACTTTCGCTTCATCCTGCTCATGGGTAGGTCGCCCGGTTTCGGGTCTACGTCAAGTAACTGAACGCTCAGTTAAAACTCGCTTTCGCTACGGCTCCACACCTTAAGTGCTTAACCTTGCTACTTAACGTAACTCGTTGGCCCGTTCTACAAAAAGTACGCGGTCACACAAGAAATGTGCTTCCACAGCTTGTAAGTGCAGGGTTTCAGGTTCTATTTCACTCCCCTCCCGGGGTTCTTTTCACCTTTCCCTCACGGTACTATACGCTATCGGTCACTAGGTAGTATTTAGCCTTGGAGGGTGGTCCCTCCTGCTTCCCACAGGGTTTCACGTGTCCCGTGGTACTCTGGATCATATCTGAAGTCTTCTCGTTTAACATACAGGACTATTACCTTCTGTGGTGGGTCTTTCCAAACCTCTTCAATTACGATACCTCTTCGTTATGATATGTCCACAACCCCAATAAAGAAAACTTTATTGGTTTGGGCTAATCCGCGTTCGCTCGCCGCTACTTACGGAATCGAATTTCTTTCTCTTCCTTCAGGTACTTAGATGTTTCAGTTCCCTGAGTTCCCCTCATTAAGCTATGTATTCACTTAATGATACTTAGACATTACTCTAAGTGAGTTTCCTCATTCGGAAATCTTCGGATCAAAGTTTACGTGCAACTCCCCGAAGCTTATCGCAGCTTATCACGTCCTTCATCGGCTCCTAGTGCCAAGGCATCCGCCCTGCACCCTTAATAACTTGACCAGTTAAAAAGGTTTGATAGATTAAAGTCTATCAACTTGATAATTTTAAAAAGTTATCAGCTTTATATATTACAAATTAGATGTCATATCACTAAATATATATATGCAGTTTTCAAAGTGCTAAAGCACAGCGCCAACAAACAAACTTCACATGCGTTCAGTTTATTCTGTTGCTTAAAGTGCTAACGCACAGTGTCAACGAATAAATTCCGTTGCTTAAAGTGCTAACAATGAGTATTCGTAAAAACGAACCCTCAAAATTAAACAGTAGGTAATTCTCCTTAGAAAGGAGGTGATCCAGCCGCACCTTCCGATACGGCTACCTTGTTACGACTTCACCCCAGTTATTGATTCCACCTTCGACGACTTCTTCCAAAAGGTTAGATAATCGGCTTCGGGCGTCTCCAACTCCCGTGGTGTGACGGGCGGTGTGTACAAGACCCGGGAACGCATTCACCGCAGCATTCTGATCTGCGATTACTAGTAACTCCAGCTTCATGTAGGCGAGTTTCAGCCTACAATCCGAACTGAGAGTAGCTTTAAGGGATTAGCTCCACCTTACGGCTTGGCAACCCTCTGTACTACCCATTGTAGCACGTGTGTAGCCCTAAGCATAAGGGGCATGATGATTTGACGTCATCCCCACCTTCCTCCAGGTTATCCCTGGCAGTCTCTCTAGAGTGCCCAACTTAATGATGGCAACTAAAGACAAGGGTTGCGCTCGTTGCGGGACTTAACCCAACATCTCACGACACGAGCTGACGACAACCATGCACCACCTGTCACCAATGTCCCCGAAGGGAACTCTCCGATTAAGGAGATGTCATTGGGATGTCAAGCTTAGGTAAGGTTCTTCGCGTTGCTTCGAATTAAACCACATGCTCCGCTACTTGTGCGGGTCCCCGTCAATTCCTTTGAGTTTCACTCTTGCGAGCGTACTTCCCAGGCGGAGTACTTAATGCGTTAGCTGCGGCACCGAAGGGGGTAACCCCCGACACCTAGTACTCATCGTTTACAGCGTGGACTACCAGGGTATCTAATCCTGTTTGCTCCCCACGCTTTCGTGCCTCAGCGTCAGTTACAGTCCAGAGAGCCGCCTTCGCAACTGGTGTTCCTCCTAATATCTACGCATTTCACCGCTACACTAGGAATTCCACTCTCCTCTCCTGCACTCAAGTCTCCCAGTTTCAAGAGCTTACTACGGTTGAGCCGTAGCCTTTCACTCCTGACTTGAAAGACCGCCTACGCACCCTTTACGCCCAGTAAATCCGGATAACGCTAGCCCCCTACGTATTACCGCGGCTGCTGGCACGTAGTTAGCCGGGGCTTCCTCCTCAAGTACCGTCATTATCTTCCTTGAGGACAGAGTTTTACGACCCGAAGGCCTTCATCACTCACGCGGCGTTGCTGCATCAGGCTTTCGCCCATTGTGCAATATTCCCCACTGCTGCCTCCCGTAGGAGTTTGGACCGTGTCTCAGTTCCAATGTGGCCGATCACCCTCTCAGGTCGGCTACTGATCGTCGCCTTGGTAAGCCGTTACCTTACCAACTAGCTAATCAGACGCGGGTCCATCCTGTACTGGCTCACCTTTGATATTCAAGAGATGCCTCTCAAATATGTTATCCCGTATTAGCATACCTTTCGGTATGTTATCCGTGTGTACAGGGTAGGTTACCCACGCGTTACTCACCCGTCCGCCGCTCTTTACCTAAGTAAATCGCTCAACTTGCATGTGTTAGGCACGCCGCCAGCGTTCATCCTGAGCCAGGATCAAACTCTCAAATAAAAGTTTATCAGGCTCAGATACTATTGTTATCAAAATATCTGGCTTTATGGTTTGTTTCTTGTTTTATAAATTAACCTACTGTTTAATTTTCAAAGTTCATTTTTTATGTCTGCCCTTTTCTTAAGGACAAGTAATACTATATCACCTTAAAAATAATCCGTCAATACATTTTTAATATTTTTTATTTTATTTTTTATATATCAAATTTTTTTAACTCTTCTAAATCTAGTGTTATCAACCTATTGAGTATATCTTTTCTTTTAATTTTATCTTCATATTTTTTTATAACTTTTTTTCTAATATCACCTAATACATTTAAATATTCCTCATAATCTTCAGTGTATCTCTCCTCAAGCTCTTTCTTTATCTTTGATGATAATGAAGGACTTTTACCCCCAGTAGATATACTTATAAGTAAATCGCCTCTTTTTATATATGATGGAACAGTAAAATTTGATATTTCTACGTTGTCAACAACATTTACTAATTTATTTTTTGCTCTACAATATAATCCTATTTCCATATTCAATTCCCTATTATTTGTAGCAGCGACTATTACAGAAGCACTCTCTATATACACTTCTTTATAATCATCCTTTATTATTTTTATATTTCCTTCTGACTCATAAAACTTATTTAAAATTTGTTTAGAAACTATAGTAACACTCTTATTGAATTCTAAAAAATTTTTACATTTCCTATATGCAACTTCTCCTCCACCAATTATAACTACATCTAAATCATCTAATTTTAAATTAATAGGATACAGCATTTTCCACCTCCAAAGTTTATTTAATTACATAAATAAAGTATAGAAATTATAAATTAGTATATATTCTTATTCAATAAATTTCTAAATAAAAATACTGTAAAATAGCTAACTAAAATTCCTATACTTTTCAACATTCTTTATACTTCTAGAATTTATTTTTTCAACAACTTAGCAATATCTTTAGCAAAATAAGTTATTATTATATCTGCTCCAGCTCTTTTTATAGAGGTAATTGATTCAAGAATTACATCTTCATTTAATAACCCTTCTCTAACTGCAAACTTAAGCATAGAATATTCTCCACTTACATTATAAGCTGCTAAGGGTAAATCAAAATTGTCTTTAACTCTTCTTATTATATCTAAATACGATAATGCAGGTTTAACCATAAGTATATCTGCACCTTCTAATATATCAAGCTCCGTTTCTATTATAGCTTCATTGCTATTTGCTGGGTCCATTTGATACGTTTTTCTATCTCCAAAAGATGGCGCTGAATGAGCTGCTTCTCTAAAAGGTCCATAAAAATTTGAAGCGTATTTGACACTGTAAGCCATTATTCCTACATTTTCTAATCCACTTTTATCTAAAGCTTCTCTTATTGCTTGTATTCTTCCATCCATCATATCAGACGGAGCAACCATATCTGCTCCTGCTTTAGCATGACTTACAGATATTTTAGCCAAATACTCTAATGATTTATCATTGTCAACATAACCAGTATTAGTTAGAATTCCACAATGTCCATGACTTGTATATTGACACATACAGACATCTGTTATTACATTCATATCTGGATTTATCTCTTTAACCTTTCTAATTGCCTTTTGAACTATTCCATTATCATTAAATGCTTGTGAAGCACACTCATCTTTTTCATCTGGAACACCAAATAACATTATATGTTCAATTCCCAACTCACTAATTTCTTTTACTTCTTCTTCTAACATATCAATTGATAAATGATAGACATCTGGTAAAGATTTAATTTCTTCTTTTATATGTTCTCCCTCTACTACAAATAGTGGATATATTAAATCTTCTACATTAACTTTAGTTTCTCTCACTAAATTTCTGATTGCTTTACTTGCTCTTAGTCTTCTTGGTCTTCTTAACATATCAAGCCTCCAAAATTAATTCTTTATAATTAAATCTACTAACGAATCTATCGTAGATTTAGTAGCTTCTTTATATAACTTTATACCTAAACTATTTATTGTCTCTGTAGTTATAGGTCCTATAGATAGTGTTTTTATTTTGTCTAATATTTTAATATTTTCTTTTCCTATAATTTCAACAAGATTATTTACTGTTGAGGAACTAGTAAAAGTTATATAATCTATATCATTAGAATTTAAAATATCTAATATCTCATCTTTTTTACTTTCATCTATTACGGTTCTATACGTATGTACTTCTGTTACCTCACAAATATTCTTAAGCTTGTCAACTAGATAGTCTCTAGCATTTTCTGCTCTTGGTATAAGTATATTATCACTACTTTTCAAAATAGGCATTAACTCTTCATACAGTGACTCTGCCACAAATTTTTTTGGTACTATATCTGCTATAATTCCTCTTTTTCTCAATTCATTTGATGTAGCAGAACCTATAGCACATACTTTTAAATTAGATAATATCCTTAAATCAAAATTCATTTCATATATCTTTTCAAAAAAGATTTCTACAGCATTTTTACTAGTTAATATTAGATAATTATATTTGTTTATACTTTTTATTTCGTTTTCTAACTTAATATTATTTTGTAGCTTTTCTATCTTTATAGTAGGTATTTCAACTGGATTTCCACCTAAATCCATTATTTTTTCTACCAATACACTATTTTGATTTCTAGACCTAGTTACAGCAATACTTTTTCCAAACAAAGGCTTATTCTCAAAGAAGTTCAACTTTTCTCTAAGACCCACAACACTTCCAACTACTATAAGGGTTGGTGGCTTTACTTCTTCTTTAATAGCAGTTTCATAAACATTCTCAAGTGTAGATGTAACAACTCTTTGATTATATCTAGTTGCCCAACTTATAAGAGCAACTGCTGTATCTTTATCTTTTCCCTCTTTCATTAAGTTTTCACTTATTCTCTTTAAGTTTGAGATTCCCATTAAAAATACAAGAGTACCCTTATTATTCGCAAGAGCATTCCAATTTAATTCTTCACTATCATCATCCTTCAAATGACCTGTTATTACATGAAATGATGAAGCATGATCTCTATGTGTTATAGGAATACCAGCATAACATAAACCTCCTATAGCAGAGGTTATACCTGGAATTACTTCAAATTCTATACCTTCATCTACTAAAGTCTCTGCTTCTTCGCCTCCTCTACCAAATACATAAGGGTCTCCTCCCTTAAGACGAGTCACATATTTTCCTTCTTTAGCTTTTTCTACTATAATTCTATTTATATCTTCCTGTGGCAAAATATGATTACTTGATGCCTTTCCTACATATATAAGTTCACAACCAGGCTTAGCCTCCCTTAGGTAACTACTATTTGCTAATCTATCATATACTATTACATCAGATTTTCTTATACACTCCAAACCTTTTAAAGTCATAAGTTTATAATCACCTGGTCCTGCCCCTACTAAGTAAACCTTACCCTTCATAATTCTCATACTCCTTCAATACAAGTTTAGCTAACTTTAAACCTAACTCTCTAGGAGAAGAAATATCTCCATCTATAGACTTGATTACTATTTTATTTCCTTCTGAATCTCCATATAAACCAGTAAGGTGTATTTTATCTTGAATTATTTCACAATAAGCTGCCATTGGAATATGACAACTTCCATTTACACCATCCAAAAAACCTCTCTCAGCCAATATTTGGATTTCTGTATTCTCGTCTTTTAGCGAATTCACTATTTTCTCTATATTACTATCGTTACTTCTAATCTCTATAGCCAAAGCTCCTTGGGCAGGTGCTGGAATAACAACATCAACAGGTAAATAAGAACTTATTTTATCTTGTAAATTAGCTCTTATTATTCCTGATGCCGCCAAGACAATCCCATGCATATTTTCATCTTTTATTTTTCGTATCCTAGTTTCTACATTACCTCTAACTTGAACCACATTTAAGTCTGGTCTTTGTTTCAATAATTGAAATTTTCTTCTTTTGCTTCCTGTTCCTATTACTGCTCCATGAGGTAAATCATCTAAGTTTTTATATCCTTCTCTAAGTATCAGAACATCTCTTGGGTCTTCTCTCTTAGGTGTGTGAGCAAATTTTAGTCCATCTGCTAAATAAGATGGCATATCCTTCATACTATGTACTGCTACGTCTATCTTTCCATCTAATAATTGTTGCTCTATTTCTTTGACAAACAACCCTTTATCGCCTATTTTATCTAGGGAAACATTTTGAATCAAATCCCCTTTTGTCTTTATGACTTTAATCTCAAAACTAATATCTGGATACTTCTTTTTTAGTTCATTAATTACCCATTCTGTTTGTATAAGTGCTAGATTACTACCCCTAGTTCCAACCACAATATTCATACCAAATCTCCTTTAAAATGTTACCTTAGTTTATTTTGTTCTCTTTATTTATTAGTATTGTAGAAAAATAAGATATTTTATCTTCAAGATGTGCCTCTCGTAAATCTTTAAATACAGTTTCACCTTCTTGAGACGAATTGCTTACTAAAATAGCATGTTCTATTAGATTATATTTTTCTAGTTTTTTTATTATATCTTTAAAGTTCTTATATACTTTCATCAATACTATTGAGTTATAATTTTGTAAAGCATGTTCTATTTTATCATCTTCCATAGTACAAGGAACTACTACTAAGGCTTCCTTATCCATTACTAATGGGAAATTTTGATTGGATGCTATATTAGAAAATGATGAAATTCCTGGTATAGTTTCCACTTCTATCTCATCTGATATTCTTTTCATTATGTACACATACGTGCTATAAATCATAGGGTCTCCTAATGTAACAAATCCTACATTTTTACCATTCTTAACATCTGAAACAATCTCTTCAGCTATATTGTCCCACGCTATATTTTTTTCATTTCCATCAAAACACATTGGAAAATGTCTAGATTTTATCTCTATTGATTCATTTAAGTATTCTTTAACTATTGATAAAGCTAAGCTATCTCCACCTTTTTTTGATTCTGGAGTATATAAAATATCTAATTTTTTTAATATACTAACTGCTTTCATAGTAAGTAAAGAACTATCTCCTGGACCTGCTCCTATACCATAAAACTTAACATTTTCTGCACATTTAGTCGCATGACGAACAAATTTATCTTGTATATAAGGATTTTCACCCAGACCTTTTAAATGTATGTTTACATTAAACCCATTCTCTTCTAAGATTGTTTTCCAAGAATCTTCTTCATCTCCTGCCATATCATTTACAGCATGGTCACCTGCAACTAACATAAATGGCATCAAATTTACAGTTTTTATGTTTCCTTCTTTCAGCCTTCTTATTACATGTTCTATTTCTGGATATCCTTCAACTGTCCCAACATAAGCATTTATTCCATTATCTCTAAGCATATATTCCAATGCTGGATATGCTGAATGTGATTCATGAAGAGTTCCATGTCCCATAAATACTACTGCTTCGTCATTTTCCATATGAGGCATTTGATGTTTAATCGCCTCTACAGATTCTTGATAGTCCTCAATATGTGTAAGTAAAGGTCTTCCTAATACAATCTTTTTAAATTTAGATGAGTAGCTTTCCACTTGTTCTTTTAACTTATTAAATTCTTCTCCACATATAATATGAAGAGTTTGAATTATTACTTCATCATATCCTTGTTCATATATTTTATCTAAAGCTTGTATTGGATTATCTATCTCTATTCCATCTCTTTTTCTTATTTTATTTATTATCATATTTGATGTATAAGCTCTAAAAAAATCATAGTTTTTTAATGAATTTTTTATTTTATTTTCACATATATCTATTGTCTTTTCTCTCGTTTCATTATAGCTTGTACCAAAACTCACTACTAATAATGCCTTCTTCATATGTTCTCCTCCTAAAAAATTACACAAGTATATCTTTAATTTTATTTATATCATTGATTACATTTTCATAGTTAATTGATTCTCTCTTAATAATTATCACTGGTATATTGAAACTTTTACATGCATTTACTTTTTCTAAGAAACCACCTGCTATTCCACTTTCTTTTGTTATAACTAAGTCTATGCCATAATGCTTATAAGTTTCTTCGTTTATACACTGGCTAAACGGTCCTTTCATAGCTACTATATTATCTGCGTTTAAACCTAATTTTTCACAACTTAGTATAACTTCACTAGTTGGAAGAACTCTAACTACTAAGTTTTTATCATTTATTTCTTCTACAAATCTATTCAAATTTTTACTTCCTGTTCCTATGAATACATTTTTTCCTATTTTATTTGCTATTTCACAGGCTTCTTCAATTGTATTTACTATAAACTTATTATCATAATCTATTTCTTCAATTAGAGATTTTCTCTCAAACCTTATGTATTCTATATTTGATAGTTTTGCACAATACATAGCATTTTTAGATACTTCAACTGCATAAGGATGAGTTGCATCTATTATTTTTACTATACGATTATCTTTTATAAATTTTAGCATTTCCTCTTTTCCGAGTTTCCCTAAAATTACATTTTTTGTATGTCGTTGTGCAAGTTCCTTTCCATAATCTGTGGTTACTGAAAGTATATATGGTTGATTTAGTTCATTTATCTTATCGCATATAGATAAGCTATCTGAAGTTCCTCCTAAAATCAAAATCATACTGTATAACCTCTTGGAGTTATCATCAACTCACCATCAATATAAGTAGATTTATTTCCGATTATAACCATTGTAGTCATATCGACTTTTTCAAAGTCCATACTTTCAAAAGTACATACAAATTTTTCTTCATTTTCTCTACCTACATCTTTGACCACTCCAACAGGTGTATTTCCATTTTTAAATTCGCCCATTATTTTAAATGCTTTACTTAAATGCTCACTTCTTCCTTTACTTCTTGGATTATACAAACAAATTACAAAGTCAGCTTCGGCAGCCAGTCTTAATCTTTTTTCAATTACCTCCCATGGAGTCATTAAATCGCTTAAACTTATATGACAAAAATCGTGCATAATAGGAGCTCCAAGTATAGCTGCTGCACCAATACTTGCAGTAACACCTGGAATCACTTTTACTTTTATATCTTCCTTTTCTTTAGATATTAATTCTAAAATAAGACCTGCCATTCCATATATTCCAGCATCACCACTACTTACAACTGCTACTTTTTTTCCTTTCTTTGCTTCTTCTACTGCTTGTTTACATCTATCAACTTCTTGTCTCATACCATTTTGAATTATTTCCTTATTTTTTATAAATTCTTCTATTAAATTTATATAAGTCTTATACCCAACAATAGCCTCAGAATCTTCTATTGCTTTTATTGCCTCTAAAGTCATGGTATCTTTGCTTCCTGGACCAATTCCTACAACGTATATCATATTTTTACTCTCCCCACTGAAAAAGTTATTCCTTTATATTTATGTTTTTCAACTATTAAGTTACCTTTGCTCAAAAGATATGCTACAGGCTCAGCCACTGAATACACTCCCACATTTTTTTTAACAAAATCAGATTTATCGAATAAATTATCAACCTTTGATATTTCATCTACTGAAAATATCTCAAATGGTACTTGCAATGTTTTTGATAAGTCAATAATCGCTTTTTCATCTTTTTTAAGCTCAATACTTCCAATTGTTCGAACTGCTTTAGCATCTATATCTTGATTATCAAAAAATTTCAATAGCGAATCTAACATTAACTTACTATCCGTATCTCTTCTACATCCAATGCCTATTACTATATCTTTTGGAATTACTTTAACTATTTTCTCACTAAAATAACTATTTTTAAATTTATTATCTTTATCTAAAACTTCAATATCTTTATTTAAATTTTTCTTATTACTTATTACAACTATTTTTTCTATATTAACATCTAAATAACTCTCTTTTAACTCTTTACTACTTTCTATAAGTTTAAATCCTCTAGTATCAACTTTATATCCTCCGTCAATATACAAGCCAACACATCTATTGTTTACCAGCATAGAATTTACTTCTTTTATATTCTCTCTAAAGTTATCAATATGTGCATTTAAGTATTTTGCTATCATGTCCAAAGAAGCTTTTTTATTGACGTCAGTAGCTGTTGTTATTACTGGATTAGCATCAATAAGACTACTTATATGATTTGTTAGACTATTTGCACCTCCAACATGTCCACTTAATAAACTTATTACATTATTTCCCTTTTCATCTATAACTAAAATAGCAGGGTCACTAAACTTACTCACTATATATGGTGCTATACTTCGTACAACTATACCCGTAGCCATTATAAATACTATATAATCAAATTTATTAAATACTTCTCCCACAAAATCGCTTAGTTTCTTTTGAACTATATGTACACATGTTTCTTGAACATTTAAATAACTTTTTTTATTTTTTATTTGATATACAACACAGTTATTTACTAAAGATTTTATCTTTATAGCTAGATTTTTTCCATTCTCTGTTATACAGATTATAGCAATATTACCCTCTATATTCATGTTTAAAATCCTTGTCATATAACTTTGAGTTATTATATTCTTCTCCTAAAAATCTTCCAACCATTATTAAAGCAGTTTTGTTTATATTATTTTCTTTAACTTTTACAGCTATATCACTTAAGGTTCCTTTAACTATCTTTTCATCTGCCCAAGTTGCTTTATATATAACTGCTATAGGAGTATCTTTTGGATATCCACCTTCCAGTAATCTAGACACAACTTTCTCAATTTCTTGAACAGATAAAAATATTACCATAGATGTCTGATGCTTAGCATATGATTGTATTGACTCTTTCTCTGGAACTGGAGTTCTTCCTTCCATTCTTGTTATAATTACACTTTGAGAAATTTCTGGAACTGTATATTCAACTCCTAAAGATGAGGCTGCTCCTAAAAAAGAACTTACTCCTGGTGTACAGTCATAATCTATATTTAATTTATTTAAATCCTCCACTTGTTCTCTAATTGAACCATATATAGAAAAATCACCTGTTTGTAATCTTACAACAGACTTATTATTTTCTATACCTTCCTTCATAACATCTATTATTTCTTGTAAATCCATATGTGCGCTATTATGTATTTGACAACCTTCTTTACAGTACTCCAAAAGTTCAGGATTAACAAGTGAACCTGCATATATTACTACATCTGCATTACTTAATAGTTTGTATCCTTTTAATGTTATTAGCTCTTTATCTCCAGGTCCTGCTCCTACAAAATGTACTTTATTCATCATTATTTTCCCCTTTTTCACAAGATATTATATATATAGGATTTAGTGGTTTAAAATATTCACCTTTCCCTAGTTTCTCTAGTTTAGAAACATTCAAAACACATACGTCTATTTCTTTAAATCCATGTTTCCTAAGTAGATTTAAAGTTTGATTAAACGTCTCTAGTATTATAAAGTTAGCTACAAGTCTACCTCCAGTGATTAAAGTATTTTTAGACCATGCTATTATTTCTTCCAAATTATTTCCTGTACCTCCAATAAAAATAGCATCCACTTGTCTATCTAAATCTATACTGATAGGAGCATATCCTTTTATTACCTCTACATTTTTCAAATTAAACTTTTTTACGTTTTCTTTTATAAGTTCTAAAGCAGCATCATTTCTTTCTATAGATATAACATTTAAATCTGGATAATTATATGCTGATTCTATACTTACACTGCCTGTCCCAGCACCTATATCTATGAAAGTTTTAGCATTTACTAAAGCCAACTTACTTATTGATATCGCCCTAACTTCTTCTTTTGTAATTGGAACTTTACCTGTTATAAATTCACTGTTCTTCATCTAAAATCACCACAACATTCATCTCGAAATTATCCATTCTTATTATTTCTTCTGGTTTTGCTATTGTTATTTTTTCATTGTCGTATGATAAATTTTCTCCTACAACAATAATTTTATTTAGATTTCTGTCTATTATTTCCTTGCTTATTTGTTTTGGTCCTATCTTAAAGTCTGTAACCATGCATACTTTTTTATGTGACAATATGTAATCAAAATCTGGTACTTTACCATGACTACTTGTAATATATACATCATTCATATCAACATATATTTTTGAAAATATATATTGTAAAGAACTAATTCCAGAAACCATATTTAGCATCTTATTGTCAATATTTTTGGATATATATCTACCTATCCCATATATTAGTGGGTCACCAGACGCTATTATTGATATTTGCTTTTCTTTATTGTTATTTATGTACTCTATAATTTCTCTCAAATTAGAGTCTAGGATTATCTTTTCACCTTCAAAATTCTTTATAGATTCTAGATTCCTCTTACCGCCAATTAATACATCAGAAGTGGAAATTAAATTTTCACCTTTTTTTGTTATATAGTCTAAGTTTCCAGGTCCTAGACCTATTATATTTATCATATAAAGACCTCCACTAATGCATCTGCATTATCCGATTTACCTAATAAAGACTTATCCATTGAAAACATGATTACTTCCACATCAATGTCATCTGAATCTTCATTCAAGTACTGCTTTACTCTCTCCCTACATTTATTACTCAATATATTATATACTTGTCTATATTCACTATTATTTATTAGCTCTACAGCTTCTTCAGCAGTTAGGCATTGATTTATTTTATTTAAAAATTCGTATGTAGCTCCCATTAAGGCTAAGTTTGCCACTAATATCTCACTTCTAGCATCTGCTACCTTACTATGAGTATTGAAAATACCAGCAGATACTTTTATAAATTTACCTATATGACCTGCCATTAAGATTTTTTTATATCCTATTCTTTGAGCTTCTTTAATCATATAACCTATAAAATTACTTGTCCTAACTACATACTTAATGTCTAAGTTTAGTTTTTCTCTTATAAACTGTTCTCCATGATTTCCTGGAACCAATATTACTTTATCTAAACCTTGTTCTTTTTTCATTTGAAGTTCTATAGATAAAGACTTCTTCCATCCCTCATCACTCATAGGTTCAACAATTCCTGTTGTTCCTATTATAGATATTCCTCCAACTATACCTAACCTTGGATTAAATGTTTTTTTTGCTATGTTTTCTCCTTGTGGAGCAAAGATTGTTATTTTTAAAACTTTATTATCTCCAAGTATAGATTCAAAATTATCTCCTATAAGCTTTCTTATTTCATGATTTATCATTTTAAGTGGAGTCGGATTTATAGCAGGCTTACCAACATCTACACTTAGCCCTTTTTTCGTAACCACACCAATACCATTTCCACCATAAATCCTAATAAACTTATAGAGTTTACTTTGACACTCACTGTTGGTACTTAAACTATCTATATCACCTAGAGTAAGATACTCTTTGTTCTCATCATTTTTAGACACAATTTCAGCTCTTGCGTAAATATCCATGGTATGAGTTGCATCTATATCATCCCCACCATCTTTTTTTATAGAACACTCTACAAATGTATCAGAAATATTTACATTATCAACTTTTAGTGATAGTGGTATCCCTTTAGGAGTATCTATATTTATAGTATTGATTCTATTTTTTGTAATCAGCATATATACAGCAGCTTTAGATGCACCTGTTGCACATGAACCTGTAGTATATCCTCTTCGATATTTTTTACCATCTACATATACATATTCTTCCATATAAATACCTACATAGTATATAATATAGCATTTACTATTGCTGCTGCTAAATTACTACCACCTTTTCTACCTTTAGAAATTATATATGGTATATCTGTTTTTTCAACTTCATCTTTTGATTCTTGTGCTCCTACAAAGCCTACAGGAACTCCTATAACTGCATCTAAATCTAATTTACCTTCTAATTTCATCTCCATAACTTTATATAAAGCTGTTGGTGCATTTCCTAAAACAAATATTTTTCTTCCTTCTTCTTTAGCTGCAATTTCTACTGCTGCCATAGAACGAGTAATTCCTTTTTCTTTAGCTAGTTTTGCAGTTTCCTCATCTGCTACTAAACATTTATATTTACATCCCAATGATTCTAGTTTTCTTTTATTTATTCCACTAAGAGCCATATTTGTATCAGTATAAATACTCGCATTATTTTTTAATGCATCTATTATACTATCAACAGCTTCTTCTGATATTCTTAATATATCCAAGTAATCAAAATCTGCAGTAGTATGTATGGCTCTCTTTATTATTTTTTCTTCGATATTATTCTTAAATTTATAATCTGGTCTAATTTCATCTATTATTTCTTGTATCAATTCAAAACTTTTTTCTTCTATTTTCATAGGATTTTTTATGTATTCCATTCTATTTCCCCCTTAATTCCTCCATTTATTATGTTCATTGTATAAATTTTGTTATAGACAGAATTTATGTTAGATTCACATAAAGCATCTATCACCTTTTTATCATCCATAAACTTATCAATTAAAATACCTACTACAGTTCCACTGTGAGCAATATTTACTCCATATGCCCCATATTTTTTTGATACTTTTATTATTTCATTTAAGTATTCTTTTTTTTCTATATTCTCATTTGCTAAACTACTCAAGGTACAAGCCTCTCCAACTAAAGACAAATTATCATTTTTCAATCCTTCTTCTAAAATAGCAAATGACTTTTTTATGATTTCTTTATTTTCTATTTTTAACTTGTTATAATCTTCCCTCATCCTAATTTTCATAGTATTTAGTATTTTATTAGGTTCAAGTATTACAACTTTTGCATTGGTTAAATTTCCCAGGTATTTTATAACAGTTCCATTTAGAGGGTTAAATATACTATTTTTATCTATAAATATAGAATCTGTTGGTTCTATTTGTGCTGCTAATTTAGAAATCTCTTCACTACTCAACTCTTTATCTATCAATGATAACGTTGCCTTTATGGTAGCTCCTATGTCAGCAGTAGAACTGGCCATTCCTTTTCCAACAGGTATTTTACTATCTATATTCAAAGAAATATTTTTAGTATCTTTTTTAGGTAAATTAAACTTTTCAAATACCTTTTCTATTGCTAGTCTTGACTTATATCTACCTAAATTTATATCTTGTAATTTTTCTTCAATATACACCTTAGAATACATATCTATTGCATATGAGCATAGATATTCTTCATTATCAATTATTCCTTGTACAAATTCTCCACAAGATGCTGGGCATATTCCATAAGATTTCATTTTAATCACCTAATAAATTTTTGATATTTTCTATAAGAATTTTATTATCTTCGTGAGATTTTATAGCCACTCTTATAAAACTGTCGTCTAATCCTACAAAGTTAGATGCATCTCTAACCAATATATTTCCTTGGTTAAACAAATCTTTTTTTAATTGTCTAGCTGTTTTTTTATAAGTTCTTATCAGAATAAAATTAGTATCTGTATCATAGACCTTTATATTTCTTAAGTTTCTTAACTCTTGTAACATATATTTTCTTTCTTTTATGTAATACTCTTTACTATTTCTAATATACTCTTTATCTTCAAAAATAAAATTAGATAGTATGTCTGCAAAAGAGTTTATAGTCCAGGGTTCTTTGTGTTCATAAATTTTATCTATAATTTTAGCGTTACTTGTAAGACCATATCCCAACCTTAAACCAGGCATACCAAAAAATTTAGTCACTGCTTTAATTATAAATATATTTGCATTTGATTCTATATACTTTACCAAGCTATATTCACTTTCATCTTCAACAAATTCCATGAAGGTTTCATCAACTATTAACATCTTATCATGTTGACCTAATAGGTAAACAAGTTCCTTTAAATCTTGGACATTACCACTAGGATTGTTAGGATTACATATAAATAAGCTATCAAATTTTTCAATGTTATTTTTTATTATATCTATATCAAGTTTAAAATTATTTTCTAAATCTAATTCTAAATCTATAATGTCTAAATTATTTAACTCAGCACTTCTTCTATACTCTGAGAATGTAGGATTTATTATAGCCAATCTTTTTTTAATACTCTTCATAAGCAAATAAATTACTTCTGTTGCTCCATTTCCAGGTATTATAAAGTTTGGACTTATATCTATGTATTTTGATATATTTTCTCTCAAGTTTGTATAGTTTATATCTGGATAATTTCTACACTCCTCTAATCCTCTCAAAATGTATCTTTCTAAATCTGGTAATACATTTGGATTTATATTTGAACTAAAATCAATTATTTCTTTTGGGTCTTTCCCATATAATCTTGCCATTTCATCCACATTGGCACCATGCCCTAAATCCTTCATCTATGTCCCCCTTAAGTTAGCAAACAATAATTTATATAATTAAGTTAATTAAAATAATTCTACATAACACATATGCTAGTGTAAATACTAATATGGATACAAATGAAGATGCATACATAATTTTATTCGTTTTAATTATATCCTCTTTATCTATCTCCCTAAGCTTATCTCCTATTGTCGGCTTATATACTTTTTCACCAAAATAAACATTTGTACCTCCTAGCTGTATTCCTAAAGCACCAGATACTGCACCTTCTGAAAACGCACAATTTGGACTTTTATGATTCTTTCTATCTCTAATAGAAATTCTAAAACAATTCCTATAGTCATAACGTAAAAAGAAACTGCCAATTGTCATAAGAATAACAGATATTCTAGCTGGTATATAATTGGCTATATCATCAATCTTAGCAGAAGCAAAACCAATATCTTTATATTTTTCATTTTTATATCCAACAGTTGAATCTAATGTATTTACAGCTTTATATGCCATAGCAAGCGGTGCTCCTCCAATAAATGCATAAAACAGTGGTGCCATTATACCATCTACAGTATTTTCTGCAACAGTTTCTACAGTTGCTCTTATTATCTCAGGCTCACTTAAATTAGTAGTATCTCTACCTACTATGTAAGATAGCTGAACTCTAGATTTTTCTATATCTCCAGTTTTTAATACATTATAGATTTTTAATGCTTCATCTTTCAAACATTTTGTGGCTAGTGTTGTATAAATTATAAAACTATTTACTACAACACCTAATAATACATTAAAACTGAATAATTTCACTATAGCATAAGTCATTAGATATGTTGTTCCAACAGTTATAAACCATAATATAAATCCACCAAATTTTAACTGCCTATCATTTTTAGAGACTCTCCTTATTATACCTTGAGTAAAATTTATAAGTTTGCCAATAAATCTCACTGGATGAGGAAAAGAATATGGGTCTCCAACAATTAAGTCTGCCACATACCCTATATAAATAGATAAAATATTCATTTATTCATTTCCTTTATTTAAAAAATTTTCTATACAGTTTAAGTTATTATAAAAATGAGTGTGAAGATACGTAGCTAGAGTGTTTCCTTTACCATAACCGCCATCCCACTCTTCTACTATATTTCCGTCCCTTTCTTTTTTCATTGAATATGCACATTTTTCATCACTTTCAAATATTGAATGATGAAACTCATGTCCTTTAATAGATTCTCCTTTTTTAGATAAAAGAGTGTTTTCTTTAGCTACACCAATACAGTATCCAAATCTCTTTAAAGAAGATGTCATCTTACTAATTCCACTGAATATACCAACCATATTAAATTCTTGTTCTTCTTGATTCAGCAGTTTCTCACCTAGGTACATCAGTCCTCCACATTCTGCATAAATAGGTATATTATTGTTGTGTGCTTCTAGTATAGAGGCTCTCATTGACTCATTTGCTTCTAATTCTTTTCCAAATATCTCTGGAAAACCTCCTCCAATATAAATATAATCTGAATCTGGTACTGATGTATCTTCAAGAGGACTAAAATAGTTTATTTCTAATCCAAGTTCTTCTAAGAGCTCTATATTTTCTCTATAGTAAAAATTGAATGCTTTATCATATGCTATAGCTATTGATTTATTATTAGCATGCTCTTTTATTTTATTATTTTCTATCAAAGTTTGAAAATCAAAATCACTCTCAAATTCATCACTTTCCGATATTTCAATTATTCTATCAATATCTATGTAGTTTTCAATTTCATCTGCTAAAGTATAAAATTTTTCCCTTAGTGATTTCATTTCCACACTAGGAACTAATCCTAGATGTCTAGATTCTAAAGAGAATTTATCATTTGGAGGAAAGTACCCCAATACTTCAACATTACAATATTTTTCTATAGAACTCTTGATTATTTGATAATGACTATTAGTCTTTACATTATTTACTATGACACCTTGTATATTTACATCTTTATCTAGTTCCTTATATCCAAGTACCATAGCAGCACTAGATGCTGCCATAGATTTCCCATTTACAACTAATATAACAGGCGATTTTAATACCTTTGAAGTATGTGAACTTGTACAATTATCTAAATCTATTCCAAAACCATCATATAAACCCATGACACCTTCTATTACTGAAATATCTGCGTCTTTTGAGGACTTATTTACTATATACTTTATTTTTTCATCGTCTAACATATAGGAATCTAAATTTCTGGAATGTCTCCCAGTTATAAAAGTGTGATATGAAGGGTCTATATAGTCTGGCCCTACTTTATATGGCTGTACTTTCATATTTCTCTTAACTAAAGCTTGCATTATTCCTAATGATATTGTTGTTTTACCTACCCCACTACTAGTACCCGCAATTAAAATTTTTTTCATAATACACCTCCTACCTAAATTATAAATAAAAGTTATCCTTATTTCATAATCTCATATATTTTCTCTATATCTAAATGCTCCCTTAAAAAATCAGCCAACTTATCATACTCTTTATCCTTAAATTCATTAAAAGAGTTTACTTTGCTTTCTAATTCTCCTAATCCTTTTTTCTTTCTTATATTGTTTAAAATTGCTCTTGTAAAACTTATTTCATCAAATATTCCATGAAGATAAGTCCCAATTACATTCCCTTCTTTATTTACACTTCCTTCAGTATAACTCATTTCTTTATCAAGTTTTTTAGTTATCAAATCTAAGCTTCTTACATCATTACCTCGATTTGTAATACCCATATGAATTTCATAACCTTTTACTTTCTTACCCTTAAGGTCATTCATATATTCACTGCTACATTCAACAATAGTAGCCTCTACCTGTGTTGTAGTCTTTTCTTTCTCAAAAGTTGTTTCTGTATCTAAAAGACCTATTCCGTCAACTTCTTCAATTTCACTTTCAACATGATAAGGGTCTTTTAATTTTTTACCTAGCATTTGATATCCACCACATATACCAAATATCAATTTACCTTGGCTATGTAAATTTTTGATTTGTGATTCAAGACCACTTTTTCTTATATATGTTAAATCGTCTATAGTACTCTTAGTTCCAGGTATTATTACCATATCTGGATTTCCCAAAGATTCTCCGTAGTCTACATATCTGATACTTACATCTTCCTGTGTCTCAAATATATTAAAGTCTGTAAAATTTGACATATGTGGAGTTCTAATTATTTCTATGTTTATATCGCTTTGATTCATTTTTTTCTTAAATCTCGTAGTTACACTGTCTTCATCCTCTATTTTTATATCTGTATAAGGCACTACTCCTATGACAGGTACTTTTATTATGTCTTCTAGCATCTTTACACCATCTTGTAAAAGTTCTTTTTTCCCTCTAAATTTATTGATTATTACACCTTTTACTCTTCTTTTCTCATCTTCATTTAACAAAAGCATTGTACCTGCTAATGATGCAAATACGCCTCCTCTATCAATATCTCCGACTATTATTACAGGTGCATCAGCGATTTCTGCCATGCCCATATTAGAGATATCTCTATCTTTTAAATTTATCTCTGCATTACTTCCTGCACCTTCCATAACCACAATATCATACCTTGAATTCAAGCTATTAAAGGTTTCCTTCAATACATCTACTAACTCTAGTTTGTAATCATGATATTCAGAAGAAGGCATTTCTCCTACTACTCTCCCTCTTACAATAACTTGACTTTTATTATTTCCAGAAGGCTTTAGTAAAACTGGATTCATATCAGCTATTGGCTCTATTTTTGCAGCCTCTGCTTGAAATACCTGTGCTCTTCCCATTTCTAAACCTTCTTTAGTTATAAAAGAATTTAAAGCCATATTTTGTGACTTAAAAGGAGCAACAGTATAACCATCTTGTTTAAATATTCTACACAACCCTGCTACTAAGATACTTTTACCTACATTTGACGCTGTTCCTTGTAGCATTATTTTTTTCCCCACTCTTCATACCTCCTTGTTAAAATTTACTAAAAATTAAATTAAAAAAAGCCCTAATACTTCTAAAGATAGGACTTTTATATATATTAATTAAAAATCTTTCACCCCGAAGACCTCTTGTTTTAAATTAAATTAGGCAGGTATCCTGGCTTAACTTCATCCTACTTCTATAACCTTCCCATCAAATTGACAGTGGTATTTATAGTTTCGTTGGTTTCACAGTAGCGGGGGCTGCAAAGGCATCTAACCTTTTTCCCTTTTAACATCTAATTAAGAACCTAATTTTAATCTAATATTCTATTTTCATTACTAATTTTACAGGTATATTGCAAACACATATTGTAATTTTTAGTTTTGATTAAATTATATAAAGTCTGTAAAATTCATTTTATCTATTACAGCAAATCCACTATCAACTTCTAAAACCGTAATAGATGCATTATCAATTTTAAAATTCCAATGATATTTATAACTACCAGAAATTAAATGTGTTATTATATTTCTTATCGTTCCTGCATGAGAACATATAAGTATTGTTTTTGTATCTGAATTACTATCACTTTCTAAAATTATATTATCAATTTCTTTTGCCACTCTTTTGTAAGAGTCTATCAAACTTTCTCCATTTGGATATCTATAGTTGTTGCCTTCTTTTATCATTTTTTCAAACTCATCTGGATATTTGGTTTTAATTTCTTCAAAAGTTATTCCTTCAAAGTCTCCAAAACTAATTTCTCTTAAAGTTTCTTTTTCTTCTATTTCTAATAATTTCAATTTTGATATTTTTTCTATTGTATGTTTAGTACGTGTAGATGGTGTTGTATAAATCTTGTCTATGTCTTCATTACTCAAATATCTAGTAATTTTATTTATTTGGAGCTTACCCTCTTCACTAATACAACTATTTATATGACCTGATAATTTTCCCTTTTTATTATCATTTGTCAATGCATGTCTTATTAATATTAATCTTATCACATTATCACCACTTTTTAGTTTAAAAAAACATAAAAATTAACAAATATATGTAAATCAAATATACAAGCTCTGAAAGTTCTATTCCACAGCCTAATATATCTCCTGTTACTCCATCAATTTTTTTATAAATATGTTTTTTGAATAATATTATAAATACAAAAACTACTATAGCTGAACTTAGTACTTTAATCAACACTATATTAGGTAATAAGAATATAAATTTAATAATAAGAGCAACTATCAATAATGTGTATATTATAGCAGTTATTAACATACTTGTAGTTAATTTTCCTATAAATAAATTTCCCATTCCTTTTTTTCTTGGTGTCACAGTTTTATATGTCAATAACATTACTCCTAGCCTTGCAATCATTGGCATAAAAATTATAACCCACAATGAATCATTACTTATTATATTGTAGATGAATCCAATCTTTAATAAAAGTACAAACATAATCGCTAAAAGTGAATTTGTACCTAATCTTGAATCTTTCATTATTTCAAGCATTTTTTCTTTGTCTCTATAACTATATATTGCATCAAATGTATCTCCTAATCCATCTATATGAAGTCCTCCAGTAATTAAGACACCAGCTAGAGTTATTATTATAGAAGCTATAAATGGTTCAAATAAAAGCATAGAAATCCATCCTACTAAATAGGATAATATACCTATCACAAAACCTACAAGTGGAAAATATACTATTGATTTATAAAATTCATCATCAAATCCTACATTTAATTTTATAGGTATCCTTGTCAAAAACTGTAGTATTAAAATAAATCTTTTCATAATCACATACTACTCCTTTATTTTCATAGGTATGCCACTAACTACAAAATAAACTTCATTACTTTTTGATGCTATATATTGATTTATGCGACCTACAACATCAGCATATATCCTACTAAGTTTATTCCCAGGAACAATTCCCATACCTAATTCATTCGTCACAAATACAAAGTATAGATTTGTTTTTTCTATTTCTTTAATAAGTTTGATAACTTGTTCTTTTATATACTCTTCTAATTTATTTATTTCTTCTTGAGTAGAGTCTTCTATATTTAGATTGTACTTAAACATTAGATTATTTACTAATAATGTTACACAATCTAGTATAACAGTTTCATGTTCTTTACATATCTCTTCAATTATGGAATATATATCTTCATATATTTCATAGGTATTCCAGTTTCTAGGTCTATTCTCTTGATGCTTTTTTACTCTATCTTTCATTTCATCATCAAATGGAATAGAAGTTGCTATATAAGCTGTATTATTATTTCTGTCCATACATAGTTTTTCTGCAAAGTTGCTCTTCCCTGACCTAGCTCCTCCTGTTACTAGAATAATTTTACTCATCAAAACACTCCTACATATTAAATTTTTATATTTATCTTCCCATATCAATTTCATCAAAAGTTGCCATATTTTTGTAAGTATAATTTGAAGCTTCTATTATATTAAACGCTAAAGCAGCTCCACTTCCCTCACCTAATCTCATATCCATATTTAATAGAGGGTCTAATTTCAATATGTCTAATGCTCTTTTAGTTCCTGATTCTGCTGACAAATGAGATGCTATCATATATTCTCTAGTTTTTGGATTTATCTTATATGCAATTAATGCTGCTGCATAAGAAATAAATCCATCAATTACTACTGGAATTCTATTAGCACTACAACCTAATATAACGCCTGCCATTGAGCCTATTTCAAATCCTCCTACTTTAGATAAAATATCTACTCCATCAGTTGGATTTGGATTATTAATTTCAATAGCCTTTCTAATTACTTCAGCCTTATGTTTCAGTCTCTCTTTCTTAAGACCTGCACCTATACCAGTAACCTCTAATGGGTCACACCCTGAAATTACAGATATTATTGCTGTACTTGGAGTAGTATTTGCTATACCCATCTCCCCAATACCAATAACCTTATAATCTTTTTCTATACACTGTTCTGCTATTTCAATACCTATCTCTAAGCATCTAATAGCTTCTTCTTTACTCATAGCTGGTCCTTTTGCCATATTTGATGTTCCTTTTCTTATCTTGTAATCCAATACTCCATCCAGTTTTTCATCACAGTTTATTCCTACATCTACAGCTACAACATCTGCCCCTACAAATTTACTTATTACTCCAACTCCACATAGACCTTTCGAAAAATTTGGAAATTGTAGTTTTGTTATATTTTGAGGGTCAGGTGCTACTCCTTCTTCATATACACCGTGGTCTCCAGCAAAAGCTATTATAACCTTTTTACTTGTCTCAAAATTTTCATTGCCAAATATTCCTGCTAATTGCATGCAAATATCTTCTATCTTTCCTAAGCTTCCAGTTGGATGTATAAGCCTGTCCAATCTCTGCTTTGTTTTTTCAATAGAAGAATTATCTAGAGAATATATGTTTTTTGATATACTTTCTAATAAACTCATTTTTTATCCTCCTAACATTTTTTTATTTTTTTAATTATCTTTTTAGATAAAAAATACTCCTATTTTCTAAAAATTTCAACTTTTTATTTTTATTTTTACATACATACAAAAATTATTCTACATTTTATCTGTATTTCCTTTATTTTCTATTATCAATTTGCATACAATAAGATGATTTTTGTAAAAATATATTTAAAAGAACTTTAAGGAGATGATATTGTGGATGATTTTTCTAAATTAAAAAATTTGTATGAAGATGGATATAGATGTATTTACCATGATTGTGTCGATAATAATTATACTATCTATCTTAAGAATTTTTATACGGAAGGTTCAGAAACTATCGAGTTAAGTAGTGAATCAGATTTCTCACAATTTAAAGATTATATAGATGGACTTAGAATGTCTTAATTATTATGAAACCCATTAAAATAGGGAGTTTAATAACTCCCTATTTTGAAGTCACAATTTTTTTTATAAGCTTTAAAAGTTCGTCTCTATTTACTTCTCTTTGATTTTTTCTGTCTTTATACTCTTGAAAGTTAACAACTTTTGTATTTGGTTTTTCCATAAACTCACTTCCCATTTAACATTATTAACTTATCTTAATATAATATTTTATTCTATACAATTTATCTATTTCCTTCTATTTATAATACAAAATTTCTTAAATAATCCCAAATTTTCAAAACAAAATTTTCAAAATACACTAAAATCTACCTTTTAAATATAATATCAAATAAAATTTAATAATCCTTATACTTTATAGTATAATATACTCATAAAATATAATAAAGGAGATTTTAAATGAATATATTACAAAATGAAAATTTAATTATCGAATCAAACAGTTCTGGTGCTGAACTCACTAAAATATTTTCTAAAAAATCTAATAAAAATATTCTTTGGGATGGCAATAAAAAATATTGGGGTAGACAATCACCTATATTATTCCCTATAGTAGGTAAACTTTTTGATAATGAAACTATAATAGAAAAAAATCTATACAGTATGACTCAGCATGGATTTGCTAGAGATATGGACTTTGAGGTTATAGATAAAGGAAACACATTCATATCTTATAAATTAACAGACAATGAATCTACTTTAAAAAAGTATCCATATTCTTTTGAACTAATCATAAACTATACATTAAATGATAACAGTATAAAGGTAGAATGGATTGTTAAAAATACTGACTCTAAAGATATATTCTTTTCTATAGGTGGACATCCTGCATTCAATCTTCCTTTTTTTGAACAAAATGATTTTTCTAAATATTATCTTGAATTTAAAAAAAGAAATGATGTGGAAAAAATTAATTTAAATGGCTCTTTTACTAATGATATAACATTTATTGGAGATTTAAAAAATTTACAGTTAAGCCCAGAGTTATTTAAAAATGATGCTTTGATATACACTAACATAGATGAAGTATCTATATGTAATAATGATAGTAGCAAATATATAACTCTATCTATGAAAGATTTCCCTCTAGTTGGCATTTGGACCCCTTATTATAGTGAAACTAATTCTACTGCTCCATTTTTATGTATAGAACCTTGGTATGGTCTTGCTGATAGTATACATTCTAATAAAATTTATAAAGATAAGAAATTCATTAATAAACTGAGTAAAGGAAAAATTTTTAATGCTTCTTACAGTATAAATATACATTAAATAAAATTCAGTTTCATGTGTTACCAAAGTAATAAAATATTTTTATATAAGTTAGTATAAGAATATGAAATAGTATTATTTAATATTCCTTAATCAAAAAATATTGCTGGAATATAGTCTAAAAATATTTATGTGTATTATTTAAATAGAAATTCATTTTCTAAGTGATGATTAGGTATTTATTGATAAGGTTATGATTTCAAAAATCATAGCCTTATTTTCATAAATATCCATAGTTGTTAAGTATAATGATTTGTACAAAGAATAATATGAAGGGAAAATAGACTTTGATTTTGTAATCTTTCTTAATAATCTATTGTAACTTTTCGTTGAATTTGTAGTATATATCAATGTTCTTATCTCTTGAGGATATTTAAAATATATTGCTAGTTCATTCCAATTACTTTGCTAACTTCTTAATGCTATCGCATATTATCTTTGTTTATGACTTCATTTCAATAGACTATTGTAATTAGGTGAATACCAATATGCGTTGAAATACTTTAGCTTTACTCTTTATTTTACATGTTGAAATTTATAGAAAAATAAGATATCATTATATTTAACAGAATATTCAATGAATTAAGGATAAGATATGTATAAAATTATGAACTTAATTAAAAATACATCGGTATAACTTAAATACATCTATTTTGTTATTTTATAAAATATATAAATTTTATGGTTAAATCAAAGTTATTTTAATAATTATAAGTACTTAATTAATTTACTATTTTCTAAATAGTTGAAAATAATATGTATCTCTTCCTTCCTAATTAATTCAACATTAATATAAGATTTATTATATTATCTAGTTCTCATGGCTGTATCTACAAATATTAAAAAAGGAAATCTATCATGAATTCAAACAAATTACCTGAACCACTAAAAAAACAAATCACACATATTATCATCATTAATGTTATTCAATTTATAGGTATGTTATCATTATTTGAAATATATGGAATGAAACAGTTAATATTTATTCCATGGACGATTATGTTTCTATTATCAACATACACAAGAATTTTAGTATTAAAAAATAGAAAAAAAGGAGATGTAAAAAATAATGAGAAACAAAGTAGATAAGTTCTTAGAGATAATATCTGTAGCCTTAGTAAGTAATTAATATTTAATATATCCAGTTATGTTTATGCAAGCTCAAATATGGATGACCTATAGCTCTAGAATCAAGTTCCATATACATGTGTTTCCCTTTCTTAGAATATTTACACATATTGCAACATTTTTAAAAGTATATTATAGTAAACTAATAGAATTATTTAGGCGTACCAACAGGAGAATATGGATTTGATGCCTGTGCAATTGGCTTCCCTACAACATCTGTAACTAAGGAAGGTAGAACTGTTCCCCATCCATCAATAAAATGGATATAACAAATAATATAATAGGTGACATGTTATTTTCCAAGTGAATCTATACAATAAAAAGGCTTATAAATTATAAGTCCTTTTATTGAGTAAAGTTAAATTCTCCAATAAATTTTTTTATATTTCACTTTTATTAAACATAAAAAGTGTGCATTTTCCTTTATATAGTGATATTTAATATTTTAATTATCACCACTTTTTAGAAGAACACACACTTTATTTTAACGACCACTGTAATGCAAAGTTCCAGTAATATTTACTAACTAAATAATATGCTCTTATATAAACCCATAAACATCTTATTCTCTATAATTTAACAATACATGCTTGTATAAGTTTTTTTAATTCTATTTAGAGCCTCATTTAATGTTTCTTTAGGACATCCTATATTAAGACGGATAAATCCATCTCCATCTTTTACAAAATAACTTCCAACTACCATAGTTAAATTTGCATGTCTAAAAAATGTTTTAGCTTCTTCTTCGTTTTCAAAAACTTCTCTCACATCTATCCAAGCTAGAAAAGAAGAATCAGACTTCATAACCTTTGCTTTTGGTATATATCTTTCAAAGAAGTCATAAACTATTTCAAAATTATTTTCTACATAATTGTTCATCTCATCTAGCCATTTTTCACTTTCATTGTACGCTGCAACAATTGCTGGTATTGCAAATACATTTGGAGAAGTTATTGAATTACTTTTTAGTCTTTCTAACAAAGTTTCTCTAACTTTTAAATCTCTTATTAATACATAAGAGGTTTTTAGTCCACCTAAGTTAAATCCTTTATTAGGAGATACACATATTATACTATTTTTATAAATTTCTGGATGTGCATTCCATAAAGATACAAATCTATAACCTTTAAATACTACATCTCTATGAATTTCATCACTTACCAAAAGTACATTATACTTTAAACATAACTCTGATACTTGATACAGTTCTTCTTTTGTCCATATGCGACCTGATGGATTTTGTGGACTACAGAATATAAATAATTTTATATTTTCGTATTTCATTTGTTTTTCTATATCTTCTAAATCTAAATAATACCTATTATTCTCTAACTTTAAGGAACTACAACATAACTTTCTATTATTGTTTACTACAGCTTCTGCAAAAGGGTCATAGGCAGGTGTATTTATCAATACACCTTCTCCTTCTTTAGTGTATGCTTGGACTATATAATGAAGCGTTGAAACAGTACCAAAAGTCAACTTTATCCATTCTTTTTCTACATATATATCAAATCTTCTTTTATTCCAATTTATAATAGCATCATAGAAGTCATCTCCTATAAAAGTATAACTATAATCTCCTACTGATGCTCTTTTTAAGATAGATTCTCTTATAGCAGGAGCACATTCAAAATCAATATCAGCTAAATCCATAGGAATTGCATCTTCATTTAAGCCGAACTTTTCTTTAATTACATGATTGCTCCATTTCCTACAATTCCCTTCTTTGCGATTTAATACTTTGTCAAAATTATATTTCATAATTTTACTCTCCTAATATTATAAAATCTTTTGATGTCTCATTGATTGGGACACCTTTCCCATCTATTATAACAATGTCATCCTCTATCCTAACTCCCCCTATATTTGGAATGTAAATTCCTGGCTCACAGGACATTACCATACCCTCTGTTAATATATCATCACTATTTGGGTTTAGGGTAGGAACCTCACCATCTCCAAGACCTATACCATGACCCAATCCATGATTAAAATATTCACCAAATCCATGTTTATCTATAATTTCTCTAGCTACTTTGTCAACATCTCTGGCCTTAACTCCTTCTTTTATTGACTCTATTGCAGATAATTGTGCTTCTAATACTACATCATATATCTCTTGAATAATTTCAGGAGGTTTACCTATAGATATTGTACGAGTCATATCCGATTGATACCCCTGATAAACAACACCAAAATCTATTGTTATAGCTTCATTCGTTTTCAGTTTTTTGTTTGTAGGTCTTCCATGTGGCATTGCCCCTCTTTCTCCTGATACCACTATTGTTTCAAAAGACATACCACTTGCACCTTTTTTCAATGCATGATACTGAATTAGAGCTGATACTTCTAGTTCAGTCATATCTTTTTTAATCTCAGAAATAACCTCACTAAATACCTCATCTGTAATCTCACAAGCCTTTTTAATAAGTTCAATCTCTTCTTTAGATTTTATAGCCCTTAACTTCCACAATTCATTGGTTATTAAATTGATTTCAAAACCTGCATTTTTTAGCAAAATATACTCTTGTATACTCATAGCTTGATTTTCTATTGCCAACTTGCCTATATTCAGTTCTCTTAATAACTCAATTATATTTGGTATATAAGAACCTTGAGATACAACTCTTTTTATGAAACCAGTCGTTTTTTTATCTGCTTCATCAGTATATCTACCATCTAGAATTTGATAATTTTTATCTTTAGTAACAAGTACATACACACCACTACCTGATAGTGCCCCTAGATATCTCTTAGTATTTTTAGCTTTAATCAAAAGAGCGTCAACACCTCTTTTATGAATTAAGTCTACTAGTCTCTCTATTTTATTATTCATAGCAAAATATTAAAAGTCCAGCCCTAAGTCGTCTAATAAGTCTTCTTCTTCTTTAGAGAATATATTCTTTGTTTCTTCTTTTTGTTTTTTATTGTTTTGTTGACGTTCCATTATTTTAAAGAATGGCCAATATAACAAGACTGCTAATACTAATTGCAATGCATTTGCTAATATAGAATGCCAATCTCCATTAGTTAAAAACCCTTCTAGGAATACTCCTACATATGGAGGGTCAAATACTGGTTTTGCTAACCATCCCCAGTGCATAAAAAACATTGGTAATGTACCTATTATAGCTCCACCAAATACATGTGGTATAAACATTATTGGATTTAATATTATCGGTGCACCAAATAATATTGGTTCATTTATTCCAAATAATGCAGGGAATAATGATACACGTCCAATCTTCTTATAAGAGGCATTTTTTGATAACATACATGCAATTACACAGCCTATACTGATTCCACAACCTGTAAATCCAAAGAATGCACTTGAAGCTCCTGCTGTAAAGAAATGAGGTATTGTTTCGCCAGCTTGCATAGCTGCTATATTTTCAGCTATAAATGTAATCATTATAGGTCTAGTTATAGGGCTAAATACTGATGAATGTATTCCAAAAAAGAATATAGTACATATAGCAAAGTTAAGTGCAAGAACTGACCACGGATTATCCATACTACCTACTAATGGAGATAAAAATTGAGTAAGTATCTGTGGAGGTAATTCTCCAAACACCTTTAATGAAACAAAACGAGCAACTATAAAAGTTCCACAAACTATTATAGTAGTTGGTATTAATTCAAAAGACCTAGATACAAAATCAGGTACATTTTCTGGCATTTTTATTGTGATATTCTTCTTACTACAAAAATTATATAACTCTACAGAACCAAGCCCTGCTATCATACCTGTAAATAACCCTTTAGCTCCTAAATTTCCTATTTCTAATGCACCATCTGGTGTGAATGATGCTACTAGGAATAGAAAAGAAAAAGTTGATAGTGCAACACAACCTGGTATATATAACTTATAATAATTACCTAGATTGAAAGCAATACACATACAAGCATATAATCCTATCAAACCTATGGAAAGACTTACTGGCAAATCTAGTATTGCTGAATTATTCAATATAAATTTGCTTATTGAGTTATTTTCTCCAAGCATATTTGGAAGTGCTGGAAGTATTGCAAATATACTTCCTAATATTGTGAATGGTGTCATAGCTACCATACCAGCCTTTATAGAACCAAGATGACGCTGATTGTCAACCTTGTGAGCTAAAGGCATAAATACTCTATTCATAAACGCTTCAAATTTTGAAAACATATTTAATCCCCCTTTTCCCTCAATCTTCTTATTATCCTTGAGCTAATTGATGTTTCTTGTAAGTTATTAATGCTAACTTCATAACTGTAGCTCCATCCATTTTTCCATAAACATCTTTATCTATTACTGCAAAAGGTTTATTTTTTGGCTCTAATATTCCTTTTAAGAAATCTATTTTGTGAGCTATTTGAGGACCTATAAGTACTATATCCCAATCATCAACCTCACTTTCTATTGAATCTGCTGGTATAGCTGTAAATTCAAAATCTTTTTCATTAAGTTTAGTACTTTCTTTTACTACCTTCTTCATATTTTGCATTAGCATATTAGTAGAAAATCCACCTGCACAACATAATAATATTTTCATAATAATTCCTCCTAAAATTTGTATTTTTTATTATCTTTTGAAAGCATTTAAAACTTTCTAAAAGAAAATTTATGTAAATAATTTATTTATACACTCCAACTACTTATCAAAACAATCTATCAAAGCCTCTATCAAGTCTTTAGCTAGTTGAGAAGTCATATAATGGTCTTGGGCATGTACCATTAAAAGACTCATTGCTGGACTTTCAACATCCTCATTTAAATCTTGAGTTATTAATTCTGTCTGTATTCTGTGAGCTTCAATATCTATTTTACGAGCCTCCTCTATTAACAACTTTGCTCCTTTAAAATCTTTTGCCTTAACTTTTTTTAAAGCCTCAAAAGCTTTTGATTTACTTTCTCCTGCAGTTGATATAAGCTCCATTATTTGTACTTCTGTTGACATTTTCCTATTCTCCTTTAAATAAAATTTCTTATATGTTTATATTTTTCTTCATCAAAATTTAAAATTAACTGTGTATATAATCTTATAATGGCATCCAAATCTTTATTACTTACTATCGAAAATGCACAATGACCATATCTAACTGGTACACAAGTTACTACACAAGGTTTCCCTTCATTTACAAGATGTGCTTCTCCTCCATCAGTCCCACCTGATTCAAACATATCATGTTGAAGTAGTATGTTGTTTTCATCAGCAATTTCTATTACATAATCTATCATTTTCCTACTAGGGACTAGAGTCCTATCTCTATGCATTAGCATTATACCTTTATCGATTTGCTTCTGATTTGTATAGTCTCTTACAAACTCATTCTTAGCACATGCTACATCTATTACAAATACTATATCGGGATTTATTAATTGCGTTGCTGTCTTTGCTCCCCTTATTCCAACCTCTTCACTACTTGTAGCTGCAAAGTGAACATTACAATTTAGATTCTTCTTATCTAACTCTTTTAAAACCTCTCCAATCACAAAGCATCCTATCCTATCATCAAAAGCTTTTCCCACTAATCGGTCTGAAAGAGTAAATTCTTCAAAGTTTGTTGTATAGGTCACCATATCCCCAACATGAATCCCTAAATTGTATACCTCTTCTTCTGTATATGCTCCAATATCTGCATATATATTTTCGGCTTTACCATCATTATATGTAGCATTTATGATAGCAGGTATTTTTTTCCCTTCTCGTGTTGTAATTCTAATTTTTTGAACAAACTGTGCAAGGGGCTTTACTCCTCCTATTGTTATTAGGTGAATCATACCAAGTTTATCTATACTTCTCACCATAAATCCAACTTCATCCATATGAGCACAAATCATTACATTTGGTGCATTTTCATCTTTTATCTTGGAAAAGATTATACTCCCTAGCCCATCACATATAACTTTATCACTATAAGCTCTTAGCTCTTTTAATAAAACTTGTCTAACCTCCTCTTCATTAGAAGCTATACCATCTGCCTCTGATAATCTCTTAAAAAATTCTATATTCATGTCTAACCTCCCAGGTAGATTTTTAACTTATACATAAACTCTTCATAGGATTGCGATTTATTTAGCATATCTACCATATCCTTATCTGCCATAATCTTACTTAAATATTTAGATATTTGTTTATGAAGCTCTAAATTTCCCTTTATTAATGAAATCATGAAAATAATCTTTGGCACCCTATTTTCATAACTAATATCAGTTTGTATTAAAGACACTGATATAATATTTTTATT
This sequence comes from Clostridioides sp. ES-S-0054-01, assembly GCA_021561035.1. Taxonomy (NCBI): domain Bacteria; kingdom Bacillati; phylum Bacillota; class Clostridia; order Peptostreptococcales; family Peptostreptococcaceae; genus Clostridioides; species Clostridioides sp. ES-S-0054-01. The sequence goes on from CP067346.1 coordinate 3,696,685, forward strand.
ACCTGTCATTTCAATTGGATGGGGTATCGCTACACCATTTGTATAAATAGTACTCAAATAGCTCTCTCTTTCCCACACATCTTTAGGATACGTTGGAGAACAAGCTCCTTCATCAACTATGCATTGTGACATGCTATCAATGACATCCTTATATTTGAGTTTCTCTTTTATACATCTAAAGTGATTCTTATCAAACAGACCTAATATATATTGCTTTGGACTTGATATATTTCCTATATGGTCTGCAAATCTAACACTTTCTTTAATATCCAAATAATCTAGCTCATCTAAAATTTCATTTATAAGTATAACTGGGGCATTTATTTCAAATAAAAGACTTGTTATTGAAAAAATCAAATCTGGTGTAAATTCTACTACAGCTTTTTCTTCTAGTAATGAAAAATTTTTTATATCAGCATTTGGAAATATTTCTTTAAGTCTTAAATTTATCAAAAATGCACTACCTCCACCAGAAGAGCATATTATTGCTATCTTATATTTTTTATTAAAATTAGCCTCTTCTCTCTTTTCAAAAGGAACAGCAATATGAGTAGCTATAAAACCTATTTCATCTTGACTTATTTTTATATGATACTCATCTTCTATGATTTTTGAAAATTGAATAGATAAATTAAAAACAGTTGGATACTGTTGACTTATCTTAACTGAAAAAGGATTTATTATCTTGTGATTCTTCTTTATACGTTCTATTAAACATGCAATATGTAAATAAAATAAATTAAGAAACTCTTTATCCTCCAAAAAATTAGAGTTATACTTTTTATCTATATCTCTAAAAAATTTACACATTATATCTTGAAGTTTATTTTTATCTATATTCTTTATAGTGGCTTTCTTATCTTTAGTCCTTAATTTTATAAGTTGCTTTAAGTAATACTTTTCATCATGAGAAAGATTATATTTTTTATCTCTAAAAATTTTATCTAATAAGTCATCTATAATTAAATCTTCTGTATATAATTCTAAATCATTAGCATCTCTTGCTACTCTCATACTAACTCTTATATACAATATAATAATTTGTGCTAATATTTCCTCAAGCTCTGTTAAGTTAACTTCTAAGTTATGTTTATTAAGAACATTTTTTATTGTGCTTCTGATATTATCTAATTTAAAACTATCTATAAACTTATTTCTGTACTCTGTTATATTTCTATTACCTTTAAAATAATTATCCACTAATATACTTTGGATTTCTTTTACAGAACCTTCTATTTTAATTCCATAATGAGCCTTTCGTTCCAATTTTAATTCTGTATCCTTTATCTTTTCATCTATCTTTTTCAAATCATTTTTTATTTGAGATGAACTTACTAAAAATTTTTTACTTAACTGTTCTATAGTTTTATAACCTTCATTTATTAAAAGTTCTACTATTATAGACTCTAACCGTTGTTCTGGATTTTCAACTAAATCTGAGGGTAAGTTTTTTAGGTAATGCTCGAATTTATCTTGGTCTTTAATATTTAGAATATATCCCAATTTAGACTTATATTCTAATTTGAAACCATTACATTCTTTTATAGTTTCTATCTTTTTTATTTCATTTCTGATAGTTCGAGTAGATACCCCCAACTTATCTGCAAAATAATCTATATTTAGATAACCACTACTATTTTTCAATGTCTCAAGAATAATGCGTTCTCTCATATCCCCACCTCCCTCAGTATTATTATCTTTTTCAAAGTAGTATAATAAACAAAAATATTTTCTTATAAAAATTAAACTCTTTATTTGTATTTATCGAAATTTATATCCTAGTACATTTTAACACTAAAATTTAAGATATATATTTCATAATAATAAAATATATAGTTCAATTTTTATTATATTTTAATTATATATGTAATACTTTATCAATAAAAGCTGATATTTTTCATCAATTAAATGAAAAAAATACACCATTATACCTATAATTGATATAAAATTTTCATATAATAAATATCCTAAACTTATAAAAAATAAATTTAGGATATTTTATTTTTTATGCCTTATTTACAGACCCACATACTCTAATCTTTTCTTTTACAAAATCCTTTACTGATTGAAGTCCTGCTAATCCATATTTCTTAGGGTCTATAACTTCAGAATCCTTACTTAAAACTTTTTTAACTCCATTACTGTATGCAATTCTTAATTCAGTTGCATAGTTAACTTTTGCTATTCCTCTTTTTATAGCCTCTTTTATAATATCATCACGTATTCCTGAACCTCCATGTAATACCAAAGGTATTGAAACTACCTTTTTAATTTCTGATAGTCTATCTAAATCTATTTTAGGTTCACCTTTATACAATCCATGCGCTGTACCTATAGCTACAGCTAACGAAGATACTCCTGTTCTATTGACAAACTCTTTTGCCTCTTTTGGATTTGTATAATCATTACTATCTCCACCATCTAAATCATCTTCTTTCCCACCAACTTTTCCAAGTTCTGCTTCCACTGGTATAAGAGACGGGCTACATGCTTTTACTACTGATTTAGATAGAGATATATTATTTTCAAAACTTTCATGAGAACCATCTATCATTATTGATGTATAACCATTTCTCAAAGCTTTCATTGCAAGGTCAAAACTTGAACCATGGTCTAGATGCATTGCTACAGGTATATTTACTCTTTCTGCAGCAACCTTTGCGTTTGCTAGATAATAATCAAGACCTGCATACTTTACAGTTGATGGAGTAGTTTGTAATATAACTGGAGAATTTAACTCCTCAGCAGCTTCTATAACAGCAATTACCATTTCCATATTTTCCACATTAAATGCTCCTACTGCATATTTTTCATCTTGTGCATTTTTAAGCATAGATGTTGTTGTTACTAATGCCACATTGATACCCCCCAAATGATTTAATTATAATGTTTTAATAAATACTTTTAGTATTCATATATTGTTACACCTTTTACTACTCTATTTACTGTTCCCGTAGCTGATGGTGTGTCTGGCTTATTTTCAACTTTTATAGATACAAATAATGCTATAGTTTGTGCAAATAATATGTATGGCATTGCAAGATACACATCTGGTAATTTATTGTATTTTCCTTCAAACTCAAACTTTGTCCCTGAGAAATTATTTTCATCTTCTACTGACACTGAGCAAGAAAGTTTAGCAATTTTATCTCTTTTTATCTCTTCTAAAACATCTAAATCATATTTTCGTGTATATGAACAATTAGATACAAATTCAAATACAAGTGTCTTTTCATCAATAAATGATTTTGGACCATGTCTAAATCCCATAGGAGAATCATATACTGTAGCTATTTTCCCTGCTGTAAGTTCTAAAAGTTTTAGTTGTGCTTCTTGTGTCAAACCACCCAATCCTCCTGAACCTAAATATACAACTCTATCAAAATCTTTATTTATTAACTCATGTATTTCATCTTTTCTATCTATAACACTTCTTCCCATTTCAATTATTGCATTTATATATGACTTTTCTATATCATCTTCTAAACTATCAAATATTAACATAGCAGATAACATCATACATGAAAAACTTCCTGTCATAGCAAAACCTTTATCATTTGATTTTGATGGCATTAATAACAAGTAATTATTTTCATCATTTTTAGTCATTTTAGCCAGTTCTCCTTCTGGATTACAAGTTATAGCTAAATGATAAAAATTATCTACAATCTGATTTCCTAAATTTAGGGCAGCTAAACTTTCAGGGCTATTTCCACTTCTTGCAAACGAAACTAATAACGTTGGTACATCTTTTTTTAAGTAATCATATGGATTAGAAACTATATCTGTAGTAGGTATTGTTTCAAATATGTATTTTCTTATGTCATTTTTATTTTTAAGATAAGGAAGTATTGAGTTTCCTATATAAGCTGAAGTTCCAGCACCTGTAAATATAACTCTAAACTGACCGTGATTATTACTTATTGTATCTATAAATTGGTTCAATTTTTCCTTATTGGATTTATATATTTCATAAGTTTCTAACCATAATTCAGGTTGTTGTTTTATTTCGTTAGTCGTTATTATTGCACCTAAATCTTTTAGTTTTTGTTCTTCTAGTTTAAACATTTTCATTCCCCTTTCATACTTATAACATTTAATTTTGGTAATGAGGTTATAACCACTTTTTAGTGTAAAAAAATATGCTTTTTTATATTTTTTTAATAAGACTTTTTATTACTACTAAAACTAATTTTTAAATATACTCTATAGATTTTGATTACTGTTATAGGTTATTTTTAGTTTATTTTAAAAAATTTAATAGAATTATATTATAGACGTTTTGGCATTTTTATTTTATGATAAAAATTTATTTAAACCAAAGTGGTAATTACCACTAATCCAAATATAAATTAATTTGAATTTTTTGTCAATACATAAAATATTTATATCAATCAATTTTATAGGTATTTTTTAAAATTACTTTATCAATTATCTTTATTTCACCATTGATTTACCTGTATAAACTTCGTATTTATTTTTTTGACACAAAGTTTACAAATTTATCTGTCTGAATTATAATCAGTTCTATAAATATAAAAAATACTGGGAGAAACTATTATGAAAAATATAAAAATAGGTATGATAGGTCTTGGCTCTATAGCTCAAAAGGCATATTTACCTGTCTTAACAAAATCTGAGAAATTTGAATTTGTAGGAGCTTTTACTCCAAATAAAGCCAAAAGAGAAAAAATCTGTAGTGATTATAGACTCACACCATTTGATTCTATTGAATCTTTAGCTAAAAAGTGTGATTGTATTTTTCTACATAGCTCTACAGAAACACACTACGAAATTATAAAGATATTATTAAGTTTAGGTATTCACATATATGTAGATAAACCGCTTGCTTCAACAGTAGAGCAAGGAGAAGAGCTTATCGAATTAAGTATGAAAAAAAACCTAAATTTAATGGTTGGATTTAACCGTAGATTCTGTCCTATGTACAAAGAAATTAAAAGGAATGCCACAGAAATTGTATCTATCAATATATGTAAACATGGATTAAATTCTCTAAGAAATGTTGGATTTGACAGTACACTTATAGATGACTATATACATGTTATTGATACTGCTTTATGGTTAGCAGATAGTGATGTCAAAATTGCTGGAGAGGATTTATTTTTAACAGACAATAAGAATCTAATATTTGTAAGTCATAAGCTTAAAGGTAAAAACTTTTCCATAAATACCTCTATGCATAGAAATTCTGGAACAAAATTAGAACAAGTTGAAATTCTTTCAAAAGGTAAGATTCAAAGAGTTAAGAACCTTAATATACTGGAAATAGAGGAGAATGGAAATCTAACTTCAAAACAAAGTGGTGCATGGGTAAATATATTAAAACAAAAAGGCTTCGAGGATATAACAAATCATTTCATTGATTGCCTAGAAAATAATATAAAACCAGCAATTAGTGGAGAAGAGTGTGTTAAAGCTCAAAGATTACTAGAGAAAATTATAGGTTCAGTAAAATAGATATTTATTATAAAAATGTGGGGGTCTCAAAATTAACTTTTTAGTTCATGAGACACTCTTTTTTGTATGAAATCAAATATATTTTCAGCATTTCAACAATGAAAAAGATACTTACTCTCTATTTTGAGACATCCCCATTTTTATATAAGACTCTGCTTTTTATATATCAAATTATATTACATTCACATTAAACTTATTATATTCACATTAAATCTATTCAACTTAACTTCGTTACTTCAACTAAATTCTGATACTTCTCAACTTCTTCTAAACATACAAATCCAGTTTCCATATTTAGGGCATTGCTTATGCCACAAGCATTTGCAAATTTAAGTAAATTTTCTATTTTATAACCCCTTAAAATACCTACACTAAATCCAGCTATAGTGCTATCTCCACTACCTACAGTATTTACACATTTTACATGTGGTACTTTCACATCATATACACTATCTCTACTTAAATAAACCATTCCATCCTTTCCTAAAGATATACATACATTTTCTGCCCCCATTTCAAGAAGTTTTTTTCCTGATAATATAATTTCCTCCCTTGACTCTATATTAATCCCTAATAAACTTCTTATTTCATCTATATTTGGCTTTATTAAATATGGTTGCGACTTTAAAGCTACTTTTAAAGCATCTCCTGATGTATCTAATATAAATTTTATATTATTTTCTCTACATAAATTACCTAACTTTTTATAATAGTCTGTTGGCATATTTTCACAATAACTACCAGATGCCACTAATATTTTAGTATTTTTTATTACTTCATCTATGTCATTTTCAAACCTCTCTAAATCGCTTTTTTCCACCCTCGGTCCCTTTTCTAAAAATTCTGTACTCATTTTATTGTCTTCGATTATATTTAGACAATTTCTAGTTTCCTGCTTTATATCTGTAAATTTATTTTGTATATCTAATTTTTTAAGTTCATTTTGTATGAATTTTCCATTGAAACCCCCTAAAAATCCCATAGCTAAAGGACTTTCTTTTAAAATTTTACATACTTTGGCTACATTTAATCCTTTGCCTCCAGCAGTTGCATTTGTCCTTACTACCCTTTGCACCTCACCTATATTTATACTATTTACTCTATACATTCTATCTATGGATGGGTTGAATGTTATTATTGTAATCATACTAGATTCTCCTCATTATTAATTTTTTATTTTTATAAATAATAAATTAATATGTAAAAATATAAAAGCCTCGTCTATAATACATCTTAAGTGGTTATTACCAATTTGAATATAAATTATTTCACTCTTTTTGTCAATGCATCATAATTTTGAAATAAATTAATAGTATTACTTATTTGATTTTGATTAAACTTTACTCATTGACAGAAATAATTGTATATTTTATAATCAAATTGTGGTTATAACCACTTAGAAAGGACTATAATTTTTATGATAAAAAGAAATGATAAAAGACCAATATATGACCAACTTGTCGAAATACTAAGGACTAAAATTGAAAATGAGATGGAACCAAATGATAGAATGCTTTCCGAAAGAAAAATTTGTGATGAATATGGAGTAAGTAGAACTACAGTTAGATTAGCTATGGCTGAATTAGAACATATGGGATATATATACAAAAGACATGGAAAAGGAACTTTTGTCGCTGCACTCAGTCAAAATTCCCAAAACTTAATGGACAGTTATAGCTTTACAGATTATATGAGAACACAAGGAAAAAAACCAAGTACAAAAGTATTATCATTTGAAGTAGTAGAAAGTACAAAATATTTTTCTGAGAAATTAGGTATAGCTCCTGGTGAAAAAATAATAAAAATAATGCGTCTAAGACTTGCTGATAATCTTCCTATGATGCTTGAAAGAACATATCTTCCTATGAAAGAATTTACAGGACTGACACAAGAAAAAATAGAACAAAAACCTCTATATGAGATATTTAGAGAAGATTATGGAGAGATTATTAAGGTGGCTGATGAGGAATTTTCAGCAGGAATAATATCCGATAAGGAATCAAAGCTATTAGAAGTACCAGGTGATTCACCTTGCCTAAAATTACTTCGTACAACATATAATGATGATAATATAGTTATTGAATTTACTTTGAGTGTTGCTAGAAGCGATAAATTTGTATATAAGGTAAGGCATGTAAGATAGCAAATTTTAAATAGATTTCCAGAAAACTTGATATTTTATAAACGTCAAGACTACAAATGATAGTATAAATTATAAGGAGGTAGTTTTGAAAAATTTTATTTATGCAGATAAATTTTTTATGAAGTGTGGAATCAAGGAAAAAGGTTACCTTAGCATAATTGATGGCAAATTTGGTGAATTTCAACAAGAAACACCAGATATTACTGATAGTGTTATAGACTTTTCAGGTAAGTATATTGCTCCTGGCTTAGTTGATACTCACATCCATGGTCTTTTAGGTGCAGACATCATGGATAATACATTTGAAGCAATAAACACAATTTCAAAAGGGTTATTAAAATATGGAGTGACTTCTTTCTTACCCACAACTTTAACTGATTCTATAGATACACTAAGTGATTCTATAGAAAATATAAGTAATAACTATGATAAAGTCGAAGGAGCAAAAATACAAGGAATTTATTTAGAAGGACCCTTTTTTACAGAAAAATATAAAGGTGCTCAAAACGAAAAATATTTTAAAGACCCTAGCATAGATATTTTAAAATCATGGCAAAAAAAATCAAAAAATTTAATAAGAAAAATAGCAATTGCCCCAGAGCGTAAAAGTTCAATAGAATTCACAAAATACGCTACTAAAAATAATATATCAGTAGCACTTGGTCATAGTTCAGCTACATTTGAACAGGTTAAGCAAATTGTTAATTCTGGAGCTAAAGTGTTTGTACACATGTATAATGGAATGAGTCCTCTAAATCACAGAGAACCTGGAATGGTTGGAGCAGCTATGGCACTAAAAAACACTTATGCTGAACTAATATGTGATGGACATCACGTAAGCCCCATAGCTGCTAAAATAATAATGGATATTAAGTCTAGAAACAATATTGCTTTGATTACAGATTGTATGAGAGCTGGTGCTATGGATGATGGTCAATATACTCTTGGCAAGTTTGATGTCAATGTAAAAAATGGTGTTGCAAGATTAAATAGTGGAAGTTTAGCCGGAAGTGTATTAACAATGGATAATGCTGTAAGAAATATAGTTGATTGGAATATATCAACTTTAGAAGATGCAATAAAAATGGCTACATATATACCTGCTTTAAGTTGTAATATTGATAATGTCTGTGGCTCTATATACCAAGGTATGGATGCAGATTTTATAGTAATAGATAATGACTTTAATATACATAAAACTTATATAAATGGTATATGTAAGTATGCTGCTAATAAATAAGTTCTATATAAAAATATAATGGGTGTTCCAAAATGAACTTTTTAGTTCATGAGGCACTCTTTTTTGTATGAAATCAATATATTTTCATCATTTCAGCAATTAGAAAGAGGCTTATCTCTATTTTGAGACAGCCTCTTTTATAATCCTCTTCATTTTATACCATAAGTTTATAAAAATCAAATCCTATTTAGCAATCTGTTCTCTAAGCCATTTAGTTGCTACATCCAGCTGTTTATTTTCATCTTTCTCTTCAATTGTAGGCTTTATTCCTTTTTCATTGATATAATCTCCATTAGGTGTAAAGTATTGTGCAGTAGTTAGTTTGTATCCTGTTCCATCTTTCAATCTTACAACTGATTGTACCAATCCTTTACCAAAAGTTGTAGTACCTACAGAAATACCTTCTTTATTATCAACGATTGCAGCTGTTAGTATTTCAGCAGCAGAGGCGCTTTCTCCATTAGTCAAGACCACTATTGGAAGTCCCAATTTTTCTTTATCAGATTTCAAGTACTCGGTGTTTCCTTTGTTGTCTTTTGTATATACTATAGTTCCTTCACCAATTAGCTCATCAGCAACTTCTTTACATATATCTAGCATTCCACCAGGATTATTTCTAAGGTCAATTACTAATCCCTTAATATCCTTTGCTTTTAATTCTTTTAAAGCTTTGTCAAAGTCAGTATATGTACTTGATATAAATTGGGTAATTTCTATATATCCTAAGTCATTATCAATTACTTTACTTTCTATACTTTTCTCGACTATCTGTTCTGTTTTTACTTTAAAGCTTAGTTGTTTGTCTTCTCTTAATACTGTCAGCTCAACTGTTTTCCCCTTTTTACCCTTCATCATACTCACAGCTTCGTCTGAATTTTTATATGACACAGATTTTCCATTTACTTTTACTAGCTTATCACCTGCTTTTACACCTGCTTTTTCTGCTGGAGAATCTTTCATAGGAACTACCACTAGTCCGCCATCTTTTGATGCTCCTATATACATACCTACACCAACATAAGAGCCTTCACTATCATTTATTAAATTCTCCATTTCATCTTTAGTATAATAACCAGAATATTTATCATTTGTTCCTAAGAACAAACCTTTTGATGCTCCATCTACCAAATCATTATCAGATACTTTTTTATAAAAATCTTGTTTTATAATAGATTCTAATCCTAACAACTTATCATATTTTTTATAGTCTTCATAGAGTTCTTTCGATATTACAACCTTATTACCCAATGTTAACTGAAATGATGACGTAACCATAGCTGTTATAATTACTAAAATCACCCCTAAAAAAATAGCCTTCTTCTTTGAAATCACAAGATACATCTCCTTTTACATAAACTATTATTATTATATGACTAGCTGTTATTTTTATTACATTTACCCAAATATATTGCTTTATTGTAATAAACTATACTAAAATTTATATTAAATATAATTGATGTACACATTATAACACATTAGAGGAGGAATATTTTATGAAAAAAGAATTTAGGAAAAAAGTTATTGAATCCAGAAAAAATAAAAGTGCGCACTTTGTACTTAGTAATTCAAATTTAATAACAGAAAAATTACTTCAAATGGAAGATATAAGAAATGCAACTAATGTAATGCTTTATTTAGATTTTAACAATGAAGTTCAAACAGATAATTTAATCAAAAAACTTTTGTCCCTAAAGAAAATAGTCTCAAGCCCTATCACAATAAAAGAAACTCATACATTAATCCCTACTCAAATAACAGATTTAAAAGATGGATTTAGGATTGGAACATATGGAATAAGAGAACCTAACGAAAAATCACCTACAATTGATATTAAGACCTTGGATGTTGTAATTGTACCAGCTGTAGCATATGATATACATTGCTATAGACTAGGATATGGTGGAGGATTTTATGATAGATTTTTAGAAAACTTAAGAAAAGATGCCATAACTATAGGAATAGCATTTGATTTCCAGATATTCGATTCTATTCCAAAAGAAACTCATGATGCCCAATTAGACTATATAGTTACTGAAACTAGAATTATCACTCCAAGTAATTAGAACATCAAATACTCTAATATAGTAATAAATTTTACTTTTAACATTTTACTCAATAAGCATTTTAAGTCATGGCTTTTACAACAATAAGAACCATACATAATTTACTTACATTAATAAAAACCATGACTTTATTGTACAATACGCAGTTATTTAATTATAAAATATCTTCTTATTTCGTCGCATTTAATTCTATTCTATCTGGAAGCTCGCTCATATTTGTTTCAACAACTATGTATGGAAAAGAATTCTCTCTATCTTTATACTTTATCTTGACTCTCAAAACATCCTTTCCTTCTTCAATCACACTTTCTATTTTGTCCATTTCTATACCGTATTTATTATTTCCTCTAGTCACTATAATATATATTTTGTTATCAATTTTAGCTGCTAATGCTCTTTCTTCATTTGTATACTTATCCATCACATCAAGTATCTTTTCTGGTATTGAATTTCTTTGTAATACTGTATAATCTATGGGTTTAGATTTCTCTACAAACATACTTGGTATGAATATAAATCCACCTATAACAAATACAAGAGCTATAACTCCATAAATTATACCTTTAATATTAAACTTTACATTCAATCTTATCACTCCTCTCATATATTCTAAATATATGATTTATAACCTTATCTTAGACTCTAAATTATTGATTAGGATATATTTATACATAATTACAAATATATGTAATGCAATTAAAAAACATGTTTTCCCTATTTGGTAATAGGCTACAAAATAAAAAGAGTTATATGAAAACAACGAAACTGTTTTCACATAACTCTTTGGTTTACAATACTAAAATATTTATCTGCCACTAATTCCTTCTCGATATCCAGATGTTTTTGTAATCTGTCTATAAAGAACACAAACCAGTATTATTACGCCCATATATCCAGTATATGGATATAAAATACCAACCAGCTTATCAAATGGTAGGAATCCACCTATAAGACCTAATATAGCTGTTATTAAAGTTATTAACTTAAATTTAGGATGATTATCTTCTACAAATCTATTAGTTACTGACCATAATAAAGGTACAGCTGTTGTATATATACCTAATATAAGAACTATTGAGAATAAAATTCCAACTATTGGAGAAATCTTATCAGCTAAGAATAATGAAGGTATTGCTTTTGAATATAAGTTGCCTATATCAGAAAGAATAGCTAAGTGCATCATTATAGCCGCTGCCATAAGTGCTACCCCACCTAATATACCACCACAAATAGCTTCTTTTTTATTAGCAGCACTTGCTCCTAACCCAGTTAAAAACGCCATAACAACAATTGTATTATAAGTAGTATATATTACACCAGATAGGTAAGCATTTGGAACTGGTTTAGCTACCTTTACAGTACTAAGAACCTGTGCAGCCTCTCCTATATTACCTATATTATTAGCTAAACTTATACCACCAACTAAAAGTGTAAAGATTATTATTATAGGACCTATTCCACCTAGTATCTTTGATAATTTATCAAGACCTAGTGAAACAGTTAATAATGCTACTATTGCCATACCAACTCTACCTACAAATGGATTTAATCCATAATATTCAGTTAAAGTTGCTCCTGCTCCTGAAATCATTACTACAAAAACACCAAATAAGAATAAAGGTCCAAACCACTCAAAGAATATTCCTAAATACTTACCGCAATAAACACGATAAATTTTGATAGGCTCTTTAAGTTTAAGTTCTTTACCTTTTGACATAACTGAAGCGCCCATCCATGAGAATAACACCATTGAAATTATCCCACCAATAATACCTGCAAAACCATAAAAAGAGAAGAATTGCATTATTTCCTGTCCTGTTGCAAATCCAGAACCGATTACTGTTGCTACATACGCACCTGCGAAACTGATGACTGTTTTAACATTTACTTTTTCTGACATATCTCAGTTACCTCCCACATGAAATTTTTTCATCTGCTTAAACAATTCTATAAACTACCTATAATTTCCTTTAACATAAAATACATGATAACTGTTTTATAGCTTTTTAGTATAATAACTTAAAACTTATAATATATTTTTTATACCTAGACCTCCCTCCATAAATTTTTTTAAATTCTTTTTTGTCTCAGTAGTCGTTATATATAAAATTAATTTCTCTATAAATTATATATTAGTCATATTTTTCTGAATAGTCAATATATATTTGAATATTTCCTCTATTTTTGTAAAAATTTGAATATTTTGTTATATTTTTGATATATTGATATAATGTATAAAAAAGAGAGGTATAAATTAATATAGCAATTTACACCTCTCCTTTAAATATATTATATTATTAACAAACATAAATAATTTATATATCTTACATTCCTTTGGCAATAATAGCTTCTTTAGCAGCCTTTACTATGTCATCACAAGTCAATTCATATTTTTTTAACAATTCATTTGGAGTACCAGATTCTCCAAACGAATCTTTAATTCCAACTTTTTTTACAATAGTTGGATGAAACTCTCCTACTATCTCACTTACAGCAGAACCTAATCCTCCAATTATGCTATGTTCTTCTACAGTTACAATAGCATGCGTTTCTCTTGCTACTTTTAATATTAAATCTTTATCTATAGGTTTTATGGTAGACATATTTATAACTTTAACACTTACACCTTCTTCTTGCAACTTTTCTTGTGCCAATAGAGCCTCATTTACCATAATTCCACAAGCTATAATTGATACATCATTTCCATCTCTTAAAACTGTACCTTTCCCTATTTCAAACTTATAGTTTTCATCAAATAAAACTGGCACTGAACTTCTTCCTAGTCTAACATAAACAGGTCCATTATACTTAGCTACTTCAAAAATCATTTTTTCTGTTTCAACTCCATCAGCTGGAACAAGAACTGTCATATTTGGTATAGCTCTCATTATAGCGATATCCTCTACACTTTCATGAGATGCTCCGTCTTCTCCAACAGTAAGACCTGCATGAGTAGCACAGATTTTTACATTTAGTTTTGGATAACAAACTGAATTTCTTATAACCTCAAAGGCTCTTCCTGTAGCAAACATAGCAAAAGTACTTGCAAAAGGTATTTTACCAGCAGTTGATAATCCACAGGCTGCACCTATTAAATTTTGTTCAGCTATACCCATATTAAAAAATCTATCTGGAAATGATTTGTAAAAATCATGTGTTTTTGTAGATTTTGATAAGTCTGCATCTAACACCACAACATTGTCATTTATTTGACCTAGTTTTACTAACGCTTTACCATATGCTTCTCTCGTAGCCATTTTACTCATTATCAGCACCTCCTAGTTCAAGCAAGGCTCTTTCTAATTCCTCATCACTTGGAGCTGTCCCATGCCATCCTGCTTGATTTTCCATAAAAGATATTCCTTTACCTTTTATAGTCTTTGCAACTATCATTGTAGGTTTTTTAACTGTTGATTTAGCTATATCAAGAGCAGCAAATATTTGGTCAAAATCATGTCCATCTATTTCAATTACATTCCAACCAAAAGCTTTAAATTTATCAACTATTGAACCTAAATTCATTACACTTTCTATATCTCCATCTATTTGAAGTCCATTATTATCTAAAAAAGCAATTAAATTATCAAGCTTATAATGTGCAGCACTCATAGCAGCTTCCCAAACAATTCCTTCTTGAACTTCACCATCACCAAGTAAAGTATATACATTCCATGGAGCATTATCCAGCTTTGATGCCATAGCCATACCACACGCAACTGAAAAACCTTGACCTAAAGAACCTGTTGATATCTCTACACCTGGCGTGCCTTTCATATCTGGATGACCTTGTAACATCCTACCGATTTTCCTTAGACCATTTAGTTCTTCCTTATCAAAATAGCCTTTTTCAGCCAATGTAGCATACAATGCTGGTGCAGCATGCCCTTTTGATAATACAAATCTATCTCTATCTTCCATTTTAGAATTTGAAGAATCCACATTCATTTCATCAAAGTATAATGCAGTAAGTATTTCAACTACTGATAATGACCCTCCTGGATGTCCAGATTTGGCTCTATGTATCATTGAGACTATATCTCTTCTTATGATACGCGCAATCTCATTTAATCCTTTATGGTCTCTCATGCAATTAACCTCCCTTGAGTTCGTAATTTTATATCAATTCCATATTATTATATCACTTTTATGCTATTTTTTTGCGTTATTTTTAATTTTATTAATATAGTACACTAAAATTAAACCCTAAGAGATATTTAAAAGAAAAAGGGATTGTCTAATAAAAGACAAATCCCTCTTTAGAAAGTAAACAATCCTAAACTTATTTGAAGTCCATCATCTACTTTTATCATCATATTTTCATCTAGACAACCAATTTTTTCCCTCAGTCTCTTTTTATCAATGGTTCTAATTTGTTCTAAAAGAATTACTGAGTCTTTATTAAGCCCATATTCATTGGAACTTATCTCTACATGAGTAGGTAATTTGGCTTTATTAATCTGAGATGTTATAGCTGATACTATAACTGTAGGACTATATTTATTACCTACATCATTTTGTATTATCAGAACAGGTCTAACGCCTCCCTGCTCTGAACCAACAACTGGACTTAAATCAGCGTAATATAAATCACCACGCTTTATTTCACAATTAGTACTCACCTTGGGCAATCTTCCCTTCATTTTTATCATCAGAAGATACTTCTTCAACTGTCATACCTAACTCAGCTAGTGACAGATTAATTTGACCCATTTCTCTATAACCCGTTTTCATAGATTCTTTAATATGAATTCTCTTTTTCTGAGTTATATAGAACTGAAAAGCAGCTTTTGCAAAATCTTCTCTGTTACTGTTCTCCATCTGAACTATACTATCAACTTCAGAAATCAGAGAGTCTGGTAAAGTAACTTCTATTTTTTCTTTACTCTTATCGTACACAAAATCGCCTCCCAGATTATAATATCATGGTTTTATTTTAGCAAATAACTGTTTATTTGTACAAGCTCATTATTTTCCATATAAACACGGTCAACTCTTCTTGATATCATACATAACACTTCATAGTTTATAGTTCCTAAGTCTTTAGCTATACGCTCAGCTGTAACTTCGCCTTCTCCAAATAGTATAACCTCATCTCCAACTTTTATGTCTATATCTTTGTCAATTCTAACCATTATTTGATCCATGCATATTCTACCAACTACATCAAACACTTCTCCTTTAATAAGAACCTTTGGATTTTTTTGAATTCTAGTAAATCCATCTGCGTATCCTATTGGAACTGTAACTATTGTTTCTTTACCAGTAGTTGTGTATTTTAGTCCATAACTTATTCCTACACCTGGTTCAACTTGTTTTATATGTCCGATTTTTGATTTTAATTTCATGGCTGTTCTTAATTCTAACCTATCTTTAAACACATCATCAGATGGATAATGACCATATAATATTATTCCTGCTCTTACCATATTTAATCTTAAATCAGGGCAATCTATAATAGCTGCACTGTTTGATACATGTTTTATAGCTATTTTTACACCAGCCTCATCCAATTTATCAGACATAAATTTATAATTACTAGCTTGTTTATAAGTGTACTCTTTACTTACTTCATCAGCTGTAGCAAAATGAGTAAACATACCTTCTAAATCTATATATTCTAATTTATTTAATTTTATTATTTCCTGTACTGACTCCTCATTAGGTTGAAAACCTATTCTAGTCATCCCCGAGTCTATTTTAACATGAACACAGGCTTTTTCTTCTAAAGATTTTGCAATTTCGTTTATCTTTTGTGCTGTTTCTAAAGAATAAACTGTCATAGTTATTTTATTTTTTATAGAATCTTCGAAAGCTTCGTCTGGAGTATATCCCAAGTTCAAAATAGGAAGTGTTATGCCATTTTGTCTAAGTTCAATTCCTTCAGCAGTTCTTGCTACTGCTAAATAATCTACCTTTTCTTTTTCTAATAATTTTGCAACTTCTACTGCACCATGCCCATATGCATCAGCTTTTATTACTCCACAAACCTTAATATCTTCTTCTAATAAATTTTTAATATTATTTAAGTTAAATCTTAAGTTATCTAGATTTATCTCTGCCCATGTAGGCACTGTTATTTTTTGCATGTCTTTAGTCCCCCTTAGTTTCTGTATTCAAAATCTTTGTATTTTACTGTAAATCTTGGCACTCCCTCTTTATCCAACACTTCCATTTTTTCAGGACTTTTTGTGTCAGCATTTACATATAATACTTGCTTGTTAAAATATTTATTATCCCCAGGAATAAAAGTCTCTAAAACCAAATGTCCTTTGGATAACTTTACTTTCATCTCTTCGTTTTGAAGATAGTTTTTTATAAAGTCTCCTATAAAAAGATATTGATTATTTTTTCCTGTATTAGGTAACTCCACTATATCACTAATATTTGGATTTTTAACTAATATTTTATCACCTTGATATTCTATACTTTTCCCTTTTAAATGTTTTGGGGAAATTACTTCTAATTTATAGTTATCGGTTTTTTTATACGTATGAATTAAAACATAATTGTGCGGGCTTCTATTTCCAACTACTTCTACTTCAGCTTTACAACTGTAAGAATTCATATCAGAAATCTGCTTTTGAAAATCTTTGTATACTTCTTCTTTTGTGGACTGTCGTTTTTGGCATCCTATTACAATTATAACCAGTGCCAAGAACATAATACATACTATGGTCCACTTTTTTCTCACATCACACCTCCTATTTCAGTTTATTCATTGTATAAAGCTTTTATTATATCATATCTACAAATTATACCTTTAAGTTTATTGTCATCATCTACTACAGGAACTCTATTTATTGATTTTTTAATCATTATATTAGCTACATCATCAAACTTATCATCTTCATGAACCTTTATTATATCTTTAGACATAAGTTCTCCAACCTTATATGCAGCTACTTGCTTTATATCTTTTTCTACTTTTTTTAAATCATCTAAGAAAATCAATCCTTGTAATAGATTTATATAGAGAGGTGCTTCTATATATTTTTCTTTTTTAAGAATATCTGTTTCAGAAATTATTCCAACAACTCTATCCTCTGAATCTACAACTGGCAGACCTCCTATTTTTTCTGCAATTAGCATATTGGCTACATCTGCTATACTATCATCTTGTTTTGCTACTATTACATCTGTTGTCATTATTTCTTTTGCTGTTTTATCCATCATAATGTAATCACTCCTTAGTCCTTAATTATGGTTATCGCATTTGCTATAGCATAATCTTTTGAATGTGATATTGAAACTTTTATTTCTAAAACATTATAATCTATGCACATTTTTGCTAGATTATTATAAGTTTTTACTATTGGTTTTCCCATTTCATTTCTGAGAACTTCTATATCTTTAAAGTTAAACACTCTAATCCCTGTACCCATAGATTTACTTATAGCTTCCTTAGCTGCGAAATTACCTGCTATACTTTCTGCTTTAAAATTCTTAGAGTTAAAATACTCTATTTCTCTATCTGTAAATATCTTCTCCAAAAACCTATTATTTTTCTCTAAGGCTTTTCTTACTCTGTCAATTTCAATTATGTCTACACCAATTTCAAATATATTCATTGTTCCTCCAGAAAATTTATAATACTTCTTTCAATAATTAATAATGAATTTATAAATTTACTATCGATAATACATATTATTATTTAGTTTATGTTACTTATCTTAATTTAATAATCATTATAATAAAACTGTAACTTTTAAAATTATTTGTAATGAATATTATATACAAATCTATTATATTATTTATTATACTACACAACTAAGCAAATTTTTTAAATTTTATAAAAATTTTATGTGTATTTCTTATATGAAGATGTCTTTACGTACATAAAAGCTGTCCAAATCTTCTTTATCTTATTAATTACAACATCATTTTGCAGTAAATTTAAACATTTTGTGAATTTATTATCACTAAAACTTTACAATTTAATCGTTATTTTATTAACATCAAAATGCAAAAAAGTCATTTTATCCAAAATATTTTTGGTCAAAATGACTTTTTACATTCTAAATTAAATTACTAAATCCACTCAGCAGATTCTGTCAATATGACAGTTTTATCTTGAGCCACATTAACGAATCCTTCTGCTATTTTCGCCTCTTTAAAGCTTCCATCTTTTTTTATCTTTAAAGTTCCTACAGGTATACCTGAAACAAATGGTATATGACCTTTCAATACCCCTTTGTCTCCTTTTGTAGTTCTAACTACTATCATTTCAACGTCTCCATCATAAAAAGTATTATTTGGAGTTACAACTTTCAATGAAAATTCACTGGCCATGATTACATACTTCCCTTCGCTTTTTTAACAGCGTCTTCTATTGTTCCTACAAATAAGAATGCTGACTCTGGTAAGTCATCATGTTTACCTTCAAGAATTTCTTTAAATCCTCTTACAGTCTCTTTAACAGGAACATATTGACCTGGATTTCCTGTAAATTGCTCAGCAACTGTAAATGATTGAGATAAGAATCTTTGTATTTTTCTAGCACGTGCAACTATTAACTTATCTTCATCAGATAGTTCATCCATACCAAGTATAGCAATTATATCTTGAAGTTCTTTATATCTTTGAAGTATCGACTGTACACCTCTGGCTACTTCATAA
The DNA here is from genome assembly GCA_021561035.1 of Clostridioides sp. ES-S-0054-01. NCBI lineage: Bacteria > Bacillati > Bacillota > Clostridia > Peptostreptococcales > Peptostreptococcaceae > Clostridioides > Clostridioides sp. ES-S-0054-01. Next base: position 3,716,225 of record CP067346.1, read on the forward strand.
TGTTCTTTTCCTACTATACTAGGGTCAAGAATTCTTGATGTAGATTCAAGAGGGTCAACTGCCGGATATATACCCAATGATGATATTTGTCTTGATAAAACTGTTTTTGCATCTAAGTGAGAGAATGTTGTAGCTGGTGCTGGGTCAGTTAAGTCATCTGCTGGTACATATACCGCTTGAACAGATGTTATTGAACCTTTCTTAGTTGATGTTATTCTCTCTTGAAGTGCACCCATTTCAGTAGCTAATGTTGGTTGATAACCAACAGCTGATGGCATACGTCCTAGAAGTGCTGAAACTTCTGAACCAGCTTGTGTGAAACGGAATATATTATCAACGAAAAGCAAAACGTCTTGTCCTTGCTCATCTCTAAAATGCTCTGCCATTGTAAGTCCAGTTAAAGCAACTCTCATTCTCGCTCCAGGTGGCTCGTTCATCTGACCAAATACTAGAGCAGTTTTGTTTATAACTCCAGATTCACTCATCTCTCCATAAAGGTCATTACCCTCTCTTGTTCTTTCTCCTACTCCTGAGAATACAGAAATACCACCATGTTGCTTAGCAATATTGTTTATAAGTTCTTGTATTAGAACTGTTTTTCCTACTCCTGCTCCTCCAAATAGACCTATTTTTCCACCTTTTAGATATGGTGCTAGTAAGTCAACTACCTTAATACCAGTTTCTAGTATTTCAGCTGTAGTTTCTAGTTCATCATATGCTGGTGCTGGTCTATGTATAGGTAATTTAGGTGCAGATTTTGGAGCTGGTTTTCCATCAACTGGTTTTCCAAGAACATTGAATATTCTACCTAAAGTCTCATCTCCAACAGGAACACTTATTGGTCCTCCTGTATCTACAACTTCCATACCTCTTACAAGTCCATCTGTTGCACTCATAGCTATACATCTTACAGTATCATCACCTATATGTTGAGCAACTTCTGCAACTATTTCTTTATCTCCTAACTTTATTACTAACGCATTTAATAAGTTAGGTAGGCTTTGTTCACTATCAAACTTAACATCTAGTACAGCTCCTACAATCTGTACTACTTTACCTACATTTGCCATTTCCTAACCTCCCTATTTTAGAGCTTCAACTCCACCAACTATCTCTGTTATCTCTTGAGTTACAGCTGACTGTCTTGCTCTGTTATAACTTAACTCTAAATTAGATAGCATTTCATTCGCATTGTCTGTGGCTGATTCCATAGCAGTTCTTCTAGCACCTTGCTCTGATGCAAAAGATTCCAAAATTCCACCATATACTGTACCTGATATGAATTGAGGTACAATATAACTTAAAACTGCTTCTGCTGATGGTATATATTGTACTTTTGATTTATTTTGTTTTTCTTCTTTTATTACATTTCCTTGTTCATCCGTATCTTTTTCAAAAACTAATGGAAGCAATTTTAAAATTTTAACTTCCTGTGATAAAGCTGATTTAAATTTTGTATAAGCAATATAAACCTCATCTATTTCACCTTTTTTATACAAGTCAATAACAGTTTGTGAAATTTCTATCGCATCTTCGTATCCACAAGCTTCAACACTATTTATATCTTTTACTATATTGTAGTTTCTTTTAGTAAAGAATTCATGAGCTTTCTTTCCAACAGTAATAACTGTTTCCTTTTTACCTTCCATATGAGATACAGATTCCTTTAATATATTAGAATTGTATCCACCTGCAAGCCCTCTATCTCCAGCTACTACTATATAGCACTTATTTTTTACTTCTCTTTCTTTCAAAAATTCATTTCTAACTCCACGTGTTGTTTGGGCAATATCTTTTACTGTATCGTATAAAGTATTAAAATATTCTCTTGAATCTTCAGCTTTTTCTTTTGCTTTTCTAAGCTTAGAAGATGCAACTAGCTCCATCGCTTTAGTTATTTGCTTTGTACTTTCAACAGTTCCCATACGTGTTTTGATTGCTTTAATTCCAGCTCCTGCCAATTAATTTACCTCCTTTTTTAAAAAGGATTATACTTCAACAACAAACTTTTCTTTAAATTCATTTATTGCATCTGTTAAATCATGAGTGAAGTCCTCTCCACTTAATATTTTTCTTGATATTTCTGGATAATTATTATCTACAAATGCATACAATTCTGATTCAAATCTAGCTATATTATCTATTGGAATGTCCTCTAGATGATTATTTATAACAGCATATATTATCATAACTTGATTTTCAACTTTTATTGGTTGATGCTCACCTTGTTTTAATATCTCAACAATTCTTTCACCTTGAGCAAGCCTCTTTTTAGTATCTTCATCTAAGTCAGAACCAAATTGTGAGAATGCTGCAAGTTCTCTATATTGTGAATATGCAAGTTTTAATGTACCTGCAACTTTTTTCATTGCTTTAATTTGCGCAGAACCACCAACCCTTGATACTGATATACCAGGGTCAACTGCTGGTCTTACACCTGAATAGAATAACTCTGGTTGTAAGTATATTTGACCATCTGTTATAGATATAACATTGGTTGGTATATACGCTGAAACGTCACCAGCTTGAGTTTCTATTATAGGTAAAGCAGTCATTGAACCTCCACCCAATTCATCAGATAACTTAGCTGCTCTCTCAAGTAATCTTGAATGTAAATAGAATACATCTCCAGGATATGCCTCACGTCCTGGTGGTCTTCTAAGTAACAATGACATTTCTCTATATGCAACGGCTTGTTTGCTTAAATCATCATACACTATAAGTACATGTTTTCCATTGTACATAAATTCTTCACCCATAGCTGCACCAGCATATGGTGCTATATATTGAAGTGGTGCTGATTCAGATGCTGTTGCTGAAACTACTATTGTATAATCTAAAGCTCCACCTTTTTCTAAAGAGCTAACTAATTGAGCTATAGTAGAACGTTTTTGCCCAATTGCTACATATATACAGATAACATCTTTTCCTTTTTGATTTAATATAGTGTCAATAACTATAGATGTTTTACCAGTTTGTCTGTCACCTATTATTAGTTCTCTTTGACCTCTACCAATTGGTATCATTGAATCTATTGATTTGATTCCTGTTTGTAATGGTTCATAAACAGACCTTCTATCTATTATACCAGGTGCTTCAGATTCAACTGGTCTAGTTTTTGTATATGCTATAGGTCCTTTTCCATCTATTGGTTGACCTAGAGCGTTTACAACTCTACCTATTAAAGCTTCTCCAACTGGAACTTCAACTATTCTTCCAGTTCTCTTAACTATATCGCCTTCTTTTATTCCACTGTCATCTCCAAGTATAACAGCTCCAACTACTTCTTCTTCTAAGTTAAGTGCCATACCATATATTTCACCTGGGAACTCTAATAACTCACCAGACATAGCTTTTTCTAATCCATATACACTCGCTATACCATCCCCAACTGTTAAAACACTACCTGTATCTGTCAACTCAACTTTATTCTCATAATTTTTTATTTGCTGTTTAATTATAGAACTTATTTCTTCAGGTTTTAAGTTCATGGGTTCACCGCCATTCTTAAGATATTACTTCAGATAGCTTTTCTTTCATCTTATCCAGACGAGTTTTTACAGTGCCATCTATCTGTTCATTTCCAATTCTAACTAGGACTCCCCCTAGTATAGTCTTGTCAACAACATTTTCTATAGTAACATTTTTGTTGTATTTATTTGAAAGTTTGACTTCAAGTTCTTTAATATCTGTTTCACTCATTGGAATAGCACTTATTGCTACACCAGCAATTATGTTATTTTTCTTATTTAATAATTCTTTATAAGCTAATTCGATATCTTCTAAATATGATATTCTATCCTTATCCACTAGAACTTTTAAAAAGTTTTTTATGTTAGAATTTACTTCATTACTAAAAATAATTTCTACCAAGTTTTTCTTTTCTGATTTTGAAACTAATGGTGATTTTAAAACTTTGTAGAAATCTTTACTAACTTTAGTCATCATATCTACTACTTTTTCTAGCTCTTTGAATAAGACGTCAGTCGAATTTTCTTCTTCTCCTAATTGAAATAGGGCTTCTGCATATCTATTTGCTATTACATTTATCATTTAGCTTCCCCTACCTCTTTTATAAAGTTTTCTATCAATTCCTCATGTTTAGATTTATCTAAATCTTTTTCAATAACTTTAGATGCTGCAAGTAGTGCTATGTTAGATATATCATTTTTGATTTCATTTATAACCTTTTGTCTTTCTTGTTCTATATCTTTGTTTGCTTTTTCTTTTATATCAAGAGCATCTTTCTTTGCAGTATTTACTATATCATCTGATTTCTGTTCTGCTCTTATAGTTGCTTGTTTTATTATTTCTTGACCTTCATCTTTAGCAAAATTGATTTTTGACTCATATTCTTTTTTCAGAGCTAAACCTTCATTTTTTGCTTTTTCGCCTTCTGCCAAATCATTTTTAATATCATTTTCTCTTGATTCAATTATATTTAATACTGGCTTGAATAAAAGCTTTCTCAGAAGTAAAAATATTATAAAGGTATTAACAATCTGGAACACAAATTCCCATGTTATACCTACTAGTGCTTTCTCCATAATTATCCTCCTTTCCATAAATCATAACTACTTATAATCACGAGAAGATAAAACTCTTCTCATGATTATAAGTTTGAGATGATTTACCTATAAACCTATCTCAAAATATTTAAGGACTAAATCTACATTCCTAAGTATTTAAAGAATGGATTTACGAATAGAAGTATTATTGATACAACCAAACCGTATATTGCTGAAGACTCTGCTATAGCAACTCCTAGTAATAAAGTTGAAGTTATATCTCCTTTAGCTTCTGGTTGGTTTCCTACTGCTTCTGCAGCTTTACCTGCTGCTACACCTTGACCTATACCTGCACCTATACCTGTTGCAACTGCTATTCCTGCTCCTATTGCTGATGCTGCCGCTACTATTGCTGTTTCCATAATTATTTCCTCCTTAAAACTTTAATTTTTTAAATTATTTTTTATCTTAATATAAGCTGATTTCTTAATCTAATTCTCCTGCACTTGATATAAATACCATTGTTAACATTATGAATATATATGCTTGTAACAATCCTGCAAATAAGTCAAAATACAAGTGTAATGGGACTGGTATTAATATCTGTCCAATTGGTATTGATAATCCAGGTATTAAGCTAGATATAAAACCTAAAAGTTGATAAAACAGACCCATTATTATTGTTCCACCTAAAATATTCCCAAATGGACGGAAACTTAATGATATTGGTCTAGCTAGCTCACCTATAATATTGATTGGTAACATTATGGCAAGTGGCTGAGCCAATTCTTTAAAGTATGACAACCCCTTAAATTTAACTCCTGCAAAATAAATCATAAAAAATGTAATCATTGCCCATGCAGCAGTTGTATCTAGGTCGGTTGTTGGTGACCTTAATCCAAGTAATGGACTTAAATTTGAGCATGCGAAAAATAAAAATAAGCTTCCTATGTATGGTATCATATATGGCATTCTTTTTATTGTATTCTTACCCATAACATTTGTAACCATTTTAGCAAGACCACCTATTGCAAATTCTAAAAATATTTGAATTTTGCTAGTTGGAACTTTTTTTAAGTTTCTAGTCAAAAAATAAGATGCTATCGCTAAAAAGGCCATTATTCCCCAACTTACTAGTATTGTTTCACTAATCTTAAAGTTTCCTATGAGATAATAATGCGCTTGACTCATACTTATGCCTCCTTCCTCTTTAATTTATTTATAAAGTTTTTTGATAATATGACAAACTTTGTACTCAATAATCCCAATGCTGTTCCGATTATATTTAAATGCGGTACCTTAGCTGAAGCAATTAGAACAACTGCCATTATAAATAATCTAATGGTATATTGTGCTGACGCATAAGCTTGTGCCTTTCCAGCGGAAAATGTCACTGATTTTTCCAGTGATATCGCTAATAATCTAAAATTTAACATAGCTATTATAGAGCCAAATATAAGTCCTAATAATACTGGCTTACTTAATGTTGATGTTATCAACATTAGCACAATTAAAACTACATCAAATATCACTATACCCTTTGTTACTGACCTTACCTGGTTGAGTAATTTTATGTCCAATATATCACTTCCTTCGTGTATATACTATTAGAGTTTTATAAACACCACTGAAAGCACCTCCAACACCTAACAATAAAAATATTATTGTAAGAACTGGAGTAGTATTTAATTTACTATCTAAAAATTTTCCTAAGAAAGTACATCCTAATATTGATATTACAATCATCAATCCTATTTGACTTATTAAACTAAACAACTTTGCAATTTCTATATGTGTATTTCTTTTACTCATAAATAGTATCCCTCATTATTACAAAATAAATAACATGTAATTAATCTATCTCATAAATTTATTTAATTATAAAATATATCTTACTACTAATCTGATTATTTTTCAAACATTTTCTTTTAATCATAATATGTCATTGTATTTCAGTGTCATAATTTAGCATTTATTGTCATCTCAATTTTGCCACTAAAATTTTATAAGTTCTATTCCCGCTTCTTTTAATAATTCTGTAGACATATCATCTGGATAATCACCTTCATAAACAATTTTTAATATCCCTGCATTTATGCACATTTTTGCACACAAAACACAAGGTCTTGTAGTAACATACAAAGTAGACCCATCTACACTAATACCATTATGGGCAGCTTGTATTATGGCATTTTGTTCAGCATGTAATGCTCTACACAATTCATGTCTTTCTCCTGAAGGAATATTTAACTCCTGCCTTTTACATCCAATATTTTCACAGTGTTCAAGATTTCTTGGAGAACCATTATATCCAGTTGTTAATATTTGTTTGTCCCTTACAATGACAGCACCTACTTGTCTTCTAATACAAGTTGAACGCTTTTTCACTACTTCTGCAATTTCCATGAAGTATTCATCCCATGATGGTCTCATAATTTACTTTTCTCCTCTTTGCTTATGTACTGGTACTATATATTTATTAGATTTCAACCTAAATAAATACTTATTTTTATATTATATACACATGTCAATTGAATGTCCAATAAAAAAAGAGCATTTTTATCATTTAAATTTTAAATACCCGTTATATGCTCTATTTAATCTATTAAATTTATTACATCATCTTAATAAAATATTAATAGCTTTATCTAATATAAATTAATTTTTTGGATAAATTCCATTGTTTAGTATTGCTTCTAAAACCCCTCCAGCTATACATCTAGCTTTATCTGATATTGTAAAAGCATTCTTAACTTCTTCTTTTCTAGGGTCTATATCTAATATTTTTAAATTTTTATTTACCTTTGCTCCATCTTTTAGCAATCCTCTAAGGACTCCAGATATTGTCGCTCTAACTTCATATTTTTTTTCATAATCATTAATATAACAAAGTAAGTCTCCCTTTTCAACTATATCACCTATCTTACATACATTTTCCATTATCCCATTGTACTGTGAATGCATTACCCTCTCTTTAGAAAAACCTTTTATTGCTCCTGGCACTCCTGTATTTTTTTCTGCTCTACCATTAGTTATTATTCTTCCTAGATTATGACCTCTCATTGTCTCTATAACAACATCTACATCTTCTCCTGCAAAAAAGCCAGGACCTAAGGCTATTGTGAGTGGTGCCATATCTTTAGTCGTGCCTAAATTTTTCTTAGCTAGTATCCCATCAACCAAAACGATTGGATTTAGCTTAGGTAATTTTTCTCCTTTTGGGTCTATAATCAATGCTACTTTATGTTGAGATAAAGTTTCTTCAATTTCTTTTTCAGTGTTACAAAGTATGCACTCTACACCTTCAACAGTTACCTTCTTTTCATAAACAGCCTCACAAAAAGAAATTTGCCTTCTTATAGCTAATGGCTCTTCTATTTCTAGGGCAACTACTTTAAAACCACTATTGTGTAATTTATGAATAACTGCTGTTGCTAAATCTCCAGCCCCTCTTACCACTATACAATTCTTCATGTATTACCACTCCCAATAATATTATTAATATTCCATTCTTAATTTAACTGACACATTTAATACATATAAACTTAATCGTTAGCAACTAACATGCCACATTGAAATGAACGACTATTATATAGAATCCTGTAAAATAAACATTCTTTTTTAATTGGTAAAAACTTTTTATTCTCAATTCAAGAAAATTATCAATTCAAGAATTCTTATTTTGAGAAAACATATATAAAAAGGAACCTTCTTACATAAAATTATATCCACTATATAAGAAAATCCCTAAGAAATATTTATGGTTATTTATTTTTACTTAGTTCCAAATAATCTATCTCCAGCGTCACCAAGACCAGGAATTATATATCCATGTTCATTTAATCTTTCGTCAACTGATGCAACATATATATCAACATCATCATGATATTTTTGTACTTCTGCTATACCTTCTGGTGCAGCTACTAAGTTAGCTAATTTTATACTTTTAGCTCCTTTAGATTTAAGTAAATCTATAGCTGCTACAGCAGACCCTCCTGTTGCAAGCATAGGATCAACTACTATTATATCTCTTTCTCCTATATCTTGAGGAAGCTTACAATAATATTCAACTGGTTTTAATGTTTCTGGGTCTCTATATAGTCCTACATGTCCAACTTTGGCTGCTGGCATTAAACTTACTAATCCATCTACCATTCCAAGACCTGCTCTTAAAATTGGAATTATTGCTAATTTTTTACCTGCAACTACTTTAGATGAGGTCTTTTGAATAGGAGTTTCTACCTCTACATCTTTTAATGGTATATCTTTTGTTATTTCATATCCCATTAACATTGCAATTTCAGTTAAAAGTTCTCTAAAGTCCTTAGAACCAGTATTTTTATCCCTCATTAAAGTTAATTTATGTTGTATTAATGGATGGTTTGTCTCTACCACTTTGCTCATTTTAATAATTCCTCCTGATAAAACTGTAATTTTTATTATTTATTGTGTTTTTCTTCTATTGATTTAATTATATTTACTCTTCTAGCATGTCTATCACCTTCAAAATCTGTATTAATCCACGCCTCAACTATTTCAAGTGCTAGACCTTTTCCTAAAACTCTTTCACCTAATGACAGCATATTTGCATCATTATGTGCTTTTGACATTTTTGCAGAAAATACATCTGATACAACTGCACATCTTATTCCAGGAACCTTATTAGCAGCTAAAGATATTCCTATTCCTGTACCACAACATAATATTCCATAATCTACTTCTTTATTTATAACTGCATTTGCAACTATCTCTCCATAAACAGGATAATCAACAGAATCTGTTGCATTATTAGTTCCATAATCTACACATTCTATGCCTTTATCTTTCAAATAGTTTATTATTTCTTTTTTTAAATTATATCCTCCATGGTCACAACCTAACCCTATCTTCATTTGTTTATCCTCCAATTCATATTTTTTTTACTATTTCGTTGACAGAATACATTATTTCGTTCATAGTATCCCTATAAGTACCTAAATTTCCACCAAATGGGTCAGATATATCTGCATCATTTTCATTTACAAACCCTTTAAAAGTATACACTTTTTCTTTGCATTTTGGAACCGCTTGTACTAAAATTTCTTTATGAGACTTAGTCATTGTTAGTATTATATCTGATTTATCAATTAATTCCTTAGTAATTACTTTACTTTTATGATTTGATAAGTCTATCCCTAATTCTTTTAACACTTCTATAGAATTTTTAGAAGCGTTCATACCATCTACTGTAGATATACCTGCTGACGATATGCAATATTCTTCAATATTTCTTCCCGATTCTTCAATTGCCTTCTTTAATATAGCCTCAGCCATAGGGCTTCTACAAGTATTACCTGTACATACAATAAGTATATTCATATTTTACAACTCCCTTTTAAGCCTTTATTACTTTGTACCCTGCTGACTTCAGTAGTCTATTCATAATTGCTTGTCCAACTCCAGTCTTAGGGAACTCTTCTGAGTATATGACATCAATACCCTTTTTATCCATTTCTATAAGGGCATCAAACAGATTACTTGCAATTTCTTCAAGAGAACTTCCTAAATCTATTACTTCCCCATCATAAAACTCTCGGTTTCTACTAATACACATTACACCTGTCTTTAGACCTTTTTCTCTATTAGATTTTATCATATCATTAATCTTTGTTGCTACATTTTCTCTTTTTCCAGATATAATATATACATCTGCATTTGGAGAATAGTGTTTATATTTCATTCCAGGAGCTTTAGCTTTTTGATTATCTTCATTTTTACTTAATGATGGGTCAAGCTTTACTTCTCCAAGAAGTTCTTCTAAAACTTCCTTAGTTATACTTCCTGGTCTCAATATCATAGGAGTTTCTTCTGTTAGGTCTAATACAGTTGACTCCAATCCAAAATTACTATCTCCTCCTAAAACTATTCCATCTACTCTTCCATTCATCTCTTCATATACGTGTTTTGCTTTTGTTGGAGATGGTCGACCTGAGATATTTGCAGAAGGAGCTGCAATAGGTACACCAGCTTCTCTTATTATTGCCCTGGCAATAACATTAGAAGGCATCCTTATTGCAACTGTATCAAGCCCTCCACTAGTTCTATATGGGATTATATCTTTCTTATTTAATATTATTGTTATAGGTCCTGGCCAAAGCTTTTCTATAACAAGTTTAGCCTTATCACTTATATCTTTGGCTAAATCATAGACTTCGTCTTTTTCATATATATGTACTATTAATGGATTATCACTTGGTCTTCCTTTAGCCTCATAAATTTTCTTTACTGCATTTTCATCTAACGCATTTGCACCTAGACCATACACTGTCTCCGTTGGAAAAATAACTGTCTTACCTTCTCTAAGAAGTTTTGCTTGTATTCTTATTTCCTCATAATCAATATTATTTATATCAATATTACTTATAATAGTTTTCATCTTTTGTATGCCTGCTTTCATTTTAATTTTATATATAGTTTACAATTATTGTACCTAACAAAAAACCAATTATACAATACACACTTTTTGAATTCGGAAAAATTTCTTCCAATACAACATACATCATTGTACCTCCTGCTGTGGCAAGAAATACACCTATAAGAGAAGTAAATACTCCTCCAAAATAAACACCTAAAAAACTTCCTAAACCCATAGGCAACCCAGCTATTACAGTAAATAAAATAACTTTACCTAGTTTCATTTTATTACAAACTAATCCCAATGCCATAGCCAATCCTTCTGGTATGTTATGTAGACCTATAACTATAGCAAGAGTAATACCCAAACTTTCAGTTGACATAAAAGAAGAACCAATAGCTAGTCCCTCTGGTAAATTATGTAGTAATATACTTATGAATATAAGATATCCAGATGCCACACTTCCAGACATATCCAATTTTGTTTTTATGTACATAGTTATGAGAGCTCCAACAAACGTAAATATGACTGTATTGATTATCCCCATTTTGTCCATTGATTCTTTCATCAAATCAAATACCACTACAGCCAACATTATTCCACCAGATAGTCCCATAAAGAAATTTAAATATTTATCAACTTCTCTTTTAAAAATAGCTGATATTACGCCTCCTAATCCTGTCCCTATAACACCTGCCAAAAGTCCAATCATTGTTACTTTTAGTATCATATAACCCTCCTATACTTGTATATAACAATTATATACAGTAGAATATGATAACATGACCTAAAATACAAAATAGCTGTTTCAAAATAGAAAATAATTTCTAGAAAGAAACAGCTTCTTTAACACATTACTTATATTGCAGTCATTTTCTCTGTTTGGTCAACAGTAATTAAAGCATCTATCATTTCATCTATATCCCCATCTAAAAATGCATCTAACTTATATAAAGTTAAGTTTATTCTATGGTCGCTTATTCTACCTTGAGGGAAATTATATGTTCTTATTCTTTCTGATCTGTCTCCTGTTCCGACTTGGCTTTTTCTCTCTGCTGCTATATCTTTGTGTTGTTCTGCCAATGCTTTATCGTAAAGTCTAGCTTTTAATATTTTTAAAGCTTGCTCTTTATTTTTTAGTTGTGATTTTCCATCTTGACAAGATACTACTTCACCTGTAGGTATATGTGTTACCCTAACAGCAGAGTCAGTAGTGTTGACACTTTGTCCTCCATTACCTGAAGAACGGAAAACGTCTATTCTCAAATCATTTGGATTTATATCAACTTCTACATCTTCAACTTCTGGTAATACTGCAACAGTGGAAGTTGACGTGTGTATTCTTCCACCAGATTCAGTTGATGGTATTCTTTGAACTCTATGAACTCCAGACTCGTACTTTAATCTTGAATATGCTCCCTTACCTTTTATCATAAAAGATACTTCTTTATATCCACCGACTCCAGTATCACTTGCACTTAATAATTCTATCTTCCATCTTCTTCTCTCAGCATATCTTGAATACATTCTAAATAAATCACCTGCAAATAGAGCTGCTTCATCGCCTCCAGCTCCACCTCTAATTTCAACTATAACGTTCTTGTCGTCATTAGGGTCTTTAGGTAATAATAATATTTTTATTTCATCCTCTAAAGGTTCTACCTTTTCTTCCATCTCAGCTAACTCCATTTTAGCTAATTCTCTTAATTCCTCATCTGACTCTTCTTGTAAAATTTCTTTTGATTCTTTTATACTATCTAAAACACCTTTATACTCTCTGTATTTCATAACAATAGGCTCTAAGTCAGCATGTTCCTTTATATACTTTTGCCAAACTTTTTGATCATTTATTACATCCGGATCACCTATTTTTTCACTTAAGTCTTTATATGTATCTTCCAATACCTCTAATTTTTTTAACATACTTTCACCTCGATTAAATGTAACATATCAATTGTTGATTATATCATATATTGTAACCTATAACAACTCTATCAATGCCTTGAATATCCTTCTTTGTATATATTTTTTTATATCCATTACTTTTCATAATATTTATTACATCTTCAGCTTGATTATGACCAACTTCATATGCTAATATTCCACACCTATTTAAATATTTCTTACCTTGTTCTGTTATTTTTCTATAAAAGTCCAATCCATCTTCTCCACCTTCAAGAGCATTATATGGCTCATAATCTTTTACTTGTGTATGCAGAGTTTCTATATCTTGTTTTTTAATATAGGGTGGATTTGAAACTATGATATCAAATTTTATGTTACTATCACTTATTGCTGTAAATAAATCAGAATTGATATACTTTATTTTTCCACCAACTTCATTTATAATAGCATTTTTTTTAGCTATTTCTAAGGCTATTTCTGATATATCAAAAGACATGATTTTAGAATTTTCAATGTACTTAGCCAAACTTACTGTAATAGCACCAGAACCAGTACCTATGTCTAGTATACTTACATCTTTTTTTTCTTTACATATTTCAATTATCTCTTCTACTAAAGTTTCTGTATCTGGTCTTGGAATCAGTACGCCTTCCTTAACAAAAAAATCTAATCCCATAAACTCCCTGTTTTCAACTATATATGCTATTGGTCTTCCATTTAATCTTTCTTTAGAAAAATCTATAAATTTTGTTTCTTGTTCTTCAGTTAGCTCTTTATTCAGATTTAAGTGAATATATAGCCTGTCAACACCTAATATTTTTTGTAACAATAGCTCTGTATCTAATCTTGGAGTGTCACTTACATCTTTAAACGTATCTGAATATTTAATAATTATATCTTTTATCGTCATAATAAATATCCTTTTCTTTAATCTACTACTGCCTTTAATGCTTCTAAAGCAACCTCTAATTGCTCATCATCAGGCTCTTTTGTTGTAAAATATTGCAACATCATTCCTGGATATGCGATAATTTTAGTAAATCCATTATCATATCTTCCAAGAATTCTAATTACTTCATAGGATAAACCTGCTACTATAGGTACACATATAATTCTCATAAATATTCTAAATATTGGATTTGGCCAACCGAAAAATGCAAACAATATTATTGATACAGCCATAACTATAAATAAAAAATTTGTACCACATCTAGGATGTAACCTTTTAAATTTTTTAGCGTTCTCTACTGTAAGTTCTAAATTATTTTCATAGCAATATATAGATTTATGTTCTGCTCCATGATATTGAAAGACTCTTTCTACATCTTTACTTCGTGAAATCAGTACTATATATGCAAATAATATAGCTATCCTTATGATTCCTTCTATTAAATTAAGCATAAAATCATTAGGCATTACCTTAGAAAAAGCTCCTCCTACTAATGTAGGTATAAAAATGAATAATCCAGCAGAAAGTAGCATTGCTATAACTAATGAAAATATTATAATTATATCATTTGCCTTATCTTTAAAAATTTTCTTTATAAATAAATCAAATCTATCCTCTTCAGCCTCTTCCATAAAAAATTCTGAAGAAAAGTTTAAGCTTTTCATACCTTGAATCATTGTATCTATCATAACAAAAGAACCTCTAATAAAAGGTATCTTATCTATATTCTTATCTCTTACCCAACTTTTTATTCTATCTTCTTTTAGTGCTATTTCTCCATCACTTTTTCTAACAGCTACTGCTCTTTTGTCTTTTGACTGCATCATTACACCTTCAATAACGGCTTGCCCACCTACAGCTTGTTTTGCCATCCACTCACCTCATTTTATTGTATTTAGAATACTCAATTTTACATATTTATTATTATAATACAAAAAGACAATTTAAAGTAGAATATGAATGTTTTTTTGTAATAAAATAGGAGTTGGCTTCCTCCAACTCCACTTTTATAAAAATTAGTCCATTTTGAATCTTTTCTTGAATTTGTCGATTCTTCCACCTTTTTCTATGTTCTTTTGTTTTCCTGTATAGAACGGATGGCACTCTGAACATATTTCAACTTTTATTTCGTCCTTAGTTGAACCAGCAACAAATGTGTTCCCACAAGCACAACGCACTTCAACTGGATTGTATTTTGGTTGTATTTCCTTTTGCATTATAGTCACCTCTTCTCTTTATTTAAAAAAATTAATTATATTAACTTTCTTTTTACATTATCAACTACATTATTATAGCATAACTTATTATGCCATTCAAGTGATTTTTCCATTACTTCATATAATCTATATTTACATTTGTATTATTGATTTTACAAATTCTTTATTGATTTTACAAACTCTTTATTGTCCTTAGTTCTTTTTATAAGTTCAATGACTTTGTCTGTAATTTCCATTACTGAATTATTACTCATCTCTCTTCTTAATCTCCAAAGAGCTGTCTTTTCTTCATCATCAAGCAATAAGTCATCTCTTCTTGTACCGGATTTATAAATATCTATTGCAGGGAATATTCTTTTTTCTGCTAATTTTCTATCTAGGTGTAATTCCATATTTCCTGTACCTTTAAATTCTTCAAATATTACATCATCCATCCTAGAACCAGTTTCAACTAGTGCTGTTCCTAGTATTGTCAAAGAACCGCCTTGTCTAATATTTCTGGCTGCCCCAAAGAATTTCTTAGGACCATGAAGTGCACCAGGGTCAATACCTCCAGATAAAGTTCTACCTGTAGGAGATATTGTAAGGTTATATGCTCTTGCTAACCTAGTTATACTATCTAGTAAAATTACTACATCTTTACCATGTTCAACTAATCTTTGAGCTCTATTTAACACCATCTCTGCAACTTTGACATGATGACTTGATACTTGGTCAAAAGTAGAATATATAACGTCTCCTTCAATCGATTCTTTCATATCAGTAACTTCCTCTGGTCTTTCGTCTATAAGGAGTACTATAAGTTCAACATTTGGATGATTTTTAGCTATACTATTTGCAACACTTTTTAAAAGAACTGTTTTCCCCGCTTTTGGAGGTGCTACTATCAATCCCCTTTGCCCTTTTCCTATAGGTGAAATTAAATCTATAATTCTTGTAGCTATTTCATTTCTATTAGTTTCCAGTGTAAGTCGTTCTTCTGGAAATATTGGTGTTAATGTCTCAAATGCATTTCTTTGTATAGCTGTGTCAGGGTTTTCATCATTTATTTTTTGAACATATAAAAGTGCTCTAAATTTCTCTCCGCTTTTTGGATGTCTAGTTATTCCTTTAATCTTGTCTCCTGTTTTCATATTAAATCTTCTTATTTGAGATGGTGAAACGTAAACATCACCTTCAGTAGATAAATAATTTGAACCCCTTAAAAAACCAAATCCATCTGGCAGAATTTCAAGCACACCTACTACTTCATCTTCTTTTGATGTATTGAATTCATCTACTATCTTAGATTCATCAACCTGTTTAGGCATATAATAGTTTTTATTATTATTTCTGACCACTCTATTAGACATATTTGATGACTTATTACAATCATTTACATTCGTTGTCTTACTATAATCATTTCTTTGATTTCTGTTTTCTTGGTTTTGGGAAATATTTTGAGTATCTATTTCTTTCTTGTTGTATGATTTGGTAGGGCTCTTATATTCAACTTCTTTTTCTATACTTTCACGCTCTATATTTTCTTTTCTATTTTTTATGTCTTCTTTAATATCTTCATTTTTTTCTTTAATCTCTTCGTTTATTTTTTCCTCATTTTTAATTTTGGAATTTATAATCTCAATTAACTCATTTTTCTTATATGTAGTAATTGATTTTATTTTTAATTCTTTAGCTATATCTCGTAGCTCAACTAAGGTCTTACCACCTAATCCTTCTAATACTTTATCATCTAAAATCAAAAAAATCCTCCTCATCTATATATTCATTTATATACATACTTATTTTGGAAATTGAAGGCATGAAAAAGAAAAGTTTTATTTAAACAGTTAAGTCTAATAATATCACTATTTATACATTATGGTCAATAAATAAAATTTAAAACATTATTACCTATTATATTACTGTATCTCAAGTCCAATCTTAGCACGTTTTTATAAATTTATCACTATATTTATATCTTATAATAATATTTTCCTTTAAAATATGCAACTATTATAAAAAATTTTTTTTACATTTATAAATTCTAAAAACCATATATAACTAAAGTGTTGTAAGTTTTAAACTACATCAAGTTATATATGGTTTTTATATTTATGTATATCAACTGCTTTTGTTTATCCTATTACATAGTTGCAATCATACTCAAAACAGCTGTTATACTCGTTAATACAAGAATTCCCACAATCCCAACAGCTATTATTCTATTAATTCTTTTCTGACTTGATTTTGCCACTGTACATCACCTTTCATTAATTATTTTTGAATTTCAAGTTCTCTAATTTCATTGACTTCAGCTAAATCTATTTTTTCATCTGTATTATTGTATAACACATTACTATTTTTATCAAATTCACTACATATATGTTTCAAATATTTTATAAAATCTTCCTTAAGGTCTTCTTTCTTTAGAGCGAAGTCAACAGTAGCTTCTAAAAATCCTAGTTTATCACCAACATCATATCTCTTACCTTCAAAATTGTATGCATACATAGCTTCTTTCTTAGACAATATCTTTAAAGCATCTGTGAGTTGTACCTCTCCACCTTTACCTGGTGGTAAATCCTTAAGAATATCAAAGATTTCAGGAGTTATTATATATCTACCTAAAATAGCAATATTTGAAGGAGCTTTTCCTGATTCTGGCTTTTCTACCATATCTTTTACCTTATAAACTCTACCTTCTATATTTTTTGCTTCTATTATACCATATTTATTAGTATCTTCTTGATTCACTTTTTGAACACCTAATATTGTAGTTCTATACTCCTCATATGCGTCTGTTAGTTGTTTTAGACAAGGTACATCATTGTCCACAATATCATCACCTAACATTACTGCAAAAGGCTCATAACCTATAAAATGCCTAGCACAATAAATTGCATCTCCCAATCCTTTTGGCTCTTTCTGTCTTATATAATGTATGTTAATCATGTTAGATATATTTTGTACTATCTCTAACAATTCTTTCTTTCCTTTTTTCTCTAAATCAAGTTCCAATTCTACAGATTTATCAAAGTGGTCTTCAATAGATTTTTTATTTCTACCTGTTATTATTAGTATTTCCTCTATTCCTGAAGCCACAGCTTCTTCTATTATGTATTGTAGAGTAGGCTTATCAACTATTGGTAACATTTCTTTTGGTTGTGCCTTTGTAGCTGGCAAAAATCTAGTTCCTAAACCTGCTGCTGGTATTACGGCTTTTTTAACTTTAACTTGCATAGAATCATCTCCCACTAATTAATAAATAAAAAGTCCTATATTGATAGGACTTTAAACTTTTAGTATATTTTATCATTAATTCGATATATTTACCACGTGGATTATAATAATCTTTATAATAGCTTTTCAAGTTCAGCTACTAAACTGTCAAATTTTTTGATTGTATTTTCTATAGGTTTTGTATTAGTTAAATTTATGCCACTTGATTTTAATAAGTTTATTGGATAATCTGAACTTCCCTTTTTAAGGAAGTTTATATAGTTATCTGAACCATTTTTTAGTATATCTTGGGCAAAACTTACTCCTGCACTACAACCTGTAGCATATTTATAGACATAGAAACTATTATAAAAGTGTGGGATTCTAGCCCATCCGACCTTAGATAATTGGTCTAATTCATAGTTTTGTCCATAATATTTTTTAAGAAGTTGTCCCCAAACATCATTTAATACTAATGCATTTACACTTTTTCCTTTTTCTACTAACTCATGTATAGTTTTTTCAAATTCAGCATACATAGTTTGTGTATAAAGAGTGTCCTTTATCAAGTCTAAATATTGTGTTATATAATAAGCTTTTTCATCATTACCTTTAGCCTCTCTTATAAGCATCTCATAAAGCAATGCTTCATTAGTTGTAGATGCAACCTCATGAGTAAATATAGACGGATTTGAATTAAAATAATTCTGATTCTTAGAACTTAGGTATTCGTATACAGCATGACCAAGTTCATGTGATAAAGTTGAAACTGAACCTAATGAATTATTATAATTTAAAAGTATATATGGATGATTTTCATAAACAGATAAGCAGTATCCACCACTTACTTTATTTTCATGTGAATAAACATCTATCCATTTTTCATTGAAAGCTTTATACACTACATCATTGTATTCTTTTCCTAAAGGTGACAACGCTGAGTATACTATACTTTGTGCCTTTTCATAATTAATATTATTATCAGCAGTCTTAACTATAGGTACAAACATATCATATGAATGAACCTTATCTAATTTTAATACCTTTTTTCTTAAATCTATATATTTGTGTAGACTGTCCATATTGCTATTTACAGTCCTTATTAAATTATTGTATACTTTTTCATCTACATTATCAGATTCCAAATACATTTCTAAAGAAGACTCATAACCTCTCTCTTGAGAATAAAAAATATTCTTTTTCACTTGACCAGTAATCAAACCTGCAATTGTATTTACATTATCATTGTAAGTTATAAGTTCATCTTGATAAGCTTTTTTCCTATTTTCTCTATCTGATGATTCTAATTCACTTGCATATTGAGCTGGTGTCAAATTAGTTTTTCTATCCATATTCCTAAATAATTCATAAACTTGACTTGGAAGACTACTTATTGAAGACACTTTGCTTAGGATGTCTTCTGACTTATCATCCAAATAATGTACTTTATTTCTTCTTATATCCCTTAAATATGCACCATATTTCCTATTTATATTTTTATTTGAAATAATTTTCTTATAATCTTTGTTTGATAATTTTAATATCTCTAATTCTAAATCCGAACAAATCCCCATATAGTTGCCATAGGATTTACTCATAGTATCATTCATATCTAAATATTTATATGAATTTTTATTAGTATCTTGTTTTAATTTTACATAGGCAGAAAGTCTATTTAATCTTATATCAAGCTTTTCCTTGATATTTAAGGCAAAAGACAAATGTGTTGGTGATTTTGTTACTTTACCTATGTAATTTTTTAATTCTTTAGTATCTTTATCAAAACTCTTAAGTTCTTTTTTCCATTGGTCATCACTTTTAAATAAAGATTGTAAGTTCCAACATGTTTTTTCATAATCTATTTCTTGTTTTTTTTCAGCATCATCTTCAGTATCATTATTCATGACAGTAACTGCTCTATCATTATTCTTTTGATATCCTTGGTCAGCTTTTATACTTATTATTAACATGCAAAAAATAGAAATAAATAAAGGTATTATTGCTTTGCACAATTTTCTATTCATAAAAAGCCATCCTTTCAATAAATTTACTTAATAATAGGATGGCTTTTTTCAGATATATTATTCAATTATTCATACTATATAAATAAATATCGAATTAATAGTTATCCACATAATAATCAACATATTCACAGGTTTTCTTTGTATAGAAATTTAGTTATTTCAACATGAATCTCTTTTGATAATAGCTTTTGTTTTTTCTTTTTTTACATTTTATTAACATTTCTGCCATACTTATCAACAATTTTTGTTGATTTATATGTTTTTTTTGTTAATAACTATACTTTTTTCAAAAGTCTATTAACATATTATACACAAGTTATCCACAGTTTATACACATAATTTTGTAAACTTTATTTTGTACATATTTTCGTAACTAAAACAGTCATGTCATCTTCGATTTGTAACGCTTGTAACTCTAATGCTCTATCTAATATTAAATTTGATATTTCCTTTGGATTTGTAGTCTCTATATTCTTTAAGAAGTATATTAACCAATTATCTCCTAAATTGTTATTTCTTCCTGCATCTACAATTCCATCAGAAACCATTATAACATAGTCTCCTTCCTTAACTTTTACATTTTTTCTATCAATTTTTACATCTGATAATATACCCACAGGCAATGATGATGATGATATTAAATCGACTTCTCCATCCTCTCTTTTTATATAAGTAGAACACGCTCCCATCTTTATAGTTTCTAAACAGCCTCGTTTTAAATCTAAAATTCCTAAATCCAGAGTTGAAAACATCTCTTCTGAAGACTTTAATAGCAACATATTATTTATAGTATCAATAACTATTTCGTCTTTAATTTTTGCATCTATCATTTTTTCCAGTATATCAATAGTGGCAGAAGATTCTTCATATGCTTTTTTACCTTTTCCCATACCATCACTTATAGCCATCATATACTTACCATCATTTATCTCCATGTATGTGTAATTGTCTCCACAAAGAATATGTCCATCCCTTGACATCGCTGAAACTTCTGTTACAGCCTTATATTTTTGAGATTTAACGAATGTTGCCTTACATTTACCTCCTAAACAATGGCACCCTATTTTTCTAACAGACATATTTTCACCTACTAGGTCTGAAATTATATTTACAATTTTATCTTCACACATGCATCCATCATGGCAAGTTTTCTTTTCTATTGATATTTCAAATTCACTGTTACTCTTTGTTAAGTAACTTACTTTATCAACTGTTATGTCATATCTTTCTAACTGCTCATATATATTTTTTTCCTTTTCTATATCCAGCATTATATCGCCTTCTAAATCTTGGGATAGCGATTTAATTGATTTTGAAATACTTCTTATCTGATTTGCTATTAACTTTCTACTTTCTGAAAACTTCACACTCCAATCATAATCTAATACAAACATCTTGTAATAGTGATTTGATATTTTCACTATTGACTCTGGTTTCATACATTCCTTTCTAAAATTTTTAGGTATATCGTTTAGACTTAACTCTCCTTTCTCCTCAATTTTTTCAAGAATGTTATATATCATAGTGTATGTATGATTAAATCTTGATTCCCAACACATTCTTCTCATACTACAACTTTTACATTCATCATTATGAATCATATCTATTACATTAGCTATATCTCTTTGGTCTAACACCTTATCTTTTTCTCTTATCTTATCAAATGTATCTGCAAGGTCGTCGTAAGTTTTATAAATACTATTCAATCTACTATTAGTTAGATTCTTGCTTCTCATAATATAATCGTATACGATTTCATTTGAAGCTACATTACTTTTTATTAATTTTTCAATCTTATTAAATAACCTCTCTGGCAACACTATAACTATTAAACAACCCAATAGTATATCTCTTAATTGCATCATATTAGAAGTAATACCAGAAGTATATAGGTATATTATTATCCAGCTTAGAATATATCCTAGTATACAGAAATATTTATTTATTTTATTAAATGCACCACTTATTAATCCTGAAAAAGAATATATCCCCATATAAATAGCTGATGTCATATTATTTAAAATGGATGCTACCCCAATAATTACACCACTAGATGCTCCCATGGTAGCTCCACCTACTATGGAGGTCAGTAATATCAATACTGTTGATAAAATGGTCCTTATTGATATTCCAAACAAGGATATATCACCTATCCCCATTATGCTAAAGGTCAGCAGTAAACTTATTGAGATAGCTTCTTCTGTCCGTACAGACATCCTATTGTTGACATTGGCCATTAAACCTATCCCATAAGAAAACACATATATAGATATAAACATTATTATTGCTTCTACACCTGCTATAAGAAGATTGTACGTATACCTATTTGAAAAGAAAGCTTGTCCCATGGAAATTGGAAGTAATATCATTGCACCTATAAATGCTACCTTAGCAATTGAATCTGATAATTTTAATTTCTTATTCATCGCCATAAATATTGTAAGGCACACAGCATATTTTGCTACATTTCCAAAATCATTAGATGATAACAATATTCCTAATAATGTTGATATGAATACAGGTATCTTGTACTTATCAATCTTTGATGCACATATAAAAAATGCAATTCCTAAGGGAGCTACAGAGTCTACTATAATAGACCTACTAAGTAAAAATCCCATTACGGCGAATGCCGCCGTAGTAAAATCAATATATCCGCTTATTAATTTTATGACATTTGGTTTTACAGTTTTATTCTTCACAACTGCTACACTTCTTTGCATAAAAAAACCTCCTCTTTTGTTTATATTAAGAATTGTAACAAAGAGGAGTAATTTTTTTTGTCATAATCGGTTTTAAAAATCAAAAAATATTAATACATTTTTTTTGACTTTTGACATATTAAGCCTTCCAAATTATCGTATTCACTTACGGTTATTTCTTCTATTTCTAATTTTTCCATTATTATATTCAATATTTTTACACCAGCAGTTATAATATCCGCACGTTTTTCTTGTAGCCCTTTTAAGTTCTTTTTATCACTTAATGTCATCTTTATTAATTTTTGTAGAATTTTTTCTATTTCTTTTTTGTGTATTTTACTATTATGTACTTTTTCCATAGAGTAAACCTCTAATTCTTGATTCATTGCTGATAATGATGTAATCGTACCGCCTATGCCTATAAGAGTTTTTAATCCTCTTTTTTTTATATAGTTTAAAGTTTCATCAATCTCATTACATATAAATGAACTCATAGCTTTAAACTCTTCATCTTCAATAATATCATGTTTCAAAAATCTCTCTGTCATCCTAAGAGCACCTACATTTTCACTTTTATTAAATTTGATTCCTTCTAAGTCACCTACAATAAATTCTGTTGAACCTCCTCCAATATCTATAACAATAATAGTATCATCATCTTGTATGCCTTCTAAGACACCCTTAAATCCCAAATTCGATTCTTCTATTCCTGTAACTATATCAACATCTATTCCAGTTTCTTCTTTAGCTAATTTAACAAAGTAATCTCCATTTTTACTGTCTCTAAGAGCAGATGTCCCCATACAGTAAATTTTTTCACACTTTTCATTATTACACTTATCAGAGAATTCTTTTAATGCTTTTATATTTCTTTGAATAGCATCTTCCTTTATATATCCTTTATTATCTACACCATGACCAATTCTAGTTGTATTAACAAATTTTTTTCTGTTTATGAGCCTTCCATCTCTATAATCTGCTACTAATAATCTCATTGAGTTTGTCCCAATGTCTATAGCTCCTACTTTCATTATGAAATACCTCCTCAATAAAAACAAAAAGCCATCCTTAACTGAATGACTTTTTTACTAAATCTTAAATTTTAAAATCAATATATCTGTAAACTTATTAGCAAGATTTAATCAACGATTTATATCTACATAAACTGTTTCATTAGGTTTTACCATATTTAATCTTTTTCTTGCTATTTCTTCTAAGTCTCCTTCATATGATTTTTCATCTTTCTTTAAGCTGTTTATTTGTATTTCAGTCTTTTTTAACTGTTTATTTAGACTTGCTATTTCTTTTTTATATTCCTTAGCTTTTGTGTACTCAAATACGAATCCAGTCATCATACTAAAAATTGATATTCCTAAAAATAAACTGATAACAATGATTTGTCCTGAAAATTTTTTTCTTAAGTTCATTTTTCCTACACCCTTTTTTTAGTTTTATTTTTTTTCTTCTTAGGTTTTGATTTTTTCTTGTTTTTTAATTTTTTATTTGATTTTCTTTTTATACTTTTTTTCGTCGCTATAAATATGTTTGGTATATAAAATATAATATCAAATAGTAGGTGTAGTGAATAGATTATAACGTAATACAAATTGTTCAAAAAACTGACTATGTAATGTGTAACTTTTTTAAAAGAATTCCTCACAAAACGAATTATTTTATTGATAATTGATAAAACAATTTTACTTATGGTGTTGTAGTATAAAATAAAACCAATAAACAAAGCCACAAAATGGTAATATCTTAAATCAAAAAACTCTGTAAGGTTTATTGTCACGAATATTATAACTGTAGCTAGAAACCAAAACAATACATCAAAGATTATCGCAAAATAATTGATGAATTTAAAATTTCCCCTTAGCCCTCTATAAAAATCAAACAACACTCCTATGAGTATCCCACCATAAATAGTAGCATAAAAAATGCTTACATCTTGAGTAAAAGGTATCATCTATCTAAATACCTTTTTCAAAAAACTCTCTTGTGGCTTTTTAGGCTTTGCATACACCATAGAATTTATAGTTCCATCTATGCTAATTATATTTTCGTCTATACTTAGCTTGCTCATATCTAGGTTCTCGCCTTCAATTACCATCTCTCCTACAGAAGTTTTAAGCTCTACTCTTTTATCATTAAAAGAATATATGTGCTCAACTCCTGAAATAACTAGCTTTGATCTATCTTTCAAAGTTATGTTCTGTTCCATAATATCCCCCCAGTAAATATTTCACTAATACTACTATTAATATACTAGAGGACTATTAATTTTATTCTAAAATTTCGTACATTTCTTTTGCATCATTTTTTAATACACGTTCTTTTACTTCATTTATCTTAAACTTCATCTTCTTCTCTCCAAATTGTATTTCTAATGTATCTCCAATATTCACTTCCGAAGAAGATTTAGCAACTTTTCCATTTATAGTAACAATTCCTTTATCACATGCATCTTTAGCAACAGTTCTTCTCTTTATAATCCTAGATACTTTTAAAAACTTATCTAATCTCATAATTATCACCTTCCTTTAGCTCTATAGAAAAAGTGTGGTAAATTTATCCACACTTTTTCACAAGATTTCTAATTATCCATTTATTATATCCTTTAATCCTTTTCCAGCTTTGAAAACTGGTGCTTTAGAAGCTGGTATATCTATAACTTGCTCTGGATCTCTTGGATTTCTTCCTTGTCTAGCAGCTCTTTCTCTTGTCTCAAATGTTCCAAATCCAACTAATTGAACTTTTTCATTATTTACTAGTGCATCTTGAACAGAACTCATAAATGCGTTTAACGCAGCCTCTGCTTCCTTCTTTGTTAATCCACTTTTTTCTGCCATCTTTGATACTAATTCAGCTTTATTCACGATATTTACCTCCTAAAAATGTTTATAATATAGACTTCTATCTTTGTGATAAAAGTTCTAGATTTTTGACAAATTTCCTTCCACAATTTTATTGTTTTTTAGCCTGATTCCAAAATTCATCCATCTCTTCAAGTGTCATGTCTTCTAATTTTTTATTTAAATTCATTGCACTTTTCTCTACAAACTCAAATCTATTTATGAATTTATCTGTAGTACAGTTCAAGGCTTCTCCTGAGTCTATGTCTAAAAATCTAGCTAGATTTACTATCGAAAATAATAAATCGCCTAGTTCTTCCTTTATGTATTTTATATTCCCGACCCTGTGTTCGTCAAGTAATTCCTGATATTCTTCTTCAATTTTTTTAAATACATCTTCTACATCGTCCCAATCAAAGCCAACAAGTGCTGCTTTATGTTGAACTTTACTAGCCTTCATAAGAGCTGGTAAATGTTTTGGTATCCTTCTAAGGCCATCTGTTATAGTACTTTCGCCTTTCTCTTCTTTCTTTAATTCTTCCCAAGTTTTTTCAAACTTAGACATATCTAGTTTTGCACCACTAAATATATGAGGATGTCTATGAATTAATTTTTTACATATGCCATTTACTACTTCTTTTAAATCAAAGTAGCCTTCCTCATTTCCTATCTGGCAATGGAATATAACTTGTAAAAGAACGTCTCCTAGTTCTTCTACCATTTCATCTATATCATTATTATCAATTGCATTACAAAGTTCATATGCTTCCTCTATAACAGAATTTTTTAATGATTGATGTGTTTGTTTTTTATCCCATTCACATCCAGATGGACTTCTAAGTGTATTAACTATTATTTCTAAGTCATGTACTGTATTATACATCTTTTTAGAACTTTTGGGTATATATAAGCTAGTTAAATAGTCAAAAAAGTTTTCATTTCTGTCTAATTCGCAAAGCTTTATAAACTTTTTACTTTCTAAATCTTTGACACCTACTCCATTTACTATACATACTTCTTGATTATAGTCGTAGTGTTCCATAAGCTTTAACTTTACATTAGATGCTATAAATTTATCATATACTTGAGTTATTATCACACTTGTATCTAAGTCTATATATGAATTTTCTATTTCAAAAGCATCTATCAATTTAAATCCCTCAGATGGGTCTATAGCCAAATAGTTAAACATAGCGTCTACAAAGCTCATAGAAGGCAATATTTCTACTTCTATGTGATTTTCATTGGCTAATCTCTCTATTATACTTACAGTCTTTTCTGCGACTCTTGGATGACCAGGAACAGCATATACTAAGTCACCCTTTGCAGATTCTTCTATGATAAATTCAGATATTTTTAAATAAACATTATCAAAATTTTCCTCATTTTCATAAAAGTGGTCTAAAGAAGTGTATTGTATAGTTTCTTTAAGTTTATCAATTATTGGATGTTTCTCTGTTCTAAAAAAAACTCTAGGGCTATTTTTTAAAGTTTCTAACACACCTTGGCTTATAAGAGAATAATCTCCTGGTCCAAGACCTACAATACTTATCTTACCCATAACATCACTCCTATTAGCAAATTTCACTTTATTTTTATATTATAATACAAATAAGGAGCTTTACTATTTGTATAGTATTTCCTTTATTTGCATATATATTCCTATATTATCTTATAAGTTTAACTTTTTTTAACAATTTATATAATTTATCACCTTTTGGCATAGTCAAAATCTCTTCTTTTTTAATTCCACCTATTCCAAGTATTACTACTACATATACAATTCCACCAATACCTATTGCAATTATTGTGGATATGCTATTTCCTAAGAATCCAACTAAAGCACCATAACTCAACTTAACTATTATAAACATTGTCATAACTGTTATAAATGGCTTTATTATAAATTCTTTTTTAGAGAAGTTTACGTTCATGTGTTTTTTGACATATAATAAGTTAATCATGGATGCCACAAAGTACGCTGTAACTGTACCAAAGGCTGAACCCAATACATTAATATCTGGTATACCTGTTAAAGTATAACTTATTACAATTTTGCATAACATACCAACACATAAAGCAATTACAGGTACTATTGGTTTTCCCATTCCTTGAATTATACCAGTCAATGTCTGTATTAATCCTAAAAATAATACACATGGAGTGAGAGTAAATAAAATAGTTCCTACAGAAGATGGTTCATGTGGAAATAAAAGACCCATTATTGGTATTGCTAAAGAAGCCATACCAAACGCACAAGGTAATACTATAAGTAAAGTTACCTTAACTGCACTCTTAGTATCTTTTCTAGCCTTTGACTTATTTCCTAATGCATATGCTTTAGAAATTGCTGGAACTAAGCTCATACTCATTGCAGTTGTTATAACTGCTGGTAAATTTATTGTGGCCATTGCCATACCTGTTAATTGACCAAACATTGAATTTGCTACTTTGTATGTAAAACCTGCTTCCATAAGTCTTCTTATTACAATAACATTATCTATCATATTTACAAGTGGCATTACTGATGCTCCTATAGTTATGGGAATAGCAACAGTTAAAAGCTTTTTAAAAATATAAGAAACTCTCTCATCTTTAAACCTTTGACTTGCATCTATTTCTGCTCTACGCTCTTTTCTCCCTAGCATATAAGCAAACACCAAATAAAGCATAGATGCTATTGAACCTATTGTAGCTCCTGATATAGCACCCGCTGCCCCAAAAGTCTGCCCTAGACTCTTCATAAGGAAGTAAGCCAAAGTAAGACCTAATACAACTCTAAAAAACTGCTCTGCAACTTGAGACACAGCAATCTTAGTCATATCTTGTCTCCCTTGAAAATATCCTCTATATGCAGACATTGCAGGAACAAATAGTAATGCTGGAGCAATGGCTTTCATAGAGTATAAGGCACCTGGATTTTTCATTATGTTTGTTACTATGTAGTCGGCTCCAAAAAATAATATACAAAATGATATTATGCCGGTAATGAATAAAACTGTATGTGACACCTTAAATATCTTATTTGCTCCTTTAAAATTTCCAATGGCAACTTTTTCCGAAACCAATTTTGCTACAGCTGTTGGAAATCCAGCGGTAGCTAATGTTAGAAATAGAGTATACACAGGATAAGCAGCCTGATAGTATCCCATACCCTCTGAACCAATCATGTTTCCAAGGGGAATCCTAAAAAATCCACCCATTATTTTTACGATTACACCTGCTAGCCCAAGTATAAGGGCTCCTTTTAGAAAGGAGTCTTTATTTTTGTTATTGTTCATAACATAACCTCCACACTGTTTATATAACAAACTTTAATATACCATATTTTTAATGCTATATTCAATATTTTACACAAAAACTTCAAAAGACCTTCATTTAAAAGGTCTTTATGATAAAATTATTGAACTTGTTTTCCTAAAAAGTTAGCAGCAATTTTTAAAGATTTTTCTTCACTTTCTGCAATTGTATCTTTATCTTTTGAAACAACTACAATTGAACCTATACAGTCACCAGATGCACTAATTATAGGCATGATAACTTGACTAGTATATTCTTTTTGGTCTTCTTTAAATAAAGGTAAAATGTTTTTATCTTTTGAATACTTTACTGTTCTTTCACTTATTATTGCTTCTAACTCATCACTTATACTTTTTTCTTTATAATCTTTTTTAGGAAGCTTAGATACAGCTATTATAGAATCTAAGTCTGTTATCAACACACCATATCCTAGTACTTCAGCTAATGTTTCAGCATATTCTTGAGAGAATTCATTTAATTCTCCTATTGGAGAGTATTTTTTAAGTATGACTTCTCCATCTTTTGCTGTAAATATCTCTAAAGGATCTCCTTCTCTAATTCTTAATGTCTTTCTTATCTCTTTTGGGATAACTACCCTTCCAAGATCATCTATTCTTCTAACTATACCTGTTGCTTTCATATTTTTTAATCCCTCCATAAATTACTTTAAGTTTATTTTTACCATTGTTAAGAAAAATATACAAAAAAAGCTATATCTTATCTAGATATAGCTTTTTTAATCATATTACTCTTTTTTTAGTTTTTAGATTGTGATTTTATTTATTACTTTTTCATCTTTTTCTACCTTAGCTTCTTTAGTTAATTTTTCTATTTGCTCTTGATATTTATTTTTTAATAATTGGTCTTTTATAGTTTCTTTAGCATCTTCAAATGATGTTTGCTCATTTATTTTATCCGTTACTTTAATTATATGGTATCCATATTGAGTTTCAACTAAATTAGAAACTTGACCCTTTTTCATAGAAAAAGCAGCCTCTTCAAACTCAGCAACCATTTGACCTCTTGAGAAAAATCCTAATTTACCTCCATCACTTGCTGTAGAATCTTGTGAATATTTTTTTGCTACTTTTGCAAAATCTTCTCCTGATTTAACCTCTTTAAGAGCCTCTTCAGCCTTTTTCTTAGCTTCGGTCTTTTCCTTATCTGAAAGTGGCTTATTATTGTCATCTACTGTTTTCAATAAAATATGAGAGGCTTCTACTTCATCTTTTTTAAATTCATCTTTATGTGTATCATAGTATTTTTTCATTTCTTCATCTGATATTTTAGTCTTTTTAGTAAAATTGCTTTGATAGTTTTGCATTGCTAAATCTTTCTCTTGTTGGTCTTTTAAAAACGCATCATCTATTCCTAATTTCTTAAGCTGTTCTTTATATTTTTCATCTTTACTCATAGCATCTTTTAATTCTTTAAAACTTTTTTCAACATCCTCTTTTTTAGGAAGTAAGTTGTCTTTTTTAGCTTGAGAATATATTACTTCTGTAGTTATAAGTTGGTCAAGAATTAAGTCTTTAAACTTGTCCTTATATTTTACACCCTTTTCAACTTCCTTATCCCATATATCTTTTCCATAAGTTTGTTCCATAGAATCTTTATAAAGAGCTATAGTTTTTTTAAACTCATCTGATGATATCTTTGTCCCTTCAACTGTCGCCACAGTTTCTCCTTTACTAGAACTACAGGCAGTCACAGATACTACCAAAATCATAGCTATTGCCAATGTTATTACTTTTTTCAAATTTAAAACATCCCTTCTTAAATTTACAAGTTATTTCACCTTGCACATTTTTTCTAATAATTCTTCTAATTCTGTAACTATATTATAACCTATTTTCTGTTTAGTTCTATACTTTGTTATTGGAACTAACAATATTTCATCTTTTAATTGTCTTATTTTTTCTATTTTTAATATCTTACACAGTGATTTTATATAAGCTATTGTAAGAAGTGTCTGAACTGGTTTAGGTATATCAGAGAATCTATCCTCAAGTTCTTCCTGTATATCCAACATATCTTCTTTATTTTCAATAGAAGCTATTTTCTTATACATTTCAATCTTAATCAATTCATCTTTGATATAATTATCTGGAATGTATGCATTTACACTTAAATCTATTTCAACATCAATTTCTTCCACAATAGGTTCGCCTTTAACCTTTTTAATTGCATCATTAAGCATTTTTACATACAAGTCATAACCTATAACTGCCATATGACCATGTTGTTGGGAACCTAAAATATTTCCAGCTCCCCTTATTTCAAGGTCTCTCATTGCTATTTTAAAACCAGAACCAAACTCTGTAAATTCTCTGATAGCTTTTAATCTCTTCTCTGCTATCTCACTTAGAGTTTTATCTTTTTCATATAAAAGATATGCATATCCTTGTCTTGAGCTTCTTCCAACCCTACCTCTCAATTGATAAAGTTGAGCTAACCCCATTTTATCTGCATCATATATAATCATTGTGTTTGCATTGGATATGTCCATACCAGTTTCAATTATTGTAGTGCAGACTAATACATCATAATCTTTATTTAAAAATCCTAGGATTATATTTTCTAATGATTTAGAAGTCATTCTTCCATGTGCAACAGCCACTCTAGCATCTGGCACGAGCTTTTGAATCATACTTGCCATCTCTTCAATGTGTTCAACTCTATTGTATACAAAAAATACCTGTCCACCCCTACCTAGTTCTCTCTCTATCTCATCTTGAATTACGCTTTCCTTACTCTCTGTAACATATGTTATTACAGGATGTCTTTCTTGTGGAGGTTCTTCTATAACACTCATATCTCTTATTCCACTTAAAGACATATGTAAAGTTCTTGGTATAGGAGTTGCTGAAAGTGTAAGTACATCTACTGTAGATTTAATTTTCTTTAAAGCTTCCTTATGTTTTACTCCAAATCTTTGCTCTTCATCAATGACTACAAGACCCAAGTTTGGTAAATTTATATCTTTGGATATTATTCTATGTGTTCCAATCAAAATATCTACTAATCCTTTTTTAGCATCTTCAATAATTTGTTTTTGTTGCTTTGGAGTTTTAAATCTACTTAAAACTTCTACTCTCAAAGGATAATTTTCAAATCTCTCTTTGAATGTATTATAATGTTGTTGAGCTAATATTGTTGTTGGAACCAACACAGCAACTTGCTTTTGGTCCATACAAGCTTTAAAAATACTTCTAATAGCTACTTCTGTTTTTCCATAACCAACGTCTCCACATACAAGTCTATCCATTACCCTACTTGATTCCATATCTTTTTTAGTTTCCTCTATCGCCTTTAATTGGTCTTCTGTTTCTTGATATGGAAACAACGATTCAAACTCTGCTTGCCAAGGTGTATCTTTTGAAAACTTATATCCTTGTATTTTTTCACGTTTTGCATAAAGCTCAATTAAGTCCTTTGTCATATCTTCAATTTCTTTTTTAACTTTTGCTTTTGCCTTTGTCCATTCGTTTGTTCCAAGCTTATTTAACTTAACTTTTTCTACTTCTGCACCAATATATTTTTGTACTTTGTCCATCTGGTCTATTGGCACATATAGATTATCTCCACCTTGATATACTATTTTCATATAATCTTTTTTGATAGCATTGACCGTAATTTGTTCAATTCCTGTGTATCTACCTACACCACTATTTTCATGAACTACATAGTCTCCAACACTTAAATCTAAAAATGATTCTATTTTCTTTCCTTTTTTAACTTTTTTATTGCTAGTCTTAGACGCTCTTTTATAAACACCTATCATTTCATTGTCTGTTATAACAACAAACTTTATGGATTTATACTGAAAACCACTGTTTATGTGTGCAGGTACAATTATAACTTGAGAAGATTTAATTTCAATATCTCTACCTTTAGAAACAGTCGTTTCTAAGCCTTTATCCAATAAATCTTTTCCTAATTTATTTGCCCTTTCTAAGGTATTTGTTGCTAAAATTATTTTGTATCCATTGTATTTCAGCCTATTTAATTCTTCTACAAGCAAATCTACCTTTCCATTAAATGTAGGAACTTCTCTACTTTCAAAGTTGATTATAGATTTTATAGAAAAATTATTTATAGACTTTGGCAATAGTGAGTTTAATACTACAGACTTGTCTTTTACTAAGTACTCTAAATCTGTATAATGATATAATAATTTACCTTGGCTCTTAATAGCCAGACCTCTTTCAAGATTTAATTTATAATTTTCTCTAAACTCATTTATATAATTTTCGCATCTTTCTTTAAGCCTTGTTATATCGTTGATAAACACTATTGCATCATCTGCTAGATAAGTAAATATGCTTTTGTTTTCTTCTGGATAAATATAATCTATATAGTTTTCTACACCTTCAAAATAAGTCTTGCTTGATATATAATCTATATTTTGAAATGTACCTTCATCAGTATTTTTAGTTGTTTCTTTTTTTAGTTTAACTAATGCATCTGTAGTTTTCTCTGGATAAATAAATTCCCTAGATGGAGTTATAGAGAATTGTTTCAATTTATCAATTGATTTTTGTGAATATACGTCAAAAGTTCGTATGGAATCTATCTCATCATCAAATAATTCCATACGAATTGGATTTGTATATTCAAGTGAAAATACATCAATAATTCCACCTCTTATACTAAATTGACCAAACCCCTCTATTTTTGAAACTCTTTCATATCCTAATGAAACTAATTTCTCAGTTAATTTCTCTAAATCTAAGTTATCTCCTACTTTATAATGAGATACACTATCAAGTAAAACTTGTTTTGGTATGTATTTTCTTAAAACTGCTTCAATAGAAGTTACTAAAATTATTTTTTCCTTATTTGCTAGTTTTAACAATACCTTTAGTTTCTTTGCTTCTTCGCTTCTGTCCTTTGCATCCAAGTGATAAAAATAAACATCTTGAAAGCCTAAATATTCAACTTTATCTTCAATATAAAAACTTAAATCTTCATATACTTTCTTTGCTTCTAAATCACTACTCGTTATAAAAATCATTTGTCGTGATAAATCATTAAACATAGAATACGATATATGAGGTTTTTGTACTGGTAAAAGTCCATTAACCAATAATGAGCCTTTTGTATTTTTTATACAGTTTATTATATCTTTATACTCTTTTGAATTTTGCAAAGGATATAAAAAAACATCATTCATTTAAATCTCCCTCTCACTATCCATTGTATTTGTTCATAGACATATCTATATTTTCTCTTATTATTGAGTCAATAGCATATGCTGCTTTTTCTAGTGCTTCATTTATATTATCAGATTCTTCTTTTCTAAATCTAGAAAGTACAAAGTCTGCTAAGTCTTGACCAACTTCTGGCTTAGATACACCTACTCTTACTCTTGGAAAATCATTTGAACCTAGGCATTTAGTTATGGATTTCATACCATTATGAGTTCCTCCACTTCCTTTTTTTCTTATGCGTATCTTTCCAACATCTAAATCTATATCATCGTATACTACTACTATGTTACTTAAATCAACCTTGTAATATTTATATATATCTATTAATGTTTCTCCACTTAAATTCATATAAGTTTGTGGCTTTACTAATAATACTTTTTCAGTACCTACTCTCCCCTCACCAATTAAGGCTTTATGCTTTATTTTAGTAACACTAATATTGTATTCTTTGGCAAGAATATCTATAACATCAAATCCAACGTTATGTCTAGTCTTCTCATATTTCTTTCCTGGATTACCTAACCCTACTACTACGTACATTTCTTACCTCCTGTTATATAAATTTGTATAACAGACTATAATAGAAATCAAATATATTATACTCTGTAAATATTATTAAAATTGTTGCTAAGGAAATAAAAGGTGTAAAAGGAATTTGCTTTTTTATACTTATATCTTTAAACATTTTAGTTATGTATAAAATAGCAAAAAACAAAAACGCTAAAATAAATGATAAAACTATCGCATAAAATCCATATCTATTTCCCAATGCAAAGCAACATAAGCTATAGAGACCTACATCTCCATAGCCTAATCCTTTTGTTAGTTTAGCAATAATATAAGGTATAATAAAGCCTATAATTAGTCCAAATATATGATTTATATAGTCAAATTGGACGATATTGTAAAAGCCCAAAAAAATTATACCTTGAACTATTATACCACTAACTATTGTTATATCATATACATATATTGTGTAGTAATCTACAATGGATATAATTATTAGAAATGGAATTAATAGCATATATTGTACACATTCTACACTAATTCCAAATTTTAGATATACTAATACAGATAAAACTACAGTTATTATGTAAATAAAAAGCATATTATATAAATTTTTCTTTACTCTATCACAAAAAATACATAGAGATTTATTTATCAAATGTGCAAAAAATAAGGAAATTACTATTATATACTCCATAGTTTGTAGCACTTTAGTAATAGGGTTAATAATAATATTGTCCTTATTAGATACTTTAATTCATTTTTATAAAAATTAAAACTTGATTTAGTTTAACTATTATCTACATAATCATAGAAAAATAAAGTTCAAATAACTGTTTTCCACATAAGATTGTTATTAATGCTCCAATTGATATAAATGGACCATAAGGTATAACAGAATTGTATTCCTTTCCTTTTATCTTACTTAAAATTATCACACAAATTCCATATACTGCTCCTACATAAACGCTTAGCAAAGCTGTCAAAAGACCATTTTTAACACCCATATAAAAACCCAGCATTGCAAATAGTTTAACATCTCCTCCACCCATACACTCTTTTTTTATTATAAATTCAATAAGAATCACGATAATCCAAACACTTCCTCCACAAATAAAAGCACCTATAATCGAATCCTTAATTGGAATCTCTTTAAATAAGAAATTGAAAATTATAGCAAATATAGCTCCAAAAACCAGTATTTTATCTGGTATTATAAAGTGGTCAATATCTATAAATGTAATTATAATCAGTAAGGACACAAGAATCAAATAATAAACAGTAGATTTAGATACTCCATATAACATAAATACTGCTAAAAATAAAATTCCTACAATCAATTCTACTATAACATATCTACTAGAAATTTTCTCATAACAATATCTACACTTTCTACCACTCATTAAATAGCTTAGTACTGGTATCAAGTCTATTGGCTTTAGTTTAGTATTACAACTCATACAATGGGAAGGAGGTCTAGAAATAGATATACCTTCTGGAATCCTAAAAATGCAAACATTAAAGAAACTTCCAAATAATAGCCCAACTATAAATACATATAAATTAACGATTACAATATCCATTGTAGTTTACTCCACCTATCATTCTTGCCATAAACTCTTGGTCAGTACATCTACTAAGTGCCATATCTTTTGTAATCTTTCCATTTTTATAAAGTTCCATTAAATCTTGGTCCATAGTTTTCATACCTGCTTTAACTCCAGTTTGTATCATGTTTGGAATTTGATATGTTTTACCTTCTCTTATCAGGTTTTTTATTGCTGGAGTAGCAAACATCAATTCAATCGCAGCTATTCTGCCTTTTCCATCTGCTGTAGGAAGTAACTGCTGTGATACTACACCTTCACAAACTGTAGATAGCTGTGTTTTTATTTGTTGCTGTTGAGATGGTTGGAACATGTCCACTATTCTATCGATTGTCTTAGCCGCCCCAACTGTATGTAGTGTTGAAAATACTAAATGACCTGTCTCTGCTGCTGTTAATGCTATTGATACAGTTTCAGGGTCTCTCATCTCTCCTATTAGTATTACATCTGGGTCTTGACGCAAAATAGCTCTAAGAGCTGAATGGAAACTTTCTGTATCAGTTCCCACTTCTCTTTGATTTACTAAACTTTGTTTATGATGATGTACATATTCTATTGGGTCTTCAAGTGTAATTATATGTTTTTGTTGTGTTTCATTTATTATGTTTATCATACTTGCAAGTGTTGTACTTTTACCACTTCCTGTTGGACCTGTAACTAAAACTAATCCTTTATGCTTTTCAGTAAATGATTTTATATCTTCTGGAAGACCCAATTTTTCAAAAGTTGGTATCTCTGCTGTTATGGTTCTTATTGCTATTGCGTAATTTCCTTTTTGTCTATATGCATTTACCCGAAATCTTTCTCCTGTTTTTAGAGAAGCTGAAAAATCAGCTTCTCCATGTTCCTCTATTACTTTAAACATAGATTCCCCTGCTATGTCTTTTGCCATTTGAATTGTTATTTCTGATGTCAATATCTGTTCACTTAGTTTTACAAATCCACCTTTTACTCTGGCTACAGGATTTGTTCCAACTGTTATGTGTATATCTGATGCGTTTAGTCCTATACCGTGTTCCAATAAATCATAAATATACATAATATTTACTCTCCATATCTTCTATTAGTTTACTTATTTTTCAGTAATAAATATATAAAATTATTTTATTATTTATTTGTTTATACTAAGTTATTTTTTATATTTAGTTTACTTAACTACACATAATTTTTAAACCATAATCCTTTTCTAAAATAACATACATTTCTTAAAAAAAATAGCTCTATAAATTCAAATATCAAAAAAGAGTTGCTCAAAAGTTTTATATCCTTTTAAACAACTCTTATAAATCTAATAAATTAGAATAATTTACTTACTGATTCATTAGAGAATATCATTCTTATCGCATCACCAAATAATGGAGCTACAGTTTTTATCTTTATCTTATCTATCCTTTTTTCTTCAGGAAGTTGTATAGTATCAAGAACTATTAACTCACTTATCTCTGAATTAGCAATTCTTTCAATAGCTGGTCCTGATAATACACCATGAGTACAGCAAGCATAAACATCCTTTGCTCCAAACTCTTTAAGTGCATTTGCAGCATTAACGATTGTTCCTGCTGTATCTATCATATCGTCTAGTAGTATAACATTTTTACCTTTAACATCACCTATTAAGTTCATAACTTCGCATACATTAGCTTTTGGTCTTCTCTTATCTATTATAGCTATTGGAACTTCTCCATTTAAAGTGTTAGCAAACTTTCTTGATCTAGTAACACTTCCTAAATCAGGAGATACTACTACTAAATCTTCTATCTTCTTTTCATTGAAATAATCTGCTAATATTGTTCCACCTAGTAAGTGGTCTAATGGTATATCAAAGTATCCTTGTATTTGAGCTGCATGTAAATCCATTGTTAACACTCTATCTGCTCCAGCAGCAGTTATTAAGTTTGCAACTAATTTAGCAGTGATTGGATCTCTTGCCTTAGCCTTTCTATCCTGTCTTGCGTATCCATAATAAGGAATAACTGCTGTTATTCTTCCTGCTGATGCTCTCTTTAATGCATCAATTAAGATTAATAACTCCATTAAGTTATCATTTACTGGGCTGTTAGTAGATTGCACTACAAACACATCACAACCTCTTACTGTCTCATTCATATTTACACATATTTCACCATCACTAAATGTACCTACTTCACAATCTAGTACTGATACACCTATATAGTCAGCTATTTTTTGTGCTAACTCTTTCGATGAATTACCTGCAATAATTTTAATCTCGCTTCCGCTAGTATTCATTTATGTAACCCTCCTGAAAATTTTAAAATACTAATGAATATAATTTATAATAATTTCGAGCTAAATTTTTTAGCCAAAATAATAAACTAAATAATTACTTGCTTTGGTCGTCTTTTTGATTCTTCTTTTCTACCCAGCCTTCTTTAATAACTTGTCTTTCTCTAGCTATTGCCAAAGCTCCATCTGGAACATCATGCGTTATTGTTGAACCAGTTGCTATATATCCTTTTTCTTCTACAACTACTGGTGCAACTAAATTAGAATTTGAACCTATAAATGCATTATCTTTTACTATTGATTTAAATTTATTTTTACCATCATAATTTACAAATACTACTCCACATCCGATATTTACATTTTTACCAACATGTGCATCTCCTATATAAGAAAGATGAGATGCTTTTGAACCATCTTCTATAATAGCATTTTTTACTTCTACAAAATCACCTATTTTTACATTGTTTCCTAAGTTACTCTTTGGTCTTAAGTATGCATATGGTCCAACAGTAGAATTTTCTCCAACTTTACTATCAATTATAGTTGAGTTTTTTACTTCTGTACCATCACCTATTTCTGAATTTGTTATAGATGAATTCATTCCAATTATACAATCTGAACCTATATTTGTTTTTCCTTGTAATATAACACCTGGAT
This sequence comes from Clostridioides sp. ES-S-0054-01, assembly GCA_021561035.1. NCBI lineage: Bacteria > Bacillati > Bacillota > Clostridia > Peptostreptococcales > Peptostreptococcaceae > Clostridioides > Clostridioides sp. ES-S-0054-01. The sequence goes on from CP067346.1 coordinate 3,755,505, forward strand.
ATATTATAGTATCATTACCTATCAGAACATCAGATTCTATATAGGTAGAGTTAGTGTCTATTATAGTCACTCCATTTACCATATGAGATTCATTTATTCTTCTTCTCATAATTTCTTCTGCCTTTGATAATTCTACTCTTGAATTAACACCCATAAGTTCTTCAATAGTTGAACCTGCAAATGCACCCACTTTTAATCCCTTATCTCTCATTATTTTAGCAGTATCAGTTAAATAATATTCGCCTTGTGAATTGTTATTATTTAACAAATCTAAGGCTTCTCTAAGGCTCTTTCCATTGAAACAATAAATTCCAGAGTTTATCTCACTTATCATTTTTTCTTCTGAATTTGCATCTTTTTGTTCCACTATTTTAAGAAGGTCACCCTTCTTATCTCTTATTATTCTACCATAACCTGTTGGATTTCCAACTCTTGTGGTAAGAACTGTGGCATGATATTTATTTTCTATATGATATTCAAATAGTTTCTTCAGTGTTTCTTCTTTTATAAGTGGAGTATCTCCACAAAGTACAACTATTATATCTTCATCCTTAATATACTCTTTAGCCATTTTTACAGCATGTCCTGTTCCAAGCTGTTCTGTTTGCATAGCTATTATAGTTTCTTCTGCAAGTTTTTCCTTTACTACATCAGCTTCATGCCCCAAAATCACAACAGTATCTTTCACACCTGATTTTTTTGAAACATCTATAATATGATTCACCATTTCTTTTCCACATACTTTATGAATAACTTTTGGGTATTTAGACTTCATTCTCGTTCCTTTGCCAGCAGCAAGGATTATAGCTTTAAAGTTCATTGATACACTCCATTCAATCTAATTTAATTTTATTCGTAAGATTTTCTCAATCAATATACATTATAATACATTTATTTAATAATTTGTATACAACATATACATTATCACTAATAATATAGCACTTTTTTAGTAAAAAGTACATATTTTAATGGAAATTCTACATTTAAAAAGAGCCTAAATGTTCGGGCTCTCTCTATTTTATATATTTATTATTATTCAGCAGCTACTTCCCATTGAACTAATGCTTCATGATACGCTTGTAAAACTGCATCTTCTAAAACTTGTCTCATTTCTGCATTTATAGGATGAGCTATGTCCCTGAAATTCCCTTCGCCTACTTTTCTGCTAGGCATTGCTATAAATAGCCCATTATGGCCTTCTATAACTTTTATATCATGTACTACAAACAAATTATCGAAAGTTATTGAAACTATACATTTCATCTTACCTTCTTCTGTTAATTTTCTTACTCTTACGTCAGTTATCTTCATACCAAAATATCCCCCTTTGATTTTGACAGAAATTAATTTATATTAAAATTATTATCGCTGGAATAAATTAATATAAACTGTTTTTTAAATAATTCTATGGACAACTAGGGATATCCTCTTTTTATTTTTACATATTTTTCTAAATATTTTTTTATTAATCTTCATCTATCTCAAATTCAAATTCTGAATCTTCTTCTTCATCTAAATCTTCATTTCTATATTCATCCTTAAAAGTCTTCAAATTTGGCTCTACTACTATTTCATCTCCATTAACATCCAGCTGAATCAGTGAAATATAATCCTTTACCATCTTTTCAGAAGGATTCGTTGTAGATATGAATACTCCAGTACCTACAACCTCTGCACCAAATTCATTCATAAGGTCTACCATTCCTTTTATAGTACCTCCTCCCCTCATGAAATCATCTATAATTATAACTTTGCTGTCTGGTTTAAGAGCTTTTCTTGGCAAACTCATACTCTCAACCTTAGAGCTGTTTCCACTCACATATGTCATGCTAAGGGTAGGACCTTCTGACACTTTTATATCTTTTCTTATTATAACTAGAGGTAAGTTCATGGCTTTTGCAGTCATAAGTGCCATAGGTATACCTTTTGTTTCCATTGTCACAACATAATCTGCATCTACATACTCAATATTTGATGCAAATATCTTTCCTATCTTAGCAGCTATTGTAGGGTCATAAATTAAGTCAATCAAGTATAAAAAACCACCAGATAATATTCTAGACTTGTCACATATTTTCTCACATAATTCCATCAAGAACTCTGCATTCTCTGCTATAGAAGTTTTAGGTATATATTTTACTCCTCCTGCTGCTCCTGAAATGGTTATAACTTTACCTAAATGTAACTTTTCAAATACGTTCTTTACAACTAATAAATCTTCACTTATTGTTGACTTTGCTGCATTAAACTGATTTGTAAAATAACTTAATGTATATATTTTATTTGGATTATCAGACAGTATTTTGACTATTGCTCCAATTCTCTCTGTTCTTTTAAATTTCATTATTATTTCCTCCTACAAGTACCTTTATATAACGTTAAACTAACTAATGCATAACAATTCTTATTGTGGTATAATATTACTTATGTTTTATTATATTCAAAAATAAAATACATATAATATTATATGCATATTAATTATAAAATATTGAACATTATATTATTATACCACATAAATAGTTCATATTGTAGGACTTAATTAAAAAGAAAGGTGGTTTTATTATGAATATACACTTTATAGGGATTGGCGGTATCAGCATGAGTGCATTAGCTGAAATATGTATCAATAAAGGTTATCAAGTCTCAGGTTCGGATTCAAACGAATCATACCTATTAGACAAACTTAGAGACCAAGGGGCAACTATCTATATTGGTCAGAAAAAAGATAATATATCAGATGATGTAAATATGGTTGTTTATACAGCAGCAGTTCATCCAGACAATGAAGAGCTTGTGGCTGCTAAAGAAAAAAATAAATTAGTAATGAACAGAGCGACTTTTTTAGGCCAAATTATGAGGGAATATAAAAATTCTATAGCAGTTTCTGGAACACATGGAAAAACTTCTACAACATCTATGTTATCTACAATCTTTGAATATGCAGACTTAGACCCTACCATACTAGTTGGTGGTAACTTAAATATGATAGGTGGTAATGTTAAGATAGGTAATTCTAACCACTTTATAACTGAAGCATGTGAATATGTAGATAGTTTCCTTAATTTTAACCCCAAAATATCTATAGTTTTAAATGTTGAGGAAGACCATCTTGATTATTTCTCTGGAATAGATGAAATCAAGGCTTCTTTTAACAAATTTGGTAAGCTGTTGCCTCCAGAAGGCTATTTCATAATAAATGGTGATGACGAAAATGTTGATGACATATTGTATGATGTTAAAGCTACTATTATAAAATACGGTAGGGATTCTGATAATGATGCTGTAATAAAAGATATTCACTTTGACAATAGTGGTCATGGAATATTTAAAATAGAATATCAAGGAAGAGATTTAGGAGAATTTGAGCTTTCTGTATATGGTCTTCATAACATATATAATGCTTCTTCTGCTATAATGGCAGCTCTTGTTTCTGGTATTGACTTAGAGACTATAAGAAAAAATATAAAAATCTATAAAGGTGTAGGAAGAAGATTTGAAACTAAGGGGTATTATAAGAATGCTTTAGTAGTAGACGATTATGCACATCATCCAACTGAGCTAAAAGCTACTTTGGCTGCTGCTAAAAAATTAAAAAAATCCACTTTATGGTGTGTCTTCCAACCACATACTTACACTAGAACAAAATCTCTTTTAGGTGAATTCTCAGAAGCATTCTATGCTGCTGATAAAGTTATCATAACAGACATATATGCTGCTAGAGAAAAAGACCCTGGAGATATACATTCTAAAGACTTGGTTGAAAAATTATATCAAAACAACGTAGATGCTATCTACATAAAAGAATTTGAGAATATAGTAAAATATTTACGTGAAAATGTTAATGACAATGATTTAGTAATAACTGCTGGTGCTGGTCCAATTTATAAAGTTGCAGACTTGTTGGTTGAAAAATAACATATAAAAATAATTTAGGTGGTGTCTCAAAATGAACTTTTTAGTTCATGAGGCACTCTTTTTTATATGAAATCAAATATATTTTCATCATTTCAACAATGAAAAAGAGGCTTATCTCTCTATTTTGAAACAGCCCCTTCTCAAAATCCTATTTCTTTCCAATTTCAAATATCTCATTTTTAAGGTAATCAAACAAACTTGTATGAACCTCATAGTAAGATACAGTTTTCTTAGAAGTAACTTTTACATAATCTTTTCCCATTGTATCAACCTTTACAGCAAAATTATCACCTTTTATGTTTATAGTAAAGTTATAGTCACTTCTTTCCTTATTTTTCTCAGGTTGAACTTTTCCTACAACTCTTTTTGAAATCATCTTATGTGCTAAATCATCAAACTTCCATCTATGAACTTTTTTAGTTTCTTTTCCATAAGTTATAGTTACCTCTTTCCAATCTTTATAGTGACTTAAAAGGTCAAACGAAGTATATATACTCTCATCTAAAAGGTTCTTAAAAACATTCTTAGAATCAACTGGAACTTTATAATATTCTTCTTTATTTACAGTATATACTCTAAAGAAGTTAAGATCAGTAGAAAATTTAACTCCATCATCAGAATATCCTTCATAAACTGCTTCATAAGAAGTAGTATTTCTTACTTTCTTGAAACCTGAGAAAAATAGCTTTATTTCATCCCACATATCTTCTTCAATTTTTATGTTTTCTATATTTTTATCTGATATATAAACCTTCTTCTTTTCTTTTATTTGGGTCATTAGAGACCTATTATCTTCTTCTTTTTCTACTTTCTTTGGAACTTCACTTTTATCCTTTTCCAGATTTATTCCTATTCTAAAGGATATAAAGTATATTATAAAGAAAACAACTACTCCTATTAATATTGCAGCTTTTTTCTTTAATTTTCTTTTCTTGCTCATTTAACCACCCCTAGAGTTTATAATCATAAAACAATTATATAACTTTTTACACTTTTTTTTAAGGTTTAATTAATTATTACACTTATTTCCTTGGCAATTAGTACATGGTTCAACGTGAACTGTTATACCTTTTACAAATTCCATATGTTTTATTATATGTTTTTCAAGCTTGGTAGCAATGTCATGACCTTGCTTAACTGTCAGATTTTCATCCACACATATAGTTAAATCTACATATGCCATAGCTCCATGTTTTCTAGTCTTTATATCACCTAGATTCTTAACCCCTTCTGTATCTGCTACAATAAAGTTTAATTCTTTTATCTCCTCTTCATCAACCGAAACATCCATCAATTCATTAACAGAACTTATAAGTATATTAATTCCTACTTTAGCCACAAATATAGCCACTACAACTGATGCAATTGGGTCTAAAGGCTTAAACCCTAAAATAGAACCACCTATCCCTATAAAAGCAGCTACTGAAGATAAAGCGTCTGACCTATGATGCCAAGCATCAGCTTTTAGGGCCGGTGAATTTATCTTTTTAGCAACTTTTATTGTTATTCTATATTGATACTCTTTTATCAGGATTGAAATAACTGATACTACTAATGGTAATATTGATGGAACACTTAATGCATCTAAATTAAATAAAGATTTAATTGCCTCTATACCTATTGTTATAGAAACGAAGATAAGCAATATTGATAACACGAATGATACTAATGTCTCTGCTTTCTCATGACCATAATTATGTTCTCTATCTCCTGGTCTAGAAGATACATAATTGCCTATTAATACTCCTATAGAACTTATAATATCTGATGCTGAATGCAACCCGTCTGCAACCATAGCACTAGAATTACCAATAACACCAGCTATAACCTTAATTATTGTTAATACTACATTCCAAAGTATCGATTGTATTGTTATTTTATTTGCTTCTTCATACCTTGTCTCCATTTTTATTCCTCCTTTTGAAACAACTCTAAATACTATTAAAATATGTACCTCTGAACATAAATTAAATCTACTCTTATATACAAATGTGTACCCTTTACTTTCAATAGAGATTATCAATCTTCTATAAAATGAAAAATCACCTAGCTTAAGCTAGGCGATATATATTATACACTATTATTTAAGTTTATGCTTCTTTTATTATCTCCACTACCATTTTAGCAGAATTATATAAATCTTTTATAGCTATATGTTCACTTAATGTATGAGCATTTTTCATACCTATTCCTAAAGTTATAGCTTCGATACCATTCTTACTTAATATATTTGTATCACTACCTCCTCCTGTAGATTCAGTATGACTTTCTATATCTAAGTTTGAAAAAGCTTTCTTTGCAAGTTTTATTATTTCAGAATCTTCACTAACATCTATTGGTGTGTACGCTCTATTGACATCTATCTCAATTTTAGCTCCAAAATCTTTTGCAGCTTTTTCAAAAGTCTCTACCATGTGTTTAGTTTGAACATCTAATTTATTTTCTTTTAAACTTCTGGCTTCTGCAACTATATTAACTTCACCTGTTACTATATTTGTGGCTGTTCCACCGTTTATAATTCCTATGTTAGCAGTTGTTTCTTCATCTATTCTAAGTAAATTCATATTTTCTATTGCTCTGGCTGCTACCATTATAGCACTTATACCAGCTTCAGGCTCAAGACCTGCATGAGCAGTCTTTCCTAATATCTTAACATTTATTACATCTTGTGCAGGAGCTTTTACTATTATCTCTCCTGGAGAACCACCACTATCTAATACAAAAGCATATTCAGAATCTATTTTTCCATAGTCTAAATTTTTAGCTCCAACTAATCCACATTCCTCACATATAGAGAATACAACCTGTATATCAGTATGTTCTATGTTATTTTCCTTTATATATCTTAAGCCTTCTAATATAGCTGCTATACCTGCTTTATCATCAGAACCTAATATTGTAGTACCATCACTTTTTATTATTCCATTTGCTTCATCCACTATAGGTTTTACTCCAATACCTGGAGTCACTGTATCCATATGTGAACTAAATAATATTTTCTTTCCTTCTTTATTTCCTTTTAGTGTAGCTATTATATTGCCAGTTTCTCCATTTGTTTTTTCACCAGCATTGTCTACTACTACTGAACAACCTATTTCTTCTAATTTTTTAACTAATACTTTAGCAACATTCCCCTCTTTTAAAGATAAACTGTCTATCTGTACTAATTCAAGGAACTCGTTTAAAATCCTTTGCTCGTTTATCATAACCTTCCTCCATAATATAATAGGTATTTTAAAATATATTGTAGTTTAATATTTAAATATTATCAATAGTTTTTAAAGTTTTGTATTACTTTAATTAATTTTTTTCAGCAAAATGAAAGCTAAAACTAAATTCTTGCATTTTTATCTAACTATATTTCTTTGTCTGGAATCTATAAAACATAGCCAATACCCTAAGCTATTTGTTCTATTGTCACAAGCTTGGTATCTTAAAAATCCTGTGCTTCCATTATCTGGCTGTTCATTTCTATTTCCCGGAATAGCATAAATATAATGTTTTCTCTTATTATATTCATCATACTGAACTCCAAATAAGTAGTGTCTATATTTATATGAATGCAACACTGCATCACTATACATAGTATAATTCAGCACATTTAAATAGCCTAAATAAGGCATTGTATATCCACACAATGTTGTAGGATTTATCTCTATTTTCCACCATCTTGTTTTATCTATATAATCTGTTACAAACGGTTTTACTTCTTTAAATAATTTCAAACCTTTCTTTATTTGTCTTGGCATAAGTAATGTGCTAGCTTGTTTATTTCCACTGTCTCCTTGACTTACTCCATTGACTCTTTTTATTTTTTCAATATTATTTTGCTCTTTTTGAGTTTTCTTTGATTTAGTAGGTTTTGAAGAAACAAATCTGTCTTCTTCTCTGTTTACTTCAAAAACTTCTTCTTCATCTTCTTCATCATATTCTATATCTATATATTCTTCCTGTGCTTTAACCTTATTATAATTTTCTATTTCTTTATAATTATTGAATTCTTCTATTTCCTCATCTCTAGAATCTTCTATTTCCGTTCTTGCTTTTAACTCTCCCTCATCAACGTCTTCTTCATCTTCCCAATAATCTTCATACTCATCTTCATCATATTCTTCTATAATGTATTCTTCTTCATCGTCATTCCCTTCTTCTCTATCACTCTCTTCCTCAGCGTTTAACTCTTCATCTTCTTCCAATTCTTCATACTCTTCTTCATCTTCTATCTCTTGGAATAATATGTCCTCATAATTTTCAATCTTGTTTCCTTTAAATCCAATTAAAGGTATATTTCTTTCATACAATAATGCAATACCTTTTATCTCATCATCGTAATCTTCTAAATCTAAAACAAACTCACCTCTTCCTTGTTCATTTAAAATTATATTTCCTAGGTCTATTAATCCATGGTCACCTTTTATTGCTACTGCTTTATACCCATCTTTAACATATTTTAGATTTTCTACATATAATGCAATAATTGCTTTTTCATCATTTACTTCAACTTTTGCAAAAGCTTTTGGCAGTACTCGTTCTTTGTATCTAAAGTTTATGTCCTTAGCTTCTAGTATTATATAGTCTCTTTTAAACTTTCTTTTAGAACCCACTGCAATCCCCCCTTAACACAGTTTCTCTAAACAATATATGTTAATAAAATAAAAAAAAGTACCTTCTATTTAGAAGATACTTTTGTATTTATTATATTTGAAAGAACTGAAAACTCCTCTATACTAAGAGTTTCACCCCTTCTTTTTTCGTCTATATTAGCTTTTTTTAATATTTCTCTTATTTCATCTTTATTAAGAAAACCAAGCCCTCCCAACGAATTAAGAAGTGTCTTTCTTCTTTGTCCAAAAGATGCTTTTACTGTTTTAAAAAATATTTCTTCATTATGAACGTCATATTTTTTTTCAGCTCTTACATGTAGACCTATAACTGTTGAATCTACATTTGGTTGTGGTATAAACATATGTCTTGGAGCCTTTGCTACAATCTCTGTCTCACAATAGTATTGAACAGCTATAGATAATGCTCCATAATCTTTAGTACCTGAATTAGCATTCATTCTATCTGCAACTTCTTTTTGAACCATGACCACTATATCTGTTACAGGTATATCTTCCTCTAAAAATTTCATAACTATTGGAGTAGTTATATAATATGGAAGGTTTGCCACAAGCTTAACTGGTCCACCATTTAATTTGTTTTTTACTAACTCTTGTATATCTACTTTTAATATGTCTTGATTTACAACCTCTATATTATCTAAATCTGACAAGGTGTCTTTCAATATAGGAATTAAATTCCTATCGATTTCTATAGCTACTACTTTTTCTGCTATTTTACCCATCTCACGAGTAAGAGTACCTATACCAGGTCCTACTTCTATTATATTATCTCCTTCTGTGATTCTAGCTCCAGCTAAGATTTTATCAATTATATTACTATCTATCAAAAAATTTTGACCTAAAGACTTTGAAAATTTAAAATTATATTTTTGTACTACTTCCTTTGTTGCATTATGTGAAGATAGTCTATCCATTATTTACTCCTTTTTAACTTATTTTGATATTTAATTTTATTAATTATAATTATTGGTAGTATAGCCATCTGCTATAACCAAAAGTTTTAGCAAAATACTCTTCCTACAGTGATGAAGAAGAATTTCGCCTTATAGGTTAAAATTAGCCTGTAATTCCACAATTTATTTTATATACATATTTTTCATATATTAAATATTACATTTATATTTGTTTTAATGCATCTATAAATTCTTCTCTTTCAACTCCATAATTATTCAATCTATTTAAAAATTGTTTTGCATTTCCATATCCGATTCCAAGTATTTTACCAAGTGCATCTCTTCTAAATGATGCTTCTTCATTACCTATAAGACCATTTTTAATTAAGTCAACTTGCTTAAATTCATCTCTTTTTTCTGTATTTTCAGTTCTAACTTTATTTAAAGCTGCTATTATACTTTGAGGAGTAGCATTTTCAATGCCTATATCTCCATCCTTTTTAGCTTCTTCTCTTGGCAGAAATGCATGTTTACATCCTGGAACTTCTGATGCTATTTTTTTTCTTATTTTTTCACCTGCAAAATCTGGATCTGTAAATATTATAACACCACGTCTTTCATTGGCAGCTTTTATACGCTCCATTACACCTTTTGGAAATCCAAATCCACCTGTAGTTATAAGTTCTGCATCTATTGCTCTCTTAACTGCTGTAACATCATCTCTTCCTTCTACTACTATTATTTCTTTTATCATATAAATTCACCTTTTATTCATTTTTAGTTTTTCTTTACATTCCTTTATTTTAAGGTTTTTATTTGATTTAATCAAGGTATTAAGATATTTATTTTTATATATAAATATGTGTTTTAGACAAATATATTAAAAGAACCTAGATATAAAATTTATATTCTAGGCTCTTTTGCATTAGATTTTATTGTTAAGCTTAACTCTCTTTTTCTGTCTTCCCATCATATTTTGATATCCATTTATTTAGTATGGCTTCTCTATTTCTTGCTGATGATTTTAAATCATTATCTATCATTTGTTCTAATGGCTTTTTAGGGAATCCTTCTGGTATTGGATTTCCTGTATCAATTGTAGTAACTGCAAAATTCTTAGAATACTCATTCATTGCATCTTTACTTATTGCCCAATCTAAAAATACTTTTGAAGCTTCTTTTATATTATCTTTTTTCACAAGGGCATTTGATTCTAACTCCCATCCAGAACCCTCTTTTGGAAACACTACTTCTACTGGATAACCTTCACCTTTTAACTTTATACCTCTATTTCCAAAAGATATACCTATAGGATATTCTCCTGAAGCTGCTGATATAGCTGGTGCCGATCCAGATTGAGTATATACACCAATATTTTTATGTAGCTTATCCATGTATTCCCATGCTTTTTCTTCACCCATAATTTGTATAAGCGCCGATACTGTTAAATACCCTGTTCCTGCAGAAGCTGGATTAGGCATAGATATAAGACCTTTATATTCTGGCTTTATTAAATCTTTATAGGAACTAGGAGTTGATATGTTTTTATCCTTTAATTCTTTAGTATTTACTGTTATACCCGTCATCCAAGCATCTATCCCAACCCATGAAGGAACTTCCTTATCATCTTTAAATGCAGGATTTATCTTATCAAAGTCTTTTGGAGCGTATGGCTCTAACATTCCTTGGTCATCTAAAATTATCAAACTTGTAGCTGCGACCCCCCATAACACATCTGCTTGAGGATTATCTTTTTCAGCCAGTAGTCTTGCTGTTATATCTCCTACTGATAATCTAAGTACATTCAATTTAATATCTGGATATTTCTCTTTAAATGTAGTTAAATATGTGTCTATGCTATCTTCTTCAATTGCTGTATAAACAGTTAACTCTCCTTTCGTCTTACTATTAGACTTTGAATCTGAACCTGATGATGCAGTACTATACCCCGTTATTACACTCAATAAAAGTGTTGATAATACTCCTAAGGAAATTAGCTTCTTAAATTTCATTTTTACCTCCCCTATGCAACATCTTTTTGTTGCCATTTTTGTGTGTTATTTTTTAATTTCTTTGTTATAAATTCATACAAAAGTCTTACTATTATATTTGTTAAAAGCACTAATACTGCCATAGCAGCTGATGGACCTATATACCCTATCTCATCTAGCTTTAATATTGATATTGATGCAGTTTGAGTTTGAGGAGTATATAAAAATATTAGTGCTGAGACAGTAACCATTGAATTTACAAAATAATATACTACTACTTCAAGTATTGATGTTATGGACATTGGCACTGTTACATTAAAAAACACCTTATAAAATGGAATATTTATAGATTTTGCAACTAGTTCATACTCTCTATCCAACATTTTTAGGGATGAGTTTGAAGTTATAAAACATACTGAATAAAAATGAACTATATTGGCTATAACTATTATCGTTGTACTTCCATATAAAAAATTTAATGGATTGCTTGTTGAATTGAAAAAAGTTATATATGATATACCTAAAGCCAAACCAGGTAATGCCATTGGTATCATCGATAAAAAGTAAGCTATTTGTCTCAGTCTAGGAAACTTATCTACTTTTTCTATCATATATGCACTAAAAAATACAAATATAGTTCCAAATATTGCTGTTAAAGTTGATATTTTTAAACTACTCAAATATGTTTTTATTCCATTTGCTGATATACCTTTAAATGTATAATGCTCCATTGTAAGACTTAAATTATATGGCCATAATTTTATAACTGAACCTATAACTGAAACAAATATCAAAGTAAAAATCAATAAAGTTATAAGACTACATACTACTAAAAACACTCTATCTCTAAGCTTATTTTCCTTAATCTTATATGGTATAGATTTTGCAGTTATAGTCATACCCTGTTTTTTACTTGCCATCTTATCTAATGTAAAAGCTATCAATACAGGAATCAACATTACCATAGAAACAGTAGCTCCCATTGGTATGTTAAATTGACCTACCACTTGTTTATATATGTCAGTAGCCAATACATTGTAGTTTCCTCCAACTATCTTTGCCGCTCCGAAATCTGTAAATGCAAGTATAAAAGATACAAAGAACGAACTAACTAGTGAATACTTTATACCTGGAATTGTGATTTTACAGAACTTCTTAAATTCACTAGCCCCTAAGCTATCTGCTGCTTCATAAAGCCTGTAATCAGCCATCGAAAGTGCAACAGATAATATTAAGAATGCTTGTGGAAATGTAAATAGTATCTGACAAATAATTATTCCTAATGGACCATATAGTGGTACTTCTATCCCTATAATTGTAAATATTCCTTTATTTCCAAAAAGGTATATAAGTGAGATACCATATAGCATAGCTGGTGCAAAAAGTGGAAATATTCCCATAGTTTTAAAAAAGTTTTTAAACCTTAAATTCGTTCTTGTTATTGCATATGAATATATAAATGCTAAACATAGTGATATTAAAGATGAAATTGTAGATACAAAAATTGAGTTTTTAAATGATGCTATAAGACTTGGATTTTCAATATATTTACTAAAGTTTGAAATACCTATAAAATTTCCACTTGTATCTAAAAATGCATTTTTTAATAATGATATTAATGGAAATAATATGAATAATATTAGTGCAATCACTGAAAAAACTAAGAAACATTTCTGTATCGTGCTATCACCTATTCTTCTTTTACTTTTTACTGTTATCATTTATTCACCCCTAGCTATTAAGCACATCCCTCTGATTTATATTCTACAATTCCTTCTTTAGGTATCTTGAAGTTTATTTTAGAACCTATGCATAGTTTCATTCGCTCCGCAACCTTTGAAACTACATCTAGCTTTATTTGCTTAGAACAATACTCAACTGTAATTCTATAGTTAAATCCTCTAAATTCAATATCTAAAATCTCCCCAACTTTTATATCCTTATCTTTAGAATCTCTACTAAACTCTATCTTTATATCTTCTGGTCTAATTGCTATCTTATTAACACCATCATCTATAAAATTTATTGTTCCTATAAAATCAGCTACAAAAGGTGTTTCTGGACTTTTATAGACTTCTTTAGGAGTTCCAACCTGTATTATTTCTCCATTATTCATAACAACCATCTTATCGGCTAAACAAAGTGCCTCTTCTTGGTCATGTGTTACCATTATAATTGTAATGCCTAGTTTTCTATGTAGACTTCTAATCTGTTCCCTAAGTTTCAACCTTACTTTTGCATCTAATGCAGATAACGGTTCATCAAGAAGTAAAAAGTCTGGCTCTAAAGCAATTGCACGAGCTAATGCTACTCTTTGCTGTTGTCCTCCTGATAATTGTGATGGATATTTTTTATCATATCCACTCAATTCTACAACTTCTAAAACTTCTTTAACCTTCTTATCTATATTAGATTTACTTATATTTTTATTTTCTAACCCAAAAGCTATATTTTTGTAAACATTCATATTTGGAAATAATGCATATGACTGAAAAACTATACCAAAATTTCTACTTTCAGGTGGTGAACTAGTCATATCCTTATCATTTATTATTATTTTTCCATCATGTTTATCCTCAAGCCCTGCAATTATTCTAAGTAATGTACTTTTACCACAACCGCTTGGACCTAGTAAACAGATAAACTCTCCTTTTTCAATATCAATAGATATATCTTTTAGCACTTTGACTTGTCCATAACTTTTACTTACATTTTTTACTTGTAAAAAAGACATCTATAATCCCCCTTCTAAAGCCAACCTAAACTTAAATAAGTCTTCTCTATTTAAGTACTATTGCTTCCAATTTCACAGTTATCTAGAAGTAATCTCCTTTTTATTTTCATTTTTATCTATTTTTTCATCATATTATGACATAACTGCTCAACATAAAATTTATATTCTCTTTAATAATCGCCCAATAATTTATTAACTTTAGTTTAATAATTATTTAATAAAGCATTTCCTTTATATTAACTATTTTCATAATGACATTAAAATAAACTATTTTGGGCTGTAATATATCCACTTCTAAATTAATATCTAAAAATAGATATAAGCATCTTTTTCATTGTTGAAATTATGAAAATATATTGATTTCATACAAAAAAGAGTGCCTCATGAACTAAAAAGTGTACTGCACCCCAATTGTTGGACTAAAAATCTAACGATTGGGGTGTTTCTATATGGCTAAATACGATTTTAATTTCAAATTAAAAGTAATTAAGTCCTATTTAAATAGAGAAGCAGGATATGTTTCAATAGCAAAACAACATGGAGTTGCTAACCATTCTCAAGTTGAAAGATGGGTTAATACGTATAATACATTAGGAGAGGATGGACTAAAAAGAAAAAATAAAAATACTTTCTATATTATACAGTTCAAGCTAGATGTTATAAACTATATGATAACAACTAAATCTAGTGCACAAGAAGTCCCTAACCATTTTGGAATGAAAAATAGTACATTTATAGCAATATGGAAATAAAAATTTTTACATGGTGTTGTCGATGCCTTGTCTAAAACAAAAGGAAGACCATCAATGAATAAAAGCAAAAACACTAAAGAAAAAAATGAATTAACAAAAGAACAAGAATTAGAATATGAAAATCAACTTTTAAAAGCGTATCTTGCATTTCTAAAAAAGCTGCGTGCTTCAGGGATGAATGTTCCCGAAAGGTTAAAAAACAATACGAAGCAAAAGTAATTTATGATTTTCGTAAGGAGTTTAAACTCTCCATTCTTCTTGAAGCTACTAAATTTCCTAAATCAACATATATGTATTGCCAGAAGAGATTTGATATTGAAAATCCAGATAAATATATTGAAGAAAAAATCATGTCTATTTTTGAAGAACACAGTGGCAGATATGGCTATCGCCGAATTACAGATACATTAAAAAATAGTGGTATCGTTATTAATCAAAAGAAAGTTAGACGTATTATGAGAAAATTAGAACTTAAATATATAGCATTTTCTCGTAAATCACGCAAATATAATTCCTATAAAAGTACAATTGAAAAGATAAAAAATAACAAAATTAATAGAAGATTTAAAACATCAATTCCACATCAGAAAATAACAACTGATACATCAGAATTTAAAATATATACTACCGATAAAAACGGAAAATTAATTATAAAAAAAGCATATCTTGATCCATTTTTAGATATGTTTAATGGAGAAGTTTTATCATTCAGTATTTCAGATAGACCTAGCCTTAAATCAATAAGTCATGCTTTAAATGAAGCTATCAATATTGCAAAAGATTGTCCTTATAGAAAAACTTTTCACTCAGACCAAGGTTGTGCATATCAAATGAATAAGTATAACAAAACACTTAAGAAAAATAAAATATTTCAAAGCATGTCTAGAAAGGGTACATGACTTGATAATTCTCCTATGGAAAATTTCTTTGGAATAATGAAGCAAGAAATGTATTATAGAAAAACATATAAAAGTTTCAACGAATTAAAGACAACTATAACAGAATATATTTACTATTGTAATAACAAAAGAATTAAAGAAAAATTAAATTGGCGTAGCCCTGTTAAATATAGATTTGAATATGAATCTAAAGTTACATAAAGTAAAGTTACATAAAGTAAAAAAACAGGAATGAAAATTCCATTCCTGTATAAAGTCCAACTTTTAGGTCTCAGTACAATCTTTATTTTGAGACAGCCCCTCATCCTATACTTATAATGACTTATTTTATATGTCATTATAAATTTTAATTTGTCTATTTTATATTAAAAAATTTCTTTGCATTTTCTTTTGTAGCTCTACATACTTCTTCATAAGATATTCCTTTTTCATGAGCTATCTTATCAGCAACAAAAGATACTTGAGAAGGATTATTTCTCTTTCCTCTATGTGGCTCTGGTGACATATACGGTGAATCAGTCTCTATGAATAATCTTTCTAGAGGTATTTCTCTTACTACTTCTCTAGTTTTTTTATTATTCTTAAAAGTAACTGTCCCTGGAATTGATATATAACAACCCATCTTAACATATTCTCTAGCTAACTCCACATTTCCACTATAACAATGAAGTACACATCCTATTTCAGGGCTTTTAGTGCTTTTTATTATCTCAAAAGTATCTCCATGTGCATCTCTATCATGTATTATTATTGGAAGTTTTAATTCATTAGCTAATTCAATTTGCTTCTTAAACCACTCTTTTTGTTCTTCTCTTGGAGAATAATCATAATAATAATCTAATCCAATCTCTCCAATAGCCACAACTTTTTCATTTTCAGTTGCAAGTTTTCTTAGCGTCTCTATCGCTGTATCATCTAGTTTTGATACATCATGTGGATGTACTCCAACTGCTGAATATATAAAGTCGTATTTTTTCGCAAGTTCAATTGCTGTTATCGAAGTTTCTATATCTGCTCCTGGATTTACAACCAAATCTACACCTTTATCTTTTAATGAACCAATAAGTTCATCTCTATCTTCATCAAAACTTTCATCATTTAAATGTGCATGTGAGTCAAATAACATCTTTAATCTCCTTACTATTTAATTGCCTACTAACGAACCTCGCATCCATCTTTAGCACCTTGTGTAAATGGTAAAACATATGGGTCTCCATCATCACCTGCTGCTAATATCATACCTTGAGATTCTACCCCTCTTAATTTAACTGGTTTTAAGTTACATACCACTGTAACCTCTTTACCTACCAAGTCTTCTGGCTTATAGTATTCAGCTATTCCTGATACTATTTGTCTTGTTTCTGGTCCAACCTTAACTTGTGATACTAATAATTTATTTGCTTTTGGATGCTTTTCACAGCTTATTATTTTCCCTACTCTAAGCTCTATTTTGTCTAAATCATCAATGGTAATTTCCTCTTTATGCTCTAAAGGTTTTTCCTCTACTGAAGGTTTCCCAGAGAACATTTTAGTTAATTCTTCTATCTCTTTTTCTATATCTAATCTTGGGAATAAAGGTTCACCTTTAAATACTTTTACATTTTCTCCAATAAGACCAAATATTTTTGTACTTTCCCATGTAGTTATATCATCTTGACCTTTTATTCCTATATGTTCATATACTTTATTAGCAGTTTCATTCATTATAGGATTTATTAGTGTTGCGATTATTCTTATAGATTCACATAAATTATATAAAACTGTGTCTAATTCATCTTTCTTACTTTCATCTTTAGCTAGTGCCCAAGGCATAGTTTCATCTATATATTTGTTAGTTCTTCTAACTAGTTTCCATACACTCTCTAATGCTTCGTGGAATTGCATCTTATCCATTTCGGCTTCAAAGTTTTCTCTAGTCGATACAGCTTGCTCTTTTAAATCAGCATCAAAATCAGTTGAAACTTTTGCTGTTGGTATTATACCGTTATTGTACTTTTCAACCATAGCTACAGTTCTGCTTATTAAGTTTCCTAAATCATTTGCTAGGTCATAATTTATTCTTGTTACAAAATTTCTATGAGTATAACTTCCATCTTGCCCAAATGCAAACTCTCTTAATAAGAAGTACTTAAGTGTGTCTATTCCATATCTTTCTATTATAGGTTCTGGATAAACCACATTACCTTTTGACTTACTCATTTTGTCATCAGCAAACAGTATCCATCCATGTCCAAATACTTGTTTTGGAACTTCTAAACCTAAAGCCATTAAAAGTGCCGGCCATATTATTGTATGGAATCTCACTATTTCTTTACCTACTATTTGAACATTGGCAGGCCAATATTTTTTGAATTCTTCATCATCATCAGTCATATATCCTAATGCTGTTATGTAGTTACATAAAGCATCTACCCATACATAAATTACATGTTTTTCATCAAAAGGAACTTTTATACCCCAATCAAAAGTTGTTCTGGTTACACTTAAATCTTCTAATCCTTTATCTAAAAAGTTTGCTACCATTTCATTTTTTCTAGTAGCAGGAAAACAGAAACTATCATCCTTGAATAATTCTTTTAATCTATCTTCATATTTAGATAATCTAAAGAAATAAGATTCTTCTTTTACTAAGTATGTTTCTCTTCCACAGTCAGGGCATTTATTTCCTTCTAGTAATTGAGATTCTGTCCAGAAACTTTCACAAGGAGTACAGTATCTACCTTCATATTCACCTTTATATATGTCACCTTGCTCATATAATTTAGTAAATATCTTTTGTATTATATCTGTATGTCTTTTTTCTGTAGTTCTTATAAAATCATCGTAAGATATATCCATAGTATTCCATAAAGCCTTTATATCTCTTATCATTCCATCAAGATACTCTATCTCTGACATTCCTTGCTCCATGGCTTTCTTTTGAATTTTTTCACCATGCTCATCTGTTCCTGTTAAGAACTTTACATCGTATCCACAGAAACGCTTGAATCTAGCTATTGTATCTGCAGCTACTGTTGAATAAGTATGTCCTATGTGTAATCCTCCACTTGGATAGTATATTGGTGTTGTTACATAAAAACTCGGTTTACTCATATTATTTACCTCCTAATTTTTTATCGTTCGTAATCTCCTTTAAATAATAAAAAATCGCCTCCTATGAGTTAACATAGGGGCGAGATTATTCACGGTACCACCCTAATTCATCTATAATGGCTATGTTTCACATGAAATGTAGAAATACTTTATAGATACCTTAGTAGACTATAACGTGTCCAACCGTTTTATCCTAGCACACTTGCTCAGATAAAAAGCTCCAAGACCATCTTCAATAAAGCTCTTGACGCTAGCTTTCACCTAACCTAGCTCTCTGATAGAAAAAACCTTTATTTACTCTTCTTTTCATAGCTTATAATTTGTATTACTATTTGTTTCTATATAATCACTATATTATAAAATTTTTCCCATATTGTCAACAAATTATACAAATATTACATAGCAAATAAAAACAGCTGCTATGACACCTGCAACATGGCTAATCATAGCACATGATAATGTATGTCTAGTATTTTTTATCTTCAGACTTCCATAGTATATTGCCATTGTATAAAAAATAGTCTCAGAAGAACCTACAATTGTAGCACCCATTTTTTCTACCAAACTTCCTATTCCAACCCTATTTGCAAGTTCACTATACATCCCTAAAGCACCACTTCCAGATAAAGGTTTTACACTTATTAGACCTATTAATTCTTTAGGTATACTCATCATATTTGCTATTGGTGTAAATAGCCATTCTAACATATCAAGACCTTTACCAGTTTTGAATATTCCTATTGCCAAAAATATACCTATTATATATGGTAGAATATCCCACGCTGCTTTTAATCCATCAATTGCCCCTTTTACAAAACTATCATATACATCTATTTTTTTATATTTACCATAAACTACTATGTACAAAATTATTATTGGTATAAGTAAGTTTGAAAATATCTCCATGTATCTACATCCCCTTTATCTATATCTTCTTTGAAAAAATTTACATGTTATTATTGCTATTGCTGTAGATATTATGGTTGCAAATAAAGTGGTAAAAATTATTTCACTTGGATTTTGAGCTCCCATATCCATCCTTAATTTGATTATAGTAAATGGAATTATTTGTATAGATGATATATTGATTACCATAAACATAATCATATCATTAGTAGCTGTATCTTTCTTGTTATTCAAAGTTTGAAGCTCTCTCATTGCTTTTAAACCAAATGCTGTTGCACCATTTCCAGCGCCCAACATATTTAAAGCAATATTCATAACTATATAAGACATTGCTTTATGACCTTTTGGGATAGAAGGAAATAATCTTCTCATTATAGGATTTAGTTTTTGACCTATCTTTTCAATTAAACCTGACTCTTTTGCGATATTCATTATACCCATCCAAAGTGCCATAATACCAGCTAGACTTATTGCAAATTCTATACCTTTTGATGTTTCACTTAATATAACTTTATTTAATTCACCCATATTTTTAGAAAACAAACTTCCTATTATCCCTATTGATACCATATAAAACCATATTTTTCCTATTATAATCATCCTCCTCTTTAAATAATTTTATGATAGTTAGGTAATACTTTATACTTGAAAGTTGTACTATATTATGTTTTAGTATAAGTGTGGGAGTTTTTACAATTTTTAATATTTAATAATAATTAAGGAGAGAAATAATGAGAAATCTAACACTTCTTACTGATTTATATCAGCTTACTATGTTAAATGGCTATTTTGAAAAAAATATTCACGAAGACATTGTTGTATTCGATATGTTTTTTAGAAAAAACGCTTGTGATGGAGGGTATACTATAGTTTGTGGTATTGATCAGGTTGTTGAATACATAGATAATCTTCATTTTTCAGATGAAGATTTAGAGTACTTAAAAAACTTAAATTTATTTTCTGATAAGTTCTTAAAGTTTTTAAAAGAATTTAAATTCACAGGAGATATATATGCTGTTGAAGAAGGAACTATCATGTTCCCTAATGAGCCATTAATTACTGTTAAAGCACCTTTATATCAAGCTCAACTCATTGAAACAGCATTGTTGACAATAGTCAATTTTCAGTCCCTTATTGCTACTAAAGCATCTAGAGTTTGCTTCGCAGCTCAAGGCGACTCTGTATTTGAATTTGGATTACGTCGTGCACAAGGTCCAGATGCAGGTATATATGGAGCTAGGGCTGCTGTAGTTGGTGGTTGTGCTGGAACTGCAAATGTACTAGCTGGGAAAATGTTTGATATACCTATAATTGGTACACATGCTCACAGTTGGGTACAAAAATTTGATAATGAACTTGAAGCATTCCAAGCATATGCTGATGTTTATCCAGACAAATGCTTGCTACTTGTAGATACTTATGATGTGTTAAATAGTGGAGTTCCTAATGCAATAAAAGTATTCAAAAATATTTCTGAAAAAGGACACAAACCTATGGGTATAAGGCTAGACTCTGGAGATTTAGCTTATTTATCTAAAGAAGCTAAAAAACAATTAGATAGTGCTGGTTTTTCAGATATTAGTATCACTGCATCTAATGACCTAGATGAATATACTATAGCATCACTTAAGGCAGAGGGAGCTACTATAAATTCATGGGGAGTAGGTACAAAGCTCATTACATCTTTCGATTCACCTTCTCTTGGAGGCGTTTATAAATTAGCTGCATCTTGTGAAAATGGAACTCTTGAACCTAAGATAAAGATTTCTGAGAATCCAGAAAAAATAAATAATCCTGGTTACAAGAAAGTTATAAGAATATATAACGAAGACAATAAAGCAGAGGCAGATTTAATTATGTTACATGATGAAGTTATAGATGAATCTAAACCTTTAGAAATTTTCCATCCTACTTATACATGGAAAACAAAGACATTTACAAATTATAAGGTTAAAGAGCTTCTTAAACCATTGTATATAAAAGGAATATGCAAATATAATAAAAAACCTGTTCTTGAAATAAAAAATCATGTACAATATGAATTAAGTACTATCTGGGAACAATACAAAAGACTTTCAAAACCACACATTTATAAGGTTGATTTATCTAGAAATCTTTGGTATTTAAAAACACGAATGATAGATTCTAAAAAAGTTTTATAGCATTAATTATTTTTATTTAAGGGGGACTGTTTATTTATGGATGTTACAGATTACAGAATCATAGAGATTTTACAGGATGATGGGAGAATTTCTATGAAGGACTTAGGAAAAATAGTTGGTTTAACTTCTCCTGCAGTTTCAGAAAGAGTCAAAAGATTAGAAGAGTCTGGTGTTATAGAAGGTTATAAAGCTATTGTTAACCCAGATTCATTAGGTAGAGTTATAAAAGCATTTATTCATATTTCTCTTCCAAGTAATGGATATACAGAATTCATTGAGTCAGCTGCAAAGGACCCTAGAATTGTAGAGTGTCACCATATAACAGGTGATGATTGCTTACTTTTAAAAGTAATTGTAAAAGATATGTACGAACTAGAAAATGTGATTGATACTATAAAGAAAATAGGTTCTACTAAGACCTCTGTTATATTATCAACACCAATACAAGCAAAATCAATATTGTAATATAAATTAAATACTAATGGTTTATTAATTAATAGACCATTAAGTATACTTAATAAGATTTCAATTTTTGATATAAAAAAAGTTGTCTTTCATAATTTTACAACAAAGACAACTTCTTTTATGTTTTTGAATTCTATATATTTCAAACTTCAATTAATCATTTAAAACTCAATTATATCGACTAAATTTATACATGTGTATAATTACTCTTATACAAGTAATTTGTTAAAATATATTCCATGTATGTCTTTAATACACTAACTTCTCCACTTTTATCTAGTAATTTTACTGTAGATACTATATCTGCATATCCAAGCATTATTATACCTATGGTATCATCATTCACTAAATTAAATACATTAATTAATTCTTTTCTACTCAAATCATTTTTCTTGTACAAAGATAAAAGTATCATGTGATATCTTACATATTTACTTATAAGTCTATATGTTTCTGTTGATAACTCTAACTTTATACCCATATTGTCAACTATTTGAGCACCTATTTTTTCATGATTTGTAAAATGAACTCTTCCTGTTTCATCTAAAGTCATACTGTCAGGCTTACCTACATCATGTAAAAATATTCCTAACTTTAATACATGTAACTTATTTATTCCATCCTCAATATATGTGTTTAAATAATTTAACACATGTTCTCTTAAATGTATTGGAAAAAAATCCTTGTCATTTAATACTATTTCTAATTCTCTTAATGCATTTATAGAGTGTTCAAAACAATTTACTACATGATATTTACATTCACCTACAGACTTCATACAGCTTATTTTAGGGATTATTTTTTCTAATTCATGCTTTTCATCTAATTCTATAAATGTTTTATGTGTATCTTCCCTCTTTAAACTCTCTATTATAACTTTTCCTATTTCCATAAAATCACCTCAGATTCAGGTTTTATAAATCTAGAACTTGTTTATAAACCACATCTTTTTTTAACTTTCTATCTTTACAAACTATTTTTATTGCATCTTTTTTGTTCATACCACTTTCAATTAGTTTTAAAACATATTCTCTATCTGTAAGCCCATCATAATCCTCTTTCTTTGACTTTTCACCATGAAAACCTTCTACGATTAATACAAACTCTCCTCTTACTTCTTTTTCCTCAAATATTTTTATAACAGATTCTATATCTTCCCTTATTATCTCTTGATATTTTTTTGTAAGTTCTCGATTTATAGAAATCTTCCTATTCCCAAGAATTTTAAGCATATCTTTTAGTGTATCCTTCAATCTATGTGGTGATTCATAGAAAATTATAGTTCTACTTTCTTCCTTTAGTTCCTCTAATTGTACTTTCCTAACTTTTTTATCTC
Organism: Clostridioides sp. ES-S-0054-01; assembly: GCA_021561035.1. Lineage (NCBI taxonomy): Bacteria > Bacillati > Bacillota > Clostridia > Peptostreptococcales > Peptostreptococcaceae > Clostridioides > Clostridioides sp. ES-S-0054-01. The sequence continues at coordinate 3,779,276 of CP067346.1, forward strand.
TATCTAAAAAGCCCTCAAAAACAAATTTATGTGTATCCATACCAGAACCAACTAAAGCTGTTACAAAAGCTGTTGCACCTGGTAATACTTCTATCTCTATATTGTTTTGTATAGCTTGTTTTATTATACCTTCTCCTGGGTCAGATATACCAGGCATACCTGCATCACTTATCAAAGCTATATTTTCACCATCAATTAGTTTATTTATTAAATAATCTCCCTTTGAGCCTTTATTATGTTCATGATAACTAGTCAATGGCTTTGAAATTTCAAAATGATTTAAAAGTTTTATACTATGTCTTGTATCTTCTGCTGCAATCAAGTCTACTTCTTTTAATACTCTTAAAGTTCTATATGTTATATCTTCTAGGTTTCCTATTGGTGTTGGACATATGTACAATTTCCCACTCATCTACAACTCTCCTATATCTTCATTATTATATATTGCTTTTAATTCTTTTGTATAATTCCCATCTTCTCCATAAACATACAATGGGTCTAATATCTTAAGCTCTGGTCTTCCATCTTTTACAAATTGAACTAAGACTAAATTGGGTGCTTTTTGAGGTTTTGGATGCACAAATTGAATAACTTTTGGCTCTAATTTATATTTTCTCCCTAAAGTTATTATATCAACCAGTCTTGTTGGTCTATGTATCATGAAAAATTTCCCTCTAGACATAACCAATCTAGATGCAGCTCTAATTACATCCTCCAAATTACATTTTACTTCATGTCTCGATATTGCTTTTTTATCATTTGGATTTTTTATTCCATCAATATGCATATATGGAGGATTTGATGTAACTACATGGTAACCATTTACGTCCAAAACTTTGTCTATGGATTTTATATCATCATTTATAATCTTAACTCTTTCTTCTAATCCATTTAATTTTACAGAACGAGTTGCCATTTCATATACATCTTCTTGTATTTCTACACCAATAATTTTTTTAGCTTCACTTTTCCCAGCCATCAAAATAGGTATAATGCCAGTTCCAGTACCCAAATCTACTACTTTAGCATCTTTTTTTATTTTAGTAAAATTGGCTAACAAAACTGCATCTATACCAAAACAAAACCCGTTAGTATCCTGTATAATTTTAAGATTTTTTAATTGTAAATCATCTATTCTTTCTGAATCTTTTAATTGCATATTATAAATTCTCCTCAAATATTAATAACTTCAATCATTAATTGCTTTAAAAAAGGTAGGAAAAGCCCTACCTTAAATTTAATCTTCTAATTTCTTTAACTCTCTTAGTGTGGCCTCATCTAGTCCATCATTGTCCTTACATTTACCGCCACAGCCATCACATTTTTTAGGCTCTCTAAGTATTTTTATATCTTCTCTTGTGTATATCTTTACGGTCTTGTCTTGGAATTCCACTTTAATTTGTTCTAATAAAGGATTTACTTCTACAACTTTTCCTTTTCCATCATCTGATTGCACTAATGCACCTACAACAGGCATTTTTTCTATTGCCTCACTATACACATCATGCTCATATTTTAAGCAACAGAATAATCTTCCACATATTCCAGATATTTTTGTTGGATTTAAAGATAAACTTTGGTCTTTTGCCATTTTTATTGAAACTGGCTGAAAATCACCTAGCCAAGATGAACAACAAAGTTTTCTACCACAAGGTCCTAGACCACCTATAGACTTAGCTTCATCCCTAACACCAATTTGTCTAAGTTCTATTCTAGTCTTAAATATAGCAGCCAAATCTTTGACCAATTCTCTAAAATCTATTCTTCCTTCTGCTGTAAAGTAAAAAATCAACTTATTCCTATCAAACGTATACTCACAATCTATTAAAAACATTGTTAGCTCATGTTCTTTTATTTTTTGTTGGCATAACTCAAAAGTTTCTTTTGCCCTTTCCTTATTTTCTAGATATATTTTTTTATCTTCTTCTGTAGCTATTCTTATAATTGGCTTTAAAGGAGAAATTAATTCAATTTCATCCATTTCTTTTGGTCCAACAACTACCTTCCCATACTCCAAACCTCTTGCAGTTTCTACAACTACATCCATATCTTGCTCTATATTAAAATCAACAGGGTCAAAATAATATATTTTCCCAGCACTTTTAAACCTTATACCTACTATATTTATCATTTAATCACCTCGTATATATTTAAAGACATAACTTGTATGCTTATATTGAAATTGCAATTACTGTTTATTTTACTCTTTGCATCTTCTATTATATCAATAATCTTGGACAATTGAGAATAACTAATTTTTCCACTCATATTTTGAATAAAAACTAGCTTATCTATATTTATTAACATATTCTTGTTTACATTTTCTTTTAATAGGATAATATCTCTAAAATAGTTTATCATTATATCCAATAAACTTATAATTTGACTTCTGTATTTTTCCATATTATTTGGTATATTTAGAATCTCTACTATGTTTTTATCTAACATTATCTGAATATACTGTTGTATATCCTCTCTCATCACTGAAAACTCAGCAGACTGAGATAAATTTAACGCATTCTCAATACTTCCCCTCGAAAAAGTAGCCAACAATTGAGCCCTTTCTTCTTCTATACCTGTATTTATCAAATAACGTTTTAAGTCCTCCATTGGTATAGGTGAGAACTTTATTATATCACATCTAGATTTTATAGTTTCTAATAAAGATTCCTTGTTGTTTGTGACTAAGATTATTATAGCATAGTTTGGAGGTTCCTCCAGCGTCTTTAAAAGCGCATTTTGGGCTTCTACAGTCATTTTCTCAGCATTATTAATTATATATATTTTATATTCCTTATGAGGTCTTATTACTATATCTGATTGTAAATTTCTAATTTGGGCTATTTTTATGCTATTTCCATCCGGCTTTATGAGTACATAGTCTGGACTGTTTTCGAGATTTTCATAATCAAGCAATAGTCTTGATAACTCATCAGCAAATTTCTTCTTTCCTATTCCATCTATTCCCTCAAACATATACGCATTATTAAGTTTATTTTTCTTTATAGAATTTGTTAAATATCTCTTTGCAAAATCTTGCCCTATAATATTTTCAAAATACATATTTATCTCTCCATAGATTTTATTGAATCAAGAACTATTTTATAAATTTCATTATGTATACTTTCAATACTTCTTAATTTGTTATCTGAAACACAATTTATTTTTTTCCAATTATATTTATCTGCTATATATAAAGCATTATTGTAAGATTTTTCTAAATACTCTATGTCACTTTCATGAATATCTTTTTCGTCTTTCCCTGTAATCTTATTTTTTCTATTCTCCATAAGCTTTTCACTAAACTCAATAGGTACATCTAAAAATATAACACAATCAGGCTGTGGTATCTTAAATAAATTAAATTCATAATCAGTCAACCAATTTAAATACTCTTCTCTATCACAAATATCCATTTTAGAAGCCTGATGTACCATATTAGATGTTGTATATCTGTCTGCGATAATTATTCCACCTTCATTGTAAAACTCTTCCCAATCGGTTTTAAACGATGCATACCTATCAGCCGTGAAAAAAGTTGACGCTATATATGGGTCTACATCTGATGCATTTTTACCAAAGTCTCCTTTCAAATACATTTTCACCAATGTAGATGCTGGAGACTCATAATTTGGATATTCTACCTTCTTAATCATATAGCCTTCTTTTTTTAATCTTTCATATAATATTTTTGTCTGAGTCGCCTTTCCACTTGCATCTGAACCACTCTCTATAATTATTAGCTTACCTTTCATTTTCATTTCCTCCATACAAACACTTTTTTCTTTTTTAATACTTTTATTAGATAACGCTATATAAGCAGTCTATTTATTTATCTTTGCAATTTCAAACTATCTACTTTAGTATCATAATTTTTTATTAGTATCATAATTTTTAAATGTATTCCAAATCTATTACTTGTATAAAATTTAAATCTACATCTTTCAATCCACTTATAGCCATCCCTTTAGAGTGACAAAACGTTAGATAGTCTATTATTTCTTTACTTATTATTTCACCAGGGGATATTATACTTATTCCAGGTGGGTATGGTACTATACATTCACCACAAATTTTACCTATACTGTCATATATTTTAACACTTTTTTTAGCTTTATAAAATGCTTCTCTAGGTGTTAATATTTTCTTTGGAATAACAACAGGGTATTTTTTATTTTCTAACTTCGTAAATTTAAAATTTTCTTTTACAATATTGTTTAATGCTGTTTCTAAACTAGTGAAATCCTTAGTAGTATTTCCTATTGTACATATTAAAAGAACCCCATAATAATTAGATAATTCTACTTGTATGTTATATTTGTTTCTTAAAATATTTTCTAGTTTATAACCTGTTAAACCCATCTTTTTAGATGATATAAATAGTTTTGTTTTATCATTCGTATCGTATATATTAATATTTGCATTAATGTTATTTTTAAAAGTTCTAATATTATTTAAAAGTTCTTCCATTAATTCTTTTCCTTTGTTCTCATATATATCTACTGCTAATTCAAGAGAAGATAATAATAAGTATGAAGGGCTTGATGATTCTGTAATTCTTAACAGTTTTAAGATTTTATCTATATCAACCCGGTCTCCTTGTATATGTATCATTGACGATTGTGTAAACGATGGAAGAGTTTTATGTGTACTCTGTACAACTATATCTGCACCTTGCTCAAGAGCTGTTTTAGGAAGTCTTTCACTAAGACCTAAATGTGCACCATGAGCTTCGTCTACTATTACCACCATCTTTTTACTATGTGCATAATTACATATATATTCTAAATCATATGTCATTCCATAATATGTAGGATAAGTAAGCAGTACTGCTTTTGCATCCAAATTTTTATCTATTATATCAATTACATTACTTATAGAGATACCTTTTAAGACATTCGTATCTTCACTTATCTCACAAGGCACATACTCTATATCTATATCTCCCAAAATACATCCATTTATAACAGACTGATGACAATCTCTATTTACTATTATTTTACTCTTTGGACTGCATACTGACATTATTGCAGATTGTATTCCACAACTACTTCCATTTACTAGATAGTATGTATAATCACTTTTAAATACTTTTGATGTTTTTTCTTGTGAATTTTTTATAATTCCTTCTGGAGAGTGTAAATTATCTGTTCCTAATATCTCTGTTGTATCCATTTTATACAAATTTTCTAGTATATCTTTATATCCTAATTTTTTATAAATTTGTCCTTTTTTGTGACCAGGCATATGAAAAGATATTACTTCTTCACTTACAATCTTACTTAATTCATTAATTATAAACATATATTAATAATACTCCTTTTTTACATAATACTTCTTTTTAAAAACTTCAATTCTTATCTATTTTACCATTAAAAAAGAAACAAATTAATATTTTTATAAAATTAAATACCTCATTCTAAATATTTAGAATGAGGTATCTAACACAAGAATATAAATTATTCTCTATCATCAGACATTAAGCTTGGTATTAAGTATAATCCAGCTAAACCTACAATGAAGTATATTATTCTACTTATCATTTCATATGTTCCACCAAAAATACTACCAATTAAGTCTATACCTAGAATACCAATTGCACCCCAGTTAAGTGCACCTATTATAGCTAAAATTAAAGCAACTTTTTTCATTTATATCACTCCTCAAGAATTAAATTTTTATAATAGTCCATAATTCCTGTGTTTAGTTTTCCCGAAATGAAAAAAGAAATACATCTTTTTTGTTTTTTTTGACAAAAAATAAAAAAAATTACGTGGCTACGTCCTACTCTCCCAGGCAGTTTCCCACCAAGTACCATCAGCGCTAGAGAGCTTAACTTCTGTGTTCGGAATGGGAACAGGTGTATCCTCTCTGCTATTGTAACCACATAATCTCTATGCTTAATATTTCTATTAAGTTTTAGTAAGTTTTTAGAATCTAGTAACACTAGTTTCTTTAGAGTTAACACTCTAAAAACTACATATATATTTTACTGAATAAACATCAAATAAATATTGGTCAAGTCCTCGACCTATTAGTATCGATAAGCTAAATACATTGCTGCACTTACACCTTCGACCTATCAACCAGATAGTCTTTCTGGGGTCTTACCCTTGCGGTGGGAAATCTTATCTTGAAGTTGGCTTCGCGCTTAGATGCTTTCAGCGCTTATCCATTCCGTACATAGCTACCCAGCCATGCCCTTGGCAGGACAACTGGTACACCAGAGGTACGTCCATCCCGGTCCTCTCGTACTAAGGACAGGTCTTCTCAAATTTCCTACGCCTGCGACGGATAGGGACCGAACTGTCTCACGACGTTCTGAACCCAGCTCGCGTACCACTTTAATGGGCGAACAGCCCAACCCTTGGGACCTACTACAGCCCCAGGATGTGATGAGCCGACATCGAGGTGCCAAACCTCCCCGTCGATGTGGACTCTTGGGGGAGATAAGCCTGTTATCCCCAGGGTAGCTTTTATCCGTTGAGCGATGGCCCTTCCACGCAGAACCACCGGATCACTAAGTCCGATTTTCATCCTTGCTCGACCTGTATGTCTTGCAATCAAGCTCTCTTTTGCCTTTACACTCTACGTACGATTTCCGACCGTACTGAGAGAACCTTTGAGCGCCTCCGTTACCTTTTGGGAGGCGACCGCCCCAGTCAAACTGCCCACCTGACAGTGTCCCAAGACCAGATTCATGGCCTATGGTTAGAGTCCCAGTACTACAAGGGTGGTATCCCAAGGATGGCTCCGCCAAAACTGGCGTCCTGGTTTCAAAGCCTCCCACCTATCCTGTACATGTAGTACCAAGACCCAATGTCAAGCTACAGTAAAGCTCCATGGGGTCTTTCCGTCCTGTCGCAGGTATCCGGCATCTTCACCGGAATTACAATTTCACCGAGTCTGTTGTTGAGACAGTGCCCAAATCGTTACGCCTTTCGTGCGGGTCGGAACTTACCCGACAAGGAATTTCGCTACCTTAGGACCGTTATAGTTACGGCCGCCGTTTACTGGGGCTTAAGTTCACTGCTTCGATTGCTCTAACAGATCCCCTTAACCTTCCAGCACCGGGCAGGCGTCAGCTCCTATACATCGTCTTGCGACTTAGCAGAAACCTATGTTTTTGGTAAACAGTCGCTTGGGCCTATTCTCTGCGGCCACCGGATGGTGGCACCCCTTATCCCTAAGTTACGGGGTCATTTTGCCGAGTTCCTTAACAACAGTTCTCTCGCTGGCCTTAGGATACTCTCCTCACCCACCTGTGTCGGTTTGCGGTACGGGTACCTTTAACCTCGATAGAGACTTTTCTTGACAGTGTGAAATCAGCTACTTCGCTACTAAATTTCGCTCCCCATCACATCCCAGCATTATCAAAGCGGATTTACCTACTCTGACTGCCTCAATGCTTGGGCACACATAACCAACAGTGTGCTTAGCTTATCCTACTGTGTCATCCCATCTCTCAAACGGTTATCGGTAGTACAGGAATATCAACCTGTTGTCCATCACCTACGCCTTTCGGCCTCAGCTTAGGTCCCGACTAACCCAGGGCGGACGAACCTTCCCCTGGAAACCTTGGGTTTACGGCCTGTGGGATTCTCACCCACATCTCGCTACTCATGCCAACATTCTCACTCCCATACTGTCCACATGTCCTTACGGTCATGCTTCAACCCGTATGGGAAGCTCCCCTACCCATCATAATGATGCCGTAGCTTCGGTAGTAAGTTTTAGCCCCGGAAATCTTCGGCGCAGGATCACTCGACCAGTGAGCTATTACGCACTCTTTGAATGAGTGGCTGCTTCTAAGCCAACATCCTGGTTGTCTGTGCAATCCCACATCCTTTACCACTTAACTTACATTTAGGGACCTTAGCTGACGATCTGGGCTGTTGCCCTTTCGACTATGAATCTTATCACCCACAGTCTGACTCCCAAGTATAAGATGACGGCATTCGGAGTTTGATAGTCTTCGGTAGGTGCAATACCCCCTAGGACATTCAGTGCTCTACCTCCGTATCTCTCACCTTGAGGCTAGCCCTAAAGCTATTTCGGGGAGAACCAGCTATCTCCGGGCTCGATTGGAATTTCACCGCTACCCACAAGTCATCCCCGAGCTTTTCAACGCTCGTGGGTTCGGACCTCCACGAAATTTTACTTTCGCTTCATCCTGCTCATGGGTAGGTCGCCCGGTTTCGGGTCTACGTCAAGTAACTGAACGCTCAGTTAAAACTCGCTTTCGCTACGGCTCCACACCTTAAGTGCTTAACCTTGCTACTTAACGTAACTCGTTGGCCCGTTCTACAAAAAGTACGCGGTCACACAAGAAATGTGCTTCCACAGCTTGTAAGTGCAGGGTTTCAGGTTCTATTTCACTCCCCTCCCGGGGTTCTTTTCACCTTTCCCTCACGGTACTATACGCTATCGGTCACTAGGTAGTATTTAGCCTTGGAGGGTGGTCCCTCCTGCTTCCCACAGGGTTTCACGTGTCCCGTGGTACTCTGGATCATATCTGAAGTCTTCTCGTTTAACATACAGGACTATTACCTTCTGTGGTGGGTCTTTCCAAACCTCTTCAATTACGATACCTCTTCGTTATGATATGTCCGCAACCCCAATAAAGAAAACTTTATTGGTTTGGGCTAATCCGCGTTCGCTCGCCGCTACTTACGGAATCGAATTTCTTTCTCTTCCTTCAGGTACTTAGATGTTTCAGTTCCCTGAGTTCCCCTCATTAAGCTATGTATTCACTCAATGATACTTAGACATTACTCTAAGTGAGTTTCCTCATTCGGAAATCTTCGGATCAAAGTTTACGTGCAACTCCCCGAAGCTTATCGCAGCTTATCACGTCCTTCATCGGCTCCTAGTGCCAAGGCATCCGCCCTGCACCCTTAATAACTTGACCAGTTAAAAAGGTTTCATAGATTAAAGTCTATCAACTTGATAATTTTAAAAAGTTATCAGCTTTATATATTACAAATTAGATGTCATATCACTAAATATATATGCAGTTTTCAAAGTGCTAACGCACAGCGCCAACGGATAAATCCCGTTGCTTAAAGTGCTAACAATGAGTATTCGTAAAAACGAACCCTCAAAATTAAACAGTAGGTAATTCTCCTTAGAAAGGAGGTGATCCAGCCGCACCTTCCGATACGGCTACCTTGTTACGACTTCACCCCAGTTATTGATTCCACCTTCGACGACTTCTTCCAAAAGGTTAGATAATCGGCTTCGGGCGTCTCCAACTCCCGTGGTGTGACGGGCGGTGTGTACAAGACCCGGGAACGCATTCACCGCAGCATTCTGATCTGCGATTACTAGTAACTCCAGCTTCATGTAGGCGAGTTTCAGCCTACAATCCGAACTGAGAGTAGCTTTAAGGGATTAGCTCCACCTTACGGCTTGGCAACCCTCTGTACTACCCATTGTAGCACGTGTGTAGCCCTAAGCATAAGGGGCATGATGATTTGACGTCATCCCCACCTTCCTCCAGGTTATCCCTGGCAGTCTCTCTAGAGTGCCCAACTTAATGATGGCAACTAAAGACAAGGGTTGCGCTCGTTGCGGGACTTAACCCAACATCTCACGACACGAGCTGACGACAACCATGCACCACCTGTCACCAATGTCCCCGAAGGGAACTCTCCGATTAAGGAGATGTCATTGGGATGTCAAGCTTAGGTAAGGTTCTTCGCGTTGCTTCGAATTAAACCACATGCTCCGCTACTTGTGCGGGTCCCCGTCAATTCCTTTGAGTTTCACTCTTGCGAGCGTACTTCCCAGGCGGAGTACTTAATGCGTTAGCTGCGGCACCGAAGGGGGTAACCCCCGACACCTAGTACTCATCGTTTACAGCGTGGACTACCAGGGTATCTAATCCTGTTTGCTCCCCACGCTTTCGTGCCTCAGCGTCAGTTACAGTCCAGAGAGCCGCCTTCGCAACTGGTGTTCCTCCTAATATCTACGCATTTCACCGCTACACTAGGAATTCCACTCTCCTCTCCTGCACTCAAGTCTCCCAGTTTCAAGAGCTTACTACGGTTGAGCCGTAGCCTTTCACTCCTGACTTGAAAGACCGCCTACGCACCCTTTACGCCCAGTAAATCCGGATAACGCTAGCCCCCTACGTATTACCGCGGCTGCTGGCACGTAGTTAGCCGGGGCTTCCTCCTCAAGTACCGTCATTATCTTCCTTGAGGACAGAGTTTTACGACCCGAAGGCCTTCATCACTCACGCGGCGTTGCTGCATCAGGCTTTCGCCCATTGTGCAATATTCCCCACTGCTGCCTCCCGTAGGAGTTTGGACCGTGTCTCAGTTCCAATGTGGCCGATCACCCTCTCAGGTCGGCTACTGATCGTCGCCTTGGTAAGCCGTTACCTTACCAACTAGCTAATCAGACGCGGGTCCATCCTGTACTGGCTCACCTTTGATATTCAAGAGATGCCTCTCAAATATGTTATCCCGTATTAGCATACCTTTCGGTATGTTATCCGTGTGTACAGGGTAGGTTACCCACGCGTTACTCACCCGTCCGCCGCTCTTTACCTAAGTAAATCGCTCAACTTGCATGTGTTAGGCACGCCGCCAGCGTTCATCCTGAGCCAGGATCAAACTCTCAAATAAAAGTTTATCAGGCTCAGATACTATTGTTATCAAAATATCTGGCTTTATGGTTTGTTTCTTGTTTTATAAATTAACCTACTGTTTAATTTTCAAAGTTCATTTTTTATGTTTGCCCTTTTCTTAGGGACAAGTAATACTATATCATCTTAAAAACATTTAGTCAATACTTTTTTTATTTTTTATTTTAAAAAAGGTTATAACTTTTTGTTTTTTTAATAAACTTAATTAAAACTAATAGATATAACCCTTGATATTACAAACAATACATGCATATACACTTTTACCTATTTTGCAATTTTATTTTCATAAGAATATGAATTAGCTCTAACTCTATCTGCCCAAACGTTTATACTCTTAACTTTATTAACATTAGTTGTACTTTCAAAAATATCCATTGCATCTTTACAAAAATATATCATAACATCAAGAACCAAAAATCCAATACAAAATAAACATAAAAAATTAATTACTTGAAACATTAGACATTCCCCCAATAATTTTTTATATATAGTATTCTCATAAATTATTCCTTTTACCTTCTCAAAAATTACTCTAAATATTTTCATAATAAATTACTTTCAATCATATTTTCTAAATATAAAGTCTCAATCAACAAAAACTAATATCAATTTCTAATGTTTGTTGGGAATTTATAAATTAAATATATAAAAGGCTCTTTAAAGCATATAAAAAGCATTCTACATTGACATTTTAAATAAAATAAAGCTATTTATTGCTAATTTAATATCTAAACTTTATTTAAAATTTAGTAGAATGCTAATGTTTCTTAGTTCTCTTCTTCTTTATTTGGATTGTTATCAATAGGTTTCATAGTAGGGAATAATAATACATCTCTTATAGACGGAGAGTTAGTTAATAACATAATTACTCTATCTATACCTATTCCTAGTCCTCCTGTAGGAGGTAGACCTACCTCTAATGCTTTTAGGAAATCTTCATCCATTTCAAAAGCTTCATCATCACCTAATTCTCTTTTTCTCAATTGGTCTATAAATCTTCCTTTTTGGTCAATTGGGTCATTAAGTTCAGAGAATGCATTAGCTAATTCCCACCTATTAGCAAATGCCTCAAATCTATCAGTTCTTCTTGGGTCTTCAGCATTTCTCTTAGATAATGGAGAGACTTCAACTGGATGATGAGTTATAAATGTTGGTTGGATTAATTTATCCTCTCCAAATTCTTCAAAGAAAGCATTTATTACTTCTCCTCTTCTCATTCCAGGTTTTATCTCTATACCTTTTTCTCTAGCAACCTCTAATGCTTCTTCATCTGTATTTATAGTAGAAAAATCTACCCCAGAATATTCTTTAACACAATCTTCCATACTCATTCTCTTCCAAGGAGGTGTAAAGTTTATTTCTGTTCCTTGATAGTTAATTATCATACTTCCTGTAGCAACTTCAGCCATATGTGCAATAACATTTTCTGTTATTTCCATCATATCAGTATAATCTGCATATGCTTGATATAGTTCTATTGCAGTATATTCAGGATTATGTTTTAAATCCATACCTTCATTTCTAAACATTCTTCCCATTTCATAAACTTTATCAAATCCACCAACAATAAGTCTCTTTAAATATAATTCATTTGCTATTCTTAAATACATTGGTATATGTAAAGTATTATGATTAGTTATAAATGGTCTAGCATTTGCTCCACCTGCTATAGTATTTAATATTGGAGTCTCAACTTCTAAAAATCCTCTATCATCTAAGTATGCTCTTAATGCTTTTAATGCTTTTGTTCTAATTAAGAAAGCATTTTTTACTTCTGGATTTACTATCAAGTCAACATATCTTTGTCTATATCTTAGTTCTTGATCTTTTAATCCATGATATTTTTCCGGTAGAATCTGTAAAGATTTACATAGCAATACCACAGATTTAGCCTTTACAGATATTTCACCCTTTTTAGTTTTAAATATTTCTCCTTCAATTCCAACTATATCTCCAATATCATATGTTGAAAATACACTATATTCTTCCTCTCCTATAGCATCTAGTCTTACATAAGATTGAATTCTTCCCTCTTGGTCTTGAATATCTATAAAACCAGCTTTCCCTTGTATTCTCTTGCTCATTATACGTCCTGCTATTTTTGTAGTTTTACCTTCAAGAGAATCAAAGTTATCTTTTATCTCCATAGAATAATGAGTTCTATCATATCTACTTTCTTTAAAAGGATCTCTACCTGATTCTTGTAATTTTTTTAGTTTATCTCTTCTTACTTGAAGTACTTCACTAAGGTCTTCTTGAATTTGTGCTTCTTCATTGCTTTGTTGATTATTTTTCATTTTTTTCCTCCAGATTATCTTCTTATTTCTAATATTTCAAACTTAGCAACTCCATCAGGAACTTGCACTTCCACAACCTCTTTTACAGCTCTTCCTAAAAGTGCTTTCCCTACAGGAGATTCGTTTGATATTTTACCATCATATGGGTCTGCTTCTGTCGAACCAACTATAGTATATTCAACATCTTCATCAAATTCTAAATCCTTAACTTTAACTATTGAACCTATTGTAACAACATTAAGGTCTATTTTGCTTTCATCTATGATAACAGCTTTTCTAACCATATTTTCTAATTTTAGAATTCTTTCTTCAACTTGTGCCTGTTCCTTTTTAGCCTCATCATACTCAGCATTTTCAGATAAATCCCCAAAAGATATCGCGACCTTTATTCTCTCTGCAACTTCTTTTCTCTTTACAACTTTTAAATTTTCTAATTCTTCTTCTAATTTATCATATCCCTCTTGTGTCAATAAAAACTCTTTATTCTCTTCCATTGTAAATACAACTCCTTCACAAATTTCTTAGGAATTTTCCTAATTATATTTTAAAAATTTTATAATCTTTTTTTAATTTATGCGCTATATTATAAGTCACTATTATTTTTATGTCAAGGAGTCTTCCATATAGTACTCCAATTTCGACACAACTTCTTGATAATCTTCTATTTTATTAATCTCGTCTCTTAATCTTGCAGAGTTTCTAAGACCTTTTAAATACCAAGCGATGTGTTTTCTCATTTCCCTTACAGCTACATACTCTCCATGTTCTTCTACTGCAAGTTTTAAATGTTTAATGGCAGTACTTATTTTTTCGTTAAGAGTGGGCTCTGGCAAAATCTCGCCTGTATTCATATAATGGTTTATTCTTTTAAATATCCAAGGGTTCCCTTGAGCACCCCTACCTATCATTATAGCATCACAACCAGTTTTGTCTAACATATTTATTGAATCTTCTATTGTAAATACATCACCATTTCCTATAACAGGTATGTTTAAATTTTTCTTAATCTCTGCAATTATATCCCAATCTGCTTTACCTGTATAAAATTGCTCTCTAGTTCTTCCATGTATTGCTAAAGCACTTATTCCACAAGCTTCTGCTATCTTTGCTATCTCAACAGCATTTACACTATTGTCATCCCATCCTTTTCTTATTTTTAAAGTTACTGGCTTTTTTGAATTCTTTACTACTGCCTTTAATACCTTCTCTGCAAGCTTAGGATTTTTCATAAGTGCTGAACCATCTCCATTTTTAACTACTTTTGGAGCTGGGCATCCCATATTTATATCGAGAATCTCATTTGAATAATCATTCATTATCTCTGCTGCTCTTCCCATAAAATCTGGCTCTGAACCGAATATCTGAACCGCTACAGGATGTTCTTCCTCTTCTATCTTAAGCATTTTTTTAGTATTTTCATCATCATAGCAAAGTGCCTTACCATTTATCATTTCTGTATATAAAAGTCCACAGCCTTGTTCTTTACAAATTAATCTAAATGGAAGGTCTGTTACCCCTGCCATAGGTGATAGAAAAACTTTATCTTTCAATTCTAAATTTCCTATTTTCATTGTTTTTCTCCTATTTTTCCTTTATTTTGTAATTTAACTTTAAATTCATATTTCCTCATTATAATATACCACACAAATCTAAAAATCTATCATAAAAAGGGAATTGGATATATAACCCAATTCCCTGTATACTAATTATTCTTGGTTTTTTTCATATATTATTCTCAATCCTTCTAGTGTTAAAAAACCATCTACATAATCTATACTTTTTGTCTCTGAAGCAATCAGCTTAGCTAACCCACCTGTAGCTATAACCTTAACATCATCACAATTCAATTCCTTCTTCATCATACTTATTATTTTATCAACTAAGCCAACATATCCATAAATTATTCCAGATTGCATAGCTGATACAGTACTCTTACAAATAGTCATACCCGGCTTAGCTAATTCTACTCTAGGTAATTTAGACGCACTTTGAAATAACGCCTCGCTAGATATTTTTATTCCTGGTGCTATTGTTCCACCTAAATATTCACCTTTTTCAGAGACAGCACAAAAGGTAGTTGCTGTTCCAAAATCAACAAGTATACTTGGTGCTCCATACTTTTCTATTCCTGCTACAGCATTAACTATTCTGTCTGCTCCAACTTGTTTTGGATTATCATATTTTATATTTAGACCTGTTTTTATGCCTGGACCTACTATTAATGGCTGTTTGTTACAGTACTTTATACAAAAGTTTTCAAGAGAATGCATAACATTTGGAACTACAGATGATATTATAACATCATCAATATCATTTATATTTACATTATCATAATCAAATAAGTTACTTATTAGAATTCCATATTCATCAGATGTTTTTTCTCTATCTGTTTTAATTCTCCAATAATTAACTAATTTGTCACCTTTATATATACCTAAAACCATATTAGTATTTCCAACATCAAATACTAGAAGCATATGTCACTAACCTTCTTTCTATTTTTTGCTTTTCTTAAGTACAGTGGCAACAGCAGCTACTACTAAAGCTCCTACTATTGCTTCTGGCACTCCATTTGCTGCAGCAAGAGCCATTATTGCTTTTCCTGCTGAACCACTTTGACCCATTGCATGAAGATACTTGTCAGCATATAAGACATATATCATTCCTAAAACTCCAGCTGTATTTAACAGAGAACCTATGGCTCCTGTAATTAAGCCTGATACGTATACCTTATTTGTAGACTTAATTACTAGCTGATATACATAATAAGCCAATACACCTATCATAACTCTTGGTAATATTGAAACTAATGGATTTATAAAAACAAAAGATGTTACTGTTGGGTTTATTATAGCATTTAAGAGACTTGATATCCCAAATATAAATCCTATTGCTCCCCCAACTATTGGTCCCTCCATAATAGCTCCAATAATAACTGGTATATGCATTATAGTTGCTTTTGTAGGTCCAACTGGAATAAATCCCAATGGAGTCATAGATAGCATAATAGAAATAGCTGATAGTACTCCTATTATAGTCATCTTTCTTACATTTACTTTTCTTACTGATGCACTTGTGTTCATCATAAAAAATACACCTCCGTTCCAGCTCATTACGATGCCGGACTACTTAATTTTTTGTCTTTTTTCTTGTAATTATGAGTCAAGCTACCATTGTAGGATGCCCGCTCTAACAAGAATAATTTTATCAAGATGAGTTGCTATTGTCAACAATTTGACAAGAAAAATATGCTAATTTCATCATATTTCTCATTTTTTTACTATATCTTTATATGCTATTATATTTTCTACACTATCCGCTTTTTTTACTGCATTTATTATACTTTTTTCCACAACCTCTACAGCCAATGAACCTACTAATGTTATATCTGCTTCTATTTCTTCTGTTGATATTGTGAATATTGTATCTCCATCATGAGGTGTATGGATAGGAAAAATAGCTTTAGCATATCCATCATGTCCCATTTGAGATATCTTTTTACATCCAGCTTTGGTTAACTTAGCATTTGTTGCAATTATCCCAATTGTAGTATTATCTATACTAAACCCACCCTTACTTTCGCCTTGTTTCATTAATTTATATGTATCAATTGTTTCTGTCTTTTTATCATTTAAAGCACCAGCTATAACCTTACCATTTTCATAAACATCTCCAAGAGCATTTACAGCAATTAATGCAGATACAATTAGACCATTATCTAATTTTATGGAATAACTACCTATGCCACCTTTCATAGCATATTCCTGACCTCTTATCTTTCCAACAGTGGCTCCGCATCCAGCTCCATAATTTCCTTGATTTAAAATATCTTTACTTGCAACTTCACAAGCTCTATAACCCATTTGTAAATCTGGTCTACACTTAAAATCTCCTGCACCTAAATCAAATAAAACTGCTCCAACAACTATAGGTACTTTTCCAACACCTACATCAAATCCAATTCCTTTTTCCTCTAAGTATCTACTTACACCACAAGTAGATTCAAGACCATATGCAGAACCTCCAGCTAAAACTACTGCATGAACTTTTTGAACCATATTTATAGGGTCTAATAAATCGGTTTCTCTAGTTCCTGGAGCAGAACCTCTTACATCAACACCACAAGTAGCTCCTTCTTCACATATTACTACTGTACATCCAGTAAGACCATCTCTATCCTCCACTTGCCCAACCTTTAGACCTTCTACATCCAAAATATTATTATACATATCCTTTTTCTCCTCTTATAGAAACTTCACCTGAAATGATTTCTTTTACATTTCCATCACTACTTTGAACTAGCAGATTTCCATCCTCATTTATGTCCAAACATTTCACTAATTCCTTATCAGTGCCTTTTAATACATATATATTTTTATCTATAATTGCAGAATAATCTCTACACATTTTTAAAGTTTTTTCTCTAGAATTATTTACAATATAATCTAAATATAATTTTTCAAATTCAGTCAATACATTTCTAACAATATCTACTCTAGATAATTTATATCCTTCTTTATATAGTGATGTAGCTTTTTCGGCTATTTCTGGTTCAAAATCCATTGTCTTAACATTTATTCCAATTCCAAGAACAACATAATTCGTTCTTTCAATCTCAGCAGATAACTCCGTTAATATACCACATATTTTTTTACCATTTAAAATAACATCGTTTGGCCATTTTATTAGGGTATTTGCTCCTAATTTATTTAAAGCCTTTGTTACACTTGCTCCTGCTATTAAAGTTATAAATGGTGCTTTAAATGGCTCCATATCTGGTTTCAAAATAATACTCATCCAGACTCCTTCATGAGGTTTGGATTCCCATGTTCTTCCCAATCGACCTTTTCCCATTTCCTGATGTTCACTTAAAATCACAGTTCCATCTATATTATTTGTAGCTATTCTTTTTGCATATTCATTAGTTGAGTCTATAGTTTCAAGATGTATGATATTCTTTCCAATAAACTCCGTATCTAATTTATAATAAATATTTTGAGGACTTAATAAATCAGTCGGGTTTTCTGATAATCTATAACCTTTCTTATTTACAGACTCTATATTATATCCTTCTTCTTTTAGAGCCTTCATATGTTTCCATATAGCTGCACGTGATACCCCTAATTGTTTTGATAATTCCTCTCCTGAAATAAATTCAGATTTATTATTTAATATAATTTCTATTATCTTATCTCGCATATTTCACCTCTAATATGACATGATTTCATGACTTATTTTCTTCTAATAAATAATTATACATTATTAATCTACTTTTAATACTATTAATTTTAAATTTCCTTTTTAATTATTATCATAGTTAGGTTTATATTTTATATTGATGATTTTATATTTTACTTAAATATTTTTAAAATAATAAAAAACTGAAAGTATCAATCAAATTAACATATGCAAATATACTTTGCTTATCAATTTAATATTATACTTTCAGTTTTAGTATTTAATCCATATCAGATAATATTCTTAAAATGGTCAATATTTTAAAACTATTTATCTTCATCAGATTTATCTTCTAAATTTTTATTTATATCAATAACATTGTTTCTTTCTTCATCTTTTTCTAACTTTATAGTCAATTGCTCTTCAATTTCTTTAGAAGAATTTTCCTCTGTAATTGCATTTTCAATATCATTTAGTGGTAATTCTTTATTGAATGCTTTTACAAATTGCTCTGCATCTAGAGTTTCATATATAAGTAAAGCTTGTGCCACATACTCTAATCTATCCATATTTTCTTGTAATATACTTCTTGTCTTATCATATGCACCATCAACTATACGTTTTGTTTCTTGGTCTATCTCAAAAGCAACTTCTTCAGAATAATTTCTCTTACTTGAAAAGCTGTTCCCTAAGAATACTTCATCATCACTATCAAATGACATTGGACCAAGCTTAGAGCTCATTCCATATTTTGTTACCATACTTCTTGCAGTAGCCGTAACTCTTTCCAAGTCATTTGAAGCACCTGTAGACACATCTTTAAGTACTAACTCTTCTGCTACTCTACCTCCAAGTAAAACTACAATATTTTCTTTCATTTCATTTTTTGTAGCATAGAACTTATCTTCAACAGGAAGTTGCATTGTAAATCCTCCAGCTCTTCCTCTTGGTACTATTGTAACTTGGTGAACTGGGCTTACTTCCTCAAGTACATGGGCACAAACTGCATGCCCTCCTTCATGATATGCTGTAAGTTTTCTTTCTTTTTCACTTATTACTTTTGATTTTTTAGCCACACCTGCTATAACCTTTGTTATAGCTTCTTCTATAGTAGCCATCTTAATTTTCTTTTCTCTTTTTCTAGCTGTTAGTATAGCTGCTTCATTCATTAAGTTCTCTATATCAGCAGGAGTAAATCCTGGTGTTCTTCTAGCTAAAACATCCATTTTTACATCATCACTTAATGGCTTATTTCTTGAGTGAACTTTAAATATAGCCTCTCTGCCTTTTACATCTGGCGTACCAACAACAACTTGTCTGTCAAATCTTCCTGGTCTAAGTAAAGCTGGGTCAAGTATATCTGGTCTATTTGTAGCTGCCATGATTATTATACCTTGGTTTACTCCAAATCCATCCATTTCAACTAGAAGTTGATTAAGAGTTTGCTCTCTTTCATCATGACCTCCACCAAGACCTGCACCTCTTTTTCTACCAACTGCATCAATCTCGTCTATAAAGATTATAGCAGGAGCACTTTTCTTAGCCTGTTCAAATAAGTCTCTTACTCTCGAAGCACCAACCCCAACAAACATTTCAACGAAATCAGAACCACTTATACTAAAAAATGGAACTCCTGCTTCTCCTGCAACTGCTCTTGATAGATATGTTTTACCAGTTCCAGGAGGTCCTACCATAAGCATCCCTTTTGGTATTCTTGCACCCAATTCAATATATTTCTTAGGGTTCTTTAAGAAATCTACTACCTCTTGTAAATCTTCTTTTTCCTCATCTAGCCCAGCTACATCTTTAAATGTAACTCTAGTTTTTTCATCATCTTTATGAACCTTAGCTTTTGATTTACCAAAGCTCATAACCTTTCCGCCTCCACCTTGAGACTGATTCATAAACACGAACCAAAGAATTACCATGAAGAATATTAACAGTAATGTAGGCAACATTTCGACAAACCAAGGTGTAGATGGCTTAGCTTCACCACCAAAAGTTAGTTTTCCAGCCTTAGCTTGGTCTAACACCTCATCTGCAAGTTTATTTCCCATCACTTCTGTTGGAACATATGACTTAAACTTTGTATTTGTATCTTTTATAGTACCTTCTACAGAAGTTTGATTTACAAAGTATAATCTTGATATATTCTCATCTGTTAATTCTCTATATACTTCAGAGAACTTTAAATCTTTTATTTTTTCTGTAGGCTTACCTGAGAATTGAACTATACCTACTATAATTATAAAAACAAGTAGATAAAAACCTGCCCCTTTTAGCAACTTATTCAATATAGAAGCCCTCCTTTCATACATTGCTTTGCTCTATAATTTGTTAAAATTAATTTTTAATACTTCTTTTGTTCCTTCATCAATTTTATAATTTTCACTGATTTTATAATCTCCAACACATATTATTCCTTCACTGTCTGTGATTATAGGAATTTTACATCTTTCTTCTCTTGGGATTTTTAAATCTATGAATAAATCTTTCACTTTTTTACTTCCCATAGCAAGCTTTATCTTATCCCCTTGCCTTCTGCTCCTTATTACTATACCCCCTTTTACCTTATTAAAATCAAACCCTTTAGATGAATTGTCTAATTTCATACTTTTATACCTATCTATACTCATTACTTGGGTCTCAATAATTTGTTTTAATTCTTTTATTTTAATAAACCCATTACTAGGTACATTGTAATAAAATTCAATTTCCTCATTAACAATTTCCTCATTGGTTAATATTATACTGTCTTTTTTTCTATAAACAAATATATTTCTTGGAAGAGTTAACATTTTATTTACTTTTGAATTATCTTCTAAAGACATTATATCCTCTATATGTCTTTGGTCAACAAAATTAGTATCTCCTAGTATATGTTTTATAGAATTTCTAAGAACCCTAACTTTGATAGCCTCATGTAAACAAACAAAATCGTCTAAATTTATCTCTACAAAGCCTTTTTCTTTTACATTTGAAACTTCTCTAAATTTAGCCTCTGCCTCTTTCTCAATATAATCGTTATCACTTTTTAAACTATTGCTCATCCTCACTATAGATTCTATTACATTTGAATTAAAATTATCCTTCATATATGGTAAAAGGTCTAACCTTATCTTATTTCTAGTGTATATATTTTCTAAATTTGTTTTATCTATTCTCGGATTTAAATTATAAGCTTCACAATACTCCTCTATTTCACTTCTTTCTACGTCTAATATAGGTCTAATTATGCAGTTATCTCTAATATAATCAATTCCCTTTAGACCTTTTAAACCTGTTCCTCTCATGATACGCATCATAACAGTTTCGGCTTGGTCATTGAGATTATGACCTATTGCTATTTTATTGGCTTTAATCTTATCCTTAATTTCATAAAACATTTCATATCTTAGCTTCCTTGCTCCTTCTTCTAATGATAATCCCTCATTTTCACAATATTTTGGTACATTAATAGACTTTACAAAGAATATAATTCCCATATCCTCACAAAGTTTAGATACATATAATGCATCTTTTTGAGCTTCTATCCCTCTTATTTGGTGATTTAAATGTGCTGCATATATTTCTATATTAAAATCTTTTTTTAATCTATTTAGTACATGCAATAAACAAACTGAATCAGGTCCTCCAGAAAGACCTAAAACTATTTTATCGCCTTTTTGTATTAAATTATGTTTATTTATAGTACTTAGTACCTTATCAAATATCATATTTATCCCTCTTACACTTAGTTTTATTCACTTTTAAGTATACTTTCTATAAAAAAACGCTAAACCCTTGTATCAATTTTAAGAAATTAAAGTTTAATATAAATATAATAATACCAAATAAATTAAATAAAAGGTAGTTTTTTCACTACCTTTATAAAATTTCTGGAAAATAGCTATAGTTATTATTTAATACCTATGTATATATCTATTTTATTCCTACCTAAAAATAAATCTTGTATCTTTATATTATAATCTATTTTCAATTTTATGTGTTCCCCTTCTTGTATATTTATATCTAATTCTCTTGTATCAATATCAATTAATAAAGTACCTTGTGGGGTCACATACTTCGTAGTACTACTCTCTCCACATTTAAACAGCATTGTTGAGTTAATAGCACCAAACTTTTTTATACTAACTTCATTTTTAAGTATCTTTATGGTATTAGTTATTTCTATGTTTTCTTCCTTTTCCTTGTAAATAACATATATTCCATCATTTTTATAAAAAATTTTACCAAAGGCAGTTATCTCTATGGTGTCCATATTTCCTTTTTCATCATATTGTCTAGTATTTATACTTATTTTTACACTCAACGATTTTTCCTCCATAGATTTTTCATATAAACTAGTATTTTTGTATTTCTACGTTTTGAATCTTATCAATTTTTTTCTTTAAAAATTCTCTTGCTATATCTGAAAATTTCTCATGTATATCTGATACATAATATTGATAAGTTCCATGAACTTCTGTATTGTTTATAATATTTTGCACCTCTAAAATCGTTTTTAAATCTTTAGCAGTCTCTTTAGCTGGATTAACCAGTTTTATATGTTCTCCAACTTCTTCACCGATTGTTCTCTTCAAAATAGGATAATGAGTACATCCTAATACTAAAGAATCTATATTTTTTTCTTTCAATTCTTGTAAATATATCTTTGCTGTCAATTTAGCTACTTCTGTATTTGCCCATCCTTCTTCAACAATAGGTACGAATAGAGGGCATGCTTTATTAACAATTTCTATACTTTCATCTATTTTAGATATTTCCAAGTTGTATGCTTTTGAACTTATAGTTCCTTCAGTTCCTATTATTCCTACAATTTTGTTTTTTGTAGAACTTACAGCCGTTCTAGCTCCTGCTTCTATAACACCAATTATTGGTATATCATATTTTTCTTTAGCTTCTTTTAAACTTCTTGCAGTAGCAGTGTTACATGCTATAACTATAGCTTTTACATCCTTTGTTTTTAAAAAGTTTATAGCTTGAAAAGTATATTTAATTATAGTCTCTTTAGATCTTGAACCATATGGTATTCTAGCAGTATCTCCAAAATATATTATATTCTCATTTGGCAATATCTTCATTATCTCTTTTAAAACTGTTAATCCGCCTAATCCCGAATCAAAAACTCCTATTGGTTTATTGCTCATCTTTATACAACACCTACTTTACATTTTTGTGTTTAACAACAACTCGTTTATCGCTAAAATTTTTATTTATATTCATAATTAATATATTATTACCTAAATGATTATTATAGTTTATTTTGCACAAAAAATAAAGGAGCTATCTCAAATTAGAAAATAATTTCTATAAAAAGACAACTCCTTTCACTACTTAAAAATTAAAATTTATTTTGCAAATACATGATTTCCTATTCTCATATACGGATTTAGTCTATTTATCCACTTACAAGTGGCTATTTCTGGATTCCAGAAATATACTGCTTTATTAGTTGGGTCAGTTCCATAAAGAGCTTCTTGAGCTGCTTTACATGCTGAGTCTGTTGGTGCCATCTTTATTGAACCATCAAGCACAACTGAGAAAGCATTTTTTTGATATATGACTTCTTCTATTGTGTCTGGAAATCTAGAATCCAATACTCTATTTATTACTACAGCTGCTACAGCAACCTGTCCCTCATAGCTTTCTCCTCTAGCTTCTCCTGCAACCAACTTAGATAATAGCATCAAGTCATCATCAGATAAATTTATGACTTCTTTCTTTGCTATATTTTTTTCTTGTTTATTTACTTTCGTAATCTTCTCTGTTGGTTCATATGCAAATACCTCTTTAATAGGCATAAATATAAAAGTCAAAGCTAATAGTGTAGCCATCAGTTTACTCCACCTGTCCATGATTAAAACCACTCCTTACAATCTTATTTTTAAAATTTTTTCTCTAAATCCTTTACTACTTCAAGGACTTTAAACTTAATTTTTACTCTACTTGTTTTCTTCGGTGTATCTTGTTTTATTAACTTATATTCTTTATCAGTTAAAACTTCTTTCAACTTATCATCTGTAGATTTATCTATTACTCCATTAGACTCATCAACAAAGCATAGTGGAGGGAACATAACACACCACCAATTTTTTCCTTCACCTTTTCCAATAATAATCTTTAATGCTTTATATTCACCAGCTGGAAGAACTATATTAGAATATTGTTTAGTAGGAAAATTGCTATATTGTATACCTACCTTTACACTGTAATTATATCCATTTTTAAGAATAATATTTTTGCTTATTTCTTCCAAGCTACTATATTCCTTTTTTATAATAGTTTCACTTTCTTTTATACTTTTTGAATTTTGAAGCTTTGGTTGTAAATATTTTATTACTTCATCTCTAACTTTTAGTTTAAGTTCTTGGTCTTTATCTGTATTACTATTTGCTATAACATGAAATCTTATTAATTTATCTTTATAATCTTTTGATATATTGTCTACTTTTTTTACCTCACCATTTATTACTATTGTCATTATTGATATGACTGATATAAGACTTAATATTAATAGTCCCAATCTAATCTTAATTTTTCTCATTGCAAATTCCCCCTTAAGATAAATTTATATCATCAATTATGTCCAATTAAATTTAATTTATTCATAATATTTTTTAATATTAATAAAAGACTGTCGCATGAGCAAATTAAATTTATTCTGTGAGAGCTCTTTTGAACTTGGGATTTATTTTTTTATACAAAAAAAGGGCGTAGCACTATTTTCTAGTGTGACAGCCCCAAGTCTTATATTTTATAAGTCTTTACTAATCATAGCCTTATCTATCATAAACTGCTCTGCTTTTTCTATATGCTCTGTAGCGTACTTCTTAGATAACTCACTATCACCTTTAATTATAGCATCAAGTAAATATCTATGTTCTTCAACAATATTATGTGATGTATCATAAGCAGACATGTAAGTAACTCTAAACCTATATACTTGTTCCCACAATGAGTTTATTAGTTGGATTAATTTTTTATTGTTGGTTGCTCTAAATATACATTCATGAAATTCTACATCAAGTTTTAATAACGCATCTACATCGGATTCTAAAGTACTTTTCTTGAATTCTTCTGATATATCTTTAAGCTTTTTAATATCTTCATCACTAATTCTTTCGGCGGCAAGATATGCTGCTAAGCCTTCTAAGCTTGCTCTTACTTCTAATACATCCATAATATCCTTTAATGACATATTTGCCACATACGCACCTTTCCTAGGCAACATAACAACTAAACCTTCTAATTCAAGCTTTCTTATTGCCTCTCTTACTGGAGTTCTACTTACTCCTAATTGTTCTGCTAGTTGCACTTCCATTAGCCTTTGACCAGGCTTTAATTTTCCTTCTAAGATTGCTTCTCTTAAATTCTCAAAGACTACATCTCTTAATGGCTTGTAATTATCCAAGTTCAGTTTAGTTAAATTCTCCACAAATTTCAACCCCTTTTTGACTGCTATTAACAACATACACCTGTTTATATTTTTTTAATAATTCTTTTTTTCCAATTAGAGCATCCTCTTTATTTTTGAATAGTCCAAAAACTGTAGGACCACTTCCACTCATCATAGAACCTAAAGCATTATTTTTCATCATTACTTGCTTTATATCACTTATTTCTTTATGTTTACTTATAGTAACATTTTCAAGAATATTTACCATGCTTTCTGATACAGCTTTTATATCTTCAGATTTTAAACACTCTATCAAATATTTATTATTTGGTCTTTTTTTAATATTATTCAAATCCAATCCTTGATAAACTTCTTTAGTAGAAACGAATAAGTCTGGTTTGCATATTAATATATTTATATCACATGGTAAACCTTTGATGTTTGTTAGCTTTTCTCCAACACCTTGAGCTAAAGCAGGTCTTCCTGATATACAAAAAGGAACATCTGCTCCTAAATTAAATCCTATTTCTTTTAATTCATCTTCAGATAATCCAAGTTCCCATAGTTGATTTAGACCTACTAATACTGCGGCTGCATTAGAACTTCCTCCAGCCATTCCTGCTGCTACAGGAATATTTTTTTCTATGAATATTTCTACACCTTTTTTTATATAAAATTTATTCTTAAGTATTTTAGCAGCTTTATAAACAATATTATCTTCATCTAAAGGAATATCTAAACTAGTGCTTTTTACCTTTACTTCATCTTCATCTAATTCTTTTATCTTTACTATATCGTATAAATCTATCGTTTGCATTATCATTTCAACAAAATGATAACCGTCTTGCCTTTTTCCTAAGACATCAATGGATAAATTTATTTTTGCTCTACTCTTTAGTCTTATAAAATCCATTCTATCCTCCTTGTTTAAAGAATAATGCATCACTAACAATAATATTATACTACAAAAAATAAAATAATAGGGTATTATAATACCCTATTATATTTAATTACTTTAAATTTTTTAACATTAGTCTACTAATACGACTTTTTTTTCTAAAATAAGACACTTGCCAGGCTTAATTGGTTCATCAAGTTTTATATCATTAAGTTCTGCAATCTCATTTTCTGTTGTATTGTATTTTTTTGCTATGTTCCAGAAAGTATCTCCTTCTTTACATATATATACGATTATGCTAGGAGCTTTAGATAAATCATATACACCTTGGTCTTCACCCTTGATAATAAAGTTTTCTGCTTTCTTATCTAATGCTTCAGTAAATCTCTTAATTTTTATAATCAAGTCTATCTGGTCTCTATTCAAATCAACCTCAACTTTATCAATACATGCTGTATTAAAAACAGATGCTGTATCAGTTAAGTTATCCATTTCTATATCATGTTCAAATGGAATTTCTTCACTAATTTTATAAACTAATTTTAAACCTTCAACTGGAACAAATAAAATTTCAACTTTTATGATTCCTTGTATAATGCTTTTATTTCCTTCAATATAGCTATTTTCTATAGACATAGTCGGACAAACGCTTACAATATCTTTTATTTGTATATCATCATTATCATTTCTTATGCCTTCTCTAACCATAAACGTTTCTTCACTATTTCTTAAAGTCTTATTTAATTGAATAGGTTTATGGTCAAATTTTATTATTTTTTGAGGAGAATATGCATCTTGTAATACTTCTCTCGTCACTTCATCTGTAACCTTTACTTTACAACAAACCACACAATCTATTTCTAAAAGCCCTGTATTACTTTCACTATTTTGTTTGAAAATATGATTAAAGTCTGACATAGACAACAATACTTCCTCAGTCATACCATCACTAACTCCCGGAACTTCTACAAATTGAGTAAACTCAATACCTACTCTATCCAACTCTACAAGTTCACCCTCATATGTACAAGCTAATGGATTTATTTCTAATACTCCACCAATAATAACTTTATTGTCAGTTACTCTACTTTCTTTTACTTTAACACATGGATTCAAACTTATTATAGATTGAATTTCTTCTGTGTTTATAGTTATAGTATCTCTTATAGAACTTTCTGCTTTTTCTATTCCAACTATATCTTGAAAACAGATTTCTTTTCTGTGTTTTTGTATGCCTTCTACCTGTGCCACATCTTTTACAATGTCTAATCTTTGCTTTTCAAACAAACTACCTCTTATATTCATAAGAGCTCCTACTTTAATTTTTCTCTCATTCATTATAGTACAATCCATATGCTCTACTTCTGAAAATAACATGTATTCCATATCTTGAACAACATTATCTTTTTCTATTACCTCGTTTATATCTACTTTTCCGTCTACATTAGAAATAGTATTTTTGTCATCTGCAATATAGATTACATTATAATTAAAACTTCCTCTACAAAGTATCTTCCCATCTGCCATCTCAATTTTTTTAAGTGATATGTATCCTTCTGTTTTTACAATTTCATATACATCTAATTTTTTGTCTGGTACAACTGCCTCCGCCTCGATGAATGTTTGAAATTTTCCAAAGTCTATTCTATTGTCAACCTTAATTACATCTTTAATTAATTCCATAGCTTACCTCCTTGAGTATTATAAAAATATCACACTATATTTATATTTAAGGAGCAAAAAAAAAATTACACCTATTTTTAATAGGTATAATTTTAACTTATTTGTAATTTATCTTGATCTCTAAAAACTTGCAACTTTACATTAGATGTTAATAAGTCCGAGTAACTATAAGATACTCTAGGATACCCATTAATTTCATCATCTAATTTTATAACAAACACGCTTGGATAAACTTTTTCTAGTATACCCTCTTTTGTAATAATCTGCTTTCTTCCTTTATTAGCTTTCAACAATATTTTCTTTCCTATATGTCTCTCTAAGCTTACTCTTATCTTGTCTAGAGTTTGAACAGTAGCCACAATATCACCTTCTTTAACGTTTATATGTTTACATAATATCACATATAAACATTTTTGTCAAATGTTTAAACTAATTATTTTATATATTTTTTGCAAAAATGTCAATACTATTTTTGAAGATATACAGTATAATTATGCTAATTTTTGTTAATGTAGTATTGTTTTTGGCATTGCCCATCTAAATTTTCCTCTTGTTTCAGAACCACCAATACCCTTAACACCTGTAATAGTCTGCTCTATAACCTCATCAATAGGCACTACTACATCAATTCTTGAACAAGCAATTTTCTCCACTACAAAAACAGGGTCTAAAGCATGTATCATTATTCTTCCAGGTGAACTTGCATAATTTGCTCCTGCACTTATTATTTTTTCATAATTTGATTGGCATGCTCCTGCAAATATAACAAGATTATCCAAATTTGGTTGCCATTTACGTGCTTCTTTTACTGTTTTAATAAAATTTAAAGAGTTTCTATAGTTACTCATATCTTCTATATCACCTCTTTTTATTGTCATTGCATCATGACCTGTTATTACTAGTATATCCGGATTATATTTTTCTAGTAATGCTCTTACTTCTTTATACTGATTTTGTTCTGAGACGGCTACACCTACTGCAGGTATTCCAAGTTGAGCATATACATCCAAGCAAATTTTTAAATATTCCTTATCTCCATCTATCTGTAATACCTTTCCAGGCATTCCATATGTGTTAGGATTTAATTGAAGTTTTGGAACTGCTCTTGTCATTCTTTTTTGTCTTTCTTTAGCTTTTCTTACTGACTTATATAATAAATTTTCTACATTTTTATCTATTAATATATCTTTTATATCAGGTGCTTTTACTAGTTCTAAGTCATCAATATAAGCATCTGCTATTACTCTAAATGCAATTCCCTTTAGTATAGCTATTTTCTCATTATTTTCATCTACACCAAAAGAGACTATTTTAAATACTATATCTTTGTTATGTGACTTTCTAGCTACAATGTCTCCTACCTTCATAGTTAAACCTCCAATAAATTTTTATCTTAGTTTATACTATGTTCGATATAAAACTTTGTTTCCTAATGTCAAAAAAACATTTCTTATAATACTTCTTTTATCACTCTTAAAGCATTTTTATAATATATCTTTTCTATCTCATCTTCACTAAATCCTTCTTTTTTTAGAGGTTCATACAATTTACCCATCTGAGATATATCTTCAATCTCAACCTTTGAATCTATTCCATCAAAATCTGAACCTAGAGATACAACATCTATTCCTCCAACATTTACAATGTGTTTTATATGTCTAACCATATCTTCAAGTTTACTTTCGCTTTTATTATCACTTAAAAATAAATGGAAGAAATTTATACCTGTAACTCCACCTTTATTTGCTAATACTTTAATCATATCATCAGTTAGATTTCTAGAATGATTCATCATTGCTCTCGAATTAGAATGTGTAGCAATTATTGGTTTAGAAGAAAGCTTTGCAATTTCATAAAATCCACCATCTGAAATATGAGAAACATCA
Source organism: Clostridioides sp. ES-S-0054-01 (assembly GCA_021561035.1). Classification (NCBI taxonomy): domain Bacteria; kingdom Bacillati; phylum Bacillota; class Clostridia; order Peptostreptococcales; family Peptostreptococcaceae; genus Clostridioides; species Clostridioides sp. ES-S-0054-01. The sequence continues at coordinate 3,809,271 of CP067346.1, forward strand.
ACTAGCATTCCCAATTCATTCATTTTATGTACCACTTCTCTTCCAAAATTAGTAAGTCCTTTTTCTCTATATTCTACTTTATTATGAGGAAAACTCAATTCATTCACATGATTCCAACTTATTGTCATCATTCTAACCCCTAAGTCGTAAAATTTCTTTAAATTTTCTAGTTTACCTTCAAGTACTGCACCTTCCTCAATAGATAAAAGTGCTGTAAGTTTACCTTCTGATTGGTTTTTCATAATTTCTTCATAGTTAGTAGCTAAAGCTATTACATCACTATTTTTTTTCATTTCCTCATGAAATTTATTTGCCATGCTCATACAATAATCAAAAGGATGCTTTACTTCTTCAGTATCAACAAAAAGAGCAAATGTTTGAGCTAACGAATCCCCCTTTTTCAATCTGTCTATATCAACAGAATATTTATTAGACTTAAGTTCACTTGTTTCTACATTTTCCATTAATTTTGCTATAGTATCACAATGTAAATCAATAAATTTCATATTTATACCCCCTGCATATTTTATATTTATATCTAAAAATAGAAATAGCTGTCCTTATAGACAACTATTGACAACTATTTTTTAATATTCTTTTTTATATTACTCAATCTTATTCTTCTTTTAAATTAGGTATTACTTTTTTAACTTCTTCAATTTGATGCCATGTTTTATCTATATCATTTTCACTAATATATTTTTTTAAATCAGTTAAAGATGTAAAATCTTTAACTGATAAATTGTCATCATCATCTGCAAATCTTAAAATAAACATGATACTACCTTACTTTCCACAACATTTCTTATATTTTTTTCCACTTCCACATGGGCATGAATCGTTTCTTCCTATTTTTGCTTCTTTAACTATTGTTTTAGATTTCTTATAAGACTTTATTATTTCTTTTCTTTGGTCTGCTGGTAGTATATCTTCCCAACCTTGTAAATTATATAACCAATGAGCTTCAACAGTTACCATATTGTTATATAATTTTTCCCAATCTATTTTTATAGAAACTTCTTTATCAGTTTCTACATCTTCTAAAACTATATCTTCTTTTAAACTTTCACTTATTCCGTCTATGAATCCCATGAAAAATTCATTAGTAGTTCCAAACTTTTCAGCTAATTCGCTTACTTTACCTTCAACAACATCCATTTTATTATTTAATATTTCATTGTATATTCCAGCTTCAACTTTTAAATATTCTTCCCAAAATTTTACCTCTTCTTCTTGACTTTCATGATTATCACTTAAATTTCTCCATTCAGTATATAAACTCATACTTTTTCCTCCTAAGTATACCTATATTTTTATAGTTTTTATAGTATAAAATCTTTTAGTTAGATTGGAAGTTTCTTCTTTTTTAATTATACCATATTCTATTTAAAGTTAACTCCTATATTATATCATAATTAAACAATTCTTTTAATACTTTTATAGCATACTCTTGGTTTATAAAGTAAGGGCTTGTAGCAATTGTTATTACTTTAGCTTTTTTAATTAAATTTTGTATCTTCTCTAGCTTAAAATCAAATGGTATATAATCCATATCGCTTGAAAATATATCTAAATCTATATCAAGAACAAACTCTGACTCTATATCTAAATCAAATCCATATGAACTATCTATTATTATTAATTCTGAAAATACATTGTATCTTAGTGCTGGCTTTATAAAACTACCTACATTTAAAACTTCATTTGTATATCTAAATACATCCCTCATATTATTTATATCTACATTATAGTTATCAGGCTCTCTAGTATCCTTATGCTGATCCACATGTACTAACTTACACCCCTTTGTAAACTCATTTTTCATCAGAGACCTTATCCAAAAATAAAATGCATGGTTATGATTATCAAACACATATATCTTTTTATTTCCCAGGACATATTCAACCATATTCTCCAGACCTTTTGCTTTTATCTCTTTACCCTCTTCAATCTCATTAAATACTACTTCATCACCTAACTTCACATCATTCAATGTTCCACTTATAAGTTTTGGAACATATATACTCTTATCTTCTCGTGTTTCATATGAAAACACATTATTTCCAACTGGTTTTTTTATATGAAATCCAATATATTCATAGTTTTCCATAAAAATTAAATTCCTCCATTGTTATAATATATAAGCATAAATTCACCTATTTTTATATTTTCCTCATAGATAAATTTATAACCTCTCATAAGAAATCTCCTAAATTTATAATTTTATTTTGTAACACCTAAGACTCATTCTACCTGAATAAAATGATTCATTTTAAGTAAAACTCCTAATTTACTTTTAATATTATCTTGACTATGTTCCTTAAGTTTAGTGAAAACTTTGTAACATTCAATCCTTGCAAACCACAAAGTCATTTCCGTCAGTCAAAGAAATATCCATTTCATTTATTTTCACCACTTAAAAAAAGAATAACAATACAAACCAGGCAAAGCAATATATTTATATATTTTATTCCAATTTTTATAGGTATATTTGAGGTATCCATAAATTTCCTGCTTTATTTGTATCTAAATTATGGTAGGAATAATTTATAAATACTCAATACATAATAAAACATATAGGAGTGGTATTATATGAAAAAGAGCACCATATGTTTTTTATTAGTTGCAGTAGTTAGCTGTATTACTTCATATACATTAATTGATTTAAATAATTCATCACCTGTATTTAGTTATACACAAAACAATACATCGTTAGAATTGATGTACTTTAACAAGTGGAAGGACAAGTCATGGATAACTCTAGGTGATAGTATAACAAGGGCTAATGGATATCAGGATAAACTTAAGAATATATTAGGGTTCTCAAGAATTGATAATATTAGTAAAAATGGTCAAACAATGGCATCCCAATCTAAAAACAAGTCAACATATACACTTGGAAAAACAATTGATTATAAAGTATACGATTTGGCGACAATTTTTATTGGAACGAATGATTTTAGGTATAATAAAAAGCTTGGAAAAATTAAAGCGAGTGGAAGTGCTAAGTTTGATGAAACTACCTTTACAGGATCATATCAGCTATTGATAGAGAAAATATTGTCATCAAATCCTAGTATAGATTTGGTTTTGATTACTCCTCCCCAAAGAATTCGTGATGGATATGATATTAACTTTACCAATGAAGTTGGAAGTAAGCTAATAGATTATGTAAATGTTATAAAATCTTTAGGTGAAATGTATTCGCTTCCTGTATTAGATTTATACTCTGAAGGCGGTATATCAAAGGAGAATATGAGTACATTTACAAGAGATGGTCTTCATCCAAATGATGTTGGATATGATCGTATATCAGAGAAAATGTATAGATTTTTATTAAGTATATAACAAAGAGAGAAGATTAACTCTTCTCCCTTTGTTCTTTCATTACATCTATCATCATTTTAAAATCCCTTGTATTATACATAAACATTACTAAATCAGCATCACTATCTCTTATAATATCATCAATAGATATATCAAGTTTATCAATATATCTAGGATCTACTAGTTGCACCTCTGAGAATATGTCCGCGAATAACCATGATGTAGGAGCTTGATATGAATCTCTTATGATAAGTATTTTTTTATCAGATAATGCATCTTCATTTCTAATTTTTAAAATAGAGCAAGCATTACCAAACATATATGCACCACCATATAAAATATCTTCTTCATTTTTACGAGTAGCTATAACATCTTCTTCCTTGCATTTTGTTTCTGTTTTTCCATCAAATTTATAGTATTCGTAATTAGGCTTATCCTTTAGATGAACGTATGGAATAGTCTCATCTTCTTTAACTAGTTTATTTAAATTTTTATTGTAACTTCCTAGAAAATATCCTTTATCATACATTGTTTGAGTATAGTTATCCCAAGAAACATTATTTACTATATTCATATCTTCAATTATAAATTTAAAGCCTTCATAAGCTCCTATTCCATTCCAGTGATGGTCTGTTTTAAAATACAAATCTTCTCGTTGAGATTCATTAAATTCTTTTAGAAAATGTTCATCTACATCTATATCGTTTATAGTTTCTAAATCCAAATAACTTTTGAAAGCATTTTTATTATTAATATCATTTTTTATCCCATCAGTATATTTTGGGTATAAATGTGCTAGCATACTTTCTTTATTTGGAGTAGAAGTATAATAAACTTTTTTATTTGAATCAGCTGCTATTTTGGATAATTCATTTATTTCATTTGCAGCATCTTTTAATTCTTTTTCAGACATTAATTTTGATGGTGTTGGCATAATCCAGTTATCATCTAGTAGATAATAGCTTTTAATTTTATTCTTACCAAGAACTATTTGTGCCCTAGAGTATATTTCAGATAACTCTTCTCTAAATGGAAACTGGTCTGAAAAATAACTTTCAAATTTGCTTGTATATTTTCCAGATTTACAATCTTGTAGGGTTGGTTTTTGAGCCAACGTTCGATTTTCAGATTCACTAATTTCTTTATCTTTACTTATTATGTGTATAAAGAATATTCCTATTATTATAACTACAAAAGGAATGGATATCCATTTTGATTTCTTATTATTCATTTTAATTTCCTCCTCTAGAATCTGAAGTATAAAAATGGATTATATGTAGAATTTATCAATATTACAACTACTATAAACATTAGTGACACTAAAAAAATTGAGTGAAGTGCATATATAAAATTACTTTCAATCAGCTTTTTAGCTTTTGATTTTAATATTGACTTAAGTTTAGGTATTATAGGTATTGCAAATATAATAGATAAAATTATAATATATCCATAATCATTTATATACATAATAAAGGAGTTATTGTATATTGGACTTGAGCCAACTCCAAATAAAACTTGTATAAATTCAGATGCTTGTACCATATTATCTGCTCTGAAAAAGACCCATCCAATCATTACTATTAGCACTAAGTATATATGTCTAAATATCTGTGGTACCTTTTTTAGTAATTTACCTAAAAATACTTTTTCTATACTAATTAAGATTCCATAATATATACCCCATGTAAGAAATGTCCAATTAGCTCCATGCCATATTCCTGTTAAAGACCATACCACAAATAAATTTGTATATTGCTTAATAGGAGAAACTCTATTGCCACCTAAAGGTATGTATACATAGTCTTTAAACCAACTACTTAGCGATATATGCCATCTTCTCCAAAATTCAGATACAGATTGCGATATGTATGGATAGTTGAAGTTTTCAAGAAAATCAAATCCAAACATTTTACCAAGACCTATAGCCATATCACTGTAACCTGAAAAATCAAAGTATATTTGAAGTGTATAGCATATTATTCCCAGCCACGATTCAGCTATTGAAAGATTAGCTATATTTGCTGAAAAAACTCCATCTGCTACCACACCAAGTTGATTTGATAAAATAACTTTCTTAGCTAGACCACATACAAATCTATTTACTCCAACTGCAAATTTTTCATTAGAATGAGTCCTTTTACTTATTTGCTCATCTACTGTTTGATACCTAACAATAGGACCTGCTACAAGTTGTGGGAATAAGCTTACATATAGAGCTAAGTCAAATATATTTCTTTGAACATTTGCGTCTTTTCTGTACACATCAATTACATAACTCATTGTTTGGAATGTAAAAAATGATATACCTAAAGGTAGTGCTATTGTTGGAATACTTATATGAATATTAAATAACGCATTAAGATTGTCTACAAAGAAATTAGAATATTTAAAAATCACCAATAATGATACGTTAAAAATCACAGATAATGTTAACCATAATTTCTTTTCTTTCTTATTATCTGAAGATATTTTAAGTCCAAATATATAATTGGCTGCTATAGACCCAAGCATTAAGAATATATATCTAGGTTCCCCCCATGCATAAAAAAATAGGCTTGCAAGTAATAACACAAAATTTTTAAGTTTATCATTAACTAAATAGTAAAGTATAAAAACTACAGGTAAAAACGCGAACAAAAATGTTAAGCTACTAAAAATCATATTTTTATATCAATTTAAATCCCTTTAATTGATATATTCACCTCCTTTAATTGACCCATTTATAGACTTATTTTATTGTATAACTACATTTGAAAAAACTTTGTTTTAAAAAAATGTATAACGTTGGACTAACATAGTTATATTTAGGTACGAAATGGGTTGGCTTGTAAATTTAAGTAATAGTAGAACTTAATTTTATAATTAAATCCATCGCTTGATAATCATAAAGGTTATTTTGGACATACTTATAAATATGTACTGATATATACACATAAAATCACAATATTTTTCTTGCTATGAGCCTATCTACATTAATATTATAATTTAACATAATAACATAAAAAATATATTTTGCAAATAGTTTCAATCTAATTGTAATTATTTACATCTCTTTTATCAAAAATATACTTTATACATCCCCCTCCCGACACAAAATCTTATAATAATGAGTAGCGTCTAGAAGGTTTTGAACATAGTATATATGCATAAACTAAAATTAGGTTAAGTAGTCTTACTGAATCATCCTCTATAATAATTTTTTAAATGTCTAATGGAAATACCACTTATTTATAACACCCGTATTTGCTATAATCATAATGTTGTTTTTGCTTTTTCACAGAACAATTATCACATAGAAAAGGGGCTCTTAGAATCTATTTTCTATTTGTTGTACAAAAAAGTAAAAGGAGATATCTCAAAATTAAAATCTGAGTCATCCCCATATAAATAATTATAAGTATTTAAGCAATCTTGTTATTAAACAACCTTTGTTCCCCAAATTCCTATTTTTCTCTTTTATTTATTTTATTTAAAGCATAAGTAGCAAATATACCTATAACTGCACATACCACAGATAAAATGAATATATACGTATAACCTGTTTGTCCATATTTATCTAACCAATTACCTGCAATAGTATAATAAAACGCATCTGGAGAAAATCCTATAAATGAAGCAAATCCAACTACTGCTCCTGTAGTTTCTAAAGATATATTAGACTCTGAAACAGATGCAAAGTATATACCTCTAAATCCAAATAATATTACACTTAGTATTATCATATTTATTACAGCTATCCATATAAATCCTGCACTCTTAGGAATCACCAAGTAAGCAGCTGTACTTACTGTCATTAGTATAAATCCTACAAACATTACTCTTATAGATGACCCAACTTTATCTGTTATGACACCAGCAACTGGAGATGCTCCCATTTTTATAACATAAGTTCTGATTATTGATAGAGCAGAAACTAGAGTCATTGGCATCACATAAACTTCTGATAAATATGGGCTTAAATAAGTTAAGCTTGAGAATACTAAATAAGTTGAAAATATTATAAGACCAATTAACCATGCCTTTGGCATTGTAACTACTTTTAGTAATGATTTAATGCTTAATCCTTCATCTGATGCTCCACTATCTTTTTTCTCTTCTACTAAGAAAAATAGAAGTATACCACATATTATAGATGCTGCAGAATATAACCATACTACATATTTAAATCCTACTGTTATTTCAGCAAATTTACCAAAGAAGTAAAGACCTATAAAAGAAATTAATGTACCTGATACGCCTGATAATCCTTCATAAAAACCAAATATTCTTCCTTGCTCTGACTCACTTCCTTGCATTCTAACAACCTTAACAGATGCTGAGAAGAAAGTTAATATTGTTGTAAACCCCCATAATACAAATATTAAAAGTATCATAGTATATGACGGGAATGTTGAGAAATAAAACCCAAGTATTCCTGAAGCAATTAAAGAAAAAGTTATCAGTTTTCTAACTGAGAATCTATCTGCAAACCATCCTCCTATAAAATAGGATACCATTCCTACTAATCCATATAAACTTAATAAGTTCCCTATTTGTGTATGACTTAATGCTAAAGCTTGTTGCATTGGGTCATAAAATGATGATTTCATATATGGTAAACTATACATAGCTGTTGTTCCAAATGCCAATATGAATATTATCAAAAATCTTTTAACATTACTTTTGTTTTCCATTGATTTTATCTCCTTAAAATTTTATTGTTTATAATCTTATTCATATAGTTTTATTTTAATTTTTCTATTGCTTGTTTAAAGTCATTTATTATATCATTCGAAGATTCTAATCCAACAGCTATTCTTATTAGATTTTCTCCATTCATTTGAACCAATGTATGTTCCTCTCCTAGACTTGTTGCTATTGTAGCAAGCTCTAAAGAGTTCATTAATCTTCTACTAGCTTGGTCTCTTGTCAAACCATTGATACCATCCTTAAGTTTAAATGAAACTACACCTCCACCTAAACCATTCATTTGAGTTTTACAAAGCTCATATTGAGGATGAGATTTTAATGCTGGATATTTTACTAATTCCACATTTTCCTCTTTCTCTAAAAACTCTGCCACTGCTAATCCATTTTCACAATGCTTTTTCATTCTCATATCTAACGTTTTCATACCTCTTAAAATCATCCATGCACTCATTGGTGGTAAAGATGCTCCTGTAAAACAACATAGACTTGGCCATCTAACTAAATCTATTAATTCTTTTGAACCTGCTACTGCTCCCCCTAGAGTATCCCCATGTCCGTTTATAAATTTAGTAAGACTATGTATTACTAAATCTGCACCTAAATCTATCGGTCTTTGTATAATTGGTGTGCCAAAAGTACTATCAACTATAGCTAAGCTTTTATTTTCATGAGCAATTTCTGCTATTGTTTTTATATCTACTAAATCTAATGATGGATTTAAGGGACTTTCTATATAAACTATCTTAGTATTTGGTTTCATTGCATCTTTTACATTTTGTGGATTTACTGCATCTACAAATGTAACTTCAACTCCAAATTTAGATAACAACTCAGACATAAATAGTTTAGTGTGTGAAAATATTCCATCTGAGCTAACTATATGGTCTCCACTTTTTACTAATGCCAATATAGTAGATGTTATTGCCCCCATACCTGATGTACTAGATATAGCGCTTTCCGCATTTTCAAGCATAGCTAATTTATCCTCTAACTCTGTAAGTGTAGGATTACACTCTCTTGTATAAACATATCCCCATGTCATACACAACTCTTCAAAATGTTCTACTGTCTTTGCAGCAAATGTTGCTGTTTGACATATTGGTGTAGCTAATGCACCTGTTGTTGGGTCTGCACTATGTCCCCAATGTATTATTTTTGTCTCTAAATCTTGATTAATATTATTACTCATTTTGATTCCCTCCCGTTTCGGCTTATTTATACAACGTTTTCCCTGCCAAATTTCACCAATTTGGCTTAATCTTAATAACTTTTTTCAAGTATACTTTTATATTTGTTATAATTCCTAAAAATCTGACACTTATTTTGTCTTTTTACAGTTCTAATTATAAACTCTATAGTAACTATAGAGTCAATATGTTTTTGATATTTTTTTTACAATGTTTAAAATTCTTTTTCTTTCTAGCAAAACACCTTCCCTAATTGAGTACATTCCATCATCATATTTCTCTCAAGTTCTGCAACTAAAAGTAATGTAATTAAAAAGAAATTCAATTTGATTTTTTAAACTATCTTTTTGATTATAGGTTGAAACCCTTGAATAAATAACTATTTTTCTACCATCTGTTTCTTTATGTATTATGTACATTCTAGATGTTGTTTAAGTGTAATACCTTCTATTCGTAGGCATTCTAATGCCTTTAATTTACCGTCATTATCCCATAGTTATAACTGACATATTTAATAATTCTGCAAATTCTTTAAGCTTATAATGCTTACTAATATAAGCAAAACTTTCTGTGATTATATTATACTGTGTTTGATTATATTCTTAATTGCTACAAATTTCCTCCTTGTATTATAATTGTGTTTAGTAAACCTATATACTATATTATAATTTTTCAACTAATACATAAGACATCTCATAATGACAAATTGTTACTACTGGTTCTATTCCATATTTTAGACACTCATCAAATAAATTATCATAAAATTTTAACCCATCTTCATTTGCTATTTCTTCATCACCATTTGGAAAAATTCTTGTCCAATTAATTGAAGTTCTAAAACATTTAAATCCCATTTCAGCAATAGTAACTAGTATATCTAAAAGCTCTACTAATGCTTTAGATATTCTTAGTTTAACATTAATATTATTTGCTGGCTTAATTAATAATGGAACTTTTGAAATAGAATCTTCAAACGAATTCTGGGCTTTTTCTGTTATTGAGTAATCTCCAGTAAAATCTCCATGAGCACTAAATACAAATATATTAGTATCATCATATTGATTCGTTTTCTTTAATTTATCAACAATCATCCCAAATTGATAATCAAACCTTGAACCATTGCTAGATAAGTAGCTCTTAATTCATCAAATCTTTCTTCTGACCACTCATTAAGTCTTTGCTTTGAATTTATTGCATAAAGCATACTAGCTTTATTTTTTAAATTATTTATATTTTCTCTTCTTTTTGGAAGTTTCTTTCTATCTATACTTGAATACCATGGTTCTTCACAAGCATAAGGAGGATGCGGAAATGAAAGAGTACAATAAATAAAAAAAGGGTTCTCATCATCTCCTTTACTTTTTCTTTCAATTATCTCTAGTGCACGACTAACACAATTTCAATCAACTCTACCATATCCTTCTCCATCTTTAAGCTTTCCACTGTAAAATGAATAATAATTGTCACTATCTTTCTCTGATATTTCTAAATTTCCTATATATAAATTAATTACTCTATAGGAGGAAGGAAAATGGCAAGAGTTATAGAAAAATTTCATGTTAAAAAAAAGGTATTAAGAAATAAAAGATATAGATACTTTATTATAAAAGCGTTACTTTTAATAACATAGTAATTCATTTATAATTTGTTTGACTATGTAAAAAATTATCAATATAATGAAATTAATGAGTTTATATAAATTGGAGGAAATAATATGAATATTCTGTTAAAAGATGCAATAGATGAATTAAAAAACATCCATTGCGGAGAAGTTTTTTTATTAAAAGAATTGTTCAAAGGCTATGAATGGAACAGATTGGAGATGAATATCAGATTAAAGTTAGGAAAACTTTTCTTGTGTGAAGTAGTAAGTAATCCCAATTTAAATGTAGAAGTCATCAATAAAAACTCTGCTTATCAACAAATGTATAAAAAAAAATAATGGTTTAAATATATATGATAATATAATCTTCTCGTTGATTCAAAAGTTAAAGCTTTCAATACAAAACAATTGTGCTATTTTAACATTTATCAATATATCTAAATTTATATAATTAACAAATATAAATAGTACTGTTTAAATTATGTTATTTAGGATAGATAAATCTTAACCCTACTCCAGCATAAGTACTAAAATAGGGCTTAGAATTATCTATATTTTTATCCCCTAAAATGTTTAGTTCTTACTCTTGATTGAACATATATGTCTGGAGAAATACAATATATGCGTGAATTTATAAAGTTTCCAAAATCAGAAAATTTAATTTTGAACTTAGGTATTCCAAAGCTTTCGGGTGCTATCTCATCAACACCAAAATAAACAACAATTCCATCATCTGTAATATAAAAAGCTTGGTCCTCAGGTATGACTAGTTCCACATTAGAATAGTACATATCTCTATTTTCATTTATTTGAGATTTTATATAATCAGTTATTATATTTATATAATCAACCCCATCTCTAAAAATATCCCCAAGCAAAAGTTCTTTTCCAGTTGTCAAATCTATATTGTAATTATTCAATGTATTATACTTAGGTCCAGAGTTGCTAGTAAAAGCCATAAGACTTAATATCATACTTAGCACATAATTTTTATTAAAAGTAACTGCATAACTAGTAGATACCCAATAACTCTGCTTTGGAAGTGAGTTTTGAGAAGCTGCATTATTATATTCTTGTTCTTCTTCCTGTAAACCATTTTTAAAATTGTTTACAGTCATTTTTACAGCATTGTTTATGTTATTTAAAATCACTGGATTTACATAGGTAGATTGATTTCTAATATTGTATATAATAGGATATTTTACATCATACGAAAAATACTTACTTCTTTCAAAGTCTTCATTAAATTGCACATATAGTATATTATATGTACAAGTATTTGTAGATTGATAATTTTCCATTAAAACCCTCCCCTTTTATTAAAAAAATCAGATACAATATAATATGCTTAAAACAGTAATAATGTTAATAGTAAATGTAAAGAATAGAAAGTATCTAAAACAACAAAAAATGACTAATTTTGTGGTATAATACATAGGATTGAGAGTTATTTTATAGGAGGAAGTATATGTTATTATTAGCAGATAAATGGAAAGATTATGAACTTATAGATATGGGAAATGGAGAAAAATTAGAGCGTTGGGGTAATTATGTACTTAGAAGACCAGACCCACAGGTTGTGTGGCCAATGGAATCTGAATGGGCTTTGTGGAAAAACCCTCATGGACACTATCATAGAAGCAATAAAGGTGGAGGTCAATGGGAACACAAAAAAAGATACCCAGAGCAATGGACTATAAATTATAAAAACCTAAAGTTTCACATTAAACCAACTGGATTTAAACACACTGGTTTGTTCCCAGAGCAAGCAGCCAACTGGGATTGGATGATAGACAAAATAAAGAAAGCTAACAGACCTATAAAAGTGTTAAATCTTTTTGCATATACCGGTGGGGCTACTGTAGCTTGTGCATCTGCTGGTGCAGAAGTATGTCATGTTGATGCTGCAAAGGGTATGGTTAATTGGGCAAAAGAAAACATAGAATTATCAGGTCTTAAAAATCAAACAGTAAGATTTATAGTAGACGATGTTGTAAAGTTTGTTGAAAGAGAAATAAGAAGAGGTAAAAAATATGATGCAATAATAATGGACCCACCTTCTTATGGAAGAGGTCCTAAAGGAGAAGTATGGCAAATAGAAGAAAAGTTATATAGTTTTGTAGATTTATGTATGGGAGTTTTATCAGATAATCCTTTGTTTTTCTTGATTAATTCTTATACAACAGGGTTTTCTCCAATAGTTCTTGAAAATGTATTGTCTACAACAATAGGTAAGAGGACAAATACAGGATATATATATGGTGGAGAATTAGGAATACCAGCTTCTAGAGATGGTAAGATACTTCCTTGTGGTATATTTGGAAGATGGGAGAAAAAATAATGATAAAAGTCATATATGAAGATAACCATTTATTAGTTGTAGAAAAACCAGTTAACATATTATCTCAGGGGGATAATACTAATGATAAGGATATGGTAAATCTTTTAAAAGACTATATTAAAAAAAAGTATAACAAACCTGGAAATGTATACATTGGTTTAATACATAGATTGGATAGACCAGTAGGTGGAGTTATGGTTTTTGCAAAAACATCAAAGGCTGCTTCTAGATTATCTGAGCAAGTAAGAAATAAGACCTTTAAAAAAACCTATCTAGCTGTTGTTCATGGTATGCTAAAATCTAATTCAGATACATTAAGGGATTTTTTATATAAGAATAAAAAGACTAATATGGTAACTGTAGTGAAAAAAAATCATAAATATGCCAAAGAAGCTGAACTCAACTATAAGGTATTAGACTTTAAAGAAAATTTAAGCTTAGTCCAAGTTGATTTAAAGACTGGTCGCTCTCATCAGATAAGAGTTCAATTTGCAAGCAGAAAACATCCATTATACGGAGACCAAAAATATGGCAAAGAAATAAATAAAGTTGGACAACAAATATCTCTTTGGTCCAATAAGATAGAAATCTACCATCCTACTACAAAAGAAAAAATGGAATTTACATGTCATCCATCGGATAAATATCCATGGAATATATTTTAAATCTCAAATGAGGTGATTATATGAGTAAAAAATTTTCAATAGGCGAAATGTCAAAGCTTCATAAAATAAGTATACAGACACTAAGGTACTATGACCAAATAGGTTTATTTAAGCCTGTTCATGTTGATCAAGAAAGCAATTACAGATATTACTCAATTGACCAATTTTCACAATTAGATATTATAAAATACTTAAAGTATTTAGGTATGCCTTTAAAAGAAATTAAATCAAAGCTTGATGAAAATAATGAAGAAATTCTAAAGCTACTGACTAATAAAATTAATATAGTGGACGAAAAAATTAAAGAATTAGAACTTATAAAAAAAGTACTAAGTACAAAGAAAGAAACAATGGAAAAAGGTATGAAAGTAGATGAAGTCGGCAAAATAGTGAGAAAACATATTCCACGAAGAAGTATCTTATCTATAGAATACGAAGAAGGATTAAGTAGTGAAGAAACTATGGAACTTTCCAGAAGACAAATAGCAAATATATTAGAAGATAATATATCTGTGTTTTATGGTGGAGTAAGTGGACTTGTATCTATAGATAAATTTTTAAAAGAAGATAAAGTTATTTATGATAATAGTTTTGTAACTGTTGAAAGAGATTTATTTGATATAAAATCACAAAAATATATAACAGAAATTTCAGCTGGTGACTTTATTTGTATGACATATAAAGGACCTTACAAAAAAAATTATACTGCTTTTAAGAAGCTGGTTGATTATGTTGAGTATAAAAGAATACCTATTGAAAATTATATATATGAAATACCTATAATAGACCCTTTGTCTACAAACAACGAAGAAGAACTTCTAACTGAAATTCAGATACAAGTTAAAAAGAGAGAAATTGACTTAAGATGTTTAGTGTAATTGTCTTCTCTCAGTAAAATTTCTAAGAAAACATGTGGGAACATAGCTAATGCCAATTTCCACATGTTTTCAGTATAAATATTTGAGAATGTAAATAAATTTGTGTAAAATATAAAATTTATCTAGAATCTTTTGTTGTATAAAATTTATAATCTCTTATATAAAAACTTTATCACTTCTACTCAGCTATATTGTAAACTTTTAACTTGTCTTTATTTAGGTGTTTCTTCTTAACCTCTACTAAAGCTTTTAGTGTATCCAAGGATGTCATTATTTCAGTGGAGAATTCAATAGCCGTTCTTCTCATTTTAAATCCATCTCTTGTAGAGTCATTTCCTTTAGTTGGTGTATTTATTACTATATCAACTTGTTTATTTCTTATAGCATCCAGTATATTTGGTCTAGGCTCTTCAATTCTATTTACTATATCTGCCTCTATTCCATTTTCTTTTAGACTCTTAGCTGTTCCTTCTGTAGCAACAAAAGTATATCCTAAGTCTTTCATATCTTTTGCTATCTCTATAAACTCATCCTTGTCATGATTATTAACAGTAGCAAGTACAACTCCTCTTTCATCAGACATATGTCTACCTGCTGCTAAGAATCCTTTGTATAAAGCTTCTTCTAAGTTTTCTCCTACACCTAGAACCTCTCCTGTAGACTTCATCTCAGGTCCTAGACTTACCTCAACCTTAGCTAATTTAGACATTGAGAATACTGGCACTTTTACTGATACTAGTTTTGGCTCTTTGTAAACTCCTGTGCCATATCCTAAATCCTTTAATTTAGCTCCTAACATGCACTTAGTCGCTAAGTCAACTATTGGTACTCCACTCACTTTACTTATATATGGAACTGTTCTACTAGCTCTAGGATTAACTTCAATTATATATAATTCATTTTGGAATTCTATAAATTGTATATTAACCATACCAAGTACATTAAGCTCTAAAGCCATTTTTTTAGTGTATTCTACTATCTTTTCTTTTATCTCATCAGATATATTTTGACTTGGATACATTGTTGTACTATCTCCAGAGTGAACTCCAGCTCTTTCCAAATGTTCCATTATACCAGGTATTAATATATCTTCCTTATCACATATAGCATCTACTTCTATTTCCCTACCAGTTAGATATTTATCTATAAGTACTGGATTCTTGTGGTCTCTATCAAATGCATCATCCAAATACTGAATTAATTTTTCTTCGTTATAAGTTATTTCCATACCTTGACCACCAAGTACATAAGATGGTCTAACTAACACTGGATAACCTAACTCCTTAGCAACCTCAACACCCTCGTTAGTCGTCCATACACCTTTTCCTTTTGGTCTATTTATGTCTAATCTTTCTAGTAAGTCATCAAATTTTTCTCTATCCTCTGCTGCATCTATATCATCAAAATCAGTACCCAATATAGGGATGTTTTTTTCATGTAAGAACTTAGCCAATTTTATAGCTGTTTGTCCACCAAACTGTAGTATTACACCTTCTGGTTTTTCTTTTTCGATTATATTTAAAACTTCTTCTTCTGTTAATGGTTCAAAATATAACTTATCTGATGTATCAAAATCTGTACTCACTGTTTCAGGGTTATTGTTTACAATTATAGTTTCTATTCCCATTTTTCTTAAAGATTTTACACAATGAACTGAACAATAGTCAAATTCTATACCTTGACCTATTCTTATTGGACCAGAACCCAATACTACCACTTTTCTCTTATCACTAACAACTACCTCATCATATTGCTCATAAGTTGAATAATAGTAAGGTGATAGAGCTTCGAATTCTCCTCCACATGTATCAACCATTTTATAAACTGGCTGTATATTATATAAACCTCTTAATTCATATAACTTTTCTGGGCTTATCTTCATTAAGTCAGATATACCTTTATCAGAGAATCCTTTTTTCTTTAATTCATGTAGATACTCTTTATCTAGGTCTTCTATTTTTAGAACTTTTAATTTTTCTTCTTGCTCTACTATCCATTTAAATTTGTTTATAAACCACTTATCAACACCAGTTATTTCTGATATCATTTCTACTTTATAGCCTCTTCTTATCATTTCAGCTAAGTCAAATAGTCTCTCATCATCAGGTACTACAACTCTAGCCTTTAATTCTTCTAATGTTCTACCTTCTGATGGTGCATGAACCAACGAATATTTTCCTGTTTCAAGTGATCTTATCCCTTTAAGAATAGCAGCCTCAAAGTTACTACCTATACTCATTATTTCACCAGTAGCCATCATCTTAGTTCCTAATTTTCTATTAGCATGTCTAAATTTATCAAATGGCCACTTTGGTATTTTTACTACTACATAATCTAATGTCGGTTCAAAACAAGCATAAGTCTTTTTAGTTACTGCATTTTCTATCTCATCCAAAGTGTAACCTAAAGCTATCTTAGCTGCTACTTTTGCTATTGGATATCCTGTAGCTTTTGATGCTAAGGCTGATGACCTACTAACTCTTGGATTTATTTCTATTATTGCATACTCTAAACTATGTGGATTTAAAGCTATTTGAACGTTACACCCACCTTGAACTTCTATTGCATTTATTATGTCTATTGATGCCTTTCTAAGTAATTGATACTCTTCATCACTTAGAGTTTGACTTGGGGCAACAACTATACTATCTCCTGTATGAACTCCAACTGGGTCTACATTTTCCATATTACATACAGTTATACAGTTTCCATTTCCATCTCTCATTACTTCATATTCTATTTCTTTCCAACCTTTTATACTCTTTTCCAGAAGAACTTGTCCTACTGGGCTTAATTGCAATCCATGTGTAAGAATTTCTCTTAATTCTTCCTCTGTATCAGCTATACCTCCACCAGTTCCACCTAACGTATATGCTGGTCTTACAACCACTGGATATCCTATTTTATTGGCAAATTCAAGACCTGCTTCTAAGTTTGTAACTATGTCACTAACTATTACAGGTTGATTTATTTCTTTCATTACCTCTCTAAATAAATCTCTATCTTCGCCCTTTTTTATAGACTCTATAGATGTCCCTATAACTTTTACATTATATTTATCTAATATACCAGCATCATATAATTCTACAGCTAAGTTTAATCCTGTCTGACCACCCATACCTGCAAGTAAACTATCTGGTCTTTCTTTTTCTATTATTTTTTCTATAAATTCTATTGTTAATGGTTCTATATATATTTTATCTGCCACTTCTTTATCAGTCATTATCGTAGCTGGATTACTATTAACTAATACAACTTCAATTCCCTCTTCTTTTAATGCTTGGCAGGCCTGTGTTCCTGAATAATCAAACTCTGCCGCTTGACCTATTATTATTGGTCCTGACCCTAATACTAAAGTTTTCTTTATACTATCTAATTTAGGCATAACTCTTTCTCCTTATCTAAACAATTTTCACAGCTCTTATCTTCATCATCTATATAATCAATTTTAATTACTTTATTTCATTTTAAATTTAAGTTTACTCATTATATACATCTATATTAATTAAATCAAATTTTTCTGATTTAAGTTATTCTTATTTTCTAGTTATACATTCTAATACTATTTATTTTGCTAACTCTAAAAATTTATCAAAAATATAGTCGTTATCTTTTGGTCCTGGACAAGCCTCAGGATGGTATTGAACACTGTATACACCTAGCTTCTCATGTCTCATTCCTTCAACAGTATTATCATTTAAATTTATATGTGTCACTTTCATTTGTTCAGGAACTTCTGAAACATAGTATCCATGATTTTGAGAAGTTATAAATACTTTTCCCTCTTCTAAATCTTTAACTGGATGATTTCCACCTCTATGTCCAAATTTAAGCTTAGCAGTTTTTCCTCCAAGAGCTAAAGCTAAAAGTTGATGTCCTAAGCAGATTCCAACTATAGGCTTTTTACCAATAAGAGCTTTTATATTTTCTATAACATCTTCTAGGTCTTCTGGGTCTCCAGGTCCATTTGACAAGAATATCAAGTCAGGATTTATACTTAATACATCTTCTGGAGATGTTGTAGCTGGAAATATTGTTATATCACATCCACGAGCTATAAATGATTTTAATATATTTCTTTTAACTCCAAAATCCATAACAGCTACTTTTGGACCATTTCCTTTTATATGCTCTACTTCTTTTCTTGTAACTGTTCTAACTGCTTCTGTATTTGAAAACTTATCCAATTTATGTTTAACATCTTCTAACGTACTGTCTTCTAATGTAATTATCCCTTTCATTGTTCCATTATTTCTAAGTATTTTAGTCAAAGCTCTTGTATCTATTCCTTCAAGTCCAATAACTTTATTTTGCTTTAAATATTGGTCTATATCAATTTCACATCTAAAATTACTTGGAGAATCACTTTTTTCTCTTACTATAAATCCCTTTACTTGAACTTTTTCAGACTCTGCTGATGATAAATTTATACCATAATTTCCTACAAGAGGATAAGTCATAGTAACTATTTGACCATAGTAAGAAGGGTCTGTTAAAACTTCACCATATCCTATCATAGAAGTATTAAACACTACTTCGCCTACACTTTCTTCTAAATATCCAAATGCCTTTCCTATAAAAATTGTCCCATCTTCTAATATTAACCTTGCTTTCATATTACAGTACCTCCTATAATTCTCTTTAGGCAAGCTAAAGAACATTAGCTAAATATAAGCTTTTAAATATCTATATCTATTTTTCACTTTTACATTCTAGTTTTATACTTATTTACATTTATTTTTTATCTTTTTCTATTATACTACAAATTTCTTAAAAAAAAGAAGTTATCTCAAAAGTAAAAACTCATAGAAAAAATAACTTCTTCTTTTTAATTTAATAATTAAATTCTTAAACTATACAATCAATTTAACCTCTATTCAGCTATATTGTAAACTTTTAACTTATCTTTATTTAAGTGTTTCTTCTTAACCTCTACTAAAGCTTTTAGTGTATCCAAAGACGTCATTATTTCAGTAGAGAATTCAATAGCCGTTCTTCTTATCTTAAACCCATCTCTTGTAGAGTCATTTCCTTTAGTTGGTGTATTTATTACTATATCAACTTGTTTATTTCTTATAGCATCTAGTATATTTGGTCTAGATTCTTCTACTCTATTTACTATATTAGCTTCTATTCCACTTTCTCTTAGACTCTTAGCTGTCCCTTCTGTAGCAACAAAAGTATATCCTAACTCTTTCATATCTTTTGCTATCTCTATAAACTCATCTTTATCATGATTATTGACAGTGGCAAGCACTACTCCTCTTTCATCAGACATATGTCTACCTGCTGCTAAGAATCCTTTATATAAAGCTTCTTCTAAATTTTCTCCTACGCCTAGAACTTCTCCTGTAGATTTCATCTCAGGACCTAGACTTACTTCAACCTTAGATAATTTAGACATTGAGAATACTGGCACTTTTACTGATACTAGTTTTGGCTCTTTGTAAACTCCTGTACCATATCCTAAATCCTTTAATTTAGACCCTAACATACACTTAGTTGCTAAGTCAACTATTGGTACTCCACTCACTTTACTTATATATGGAACTGTTCTACTAGCTCTAGGATTAACCTCAATTATATATAATTCATTTTGGAATTCTATAAACTGTATATTAACCATACCAAGTACATTAAGGTCTAAAGCTATCTTCTTAGTGTATTCTACTATCTTTTCTTTTATTTCATCAGAAATATTTTGACTTGGATACATTGTTGTGCTGTCTCCAGAGTGAACCCCAGCTCTTTCCAAATGCTCCATTATACCAGGTATTAATATATCTTCCTTATCACATATAGCATCTACTTCTATTTCTCTACCAGTTAGATATTTATCTATAAGTACTGGATTCTTATGGTCTCTATCAAATGCATCTTGTAGGTATTGAGATAATTTTTCTTCGTTATAAGTTATTTCCATACCTTGACCACCAAGTACATAAGATGGTCTAACCAATACTGGATAACCTAATTCATTAGCAACTTCAATACCTTCACTAAGTGACCATACACCTTTTCCTTTTGGTCTATTTATATCTAGTCTCTCTAGTAAATCATCAAACTTTTCTCTATCTTCTGCTGCATCTATATCATCAAAATCAGTACCCAATATAGGTATATTTTTTTCATGTAAGAACTTAGCCAATTTTATAGCTGTCTGTCCACCAAACTGTAATATTACACCTTCTGGTTTTTCTTTTTCGATTATACTTAAAACTTCTTCTTCTGTTAATGGTTCAAAATATAGCTTATCTGATGTATCAAAATCTGTACTCACTGTCTCAGGATTATTGTTTATGATTATAGTTTCTATATCCATCTTTCTTAAAGATTTTACACAGTGAACTGAACAATAATCAAATTCTATACCTTGACCTATTCTTATTGGACCAGAACCTAATACTATCACCTTTTTCTTATCACTAACAACTACCTCATCATATTGCTCATAAGTTGAATAATAGTAAGGAGATATAGCATCTATCTCACCTGCACAAGTATCAACCATCTTATATGCTGGTTTTATATTATATAGACTTCTCAATTCATATAATTTTTCTGGGCTTATCTTCATTAAGTCAGATATACCCTTATCAGAGAATCCTTTTTTCTTTAATTCAAGAAGATAATCTTTCGTTAAATCTTCAATCTTCATAACTTTTAGTTTTTC
The DNA here is from genome assembly GCA_021561035.1 of Clostridioides sp. ES-S-0054-01. NCBI lineage: Bacteria > Bacillati > Bacillota > Clostridia > Peptostreptococcales > Peptostreptococcaceae > Clostridioides > Clostridioides sp. ES-S-0054-01. The sequence continues at coordinate 3,830,634 of CP067346.1, forward strand.
TTCTTGCTCTACTATCCATTTAAATTTATTTATAAACCATTTATCTATACCTGTAATTTGCTCTATCATTTCTACTTTATAGCCTCTTCTTATCATTTCAGCTAAGTCAAATAGTCTCTCATCATCAGGCACTACAACTCTTTTCTTTAACTCCTCAATACTTCTCTCTTCAGATGGTGTGTGAACTAATGAATATTTTCCTGTTTCAAGCGATCTTATCCCTTTAAGAATAGCAGCTTCAAAGTTGCTTCCTATACTCATGATTTCACCAGTTGCCATCATCTTAGTTCCTAATTTCCTATTTGCTTTTTTAAATTTATCAAAAGGCCACTTTGGTATTTTTGCTACTACGTAATCTATAGTTGGTTCAAAACAAGCATAAGTTTTTTTAGTTACTGCATTTTCTATCTCATCCAAAGTGTAACCTAAAGCTATTTTTGATGAAACTTTAGCTATTGGATATCCTGTAGCTTTTGATGCTAGAGCTGATGATCTACTAACTCTTGGATTTATCTCAATAACTGCATATTCAAAGCTGTGTGGATTTAATGCAAACTGAACATTACATCCACCTTGAACTTCTACTGCATTTAATATATCTAAAGATGCTTTTTTAAGCATCGCACATTCTTTGTTACTTAAAGTTTGAGTTGGGGCAACAACTATACTATCTCCTGTATGAACTCCAACTGGGTCTATATTCTCCATGTTACATACAACTATACAATTTCCCTTTGAATCTCTTATTACTTCATATTCTATTTCTTTCCAGCCTTTTATACTCTTTTCAATTAATACTTGTCCAACAGGGCTTAATTGTAGTCCATGTGAAAGTATTTCTCTTAATTCTTCCTCATTCTCAGCTATACCTCCACCAGTTCCACCTAGTGTGTATGCTGGTCTTACAACTACTGGATAACCAATTGTAAGTGCATAATCAAGACCTGCTTGTAAATCTGTAACTATATCACTAACTATTACAGGCTGATTTATTTCTTTCATTACTTCTCTAAATATATCTCTATCTTCACCTTTTTTGATAGATTCTACTGAAGTACCTATTATCTTTACTCCATATTTATCTAGTATGCCTTTTTCATAAAGTTCAACTGCTAAATTTAGCCCTGTTTGTCCACCCATACCTGCAAGTAAACTATCTGGTCTTTCTTTTTCTATTATTTTTTCTATAAATTCTATTGTTAATGGTTCTATATATATTTTATCTGCCACTTCTTTATCAGTCATTATTGTAGCTGGATTACTATTTATTAATACAACTTCTATTCCTTCTTCTTTTAAAGATTGGCAAGCTTGTGTTCCTGAATAGTCAAATTCCGCTGCTTGACCTATTATTATTGGTCCTGACCCTAATACTAAAGTTTTCTTTATACTATCTAATTTAGGCATAAATTTTTCTCCTTATCTAAATGGTTTTTACTATCTGTAAATAATACTAAATCTATATTAATGCTAAGAATTTATTAAATATACAATCTAAATCTTCTTTTGTTGTGTATTCTGGAATGTACTGAACACTATATATTGGCAATTCTTTATGTCTCATTCCTTCTATAGTATTGTCATTTAAATTTATGTGAGTTACCTCTGTATTTTCTGGCATTTCTGAAACATTATATCCATGATTTTGAGAAGTTATAAATACTTTTCCAGTTTCTAAACATTTAACTGGATGATTGCCTCCTCTATGTCCAAATATAAGCTTTGAAGTCTTTCCTCCTAATGCCAATGCTAAAATTTGATGTCCTAAACCTATTCCTGTCAATGGCTTTTTGCCTACTAAGTTTTTTATATTTTCAACTATATCATTTACATCTTCTGGATTTCCCGGTCCATTAGATAGTAAGATTAAGTCAGGATTTATATTTAAAATTTCTTCTGCTGTAGTCATTGCTGGTACTATAGTTATATCACAGTTGCAAGCTTTAAGAGACTCTAGTACACTATTTTTAACACCAAAGTCTATAACTACAACCTTAGCACCAGTACCTTTGATATTTTCAATTTCTTTTCTTGTAACATTTTTTACTGAATCTTTGTTACAATGCTCTTCTAGTTTAGACTGAACATCTTGTAACGATGTATTTTCTAAAGTTATAATTCCTCTCTTAGTTCCATTGTTTCTAATAATTTTAGTTAATGCTCTTGTATCTATTCCTTCAAGTCCTATTACCTTATTTTGCTTTAAATATGTGTCTATATCCATCTCACATCTAAAATTATTTGGGTTATCACTTTTTTCTCTTACAATAAGTCCTTTTACTTGTACCTTATTTGATTCAACATCTTCTAAATTTATTCCATAGTTTCCTATAAGTGGATAGGTCATAGTAACTATTTGTCCATAATAAGTTGCATCTGTCAATATTTCTCCATATCCAGCCATTGAAGTATTAAATACAACTTCTCCAACAGTTTCCTTTAGATATCCAAATGCTTTTCCTTCAAATACTGTTCCATCTTCTAAAATTAATTTCCCCTTCATGTAAGCTACCTCCCAAATATTTTATCTAAGCATTTTCTATTTCTTTTACAATATTAATAGCTGATTCTCTTGGATTTTCTGCTTTTGTTATAGGTCTTCCAACAACTAAATAATGAGCACCTCTTCTTATTGCATCTGATGGAGTCACAACTCTTTTTTGGTCTCCAACCTCTGCTGATTTAGGTCTTATTCCTGGGCAAACTGTTATAAAATCAGTTCCACATGCTTCCACTATCTTATCAACTTCTTGAGCTGAACAAACAACCCCATCTATTCCTGCTTCTTTTGCCAGTTTAGCTCTCTTTATAGCTAACTCTTCTGTTGTCATATTACATCCTATGTCCTGTAAATCTTGGTTACTTAATGAAGTTAAAACCGTTACTCCAACTACTAATGGCTTTTCTATATTTAATCTTTCTGCTTCTTCCTTAGCAACTAATGCACATTGTCTCATTCCTTCCATATCTGATACATGTATTGTCATTAACCAAACATTATCTCTCACTGCAGCTCTCACTGCACTTTTCATAGTATTTGGTATATCATGGAATTTAAGGTCTAAAAATATTTTTTTACCTTTTTCTTTAAGATAATCTATTGTTTTCCCTTTTGTGGCAACGTATTGCTCTAGCCCTACCTTAAATATGTCTACACTATCTTCTAATCTGTCTATTAGTTCTTTAGCTTTATCAAATTCGTCAGTATCAATTGCAACTATCAACTTCTCTTTTCCATTTATCATTTTTACATCTCCTTTTTAATAAAGCCTAAATCCTCATAAAAAAATCCTTACACCAAAAGAGGCACAAGGATTTTATCTATACATAACTCAATTCTTAGCTATGAGATATCTTTCCCAGTCTCTCTGGACTAGTTTAAAAGACTTTATTATATTTAAATTTTTATTTTATACTCATCAAAAACCTCTAGAAGATTTACTAGAGGTTATATATTAACATTATCTATAACCCTTTAGTCTCTCTGGACTACTTTAAGGAATTTAGCTGTAATATTTTTCTTTATTCTCATAACTTTATGTATCCCTAGGATAATTTAAAGTTTTATCTTTTTTATAATTAAACCACTAATTGCTTTTTATGTCAATAAGTCTTTGAATTATTCTTCAACTTTATCAAACAATTTTTTCTCAAAATATGACTCTGCATTATATATCGCAGCAGCTGGATTATGCCCAGTTACTCTATCTTTGACAATTAGAGTTGTTATAGGAGCTTCCATATATTTCATGGCTAAGGTATCGTGACCAACACATAATCCAAGAATTACATTAAGGTCAACTTTAGCTTCATTTAAAAATAAAGCCTGTCCTATTGGATTGCACATTATTTCATCTGCACACTTTGATATTGTTTGAGATGCTTCTAGTCCAATTGTACTCTTAGGCATTGCTCCATTTTTACATATAACAGAAAATACTTCAAATCCATGATGTTCAAATATCTTTTGTACTGTTTGCATTTCTCTTTTTAATCCAATACAAAATGCTATACCAATCTTTTTATAACCACATTTCTTAGAAAACTCTATAATTTCTTTTAGTCTAGTATATTCACAGTATCCTTCTGCTTCAACTAGCCCAGCGTTATAAGCTATTTTTCTATTCTCTTCTTCTTCATAAAGTTGTTTTGATTTTTGTTGTAGCTCAATTTCTCTAGTTGGACATATCTTCATTAACTTATCCATATTTCCATCAGAACAGCCTCTAAGGTTACATTTCCCGCACTTATACATATCCAATATCCACCTTCCAAAATCTTATTCATCTTGTGATTCTTCTTTTTCACTACTTACATTTTCTTCTTGGATTTCTTCTTCTGGTTTCACATGCTCAACTACAGTTATAAAATATGATTTTCCTATTTTATTTCTTATAGGAAGTTTTTCATATGAAACATCTATTTTATTTTTTATACAAGCTATATCAAAATGTCTTAAACCTACACCTAAGCTAACCTTATTCATATCTTCACAGTGTTTCTTAGGTTTCTTTTCAAATAAATGAAGACCTCGTTCATCCTTGTGGAAATACCATGGTTGAGAATTTTTTACAGATGGAGCCCTTCTTGTCAATTCTAATACTTCTTTCCATTTTCTATTCCTATTTATCTTATTTATCATATCTTTTATTGGCTTTCTATCAGGTCTAGCATATCTTGTCCTAAACAAATCTTCATTTTTTGCTGGATATCCAAAAGCTATTATTATATAAGGATTCTCTATTTTGTTTTCATCTTCTACTTCTGTTTTTAATCCAGCTAAATAGTCTAAATCATCTTCTTCATCTTCTTCAAAGTTCTTATTCCCAATATCCACAAATTCTAATATATCTTCTCTCTTTAAGTTTCCTTCCAACCAGCAAGTAGCTACTCCCAATGTTGTAAGACGTAAAACTACACCTTCTGTAGCAAATCCTATATTCTGTAAATAGTCTTCACCTTTATCTGATGTAACTACTATATAGTGAGGTGCCTTTACTTTACATTCCTTACCCATTAAAAAATGTATTATATGCCCTCTATCAACAACATGTGCTTTAATACTTAAATCTTCATTTAAGTATTCTAAATTTTTACAACTTCTTTTTATTTCTTCCATTAATGGCTTTTTTATCTTATTACTGGAAAAATTTCTTACAGATTTTCTATAAAAAATGGCTTCATAAAGCTCCATTTATGCCCTCCTAACTGAAATCTTCTGACGTATAAACTCTATAAATTTATATAAATACTTTATATTTTTTATAGTTTTATTTCCTTTTTCCTCCTGCCCTATTTTGAAATTCATAAGAATATCTACTCTAGTTTAATATAGCATTCAAAAGGCTTAAATTCTACCTTATCAATGTCTATACATTAGCATAATTTTTTTATTTGATTTTCTATAAAAATTTTTTTCATTTATAAATATCTATCTCATTATTATATTATAAGTTTTTTTTGGTATTCTTGTATAGCTTTTCACTAAAAAAGTATTTTTATTTCTACTTTAATACTATTCTGAACCTCCTATGACTAAAGTCACAAGGTTCCTGCTTCATAGAATTTTGCATACTAAAATATGTCTTACTAATTCTCCACAGGCCATCCCCGTAGTTCCTACGGTTCTTACATACGTTATTTATTTTGAATTGTTATTAGTCTTAATCCTTCTTTTAATATATTTATACTTGCATTTATATCTCTATCGTGAGTTTCATTACAACTAGGACAAATCCATTCTCTTATATTTAAGTTTTTAACTTCCTCGTTTTTATACCCACATTTATTGCATATTTGTGAACTTGCAAAGAATTTACCCACCTTTAAAATTTGTCTACCATACCAATTAGCCTTGTATTCTAATTGACGAACAAATTCTGACCATGACACATCAGAAATTAAGCGAGATAGTTTACGATTTCTAATCATATTCTTTACTTGTAAATCTTCTATGCAAATAATATCGTTATCTTTTATTAGTTTAGTAGATAGTTTTTGTAGAAAATCATTTCTTTGATTAGCTATATGTTCTTGAAGTCTTGCAACTTTTAATCTTGCTTTATTTCTATTTAAACTACCGATTGTTTTTCTCGATAATTCTCTTTGTAATTTAGCAAGTTTGTTTAATGACTTCTTAAGATACTTAGGATTTTCTATAAATTCTCCACAACTTGAGATACAAAATTCTTTAATTCCTAAATCTAAACCTATCTGATTATTAGTATTTTCAAATGCTTCAATATCTACATCAGTACAGCATAATGATACATAATATCTACCACTTGGCTCTTTAGATATAGTGGCATTAAGTATTCTACCTTGAGGTACTTGTTTATCCCTTATCTTAACCATACCAAGTTTAGGTAGTTTTATATGTTGACCACAATACATAATGTTTCCATTTGTAAAGTTAGTTTTATATGAAAATCTATTAATTTTCTTTGATTTAAATTTAGGAAATCTTACTTTTTCTTTAAAGAATTTTTTATATGCATTATCTAAATCTTTTAAGGCGTTTTGTAGTGAAAATTTGTCAGGTTCTTTAAGCCACTTTAATTCTTTTTTTAAGTTGGTCAAATCAGAACTACACTGTTTATAAGTAAAAGTTTCTTTATCGTTTTTATAAACTTCTATTCTTTTAGCAAGATACTTATTATATACAAATCTACAACATCCAAAAGTTTTGTTAATTAACTCTTGCTGTTTTTTATTTGGATATATTCTAAACTTATAAGCTTTTTCCACTACTACCACCTCACTTTACTTACTTTTTCTGATTATTAATATATTTTCTTATCTGTTCTTCTGTATTTTCTGATACAGTAGCAACGAAATAACTAGGATTCCAAAGATGCCTCCCCATAATACTGGATGTCTATATTTGACATACTATATGCATATCCTCTACTATGAGTAACTTCTACTTTTCATCACCTATCATAAGATTAAAATATTCAATTACTTAAAACAAGTATTTTGAAGGTTTTTTATATTTATTTTTAAATAACCTATATAAGAACCGTAAGTCTTTACTTTTATCATTTTTGAGGTTGTCGTTCACATAAGTTCGCTACTACCTATGAAGTTCTCTTATGAACTTCTTACACTTTCATGCAAGCACAGACTATATCTTATCCTTCGGCATTATCCGTTAAGGTCTACACACTTCCACTACCGATAACTTGTAGTGTACTTCCCTCAAGAGGAATAGTCGTTGAAGTTTCTCCTATTCGGAGTTTACCTGCTGATTGCCCATTTTAAAGTACTTAGGGTTTAACCTTATACCATCTAACCAATTTTTTCTACTTTCGTAACTTTCACACTTAGGTTTATTTCATCCTTATGTTTTAGTTTGGTTAACTTTAGGGGTTTTTAGCAATTCAAGTAGTATTGGATAGGTTCTATCCTATCTCTACATATAGGTTTCCCTATATGCTGACTATTTTAGCTACTAACTCATGACTAAAGTCACGAGTGTGCGTAGCTATTTTTTAATCAACAAAAAAACATACTGCTTAAATAAGTTTGTTATCCTCATAATCTGTTTTAATTAAAATATTTTTTTATTTCTCAATCTATAAAGTATAAATATTTTGAATATGACCCAAAATCTAAGTAAAGTTATAATATTTTATAAGTTGTTCAATATTAAAAACATAAGTAATGTTATAATACTTTATAAGTTATTCAATATTAAAAATATAGGAGGATAAATATGAATTTAAATAGAAATTTAGAAAAATACGCTGAGTTAGCAATAAAAGTTGGAGTTAACATACAGCCAGGTCAAATTCTACTTATAAAGTCACCAATAGAATGTGCTGATTTTGCAAGAAATGCACTTAAAGAAGCATATAAGTGTGGTGCTAAAAATGTATATATAGAGTGGTCTGATGAAGAAAGTACTCTTATTAAATACTTATATGCTCCAGATGAAGCATTTCATGAGTTCCCAAAATGGACAGCAGAACAATATGTAGATATAGCAAAAGAAGGTGGAGCATTTTTATCAGTCTATGCCCAAAACCCTGACTTACTAAAAGATGTTGACCCTGAAAGAGTTGCAAATTTTCAAAAGGCATCTGGAAAAGCTTTAAAAGAATGGCGTTCTTATACTCTAACTGATAAATGTAAATGGAGTATCGTCTCTGTGCCAACAAAAGATTGGGCAAAAAAAGTGTTTCCAAATTTATCAGAAGATAAAGCAATAGAAAAACTGTGGGATGCTATATTTAAATGTTCAAGAGTAGATGGTCAAGACCCTATAAAAGCATGGGAAGAGCATAATGAAAATCTTAAGTCTAAAATGGACTTTCTAAATAAAAATAACTTTAAAACTTTAAAATATAAATCCTCAAAAACTGATTTGACTCTAGACTTACCAAAAGGTCATATCTGGCTAAGTGGAGCATCCAAAGACCCTAATGGAATAAGTTTTAATCCAAATATTCCAACTGAAGAGATTTTTGGAATGCCACATAAGTTTAAAGTAAATGGAACTGTTTATAGTACAAAACCTCTTGTTTATGGTGGAAACATAATCGACAAATTCTTCTTAACCTTTAAAGATGGTAAAATAATAGATTTCTCTGCTGAAAAGGGACTAGATACACTAGAAAAACTTATTGAAACGGATGAAGGCTCTCATTATTTAGGAGAAGTTGCTCTTGTTCCATACAACTCACCAATATCCAATACAGATATAATTTTTTATAATACTCTATACGATGAAAATGCTTCTTGCCACTTTGCAATTGGTTCTGCTTATAAAACTTGTCTAGAGGGTGGAAACAATTTAAAAGATGAAGAATTAGATGAATATGGTGTAAATGACAGTTTAACACATGTAGATTTTATGATTGGTTCTGCTGATATGGATATTATTGGTGAGACTTATGATGGAAAGCAAATACAGATTTTTAAAAATGGTAATTGGGCTTTTTAACATATGATTTTAACTAAAAAGGGCTGATGGAAGTTATACCAGACTTCCCAGCCCTTTTTAATGTTGATGATAAATATTTTTTATATTAATTAATCTCATTATTATAGATTAATTCCTATTGTTTTAAACATAAGTATCTAAAACTTATATTTATATTATATATAAAATATCCTATTTAGTAAAACCTTTATTTTAATTTACATGCTAAAAATTTAACTTTGCTATTTCAACAGCAGACTTTGCATCCTTTGAATAATAATCAGCACCTATTTCTTCAGCATATTCTTCTGTTAAAACTGCACCACCTACAAATACCTTTGCATTTATCTCATTATCTCTCAATGACTTAATTGTATCTTTCATACTTTGAACAGTTGTAGTCATAAGTGCACTTAATCCTACTAATTTTATATTTCTTTTTTTAGCAACTTCTACTACTTCTTCAATAGGGACATCTTTACCTAAATCTACAACCTCATATCCATAATTTTCTAGCATTATTTTTACTATATTTTTTCCAATATCATGGATATCACCTTTTACTGTAGCAACTATTATTTTTCCTTTAGATACATTATTGCTACTTTTACTTAATAAAACTTCCTTTATTGTATTTAATGAAACTTTTACCGTTTCTGCTGATTGAATCAATTGTGGTAAAAATATATCTCCACTATCATATCTTTTTCCTACCTTATCAAGAGCAGGAATTAAAATCTCATCTAATATATAATTTTCATCCTTTTCTTTCAAAAGATTCAATGTTACATTTTTTGCTTCATCTTTTAATCCTCTTTCAACTAAAACATCTAGAGACAAATCTTTGTCAATCTTCGTAGACAAATCCAAATTTTTTGAATTATTTATATTACTATATTGATTTATATAGTTTACACATCCTTTATCTGTGTTATTTAATATTTTAAAAGAATTGATAGCTTCCATCATACTGCATTCATTTGGATTTATAATTGCTAAATCAAGCCCTGCCCCTAAAGCTAATGTTAGAAAAGAAGCGTTAAGTGCTTTTCTATTTGGAAGGCCAAATGAAATATTTGAAACACCTAATATAGTTTTTACTCCTAGTGTCTTTACCATTGTTATAGCCTTTATAGTCTCTATTGCTTCTTCTTGTTGTGCTGAAACAGTTAATGATAAACAATCTATAAATATATCTTTTGGTTTTATCCCATAAGAAACTGCTCTATCAACTATCCTTTTTGCTATTTCAAATCTTTCTTCAGCTTTTTTAGGTATACCTTTTTCATCGAGTGTAAGTCCAACCACACATGAACCATACTTTTTGACTATTGGTAATATGCTTTCTAAAGACTCTTCTTTGCCATTTAAAGAGTTTACTATTGTTCTACCATTATAATATCTAAGACCTTGCTCTAACGCCTCTACATTGGAAGAATCGACTTGTAAAGGTGTATCTACTACTGACTGAATTTCTTTTATTAATTTTGGCATTAATTTTTTTTCATCTATCTCTGGTAAACCAACATTCACTCCCAATATTTGTGCTCCAGCATTTACTTGTTCTAATGCTAAATTTATCGCATAATCTACGTTTTCATTTTTCAATGCTTCTTGTAGAGATTTTCTACCTGTAGGATTCAATCTTTCTCCAATCACTGTAGGCGGTTCTACTTCTACAAATTTTGATGGTGAACAAACCACACATTTGTCAATCTTCTTGATACTTCCTTTAGTAACAGAATTTATATTATCAGATATTTCTTTTATAAAGCTTGGATTCGTACCACAACATCCACCTATTATAGTAGCTCCAACCTCAACGAACTTTTTAACCCCTTCAAAGAATTCTTTTGCATCAACATCATATATAGCCTCTCCATCAACTATATTTGGTAGACCTGCATTTGCTTGAACCATCACAGGTATTGTAGCTCTTGATACTATTTTTTCAACTATTGGTAAAAGCTGTTTTGGTCCTAATGAACAATTTACTCCTATTGCATCTACACCTAATCCTTCTATAGTAGCCACCATACATTCTGGCATACATCCAGTAAAGCTTCTTCCGCCTTCATCAAATGTCATAGTACAGAAAACAGGTAAATCAGAATTTTCTTTAGCTGCTAATACAGCTGCTTTAGCTTCATATAAATCCATCATAGTCTCTATTACTATTACATCAACTCCAGACTTAACACCTTGTAGCACTTGTCTTTTAAATATTTCATATGCCTTATCAAAGCTTAAAGTCCCCATAGGCTCTAGCATTTCTCCTATAGGACCAATATCTAATGCTACATATCTAGGTTTAGTATTATCTACATTTTCTATAGCTTTTCTAGCCACTGAAACAGCACTATCAATCACTTCTTCTACTGTATACTTATATAATTTTAATTCATTACATCCAAAAGTATTTGTAAGAATTACATTTGAACCTGCATCTAAGTATGCTGTATGTATTTCTATAAGTTTGTCTGGATTTTGAAGGCCAAATACTTCTGGATTTTCACCTAACTTTAAACCTTTTTGCTGAAGCATTGTTCCCATTGCACCATCAAATATTAATATATTATTTTTCATATATTGTCTTATTTCCACAAGAATTCGCTCCTTTTCTATATGTACAATTTCTATAGTTTTTACAATTTTCACACGATTTTTCTTTCTTAGATTTATCTATTTTTGTATTAGAAATACCTATTATAGCCACTACCGATTTTCTAGGTATCATAATTCCATTGGAAGTAATTGTTAGACCTATTTGCTTTTGAGCATCTAAAACGTTTAATATATCTATATTTTTCTCTATTGGTAAATCGCCATACCCTGGGCTATATCGCATAGTTATAAATTTATTTTGTTTTAAAAAAATCTTTTCTACATTATCTTGAACAATGTCACACACTTCTTCTATTGCTGTTGTTCCACATGAATCAATTATTAGTCCTTTTGTTAAATCTGAGTAAGAATATCTCTTTATTTCTTTTTCTATATCTATTCCTATAGTAGCTGCCATAATTACACATTCACTACATTTTTTTAAAAGTTCATATATATCTTTACTCTCTAAATTTAAATTTGTCCCCTCTAATTCTACAATATTATCTTTATTTATTTTAATAGGATAAATCCTAGATAGATATCTAGGATTTATTTTATTTTTAGTTATAGCTATACATTCACCAATAGTATCTCTAAGGTCTTTATCTATCTCTTGACCCCTATATTGTAAATATCTTAAAACTTCACTTTGATTTATGTTTATATTTTCTCTGCCAATTAAATTATTCTCCATATATATTTAAAGAAAATCCTTTATCTAAAACATCTTTTGCATATTCTTTTGCTCCAAATAAAGATAAGTCTCTGTAGTTTCCACATTCTATAGCTGTAGCTGCTGGCATTTTATCTGATTCAAGAACTTTTTTTAATGCTTCTTCTAAACCAATCTTAACTGTATTGGCATCCACATCTCCCCATAGTATTAAATAAAAGCCTGTTCTACATCCCATTGGAGATAAGTCTATTACACCATCTAGTGTATCTCTTAAATAAGTAGCTAAAAGATGCTCTAAACCGTGCATAGCAGCAGTTCCAAAACTCTCTACATTGGGCTGTAAAAATCTTAAGTCAAATTTACTTACTTTATCTCCCTTTACTCCATCAAGAACGCTACACTTTCTTACAAAAGGAGCTTTTACTTTTGTGTGGTCTAATTTAAAACTTTCTACTTTTTCCATTATTTAATCCTCCATCATCATTTAAAATTTATTACATTAATTCTAAAAAAAACTCCCCCTATCCATTATTGATAAGAAGAGTATATTATTTCAAATCGTCTCATCGTTGTTAGCAGGACCACCTAATAAAAGGTTGGTATAGGATCACTGAGCTAACTCTCTCCCCTAACTCTTGATAAGTATCTTATTAAACTGACTTAAATTATATATTACTTTTTTATTTTTGTAAATACCTTATTGCCATATTATTTGTACATCTAAAATATGCTTTTATTTTATAACTCATCTGATTGTATTAGTGGTAGTTGTACCTCAAATACAGTTTGATGTTTATCACTTGAAACGGTAATTTCCCCATCATGTAAATTCACAATATTTTTTGTAATTGCAAGACCTAGACCAGACCCTCCAGCATTTCTATTTCTTGATTTTTCAACTCTATAAAATCTATTAAATATATTTGGTAAATCTAATACCGGAATTGGTTCTCCATAATTTATGACTTTTACAACTGCCATATCTCCTTTTTTCTCTGTGACTACATCTACATAAAGTCCATATTTTCCATACTTCATAGCATTAGTCATAAGATTTTCAAATACTCTTACCAATTTATTTGGGTCAGCTTTTACAATTAATTTTTCTTCACTAAAATTAACTCTACTAACCATAAACTCCTGTTTAAAATAAATTTCAAATTGAGATACTATCTGACTTAATAATTCTACTAAATTTACTTCTATTTTATTTAATCTTATCGTATTATTTTGCATTTTAGTCAATTCAAACAAATCATTTATAAGTACATTTAAACTTTTCGATTTTTCATATGCGATATTAACATAATACATCATCTGTACTTCATCTTTATATTTACCTTCTTCTATCAATCCTAAGTAACCCATTATTGATGTCAAAGGTGTTCTTAAATCATGTGACACATTTGTTATTAAATCTGTTTTAGTCTGTTGAGCTTGTCTCTCTTCAATAGTTATGTTTCTAAGTTGATTAATGATACTATTAATTTTACGCGCCAGTTCATCAATATTATCAATTTCTTTATCTTTTAACACATCTAAATCATACTCAATATCTATATTCTTTTGTAAATCACCTTCAGCCATTGAATTTACCGCATCTATAATGATTTCTAACTTCTGATTTTTTTTATTAGTTCTTCTTATAAAATCTACAATTTGCTTATTTCTCTTGTATGATATTAAAAAATAAATTGCTAATGATGAGGTTAGAAATAAAGATGGATAAAATAATCCCTCTCCTATAAGCGTTCTTAAATTTCTTAGATTATATACAAGATAATTAATTGTAGATAAACCAGTATTAAAATATAACACTTTTATTATATAGATACTTGTTAGCATAATTATTAAGGTAATAATACAACTTATAGTGAAATCTATTATAGGGCGAAACATATGATTTAATAAGCTTTTATTTTTCAATTTTATATCCTACTCCCCATACAGTATGAATTATTTTTTCTCCATCTGTATATTTTTCAATTTTATCCCTTATTCTACTCATATGAACCATTACAGTATTATTAGATTGATAATATTTCTCTTTCCATACCTTTTGAAATATTTCTTCTGTACTATATACCCTTCCTTTATTATTTGCCAGTAAGTACAGTATATCAAATTCTCTTGATGTTAAAGTTATTTCCTTTCCAGCTACTGTTACACTATGCTTTTCCTTATCTATCAATACCACTCCAACTTCTATGAGATTTTTATTTTCATTATTAGCACCACTAAAATAATATGCTCTTCTAATCAATGATTTCACTCTCACAGTGAGTTCAAGTGGATTAAATGGTTTTGTTAGATAGTCATCTGCACCAGTCATTATCCCTTGTATTTTGTCCATGTCTTCTGATTTTGCACTCAACATAAGTATTGGTATATTCAAACTTTCTCTAACTCTTCTGCAAACTTCTATCCCATCCATTTTGGGCATCATTATATCCAACACCATTAAATGAATATTTTCCTTTTTTAAAATATCTAGAGCTTCTTCTCCATCTTCAGCTTTAATTACATTATATCCACCATTTAAAAGATATATCTCTATAAGGTCTCTTATTTCCTTTTCATCATCCACAACAAGAATTGTATTATTCACTTTTACACATCCTAACTTAATCTTTGTATATAGTTTTGTTCATACAAAATTATACTATATTTTAGTTAGTGTAATCTATAAATTTATTCATTTCGCAATTTACAATATCACAAAATTTATTTTATATATTTATACTATTTATTTTGTAAATATTCTTCTAAAGTTAGCCCTTTTGAATAAATTTCCTCAGCATCATCCTTACCAACATATCTAATATGCCATGGTTCGTATGCTGTACCTGTTATATCTTCTTTATCTTTAGGATACCTTATTATAAATCCAAACTTATGAGCATTTTCTGCCAACCATATAGCTTCTTTTGTGCTTCCAACAAACCATCTTTCTGGATTTGTTAGGTCGATACACAGCCCAGTTTGATGCTCACTGTAACCAGGCTTTGCTACATATTCATCTGCTTTTTTCTGACCCTGAGATTTTACCCTTCTTGTATAAGTATCTAGCTGAGTATCGTAAGATCTGTATGCTGAAGACCCTAAAAACTGTACTCCTTCTTCATTAGCTTGCTTTACTAAATCTTCAACTGCCTTTGCAGGTTCTCCTGCCATTTGTTTTTCTTCTTCTGTTGCTTCTTCAACAAAAGGTATGTTTACTTTAGTAATATTTTCAGGAGTATAATTTTTGCTAATTCCATTTGTCTTGTTTACCAATAATATATTTGATATACTATTTGAGTGATTTTTATTTTGAGAATTTGACTCAACACCTTGTTCTGAATCATGTTGAGCAATTACTGTTATCTCTTTGTCTTTCTTAAGTAATCTATCTTTAGACATAAATATACTTATAAATACTACTAAAACAATGGCTACTATCAATTTAAATTTTTTCATAATTAAATCTTCTCCTTTTCGTTATGTTTGTCTATAGTGTTGATTTTAGGGTATAGGCCTTAAGTATTTTATAAGTAAATCTTAAATAAATCTTAAATTTAATATTTTAAAAGGATGGTGCTAATAATGTATATACAAAAACTTCTAAGTAAAGCTCGAAAGGCTATACAAGATTTTGATATGATACAAGAAAATGATAAAATTGCAGTTGGACTTTCTGGTGGAAAGGATAGTTTGACTCTACTTCATATACTTAAAAACTATCAAAGATTTTCTCCACAAAAATTTGAATTGATTGCTATAACATTAAATACTGGAGGTATTGATAATTCTCCACTAGATAAATTGTGTAAAGAAATAAATATTCCTTTTTATGAATTTCAAACTGACATAAAAGAAATTGTATTCGATATAAGACAAGAAAAAAATCCTTGTGCATTATGTGCTAATTTAAGAAGGGGTGCTTTGAATGATAATGCTAAAAAACTTGGATGTAATAAAGTAGCTCTTGGGCATCATAAAGATGACGCAATTGAGACATTTTTAATGTCTATGTTTTATGAGGGTAGAGTAAATTGTTTTTCCCCAAAGACATATCTAGATAGGCAGGATTTAACTGTTATAAGACCTATGATTTACATAGAAGAGTATATGACTAAGAAAATTTCAAAAGATTCTAACTATCCTATTATAACAAATCCATGCCCTGCAAATGGTCATACTAGAAGAGAGTACATAAAAAATCTTATTGCTAATTTAAATAAAGAGATGCCTGATTTTAAAAGAAATGTATTTGGTGCTCTAAATAATTCTGAGAAATTGTTTATATGGGATAAAGAGAAGATAAAAAATTTTAAATAAGAATTAAAGTTTTAAAGGAAAAAAGCAAGATTTTGACACTCTCTCCATAGATAAATCTAGGGGGTTCTTGGTGGCTAACTCACTTATTTGTACTTAAACAGTACAACATAGATGGTTACAAAACCAAGCTACTTGGACGGTATCTTCGCCACTACTATCTCAAAGTTATTCGACCATACTCCATTTGAGATATTTTCTGTCTATTTACCCCTATTTAATTTTTTCTTTTTCTTAGTATTCTTTTCAATACCCCTTATATCTCCAAGAGCTATTTTATAGACCTTTTGTTCTACACAAAAATCTATAAATTTTCTAGTTGTTTGATGATACAAATTTATTAATTGATTATATGTTTTACTTTTTATCTTATTTTTTAACCTCCACAACTTCTTTGATTGCCTATTACCTTTTTTACATCTACTTAATCTTTTAGATATATAAGCATACATCTTATTTCTAAACCGCTTGATACTTCTATATCTAAATAGATTTTATTAATAACTTATATAATATTTCGAAAACTTATTAAAAACCGAGCAATTCCACCCCATAGCTAAAGCAAGGGGTTATCTTGCTCACTTATTGTATTTTTATTTCTTATATGTTATTGTCTTTAATCTATATTTTAATAGTTATTAATAGTATTTATTTTGTCTAATACATTAATTATAACTTAAATATTTTATATATTAGTTTAATCTATTAATTCAATCTATTTTTACAGTATATATATCCGTATCTTCTAACAAACAAAATAATATTTCCTAAATATTTTATGTTAGATTATAATATTAAATTCTATTATCTCTGGTATATTAAAAAATCTAAATGGTAACTTTGTACTTCCAAGACCTGAACTCACATATAAATTATTTCCATTTATATCATAAAACCCTTTAGTGTATTTCCTCCCATATGGAGGAGTAACTAACGCTCCCTTAATAGGTAGTCTTATTTGACCACCATGACTATGACCAGATAAAACTAAATTCATTACATCTTCACTAAGCATGTCTACTAAATCAGGTTCATGTGCTAACAATAAATTAAAATCCTTATTATCTATTTGACTCTCCAGATATTTTATATTAGGATTTCCATTTAATATTTCATCAACACCTAATATATTAATATATTTATCATCTTCTAATTTTATTTTTTTATTTTCATTTATCAAAAGATTAAAGTTGGAATTTTTCATAATCTGCCTATAATACCTAGGAAGTTTATACATATAATCATGATTGCCGAATACTGAAAATTTTCCCAACCTAGCATCCATACTTAATAAAATAGTTGTAATTTCATCTATATCTGGGTTTTTATTGGAGTAATCAATTAAATCACCAGTAAATACTATTATATCTGGATTTAAAGTGTTAATCTTATTAGCTACTCTTTTGAGGTTCTTAGTTGAGTAAAAACTACCTATTTGAGTATCTGAAATTTGAACTACTTTTATACTTTCAGATTTACTCCCTATTGTATCGCTTTTTATCAATGTTCCATTTTCACTTATATTATATTTTTTCACAATTAATAGACTCGGTTCTATCGCAACTGAGTATATAAAAATGAAAATAAATATCAAAATAAAAAATTTTAAAAAATACTTAATTTTTGAGTTCAAAATATCTACCTACTTATTTATTTTCTTAAATTATTTGCATTACATGCTCAACTTTATTCATTTTTCTGTCATACATTTTTGGCTTATTTGCTGAAAACCATTTATATGTTGCTGTAAGACCTTCTTTTAATAACACGTTTGGTATATAAAGCCCATGATCAATAAGCTTATTTATATCAAGATTAAAGTCTATATTTCTAAATGGGAAATATGTTCTTTCTCTAAACTCAACTTTTTCTATATCTACATACTTTATTATAGGTTCTTTGCCAATAATTTCTCCACATGTATATATAAGGTCATCCCAAGAAATTAATTGTGGATTTGTTACATTATAGGCTTCTCTTACATGAGGGTTTTTCATTATACTTTCTAATACCTTTACCAAATCTCCAATGTATATAAACTGATTACTCACTTGTTTTCCTTTTGGTACTGGTATCTTTTCATTTTTTTCTATTTTTTCAAAGAAATAATACTCTCTATATAAATTATTATTTTCACCATATATGTAAGTTGGTCTAATAATTATATATGGTATAGAGCTATTTATAACAAAATCTTCTGCTTCTTTCTTATTTAAACCATATTTTCCCCAGTTTTCATTTTCACCTTTCTCATTTTCTTCTTTTATATTTCTTCCGCTCTCTTTATACACTGCTCCTGCTGACAATACAATATACTTTTTTAAGCTATCTATGCTTATAAAATCAATAAGATTGCTTATATCTTCTTTTGTATATGCTGTCATATCATATATGTAATCATACTTTCTCCCCGTGATAATGTTTTCCATATCTTTGCGAACTTTTCTATCACAAATTAGATGTTCTTTAAAACCCTTATAATCTATTTCCTTTTTACCATTTGTAAGTATATCAATTTGATACCCACATTTAATTAAACGCTTAGCAAGTGCAGAACCTATGAAGTCGCTTCCACCCATAATTAAAATAGATTTCATTTCAAGTGCATCCTCCTCTTTTTTAAATGACTTCCTTAATTATAATATCATATTTTTAAATATGCTACACCATTTTGTATTATTTTTGTCTATAAAAGATATTTATAGCAAAATATCTTTTATAGACTCTACACTTTCGACAATATAAGTAGGTTCACTTTCACTAATCTCTTCAAAAGAGCCATATCCATACAACACTCCGATAGAGTCTATACCTATTTTCTTAGCTCCAATTATGTCATACTTTCTATCTCCAACCATAATAACTTTATCTTTATCTTTTATATTACATAAATCTAGTACATATTGTATAACTTCATTTTTATTCACTCTTGTTCCATCAAGATTACTACCGGCTATATATTTGAAATATCTATCTATATTAAAATATCTAAGTATAGTTTCTGCGAAAACTGTTGGCTTAGAAGTTGCTACTAATAGTATTTTATCATTTTTATAGAGCATATCTAATATCTCTTTTATATTTTCATAAATTTTATTTTCAAATATCCCTTTATCAGCAAAATATTCTCTATACTTTTCAACAGCTTCTGTAGCTTTTTTATCCTCAAATTTATAATACTCCTTAAAAGTATCATGTAATGGTGGTCCTATAAATTGTTCTAAGTTGTCCAAATCTTCTTCTATGCCAAAACTATTTAAAGAATACTGTATAGACTTTGTTATCCCTTCTTTAGGGTCTGTAAGTGTTCCATCTAAATCAAACAATACTATTTCATAATTTTTCTTCATATTTCAATCCTCCATATTTATAAAAAGTAATATCTTATATTTTAACTTTATCTATTTAAAAAAGCTATAGTAATAGAAGTTTCTAATACTATAGCTTAAGTGCCAATTAAATCTTATATATTTATTTTTAAAATAAATTTAAATAGTTCTATTTAACTGTTATAGCTGAAACTGGACATCCTTCTTCTGCTTCTTTACATAAATCTTGTAAATCTGTTGGTATTTCTCCTTCAATTGCTACTGAATGCCCCTCATCGCTCATACTAAAAACGTCTGGACATGTTCCTATACATGCTCCACAAGCTACACATACATCCTTATCAACAAATGCTTTCATACTAGAATACCTCCCCTAAAATTATCATTTTTTAATTCTTGTTTCCTTAGATATTTATCCAATATATTCCAATTTAAACATATATTTATTATTTTATCACTATTATTCAATTTATTATACTACCTTCATATTCGTGTCTATAAACTTCACTACTTTTCATCCATGATTTTACAGTATATTGTAAACTTAACTTTTTCTTCAAAGTTAGTTCGTTATCATTATAGTCTTTTATAATGTCATTACTATCCTTCATTGTGAATATCGTAAAATCACCTTCTCCACCAACCTTTATTCTGCCTTTACTTCCATGTAAATTGAAAATTTTTGTTGGATATTCAGTTACTTTTTCTATACATTTTTCAAAAGGTATACCAAGTTCCATAATTTTATTTATAACATTTAAAAGAGAATAACTTATGTCTTTCATATTTTTTATATGCATATCAGTACTTATTAAATCCGGCTCCAATCCTTGCTTTACGGCTTTTTTAAAAATTTCAAAATCAAATTGGTCTAATCCATGACAAACATCAAACAATACTCCTCGATTCTTTGCATTTATTACTGACTTTCTTAATATGCCAAATTCATTAAATATTCCATGTGTACTATTTCCATATACAGGTGTAACCACATCTCCTTTTCCCAAAATATTCATTACTTCATCTATATATGATGGATACTCACCTATATATACCACTAATGGTAAATTTAATTTTTTTGCAACTTCCTTTGATTTTTTTATTATATCTACACCATTTTCATTAGATTGAAATTTACTTGCTTTTACTTTTATGCCCTTTATCTTTTCCATATTTTTTTCTACAACAGACTCAACATTATTAAAATTTATAACATCTAAAGAAGTCGATTCATTCAATATATTTAGTCCCTCATTTGTTACATTTAAAAAGGAATACACTTCAGTTTTACACTTATCCATATACTTCTTCTTAAAATCATAGTAATTTAAAGGACCAGCTGTCCCTGCATCAAATATAACCGTTGAACCTTTTTCGATTCCAATTGAATCAGAATCCATACCTGTAGGTAATTTTCTCTTATAACAATGGGTGTGAACATCTATAAAACCAGGAGCAATATACATGTTATCAGCATTTATTATTTCAAACTCTTTATTTGTAAGTAATCTTTCTTTTCTTATTTTTTCTTTAAGATTCAGTCCAATATCATATATTTTCCCATGTAAAACTAAAATATCTCTTTTTTCAAATTTGATATCCTCTGTTGGAGATATTATTGTCCCATTTCTTATAAGTAAATTTTTCATTTATTCCACATCCTAATTACAGTATAATTTCTCTAATAGTTTTTCTTACATAAAGAAAATAAGTCTAAAAATAAAAATATTTTAGACTTATTCACTATATTATACTATATTCATTATATTAAATTAAATAAAAACTTTAATTTACTTTAAGAAGCAATTAAGAATTTGTTGCTCAGCTTCTTCCTCAGTAAGTCCTAATGTCATCATCTTTAGTATTTGGTCTCCTGCAATCTTTCCAATTGCTGCCTCATGTACTAAAAGAGCATCTGGATGGTTTGCAACAATTTCAGGTATCGCACTAATTTGAGAATTTCCCATAATTATTGAGTCACATTGAACATGTGCAGAACAAAGTGAATCCCCTATAACAGAAGGATTAAACTTTTGCTTAGAATTATCTTGCCCAACTGTACGAGAAACTATTTGAGCAGAAGAATTTTCTCCTCCAGAAAGAGAGTTATCCACTTCACGATTTAAATAGTCCTTTGAGCATAATCCAACATCTGTAAGGTATTGACAACATACATCAGTAGACAATGGTTTTCCATGAGCAAGTGTAAGTAGATTTTCAACTATCATACCTTTTATTCTTGGTGGTTGTTGAAATGCATTGTTAGACTCAACATTAAAGGAAAAATTTTTTATCTCAAGCATAATACCCCTCTTTTCTGTAAAATATTACATTAATATTTTATTCTTTTACTATATCAATACTTTTTATATGTCAGCAACTCTGAGGATATAAAATGTGTATTAAATAATAAAATGAACTTATTAAAAATAAAAAAGATGAGTTTTATGCCAACTCATCTTAAAAATTTAGTATTATCAAACTATATGTATTAAAAATTAACCTTCTATATATTCTAGTATTATTTTTTGATTATCTTTTAACATAATCTCTTCCTTTTTAGATTCTATTCCATTCTTTTTTATCTTTACCTCAGCTACAAAAGCATCATTACCTTCAACCATTTCTAATAGTTCATAAGCTTTTTTACGACCTATTTTAGTTGCTATATCTTTTAGTACTGCCATTTTCTTAAACATTTTATCACCTCTACTCAAAATTTACAATTAATTTTTAATTATACACCCCTAGCCTTAGACTAGTTTATAATAATTATTGTCTCTAATTATATCAGATATTGAGTAAATTTAACACTTTGTAAAATTATTTATCTTCTCTTACTAAATAATCATTTCCATCTTGGTCTTTAAAAGAAAACATTCTTCCATAAGGCATTTCCATTAGTTCCCCAACTTCAACCTTGTTATTCGCCATTTGTTCATAAGTTCCATTAATATCCCTTGTACTTAAAATTATTGATGGATGAGATAAGTCTATCTCTTTATTTTGATTCATCATTAGATTTTTATCGTACAATACAAATGTTGTAAATTCATTTTTACTTGGTGCTATTTCCACCCATTTCATATTTGGACCTATTTCTTTTTCATAAGTTACCACAAAGTTCAAATTTTCTGTCCAAAACAATTTTGCATCCTCTTGATTATTTACATAGAGAGTTATTTTTCCTATTTTATTTATCATAACAATACCCACCTTTATTATTAAATAAATACTTAATATTTTTTATATTTAATAATATACCCATATATATTATTTTCTATAGATATATATCTCTAATATTTATCGCCAAATTATGTAATTATACACAAATTCTACACAATATATAATTTATAGTATCTATATTATTATAGACCTTATTTATGTAATTTAATCACTTTATATATTACATTTATAATTATGATAATATCTACATAAAAAATCACTCCTAAATAAAGTTTTCTATCTAAAAGTGATTTTATATATTCTATGCAATTTTGTGTTTTAGCCACTTTGTTCCTCTTAATCTTAAGCAATATAAAGTCCCTCTAACAAGCCAATCAGTATACATACCTATCCAAATTCCTAACACTCCAAATTCTAATACAACCCCCAATACGTAACCTGTAAAAATTCTAAAAATCCACATACCTATTACAGCAGTCATCATTGTATATCGAGTATCACCAGCTCCTTTTAGACCTGCTGACAATACAAAGGATATAGGCCATATTACCATAGCTAAACAATCACTTCGAATTAGTTGTGTTGATATATCAATTACATTAGCATTTTGAGTATACATACTTGAAATCCAAGGTGCAATTGGTATAAATATAGCCCCTACTACAAATAAACAAATAGTTGCAAATTTAGTTAAATATAATAAAGTACTCTTAGCTCCCTTAATATCTCCACGTCCTATATATTGACCAACCAAAGTTGTAGCAGACAAAGCTAAAGCATTCCCAATCACATTTATGATAGACGCAATTGACATTCCTATCGCATTGGATGCAATCGCTGATGTTCCCATAGTAACTATAAATACTTGAACAATCAATTTACCTGCATTAAAAAGTAGTTGCTCAACTCCTGCTGGTATCCCTATATTAAATATGGATTTTTGAGTTTCAACATCAATCTTAAATGGAAATATTTTACCTATAGATATTAATTCGTTTCCTTTAAATAAAGCTCTTACAATGACTATACATCCAATTATTCTGGCTATAGCTATAGACATAGCTGCACCAGTTATACCATAAGATGGTGTTTGTAGATTTATTCCTAGGGGATTTAAATCAATGCCATATATAAGTATATATCCTAATGTTATATTTACTATATTCATAAACATAGTAACATACATAGGTTTCTTTACATCTCCACATCCCCTTAGAATACCATTTGCTATTTGTTGTGTTGCAATAAATGGATACGTAAATAATGTAAACTCTATGTATAATTTTGCATTTGATTTTACCAATTCTTCTGCTGAACCATAAAATAAATTAATTACACCAATTCTAAAAACCCACATTAATATTGTTATTGTAAATGATAGTATTACTCCAGATACTAGAGCTTGCTTGATAGTTTCATTCACCTTTTCACTATCCCTTTTACCTATCTGTTGAGCTACAACAACAGTTGCCCCAACAGATAGTGCAGCAAATACAGATATAAATATATTGTTTATTGAATCAACCATTCCAACTGCAGATACAGCTTCTTCCCCAATATGACCCGCCATCATCGTATTAAATACCCCTAGAAGCATGACAAATGTCTGCTCTATCATTATAGGAATTGCTAATTTTATAACATTTTTCCTTATAAACATACTTCTCCCTCTTTTCCCCACTTATATAGATTTAGTTTTTAGTTAGTTTATCAAACTGTAATTTGGTATTTTAAAATTTAGAATTATATTGTTAACATCATAATATACTGTGTTCAAATAACATTATTCTTGTTTAATATCACTTGAACACAGTACATCTTTATAATTATTTTATGTTTATTATTTTTTATGGATACTAGATTTTAAATATTTATATATTTAAACTAAGCAATTGCTATAACTAACTATTATAAAAGATAGCTATATTTCGTTAATATTACATCATCATTGTATAATAATAATAAGTACATGCTATATGTTTATCCAAATTTTGATTACACAAATCCATATAAAATATAATATAAAATACAGAATCTTACAATATAAATGTAACAAAATTAAATCAATTTAAATATTGTATCTTATAGACTATTTTTAGGATGTGATACTTTGGTTAATTTGAATGCAAATAAATTAAACGTAAACATGGTTTATCCTGTTTCTGCTACAGCTCCTATACGTTTTAGAAGATACACTGTTTCATACTCAGAAAATACTAGCAATATTTATTTAACTATAGCAACCTACTTCGATACACTTAGTATAGGAACAGTAAGTATTGATAAAGTTTATGGTCAATGGGCTTGGGTTATTGATAATATATATGATTTAAATCTATTCGTTTTTGTTGGAAACTATCCTTATGAAATTGCTAGAAATAGATATGAATCTTTTGTTAATGTTCTTCCAATTGCGATTACTTCCATTATAAATGGAGATAGGATATTCTTAATTTCTAACTTTTATCTATTAAACTCAAAAATTACAGTTAGATTTATATCTAGTCATCCTACACTTAATAGAACCGTAGATTATGGCAGTATTAGAAATTTCGTTTTGTAACATTGCAACATGATGTACTATTTAAAGCAATATCACAAACTAAATGTATTATTAAACTATAGTAATGTTATTAATCAGTACATCATGAGTAATGTTATTAATCAGTACATCATGTTTATCTGTTACAATTTTATCACATTTTCTTATTTAAGATAAATTTTATATTTTTAGCAATTAAGATTTCTATTTACTTATTTTCTCTGTTCTAAATCCTATCTCTTTATTGGCTAATCTATAGCCTTCTTGTATCATTTCTTCTCTTGTCAACGCATTACCTAATAAATTATCAATACTAAGTTGTTTTCTATCACTAAAATACTTGTCTAATAATGATTCCTCTATGTCTTCTTGAGTCGCTAGATACCCCTCATGCATTATATATTTTACATCAAAGCCTTCTTTATTCAGTACCTTCCCCAGCAAAATACTTCTATGACATCGTATAGGCTCTTGCATTGCTCCCAATAAAACTATTTTATATCCCATCTGACATCCCTTTTTCAATCTTTCTATCCCTTTTAAGAAAATATCTTCTTCAATTACCTTTTCAAAATCTGCATAGCCTTCTTCTGTATATACATCTTTATTGATTCTTTTTGCTCCAAACTCCTTGCCCATGTATACATATACAAATCCAGACTTTTTCAGTGATTCATTGAATGCCTCTCTATTATACTGAATATTATATTTAGAATATGGAGTTTCTCTAATGTCAACTACACAATTTATGTCATGTTTTTTTATCATATCAATAAGCTTATCATATGGATAATTTGAATGTCCTATCGCGAATATTTCCATATAAATACCTCCTATTCTTTAAAATTAGTATCTATATATGTAGATACCCGATTTATTTAATATTAAATGAAGTATTACTTTAAAAATACTTAATATCTTTTTTACTTGATATCCTTAACAAAAATATATAACTTTATATATAAAATATCAATATTTATATATATTTTGTATATTAAATACAGTTATTTATAAAATTTTTAATAAAAAACTTATAAACAAGACATTTATAGCATACTCTAAAAATAAAAAAAGAAGGGACTGTCTAAAAATAGAGATAAGCTTCTTTTTCATTGTTGAAATGATAAAAATATACTTGATTTCATACAAAAAAGAGTGTCTCATGAACTAAAAAGCTCATTTTGAGACACCACCTTCTTTTTTTATTCTTATTTATACTTTGTAAACCTATTATAATGTGCGTTTCACTGGTATCTGAACTTCTGTTAACCAATCGTCTTCATTTTCTTTATTCCATATGCCATCTATATAAGACTCTCTAGGATTTCCAATCACTTCATATTTATTATCTTGTATCCACTTAAATGCATCTGCATAAGTTTTTCCTAATGTTGAATATGAACCATTGTGTAATATACAAACTGCATTTTCAACTTCATCTAGCTCTTTAAACTTTAATATATCTGTATCTTCCTTTAAATCATTTATAGCCTGACACATCTCAACATCCATATCAGTCTCTCTATATTCACCATCATGATATATATTGAAACAATAATCTGGAACTGCACATGTACACTCTGTCTTCATCATTTCTTCTGCCATTACATTTGGAAATAGATTGAAAAGCTCATCATACCCCTTTAACACTTTTCTCATAGAAGCAACTTTAACTTTTGGTAAAGACTTAATAATTACATCATTCATATTGACTTCTCCTTTCAAATTCATAAAATAATTACGTAGTTTAATGAGCTTATATTCTTCACTTTTGATTACATCCAATATTTCTTTTTCTTTATTCATTAAAATATTTTCAACCTCTTCAGGATTTTCCACAGCTTCTTTTATCTCAGCTAATGATAAACCCATTTGCTTTAAAGTTATTATCTGATGTAATTTAGGTAATTGCTCTGTTGTATAGTACCTATATTTTGTAAACTCATCTACATATTCTGGTTTTAACAAACCTATATCTTCATAGTACCTTAACGTCTTTGTAGTTATTTTATTTATTTTAGAAAACATTCCTATAGAAAACATCTCATCACCTGCGCATTAGATTTGATTAATTTAAGTTTATACCTTACCCTTAGGTTAAAGTCAATACAAAATAAATTATAATTGTATTAATTCTTCAATTCTATCTCCACTTAATACCAATGTATCTCCTGTTTTTATAACAGTTGAACCTTTAGGTACTAAAACCTGCTCCTTTCGTTTTATCATAACTATTAATATGTCTTCTGGTATATTAGAATCCATTATACTCTTATTTACCCACTTGCTACTATCATCAACATTTATTTCTATAAGTTTAGAGCTAATTTCTCCATCATAATCATTAAACGTTTTCAATACAGGTGTATTATCATCAACTAAATCCAGCTTTTTGGCTACAGTTGGTATTAATGTTCCTTGTATTCCTACTGAAAGTAATGCTATAAAAAATATTATATGGAATATATCATTCTCTATGATTACACCCTGAGTGACTGCATAAATCGCAAAAACTACTGAAGCAGCACCTCTAAGACCTACCCATGATATGAATAATTTTTCTTTATTTGAAAATTTAAATTTTGCTAGAATTATAAATGTTGCTAATGGTCTTGCAATAACTATCATGAATATAGATATGGTCATTGCTATACCAAATACATTTGGTAGCTTGGAAGGGAAAGATAACAATCCTAACATAAAGAATAACATTATTTGCATAATCCATGAAATTCCGTCAAAGAAATGAACCAAACTTTTTTTATGAGGTATCTTACTATTTCCTATAATAATACCTGAAATATACACACTTAAGTATCCATTTCCTCCAAGATACTCACTAAATGCATAAGAAAGTATTGCAATAGCTGTTATAAATATAGTATAGAATCCTTCTATCTCAAAGTTTGAATTTCTTAAAATATAAACAGACAATTTTGCTAGTATAAATCCTATAGCTAGCCCAAAAACTATTTGCTTTATTACCATTGGCACAATAAGTTCCACTCCAGAATTATTCATCAATGTCAAAAGAATTAGTGTCAACATATAAGCTATTGGGTCATTACTTCCACTTTCGACTTCCAATAATGAAGCAAGAGAACCTTTTAAATTTAGTTTTCGAGAACGCAATACAGCAAATACAGATGCAGCATCTGTTGAAGCTGCAATTGCTCCAATTAATAAGCCCTCAAGTAAACTAGTTCCTACTACCATATGACAAAATATACCTGTGACCCCAGCTGTAATTATTACACCTAGCGACGACATTAGTATAGAAGGTACTGCAACAGGTTTAGCCATATTCCAGTTTGTTCCAAATCCTCCAAAGAACATTATAAATATTAGTCCAATGGAGCATAATTGTTTTGTTAATTCATAGTTGTCAAAATAAATTCCTACCATACCATCAGACCCAAACAACATCCCTAATAAGATAAAAATTAATAATATTGGTACTCCAAATTTATATAATACCTTGCTCGAGGTTATACAAATCAATAGCACTAAACCACTTATAATCATCAATTCTGTCATAGCATCAACTCCATTTCATATAAATTTTATAGATTAAAATATATCTACAATTTTATTACTTGTTCAAATATAACATGACATAGGTTTTATAAGTTGTGGTGCAAAAAGTACAATTAAAATTTGATAATACACTAAAATATAAGTATTGTACTCAAGTTTATATATTTATTTTAATCATATTCATTTAATATTCAAAATTTGAATTTTTTTTCATTAATATTTCATTTTTCAGTTGATTATTTAATATATTTCATGCTCCTATAGTGATTTTATAGATACTCTGAAATATATAATATTTAGATAAGTAATAAGAAACTAACATACAATGTTAGGCACTTTAGATATGAAATCTTCAAAAACTTCATACATTGAAATATGTCTTTATATATATTATTTTATATTTGTTATAAATTATTGTCAATTTATTTTTCTTAAAAATAAAAAAATTGCATAATTTTTTTCAAACCATGCAACTCATAATATTTAATACCAAAACTCTTTTATCCCTTCTATTATCTTACTATAAAGCAATAAAGTAGCTTCGATTATCGATTTATTTGTTTTCTCTAAGTAATATTCAATCATATAATATCCATAAGCATTTTCTACTTCTTTATGCAAAACTTAAAAAGGACTATGAAGGTTAAATATCATAGTCCTCATTAAGTTTAAATATTATCTATTATATATTTTTATCATTTATATACTACAATCTAGCAGATTTACTACAATAATTCACATTAGTTTATACTAAAGGAGCTTCTATTTGAGTAGTAAAAAGGAATTTATGACAGTGACCATCATTAACAGTAGTGTTTCCAGATACTAAGTGAATGTGTTTATCAGTTCCAGGTATTCTAATTGCTGGACCTGTTGTAACACATATCTTATGAAAATGGTCAAGAAAATCTACATTATCATTTATTTTATGAACATGATTTGTACCACCATTTATTGGTATAACTTCACCAGTAACTCCTGCTGCACGGTGGTTATGTCTATCATCACATTCTTCTGCTAACTTAACACTTTGTGAATATTCATGAACATGCGTCATTTCCTCATAATCATTATAGCACTTGTTGCATTTATTATATTTATAATCATCATATACATAATCTCTTTCACATTTATAATTTTGATAACTCATTTTTATATCTCTCCCTATTATATTATATTAAGAAATTCTTCTAAAGAATCTCTAATATATAGTATGAATTAAAGTCAAAAAAGTTCATATTTTGTAAAATTATGTATTAATTTAATTATTTCCCCCAATATTTAGGATGTACTAGTGAAGCTGGCAACTTCGTATTAGAATCTCCTTTTGCAGTATTAACTTGTAATTGTGTTAAAAATATACTATTCTCAAGATTAGCACCTCTAATATCACAATCTCTTAAATCTGCTCCTATTAAATTTGCTCCACTCAAATCTGTATCCTTTAAATTTGCCGCTATTAGAAATCGCCCTTTTAAATCTGCTCCTATTAGATTTGTTTTTCTAAGATCTACTCCTATTAAATCTATATTTTTGCTTAATTTTTTCATATTTTTAAAAGTAGAAGTTTTGATAAATGATTTAACTTTTCTCATCACAGGCTCACTAGCTTGTGATAATAACGAATTAACCTTTGCTCTATGTGGTGTGATATACAAATCAATTAGCTGTTCTGGACTCATATTGGTTATTTTTTCAGTTTCTTCAATTATTAAATCAGTTTTTGATTTGATTGTATCTGATATATTTAATATAGATGCTTCTTTAAGGTACCATAACATTTCATGTAGCTGTCTCATAATTAAAAATACTTCAGACATTTGATTTGCTAATTCTGGTGATTGCATCCAGTCTATACCCTTATATGTTACTTGTGCTACTTTTTGACCTGAACCAAAGCAATCGTATGCAGTACAGCCTTTAAAACCTCGCTTTATAAGATTATTATGTAAAGAGCATTTAAAATCTGATTGCAAATTAATACAGGGTTTTCCTGATTCCTTGTCAATAAGAAATCTATCTGAAACAGAAAAATAAAGAGCTACACAACAAAGTCCGAAACACTTCTTACAGTCAATTTTTAACTCATCAAATAACTTATTATTGTATATATTTTTATGTATATTTATCATATTTTTTCTCCTTTTAAGCTTTACTTTTTATACTATATTGTCTATAACTAAGTTACAAGCAAATCTCTTATTTAATATTTCTTATTATTAATTATAATTTAAGGTATTATTTATTCCAATAGTATACATAAGTTTCTTGATATTTGTAACAATAGTACAAAAAACTATATTCTCTCCTATACAAATAAGATTAACTTATTTGTATAGGAGAGAATATTTATGGAGCCATTAATACATAAAAATAAAGATTATAATTTTTTTGTTTTAGATACTATTTTTAGATTTTTTATTACATAAAATTTCTTTTGAGCCTCTATGATATCATATTATACTTATATTTACAAACTACTCATTTATTTAATATTTAAATTCTATTTTGAGTATCTTTAAATTTGATTTAGTTGTAATCTCTTTCTAATATTTAGTTGATATTATTACAACTTTATAACTCTATCTGCCTGCTTTGATAACTCTAAGTCATGGGTTACAAATACAATAGTTTTACCATTCTTATTTAGGCTTTTAAGTATATCAAATACTATGTCTCTATTTTTTTTATCTAAATTACCTGTGGGTTCATCTGCAAATATTACTTCGCACTCTTTTAATATTACTCTTGCTAACGCCACTCTTTGTTGTTCTCCTCCACTCAACTCGTATATCTTTTTTTATTATATTCTTTAAGACCTACAGACTCAAGTGCGTAATTTATTTTTTCATCGTGGTTGATATTCTTTTGATACTTTAAAGCAACTTTCAAGTTACTTTCAACATTTTCATTTTCAATTAAGGCATAATTTTGAAATAGATAACCATAAAAATCCCTTTGTAAAATTCTTATTTGTTTACTATTTGGATTTTTTATATTATTTATTATAACATCACCAGAATTAGGTTTTTCTAATAATCCCATTATATTAAGTAAAGTTGTCTTACCTGAGCCACTATTTCCTGTTATCGCTATAAATTCTCCCTTAGAAATTTCTAGGTTAAATTCGTCTATTATAGATTTATCTTTAAATTTTTTCGATATATTTATTAATGAAATCATCTTTTTAATGTTCTCCTTTTATAATTTTATTGAATGAACTATTTGAGATAATCTTGTCTAATATAATAGATATAATTACTTCTACAACCAATATTAGAAGTCCAAATAAGATAATGTTGTTACTTAAATCTACTATTGTTGATATAATGCTCATTGGAATGATATTTGTTAATATTAATGAGATTATTAACAATATACTTCTAGATGTAGTCGAATAACCAAATATTTTTTTAATATATAACTTATATTTATTTCTTTCATAGTAACTAGCTACTATATTGTAGGTAATCATTAAGTTTGATATTGCTATTATTATTATAGTAAAAATCTCACTATTTAAATATTTTTCTAATTTATTTATTTCTAAACCATACTCATTGTAAACAGCATATAAACTTTTAATATACGCTTCTACATCTTGAGCTTCAATAATGTTACCTATATCTACAAAAGCATCTAATTTCTTAGAATTAAAATAGACACATCTAGATATATAAGAAAGATAAAAAGAATCATCAATATTATCTATGTCAATTATTGCTATTGGGTCATCAATGAGATTTCTATTGTCATCCATAACAAATGAGTTATAAGTAAAATAGCTTTGATTATTACCTACATATATTATGTTAACATTTAAATCTGCTTTCTTTGTTTTATTTAAATCTCTATTTAGCTTCTCATTATACATATTTTCTACTTCTATTTTTTCAAAATAAAATAATTCTCTAAATTCTTTTTTAATCTCATTTTCATGTACTTGTAATTTTTTAGGAACTAATAAATTTATAGTCTTATCGTCATAATTGATTAAATTAAATATTTCTTTACCATTTAAGTAAATAGGGTTAACTTTAAGATAGTTTTTATTTATCTTTATATTTTTACCATATTGACTTACTTCTGGGTTTTTGCCCTTTGAGTTTATTTCATACATGTAACTTCCATTTTCAAGTTTTTCAAAATTAGTTGTATCAATTAAGAAAGCATCTTTTTCTTCTACTAAACTTTTATAAAAGCCTTTAATCTTAGCATTTTTAATTACTTCTTCCTTTCCTAAAGATGGTTCGCCTGTATCTTTAAGAGTAAGATTATAAACATTTTTTGCCTTATCCCACTCAGATAGATTACCTAATTGAGTTTGTAGTATTGTAGCCAAGAAGCAAAGAATAATTAATATTAAATCTCTAACTATTGAAGGATTTAAGTATAAATTTGAATTAACATATCTATCATGTAGTCTTGCTACAAAAATACTTCTGTCTACATTTAACTCTTTTAATATTTTATTTATTGTATCTTCATTTTGAGTTGAAATATATAAGATTCCTGATTCTCCAACTTCACTTATTTTATCAAAATCTCTAATCAAAATTGATATGTTTTTACTCATAGTTGAGAATTTACCTACTTGATTACCATTATTAGTGTTTATATTACTAATAAATTCATTTGAATTAACACTAGGGAATTCTCATGATTTTAACTTTATATTGTTATCCAAACTTGTATCAGTCGTATATATAGATAATTTTTCATTATTATTAAAAACATACTTTGATATAGTCACATCATTTTCATCTGCAATATCTTTAATCCACTTACTATAATTTTTATCTAACTTTTTATAATCTTTAAACATTACAGATATACTTGTTGTATCATTATACAAAATATTATTAATTTCATTATCTTTAACTATATTCAGACCTAATAAAGATACTATTAATAGTTCAATTGTAAATAATACATATATTATCTTTTTTAATTATAGCTCCTCTCCTAATTGTTTTCATTTTAAAAGCAAAATACATTTTACCTTAATTAAAGTATAGTATTTTACACCTCTTATAAACAACTACTATATTGTCACATTCTAAATGACAAGTATCTATTTTGTCATAAAGATAAAAATAACCTTAAAACAGTTAATTTTTTATAATCAAATGTTTTAAGGTTATTTTTTATTTCTACCAAACAATATTTCAATAGTAATACAAAATTAGTATAATTCATTAATATAAATTCTAGTATTTTCAGCAATTAACTAAAATAATATTTTATTTAAAACGAAATTTAATTTAGGTTCAATATAATCTTTACTTTACGATTAAATCATGCTAATACATAGATATGCTTCTTTTTGATTCCATGTAACGGATATCTTATGAATATCTATAGAATCAAGGTAACAAGGTTGTCCAATTTGGAATTCAGAATATGTATTTTTAAATTTTTTATTTATATATAATAAAAAATTATTTTCTCTATCAATAACACAAACACACTGGTCAATATTATCTAAAATATTCCGATATTGCTGCATCTCTTGATTAAATTTATTATTTTTTTTACGTTGCAAAAACATTGATATAATCTGAGAAATCAATGATAATGTACTTATTTCTTCTTGTGACCATAGACGTAACCCTGTACATTCATCAAATCCAACAAATCCACTGAAAGCTTTGCCTTCTTTATATGCACATTGAAGTGTAGAATGGATACCTTGACTGGAGAATAATTCTTCTAGTTTAGGGCTTAACATGTGGATATCTCGACAGTAGAAAACTAAATCATCCCCAAAAAGCCTTTCATAATCTTTATAGTCCTGATAGTTTTTATTTTGCAAGCAATCCATTTGAGGAGAAATTCCTTCATTACACCATTCAAAAGTGTTAGAAGTATATCGACCATCATCTGTATTTTCAAAAATATAAGCACGACTTACATTAAAATGTTTTCCAACAAGTTCAAGTATCATATTAATCGTCTGGTCTATGTCATCTGTCTGATAAAGCATACGGAATATATAACGTGTAAAATTATCAGGACATTCAACATATTGTTTTTCTGAATCAATAACTGTACCAAGAGAAGAGTGATTAAAGTCCTCTAATTCTTTAAAAGAATCATGGTTGTAGATTACATAATTGTTTTTGCCTAATTTTTTTGCCTGATATAGAGCTTTATCAGCTCTTGTATACATTTCCTTGAATGTTCTACCATCTTTTGGATATATAGCTATCCCAATACTGCAAGTTACTTTTAAAGAACTTTTCTCTTTCTGAAATAGATGACGGAACATATACAATAATTCTTCTGCTTTCTTTTCTGCATCTTCGACTGAAGAAATATTCTTCATAAAAATCGTAAACTCATCTCCACCTATTCTTCCAACAATATCACTGTCACACATTATTTTTTTCATGCCTGATGCCATCTCGGTAAGCACTATATCTCCAATCATATGCCCTTCTGTATCATTAATATGTTTAAAATTATCTGTATCAATCATAAATAGTGCACCCATCGTATTTAAAGATTCTTCAAAATATTTCTTAATCTGTTTTTCGGTTTCAACACGATTATAGATTCCTGTTAATGCATCTTTCTCTGATATATACTGTAATTTCTCAATCTGTTTTCTTTCCTTTGTAATATCAATACCTATACTATAAAAAGACGGTATTCCATCCCAACTGTCTTCTCCACTCATATAACACAATGTAACAGTCCATATACGTTCTTCCTTTGAACGCGTATATATTCTTGCTTCAAATACAATGTTATCTCCAGATTTCTTTAAATCTTGTGCCATATTCTTACTACGCTTATAATCATCAGAAAATAAATATCCACATTGATTATTAAGTTCCTGTGCAAACTGTTCCTTTGTATATTCAATCATGTTCAGAAATATATCATTATACCAAAGTATAGTAAGACAATCTCTTGCATCTACTCGAACCATTCCTGCTGGAATAGTTTTCAAAATTGCTTCTCTTTCCTGATCTTTTTTTGCTAATTTGTATTCAGCACTATACATATCATAAGATAATTCTATACGAGCTCTATGTCCTTGCCAATTCAACATACGGTTTTTAATCATAAATGTTCGTTTCAGTTTTTTATTATAAAATTCCCATTCATATGTGTTATCTTTTTTTAAATATGAGTTTGTACAAAACGGACATGGCGAAGTTCTACCTTGAATTACCTCATAACACTTTCTTCCAAGCAGTTTATTTGCTGATACCTGTAAGGTATTACATGATTGTTTATTTAAGTATAGTAATTCATATGTATCCATATCACTAATATAAACATTTCCAGCATACTCTGACATCATCCACTCAAAATTATCTGTACTCTCTTTTTCCATCTCCCATAGTTCATCTTGCTTTATTTTTAACTCATTAATATTTGAATACAATATATAGACTATTGCTTTTTCATTCTCCTGTGATTCACTTAATATGCCATTCATTATTACCCAAACTGGGTCTCCATTATTTACTGAAATACAAATTTGATATTCTATACTCTTTTTGCCATGATGATAAGCCTCTAAAAAATGATTTTTCATAGATTCAAAATAATAAAGATTCTGTTCATAATAATCCCTTAAACTAGAAAATTTAAGCAAAAATTCTTCTTCTGTATATCCCAACAATTGATAAAAGGCTGTATTTCCCCATATTATTGTAAATGAATCATCTAAAAAATGTTTACTGACTCCTATACTCATGGATTTTAGCATATCTTCTGAAATAACCTCACCCTTTATCGCTTGTTCTTTTTCACACACTCGATGTAATCCAATGTCTTCTTTCATCGTTTTGATTATCCTCCTATCTTTAGACCCGCTTTTAACACACTCTACTTTTTAGTATAATGATAAGAGTGAATCGTCAACGTGTATAAATTTATTTCATTTAAAATGATTTTTTGTTTAAAATTCAATTTTCACACCTTTGCTAAATTTCTCCCTCTAAAACATGTAGTAATTTTTTTGATGCCCTATTCATCCTTTAATATCTTAATTATCGCATCCTATTCACTTAAATCCATATTTAACTTTTCTTCTAAAAATACATTCTTTTTTCATATTTACTAAAAATCGCCTTCTTTTAATGAAATTATATCATAACTTAGGTTTTAAATCAGTTCTTTTCTAAATAGAATTACTGAAATTATATGCAATATAATAGAAAGGTACACAGCTTTACATATGAATAATACTAATTTATAAATTTAATATGTTATTATGGAACTGACAAAACTTAATATTAATTATAAATTTTGAGAAAATATGTATCACATATACAATTAAATTTTATAATGTTTAAACTAAAAGGTATTTATCCAACATTTCATTGTTAATGTCTTATTTTATTAAAGTATAGTAATTTTCATTTATACTATATACTAATAAATAAAAACTCTACTTCTTACTTATGATATAATTCTCTGTTTCATTTTTTAAAGTAATTACTTCACTAAAAATAACCATATAAGCAATTATCTTATATGGTATAATAAGTCACTGATTTGAAATACTCCACCCTACTCACGTTGACGATGGGGTATTTTACCTATCTTTAATAAATTTAATAAAATCTTTTTCTCTTTGACTCAATTTATAATTATCTAATATGGCATAACCTATTCCTATGGTTTCATTACAATCTTCTAACTTTATATATATAAATTTATTATCTTGTTCATTAATCCCTGAAAAATAAGTAGTTATACCTAGATAATTATTGTCTAATATTGCATCTGAAAAACTACCTCTATCTGAAACTAAAAGTAAATCTGGATGGTTTCTTATACCTATCATCTCTAGATATATCAAAAATTCACTTTTATCATAAACCACATACGGATTACTTTTTAAATCTGAT
Source organism: Clostridioides sp. ES-S-0054-01 (assembly GCA_021561035.1). Lineage (NCBI taxonomy): Bacteria > Bacillati > Bacillota > Clostridia > Peptostreptococcales > Peptostreptococcaceae > Clostridioides > Clostridioides sp. ES-S-0054-01. Next base: position 3,868,627 of record CP067346.1, read on the forward strand.
ATCGTAATTGAATCATTTGCTGCTAAAGGATGGCTTCTTGACATAATTACATGAGGATGCAAATTTTCATATATACTCCAACACTTTAGGTGATATTTCTTAGCAATATTCCAATATTTGTTCTTTTTATTAGTAGCATAGGAAAATAACCCTAACCTAATCTTATTATCTATCAATGCTTTAAAGATTTCTATTGGGCTCATTTCATAGACTTTATCTTGTAAATCTGTAGGTTTAAACTTTTTAAATTTTAAAAAACATTTTGTAAAAAATAAAGAGTAAACCATACCTATTGATAGCCCTTCTTCATTCTTCTTATTTATATTTTTTATATTTTCAATTCCTATTAAAATTTTTTTCACTTCATTTATAAAAAGCTCGCCTTTTTCAGTTAATTCTATACCAGTATTTGTCCTCCTAAAAATTAAAAACCCTACTTCTTCTTCTATTTTTTTTATAATACCACTTAAGTATGGTTGTGACACAAAATTTTTTTCTGCTGCTTTACTAATAGAGCCTATATTTGCAACTTCAACTAAATATTGAAAATAATTTAAATTCATCATATCCCCCTAAATTAGTATATATTATAAATTGATATAACCGTTTCCTTATACCTCATGTTTTTTTGCTAATACTGATTGATAAATTCAATATGCTATCATAAAGCTAACACAACTTAGTACTAATTACAAGTTTTAGATAATGTATAATTAAATTTTACAATCTTTAAAAGGAGAGATACGTATGTCAGATATGTTTATGAATCTAGCAAAACAGTTTGAAAATGAGATTATTAGTTGGAGAAGATATTTTCATAGAAATCCAGAAATAGGTATGTCACTTCCCAATACAGTCAACTTTATTCAAAAAAAATTAGAAGAATTTAATATTGAATATAAAGTTGGTTGTAATGGATCTTCAATAATAGGTTTAATAGGTAATAAGAATAATAGAAAATGTATATTAATTCGTAGTGATATGGATGCGCTTCCAGTGATAGAACAGACAGAGTTGGAGTTTAAATCAAATAACAATTATATGCATGCATGTGGACACGATGCTCATACTGCAATGCTTTTGGGAGCTGCTAAAATTCTAAAGCTTAAAGAAAATGAACTTGAGGGTTCAGTAAAATTAATGTTTCAACCAGGAGAAGAAGTTTTTGCAGGAGCAAAAGCTATGATTTCAGAAGGAATTCTTGAAAATCCAAAAGTAGATTCAGCATTTGGCATACATGTAGTGCCTAATATGCCAAATAAAGCTATAGTTTATGGTAAAGAGTTTATGTCTTCTTGTTATGGATTTAAGATTACTATTAAAGGAAAAGGCGGTCATGGGTCTCAACCAGAAAATTGTATAGACCCTATCAATACAGGTGTTCATATATACTTAGCTCTTCAAGAACTTATTAGTAGAGAGTGTCCACCTCAAGAATTAGCAACTCTAACTTTAGGTCAGTTTAAATCAGGTGAAGTATGTAATGTCATCCCTAATGATGCAATTTTACAAGGTACACTTCGTACATTTTCTCCAACAACAAGGGATTTATTAATAAAACGTATTAATGAGGTTGTACAAAGTGTCTCTACAACTTATCGCTGTAGTGCAGATATTGAAGTTTTATCAAATGTACCTGCTCTAATATGTAATGATGAATTAAATAAAAAATTCATATCTCATATCTATGAGTTAGACAAAAACATTAGAATTTCAGAATTTAATCATACCATGGGTTCTGAAGATTTTGCTTATATTTCTGAGAAAGTTCCTACATGTTTTATGTACTTAGGTGCCGGTGTAGAAGATACTTCTAAATGGTATGTTTCCCATAATCCCAAAGTAATGTTCAACGACAATTGTCTTGCTCTGGGTTCAGCTATATATGCTCAATGTGCATATCAATGGCTAAAAAATATGAATAAGGAGAGTTTATAGCATGGAAAACACAGTTAAAAATAATAAAATATTTTATGGATGGTGGATTCTACTATCATGTACTATAGTAATGGCTTTAGGGTATGCTCCTATTGTCAGCTTGGCAAGCTTATTTATAAAACCTATAACTGAAGACCTTGGTTTTACTAGAAGTGCTTACACTCTATCTACTGCTATAATTTCATTAATGTGCATGTTTATGGCATCTATCACAGGAAAACTTATGTCTACTAAACATATGCACTTAATTCATGTTATCTGTGTGGCAGGGCTTTCTATATTTTATGGATTATATTCATTAGCAACATCAATTTTCCACTTTTATATAGTCTCATTCTTTATTGGGCTTTTTACTTATGGCGCAACTAAAATGCCTGTATCCATATTAATTTCTAACTGGTTTTATGAAAAAAGAGGTCTTGCTCTAAGCATTGCAATGGCTGGTACTTCTATTGGTGGAACACTACTTAGCCCTGTAGTAGTTAAGTTGATTACTAATTATGGATGGAGACAAACTTATGTCTATCTTGCAATTATCATGTTTTTAATTATGGTTCCTGCTACAATATTTATTGTTCGTCAATTTCCTTCTTGCAAAGGTTTGCAACCTTATGGATATGATAAACATCAAGATAACACTAACAAAAGTATTATAAAAAATGAATGGAATATCTCTCTTAAAGAAGCAAAAAAGTTACCAATATTTTGGACTTTCACATTTGGTGTTACTTTAATATTGCTTACTGGATGTATTCTTGGTCATATTCCAGCATACTTAGAAGACAGTGGATATAGCCCTTCTTTAATAGCATCAATAGTGTCTACTTATTTATTTATAGCAATATGGGGTAAAGTTATATTAGGGCATATATTTGATAAATTAGGCTCTAAGGCAGGAGTATTATTAGGTAATATTTGTTTTATACTATCTATAGTTTGTTTACTTTTTATAGAATTTAAACCAATGCTTTATTTAATGGCATTCTTCTTTGGAATTGGAACTTGTATAGGTACAGTAACTACCCCTATTTTAACAAGTAGAATATTTGGTACAAAACATTATCCAGAGATATATGGTTTTGTGGCCTCTTGCACTTGTATAGGTTCAATTATAGGCACACCAGCTATTGCAAGTATATTTGACTTAATGGGTTCTTACAAGATGGCTTGGATTATTTTAATAATTCTATCTATAATTATGACTTTAGCATTAGTTTATAGTATCAATGAAGGTCATAAATATAGTCTAAAATATGTTTCACAACAAACAATAAAGTAATTTTATAAATAAAATATTTATATTTTGTGCTTACCTACAAACTCATAAGTAAAATTAATAAAAATAAAGCTATGTAAAACGTTCATTTTATCATAGCTTTATTTTTAATTATTATACTTAGTCTCTATATACGCAATATAGTTTATATTTTTATAATTTTCTTATAAAATTTTATGAACCATTAGTTACTGTAAAGTATAAAAGCCATATATATTAAATGACCTCAATACATTAAATCCTTTATTAGATACAATACAGTCCCAATATTAAACTTCTCTTATATTTTTAATGATTTCACGAATCTTTCTAGCATTTTGAGTAATATCCTCAACACTACCTTTGGTTAATAACCCACCAAAGCCACATACATCAACCCCATTTTCTAACCATACATGTAAGTTATCAAGATTAATTCCACCACTTGCCAAAACTGGCATATCAGGTATTGGTGTTTTGAATACTTTCACTAATTTAGGTCCATAGAAATCTGATATTGGAAAAGCCTTGATAAAGGCAGCTCCTAAACTCAATGCATCTACTGCTTCAGTCAATGATGTACATGCTGGAGCATAAGGAATCTGATATCTATTACAAATTTTTGCTACACCTTCATTGTAATTGGGTGCAATAATAAACTGAGCACCATGTAAAATAGCATGACGAGCTGTTTCACTATCCAAAACTGTTCCTGCTCCTACACAAAGTCCTTCACCATACTTTTTACTAAGACCTTGAATGATTTCTCCAGCATTATTCAAGGTATAACTCATTTCTATAACCGTTATACCACCATTAATACAACCTTCAGCAATTTCACATGCACGATTAAATGTTTCTTCCCTTACAATTGCAAGGGCTCCACATTCCCCCATCCTTTTGGTTATATTCATCTTTTTCATATCATTCACCTCTATATTCATTAAACCATTTTTTATCTATTCAATCCAATCATATTCCTTATGACACATTTTTCATCATATATTGATATATTTATCTAATCTATTCCCCTAAATCCTTATTAAGTATTGATTTATAATTTTCAACCACTTGCTTAATTTCTTCAAGTACTTCTCCAGTTGGTTCAGTTACAGGAAGTCGCGCAGTTCCAACATTAATTCCATTTAAGACAACAGCTTTCTTTATAACAGACGGAATTGTTCCAAGCTTTAGAATACGGCGAAGTTCTTCTATACTATTCTGAGCTTTTTGAGCTTCTTCCAAATCACCATTTATAAAGTTATCATAAATAGCAATATCAATCTCTGTAAGGAAGTTTGCTGTTGCAGCAACAGCACCTTTACCACCAGCTTTCAAACTATCAAGAATAAGTGAATCGGAGCCTGAAAATACACTAAAATCCTCACCTTTAGTTACTTCAATATAAGCTTTCATGTTGTCAAGCTTACCACTACTATCCTTAATCCCAACAATATTCTTTATCTTTGCCAATTCACATACTGAATTGGGTTCAATATTAATTCCAGTCTTACTTGGCATGTTGTACATCATAATAGGCAAATTAACTGAATTAGCAATAGTTTTGTAGTGTAAAATTAATTCCTGCTGTGTTGGTGTTACAAAGTACGGTGTAATAATCGATAATGCACTTGCACCAATCTTTTCCATTCTTTTAGATAAATTTATAACTTCACGAGTTGAATTGCCACCTGTTCCAACAAAAACAGGTACACGGTTGTTAGTGTAATCAATAACAATTTTTGCAAACTCAACTTTTTCATCATCTGTCATTACATGACATTCACCATTAGTTCCTAAAATAAATAATCCATAAATTCCCTTATTAATTAGATGGTCAATTAAATCACATGTTGCTCGTGGATTAATATTTTGATTTTCATCAAATGGTGTTATCATTGCACATATAATACCTTTATATCTCATAAAATTACATTCCCTCTCTAATAGACTTTCCAAGACTTCCTCCTGGATGCCACTTCAAATACTGCTGTGCATCAAGCCCTTTAGCATATTGTAATGCAACACTTAATGACTGTAAGACTATAGTTTCAGCGAGAATTGAAGCACGAGGAGCTTTATTAAGACAATCACCTTCTTGTGTGACACCTGCAAACAAGAATATATCAGAAGCCTCTTTTAAGAATGAATTAATATTACCACTTACACCAATTATTTTTGCTCCATTAATTTTTAATGTTTCAATAGTTGCTTTCAATTCTTGAGTTTCACCACTATTTGATATTGCAATGACAACATCACCAGCAACTACTTGACCACTTGAACCATGTACTGCTTCTGTAGCATGCAATGTATATGCTGGTGTTCCAGTAGATGAAAGTAGTGAGGAAATATATCCTGATACATGACCTGGTTTACCAATGCCAGTCACATGTACACGTCCATGATTCCTTTCTGACTCAAAGATTAAATCACACGCTTTATTTATAGATACTTCGTCTATTGATTCAATGAATGTTGATATTTCATTAGATATGGTATCAAGAAATACAGGTAATGTATTTTCTATCATATATTTATCCTCCTTAAAATCATAATAACCTACTATAACTCTTATACAATGTTAATATAAATTAGATAGGTTTTATAAATTGTAAAATATTATGTAATATTGAACCAACTACGTTGTAATCAATGTTAGGGAAGGTTGCACCTTCTATACCAAGTGTTCCATAAACTGGATATAGTATCACTGGTAAGAATGCAAGGAATAATCCCGCAACGAAAGACCCAACAATAGCTCCTCTCCATCCACCTGATGCATTACCAAATACTGCAGCTGTACCACCTGAGAAGAAACATATATGAGCAGCTGGAATAATTACTACAGGGAATACACTAGGAAATGATGCCATAATAACGATTGCTAATAAACCAGCAGCATATGCTGAAATAAATCCAATAATAACTGCATTTGGTGCATATGGAAATACTGTTGGAACATCTAATGCAGGACGTGAACCTGGAATATATTTTTCTGAAATAATTACGAATGCTGCAGTTATTTCAGCCAAGAACATACGAACACCTGACATCAAGATTGACATACCCGCTACAAATGTAAATGCTTCTATAAGAGGGAACACCAACCAGTGCGTTGAACCAGCGATTTCCTGAGTAAATGTTTGACCAGCTTTTAATGTTGCAATGTAAAATAATATCAGCATAACTATAGACAGACCCATTAAGAAATCTCTGAAAATTGATAACCACTTAGGAAATTCTATAGTTTCTGTTGTTTCATCTTTATGCTCCGAAAATAAACGCCCAATATAACCTGATAGACCATAACCAATCATGTTAAAATGACCAATAGCTTGTTCATCTCCACCTGTTAGTTCACGCATAAATGGTTGACAGAATTGAGGTAATGCAGCAGACATAAATCCTAAGATAGCTCCACCTATTAAAATAGTAGTTGTATTATCGAACCCATGAGCTTTCATGATTAAAACTAATACACAAGAAAAGAATAAACTATGACCTGTTGTAAAGAAAATATTCTTAAACTTTGTAATACGTGCAAATACTAAATTTAGTATGAATCCAAGAATCAATGTACATGAAACTGCAAAACCATATGTACCTTGTGCAAGTGCTGTAGCTGCTTCTGGTGAAGCTATAACACCTGTAATTCCAAAACCATGCTGGAACAATTTATTGAAATTCTGTAATGCGCCAGTCATAGCAGAAGCACCAATACCAAATATCAAGAACCCGATAAGTGTTTTTGAAGCTCCAGTAAATACTTCAACAGCAGATTTTTTTTGAAGAACCAGCCCTATAAATGCAACTACGCCAAGTAAAACAGCTGGCGTACTCAATAAACTAATAATAAACTCCATAAGTATCCCTCCTTATTCTATTAAATTTTATTTTTCTTTTGAAGCAAGAAAATCTTCTAAAGCTGTTTTAATCTCGTTACGATCAACAATGTTGCGAATTCCAATTATATCAAACTTAAGATTTTTCTTTTTTAATTCTTCAGCAACATCAATTAATGTTTCTACAGCATCTCCATTAAATCCATTTAATGAATCTAAAGAACCATGTTCTACTTCAATTGGAAAATTATTTTCCTTAATGATTTGTTGAGTCTTTATTTTTAACATCAAACTTGAGCCAACTCCTGCTCTACATGCGATTAAAAGTTTATACATAATTAAATCCCCCTCTTATAATTCTTTTATTTTTATAAAATCAATAATATCCTTGGCTTCCTTGGCATTATCCAGGACTTTAAAAAATTCATCCTGTTCCAATAATTCAACCAGTTCAGACATAGCACGCAAATGACTATTATTATCTATTGCACTTAAGCAAAATACATATTTTACAGGGTCATTTTCATCATTTCCGAACTCAATAGGCTTCTCTAGAGTAGCAATTCCTATTGCAATATCTTTTGAACCTGCTTCTGGTCTAGCATGTGGAAGTGCCACATGTTTTGTAATTACTATGTATGGCCCAGATGCTTTAGCTGAATTAACCATAGCATCAACATAGGCTTCAGTTGCTTTATTGTTTTCAACTAAGACAGAAGCTGATTGTCTAATAGCTTCCTCCCAGTCTTTAGCTTTTACCTTTAGTTTTATTAATGCTTCATTAGTGATGTCACTTAGCATAGGTCCTTCTCCTTCCTTAGACGTAAAATTCTCTATTTGTGTAAAATAAGCTATTAACTCACTTGAAAGAATACTTTCAGAAGTTACTTTTGCATATTTTTTTATTATCCCCATAACCTCATCTATTTTAGGTTGTCTTAAAAAAATATCACCTAATTGAATGTATACTTCACGTGTAATTTTATATTTTTCTTTTGTGGTCATAACAGGGCTTACTTTAATTACTGGTACATCTGTTTTTAGACCCTCTGTATTATAATTAGTAGTAAAAACAATGTCTACAGGTTCACTGATATTCTCCAATCCAACTGATTCTGACATCGGTATAAAATGCAAGTCAGGAAATAAGTTTGTGAGTTCCGCATGTAAAATAGCTGAACTACCAACACCATTTGAACAAACTATTAATGCTATCCTTTTTCTAAAACCATCAAATTCTTTTTTATTTGAGAAAAGTGTTGCAAAGTGCATTGTTAAGTATGCTAATTCCTCCTCTTGAATTTCTTCTCCAAATAATCCACAAAACTCTTTCATTGCATTACTTACGATTCTATAAACTAATTTGTATTCTTCTTTTACTTTTTCACAAAGTGGATTATAAATAGGTAATTTAAATAAAAGTCTATAATAGGCCGGTCTAAAATGAGAATATAATTGTTTAAATATTTTTTCTTGACTTATATAATAAACTCCACTTAAATAACCAAATCTTGTCATAATTTTATTTACAATTTTTGAAATTACAGCCTTATCTTCTGTATCTTCTTCATAATTCCCTACTGATATACCTAAAATCCAAGCACTAATATACATTATATTATGAGGTTTTATTTTTTCTTCACTCTCATATACTTCTAATAATTCCTTAGCAAATTTATATTCCTTCATTGAACTCATGACTGCAATATTAGGAATATCTATATTTTCTTGTGTATCTATTCTAGTTGAACACATCCTTGCTTTCAGAAAGATAAATATATATATAAATTCTATTAATCTGTCTTCAACAAAAGTAATTTCATATTTTTTTATAAGCTTTAATATAATTTTTTTAGCTTCTTCAAAGCTGTCTAAATTATATTCTTCAATAAAAATATCAAATACTCTTGAACTTTTCTCATTAGACAGCGTTTCTATAATGTTCTTAATAAGTACTCTCCTGATTTCCATCTCGTTTCCAACTAAGTAATAACCATTTATACGATTATTCTTAACGTCAATACCCTTTTTTTCAAGGTTTGGTATTAAATCTTTAAAGTCCAGATTTACAGTAGACCTACTTACTTTTATAGAATTTATAAAATGATTAATTGAGATGTCCTCCATATTAATAAAAAGCATTAAATACATATATAAAAGTCTTTCTATTTTACTAAAGTAGTAAGTATTCTTAGAATAGTTTTTTTCTAGAATTTCTTTAATTGCTTTTTTTGTTTCTTTTCTAACGATAATATCTTTATCAGCTCTTAAACATATAAGTGGTACTTTTTTTACTTTAAGCATGTCATTGATTTTATTTATTCTATAAGTAATTTGTCTCTTTGATGAATTGGATTCTTCTTGTAATCCATTAGTTGTAATCAATGTGCTATTTAATAAAATCTGGAGAATTGATACAATTTCTTTGTCCACTACCATTAATCCCTACTTTCTTATTAAGATTAGTCTTCATATTATCATTGGATTTTTTATCACCTCCACAATATTTATTTTATTTGAGAATTTTATTGTTTTCAATTTCATTTAAGTATAACTTTTGTTTTAGATTGAGACAAAAATTAAACTTATCTAAAATAGATGCTATAATACAACTGTATATTTTATAAACAAAAAGGCTTCTTTAGGTAAAGAAGCTCAAGAAAGATTGCTTTAAATAATAAAAACTATCTTAACTTTTAATAAATTATTTCAACTAAAAAAGCACATTAATTTAAAATAAAATTATGTGCCTTCTCTTATATAGTTCTAATACATTACATTTGCTACAAATCCATTAAAATTATATTATTATACCTTATACTCTTAAAGAGTTTGTGTTGTTTCTTTAGAGAACTTTTTATATAGTGTATTTCTCGGATTTATAATTATCAATATAATTGCAACTATTAAATATAATATCGCATAGTATTTTATAATCTCTATTAAGTTTCCACTAGTTATACCAATTAGAAAGTTAAATACTTGATGTATCGTAATAGTCACTAGCAGAGTTTTATTTAAATTATAAAAAGTTGCTATTATAATGCTAATTGATATAATTGTAATCATAAAAAATATAATATATTTTATCAAATCAACCCCTGTGAATCCTGTTGTAAACCATATTGGTAAGTGCCATATTCCCCACCAAAATCCTACTATTATTGATGCCTTTAAAGGAGAGTATTTTTTCTGAAGTTCATTTTGAATAAAACCCCTCCATCCTAACTCCTCACCTAATGGTCCTGCAAATAAATTTTTTAAGAATAAATGTATAAACATTCCCAATGATGAAACTGTAAAGCTAGGTATTGTTCCACGACTTTTAGATGTTAACAATATAACTACTATAGCTATTAAAACTTGTATACTAATCACTATAGACACTATTGAAATTTTAAGTCTATTTCTAAATTTATCTTTTACATATACTATAAACCTTTTATCTGGGTAAATTATTTTAAATAATATCATAAATGCAAAGGTTGACGACCAAGACGCTATACATAAAGTAATATCAGATACTACTGTTGGAAATTTTAACTTTATAGTTGCTACTACTAATAATAAAAGTGGTAAGAAAATTATATTTGTTAGAATAATAAAACTGGCTATAGGTCTTTCTGATATCTTCTCTATTCTCATAAGTAATCCTCATTTCAAATTAATATTTAACTTTTATATAAGTTATAACTTTTTATATATTGAGTTTAAACCTATGAGTAAGTCTCAGGTCAATACTTTTATGTTATTTTATAGGGGCGTAAATCTCCAGAAATATACGTTCAAGCCCTTCTTCATAAGTAGTAAGTAATATGTTAACATAGACTATTCCAAGTAATTCATATCCATTTTCTATTGCTATTTTTCCTAATCTGTCTTTCACCTTATTATCAATATTTTCTCCTCTAGTTGACCATCTTCCATCTTCAATAATAGTATAAATACAATTAGGATGAGTAAGAACTTTACCTTTTATACCTTTGTCGAAGTCATCTACTTCTCTTACAACTATAAATTCATCTTCTATTATACCTTCTTCATTAAAACTTATTACTCTCCTTAAATCAGTTAATGTAACTGTTTTTTTTAAGTTGTTTGTATTCTCTCTTAAAATCTCATATTCATCATAATCAGTAACATGTTTTATTCTACCCTTTACTTCTAAAGGCTTCATTTCTTTTATTGTGTATTTTCCAAAATATTTCTTAATTTTTTTGCATTGTTCTTTAACTAACTGAATCTTTTTTAAAATAAGCTTTTTATATTCTATCTCTTCTAGTATAATTTGTTCTTTCTCTTCTAGCAAAAGTTCTAAATTGTTTATACTCTTACTTTTTCTTATTTCTTGAATCTTTTTAATTTCTATATCCATTTCTCTATAAAAATTTATCATTGTGATATCATATATATCAAACTGATTATATTTTCTATATCCATTTTCATCATTTTTCTTAGGATTTACTAATCCTTTGTCCTCATAAAATTTTAGTGTGTCCCTAGACATGCCTAAAAATTTAGATACTTGTCCAATTGTATACATTGTATTCTCCTATTATTATATAATCTATTTATATTAACTAAATTGCTTCCTATTTAACAAGCCTAGCATCTTCTAAGTCTAGAAGAGTACAGTTAATATAGTATTTACAATCTTTGCAATTATTATTTTTAGTTCACAACCCAAATGTAAACTTGTTAATATGATATGTTATAAATTTTATATTGTCTATATATCTCTAACAATAATTCTTTATCTTTAAGATATTCTTGCAAATATTTAAATTTTATATCACAAAATTTTTTAGATATAAAAATATTCCCTTTATAATGACAGTTTTATTATTTCAACTCTCTATCATAAAAGGAATATTTTAATCTTTAAATGCACTATTTTTATCTCATTGGAATATATCCACGATACTGTGAATATGCGTCCATAGTAGCTATATCACCTAAAAACACTGATGCGATATTGAATTGTGGCTTTAAATATGGGAACTCCTCTTCTTGCGCCCATTCTGGCTTTTTAATAAATGATTTTGCCTCTTCAACCACAGCTTTATACCATTCTTCTTCTCCTTCAAACCATAATTCTACTACACGGTCAAAAGCAGTTGCCCCATAGTTAATCATAATTTTACTACTTACAAAACGATTAACATAACAACAGTTTGTAAAGTATGGAACTACCTCATCATAGAACCATTTTTCCCCTTCTTCTTTGGAAATGCCTTCTGGATACTTAATCATAAATTGCCAACGATAGTTTGGTCCATCTTGTACAGTACGTCCTTTTCCTCTAAAATCTTCTTCCCAGTTTATTGGAACAAAAGCAAATATAAATGGTGGACATCCGTTGTCCCCACCTACTGCACGTCCTGCATCTCCACTTTCTGCATTCTCATGAACTTTTTTATTCTCCACATCTGGTATACATCCTTGCCAACGAAGAACATCCATAGGCATGTACTCGGTCATAATTCTATTTGCCATTTCAGGCATATGCTCATCTACAAGCCAATAATGCTCTGTTAATTGCATCTTACGGACACCAAAACGTTCTCCTTCATTTGGTGTAGGATATGCTTGATAAAAAGTATATTTAGTACAATATGGTGCAAAATTACTAATACTATCTGGAATATGGTAACGATATAACCAGTCCATTAATTTAGGTCTATACTCTTCCTTAGCAAGCCCTACATATATTAAACTTCTCATTATTTTAAATTCAAATCCCATAAACATTCTCCTATACTGAACCTCCCATGCTCCTATAATCAAATTATATTCACATGCTTCAATTTTCTTCTTTTTTATATTTCTTCAAAATACCTCTAGTAAACAAATCTACACCTGCTCCCACATACCACACTCCTACTGCCATAGCTACAGCAATTTGAATACAAATGCCCTGTAAGTTAATAATATTTTCACCTGTCATAATAGTTAGACCTATAGCCCAACCACAAAGCCATGATGGTAAGAAAATTATTTTTTCAAATAAAGATGCAATTATAACTGCAAAAAAACCTAATATACTGAGTGTTAAAAATAATTCTAAATTTGGGTTGAAATTTATATATTTCATAATTAAAATGGCTAATACTGCCCATAAATCTCCACACCAAAAACCGAGCATTATTTTTAATCCATCTTTTTGTTTATTACCATTAGTTACATATAATCCTGCACAAATTAATGCTACAGCTCCAGTTTTTATTCCTATGTAAGGTGCTAACACTGCCCATAAAGGAGGTAATAAAGCAATTCCTATTGATAGTGTTAATATTTCTTTTTTCTTTCTATCCATTTTCTATACTGTAATTAGTAGTTTCTCTAGCTTGCCTTATCTCTAATAACTTCATTGTTATTGGATTTGCAATCATAGATACTACAAAATAACTTAAGTATAGTGGTATAAATATAGCAATAAATACTGGAACTAATCTAACATTCTGATATGTAAGTACTAAACAAATAATTACTAAAATAATTTCAATATGTTTAAAGCAGGGTTTTTCATTCATATAATAAGCCTCCTATAATACTCCCTAAAAAAGAGTCTTAGTATTTTAATTATTATCCTAATGAAACTCCAGCTTGCTTTTCTTTAGTTAATGGTTCTATAAAATTATAAGCTGTTTTTCTTTCTTTAAATTCCGGTGTTTTACGAACTTCTGCATAATGACCTTCCATTCTCTTAATATCATCACCATGTATAAACTTGCCTGGTAAAGTATCATGAGCATGACCTAGTTGCTCTTCTGGAAAACTAAATACAGTTTTTCCACTTGTAGTATCTAATTCTCCAACTATACCACAGAGAGCACATATTGATTTTTTAGTACCTGGTTCAAGATAGAATAATCTATTGTGACAATGTGGACAGACTCCTTCCTCTCCTTGGTATGAAGCTTTTTCAAAATCTCTTGCTGCTTCAACTATGTTTAAACCTATCTGCTGAACTTGAGCAAGTTTTGCATCATCCATAACTAGTTCCTTTGCCCATGGGAACCAAGAATTATCTATCACTTTCCACATTGGTATTAGAGCCAGCATAGCATGCTCACATTGAACTCTTGTACCCCAATCTGAACCACCTATTCCCATGAATGATATTACTTTATCTTTAAGCATTCTTGGGTCTGGAATTTTTCCTCCTGTAGCTTCTGCAACTTTTGTCCCTATAATATTATTTCCTTTATCTGCTCTTGGTCCAAGACGATCCATTATAGTATGAAATAATCCTGATGCACCTTCTTCGAATATTGGGTCTGAAACTACTATCCCATCTGCGTCTTTCATTTTGTCAAGTAACCATTCAAAGTCATCTTTTAGTACACACATACTGCCTTTTCCAGATAGTAAAGTCTTAACGCATGCACAGCACCCAGTACAATGTTTAATATTAAGTGATGACATTTGAATAAATTCTACTTCAGCTCCTGCTTCTTGAGCTCCTTTAAGTGCCACTTTACACATTGTGTCATTATTTCCATTTTTTGTTCCAAAAGAAATACCTAATATTTTCATTTTTTATTCTCCCTCTTTAATGTTTATTAATCTTCTTTCATTTTTAATATATAGAATCCATCATCTAAAGCATCTATAATGATGTAGCCTCTATCATCAACAATAATATCTTCTGTTACTGCCAAACGTGGTCCAGGGAATCCTGGGAAATAAGACTCTTCTGGTGTTTTATTTGGATTTGGTGGTATAAAATATGCTAACTCTTTGATGTAATATGGGTCTGATACATCATAAACCCTTAAACCTGCATGGAAATAACAGCAATATACTCTATCTCCTCTTTGTTCTAACCACGGCTTATTATCCATTGGTTCATGAAGGTTATGTGGCCCAAATGGTCCTGGTTTTCCTAGACCTGCAACATTAAAGTTAGGATAAGGAAAATCCTGTGGTACTTCAGGATATGGGAATTGAGCAATTAATGTTGGCTGTGTTGCGTTACTAACATCAACCATATGTATATTATTCATAGCTTGAACGTCTGTGATACTATCTGGTTTAAAAAATTGAAATCGTTCTCCTTCATTTTGAACAACAACTAAATCCCTTCCCGGTAATGGTAGTGCTGTATGAGTTCTTGCTCCTGCAAGTCTACTAGAAAATGCAGGCATGAATGGTAATTCACCTAAGCATTTTGGTCTTGTTAAGTCCTCAACATCTAGTACAACTAATCCAGCTCCACCATAACCACAATACGCTTTTCCATCTCTTACAAATGGAGGTCCATGAAGCCATCCTTTATCCATAAATTCTGGGCAATGAGGTGCTCCTGGATCAAAAGTTCTATTTGGGTATCCATCTGCATATTGGTCTGGTCTCCACCATTTACCTATTTCTACTGGATTAGTCGGATCTATTATATCTATGATTCTGTAAATCAGACCTTCAAAGCCAACACAGTCACTTGATAAATGTACATATCTTCCACCATTGTACATAAATCTATGAACACCCATTACATGCTTTAAGCCACAATCCCAATATCCTAAAAACTTAGGATTTAAAGGGTCTTCTTTTAAACTATATATTCTAATTCCTGCTTCACACTTAATACTTGCTAATTTAGCTTGGTCAACAAGTGCTCCTGGTCCACTTCCACAACTCATAGCCACTATCATTAAATCATCTGCTATTTGAATTTTTGGAGTTGTTGTTGTAGGATACTCTTTTGGGTCTAACATTTGAAAATGTTTTATAAATTGTGGATTATAAGGATTCGTAACATCGCTAATCATTACTCCATTTTTTTTACTTCCTCCAAAACAACATCCATATAAATAGTATTTTTCATCACTTTTGTACAGAGCCATTTGAAACATACCACAAGTTCCGTCTAAGTTATTAAAGGAACAAACTTCAAGATTTTTAATATAACCGTAATTTCCTTTACCTTTTGCATAAAATTTATCTTCCATTTTTTCTCCTTTCTTATTTGAAGTATTATCAATTGATATACTTTCATTTTATGAGACAAACTTACTTAAATCCAATATCGTTTTCATGGGAATATATAAGTTATTCTTATTAATAAATTTATAAAATCTAATACAAAGATATGTTTAAAATATATATTTTTATACAAATATTTTCCAATATCCTTTAAAAGTAAATTTTCTTATAATATAATAAGTTTTAATTATATATAAATAAGGTTTACAAACAATCAAGTTTAAATAGGGGTGATTATTTGAATACTAAACAATTAGAATATTTTATATCTGTAGCAGAAAGTCTAAGTTTTACCAAAACAGCAGAAAAATTTTATATTTCCCAAACTGCTGTTACACAGCAAATAAAAGCTTTAGAAGAACAAATAAATGTAACTCTATTTACAAGAAGTAAACGACATGTTGAATTAACACCTGCTGGAAAATTTTTTTTATCTGAGGCACGTACTATAATAAAAAATATTAATGATGCTATTGAAAAAGCACAACAATTTGCACATGGCTTTTTTGGAACTTTGAGTATTGGAATCTTAATAGGATATGAAAAAAGTAAATTTCAACAATATTTAAAAGAATTTTCTAATACATACCCTAATATATCTATGGAAATTTGTACCAATGAGATAACCGAACTTTTAAACTTAGTGAAAAATAATTTTATGGATATTGCCTTTGTTATTAATCCAGAAAATCAACCATTAAAAGATTTTGAATATAAAACTGTAGAAAGATATTCTTTGGTAGCCCTTTTACCCCCTGCTCATCCACTTTACAATGAAGATTATATTGATTTAATTGAATTACAACACGAGAAGTTTATTTTTGTAAAGGAAACAGGAGATGAGTATGGGCAAAAATCCATGATACAGAATAGATATCGTGAAGCTGGATTTGTGCCTAATGTGGTGCAACGTTCAAATAATCTTAATACTATTGAATCATTAGTAGCCTCTAACATGGGGATATCCATTTTACCTTCATTTTGTGTTACAGATACAATGATAGAACGTGATATTGCAATAGTACCTATAAATGAAGTAAAAGATAGAATTGAGGTTGTAGTTGTATGGAATAAAAACAATACAAACCCAGCATTAGAAAAGTTTATTTCTATAGTATAAAATTAAGCAAAAAAAATAGCATTAGCCATTTTTATATGGTTAATGCTATTTTTTTACTTAATTTTATTAATTAGGTATGCCGAGAACATTCGTAATATATCACTATAAATCTAATCTAAAAATACTATCTCAATATATCTAATTTCTCATTGTTCATAAGTCTAAATACATGATTTGTGTTTACTAAAGAACTATCACCATAAGTTGTATGGGCTAAAACTGAACTAGCAACTCCAAATTCAACTATATCTTCATTGCTCATCTTTTCCAAATACGAATACATAATTCCTGCTACATATCCATCTCCAGCACCAACCCTGTCATATATTTCTAACTTATATTCCCTACTTTCAAAATAGCCATCATTATTTGATATATATCCCTTTATAAATTTATTGTTCATATCATCAAATCGTCTCATAGTTCCAGCTACAATTTCTATATCATACTCTTTTTTAATCAATTCTGAACTCACTTTTATATCTAGAGTATCTATATTAAGTATTTTATTTATATCTCTATAACTAGCAAATAATCCATGGCAATATGGTAATATTTCTTTATAATCATTTACTAAATCATCATAAGTCTTGTCTGGATTTAGCGATTGCCTAAAATTAAAATCAAAGAATACTTTTATGCCCTTTTCATAAGATTTTTTAGCTAGTTCTAAAGCAACCTCTTTAACTGAATCTGTAAGCTGCATAGTAATACCACAAATGTGGACTACATCAATTCCTTCTAGACATTTATCAATATCATAGTCTTGTAATCTGCTCTCACAGAATGAACTATTTAACCTATTTAAATAAGTCACTTCAGAAGGCCTTTCTCCATATCCAGTTTCAAGAAAGTATATTCCAATATGATTTCCTCCATATATAATAAAGTCATCTTTTACTCCAAGCTTTCTTATATTTGCACTTGATGCTTTACCTACATTATTATTGGGCAACTTTGTTAACATGTAGGTATCGTATCCAAAGTTTTTAAGCCCAGATAATATATTTAATCCTGTACCTGTAATTACATAATTTAATTGGCTGGTTTGTGTTAAAAACTTATAATCAGGTACTGAAAGTCTCATCATTATTTCACCAAAAGCTAATATATTCATAAATCTATCCCAATAATTCTTTCATTATTTTGTAAAGTACTTTTATATCTTCTACTTTTGTATCACCTGTTTCTTTATCGATTATTGATGTATAAACATGAGGTATAACTTTTTCTACACCAGCATCAAGTGCAATTTGAACTATCTCTTTGAAGTTATCTAAGTCTATACCTCCTGTTGGCTCTAGATAAAAGTTATGCTTTACACAAGCTTTTACAACTTCTATATATTCATCTTTTGTTTTAAGCCCTCCCATTGGGAAAAACTTAACTGAACTTCCTCCCATATCCTTCATCATAGCTATAGCTGTTTCTATAGGAACTATACCATCTTCCTCCTTTGAACTTAATGGACCTGTAGATATCTTTACAAATCCTGGTTTACCAGTTGGAGAAACTAGTCCATTTATTATGCTATCGTTTTGACCAAGTAAGGCTCTGGATGTAGCTATACCTGTAAATACTTGGTTTATATGTTGTGGTTGAAGTTCTTTAGAAATTTGAGATACCATATTTGACTGATTCGGATCCCCAGCTCCAAGACCTACAGATACTGCATTGTCTATTTCCCTTGAGTATTTTTTCATATCTTCAATAGCTGTTTCTACAGTACTATAATTCTTCGATAGTACTCCTACTAATACATGCCCATCACAAGCATCATATATTTCTTTGGCATTTTTTATACTTCCTGCAAGAACATTTAGACAAACTCTATCTTTATAATATTTTGGTGTACAATTCATATCAGTTACCTCCATTAGTAAAATTTAATTTAATAAATCTTTATAATTTTATTTATCTTATTTTCTATTTTTCTATTATCTCTTTTATTCTATTATAAATAATATCTAAATCATCTTCACTCACGCTTCTTATATCGACCTCTATATTACCTTCATTAGACTTATAATCTCTAGTATATATGGCTATCTCTCCACCTCTAAGTTCGTTTATAATTTGTTGTGTTGATTTATTTATCACGTCTTCATTAAAACTAATCTCTCCACGAAGTATTTCTCTACCTGCTGAATCTCTAGTTATGTTAGCACTTGCTCCTTTTAAAGTATTTATCTTATCTATAAATGGATTTAGCTTATCTTCCATTTCTTTTAAAGTTACCTTCTCACTATTCACATATCTCTCAATTGCACATGTTAAACCTACTATATTTTCTTTTCCTATTTTCATAGCTCTTCCAATACCCTTTGATTGAAGCTTTACATTATCTATGTGTTTTTTCCTACCTATTACTAACCCTGAACTAGGACCCTCTATAGCCTTTGCACCACTGTAGATGACTAAGTCTGCTCCTAATTCATAGTATACTTTTAAATCTTCCTCTGCAGCTGCATCTACTATTAAAGGTAAATTATATTCTTTGGCAACTTGCACTGCATCTAATACACTTAGCATACTCTTTTGAACACAATGATGAGATTTAACATACATAATTGCTGCTGTATTGTCATTTATCTCTCTTATTATATGTTCCTTATTGCACATATTGCTATATCCAGCCTCAACAACTTCTCCACCGCCAAGTCTTATCATTGTTTCTACTGGAACTCCATAGTCAACATTGTGCCCTTTTGGAATTATTATTTCCCTTTTAACTTGTTTCTTATGGTTATTTATATTGTAAACTAAATTCATATCATCCTTTGCTATTATTGCACCTACACTCTGTGCAATTCCAGCAGATGCACTAGAAACTATTACTGCACTTTCACACCCTAGTAAATTTGATATATATTCACCTGTTTTATTTACAAGTTCTTCTACTATGAAGAAATTTTCACACCCTTGACCTATTGCTTCAATAACTTCCTTATCTAGTGTTGACACACCTAGTATAGTCATTTTACCTGAAGCATTTATAACACGTTTTACAGAGTACTTTTCAAATATACTACTCATACAATCAGTCTCTCCCATCTATGTATTCTATTTTATGGACTAACATATATTCAAATACTCTCCATTTATTACTACAGCCTTTGGCTTTATGGACGTATTTGTGATTACTGACTTATTCAAAGAATCTTGAAGTTCTTTTTCTTCATTCACCACGTCAAATATGGTTAAATCAGCATCATATCCTTTTTTTATTAAACCTTTATTTTTTAAGTTTATTGCATTTGCTGCATTTTTAGTAACCTTATTTATTATATCTTCAAGTGAATAACCCATATATATAAACTTTTCCATTGTTGTAGACAAGCTATATACTGGACCATTTATTCTATTTTTAATATATATATCTGTACTTATAGTATCTGGAAAAAGTCCTGCATCCTTAGCTTTCATTGCAACATCCATACTAAAACTTTCTGTTCCATGACCTACATCAAGGATTATACCTCTTTCTTTAGCTTCTATAATTTCAGCTTTAACTTTATTACCTTTTAATATTCCATTTGGTTTTCCATTATATATATGAGTTAATATATCACCTTTTTCCATATAACCTAATATATCCTCTATAGTTGGAGGAGAACTGCCAAAGTGAACCATCATAGGTAGATTAAGTTCTTTTTTAATTCTTTTGGCTAACTTCAAGGGTTCAATACCATTTGAAATTACAACACTTTTACTCATTCTAGCTTTGATTCCAACAATAAAATCTTTGTATTTTTTAACTGCATCTTTAAGCTTATCCTCATCTATGCTCATCATATTTGAAAGTTCATCTTGAGATGTTATTCCTTGCTTAGCAATATTTATTAAAGCATATACATTTGTTTTGTACTTTTTAGTATCCTTATAAAATTTATCTATATCTAAAGCACCTGTTGTACCTGTATCTACTACAGTAGTAACTCCACTTTTTATTCCAACCTCATCAGGATAATCCTTGTAAATCTCTAACCTTTCATAGCAGTGTGTATGTATATCTATCCACCCTGCACTAATAAATGTCTCTCCATCCAGTTCTATGATTTGGCTTGCCTGATACTTAGAATCATCTATATGATTTGCTACCTCTATTATTTTACCTTCTAATATAGCGATATCAATTATATGTTTATCTACTGTTTTTCCACCTTTGATTAATATGTCTATCTTCACTTTACTCTCCCTCTAAAATAATCTTAAATTTACTCCAAGGTTCAATAAAGTCTAAAAGCATTATTTCATCTTCCTTTATTCTACCAACCTTATTTTTTCTTTCATCTTCGCAGTCTTGAAGTATCAACTGTAATTCCCCTTTATACTTTCCAAAGTCATCATTACCAATCACTACATCTCCTCTTTTAAAAACAGTAATGTTATCATGTTTAGGGAAATTTTCTTTAGCATATTTTTTTCTTACCTCTGTAGACCTGGCTACCTGACTAGTTATGTCCCCTCTTCTAAAATGTTGCTCGTTTATCATTATTATCTTTTCTACTTCAGAAGTTTTCTCCTCGGCTACTACATTAAATACAACTTGATATTTATTTACTTCAGCCATTCTTTTTAACTCATCTTCACTTGCATATGCATTTCCTACAATCACATCATCAATCAAACCAGTTGCAAATAAGTGTTTAGTTGCTGTAGTTATATCTAAATTTCTATGCATTTCAAGTGTACACAGTCCATCATTTATATTCCAAGGTCCTATTGTTGCATGTTTTGAATTAACAAAAGCCGCAGTTCTTATTCCATACTTTTTAAATCTATTTGAACATCTTACAAAGAAATCATACGGTAGACCTGTACCCTTTTGAGGATAAAAATTATGACAACCATATATATTATTTATATTTGGCTTGTACGTAATTATATTATCTAAGTATGCTACATCATTACTCATATTTAGCTCTACTTTTAAATCATATGGGTTGAAAGAAATCATTGCTTCTTTACTTCCATCATATCCATAGTCAAGTCTTATTCCACTAGCATTTAACTCATTGAAAAATGTTAAATCATCATAAGATATTTCTAATATATCAAATATATTTGGAGCTATATCAAGGATTACTTCAAATCCTAAGTCTCTTGCGTAAGTTATAATCTCTTTAAAATGTTTTTTAACCTCTTTCTTTGGTCTTGTAATTGAAAGCATACACATAAATATTCTTTTAAATCCATACTTTGAAGCCATTTTTATATATGCTTTATCATCTTCCATATTACTATGCTCTGGATATACTGATATACCTAATCTTCTTTCCATCTTTCTCCTCCTCAAGTTATATTTTTTGAAATATATAAAATAAAAGTGAAGGTAATTCCTCCTACCTTCACCTTTAATAATTTATAAGTTTTTTATATTTACAATACAAAACTTCTATATATATGTATTTTTATAAACTTTCACTTATTTCTTCTTGTTCTCTTTGTAATTGTTGCTTTTCAAAAACCTTAAAAAATGGGTAATAAACAACAAATGATATTATAAAGTTGATTAGTACTAAGATACCTGCCATTATACTCCAGTTAGTACTCATTACTGCTGCTATTGGTGCTGGCATTGCAAATGGTAATCTTGCTACCATCATAGGTATAATCCCTGTAATAGTAAGAACATACGATAGAGCTGTCATTATCATAGGTCCAACTATAAATGGTATACCTAATATCGGATTCATAACTATCGGTGCTCCAAATATTATGGGTTCATTTATGTTAAATAGCCCTGGTAAAAATCCTAATCTTCCTAAGCTTTTTAGGTATTTTGACTTAGAAAACATAAACATTATAACTAATGCAAGAGTAGCACCTGCTCCTCCTATCCATACATACCATTGTAAAAATTGTTCTGTAAATATATTTGGCATTGCATGAGCTGATACTCCTTCTGTGAATGCAGTTATATTTTCTGCTATAGACATATCCCATATAGGTCTTATTACTGGACCCATTATAGCTGGACCATGTATTCCAAGTACCCAGAATACTGTTATCAGAAATACTGTCAGCAGTCCACCACCTAAACTGTTTCCTGATAAGAATCCTTTTAAAGGTGATAACATAGAACTCAGCGCTGCACTTATATCAAATCCAAGTATATGTCTTATTACCCAGAATAACATTAACACCACTGCTGTTGGTAATAATGCAGTAAATGAGTTTGAGACCTCTGGTGGAACCCCTGCTGGCATCTTAATTGTAATATTCCTTTCCTTCATAAAACGATATATCTCAACAGTAATTAATGACGTCACTATTGCTCCAAACAATGATGGTGAATTAAGTTTTGCCATGTCCATCCATCTACCAGCTTCTATAACTCCATCTATCGGGTCAATCACTTGAGTTGGAACTATTGTAGAAACCAAAAATGCCATAACTGCAAGCATACCAACACCTGTTGTATCTAGGTTGTAGCTTTTGGCAAGTGATGATGCTATTCCAAAAGTAGCATATAGAGATAAAAATCCTACAGTATATCTAAATGGTATATCTAATGTTGCCTTAAATGGAGCTATAAAATCCATATAAGCATCAATAGGTATGTTTAATAATATTGTAAAAAATGAACCCACTATTGTTAGTGGCAATGTTGCTATTATACCTGCCCTTACAGCTCTCATATGTCTTTGATTACTTATCTTCGCTGCTACAGGCATAACCTTGCGCTCTAAAAAACTTGCGAATTTTTCCATAATTCCCCCCCTGTATTAGTGATATTCTCCTTTATTTATAATGCAATAACGATTTCATAACAAAATTAATTTTTATATAATTGATAATATCACTTATTTGCTTAAAATTATTATAACATTATAATGTTTGCTTGTAAACATTATAATGTTATAATATTATTTTTTTTATAATACAAATAAAAATCCTGAGCATATTGTCATTTTAATAAACTCAGGATTTTTATTATATTTCATATTTAATTACGTAATTTTGTACTTCTGTATTATATCTTGCAAATGATAACTCAACTATATTATCGCTATCATCATAGGTCTTTCTTTTTCTTCCTAATAATATATCTTTATCTAGATTTAAAGCCTTTGATACTTCTAGCTCAGATTCTTCTATAAAAAATTCATCTTCAAATCTAGTTATATTTATATTTCTCCTGTATAAATACATATATAAAGAACTTTCATTATTAAAACTTTCAACAGTTAGATTTTCGTCAAAAGGTATATAATGAGTAAAAAATATATATGGCTTACTATCCAAGTAATACATTCTAGTAATCTTGATACATTTTTCTCCAAATATACTAAACACTTGTGAATTTTTATCATTTATTATTTTTTCAATTGAAATAGTCTCTTTAGATAACTTATGACCTTTAGATAAAAGTATACTTGAAAAAGACTCTGCCTTCGATAGCTTATTAAAAAGATTATTACTTATTACTTTTGTCCCTTTTCCACTTTTTTTCTCTACATATCCTTCTGATTCTAATATCTCAATAGCTTTTCTAATAGTAATTTTACTGACCCCAAATTCTTGCTCTAATTCTCTTTCTGTTGGAATATTTTCATCAATTTTATATTCGTTATTTAATATTTTTTGCTTTAATATCTCAACGACTTGTATATATAATGGTTGATTTCTTAACATGATTCACCTCTTAAATTATATGTTATAATATTATAACATATAATCTTATACTATTAATAGTAAATATCCATTAACTTTAAACTCAATACAAAAAAAGTCCTCAAAACAAACTTAATGTACTGCTCACCAAATATTGAACCAACAATCTAGCAATTAGTGTGCAACACATAATGTATATTTTAAGAACTCTCTTAATTTATTCTCTTTAACTTTTACTTATCTTGTAATCTCAAATGTAAATCAACGATTTCCTCAGCCAACTGTTGAAAATTCATACCATTCATTAAGTGGTCCTGTGCATGTACAAGTATGACACTTAGTTCAGTCTTGTTTCCACTAGCTTCATTTTGTATTAATTCTGTTTGATATCTATGTGCCTTATTTATAACTTCCTTAGACTCTTTTAATAATTCTTTTGCTTTTTCTATGTTTCCATTTTTAGCTTCTTTTATTGCCTCAAAAGCTAATCCTTTACCTTCACCTGCATAGCCTATTATACCAAAAGAAATCTCTATAATTTTTTCGTCCATCCTTTGATTCTCCCAATTTATATATTAAACATACATTATATTTTCTATTACTTAGCATTGTTAAGTTCTATAGCTCTATTTAAAACAGCTTTCCCATTAACTGTCCCATAGTGCATCATATTTATAACTTCTACTGGTACATTATATGGCTTAGCTATTTCCTGAGCCTTAGACAATATGTATCTAACTTGTGGTCCTAATAATAAAACATCACATTTTTCTATTTCATTTTGTATATTTGATTCTGGTATTGCCCAAATTTGTGACTCTATACCGTTTTCTTTAGCTGCACTTTCCATCTTATTAACTAATAAACTTGTAGACATTCCCGCTGAACAAGCCAACATTATTTTTATCATATATTTCCCTCCAAATTTTTATTAACAATTTTTAAACATTATAATGTTATAATATTTTATTTAATTCTACCTTAAATGCAATATACTTTCAACACTTTTTTATTATTTTAATATTATTAATTTCTAAATAGAAAAAACATATCACTTATTTGTGATATAACTCACCATCAACAATCAACTCACAAAATATACATACAAGTATAAATCATGCCATCTGAAAAAGCACACTACTTTAAATTGAATTTGATGTATCTTATGTTTATTTGGTTCAGTTGTATAAAATCTACTTAGTAACTTGTATTATTATAGGTTTTGTTTACAATAAAAGAGTCTGATTATTTTTGCTAACTCTTTTAGTGAATCGGTATTTACCTCATATCCAGCATTTTTCACAAATTGAATTTCTGATTTTATTATACCTTTAGTTATATTATTTGTAGCTTTTTTATTTGCTTTATCTTTTTCTCCACATATAACCAACACAGGGTATGAAATATTTTTATCAAATTAAATACAAATTTTATTATAAGTAACTGTATATCATTTTATATAAAAAATAAAACCGTATCACTTATTTATGATACGGTTCGCCATTATTTATCCTATAAGACCTATAAATCTGCTCTAATAATATCAATCTCATCATCTGATGAGGAAAAGTCATCCTCGAAAAAGATAACCTATAATCAGCCCTTCCTAATACCTCATCAGAAAGCCCTAGAGAACCTCCAATTATAAAACAGACACTACTATTACCTCTAACTGCTAAATCACTCATAGTCTTAGCAAGCTCTTCAGAGGACAAATTCTTTCCATCGATAGCCAGAGCTATAACATAACTATTATGTTTTATCTTCCCTAAAATTTTCTTTCCTTCTTTATCTTTTATAATTTCTATTTCTCTAATACTCAGATTTTCTGGAGCTTTTTCATCATCCAACTCTATAATTTCAAGCTTACAGTACTTTGAAAGCCTCTTCTTAAATTCATCAATACCCAACTTTAAATATTTTTCTTTAATTTTACCTACTACAACTATACTTATATTCATATGTTTCTCCTAAACCTGATTTCGCTACAAATTTATATACTAATATAATTTACAAACTCTTATAAAATTAACTCTCTCTTTCTTGATTTGCATACTCTATGAACTCTTCAACAAGGTATAGTCTTACTATAATAATATTCTTGATATATTTTACCTCCTAAGCCATACAACTTATATCTTTGATTCAAATTTTTAACATATTCAACAATTATGTCAAAATCCAAATGATTTGAAAGATTCAAAATTACAAGAGTGGTTGAACCAGCCATAATAGCAGGTATAGCTAAAATCATTCTTTGATTTATAGAATATAAAATTTTATTATCTTCAACATTTTCGAAATTTCTTTTTAGCAAAGTTATTCAACTCTACTTCATCTCATAGATATTAGAAACATCGTTTCTTGATAGTACATCTAGTTTTACATCCTGTCCAACTACTATATCATTTGATGCTAATACTCCTTTTGAAGTCTCATATGCCAATTCTGGAAAATTATTTTCCTTACTTAAATGTGCTAATAATATAGATTCTGTACCTTTATTAATAAGTTCAACACAGAAATTAGCAGCATCCTCATTAGATAAATGACCAGTACTTGACATTACTCTTTTCTTTAAAGCATATGTATATGAACCCATCATAAGCATATTAGGGTCATAATTTGATTCTAATACTACTAATTTAGATTTATATAGATGTTTTTTTATATTTTGAGTTATACATCCTATATCAGTAGCTATAGACATTTTTTCATCACTTTCTGTATAAAAATTATATCCAACTGGGTCAGAAGCATCATGTTCTATTGAAAAAGGTCTCACTATGATGTCTCCTAATGAATAGGTTTTATCATTTTCAAAGACCTTCATATTTTTATCTTTAATATCACCCAACTTATCCCTCATAGAACACCATGTTTTTATATTGGCAAATACTGGTATATCAAACTTTCTTGATAATATACCTGCTCCTTTTATATGGTCAACATGCTCGTGTGTTATAAATATCCCTTTTAATTTATCTGCATCTACACCAATGTCTTTAAGACCTGTAGTTATCCTCTTTCCACTTAATCCTGCATCTACTAGTATATTAGTATTTTTATACCCTATATAGTGGCAATTCCCACTACTGCCACTTCCCACTGAACAATACTTTAGCATTCCTTCACCTCTTTTTCTGCCTTATAAATTATATTATACCAAAAAAACAGAGTATTAAATAAAATTTAATACTCTGTACGAAATTTACTTAGATTCACTTATAATCTTATTTATATCTACCCCCTTACTATTCCATAGCTCTACAAAAGCTCTTCCATTAGCGTTTTTATATTTATATTTATTATAATATTCATTTAAAGTCTCAAAGAATACTTTATCACCAACTTCTTTTCTTATTTGATTAAAAGCTATTGCCCCTTTTGTGTAAACATTTAAACTATATTCAGTAGAATTTTTATATTCATTTGTTGGTTTAAATATATTCTCACTTAAATAACTCTTTGTCTGTATTTCCATTGTCTTTATAAGCTTATTTGCCATTTCCTTACCATACTTCTGCTCAAAGTAAACTATTGTAGAATATTCAGTAAGTGCCTCATCCAACCAAGGTTCACTTATTTCATCATTTCCAACAGCAGAATACCACCATTGATGTGCTGTCTCATGAGCAATAACATATTCTAGTAAAAATTCATTTTTTTCATTATATAGGCTTTGGTCTATCATAACAAGCATAGGATATTCCATTCCCCCTATAAAAAAGTCACTTGCTACAACAGAGTATTCTTTATACGGATATTTCCCAAATAATTCACTAAATATATTTATTGAATCTTTTGCAACTTCAGTTGCTTTTTTAGAAAGATTTTTATTTAAATTGTATGTATTAATAGCTACTCCTCTTGAATCAACCTTATTTACATCAAATTTACTACTTAATATAAATGCAAAATCTCTAACATTTTCAGCTTCTATTTCATATAACATCTTCTTATTATCATGTTTATCATCAATAAGCTTTCCCGTATGAGCAATTTTATATTTATTTGGAATCAATAGTTTCACATGAAAATCACTAGTCTCACTATAAAATGGGTCACCAATAGCTTCATAACTCTTTAAATTCCATCCTCTTTCATCATTTACACAAGCTATAGGAAACCAATTAGTAACATTTATAGTATTTTCTCCATATCCAAATCTTCCAACTGAATTTGGTATTTTTACATTATATTTTATATCTAATGACATTCTTTCATTCGGTTTTAATTCTTTCCCTAATTCAATTTCTAATACATCGTTTTTATCCCCTTTAATTTTATACTCCATTTTACTATTCTTATTTAATATATTTTTTATATCTATATACCCTTCATTAAATCCATTAGGATAAGCCCTTGTCATTTCACTTTTTTCAAAAGGAGCAAAATCCTTTTTGGAAAAAGCATTCGGATATATGTGGAAATATATTTTATCTATGTTTGATTTTGTATTATTTATGTACTCAACATTCTGATTACACATTAGCCTCTTAGTCTCATCATCAAATATAACATCCATATTATATTGATTTATTTTTGAATCAATTTTTTCTTTGTATGTTTCTAAACTGTCATCCTTTTCTATAAAGCAACCTATTATTAATACCATAAATAGAATTGCTACTGATAATGTTCTTCTTACTTTTTGGTTGAATTTTATAACCAAAATATCTCCTCCTTTTCAAAATGAATATTTCTAGAAAATATTTACATGCTAATCTTATGACCTTTTATTTGTTTACAGACAAATATAATATAAAAAATGATATAATTTAATCTGAGGTGATAAAATGTTTTTTAAAGAAAGCAATGAAATAGATTTAGGTGAAATCACTATTCCCAATATCTTTATAGATATATTTATGCCAATGGCGGACGGGTTATACGTAAAAGTTTATCTTTTGGGATATAGACAGGCATGTGATATTACTTCTAATCCTAAGTTCGACAATAATTCAATAGCCAAAAACCTAAATATACCCTTATCTGATGTGTTATCTGCTTGGAAATTCTGGGAGGAAAAGAAGATTATAAAAATACATGACAATGGAGAATATGATAATTTTAATTATTCAATAGAATTTTTAGATTTAAAAAATTTCTATATTGAGAATATATTAGGTAATAATTCATCTATAAAATCTAATACAGATCAAGTTGTATCTACTTCTGAAAATCCAAGTATTAGAAAAATGTTTAATTCTATAAATAAAATAGTTGGTCGATATCTCGACCCAAGTGAGAAGATTAGTATTATGGATATAATGAATAAATACAATATGAGTCCTGATATGATACTTTGTGCTTATGAATATGTCAAAGATAAAACTGGTACATCAAAGCCAGTTAAATACATTGAAGGCATTATCAGGAATTGGTATGATTCAAATTTATATACACCAAAGGATGTTGAAGAAAGCTTTTTAGTTAGAAGTGAAAGAT
Organism: Clostridioides sp. ES-S-0054-01; assembly: GCA_021561035.1. NCBI lineage: Bacteria > Bacillati > Bacillota > Clostridia > Peptostreptococcales > Peptostreptococcaceae > Clostridioides > Clostridioides sp. ES-S-0054-01. The sequence goes on from CP067346.1 coordinate 3,898,844, forward strand.
ATATTTTATATAAAACGATTTTCAATGAATTGGGGTTTTCAAGACAACCATCAAAATCAGAAAAAGAGCTTATGGACACTTGGTTTGATGAATTTGATATGGATATAGAACTGATAATAAATGCCTGTTCTAAATCTAAAAATATTTCAAACCCAAACATATCTTATATAAATGGTATAGTTAAAAATTGGAATGAAAAAAATATAAAAAATTTAAATGATTTAAAGCAAAAAGAGGAAGAACGTATAGTTAAGGAGAATATTAATAAGAAGCAGATTAATACTACTCAAAACAACAGTACTTACAAGAAAACTAAGTTTCATAATTTCAACGAAACATTTACTCAGTATACTTCTGATGAACTCGATGAGATTATTAAAAAAAGTCAAAAAGAAAAGTTTAAGTAGGTGATTAAATGAATGAGGATAAAATAAGAAAAATACTTGCTAAATACGATAAGAGAAGAGATAACAATGAACTCTTATTAGAACATAGAAAAAATGAGGTATATAATAGAATCCCTGAAATAAAATCTATAGATGATGAAATTTCTAAAATAGGTCTCAAATTAGCTAAAATAGTGCTTTTAAATCCTAAGTCTAAAGATGAAATTGTAAATAAGACTAAAGAGAATATAGAATCCTTAAAAATAAAGAAAGAAAAACTTTTAGCTGAAAATAACATACCTCTTGATTACTTGGAAATAAAGTTTCAATGTGCTTCTTGTAAAGATAAAGGTTTTTTACCTAATGGTGAAAAATGTTCTTGTCTTAAACAAGAAATTGTAAATGAAGCTTATAAGATGTCTAATTTAGACAGGATTTTAAGTCAGGAAAATTTTTCGAATTTTAACTTGAATATATTTTCTCCTAAGAAAGGTTCTAATGGAGAAATATCTCCTAGAGAAAATATGCTAAATAATTTAAGTATCTGCGAAAATTTTGTTCATGATTTTAATAAAGATAATAATGAAAATCTACTATTTTATGGTTCTACTGGACTAGGAAAAACATATATGTGCAATTGTATTGCAAAGGATTTGTTGGATAAAGGTAATGTTGTAATCTACCAGACTTCTTTCAGAATCTTAGATATTCTTGAAGATTATAAATTTAGGAGAGACACAAATAATCAGATAAATGAAGATAATTATAAAAACTTGTTTGATTGTGATTTATTAATAATAGATGACCTTGGTACTGAACTTAATAATTCTTTTACTAGTGGAGAAATCTTCAATATTGTAAATACAAGACTTGTCGATGGTAAAAAAATTATTATCTCAACCAACTTAACACCATCTCAGATAGGAAATACTTATACTCAAAGAACTCTCTCTAGAATCTTAGATAAGTTTAGAATTTTAGAATTTACTGGAGATGATTTGAGATGGGAAAGATTCAAATAAACTAGCCCTTAAAAAACATTTTTTTATTTTTAAATAGAGAGGTAAGAACAAACTTGCTTCTCTGTTTAAAACTTATACCACATAAATTAAGCTATCCTTTTTATTTTTCTATTTACATATCTAATGTATCCTCAATATAATAAATCTTTTATGTTCTTTGTAATTTATATTTATTGGCACTATAAATTTATTATATTATTCAATACGTTTCTATAATTATTCTAAATTTTAGTTTTAAAACTATAGTGTTAGAAATAATTAAATATTTTGTTGTAATTAAATTTCATTTTTCATACAATAAAAAATGAAATTAAAAAAAGATACTTAAAAGTATCCTGTAACATAGAAAATTATATTAATTTAAATTTATGTACCTTGTGGAGCTGGTGATAGGAATCGAACCTACAACCTGCTGATTACAAGTCAGCTGCTCTACCGTTGAGCCACACCAGCATATAATCTAATCTTTATCTCTAATTCAAAATTTGGTGGGACTAACAGGGCTCGAACCTGTGACCCCCTGCTTGTAAGGCAGGTGCTCTCCCAGCTGAGCTATAGTCCCATACTGGTGACTCGTAGGGGAATTGAACCCCTGTTACCGCCGTGAAAGGGCGGTGTCTTAACCTCTTGACCAACGAGCCATACTTTGGTGATCTATCCGCGACTCGAACGCGGGACACCCTGATTAAAAGTCAGGTGCTCTACCGACTGAGCTAATAGACCACATTCTTTCGACTTTTTTCGTCGTTTCTTTCACTCACAAGTTATATTATAACTGCTGTACAATTTTTAGTCAATAGTTTTTTTATTTTTTTAGTATATAATTAAAATACTCTGGAGTTGTCTATTTTCAACAAAATATTTTAAATAAAATATATAATTAGAATACAGAAATATGACTTTAATTACACTTAAAATATACATAAATTTTAAGCAAATAAAAATTTGATATAAATCTAATGCAAAAGAGTATCCCTAATAACTATAATCATTACCTTGAGATACTCTTTCCTTATTATTCAAAATTTAATTTTTTTAATAAAATATTAAGCAAATATATTTTTTCTTATTATTGTTTGAGCTCTATTAGGACCAACAGAAACCATGTCTACACTTACTCCTACCAACTCTTCTATTTTAGCTATATATTTCTTTGCATTTTCTGGAAGATTATCAAAATTATCTACTTGAGTTATATCTTCATTCCATCCATCTAACTCTTCATATACAGGTTCACATTTTGCTAAGTCATCTAATGAAGCTGGAAAATCTGTTATTATTTTATCACCCATTTTGTAAGATGTACAAACTTTTATTTTATCAAATCCAGTTAAGACATCCAGTAGCATAAATGAAATACTAGTCAATCCATTAACTCTAGCAGCATACTTAACTATAACTGCATCAAACCATCCACATCTTCTTGGTCTACCAGTAGTTACTCCAAATTCACGACCTTGTTCTCTTATTTTGTCACCAGTTTCATTTATTTGCTCTGTAACAAACGGTCCTTCTCCAACTCTTGTAGTATATGCCTTTACAATACCAACAACATCTTTTATCATATTTGGTCCTATTCCTGCACCAATCGCAAATCCGCCAGATGTTGGGTGAGAGGATGTAACAAATGGATAAGTTCCTAAATCTAAATCTAATAAAGTCCCTTGTGCTCCTTCAAATAATACTTTTTTACCTGCTTTTATTGCATCATATACAATAACTGATGTATCTGCCACATATTTTCTTATTTGCTCTGCGTATCCTACATATTCATTATATATAGTTTCAAAATCAAACAATTCTTCTTTTCCATATATATTTTTAACTATTTCATTTTTAGCATCTATTTGAGCTTTTAATTTTATAGCGAATTTCTCTTTATCCATTAAGTCACATATTCTAATTCCAGATCTCTCTGTTTTATCCATATAACAAGGTCCAATACCTTTTTTTGTTGTACCTATCTTTAAATCTCCTCTGGCTTCTTCTGACAATGCATCTAGTTCTTTATGATATGGGAATATGACATGTGCTCTATCACTTATTTTTATATTTTCTGTACTTATATTATCCGCTTTAAACATTTCCAATTCTTCTAAAAATCCTTTAGGGTCAAATACTATTCCATTTCCGATTATATTTACTGTATTTGGATTTAAAACTCCAGATGGAATTAAATGTAGTGCGTATTTTTTACCTTCTACAACTAATGTATGTCCTGCATTATTTCCACCTTGCCCTCTTACTACTACATCTGCTTGAGTAGCAAGATAATCTATAACTTTACCTTTACCTTCATCTCCCCATTGAGAACCAACAATTGCAACTGTTTTCATGTAATTCACCTCTATATTTTATATACTCTCGAACACTTTACTTACTTATTCTATCAAATATTCGTATTTTTTTCAACTTTTTTAGCATTCTCCAATATTTAACATATATTCTTCTATTTTTGAAAATTCTTCTTTCTCTATTATTTCTTTTTCAGATTTTATAATTTTTTCCATAAATTTATCCACATCTAAAAGTTTTTCTAATTTACATATGTTAATTATGTTTCCTAAGTTTGTATTAGTCATGTTTATATAATATTGATTATCCACATTATTAGCATAAACAACAATAGATTCTCTTAAATTATTATCAATTACTCTAAATAAGTTTATTTCATCAAGTACTTTAATTATATTGGGATATATATATTTTAAGCTTATTTTTTCCATATTATTCCTCCTAATAATTAATATTTATACACAGATAAAGCAAGCCAAAAGCTTGCTTTATCTACTTATTCACACTTATCAACAGGCTATCTGTGGATACTGTGGATAATTTTTTAGCTAAATTTCAATGTTTAGCCATATTTAGTGACATGTATCCACATTTTTCCTGTAGAAAGAAAGGACGTTCTGTGGATATTAGTTAGATTATAGGTCTCTCAACTTATCCCCAAATCTTTGAACTTCACCAAGCCAAACAAGTTCTACAGAACCAGTTTCGCCATGTCTATTTTTCGCTATTATTACTTCTCCTATATTTTTACTTTCAGAATCAGCATGATAATATTCGTCTCTATATAGGAACATAACTATATCTGCATCCTGCTCTATTGCTCCAGATTCTCTTAAGTCAGATAACATAGGTCTATGGTCTGCTCTTTGTTCTGGTGCACGTGATAGCTGAGATAATGCTACCACAGGACAGTTTAGTTCTTTTGCTAGTACCTTTAATGACCTTGATATTTTAGATATCTCTTGTTGTCTACTCTCATTATTACCTTCACCTTCCATAAGTTGAAGATAATCAATAAGCACTAAATCTAGTCCTTTTTCTATCTTTAACTTTCTACACTTTGACCTTAGTTCTGATATTTTTATACCAGGAGTATCATCTATGTGTATTTTTGCATCTGATAACACTGCCATAGCATCTATAATTCTAGGCCAGTCATTATCATTAAGTGTTCCAGTCTTTATTTTTTTTAATTCTACACTAGACTGTGAAGATAACATACGTTGTACTAATTGTTCCTTAGACATCTCTAAACTAAATACAGCTACAGAAGCATCACCTTTTAAGGCTGCATTTTGAACTAAGTTTAAAGAAAAAGCAGTTTTACCCATTGCTGGTCTAGCTGCAATTAATATTAAATCAGTTCTTTGAAGACCATTTATTTTTTTGTTTAAATCTTTAAAACCAGTAGTTATACCAGTAACATCACTCTTATTGGTATATAATTTTTCTATCATATCATAGGCATCCATCAAAACTAAGTTTATAGATTTAAAATCATCACTAGTTTTCTCCTGTGATATATCAAATATACTCTTCTCAGCTTGTTCTAAAACATCTTCAATCTTAGTTGCTCCACTATATCCTAGATTTATTATTTCATTAGAAGCTTTTATAAGCTTTCTAAGTACAGACTTTTCTTTTACTATGTCAGCATAGTATTTTACGTTTGAAGTCGTCGGTACTATAGTAGAAAGACTTGTAATATAACTGATTCCTCCAATATCATTAAGATGCCCTTGTTTTCTTAGCTCTTCTGTCAATGTTATCAGGTCTATAGGCTCACCTTTATTACTTAAAGTTATCATACATTCATATATTATTTTGTGAGCCTCTTTATAGAAGTCATCAGGCTTTATAGTTTCTGTAACCGTTATTATAGCATCTTTATCTAGAAGTATAGAACCAAGTATTGATTGTTCAGATTCTACACTATGAGGAGGAATTCTCGTCATATCTTCCATCTTAATCACCTCTAGTTATTACTGTTTTTCTTTTACATCCACTCTTATTTTAGTAGTTACTTTTTGATGTATTTTTATTTCTACAAAAGTTGAACCTAAAGCTCTTATTGGCTCATCTAATAATATTTTTCTTTTATCTACATCTATATCTTTTTGTTTCTTTAGTTGCTCAGCAATTTCTTTAGCAGTTATTGAACCAAATAATCTTCCACCTTCTCCTGCTTTTGAATATATTTCTATATTGATTTCTTCCATTTGCTTACCTAGTAAAACTGCTTCTTCATACTCTTTTTGTGCTTTTATTTCTTTAGATTTATTCTTTTCATTTAACTCTTTTATTGCTACACTATCCGCTTGTACAGCCATCTTTTTAGGAAATAAGAAATTTCTTGCATATCCATCACTTACTTCTTTCATTTCCCCTTTTTTACCAGTTCCTTTTACATCTTTTAATAATATAACTTTCATCTATTCTTCCTCCTCCAAATACTCCTCTATTATTTTATTTACCATTTTATAAGCTTCTTTTAGAGAAACATCTTTTAACTGTGCTCCAGCTATATCTATATGCCCCCCGCCTCCTAATTTTTCCATAAGTACATGTACATTTATTTGTCCTAAAGACCTAGCACTTACAAATATAGTATCATCTTTTTCACCTAATACAAAGGAAGCTTCTACTTCTTTGATGTTTAGTAACTCATCAGCAGTTTGAGCTATTATAACATTTATACTATCTATTTCAGTACTTGAATATGCTAGACATATTCTATTATTTATTATTTTAGTACTTTGAATTATTTCAGCTTTTATTATGAAGTCTTTTACATCAGAATTGAAGAACTTCTTGACCTCTATAGTATCTGCTCCAACTTTTCTAAGGTAAGAAGCAGCTTCAAAAGTCCTAACACCTGTTTTAAATGCAAAGTTTTTAGTATCTAGACTTATACCTGCTAAAAGCCCTTCAGCTGTAAGTTTATTTATTGTTACATCTTCATCCATATACTGAACTAACTCTGTAACCATTTCACATGTTGAAGATACATATATCTCATGGAATAAAAGTACTGCATCATTTATGAACTCCACACCTCTTCTATGATGGTCTATAACTACTACCTTCTCTGATAGCTTTAACAGTTCTTCACATTCAGTATAATTAGGTCTATGAGTATCAACTACTACAACTAATGTATTTTTAGTACAGTTGTCAATAGCCTCCTCTTTTCCAATAAACAACTTCTTATAGTAACTATTTTCATTTATTTTATTTATAAATATTTCTATAGATTCATTTACAGATTGTAAAACTATGTTTGCGGTTTTGTTACAGGATTTACATATATCATAAACTCCAACTGCTGCTCCCATAGCATCCATATCTGGATATTTATGTCCCATTATATAAACTTGATCACTTTGTTGTATGACCTCTCTTAAAGCATGACCTATTAATCTGGATTTTACTTTGGTTTTCTTTTCTACAGCTTTAGATTTTCCTCCATAAAATACAAATTTATCTTTTGTTTTTACAACAGCCTGGTCACCACCTCTACCAAGTGCTAAATCAAGAGCACCTGTAGCAAGCTTTAGGTTCTCATTTAATGTATCTCCATCTATACCAATTCCTATACTTATAGTAACAGGAAGATTGTTTCCATAATCAATATGTCTTATTGTATCTAAAATAGAAAACTTCTCAGCTTCCAATTTTTTTAACTCTTTTTTATGCATCACCAAGAAGAATTTATCTTTTGAAGTTCTTCTCAACGCACCATTTGAATTTAATTCTAAAGCAGAAAGTATTTTTTCTACTTCAACATTAATTAAAGCCCTCTTATCTTCTGCTGCACTTTTTAATACTTCATCATATCCATCTACTTGTATTAGCATCATTGCATTTTTTTCATCATCATAATCTTGTTTTACTTTTAAATATTCAGTCTTGTCTATCCAGTATAATATCATCAAATATTTAGGATTCTTTTCTTGGTCATTTTTTATAACATTATAAATTATTGTATATTCTTTTTCTTTGTAGTTTATTTCTGTGTACATCTCTTTATTTTCATTTAATACTTTTCTTAAATTAAGATTTTTAACTATGTCTTCTATATTTTTATCCAGTAAATCTTTTTGACCAATCATATCATAAAACTTTCCATTATACCAGGATATATTTCCATCAAATTCTAATATACATAGTGGTATTGGAAGATTTATTATAGCTTTTTTAGTTGTTTCATCTATATCTAAAGATAAATTTTGAATATACTCTGTCCATTCATAACGTCTGATATTAGTTGTTCTCCAGTTGTGAAAAACCATATATACAAAAATACAGAAAAATAAACACCCTACATACAAGTTGTAATAAAGCAAAATTATACTAGAAATACCAATAACAATTATATATAAATTTATTTCTGGCATATTTAATTTAAAGGTTTGTTTATTACTCATTTCTATCCTCCTAAGTGGATTTATAACTTCTTACCTTTCTAAAGTCAATTATACTATCTACCATACCAACAAAAGATATTCCCATAAATCCAAATAAACATAAAATTATCCCTGAAAGAAACATAATTTTATTTGGTCCTTGTCTTATCCATTTCTTTAAAAAATAAATACAAACTGCTATACCTTGAATTACAAACATTAAATTAAAAACTAGCTGTAAATTAGTCATTATTAATTCTGTATATAGTTTTGAACCAATAATTTGAATAAATAATACTAACAAATAAAGTAAGAATGTTGTGAGTATAGCATTTCCTGGTAAATAAAAGTCAGCAAATTTAGGAAATCTTACATTCATCTTTGTAATTCTTTTAATAAAAAATACACTTAAATAATATGTTACAAATGCTGATAACAGCCCTTGTAAAAATAACATCATTGGTAGCATATTTGTAAAATAACTTACAATCTCATCTGGCTTCATTTTATCAAACACTTTAAGCTCAGTTGCAGAAAAACTATTTTTTTGAATATTTACAACTTCTGTTATCATCTTAGAAGCTTCATCTAATAGATTTACATTTAAAAATATCTTTAATACAAAAAAATATACAAGCATTGAAAGTACAAATATTATAGTTCCACCATATATTGGTTCAAATTTATTACTATCCTCTTGTTCAAAACTTCTCTTTAACATCTTTCCTATTGCTATGCCTGGTAAAGAATACATTATACATATATTTAATGCATAAGAAATGTCTGCAAATAGAGCAAGTACGCAAAATGTAATTAAAATAGATATAAAAGAATACTTTCTATCAGTAATAGCACCTATAATTACATATGGAACAGCTGCTAATATACTAAACATTCCTAGCATTGGAATATAGGCTATTACTAAAGCGATTATTATAGCTAAAACTATTATAGAAATTGCTTTAGATAGTCTAATTTTATTATTCAATTTAATATCACTCCCTATTATCCATATGTTTTTTTAAATTAGATAAATCTCCATACCATCTTTCAACACTATGGTCCTCATCTATACCAATTTTTATTTTTTCTTTGACTTTATAATCCACGTCTCTAAAACTAATTCCTAATCTCTTTGCTAAGAGATATGTTATCATTATTATATTTGCTAAAGTATCTTGAATTGCTTCATCTAATGGTTTTACCCCTTTAAACAATAAATTAAACAAATCACTTACACTCATTAATATTTCTGTTTTCATCCACTCTATTATCTTTATGTTTCTAGTTATCTCAGAACCTTTATCTATTTTCACGTTTACAACCCTCCTTAATATATAATATTATATCATAAATAATAATATATTTAAGTATATAAACAAAAAAACGAGCTTTATAGCTCGCCTCATTAGATATATAAATGCATACAATAAAAAATGAGCACAAGGCTCATTTTTTTAGTCTAATGTATATGGTAAAAGTGCTATATTTCTCGCTCTTTTTATAGCAACTGTTAATTCTCTTTGATGCTTAGCACAAGTTCCAGATATTCTTCTTGGTAATATCTTTCCTCTTTCAGTTATATACTTTTGTAATCTTTGAGTACTTTTGTAATCTATTTTAGCGTTTTTGTCAGCACAAAATTGACAAACTCTTTTTTTCTTACGTCTTTTTTTATTCATCATGACTTTTTTCCCTCCTTTTTAAAATGGTATATCGTCATCATCTATAGCTTGGAAACCTTGTGGGTCTAAACCTTGAGGTTCAAAGCTTGGCTCAAAAGCTGGAGCACTCTCTCTATATGAATTTTCCGATTTATTCTTACTATCCAAAGCTTGTACTGATCTAGTACTTACTTTTGTAAAAGTTCTCTTTTCACCTGATTGTGTCTGATAATTGTCTACTCTTATAGATCCTTGAAGTGCAACTAATCTACCTTTAGTTATGTAATTAGCACAAAACTCAGCAGATTTCCCCATTACTTCAACAGGTATAAAATCAGTTTCTTTAGATCCATCTTTTTTTACATAGTCTCTATCAATGGCTATTGTAAAGGATGCCACTGGTGTTCCTGTACCTGGGATGTATCTTAATTCAGGGTCTCTAGTCAATCTTCCCACTAATACAACTTGATTCATAAAAACACCACCTATTTTTTATAATAAAACCAGTTATTAAGCAACAACTATCATGTGTCTTATTACGTTTTCATTTATCTTTAAGTTTCTGTCTATCTCTTTAGGAACGTCTACTGCTGATTTGAAGTTAACTAATACATAGAAACCTTCTGTAAACTTAGCTATTGGATAAGCTAATTTTTTAGTTCCCCAAGTATCAACTTTAACTATTTCTCCGTCAGTTGCAACAACTTCCTTAACTTTGTTTAGTATAGCCTCTCTTATTTCTTCATCAGAGTTTGGCTTTACCACATAAACTAATTCATAATTTCTCACTATAATTCACCTCCCTTTGGACTTAACGGCTCTACACTCTTAGAGCAGAGAAATGAGACTAAAATCTCATACCTACATATTTTATCATTTATTCTTATTTCTGTCAATTTAAATTTTGGACAAAGTTTAGTATAAGATAAATTATATATTCTTAATTAACAAGGGATGGCAACAGCCATCCCTTGTAATATATCTATATAAGTTATTATTTTTAATTAAGCTTCTACACCCATAGCCTCTTTTAATACAGCTGCTATATTTTTTATACCTTCTATTATCTTTTCTTCTGGCATATTTGAATAGTTAAGTCTGAAAGTATTTTCTCTACCACCATTAGGGAAGAATCCTCCTCCAGCAACATAAGCAACATTCTTATCTAGGCATTTTGGCATTAATTCTTTAGCATTTAAATTACTTGGAAGCTCTACCCATGTAAATAATCCACCTTCTGGATGAGTAAATACTAATCCTTCTGGGAATTCTTCTTCCATAGTCTTAAGCATTACATCTCTACGTTTAACATAAACTGCTTTTATTTTGTCAACATGCGCATCTAAGTCATACATATCCATAAATTTACTTACTTCCATTTGAGATATAGTTGATGCTTGTAAGTCTGCACCTTGTTTTGCAAAGTTAAATTTAGATAATATTTCTGGAGAAGCACAAGTCCATCCTAATCTGTATCCTGGACAGAATATTTTAGAGAAAGTTCCTAAGAATATTACCAATCCTTTTGTATCCATTGATTTTAAAGATGGTAAAGTCTCTCCTTCAAATCTTAAATCTCCATATGGATTATCTTCTATTACTGGTATTTCAAATTTATTTACTATTTCCATGAATTTTTTACGTCTTTCAAGTGGCCAAGTTCTTCCTGTTGGATTTTGGAAGTCAGGTATTACGTAAATCATTTTTATTCTATCAGTTGTTTCTAGTATTTTTTCTAATTCTTCCATTATCATTCCATCAGCATCTGTTGGAACATCTATGAATTTAGGTTGGTAAGATTTAAATGCGTTTATAGCTCCTATGTAAGATGGGCTTTCACATAAAATTACATCACCCTCATCAATAAATACTTTTCCTGCAAAATCTAGACCTTGTTGAGAACCACTTGTAACTAATATATCATCTTTATTTACATTAGTTTTATTTTTCTCATTCATTCTAGCTGCTATTTTTTCTCTTAATGGTTCATATCCTTCTGTTGTAGTATATTGCATAGCTGATCTTCCATTTTCTTCAAGAACTGCAACTGATACTTTTTTCATTTCCTCAACTGGAAATAACTCTGGAGCCGGCATTCCACCAGCAAAAGATATTATTTGTGGTTGTTGAGTAAGTTTTAAAAGCTCACGTATCTCTGATCCTTGTAAACCTTGCATTCTTTTCGCATATTTAACTGCCATAATTAAAGCACCCCCATGAAAATGTTTTCTTCAATTTTTATTATACCAAAATTTTGGATATTAATATACGGTATTTGACATTTTTTAAATGTTAAATTTTTATCACTTTTTTATTAGCTTTTTTACTCTTTTTTCTAAGGTCTCTCTGTCAAGCATTATTAGCCTTGAACATTTGGTACATTTTATTTTTATATCCATTCCAATTCTTATGATTTCAAATTCTTTACACCCGCATGCATGTTGCTTTTTTAATTCAACAATATCACCTATTTTTAAATCCATTGGCATAAATAATTAGCCTCCTAGTCTAACTTCTCTACTTTTTTTGAGCCATTTTCCAATCTACTTATACAATAAATTCCTTTTATATCTACATTATTCTCAACTAAAATTGTTTTTATCTTTTCCATATCTTCAAAAGAAAATTTAATTGATATTCCACAACTTGCTGTTATTTCTCTTGGTGTTGGAAGAGCCATTACTCTTAGACTATTTTCACCAAATAACTTTTCTGATCTTATTGCATGATGTGTCGAATTAAACGACACTATATACATTTGATTCATTACTTAATCCTTTCTGACTATCTAATTCTCTTTGAGTTAATCTTTATTATTAGTTTTATATTATTAAACAAACATACATTATATAGAAATAGTATTTGATGCATTCTTTAATGTCTCAACTATAGTATACATATTTGTAACTGAACCTACTTGTAATTTGTCTTTTAAATTATAGTAGTCTAAACAGGTCCCACAAGATAAGACTTCTACACCTGCACTTTCAAGTATTTTTAAGTTTTCTATAGTTTCTTCATTTTCAGCACTTAATTTTACTCCTCCGTTAGCTAAAAGTACATATTTAGGATAAGGTTTAGATTCTGTTAAAGTATATATAAATCCTTTTATTAATACTTTTCCTAATTCATCATTTCCAAGTCCCATCTTATCTGAAGATATAAATACACAGGTATCTTCTAGTTCACTTTCTTTATCATCTACAGTATTTTGTTCATCTAAGATATTTTGACCTTTTCTAATTTCTATAGATATAAAATTCTCTTTTTCGTCAACAATATTTGCTTCACAATTTAAAGACTTAGCAAGTTTTAATACATTTTCTTTAGCTGTTTCATTGTCGACTGTTGTAACTACAATACCTTCTTCTATGTTATCTAATTCTTTCTTTGTATTTATAACTGGTTTCGGACAAGCAAGCCCTCTAGCATCTATTTTTATACTCATTGTCTGATTCATCTCCTTAAAAATATTCATACAACTTATATTTTATCATAGATATTATCTTGCTTGTTATAGATTGTTTCTATACCATTATAGGTTTATTTATCTTACATTATTTCTAAGTTTTTATACATAAATACACCTTTTTGATAATATTCTAACTCTTTTTCTTTTGATATATTTGAATATAATTGCCCTAAGTCTATATATAAATTGGCCAATATTCTATTGTTACCTAAATCTGATACTATTTTTATGCATTTAATTAAATACTCAATTGCAAGAGTGACTTCATTTTGATTTTTATACATATTAGCATAGAATTTTAACACTTTATATTCATTGAACTTATTTTTATTTTTTATTGATGAAGCTAAAGCTATCTTACAATATTTTCTAGCCAAATCATAATCTTCTTTATCTATATATGCTTCTATTATCTTGAATAAACCTGACATCATATATTCATCTTCATCATTTTTCTTTATGTCATATACCTTTTGTGAATATTCAAGTACTCTATCTGTCTCACCTATTTTTCTGTAAACGTCACAAATTGTTAAATACACATTTGCTAATCCAGTTTTATTATCTTCATTTTCAAGTATTTTTAATGCTTTTTTAAAGTAATCTTTTGACTCTTCATATTTTCCAATTTCAAGCATATTATTTGCTTTTAACACCAAAATATCAACATCTTCTTTTCTATCATTTCTATTATCTATTTCATTTATCTTATCTATGTACTTCAGTGACATATTTGGATTATCTAATTTTATGTAACAATATGCCATCTTACTATATAGTTCCTTGTATATGTTAACATCCTCAAACTTATTCTCTAATAAAATTTCCTCTGCAAAATTAAAGTGACTTATTGCACCTTTATAAAAGTCTTCCTGCATGTATATTTTTCCTATGTTTAAATAACACTTAAGTATATTTTCACTATCACTATTTTTTATAAAGAAGTATAATGCCTTCTCAAAGTTTTCTATAGCATCATTATAATTAGATTTTTTCAAATTGATATTAGCCATTAAATAATTACATCTGCCATAGTTCTCCATTAAATCGTATCTCTTACATATATCTAAAACTTCTTTTATTTGGGTCTCAGCCTTGTTTAACTCATTTTCTTTTATATAAATTTCGCTCTGTAGTATTAAATTATCAGTTATCTTTTTTGACTGCATCTCTTTAGTCTCTAACAAGTATTCTACACTTACATCTAGCTTATCGCCTAGATATTCCAACAGTTCATAACTAGTATGAGATTTATCTCTCTCTATATGGCTTATTTGTGCTGCTGTTATCCTATCTCCAGCTAATTCTTTTAATGTCATGTTTTTTTCTTTTCTTAATTTTTTAATCTTTTCTCCTAAGCTCAAAATTTCCATACTATTCCCACCTTTTGAAGACATTTTTTTATAATATAATTATAACTTATATTTATTTTAAAAACACTACTTTTATTTTACAATATTTTCTGTGTACATTAAATGATTTCCCATAAAAATGACTAAAATTTAGTTTATTTTGAATTTAATTAATTTAAATAAATCATTTTTTAAATTTGTTACTATTTTGTATTCATATATTTGCTCATAACGACTATAATTATATATAAGAATAGTTTTTAAGAGGGGAGAAATTTTTATGAAAAATAAGAAAATAATGTTAGTGTTAAGTATATTATCTATATCTATATTTGCAGTTGGTTGTACTAATGCTCAAAATGGAAATGATACATCTAAAAAAGAAACTAAGAGCAATACAAATGTTGAACAACCAAAAGAAGAAAACAACACTGAAAAAGAGGTTCCTAACAAAAAAACTACATCTACTCCAAAAGAAGAGACTAAAACTCAATCGGTTACTATTTACTCTTTTGATGTAGACAAGACAGATTTAATTGAAAATAAGGTTGATTTAAGCAAAATTGATGAAAACATTCTATTTGAAGAACTTCAAAAACTTAAAGTTGTTCCAGAATCTGCAAAATTAAATTCATTTACTACAAAAGACATTAATGGTGTAAAAACTGGTATATTAGACGTTAGCTCTGATTTTACAAAATCAAATTTAGGTAGTGATGCAGAAACTTTAATGCTTGATTCAGTTGCTCGTACTTACATAAAAAATATGAATGTTGAACAAATAAAAATTACGGTTGATGGCTCTAATTATGAAAGTGGTCATATAGTTCTTGAAGAAGGGGATTACTTAAAGTAACTTCTTAAAACAATTATCAAATAGATTAGAGGTTCTTAGGAACCCCTTTTCTTTTTTGTATAAAAAAGGAGATGATTCAAATCTTTATTTTGATACATCCCCATTTTTTATTTCTATATATTATTAAACTCCATACTATTTATTTTTTGAAATTTTCTTCAAAGCTTCCACTGCTTTATCTATCTCATCTTTTGTATTGAAATATCCTATACTAAATCTCACTGCACCTTGCTTTAAGGTACCTAAAGTAGTATGTGCTAGTGGAGAACAATGTATTCCTGATCTAGTAGCTATATTATAATCACTATCTAATAAAAAAGTAACCTCTCCAGAATCCATATTTCCTATATTTAGAGCTATTACTGATGCTCTTTTTTTACTATCTTTTGGTCCATATATCTTTATATCTGGTACTTCCTCTAACTTGTCTATCATATATTGACATAATTCTTCTTCATGTTGTCTTATATTGTTGATTCCTCTTTCAAATATAAATAATATACCTTGATTAAGACCTGCTATGCCTGGAGTATTATGAGTTCCTGATTCATATTTATCTGGGAACAATTCTGGTTGAATCATTTCTTCTGATTTACTACCTGTTCCACCTTCTTTTAAGATATTTAAATTTAGTCCTTCTCTTACATATAATATACCTGTTCCTTGAGGCCCAAATAAGCATTTATGACCTGGCATTGCCAACATATCTATATTACATTCATTTACATCTATATCATAAACACCTGCTGTTTGTGATGCATCTACTAAAAACAGTATCTTATGTTTTTTAGCTATTTCTCCAACCTTTTTTATATCGATTAAAGTTCCACATACATTAGATGCATGTGTTGTTACAATCAATTTAGTATTCTTTTTTATTGATTTTTCTAAGTCTTCATAATCTAGAAAACCCTCATAGTCGCATTTTACTACAGTATTCTCAACACCTTTTTTTTCCAATGCTTTTATAGGTCTTATTACTGAATTATGCTCCATAGACGTTGTTATTACGTGGTCTCCTTCTTGTAATACACCTTTTATTGCTAAATTTAGAGAATCTGTTGCATTAGATGTAAATACTATATTCATAGGATTACTAACATTGAACAACTTAGCTATATTCTCTCTTGCATCATATATTTCCCTAGCAGCTCTCATAGCAAGTTTATGCCCTGCTCTACCTGGATTTGCACAATAGTTTTTCATACAATCTAAAACAGCATCATACACTCTTTCAGGTTTTGGATACGTAGTTGCAGCATTATCTAAATAAATCATAACAATATTCCTCTCTGTTTTATATTTTTGTTCTATTCAAGAAGCATTGATACAATACTGTTTAAGTCGTCATCATTATAGTATTCTATCTCTATTTTACCTTTTTTCTTTCCTTTGGAAATATTCACTTTTGTTCCAAAGATATTTCTAAGTTTATCTTCTACGTCTAATATAAATACATCTTTAGGCTTAGATTTTTTTGGTACTTCTTCTTTATTTTCAGATATCTTTTTAGCTATATTTTCGACTTCTCTTACAGAAAGTTCTTCTTCTTCTATTTTTTTTGCTATTTGTAATTGTAAATCTTTATCTACAATCCTTAATAAAGCCTTTCCATGACCTGCCGTAATTCTACCACTATCTATCATCTCTATGACATCTTGTCCAAGGTTTAAAAGTCTTAGTGTATTAGTTATATGAGGTCTACTTTTACCAACGGCTTCTGATATTTCTTCTTGAGTTACATTGTAATGCTCTATTAAACTCTTATATGCTAGAGCCTCTTCTATTGAGTTTAAATCTTCCCTCTGTAAGTTTTCAATTAAGGCTATCTCCATTACATCTTTCATATCTATATCTTTAATTATAGCAGGTATTTGATTTTTATTTGCAAGTTTTGATGCTCTAAATCTTCTTTCTCCAGCTATTATCATATATTTATCATTTTCATCCATTTTAACCACTATCGGTTGTAAAACACCATAATTTTTTATAGAATCAGAAAGTACTTTTATCTTTTCTTCATCAAACTGTTTTCTAGGTTGAACTTCGTTTGGATATATTTTGTCTATATCTATGTTGACTATTTCTTTTTCTGAAGTTTCTCCTTTAATTTCTGGTATCAACGCACTAAGACCTCTACCTAATCTATTACTTCTTCTAGACTTATTTTCCATACTACCATTCCTCCTCTTCTAAATCTATAAATTCTTCTGCTAGTTCCAAATAAGCTACAGACCCTCTACATCTTTTATCATAATAAATTACAGGTTTCCCATGACTTGGAGCTTCTGCAAGTCTTACATTTCTTGGAATTAGAGTTGTATATACACTTCCTTTAAAGTATTTCTTAACTTCTTCAACTACTTGTATTGATAGATTAGCTCTTCCATCAAACATACTTAAAACAACGCCTTGAATCTCTATGTCAGCATTTAATCTTGATTTTACTAAATTTATAGTCTCCATCAATTGACTAACACCTTCTAAAGCATAATATTCACATTGTATTGGAATTAAAACACTATCTACAGCAGTTAAACAATTTATTGTAAGCATCCCAAGTGAGGGTGGACAATCTAAAAATATATAATCATATTCATCTATTACTGCTTTTATGGAATTTTTTAAAATATACTCTCTGTTAGTTTTAGATGTAAGCTCTATCTCTGCACCTGATAGTTCAGTAGCTGATGGAACTACATCCACATTTTCAAATTCAGTACTTATTATTGCTTCTTTAATATGTAACCCATCTAACATAATTTCATAGATTGTATTTTCTACTTCATTTTTATTAATACCATATCCACTGGTTGTATTTCCTTGTGGGTCTAAATCTAATACTAATATTTTCTTTCCTAAAGTTCCTAAACTAGCACTTAAATTTACATTTGTTGTAGTTTTCCCGACTCCACCCTTTTGATTGAATACAGCTATAACTTTGCCCATGATGTTCCCCCCTTTAAGAATTAAATTAATTTTAAATGTTGAATAGGTGTTTTTTAATTATAAATAATGTCTATAAATCAATTTATATTACAAGGCTTATATTACAAAAAAAGATTACTGATAAGCAGTAATCTCTATTTTTTAGGGATTTTTACAACAACCTCCATATAATCTCCCTTATCTATTTCATTATACTTAGCATCAATTCCTGTATTTGATATAGCATCAAAGGCCTGCTTTATAGTATTTATGTAAATTCTTATACTCATAGCACCCTTTATATTCTGTTTTTTATCAGGCTCTTCTTGAACTTTAGCTTCTTCTAATATATCTTGTATCAATTTTTCTGTTTTTTTAACAGTCAATTCATTTTTTATAACTTTGTCCAGTACACTTTGCATTAAATCTTCACTTGGTAGTTTAAGAAATGCTCTAGCATGCCTTTCTGTTAAATTATTCTCTATCAGCTTCATTTTTATATCGTTTGGAAGCTTTAATATTCTAAGCTTATTTGCTACAGTAGATTGATTTTTGCCCAATTTTTCCGCTAATTGCTGTTGAGTAAAAGCATGTTCTTTTATTAAGTTTTCATAACCGATTGCTTCTTCAATGAAATTTAAGTCTTCTCGTTGCAAATTTTCTAATAACGCTAGAACAGCAGAAGATTCATCGTTCATATTATTTATAATTGCTGGTATAGTTTTAAGCTCTGCTAATTTAGCTGCTCTTAATCTTCTTTCTCCTGCAATTAGCTCATATTTTCCACCTTTTGCTCTAACTGTTATAGGTTGAATTATACCATATACCTTTATAGAATTGCTCAATTCCTCCAATGAAACTTGTGAAAATATTTTTCTTGGTTGATATGGATTTGGAACTACATCTTCTATAGGTATCTCCATAACTCTTTTATCTTCCATAACATACCTCTCTTATTTTAGATATAAATTATTTTTGTTCTCTATATGTACATACAAATTTATTTCTGCATCTACTTTAATAATTCCTTTATTTTTGTTTTTTTTGAGGTAGACTTAATTATTTCCTGAGAAATAATTAAGCTTACCTCTAATAATTTTTCAATTACTTAATAGGATTTTTAGCCGGTTTACCAGCTTTTCTAGGGTACTTAACTGGTGTTTCCTTTATTTTTTTAAAAACTAATATATTATGATTTAAATCTATCTCTGGTAATTCTACATCTATTTTTTCAATAAACTCCAATCCTAAAACGTCAATAGCTTTTTGTGATTCTTCTAATTCTAAATTAGCATTTGGACCTTTCAAACAAATAAAATATCCTCCAACTTTTACAAATGGTACACAAAATTCCATAAGAATTGGTAATCCAGCAACAGCTCTTGCTGTAGCAACATCATACTTTTCTCTATAGTTTTCATTTTTACCAAAATCTTCAGCTCTTCCATGTATAAATGTGATATTATCTAACTCTAATTCTCTACTGACTTCCTCTAAAAAGTTTATTCTTTTATTTAAAGAATCCAACAAAGTAAGTTCTAAACTATCCATACATATTCTCAATGGTATTCCAGGAAAACCAGCACCTGTACCAACATCTATTATAGATATACCATTTTTTATATACCCATTTTTTACAGCTGAAATAGAATCTAAAAAATGCTTTATATATACTTCTTTTTCATCCTCTATTCCAGTAAGATTCATCTTTTTATTCCAGTCAACTAATATCTCTCTATAGATTTTAAATTTTTCTAGCATACTATCATTCGTATCTATATTAAAACTTTCAATTCCATTTTTCAGAAGTTCTATATTATTCACTTTTTCCACCTCTGGTTCTTCTGGCTTGCTCTAGGTATACAAGCAAAACTGATATATCAGCTGGGGAAACACCAGATATACGAGATGCTTGACCTATTGAAATAGGTTTTATATCGTCCAATTTCTGTCTAGCCTCTAATCTAAGACCTTCTATAGATGAATAATTTATTTTCTCGTCCAGCTTTTTATTCTCAAGTTTTTTAAATTGGTCTATTTGTTTCAATTGTTTTTCTATATAACCTTCATATTTAGTTATTATTACACATTGCTCTTTAACTTCTCTTGAAACATCTTCACCAGCACCTTTTCCTAATTCTTCAAGCAATTCGTAAGTAACCTCTGGTCTCTTTAAAAATTCATATAGAGATATTCCAACCTTTATTGGGGTTGCTCCCTTTTCTTCTAGCAGACTATTTACTTCTTTTGGTGTAACTCTTTCATTTTTTAATCTTTCAAATTCTTTCTCTACAGCAGCCTTTTTATTTATGAATCTTTCATATCTATCTTTTTTAACTAACCCTATATCATAACCTTTTTGAGTTAATCTCATATCTGCATTATCTTGTCTTAAATATAGTCGATATTCTGCTCTTGATGTCATCATTCTGTAAGGTTCGTTAGTCCCTTTAGTAACAAGGTCATCTAATAAAACACCTATATATGCTTCTGAACGGTCTAATACAAAAGGCTCTTTTCCTTCTATCTTTCTAACTGCATTTATACCAGCCATAAGCCCTTGAGCTGCTGCTTCTTCATATCCAGAAGTCCCATTAAACTGTCCTGCACTAAATAAATTCTCAACTCCCTTTATTTCCAAGCTTATTTTTAGTTGTGTTGGGTCAACACAATCATATTCAATAGCATATGCAGGTCTCATTATCTTACAATTTTCAAGCCCTTTTATAGTTTTGTACATATCTAATTGAACTTCAAAAGGTAAACTAGTTGAAATTCCTTGTATATACATTTCCTTAGTATTTAACCCTTCTGGTTCTATAAATAATTGATGTGATGTTTTATCACTAAATCTTACTACTTTATCTTCTATAGAAGGACAATATCTTGGGCCAGTGCTCTCTATCACTCCACTATACATAGCAGACCTTTTTAAATTATCCATTATAACTTTTTGAGTATCTTCTGTAGTTCTTGTTAAATAACAAGGCTCTTGCTCTTTCTCTATATTTTCATTCATAAATGAGAAAGGAGTTACTTTTTCATCTCCTTCTTGTAAAGACATTACAGAGAAGTCTATACTATCTCTATGAACTCTTGCTGGAGTTCCTGTCTTAAATCTTCTCATTCTAAGACCAAGCTCAACTAAGCTATCTGTAAGGTATTTTGCATATCCCAATGCATTAGGCCCTTCATAAAATGAGACCTCACCCATGTATATTTTTGAATTCAGATAAACTCCAGTAGCCAATATTACAGCTTTAGATTTAAATGAACATCCTAGTTTAGTTCCAACTCCTATTACAACATTTCCTTCATGCAGTATTTCTACAACTTCATCCATAGCTATATCAAGATTTGGTTCATCTTCTAATGTTTTTTTCATTTCTTCATGATATTTAAATTTATCTGCTTGTGCTCTTAAAGAGTGAACTGCTGGACCTTTGGCAGTATTTAACATTCTACTTTGTATATATGTCTTGTCTATATTCAATCCCATTTGACCACCTAAGGCGTCTATCTCTTTAACTAATTGACCTTTACCAGTTCCACCAATAGATGGATTGCAAGGCATTAATGCTATAGAATCCAAAGACATTGTTATTATCAAAGTTTTATATCCCATTCTTGCAGTAGCCAAAGCAGCTTCACATCCAGCATGTCCTGCTCCGACCACTATCACATCATATTTTCCTGCTTCAAACTTTATCATTTATAATTCCTTTCTTTTTAAAATTAATGTTTCATGAGAAACACTGTGAATTTTTTTAAATCTCTATAATAAAAAACAAATTTACTTTTTTACATTACTTACCAATACAGAAGTTGTGGAATATATTATCTAGTAAATCCTCTGTTACTGTATCACCATTAATATATCCAAGATAGTCCCATATATTTTTTAAATCAACTTCTACAAAGTCAAATGGCATACTTTGTTCCAAAGCAATTAAAGCATCTGTTGCAGATTTATATGCTTTACTAAGTGCATCTTTATGTCTTGAATTTGTTACTACTAAACTAGAATTATTTTTAATACTGCCTTTATATACCATAGACTCTATTTTATCTTGTAATTCTTCTATTCCTTCTTGCTGTAAAGCTGATATTTTTATTATACTATTATTTTCTACATATTTAAGTATTTTTTCTTCTTCAATCTCCTGTTTCAAATCACTCTTATTTAACAGCACTATTGTTTGTTTATTCTTAAGCTTTTCTAATATCTCTATATCTTCTTCTGACAACTTTCTAGATGAATCTAAAACCATTATAATCAAATCTGCACTAGTAAATGATTCTTTAGACTTTTCAACACCTATTTTTTCAACGATATCGTCAGTATCTCTTATACCTGCTGTATCAACAATTTTTAAAGGTATACCTTTTATATTTACAAACTCTTCTATAACATCTCTAGTAGTTCCTGGTATATCAGTAACTATTGCTCTATTCTCTCCTAAAATAGAGTTAAGCAGTGAAGATTTACCTACATTTGGTTTCCCAACAATTACTGTCTTTAAACCTTCTCTAAGTATTTTTCCACTTTCAGCTGTATCATATAATTTTTTAATTTCTTTTTTAAGTTCATCAGTTTTTTCTTTAAGAGTTTGATACGTTATATGTTCAATATCTTCCTCAGGATAATCTATAGCAACTTCTACATGAGCTAATATCTCAGTGACTTTATCTCTCAATTCTCTTATCTTTTTTGATAAAGACCCCTCTAATTGATTTTGAGCAACTTCATGAGCTATGTCAGTTTTGGCTTTTATAACATCAATCACAGCCTCTGCTTGAGATAAATCTATTCTTCCATTTAAAAATGCTCTTTTAGTGAACTCACCAGCCTCTGCTAGCCTAACATCTTTTGATAATATTAGTTCTAAGATTTTCTTCACTGAAATAAATCCACCATGACAATTGATTTCTATAACGTCTTCTCCTGTATATGAGTTTGGACCTTTCATATATGCCAATAAAACTTCATCAATTATATTCTCATCATCTACTATATTTCCATATATTAATGTTCTCTTATTGTATTCTTCAATACTCTTTCCTGATATAGACTTAAAGATTTCTTCTGCAACCTTCAAAGCTTTTTCTCCACTTATTCTAAGTATACCTATACCACCTTCTCCAGGTGCTGTAGCTATTGCTGCAATTGTATCATCTATAAACAAATTTATCACCTCTTAATTTATAATTTTTTACATATAGGTTTATATTTAACCAATCATAATAATTTAATAAGATTAAAAAATAAAACCCCCTAATGTTTAGGAGGTTGATTTTATCTTTTACACTCAATTACTAATCTTCTATATGGATCAGTTCCTTCACTATATGTAATTACATACTTGTCGTTTTGAAGAGCTGAATGTATTATTCTTCTCTCATACGGATTCATATAATCTAATTTTTTAGTTTTTCTTGTTTTCGCTACTTCTCTAGCAACTTTATTAGCATATCTTATTAAAGATTCTTCTCGTTTTGACCTATAGTTTTCTATATCTACAAGTACTCTTGTATGAGAATCTTTATTTATTTTATTAAGAGCTAATCCAGTCAAAAATTGAATAGAATCTAAAGTTTCCCCTCTTCTACCAATTAAACTTGCAGCTTCTTTGCCTTCAATATCAACCATGATTAAATTATCTTTTTGAGATACATTGACTTTGGCATCAATATTTGCATTTTTCAACATTACCTCTATAAAATTTTTAGCTACATCTAATTCCCTCTCGATAACAAAAATTTCATAAGTGCCATCTTTAGCACCTATAAAACCTAAAAATCCTTTGCTTGGATTTTCAAGTATTTCTACTTCTATATCCTCTGCTTTTAAATTTAACTCTGCTATAGCTTTACTTATAGCTTCTTCCTTACTTTTACTTTTTATTAATTTTAGGCTTTTTCTCATTAACTTTTTCCTCCTTAGAGTTAGCAGCCAGCTTAGCTTTTAAAGGATTCATTATTAAGTAATATTGAGCTATTGAGAATAAGTTACTTACTGTCCAGTACAATGTAAGTCCAGCTGGGAATATAAATCCCCAATAGAAAGACATACCTGCCATTACATATGTCATTACTTTCATAGAGCCCTGTAATTGATCTTTTGGAGTCATTACTTTTTGCATAACATATGCACTTGCTCCTGAAAATACTGCTAATATATAATCTGGTGCTGTTAAGCTTTTTATCCATAAAAACCCATTGTCAGCTGCTAAAAATGCAGCTTGATTTGCAAAAACGCCATGAGCAACTGGTTCTCTCAAAACGCTAAATAATCCTATTAATATAGGAAACTGTATTAATAAAGGTAAACAACCAGATAGTGGATTAATTTTAGCTTCTCCATATAACTTAACAATTTCTTCATTTTGTTTTTCTGGCTTATTTTTATATTTTTCTTGTATCTCTTTTATACGAGGTTGTATATCTTGCATTGCCTTTGTTGACTTAGTCTGCTTAACTGTTAATGGTAATAAAATAATCTTTACAAGTATAGTAAAAAGTATTATAGAAATACCATAATGGTTAACAAATTCAAATATTACCTTAAGAATTAATCCTAAGAAATTTCCTATTATATTCAATTTTTTTATACCTCCTAATAGTTACTCTCTTTTATTTTAGAGGGTCGTAACCTCCTGGATGAAAAGGATGACATTTTAAAAGTCTTCTTATTGTTAAATACATACCTTTTATAAATCCATATTTCTTAAACGCCTCTATTGAATATTGTGAGCAAGTTGGATAAAATCTACAGGTAGGTCCCTTTAAGGGAGATATATACTTTTGATAAAATCTCACTAAATAAATACATAAATTCGATAAATACTTACTTATTTCCTTTAATATATAAATTATTTTATTCAAAGTCATTAACCTCCATATTTATAGCGTACAATTAAATAGAAATATCCGTTCTTTTAACTAAATTTTTTATAGACTTGTCTATAACTTTAAAAGTAGCATCCTTACTAGATACTCTTGCTATAAATACTATATCATATCCAGGCTTAATTTTTTCATCAATATTTAATCTATAGGCCTCTTTTATTAGTCTTCTTACTCTATTTCTAGTGATGGCTTTTCCTACTTTTTTTGAAACAGAAATGCCTACTCTACTATAATCTGATTTATTTTTAAGTATATATATTACTAAATATTTATTTGCAAAAGATTTGCCGTGTTTATATACTTTTCTAAAATCAGAGTCTTTTTTCAACCCTTTAGTCCTATTAAAGTCCATAGTTAACCTCCATAAACACAGCTATGAATTGTAATTATTTACACAAAAAGGCCACCTTTGCAGCGGCCCTTTTGTAATTAATGAGTTAATCTATTTCTTCCTTTAGCTCTTCTTCTCTTTAACACGTTTCTTCCGTTAGACGTCTTCATTCTTTTTCTGAAACCATGTTCTTTACTTCTTTGTCTCTTTTTTGGTTGATAAGTTCTTTTACTCATTATTTTGCACCGCCTTTCAGATTTTATTTTCCGTTTATAAAAATAATAACTTTACCCTCAAAGTAAACATAACACATATAATTATAAATACTTTTACTACTGTTGTCAACGAGTTTTTGGGACGCTTATATCACAAAATCTACCATATATATATTATGTATTTTTTTTATTGAAAATACTAGTAAAAATCTATTTAATTTTATTCTAAATTATTTTTTTCAATTATATACACAAATAAAGTAATTTTAACATGTTTATATTTTTATCAACAATTAGTTAATATTGTGGATAAATTAGTTATAAATCATTGAAGTTTGACATATATTTTGATATTATAAATATACTTGTTGATAATGTGCATAAATATTATCAACTTATTAGAAATTATTCACAGCTTGTGGATAGTTTTGTGTATAACTTTTAAGATTACTGACAATACTCTAGTTATAATCACCATTTATTGTATGTTTATGTTATTTATAACTTTATCTACATATTGTTTATATCTTTTCATATTTTTTTAATAATTTATACTATTATTAATTTATCAACACCATTATCCATAAATTTAGTTATTCTGTAAAATTTATATATATTTTTGCTTTTCTGTTAATAACTTTGTGGAAAATATTAATTATTCTGTTCGGAGGTTTATATT